>NZ_FMYQ01000083.1 GCF_900096975.1 Paraburkholderia lycopersici
TCCATTCTTCGTCCGACACATCCGTCGGGTAGGGTTTGCGTTTTGCCATCCAGCCAGGATACCAGGTCTGGCCGGAAGTGCCTAACACGCTCTAGACTCAATAAAGGTTAAAGTTGGAGACAGCGTGAGACAGGGGGATGTTCTTGCAAGAAGTGGAATCTTGATCGACAACGGCAGAGCGCTTAGCGTGGTCGGCAATAAAAACGTCTCAATGCTTCACTTCGAAACGTATGATGGATCGGGCGGTTTCAGCCCTAATTCAAAGTTGAATGGAAGTGGCTTGCGATCGCCATTTTATCGTCGCGCAGATTTGATGGATTCACTGGCAATCCTGCAGGAAGGTTATCGAGCAACGTTTTTGGATGCTCGACCGCTTCCACCCCTCGGAAACAGAATCCCAATAGATCAACTGAAAACTTCGACGCAAGGCAAGGAGTTCATCAAGGGTTGGGAGGGAGTGCACTACGACGAAGACAGGTCGCACACGTTCTACTATGACGATAGCAAAAACTATTGCACAGTTGGCTGGGGGCATTTGGTTCAAATGAAGTCTTGCAGCGCTCTTGGATATACTGCGATGTCAAGCAAAATCTCTGTGTCGCAAGCTCAAACGCTATTCGAGACGGATGTGCGAGATATCGAAGAACGTGTTCGTAAAGCGATTCATGTCCCGCTATATCAGCAGGAATTCGATGCACTTGTGTCCTTGGCCTTTAGAGCGGCTAACACAAGTCATCGATGAAGCGCGAACAGATAACGGCAGCAGCCAGGGACAGCAACGCAACATGAATGTCGAGACGACGCTCGAAACGAATGCGCAGTTTACCGAAACCGGCAAACTGCGCATGCGTGCGCTCGACTACCCAGCGATACCGGCCGAGCCGCTCCTTACTTTCCACGCCACGGCTGCCGATACGGGCCGTGATGCCGCGCTGCCTCAGGTAACGACGGCAGCGTGCAAAGTCATAGCCTTTGTCCGTATGCAGCTTGCCCGGACGTTTGCGAGGCTGTCCGTTCAGGCCCGGTACCGCAGGAATGGCATCAAGCGTGCGCTCGAATGCCATCGAATCATGCCGGTTGGCACCCGTGACCGTGATGGCCAACGGAACGCCGCGCGCATCTACGACGATGTGCCGTTTCGACCCGAGCTTGCACCGGTCTGTCGGGTTGGGGCGGTTTCCTGGCCCCCCGGGGCTGGAAACACTGGCGGCATCAAGACTCGCCCGTTCCCAGTCAATCTGGTCATGCTCACGCAAGCGGCGAAGCAT
>NZ_FMYQ01000082.1 GCF_900096975.1 Paraburkholderia lycopersici
TACTACATATATGGACTGCTCTCAAAAGCAAACGGAATTGACGAACACGGAAGTCGATTGCGTACATATATCCGGCGTCAGGGCATCGCCCAGCGCCCAACTGGAATTCCGCGCGTGCAGGCCTCAACAACTGGAAGGCCTCAGGGGCCGTTATAGAAATCAGGTTCCCTGCTCGCCGGATCGACCGGAGTGCCAATGTCAATTGATCAACGCATCGTTAGTGATTTCGGAGACTACGCTGCTCTCTGGTAGGACTGGCCGGTTGCGAGCATCGACCAGATCACGCGGGCCATCTTGTTCGCGATCGCAACGATGGCGCGATTGGCCCCTCGCCGGGCCTGCACCTCAAGAGCCCATGCATGCTTCCTGTCATGCTTCGTCGGTGCGGTTCGCAAAACAGCGCGCGCGCCATGGATCAGTAGTGTGCGTAAATGCCGGTCGCCACGCTTGCTGATACCGAGCATATGAGTACGGTCGCCGCTTGAACTCTGCCGCGGGACCAAGCCGAGCCAGGCTGCGAAGTGTCGGCCATTCTTGAAGTCCTTCGGATCCGATACGGCAGCAACAATGGCGGTGGCCGTCTTCGGTCCAACCCCTTCGATTTGCGCAATGCGCTGACAGGTTTCGCTCGCCCTGAACACCATTTCGATGCGCCGATCGAATCCAGCGATGCGCTTGTCCAGTTCGCGCAACTGGTCCATCAGATCAGCGAGCATCTCCCGCGCAAGAGGAGTCAGGCAGTTCGCCGTGTCGGCTACGACAGCTGGAATCTCGCGGCGGGCGCGAGTGATCGATTGCGCAAATACGATGCCGCGTTCGGCGAGAATGCCGCGCATCCGACTCACAAGTCCAGTCCGATTGCTAACGAGGCGACTGCGAGCACGGTGAAGGCTTTGCACATCCTGTTGTTCAACGGACTTGATTGGCACAAAGCGCATTGATGGTCGCTGCAACGCCTCGCAGATCGCCTCGGCATCATTGCCATCAGTCTTGTTGCCCTTCACGAAGGGCTTCACGAATTGCGGGCTGATAAGTTTTACCATGTGACCTGCTTGCTGGAACTGTCGTGCCCAATGATGGGCGCTTGAGCAGGCCTCCATCCCGATCGTACATGGCGTAAGTCGGAGAACCAGTTCCGTCAGCTGCGCGCGGCCGACACGACGTCGCAGGACGAGCTTGCCCGCAGCATCTACACCGTGCACCTGGAAGACATTCTTCGCAAGGTCGATGGCAAGAAATCGAATGGTGTCCATGACGATACTCCTATGAACGGCAACGCCAGCAGTCACGATACGCCTGCCGGAGCAGTCCATACCATTAACTGGAAG
>NZ_FMYQ01000085.1 GCF_900096975.1 Paraburkholderia lycopersici
TCGAGCGCGCGCACGAGCACGTCGTTGACCTTGTACTCTTCGCACGGGTTCGAGAACATCATGCGCATGAAGTTCGCGCTGTACGACAGATCGTTCTGCGGATACACGAACGGCTGGCCGATCGAGTACTTGTACGCCATGGCGACGAGCGTCGGCAGCTTCGCGATCATGCGGATCGCCGACACTTCGCGGTGCTTCGCGTTGTTGATGTCGAGCGAGTCATGATAGAACGCCGACAGCGCGCCGACTGCGGCAACGAGGATCGCCATCGGATGCGCGTCGCGACGGAAGCCGCGGAAGAAGAACTGCATCTGCTCGTGAACCATCGTGTGCTGCGTGACGGTCTTCACGAACTCTTCTTTCTGCGCGGCGTTCGGCAGTTCGCCCCTGTACAGCAGGTAGCAGGTTTCGAGGAAGTCGGCGTTTTGCGCGAGGTTGTCGATCGGGTAGCCGCGGTAGAGCAGCTCGCCCTTGTCGCCGTCGATGTACGTGATCGCGGAGTTGCACGACGCCGTCGACATGAAGCCCGGGTCATACGTGAACTTGCCGGTCTGACCGTACAGTTTGCGGATGTCGATCACATCCGGGCCCATCGTGCCCTTGTAGATCGGCAGTTCGACGCTCGGCGAATTGTCGCTGAACGATAGCGTGGCTTTTACATCAGACGGAGTCATAGCACATCCTCAATCGAAGATAAACACGGGATTCGATAGTTTTGCACGTCCAGCACGGCGCCCGCTTGCATAAGGGCGGCGCCGCAACGCTCAGACGTTCCGAAGCAGTTCCAGCACCCGCTTCACGTCCGGGTCGGCAAGGTCGCCTTCTGGTTCCTTGCGCGCGAGCAGCAAGTCCATCAGGTCGTTATCGCTCAGCTCGAGCAGACGCGTAAGAGCGCCCACGTCGGCGTCGCTGAGGTCATGCTCATAGCGGCCAAAAAAGCGCTCGAAAATCAGGTCGTTTTCGAGCAGGCCGCGCCGCGCGCGCCAGCGAAGGCGCGCGCGGCGAAGGGGGTCAGACTGGTGCGATTCCATTTCAGGGCTGCAGCATCAAACTGCGCGGCGGAACATCAGTTCCTTGATCTTGCCGATCGCCTTGGTCGGGTTCAAGCCCTTCGGGCAAACGTCGACGCAGTTCATGATCGTGTGGCAACGGAACAGGCGGTACGGGTCCTCGAGGTTGTCGAGGCGCTCGCCGGTTGCTTCGTCGCGGCTGTCCGCGATGAAGCGGTAAGCCTGCAGCAGACCTGCCGGGC
>NZ_FMYQ01000080.1 GCF_900096975.1 Paraburkholderia lycopersici
CTTCCCCAACTGCGCCAGATCGCGCGCGAGGCAGTCAGGCTCGATCTCGATCCGGCCAGCTTCGCCGCCATCGACGCGGGCGCGCGCGCCGTCGCCGCGATCGCGGCGAAGGGCGAACCTGCCTATGGCATCAACACGGGCTTCGGGCGGCTGGCCAGCACGCATATTCCGAACGACCAGCTCGAACTGCTGCAGCGCAACCTCGTGCTCTCGCACGCGGTGGGCGTGGGCGAGCCGATGTCGCGCCCGGTCGTGCGCCTCCTGATGGCGCTGAAGCTTTCGAGCCTGGGCCGTGGCCATTCGGGCATCCGCCGCGAGGTCATGGATGCGCTCATCGCGCTGTTCAACGCCGACGTGCTGCCCGTGATTCCCGTGAAGGGCTCCGTGGGCGCCTCGGGCGACCTCGCGCCGCTCGCGCATATGTCCGCGGTGCTGCTCGGCATTGGCGAGGTGTTCATCCGCGGCGAGCGCGCCAGCGCCGAAGCGGGGCTGGCCGCGGCGGGCCTCGCGCCGCTCGCGCTGCAGGCCAAGGAAGGCCTCGCGCTGCTCAACGGCACGCAGGCCTCCACGGCGCTCGCGCTCTACAACCTGTTCGCGATCGAGGACCTGTACCGCACGGCGCTCGTTTCCGGCGCGCTGTGCGTGGACGCGGCGGCCGGTTCGGTGAAGCCCTTCGACGCGCGCATCCACGAACTGCGCGGCCATCGCGGCCAGATCGAGGCGGCGGCCGCTTACCGCGCGCTGCTGGAGGGCTCGGCGATCAACCTCTCGCACCGCGACTGCGGCAAGGTGCAGGACCCGTACTCGCTGCGCTGCCAGCCGCAGGTGATGGGCGCGTGCCTCGACCAGATGCGCCACGCGGCGCAGGTGCTGCTCATCGAGGCGAACGCGGTCTCGGACAATCCGCTGATCTTCCCGGAAACGAACGAGGTGCTCTCGGGCGGCAACTTCCACGCGGAGCCCGTGGCGTTCGCCGCCGACAATCTCGCGCTGGCCGCGGCGGAGATCGGCGCGCTGGCCGAGCGGCGCATCGCGCTGCTCATCGACGCGACGCTTTCGGGCCTGCCGCCTTTCCTCGTGAGGGACGGCGGGGTGAATTCGGGCTTCATGATCGCGCACGTGACGGCGGCGGCGCTCGCCTCGGAGAACAAGACGCTGGCGCATCCGGCGTCGGTCGACTCGCTGCCGACGTCGGCAAACCAGGAGGATCACGTTTCGATGGCGACGTTCGCGGCGCGCAAGCTCGCCGACATCGCGGCCAACACGGCCAGCATTCTCGCGATCGAACTGCTCGCGGCGGCCCAGGGGGTGGACCTGCGCGCGCCGCACCGCACGAGCCCGGCGCTCGCGCACGTGATGCAGTCGGTGCGGGCGGGGGTGCCGCACTACGAGCTCGACCGCTACTTCGCACCGGACATCGCGGCGATC
>NZ_FMYQ01000078.1 GCF_900096975.1 Paraburkholderia lycopersici
ACCGCCCGCGTCTACGACGTGGCCCGCGAGACCGAGCTCGAGCGCGCGCCGAACCTCTCGGCGCGCCTGCGCAACCCCGTCTTCCTCAAGCGCGAGGACAACCAGCCGGTGTTCTCCTTCAAGCTGCGCGGCGCCTACAACAGGATGGCCCACCTCACCCCCGCCCAGCTCGGGCGCGGCGTCATCACCGCCTCGGCGGGCAATCACGCCCAGGGCGTGGCGCTCTCGGCCGCGAAACTCGGCGTGAAGGCCGTGATCTGCGTGCCCGTCACCACGCCCCAGGTCAAGGTCGATGCCGTGCGCGCCCACGGCGGCGCGACCGTCGAGGTCGTGCAGGCCGGCGAATCCTACAGCGACGCCTACGCCCATGCCGTGCGTCTGCAGGAGGAGCGCGGCCTGACCTTCGTGCATCCGTTCGACGATCCGTACGTCATCGCCGGCCAGGGCACCGTCGCCATGGAGATTCTCAGCCAGCATCAGGCCCCGATTCACGCGATCTTCGTGCCGATCGGCGGCGGCGGGCTCGCGGCCGGCGTCGCGGCCTACGTGAAGGCCGTGCGTCCCGAGATCCGCGTGATCGGCGTGCAGACCGACGATTCCTGCGCGATGGCGCAGTCGATCGCGGCGGGCCGGCGCGTCGAGCTGACCGAGGTCGGCCTGTTTTCCGACGGCACCGCGGTCAAGCTCGTCGGCGAGGAAACCTTCCGCCTGTGCCGTGAGTATCTCGACGAGGTGCTGACAGTCGATACCGACGCCCTGTGCGCGGCCATCAAGGACGTTTTCCAGGACACGCGCAGCGTGCTCGAACCGGCGGGCGCGCTGGCCGTGGCGGGCGCGAAACGGTACGCGGAGCGCGAGGGCATCGAGGGCCGGACGCTGGTGGCGATCACCTCGGGCGCGAACATGAACTTCGACCGGATGCGCTTCGTGGCCGAGCGCGCCGAGGTGGGCGAGGCGCGCGAGGCGGTATTCGCGGTGACGATCCCCGAGGAGCGCGGCAGCTTCAGACGCTTCTGCGAACTGGTGGGCACGCGCAGCGTGACGGAGTTCAACTACCGCATCGACGACGCCGAGCGCGCGCACATCTTCGTGGGCGTGCAGATCCGCAACCGCGGCGAGTCGCAGCAGATCGCACAGGGCTTCGTCGATCACGGCTTCGCGACCGTCGACCTCACGGGCGACGAGCTGTCGAAGCAGCACATCCGCTACATGGTGGGCGGGCGCTCGCCGCTGGCGCACGACGAGCGGCTGTTCCGCTTCGAGTTTCCGGAGCGGCCGGGCGCGCTGATGCGCTTCCTGTCGTCGATGGCGCCGAACTGGAACATCAGCCTGTTCCACTACCGCAACCAGGGGGCGGACTACAGCTCGATTCTCGTGGGCATCCAGGTGCCCGCGGCCGAGGACGCCGGGTTCCGACGCTTCCTCGCCACGCTCGGGTA
>NZ_FMYQ01000086.1 GCF_900096975.1 Paraburkholderia lycopersici
ATCAGCCGCGTTCGAGCGCGAGCGCCACGCCCATGCCGCCGCCGATGCACAGCGACGCCAGCCCGCGCTTCGCGTCGCGGCGCTGCATTTCATGCAGCAGCGTCACGAGAATCCGGCAGCCCGACGCGCCGATCGGGTGCCCGATCGCGATCGCCCCGCCGTTCACGTTGATCTTCGACGTGTCCCAGCCCATCTGCTTGTTCACCGCCAGCGCCTGCGCCGCGAACGCCTCGTTGATCTCCATGAGATCGAGGTCGTTCACCGACCACCCCGCGCGCTCCAGACAGCGCTTCGATGCCGGCACCGGCCCCATGCCCATCACCTTCGGATCCACGCCCCCGCTCGCGTACGCCTTGATGCGCGCCAGCGGCGTCAGACCCAGCGCCTCGGCCTTCTTCGCCGACATCACCACCACCGCCGCCGCGCCGTCGTTGATGCCCGACGCATTCGCCGCCGTCACCGTCCCTTCCTTGCTGAACGCCGGCTTCAGCCCCGCAAGCGACTCGGCCGTCACGCCGTGACGCACGAACTCGTCGGTGCGGAACTGCAGCGGCTCGCCCTTGCGCTGCGGAATCTCCACCGGCACGATCTCCGCGTCGAAGCGGCCCGCCTTCTGCGCGGCCTCCGCCTTGTTCTGCGAGAGCGCCGCGAACGCGTCCTGCTCCTCGCGCGTGATGCCGTATTCCTTCGCCACGTTCTCCGCCGTCACGCCCATGTGGTAGTGGTTGTACACGTCCCACAGGCCGTCGACGATCATGCTGTCGACAAGCTTCGCGTCGCCCATGCGGAAGCCGTCGCGCGAGCCCGGCAGCACGTGCGGCGCCGCGCTCATGTTCTCCTGGCCGCCCGCCACGACAATGTCCGAATCGCCCGCGATGATCGCGTTGGCCGCAAGCATGACCGCCTTCAGCCCCGAACCGCAGACCTTGTTGATCGTCATCGCCGGCACCGCCGTGGGCAGGCCCGCCTTGATCGACGCCTGGCGCGCCACGTTCTGGCCCGAACCGGCCGTGAGCACCTGGCCCAGGATCACGTCGCTCACCTGCTCCGGCTTCACGCCCGCGCGCTCGAGCGCGGCCTTGATGACCAGCGCCCCCAGCTCGGGCGCCGCCACCTTCGCCAGCGAGCCGCCGAATTTGCCCACCGCCGTACGGGCGGCCGATACGATCACAATGTCAGTCAT
>NZ_FMYQ01000077.1 GCF_900096975.1 Paraburkholderia lycopersici
AACCGGCACGATTCGATGGCATTCGAGCGCACGCTGGATGCCATTCCTGCGATACCGGGCCTGAACGGACAGCCTCGCAAACGTCCGGGCAAGCTACATGCGGACAAAGGCTATGACTTTGCACGCTGCCGTCGTTACCTGAGGCAGCGCGGCATCACGGCCCGCATCGCCCGCCGTGGCGTGGAAAGTAAGGAGCGGCTCGGCCGGTATCGCTGGGTAGTCGAGCGCACGCATGCCTGGTTTGCCGGTTTCGGCAAACTGCGCATTCGTTTCGAGCGTCGTCTCGACATTCATGTCGCGTTGCTCTCCCTGGCTGCTGCCGTTATCTGTTCGCGCTTCGTTGATGACTTGTGTTAGCCGCTCTTAATGCACGTCCACCCGTCACGGAACGCTTCGTGACCATCCAGCAGTCGCAACGCCATCAACGAAACTGGCGAAGCCGTACCACGCCGCCGCTTTATCCGTGGATGAAGCTGGCAGGACGATGGATCGAGCACGCGGGCTTCACACCAGGGCAGCGCGTAAGGATCAACGTTGAACACGGGCGACTGATCATTACCGCCGAGTAAAAGCACGAAGGGCCGCATGGTTGCGGCCCTTCGTTCATGGGATGTTATGTAGGCAAGCGCTGGAACTGCTGACCACTTCATCAAGCAACGCTTCTTCTTTCAACGAGAAGTTGGCGTATTGAGCCATAGCTCTGCACGTCGTTAAATCCCTGATCACATCCTTTAGTTTATTTGGATCATTTCTCATCTTATCAATTTCGACACGATGCTTTAAAAAAAATTGGGCCGAATCAATCTTTCCTGACTTCACTAGTTCGTCATAGATTTCATCGAGACAATTCAACAAGGTTGTCAATTCCGTTACCAAGGCACATCCTTCGTTTGCGTTACCCATACCTTGGGCACATTAGTCACAACAGCCTGGTAGCCACCACCGGGATATCCAGCTCCCTGGGCCGCCGCCGCACCTTCGCTGAGCCACGTACCTTGAGGAACATCAAATTTGGATACCTTCGTGATGTTTACGCCCCAGTCTCGGCGAATAGCCAAGTCCGACCTCAATTCCTCTTCAGAAGAATACTTTTTGTTTGTTAGCCACGCACATTTTCTTCCTGTTCGATTGTTAGCCCCATGATATTTATAGAGCGTCTCATTTTTCGACAGTTGTCTATTTGAGTAAGCGCCGTTCTCAAACGTTTGAGAAATATTGTCCGGGAGTTTTGGACCTATCCCGCTCAACCCCAGCGGATCGATCCACTGCACGGGCGAGGGTGCGTAAGAGTACGCATTGAGTCCACCGAGCAGGCCAATCGGATCCTTACTGATGAACCGCCCGCTTTGCGGATCATAGTACCGATGCCGATTGTAGTGTAGCCCCGTCTCGCGGTCGAAGTACTGGCCCGCAAAGCGCAACGGATTCGTAATCCCGGCCTTCCTCGCCGCATCGCTGATGACTTCGTGAGCCTTGCCCCACGCCTGGTAACACGCGTTCCACGCTACTTCGCCCGCCGCATCCGTCAACTCGCGTGGCGTGCCGATCTGGTCACAATGATAGTACGCCAGCGCCCTGAACGGGTGC
>NZ_FMYQ01000076.1 GCF_900096975.1 Paraburkholderia lycopersici
GACGTGGTGATCGTCGGCGGCGGCCCCGCCGGACTTTCCGCGGCGATCCGCCTGAAGCAGCAGGCCGCGGAAAAAGGCGTCGAAATCGGCGTCTGCGTGCTGGAAAAAGGCTCGGAAATCGGGGCGCATATCCTCTCCGGCGCGGTCATGGACCCGCGCGCCCTGAACGAACTCATCCCCGACTGGAAGGAACAGGGCGCGCCGCTGAACGTGCCCGTCACCGAGGACCGCTTCCTTTTCCTTTCCGGCACGGCGGCCAGATCCGTGCCGAACTGGGCCCTGCCCGACAACTTCAGGAACCACGGCAACTACGTCATCAGCCTCGCCAACGTCACGCGCTGGCTCGGCCAGCAGGCCGAGGCGCTGGGCGTCGAGATCTTTCCGGGCTTTCCGGCCGCCGAAATCCTCTACAACGACGACGGCTCGGTCAAGGGCGTCGCCACCGGCAACATGGGCATCGGCAAGGACGGCGAGCCCACCGAGAACTTCCAGCCCGGCATGGAGCTGCACGCGAAGTACACGCTCTTTTGCGAGGGCTGCCGCGGGCATCTGGGCCGGCAGCTCAACGAGAAGTTCAAGCTCGGCAAGGACGCGGACCCGCAGGTCTACGGCATCGGCATCAAGGAACTCTGGGAGATCGATCCGGCGAAGCACCAGCCGGGCCTCGTGATCCACACCGCCGGCTGGCCGCTGGAGTCCGACACCTACGGCGGCTCGTTCCTCTACCACATCGACAACAACCAGGTGATGGTGGGGTTTGTCGTCGGGCTCGCGTACCAGAACCCGTACCTCTCGCCGTTCGAGGAATTCCAGCGCTACAAGACGCATCCGGAAATCCGCAGGTATCTGGAGGGCGGCAAGCGCGTGTCGTATGGCGCGCGCGCGATCACGGCAGGCGGCCTGATGTCGCTGCCCAGGCTCGTGTTCCCGGGCGGCGCGCTCGTGGGCGACGATGCGGGCTTCCTGAACGCCTCGCGCATCAAGGGCAGCCACGCGGCGATCAAGACCGGCATGCTGGCCGCCGACGCCGCATTCGAAGCCGTGCAGGCGGGCCGCCAGGCCGATGAACTCGCGGCCTATCCGGAGGCGTTCCGGCAGTCGTGGCTCTACACGGAACTGTACAAGGCGCGCAACTTCAAGCAGTGGATGAGCAAGGGCCTGTACTTCGGCACGCTGATGGTGGGCATCGAGCAGAAGCTGCTGGGCGGCAACGTGCCGTGGACGCTGCATCACCAGCATCGCGACCACGAGATGCTCAGGCCCGCTTCGCAGTGCCAGCCGATCGAGTATCCGAAACCCGACGGCAAGCTCACGTTCGACCGGCTTTCCTCGGTGTTCATCTCGAACACGAATCACGAGGAGAACCAGCCGTCGCACCTCACGCTCAAGGACGCGAGCGTGCCCGTGAACGTGAACCTGCGCACCTACGCTGGCCCCGAGGCGCGCTTCTGTCCGGCTGCCGTGTACGAGTTCGTGAAGAACGACGACGGCGGCGACCGTCTGCAGATCAACGCGCAGAACTGCGTGCACTGCAAGACCTGCGACATCAAGGACCCGACGCAGAACATCGTCTGGGTCACGCCGGAAGGCGGCGGCGG
>NZ_FMYQ01000075.1 GCF_900096975.1 Paraburkholderia lycopersici
CAGCACCGCCCATAACTCGTTACTGATTTTTCGTCTGGCCATGTCGCCAGGATATGGCTTTCATGGCTTCACGTCCAGGTTGTGTTAGCCGCTCTTATCAGGGGCATTTTGAATCACCATTGAAGAACTAGAAATCGCAATCCCATGTAGAAACTCTGGAATTTTATCGCTCTCCCTCCCTTTAAGCCATCCCTTCTCAACCTCAAACGCAAAGCACGCCAATCCATCCTTGTCCGGGCATATCAAAAAATAGTCAGGAATTGATTGCCTTGATTTATCCCCGGAGACAGAATTCACGTAAGCAACAGTTCCCCCCATCCGTCCCCCTCAAATTTTCTTTGCCATACAATGTTGCGCGCATATCGTCCACCGGTATCTTCGAGCGCAATTTCATCTGCTGCTGTAGTCTTCTGAAGAGAATTCTGAGGCGATTTGATTAATGCAGCCGCCAAACAACTAAACGAGAGCTTTCCTTCAACGGCGTGCATAGAAGTTATATCGATATAGAAGTCAACAGAAACCACTTTATCGGTCACGATCGATAAAGATTTGACAACTCGATCAGAGATATTCTTATAAAGCGCGTATCCACATTGACCTGACAGCAATGCCAGATTGGACTTCAAGTCGCTGGATTCAAGATTCACCGGCTCCGCCCCAGCCTCTCCAATAAAGAAATAAATTACGAAGCATGCCAGAACAATCTTCTTCACGAAATCACCCTCCTCGAATAATTTTCAGGCCACATCAGATCCTCCTGGTTTACCCATTTAAAGACAGGGACGTCCTCCAGAACAATTAGTGCATTTGTAAAAGAGGTTGACCTGTCCACCAACCCATTCATATTTGGGGGATTTTGGCCTGTAGCTCCTGGATAGTTCACCGCAGCAGCACAGTTCGTAAACGATTGATTGTAATACCACACCTTAATCCCGGAATTTGTTTGAATCGTCCTTCTTTCGTTGATGCCGGCGATATCCGCGTATTTACTTGCGCTATCTACTTGCGGCAGCGATGGATTATGCGGCGTTGGCATCGATTTACCCGGCCAGACCCAGTAAGCCGCCGCACTATGACTCGCGTGGAAAACGTCCCTTCCAATTTCATTCCGCCACGCAAGAGCGTGTTAGAGCGGCTAACACAACCTGGACGTGAAGCCATGAAAGCCATATCCTGGCGGTATGGCCAGACGAAAAATCAGTAACGAGTTATGGGCAGCGCTTGAGCCGCTGATTCCGGTGTTCACGCCGTCGCCCAAAGGAGGCCGCCGCCGGACGGTGGACGACCGCGCAGCATTGAACGGCATCCTGTATGTCCTGCAAACAGGTATTCCATGGGAATACTTGCCGAAAGGATTGGGCTTCGGCAGCGGGATGACCTGCTGGCGAAGACTACGCGACTGGCAAGCCGCAGGCGTGTGGGAGAAGCTGCATCGGGCGATGCTTCGCCGCTTGCGTGAGCATGACCAGATTGATTGGGAACGGGCGAGTCTTGATGCCGCCAGTGTTTCCAGCCCCCGGGGGGCCAGGAAACCGGCCCCAACCCGACAGACCGGGGCAAGCTCGGGTCGAAACGGCACATCGTCGTAGATGCGCGCGGCGTTCCTTTGGCCATCACGGTCACGGGTGCCA
>NZ_FMYQ01000072.1 GCF_900096975.1 Paraburkholderia lycopersici
ACGGCGTAGGCCGTGGTGATGTCGTCAGGGGCGATCTCGCCGCGCACTGGCGCAATCACCTCGCGCGACGCTTCCGCGTCGCGCAGGCGCGCGGCAATCGCTTGAATCCTGTCCTTGGAAATCATCGGTTCATACTCTCTCTTTCAACCCAATCAAAATAAATACGGATCCCTTACAAACAATTTCACGGACCCGAAATGTATCGCCTTGATCCAGAAAAATTTACGGATCGCAAGATGGGCCAGTTCGTTGCCGTTATCAGTGAGGAAGCGCGATCGAACCATGCTCGCCGACGGCCTCGGTCGGACCGCGCTTGAGCACTACCAGCACCAGCGAAATCAGGCTCACCGCCAGACACACCACAGCCAGCACCCCAACCGCGCCGAACAGTCCGCCGGCCTTCGCCGCGATAGCGGTCACCACTAGCGGGCTCAGAAAGTTACCGAGAAAAAAGGCCGCCATATAACCACCGGCCCCACGGCCGCGCTGCGCGAACGGCAGGCGCACCATGGTCCAGTTCAGCAGCAGCGGCATCACCATGCCGCCGCCGAAGCACGCGACGAAAGCGCCGGCAATCAGAAAATTCACGTCCGGCACGCTGGACACGATGTAAAAGCCCGCCGCGATGATCGCAAACGACATCACCAGCAGGCGATTGATGGCCCAGCCCGACAGACGGTGGAACACGAACGCGCCGAACGGCACGCCAGCATTCGCGATCGCACTGCCGATGCCGATCACGGCAGGCGTTGTCACTCCGCGCTCGGTCAGGAGGAAGCTGATCTGAATAGTGATGACGAAGTACATCACCGAAGTGAACAACGACATCGCGCAAACGTGGCCGATCTCGCGCCACGGGAACGGCGGGCGGGCAGCCGCTTCGTGGCGGGTTTGCTTCGACTCGTCCGGCTCCCAAAGGAATATCGCGATCAGCGGCAGGAACAGCACCGCGCCGCCATAAACCAGGAACGGCGTGCGCCAGCCGGCGGCAAAGCCGCCAAGGACGCCACCCGCTGCGAACATCGCCACGGCGACGATGGAAGCCGAGCCGATCTGGATCGTCAGCCACTTCTCGCGCTCTTCGCCGGTGAAATAGTCGGCGGTCAGCGCGGTCGAGATGGTGGTGATGGCCGCTTCGGCAATCCCAACCACCACGCGTGTAGCGATGATGGCAGCGAGGCTGTGCAGGAAGAACGGCAAGATGCCGGCCACGGTGTAGACCGCGATCGAAATCAGATACAGGCGCTTACGACCGACAACATCGACCAACACACCCATGACCGGGCTGAACAGCGCGATCATCAGGCCAGGGATCACCAGCACGATCAAAGTAAGAATATCCGCGTGCGGTTGGTCCGCGAACGCCTTTTGCATAAACGGCAGCACGGGCGCAATCAGCACCGCGCCCGCCGATGCCAGCCAGCAGGTAGCGATCAGCAGCCAGCCTTGAAGGCGTCCAGCCTTCCCGCTGACTTTGGATTCCTTATTGTTTTCCGCTACTGTCGTCATCATTCATTGTCTCCTGTTGATTTTTTTCGATGCAACGCCTTCGCGCTGCATCTTTTCCTACCCGTTGGCTCAGGGCGCCTTAGAGCGTGTTAGGCACTATTGTTAAGGGCTGCAAAGTGGACAAGCATAAGCACGGCGAAAATGACGAAGTGCAGGCCGGCCAAGGTTTCGGGC
>NZ_FMYQ01000069.1 GCF_900096975.1 Paraburkholderia lycopersici
AACCGGCACGATTCGATGGCATTCGGGCGCACGCTGGATGCCATTCCTGCGATACCGGGCCTGAACGGACAGCCTCGCAAACGTCCGGGCAAGCTACATGCGGACAAAGGCTATGACTTTGCACGCTGCCGTCGTTACCTGAGGCAGCGCGGCATCACGGCCCGCATCGCCCGCCGTGGCGTGGAAAGTAAGGAGCGGCTCGGCCGGTATCGCTGGGTAGTCGAGCGCACGCATGCCTGGTTTGCCGGTTTCGGCAAACTGCGCATTCGTTTCGAGCGTCGTCTCGACATTCATGTCGCGTTGCTCTCCCTGGCTGCTGCCGTTATCTGTTCGCGCTTCGTTGATGACTTGTGTTAGCCGCTCTAAGATTTGATTGGAATCGTGAATGTAATTTTCAGATAGTGAGTGCAACATGGTTACGAAACGTAAACAATTGATTGGAATTCTGCTTTTTGTCGGATCAGGTCTCATGCAAGTTTATTTTTGGTTTATGAATTACAGTCGCGGTTACGTTGTGGCGAGACACGGAATAATCTATAAATCACTTCAGCCCGAGACTTTTAGCCGGGCGCTAATGATTAATATCATTATTGCGGCCATCATGTTTGCCGGGGCCGCATTAATAGCTGTAAGTTATTTTAAAAGAAAAGATTAATTCTCATTTTTTTGAAATATAAACCGGGGAAAATATGGAAGCGCAAGAGGCTGTAACTCTCTTTAATAATGTTGTGGGTAATGTCCTGTCCACAACAACTGCAGCTGATGATTTGATAAATAACGACAATCCCAATGGCCCTTCGCAACTGGACACCGTGACGGATGAATCGTCAGTAATTGGAGGTATGGCAAGTGCCGCTGAAGCAGCAGCGGCGTTTGCTGGGAACGCACCGTTAGCTGCGATCTTCGAAGGGGTTGGGCCTGCAATTGCCTTTGCGCAATTGCCGCTTAATGCGGAACAACTCGCTCGCGATGCACAGAACTTCCAGGAAGATGCGGCCGCAGGTGATAACAATCAAATTCTCACGAACGATTTTACCGCAGTATTAAACGATGAAGGGCAGCTCCTTTCAAATTTTGGCATTCTAATGGCGGAGTTTGCTCCCGAGTTACTGCCACTTGCGGCTGGCTTAACCTTGGCCGGCACTCTGCTTCAATACGCTACGTATACGAATATCGGTAACTGCATTAGTCTTCTTACATCATTAATCAATGCATGGAGTAACGGAAATTATCAAAAACTCCAGGCAGCAGAAAATCAGAAAGATCCAATCTTTATTGATTTGAGTGGGAATGGTTTATCGCTGACTACCCTGAGTACATCTGGTGCATACTTTGATTTTTCCGGCTCTGGCTTCGCTGAACATACTTCCTGGATGGGTTCTGGCACTGGCATGTTGGTATTTGATCCAACCGGTGCGGCCGTAACATCTGACGACCTGATCTCATCCTTTAGCGCGCTTCAGGCACTTGCCGGAGGGGCGCAAACAATCGATTCCTCAAACAGCATATATTCGCAACTTCGAGTTTGGGTTGATTCGAATGGGGATGGCAAGGTAGATGCAGGTGAGCTGAAAACACTCTCGCAATTGGGTATTGCGTCTATAAATCTCGACGCGACATCAAGTGGCGAGATACTTAACGGAAATGTCGTCAATCAGGTCTCTAATATTACGATGGTGGATGGATCGACGCGTGAGATTGCCTCTGTGTCTCTCGTTGGAGATCCCTCGACAACAGTCGCAGATACGCCCGCATTTATTCCTTCTTCGATTTCGCTATTGCCCCAGGTGGAGGGCGGTGGTGATATGAGTGATCTTCGATCTGAAATGACGACGGATCAAACGCTAGAGTCTGAAGTGCAAGAATTTCTGACTCTTGGAAGCGACGCGCCGTACTCTGATATTACTAATGCCGTTAAGACAATAATGTATGAATGGGACGGCGTGGCGAGCGTTAACCCAAATTCGCGGGGACCGCAGGTTAATGCCAAACAACTTGAATTCATTGAGGCATATTCCGGTGAGTCTTACAGTTCCCCATATGGGAGTAATCCCATATATCACGCTGCGCCTGGCGTGGACGCCTCGTGGAATGATCTGTTTGCGACTATGTTCGCGAAGCTGGTGCTGCAATCGCCAAATCTGCAGAGTCTTGTGCCTGAGTTTTCACTGGAGAATGGGGCAATCGTAGCTGCGGACGGCTTTTCGTCTATTGCGGCAGCATTCGCACGTCTTGGTGACTTGTCTGCATCAAATGTCCAGCAGTGGCAGGTGTTTCTGACGGTCGCCGACGCTTATCGCATCGAGGTTGGCACATCGGCGGAAGATTACTATCAGACCGTCGTTGGGCAAACAAGCGATTCAAGCTGCGTAATGTCGTGGCGATTCGCTCCGGTCAGGATGACCGCGAGCGGGATGCCTTGTGCGTCGACGATGAGGTGGTGTTTGCTGCCGAGCTTGCGCCGGTCCGTGGGATTCGGGCCGGT
>NZ_FMYQ01000067.1 GCF_900096975.1 Paraburkholderia lycopersici
TGCCCGAAACCTTGGCCGGCCTGCACTTCGTCATTTTCGCCGTGCTTATGCTTGTCCACTTTGCAGCCCTTAACAATAGTGCCTAACACGCTCTAGACGAACAGCTAAAACAGACGGTCCTGCCGCAATAGCAGGTCTGTTCGCGCGAACTCTCGCTTTCCGGGGATCGATTCTAGGACCTTGATCAAAAACACACTGTCAGAGTTTGCAAGGTGTGCTACGCTCGCTCGCGCCGCGCATGTCAAGGCATTCACCCTGTAAGGCGCGATGCGGCATACTGCCTGCGCAACCGAAATGACATTTGCTCCGGCAGCGTGCTGTGACCATGCCGAATGGCAGGACTGCAAAGGCAACGCTGGCCCCGACACGAGGCTATTCCCCCCTTCATGGCTTATAACGTGCGGCGCGCCTCGATTCAATCGGACAAAGGCTGAAAATCCGTCAAAGATTGTCAGGCCTCAGTGCGAGCCCCGCTTTCCATATCTCAATAATCTCATCCATTTGTGAGATAAAGCTGCCCGCAAAGCACTCCGTTGCGTCGTGCGATTACGCCGCACGATCACGGTGATACTTGAGACGAATCAGGTTTTATGTCGCTCAATGGGAATCCTATGGCTTAGTTAACGTAAGGATTCCTTTTATGGACTTTGATTTGACCAGGTTGAATCAGGCGATCGTCGGTTTGGGGCAGTGGGTAAGAGATGGTCTGGCCAGGAAGGCAGACGCTGAATCCACAGCATCCGCCCTGTCGGCTCTGAGCGACCAGATTACTTCGGTGTCGCATGCGACGTTGTCTGGAATAACAATCGAGCTTGGTCACTCTGCCCAGGCGAATGGCGGTAGAGGTATTGACGACGGAAGTTATTACCAGCTCGATTTCAGCGTCGGTTCCTCTTCCTTTAACGATTTCCAGTACACGCAAAATGCTGGCGTTCGTTCAAGGACGACACGAACCGCAACCTGGAAAAATTTCGACCGGGAACGACAACGCGCGAACGATGAAATGCTGGAGGCGCTTGGTCGAGTGTGGCCGCAGTATGCTTTCTGGTTGATGACCGGGAAAACGGACTCGGAGCACGGCCATGTGAGTCCAGATGAGAGGGGAAGCGGAGGGTCTTAGAGCTGCTTCGTCAGATTTTGGAAATGGGGCTCGTTTGCCGTGGCCTCAAATAGAGATAAGGCAATACGCCGCGCATCTAACCACTTCGTTGGGATGCCTGTGCCGCCCGGCGGAGGGCTAAATCAAATCTGACGCATCGCGTATGCGTTGGGCGGTTGAGGGAAGGCCGCTGCGTTCGAAAGCCTGCGCGAAATCCTCAACAGATGATTCGGGCTTTTTTCGCCGGGCGCGCATTTGCTTAAACGCGCCCATAGCGCCGAGTGAGTCCAGATCCCACTGATTAATAATGAATCGATCAGGGTCAACTATCTCGATCCCATATTCCGACGCAATCTCGGCCGGGAAATCGCGACGATTAGCTGTCACGATGCAATCCGCGTGACCAGCAATGGCGGCCGCAAGGACATGCCTGTCGTTAGGGTCAGGCAGCGTGAAACCTCCAATGAGAGGCGTCCACGCGGCTTTTGGCACCTCCCAATCGGGCACGGCCTCACGCATACAGTTTCGCCGAATTTCGAGTTTTCCCTTGAGGTTTGGCCGATGCTCCTCCAAAGCTGCGATCCACACGGCCTCTATCTGCTGTGTCCATTTTGCTGCAAAGAATCCTGCAGTCGCGAGACTCATCAACGCATCTGTGGTCGCGAGCGGGAATAGGACACATGCGTCAAGCAGAGCTGTATAGCGCGCGTAGCCCGCCATCTCAGTAATCCAGCCCTAATTCACGAGCATCGTCGGCCATGCGCTCAAGCGCAGCCTCTTGCTTGCCCCGCATATCGTTCCGATAGGCGATTAGGTCGTCGAAAGCGATTCGTCGGTGTGTTCCGACCATTCGATGTCGCAACTTTCCTGCTTCGATTTCCTTAATGACAAACGGGCGCGATACGTTAAGAAAATGGGCCGCCTCTACTGTGGTGAACTCTCGGTTCGCGGGACTGAGGAGAATCGAACGTCCTTCACTCATTGCTCCTAGTAATTGACCAATGAGCTTCAATGCTGCCGGTGGGACACCAACAGATGGGAGTTCTCCCTTGTCGGTTGTGACTGTGATTTCGGCTGCGCGAGAGTGATCTAGTGCTTCCATGATGCACCGTTGCGCGACGCGGGCCATTTCCATTTCGGGCTCCGTCATCGGCGGAGGCGTTACCTCTCGGAATCGATCTACGGTTCTCATTTCAATACTTCCCTCAAAAAGCAATTGGTGCCATCAGCTAAGCTGGCTTATGTGTAAGCCAGCTTAGCTGATGGCAGTCATAAATGCAATAAGTGCAATATATGAAAAAAGTGACCATTGTCCAAAAGCCTCGATAATGTGGCCCCATTAAATTGAGCAGAGCCCATCAGAAGCAGGCCTCTTGTGTTTAGCGCAAATTGGCGAGGTGCTCGGGAGCCTGGGTACATGGGGCGCGAACCTCCCGTTTTATCAAAACGCTGCCATCCGCTGTTCTACAACGTTGGCATTGCTAGAGCGTGTTAGGCACTATTGTTAAGGGCTGCAAAGTGGACAAGCATAAGCACGGCGAAAATGACGAAGTGCAGGCCGGCCAAGGTTTCGGGCA
>NZ_FMYQ01000081.1 GCF_900096975.1 Paraburkholderia lycopersici
CACTACAGCCGTAGTTATTGTTTCGTATACTAAGTTAGTACTACTACTGTGTATATGGCTATGAAAGAGATCGCTAAAGCATGGGAACGTGAACTGGATAAATTGCATGAGAGACTGGCTGGCCTGTTCAGGCGCTCCGAACCGCGACAGCGTTCGCTAGCCTATCTAAAAGGTTTGCTGGGCACAGTCGAGCGCAAGAACGGATGGCAGCTCGCAGAATGGATCGGCGAAGCCACACCCGATGGGGTGCAGCACCTTCTCGAGCGTGCACAGTGGGATTCTGACGCAGCTCGCAACATCCTTCGCGACTACGTCGTTGAACAACTCGGCGAGCGCGATGCCGTGCTGATCGTGGATGAGACGGGTTTCCTCAAGAAGGGCGAGTATTCTGCTGGTGTGCAGCGCCAGTACAGCGGAACAGCTGGCCGTATCGAGAACAGCCAGATTGGTGTATTCCTGTGCTACGCAGGAGACGGGGGCAGCGCATTTATCGACCGGGAGTTGTACGTCCCGCAAGGCTGGATAGATGATCGCAATCGCTGCCAGGCGGCGGGCGTGCCCGATAACGTGAAATTCGCAACCAAGCCCCAACTCGCGCGCTTGATGCTGGAACGGGCGCTGGATGCTGGAGTGCCCTGCGGCTGGGTTACAGGTGATGAGGTGTATGGCGGTGACCGGCTCTTGCGGTTGTGGCTCGAATCACGCGGGCAAGCGTTCGTGTTGGCAGTCGCGAAGAATGAACCGCTGTGGTGGCAAGGCCCGACCTCGGTGCGTGCCGACAGGATCGCACAAGCGTTGCCTCCACGTGCCTGGCGCCGCCTCTCGGCCGGAATCGGCGCAAA
The DNA here is from genome assembly GCF_900096975.1 of Paraburkholderia lycopersici. Classification (GTDB taxonomy): domain Bacteria; phylum Pseudomonadota; class Gammaproteobacteria; order Burkholderiales; family Burkholderiaceae; genus Paraburkholderia; species Paraburkholderia lycopersici. The sequence continues at coordinate 843 of NZ_FMYQ01000081.1, forward strand.
AGGCGAGCGTCTGTATGACTGGGCGCTCACACCGTTATGGCGCCTGCAATTGAGCGCTGAGGAACGTCGGTTTGGCCATTACCTGCTGGTGCGGCGCAGTCTCGACGAGAGTCGCGAACACGCATATTACGTCGTCTACGCACCCCGCACCAAAGTTACCCGTCAGACGCTGGTCAACGTCGCCGGCAGGCGATGGGAAATCGAGGTCGGATTCGAGGCCGCCAAGGGCGAATGCGGCCTCGATCAATATGAGGTGCGTCGCTGGCAGGGTTGGTACCGTCACATCACGCTGGCATTGTTAGCGCACGCGGTGCTTGCTGCTCTGAGGGCACAGGCCAAAAAAAACAGTTGAAGGTTCACTGCCATTCAGCGTTCAGGAGATCCGCCGGCTACTCTGTCGACTGATATGGCGAACGCTCCACTCCATCGACCATGTGATGTCGTGGTCAATGTGGCGGCGCCGACATCAGTACCGCGCCCAGCAGTGTCATTACCGACGACGCGGTGGCGTGCCTCCGCCATATCTACGGCTGTAGTA
>NZ_FMYQ01000066.1 GCF_900096975.1 Paraburkholderia lycopersici
CAGATCAAGCGCCACATCGACGATCATGTCTTCCTGGCCGCCTACCATGCGGCGCCTGCCGAGCTCGACGAGGATATCGACGGTCTTCAGGTCGTACTTCCTCGCGGCCACTTCCGAGTGGCGCAGGAAGCTCGAATACACGCCGGCATAACCGAGCGCGAGCGTCTCGCGGTCCACCCGCACCGGACGGTCCTGCAGCGGCCGCACGATGTCGTCGGCCGCGTCCATCAGCGTGTAGAGGTCCGTGCCGTGATTCCAGCCCACGCGCTCGGCCGCCGCGATGAACACTTCCAGCGGCGCATTACCGGCCCCCGCCCCCATCCCCGCGAGCGAGGCGTCGATGCGGTCGCAGCCCTCTTCCACCGCGACGATCGAGTTCGCCACGCCGAGCGAGAGATTGTGGTGCGCGTGCATGCCCGTCTGCGTTTCAGGTTTGAGCACCGCCTTCACCGCGCGGAACCGCTCGCGCACGTCGCCCATCGTCAGCGCGCCGCCCGAATCCACCACGTAAATCGTCGTCGCGCCGTAGCTTTCCATCTTCTTCGCTTCGATCGCGAGATTCTCCGGCGTGGTCATGTGGCTCATCATCAGGAAGCCCACGGTGTCCATGCCCAGCTCGCGCGCATATTCGATGTGCTGCCTCGAAATGTCCGCTTCCGTGCAGTGCGTGGCGATGCGCACCACGCGCGCGCCCGCGTTGTACGCCGCCTTCAGGTCGTGAATCGTGCCGATGCCGGGCAGCAGCAGCGTGGCGATCTGCGCGTGCGTGACCACGTCGGCCACCGCCTCGATCCACTCGAGGTCGCTGTGCGCGCCGAAACCGTAGTTGAAGCTCGAACCTTGCAGGCCGTCGCCGTGCGCCACCTCGATCGAATCGACCTTCGCCCGGTCCAGCGCGCGCGCGATGTCCTGCACGTTCCGGATCGAATACTGATGGCGGATTGCGTGGCTGCCGTCGCGCAGCGTCACGTCGGAGATATAGAGTTTCTTGCTCATGGCGATGTGTCCCTTAGGCTCCCTGCACGCTCAGAAGCGTCTGCGCCATGCGTTCGGCGGTCGCGAGCGCGGCGGAAGTCATGATGTCGAGATTGCCTGCGTAAGCGGGCAGGTAGTGCGCCGCGCCCTCCACCTCGAGGAACACCGAGGTCTTCAGGCCGCTGAACCTGCCGAGGCCCGGAACGTTGAGCGGCGCGTTCGCGGGAATCTCGTCGAACTGCACCTTCTGCTTGAGGCGATAGCCCGGGACGTAGGCATGCACTTTCGCGACCGTCTCCTCGATCGACTGCGCGATCTTCTCGCGGTCGGCCAGTTCGGACAACGTATAAACCGTGTCGCGCATCATGACGGGTGGCTCGGCCGGGTTCAGCACGATGATCGCCTTGCCCTTCGCCGCGCCGCCTACCACCTCGATCGCCTTCGAGGTCGTTTCCGTGAACTCGTCGATATTTGCGCGTGTGCCCGGCCCCGCCGACCTGCTGCTGATCGACGCGACGATTTCCGCGTAATGCACCTTCGCCACGCGCGACACGGCCGCCACCATCGGGATCGTCGCCTGGCCGCCGCAGGTGACCATGTTCACGTTCGGCGCGTCGATGTGCGCGTCGAGGTTCACCACCGGCACGCAGTACGGGCCGATGGCGGCGGGCGTGAGGTCGATCACGCGGATGCCAGGCTTGAACGCGCGCAGCAGCGCGTCGTTCTTCACGTGCGCGCCGGCCGACGTGGCGTCGAACACGAAGTCGATGTCGTTGAACACGGGCAGGCGCGTAAGGCCGACCACGCCTTCGTGCGTGGTCGCCACGCCGAGGCGCGCGGCGCGCGCAAGACCGTCGGAGCCCGGGTCGATGCCGACCATCGCCGCCATCTCCAGATGCTTGCTGTTGCGCATGATCTTGATCATCAGATCCGTGCCGATGTTGCCGGAGCCGACGATCGCGGCCTTGAGCTTTTCGGAAGCCATTTGAATTCCTTTATCAGGCGGAGAAAGTTGCGCGAACGCTGCCGAGGCCTTCGATCTGCGCGGTATAGGTGCCGGGTTCCTTCACGGCCGCCATCGGGCCGAGCGCGCCCGTGAGCACCACGTCGCCCGCACGCAGCGGCGTGCCGAACTGGACCATGCGGTCGGCGAGCCACACGGCCGCATTCAGCGGATTGCCGAGGCAGGCCGCGCCGTTGCCGCGCGAGAGCACCTCGCCGTCGCGCGAGAGTTCCATTGCGCACGCCGCGAGGTCGATCTGCGAAAGCGGCACCGGGCGGCTGCCCACCACGAAGCGGGCGCTCGAAGCGTTGTCCGCGACCGTATCGACGAAGCGGATGTCCCAGTTCTCGATGCGGCTGTCCACCACTTCGATCGCCGCGAGTGCATACGCGCTGGCCCGCAGGATGTCGACGAAGGTGTGCTTTTCCTGCGTGAGGTCGCGCTCCAGCACGAGCGCGATTTCGGCTTCCACCTTCGGCTGTATCAGTTGCGAAAGCGCAATGGGTTCGCTGTCGCCGTGGGCCATCGAGGCAAACAGCGCGCCGAAATCGGGCTGATCGACGCCGAGCTGCTTCTGCACCGCGAGCGAGGTCAGCCCGATCTTGCGGCCCACGATGCGCTCGCCGTTCGCCACGCGCAGATCGACGTTGGCCTGCTGCACGGCGTAGGCCGTGGTGATGTCGTCAGGGGCGATCTCGCCGCGCACTGGCGCAATCACCTCGCGCGACGCTTCCGCGTCGCGCAGGCGCGCGGC
>NZ_FMYQ01000059.1 GCF_900096975.1 Paraburkholderia lycopersici
TCGAGCGCGCGCACGAGCACGTCGTTGACCTTGTACTCTTCGCACGGGTTCGAGAACATCATGCGCATGAAGTTCGCGCTGTACGACAGATCGTTTTGCGGATACACGAACGGCTGGCCGATCGTGTACTTGTACGCCATGGCGACGAGCGTGGGCAGCTTCGCGATCATGCGGATCGCCGACACTTCACGGTGCGTCGGGTCGTTGATGTCGAGCGAGTCGTGATAGAACGCGGACAACGCGCCGACCGCCGCCACCAGAATCGCCATCGGATGCGCGTCACGACGGAACCCCCGGAAAAAGAAATGCATCTGCTCGTGAACCATCGTGTGGTTCTTCACCGAGGCGACGAATTCGTCTTTCTGCTGCTGCGTGGGCAATTCGCCCTTGAGCAGCAGGTAGCAGCTTTCGAGGAAGTCGGCGTTTTGCGCGAGGTTGTCGATCGGGTAGCCGCGATAGAGCAGTTCGCCCTTGTCGCCGTCGATGTACGTGATCGCCGAGTTGCACGACGCCGTCGACATGAAGCCCGGGTCGTAGGTGAACATGCCGGTCTGGCCGTACAGCTTGCGGATGTCGATCACGTCCGGGCCCATCGTGCCCTTGTAGACCGGCAACTGAATGCCTTCAGCGTGGCCGGGAATCGTGAGCGTGGCGTGTGTCTTCGAATCGATCATTTGATGTCCTTGAATTGCTTTCATTTCGCAACAGGACGCAGGCGCCGGCGGGGCCGGCATTGCTGCGACCGCCAGCCGCATTCTACGGCGCGGCACAGCATCGATTGATAGCGCAGCCAGCAACAATCCCTCTTGGAGCCAGCAACATTGGGAAACTTGCGGCTTCCTTAACGCCGATTCCTGCAACAATATTTTGCTTTTGCAACGCAACATGCCGCACCCCGCCTCTGCGATACTGCTCGACATGCAACGACTTCCCCTGTCGCGGCGACCTGACTCGGGCTTTGCATTTAGCCTCGGTTCGGTCCCATGCATGACCTGGCCCGCCTCTACCCGGCGGGCCTTTTTTCTCGCCATACGCGCTTGAAGCAAAACGTAAGGAAGCAACAGATGAACATTTCGGTCGACTCCCTGTTCGCAGAAAACGAACACGCAGAGGGCGCCGTCGTCACGGCACTCAATCACCAGGACATCGTGGTCGCGCTGTCGGCCGCGCTCGCCAGCGAACGCGTGGTCGTGCTGCACATGCTGTATCCGCGCACCGACGCGCGCACGCACCGCAGCCTCGACGCCCTCGTGGACGCGCTGCACGGTCACGGTCTGCATCAGGTCGCCCGTCTCGTTTCGCAGGAAGCGCACTATCTCGTGTTCAAGGACCCCGTGAAGGCGTGGAAAGCCTTCCACGAAATCCGCAACGACTCGCTCGCCATCGGCGTGCATCTCTACTACGCGGGTCTCGTGGGCGAACCCGCCGAACGCAAGCTCGACGCGCACGCTCACGGCCACGAATAAGCGAAAATCGTTCGGACTACGACATTTGACGCGTCGAGGAGGGGCGCCCGCCCCTCCCGCTTCAGCGCCCGCGTCCGCTCACGAATCGGTCGATCAATTCGTTGAACGCCGCAGGCCGCGCCAAGTTCATGCCGTGCGACGCGCGCGCCACGCTCGCGCGCCGCGCATCGGGCAGCCACGCGTCGAGCGCGGCCACCGCCCGGTGAAACACCTCGGGACTCAGTTCGCCGTCGATCAGCAGCACGGGACAGCGCACCTCGGCCGCCTCCTCGCGCGTGTACGCGGACAGCGGATCCTGAAACTGCGGGCCGAGCGTGTGTGCGTTGTCGGTCGCCATGCGGCGAAACGCATGCGTACTCTTCGCCCAGAAACCTGGCCGGCTCACCGAATCGACGAATAGTTCGAGCCCCGCATCCATCTGCCCCGATTCGATCAGCGCCACCGCGCGGGCGCGCAGGGCGTTGACGTTCTCGGGCAGCACGGCGAGCGTCTGGCCCGGCTGCTGCACGGGGCCGCCCGGGTCGGCGAGCGTGAGCGTGCGCACGTGCCACGGATGGCGACGCGCGAACTCGAACGACACCCGGCCGCCGCGCGAATGCCCGATCACGTGCGCCGGGCCCGCGCCAAGGCCATCGACGAACGCCGCCAGCTCGTCCACGTGCCGCCGCCAGCTGAAGGGCTGGCCGCGCGCCGCGTCGCCGGCGGGCCAGTAATGCGTAAGGCTCACGCAAACGCAGCGATACTGCTGCGCCAGGCCCGCAAGCTGCGGCCGCCAGTAGCGGTAGTCGCATAGCGAGCCGTGCACGAAGAGAAGAAGTTCGCCCTTGCCCCGTTCGATATAAGGCATGGGCAGACCGCCGGGCAGTTCGATGAACGTGCCGGGGGCCGGGAAAGCGGCTGGATTCACGGCTGGACGAGGTGAAGATAACAGGACAGCGGCGCGCTGCTACGAAAAAGCGCATGGCGGCGCACGACGGCAAAGGGACGTATTGTCCCATGCCCGCGCCGCGACCACACGGCACGCTTGTTTCGTCCGCCGCCTCGCGTCCTTATTCGACCATTTCGAAAGCGTGCTCGCTCATGAGCGAGGCCGCCGCGCCCGCGCCTCGCACGGCGCAGGTGAGCGGCTCGTCGGCCACGCGCACGACCACGCCAAGTTCGGCGGCGAGGCACTGGTCGAGCCGCCCGAGCAGCGAGCCGCCGCCCGTCAGCACGATGCCGCTATCGGCGATGTCGGTGACAAGCTCGGCCGGCGCCGTCTCGATCACGTGGCGCACCACGCCAATCACCTCGCGCAACGGCGCGGCCAGTGCGTCGGCAATGTCGTGACTCGTGATCTCGACGGTGCGCGGCAGGCCGTCCTCCATGCTGCGCCCGGTCGCGCGCATGCGCTCGACCGGTTCCCCGTGCAGCGCGCAGCCAATCGTCTTCTTCACGTGCTCCGCCGTCTGTTCGCCGAGCACGACGCCATAAACCGCGCGCACATGATCGACAATGGCGCGGTCGAACTGGTCGCCGCCCACGCGCACCGAGCCGCTGCACGCCACGCCGCCAAGTGCGACGATGCCCACCTCGGTCGTGCCGCCGCCGATGTCCACGACCATCGAGCCCGTCGCCGAATGCACCGGCAGGCCCGCGCCCAGCGCCGAAGCCAGCGATTCGCCGATCAGGCTCACGCTGGCCGCGCCAGCCGCAAAAGCCGCCTCGCGAATCGCCCGGCGTTCGACGCGCGTCGCACCCGCCGGCACGCACACCGTGAACGCCGCCCGCCGCCCGAGCAGACGGCGCGGCTGTGCCATCGCCACGAAGCGGCGCATCATGTGCTCAGCGGCGGAAAAGTTGGCGATCACGCCGTGCGAAAGCGGACGCACCGTTTCCAGATTGACTGGCGTGCGACCGAGCAGGTCTTTCGCCTCGCGGCCCACCGCCGCCACCGTCGTCTCGCCCGCGCCGGCACGGCGCTCGAAGCAGACCACGGAGGGCTGATTGAGCACGATGCCTTCGTCGGCGGTATAGATCAGTGTGTTGGCCGTGCCGAGATCGAGCGCCACGTCCTGGCGGAACAGCCTCTTGGAAAAGATGGAATGCGGCTTGGCTCGGGCCATGGTGGTCTGATGTGCGGTTTTTTTTTAGCGGCCCGGCAGGCGAAGCGCCTCCGGGCGGCATTCCCGATGGCGGCCTCGTCAAGGGCGGCGCAAACCAGCCGCACGCCGGGCGGAACGGGCCTACGCGGCCTATATGGCCGCGGCGACTCCCCGTATTAACGGCCCGACCGACGCGAACTTTAGCCGCGCCAAAAATAACTGCGTAGGCTAACCGGCGAATGTGACTGGAATACGTCGCGGGCGGCCGCCGCCCCCATCCGACCCTGTGAAAACGTGGGCTTTGAGCCGCCGCGGCACCGCTCAACCGTTCGATTCGCGCCCGAGCGAGCGCACGAGCGCGTCGCGGCCGAGCATCGCGCCCTGAGGCGTGATCGTGTGGCCGACGCCCGGCAGCGCGTAGGCGGCAACCGCGAAGCCCGCGTCGCTGAACGCGGTGGCTGCGCGCTCGAGTTCGCTGGCCGGAATCACCAGGTCGTCCGCGCCGTGCACCAGCGTGAGCGCCGTGCGGCTCTTCGCGACCACGGGCGTGACGAGCCGGCCGGCATAGGCCACCACGGCCGCCGCGCCGGATGCCTGCGTGGCCGCGTGATAGAGCGACATGATCGAGCCTTGCGAGAAACCGACCAGCGCAAGCGCGTCGTGGCCGAGTCCCCAGTGGGCGAGTTCGGCGTCGAGCCGACGCTCGAACACCTGCGAAGCCGCGACGACGCGCGCCTCGCGATTCGCCTCGCTGATATCGCGCAGGCTGAACCACTGGCGACCGCCGAAGCCGCCGTCGAACGGCTCGCTGCCGTCGAGCGACGCGAACGCGACGCCCGGCAGATCGCGACGCCACGCGTCAGCGAGCGGCATCAGGTCCTGTGCATTGCTGCCCACGCCATGCAGCAGCACGACGAGCGCACGCGCGGCGCCCACGGCTGGCGCAAGGCGCCAGCCTCCTTCGAACGATTCCCAGCTCATGGTCAGGCCTCCCCTGGCTTTGCACGGGACCGCGCTGAACGCCGCCGGACCAGAGCGAGCGCTGACGCGCTGGCTCTGGCCGACACGCGAGGTGCGGTCCACAGGGTGTCATCATATTGTGTGTTCGGCGCACGCAGTTTGCGCTGCGAGCGGCAGGCGCAAGGATACGCTCGCCGCGCGCAGCATGTACGGAAAAACACCATTTCCCGATATTACGGAAAGCCGCGCGAACGCGGGCGAAAGCCAACCGAAAGCCCAGATGCCCCTGTAACGCATGGGGATGCTCCGCGCCTCCCGGTGGCCTCCTGCGATTACGGGTATCCTGTGCCGCAAGCCGAATACGCGGAGAACACGCTTGAACCAGCCCGCCGCTTCATCCTCGCCGCCCGCACCGCCGCCGCCGCTCGAGGGCGGCAAGCTGGTCCTCGCGACCATCGCCGTCGCGCTGGCGACTTTCATGAACGTGCTGGACACGTCGATCGCCAACGTCGCCATTCCGACCATTTCCGGCGACCTCGGCGTTTCCGTGGACGAAGGCACCTGGGTCATCACGGTGTTCGCGGCGGCCAACGCCGTTTCCATTCCGCTCACCGGATGGCTCACGCAGCGCTTCGGCCAGATCCGCCTGTTCATCACCTCGATTCTGTCTTTCGTGCTCGCATCGTGGCTGTGCGGCGTCGCGCCGAGCCTGCCTTTCCTGCTCATCGCGCGCGTGCTGCAAGGCGCCGTGGCCGGCCCGCTCATTCCGCTTTCGCAGGCCATCCTGCTCGGCTCGTGGCCCAAGGACAAATCGGCCAGCGCACTCGCCTTCTGGGCGATGACGACGACGGTCGGGCCGATCGCCGGGCCGGCGCTGGGCGGCTGGATCACCGATAGCTACAACTGGGCGTGGATCTTCTACATCAACATTCCGGTGGGCTTCTTCGCGGCCTTCGTGACGTGGTCGATCTACCGTCACCGCGAATCGGCCACGCGCAAACCGCCCATCGACGTGGTGGGGCTCGGCCTGCTGATCGCCTGGGTGGCCTCGCTGCAGATTCTGCTGGACAAGGGCAAGGACCTGGACTGGTTCAACTCGCCCGTGATCGTCACGCTCGGCATCGTCGCGCTGATCAGCTTCGCGTTCTTCCTTGTGTGGGAACTCACCGAGGCGCATCCGATCGTCGATCTGCGTTTGTTCGCACAACGGAATTTTCTCGGCGGGACGATTGCGATTTCCGTGGCGTATGCGGTGTTCTTCGGCAATCTCGTGCTGCTGCCGCAGTGGATGCAGGAGTATCTGAATTACCGCTCCGTGGATGCGGGCCTCGTGACCGCGCCGCTCGGCATATTCGCGCTGCTGCTCTCGCCCGTGGTCGGGCGTCTGCTGCCGCGCTCGGACGCGCGCATCATCGCGACGATCGCGTTCGTGCTGTTCGCGGGGGTGTTCTACATGCGCTCGCTGTACGTGATCGAAATCGACACCTTCCATCTCGTACTGCCCACGCTGCTGCAGGGCATTCCGATGGCGCTCTTCTTCGTGCCGCTTACGGCGATCATTCTCGCGGGACAGCCGCCGCAGCGCGTGCCTGCGGCGGCGGGCCTCTCGAATTTCGTGCGCGTGTTCTGCGGCGCCGTGGGGACCTCGATCGCGACGAATGCCTGGAACAACCGCACGATCCTGCATCACGCCCGGCTCACGGAGCAGGCTTCGGTCAACAATCCGACCTTCGTCCAGGCGATCGACCAGACGCAGACGGTGCTGCACCTGAGCGAGCCGTCCGCGCGCGCGCTGTTCGATTTCCAGCTCACGACGCAGGCCGCCATGATGGGGCTGAACGACATTTTCTATATCTCGGCCATCATCTTTCTCGTGATCATTCCGCTCATCTGGATCACGAAGTCGACGCGGGGCGGCGGAGGCGGCGGCACGGCGGGGGCGCATTGATGCTTCGCATAGCGTTTGCCCGTCTGCCGGAGCACGTGCGCGGGTAAACAAGACATGAGTTCGGTCCGCGCGAAAAGTCCGGCGAAAACTCGCTTACATCCTGGCACTGTTTACCCGCGGACCGCTCACTGCGCCATGCGCCGTGTCTTACCGTGAACCTGGCACCAGCTTCCCGCTTTCACAGTGCTCCGAGTCGATTCCTGCATGTGCCCGTGTGCACATTGCCATTGAAATATTCGCCGGCACTGTTCATGCGGCCCGCAGCAATCGCCCGATCATTCCATGTTCGCAATCAGGCTGCACCTGCACGCCCACTTTGTGCCCCTGACGCGCAACCGGCACGCCGTGGTCGGTGATTTTCGGATCGCTGTCCAGGATCACGTTCTCATATACTTCAGCGTGCTTAAGACTCTTAACGAGATCGCCCTTGCGAACCACGCGCGGCCCACTGTATCGCATAGTTTCTGAGGCGGGAAAGATTTCGCCGCCGTGATCGGTGGCGTCTCCGAGTCCGATAAGATCGACCGTTTATTTCTTGCCTGATTATTATTTACACGATTTGCGCATCAATCTAATGCCAACTGGATGCCAACCGCGTATTGCAGTCCGAATCCACCAACGGCGTAACGAAACGCCGTGTCGTTTCCGCAGCCGGCATCAGCCAGCACCACGCCGTTTGGCGCGCCGCTTTGCCTTGCCTCACGCAACTGCGCGAGGGCGAGCTGTGGTTTGGTCGCAAACCGAATCTCCTCGGGCACACCGGCCTGCATACGTCTTGCCGGATCGTCCGTCCATTCCTGCGGCAGATAAAGCCGGTAAGCGACAGGCAGGCTTGCCTCCCCGGTGGCAACAGACTGGCTTACGGCCACCTGGCAGTTGTCCTGCTTGCCCCATTGCCCGCAGTATTGCCGTGCGACGCCCACTGAATGCTTCCCCTTCTTCGGAAAGCCCGTGTCATCAATGATCCAGTACAGACCCTTTGCTGGACTCATGTGTGGCAATACCCAGCGCCGAACCTGTTCGATCAATGCGGCGTCAGACCATTCTGACTTTGAAATGAAGTGATGCAGTGACTGGTGCCGCGCACTCACGCGATGTGGCTCGATATGGGCTGCCAGCGGTTCGACGCCCTTGCGCGCAATGGGCAGCATCAGCCCCCGGCAATAGCCCACCGACCGGCCCGGCGGTCACTGTGTCCAATGGCATTGCACAGGTGTTCCAGGTACTCGTCGAACGATCTCTCCCAGACCATCGCCTCCTCATGCAAAGACTGAAGAAGCTCTTATAAGCCATTAATTTTATGACACAGTAGTACTAATCAACATCCCCCTCGCTATACCTGTGCAGCTCGAAATCCAACCCTTGTGATTATTGTATTTTATGCGCTTTTTTCAAAGTCCCTGATATGCGTTTCCCGTCACATCTTTCCGAGCCGCCCACGCTTAAACGCCATGCCTCCCCGTTGCCGTCGATACAGACGTCCCCATCATCGACAAGTAATTGCTCTTCAGTCATCTTAATCTTATTATCTACGACTTCATAAATCTCCCTCCAGATCCCTACATTCCCAGTGTCATTCGTTTCCAGTTCAAATTTGAGATTTCCAACTCGATCAGCCGCCACGGGGATGTAGCCTGCAAAGAACACATTGCCGGAATCAATGGAAAAAACGAGCATTTGAGCGCTGACGCCCGGTTGACCCGGGTTAATGGTTACCAGGCGAATCCCCTTAGACCTAGAGGAAGATGGGTCTACAGTCCAGGTTCCCAGACCGCAGTCATCCGTTTGCTCCAGATTCTTTTCGAAAATTATTAATTTTCCAGCATTGCCGAGGTCGGTTTTTTCCACCGTTATACGGGATGTCCCCTCGCCACCCTCACAGAGGAACTGATATCGAACATCTTCAATATTGATATCGGCAAGATTCTCGGCTTGACCCATGGCAAGTTTGGATGAGCATGCATATGCCAGCAAGAAAAAGTAGAATAGCTTTTTCATGATAGGATGCTTCATATTCTCACCGTTTCGGATTGAAGATCATATTGTTTTGACGATAATCCGTGTGTACTATTATTTTCATGATTTGAGTAGTAACCCAACGCCATCCAAACGCTGCCGGGCTAAATCAAGTGCCAACTCGCTACCAACCCATCCGGCAGGTTACTATTTTTCTCCTGCAGATCTTTCTCAAAAAATAACACATTTCAGATAGTCATCAGCAAAAATTTGCACACGTACCTCTGTCATTTTTTGTTATCGAATCCTCAATCTTATTTTGCTTGATCATTGATACCAGATATACCTTTGTCGCAGCACTGCTGAATAACCGCTCCAAATCCAAATTTTCGACTTCTTCTGTCAGACTTCGCGCACTCCAAACAAGCGTGGAGTGCGCCAACACTATTCGCCTGCACGAATGCTCTGGAAATTCCAGATACGCGTGCGCAGCCAGTAAAACAGCCATAAATTTGACCATGAAATTGATCCATTCTGAATCAATGATTATTTCATCATATTGCTCGACTTCTTCTACCGTTATGGATAGAAGAATTTACCATTACTTAGAGCGGCTAACACAAGTCATCGATGAAGCGCGAACAGATAACGGCAGCAGCCAGGGACAGCAACGCAACATGAATGTCGAGACGACGCTCGAAACGAATGCGCAGTTTACCGAAACCGGCAAACTGCGCATGCGTGCGCTCGACTACCCAGCGATACCGGCCGAGCCGCTCCTTACTTTCCACGCCACGGCTGCCGATACGGGCCGTGATGCCGCGCTGCCTCAGGTAACGACGGCAGCGTGCAAAGTCATAGCCTTTGTCCGTATGCAGCTTGCCCGGACGTTTGCGAGGCTGTCCGTTCAGGCCCGGTATCGCAGGAATGGCATCCAGCGTGCGCTCGAATGCCATCGAATCGTGCCGGTTGGCACCCGTGACCGTGATGGCCAAAGGAACGCCGCGCGCATCTACGACGATGTGCCGTTTCGACCCGAGCTTGCACCGGTCTGTCGGGTTGGGGCGGTTTCCTGGCCCCCCGGGGCTGGAAACACTGGCGGCATCAAGACTCGCCCGTTCCCAGTCAATCTGGTCATGCTCACGCAAGCGGCGAAGCAT
>NZ_FMYQ01000057.1 GCF_900096975.1 Paraburkholderia lycopersici
CGCTGGGCGATGCCCTGACGCCGGATATATGTACGCAATCGACTTCCGTGTTCGTCAATTCCGTTTGCTTTTGAGAGCAGTCCATATATGTAGTACATCCAGGCGCCACTTGAGGACGGCAGCGGTATCGTCGGTGGATTCGGAACATTCCTCCAACCACACGCCTATTCCTACGCACGCACTGGAAATTTGCCGATACACACGCGGAAATTGGACAGGCAGACTGGCTGAACCTGATTTAAAGCGCCTCACGCCCCCGGAGAGCTTCGTGTTGAGTCGTCGTGAGGTTGCTACCCTGATGATCGTCGCCAGTGCGCCGGACCGGCTGGAAGTCGACCATGCAGATCTCCGCTCTCTGCTAGTTCGGGGACTTGTAAAGCTTGAGATCCGATCGGCCGGGCGTATGCTGGCTCACCGGTCCCACGCCGGTCAGCACCTGATCGAACGACTCCATAAACGCGACCGTCCGCGTACGGAATTTCAGTTCTGACACCAGGCGCCCGCGATCGCGACACGCTCGCAACGTTGTGGATGATCACCCCGGCTGCGACGGAGCCGGTCACACCTCCACCGACGGTCCTGAGCAGAAACTCGAGCTGACGAGAGTCTGGCGCGGCAGTTCATCCTCGGTTTCGCGTTGCCGTTTTTTGTGTCAATCGCGCGGTGATCATGGCTCGTGCCACCGGTCCCTTGATGCGTCGGAGCGCGTCGCTCTGCGAGGAGGTGGCGGGCGGGCGCGACACGCAGGCGCTACTGCGGCAGCTCGAACAGCGCGGCCCCTTTCTGGGAGCCCTCGACAGCAACCCCGGCTGATATCGCTACAACAGCGACCTATATGGAGAAGGTGGGCTCTCCACGATGTACGCAATGCATGCCTTCATTGCATACAAAGAGTCTCTTTTTCCCGGGTAAGCGACTCTCGCGATGCCCACGCCGGACGCCACGAGCACATCCTTCGCCTCGCTATGAGTAACGTCGCCCTCAATCTCCCGAGGGCTTCGGCATTGACCATTGCAACGTGAAGGTGTGCGTGCGCTCGTCGTGTGCTACGTCCACGCCAAAGCGGGCGCTTTCGCGCGAAAGCGTCGCATACAGTCAGGACTGCCCTCTAGTCCGAAGCACACCACACCAGAAAATGACGGGTTTGCATCGGTACAGCAGTGAATTCCACGAGAGCGCCACCTTCCGGAACCACGAATATATCGTCGCGCATACGCCGTTCTGCGATCTGCGGCACTTCGCCCGCCCGCATGTCCAGCGCGCTGTTCTGCTGCGCACGCCGCTGGCCGGCCACGCAGCGCTCATGATGCGGGAGACCGTTGAGGCGCTCCTCGCCGACGGCGACGTCGATATTACCGACTGGATCAACGCGCACGACGTACCGCTCGCCGCGGGCCGCTTCGGACTCGATGAATACGTGGCAATGCTGGACGCCTTTATCGGCGCGCTTGCGCAGGACAAGCGGCCGCTGCACGTTGTCGCCGTCCGCCAGTCCACGTTTCCCGCGCTCGGGACGCTGGCGCTGCGAGCGCAGCGCAACTGCGCGTCGCCCGCAAGCATCACCTTGATCGGCAGTCCGCTCGATGCGCGCATCAATCCGAGCACATTGGGTGTCGCGGCTTCATCGTATTCGCTCGACTGGTGCCAGCGCCACCTGATCGATGTCGTACCGTCCGGCTTCTCCGGGCACGACCGCCATGTATTCCCAGCCTACCTCCAGCAGGCCGAAATCGCAGTCGTCTACCCGCACCGCTATGTGTCGCTGGCTGATCGTTATGCGCAGGCAATTTCGCGCGGCGATGCAGACGCACTTGCAGATGCACGCCACGCGTTGATCGAGTACACCGTGCTGCTCGACATGCCTAACCGCCGCCGTTATGCCGATCCCGTCGCCACGAATTGCGACGATGTCGCGCTCGTTGTCGCGACGCCGAAATCGATCCTCCCGATATCGATATCAGATGTCTCGGTTAATAGTTCGTTATCCATATCAATTTACAGGATAGCTAACCCGACGGCTGACTTACCGGCATCGCTCTTCCATATGGGTGAATTTTCAATCACGAGGAAGGCATGCCGCATTGATTGACGTGAATCAAAAGCGGCCGGACGCGCAGCCAGACAATGAATCCTCTTTCAAGGAGGTTGACCATGAATGACGAAGCGACCAAGCTGCCTGTGAAAAAGCCGGAAGAAAGCGTCCAGCGGCCGGCAGTGTTCCAGGCGTGGCATCCCGTCGAGAGCCTGCGCCGCGAGATCGACCATCTCTTTGACGATTTCGACCCCCGTTTCAGCCTTCAGCCGCTGCGCCGCTCTCTATTTGGCGTCGAGCCGTTCTGGCGCCGCGAGCGTGCGTTTGTGGCCGCACCTGCGGTGGACATAGCGGAAACCGACAAGGCCTTCGAGATCGTGGCCGAGCTGCCCGGCATTGACGAAGACGACCTCGAAGTGAAGCTCGCGAACGGCGGCCTCACGATCAAGGGCGAAAAGCACGAGGAAAAGGAGGAAAAAAAGAAGGATTACTACCTCCATGAACGTCACTTTGGCTCCTTCGAGCGCTATTTCCAGCTGCCGGAAGGCGTCGATCGTGAAAAGATCGAAGCGAGCTTCAAGAAAGGCGTGTTGACCGTGACGCTGCCCAAGACCGCGGAAGCGCGAAAAGCGGAAAAGAAGATTCCGGTGAAGACTGCCTGAGGCAAGGCCGAGGCCGAAGCCACGCCCGCCCGGCTCATGCGGGCTGCGTGGCTCAGGGAGAATGAAATGAAATAAAGGCGAGTCCGCCTGCGTCCGGGACGCTGATCGCGACCATCGCGAGCGGAATGCAGAAAATGAAGCAGATGCAGCCTGAACTGACGTCCGCGTTCGGCAGACTCGCGCTAGCGGGAATTCGCGATGCGCCGTGTCCACGAAAGCGCGCGAACTTATATGGCCTTGGGAATCGCGATCGCCGACCGCCGACCGCCGCCACGATTGCATCAGATTTCACGTCAAGGCGTTCATGAAGCTGGGAGTAACGCAGCAGGAGATCGATGACATCGCTGGCACGGCCGTCTATATGGGGCGGCAGGCCGTCCATGATGTACACCATACATGCGCTGATCGCACAGAAGCAATTCCGTGCCGCAAGGCAGGCGTCTTGAGCGGTGGTCGTCGAGAGCTGTCTTGAGGCGTCTCGGACGAGAACACCCAAGGGAGAAGGGAGTGGAGAACCGGCTAAGTGGATTGGGTTTCGACCTCGTAACCGTCGGCCGCGATGGTCCAGTGGCTCACGCACTGCGCCTGTTCGAATTCGAAAATGGCGCACGCAATGGCCTCGGCGCGTTCGACTGACTCGCCGGACACGCGCATCAACTCGCACCGGTGCGGCAACCCACGGTGATCGAGAATCTCCTTGTAGAAGACGACTTCAACCCTCGCCCGTCCCGAAGCCGGGGGGCTTGCCGCGAGCGGTTGCTTGCGGCACCGGCTGCCCTTTGCCGCCCCTCTCCCCTGCCGCTCCGACGACTGGCCGCCTGATCGCCGAGGCTGAATGCGCGGCGCTCCATCGTCCATGTCCGCGATTGCTGCCCGCGCCCCATCGGTACGCGTGCCCGAACGTGCCGCGGCACGGTTACTCATCTGCGTGGTCCGGCGCGAACTCATTAGTTGCCCTCCAGAACGGCTGCTTCGCTGCGCGCCTCGCAAGCGTGGCACGACATGGTCATGGTGAATTCTCGCTCCATGATGCCGTTGATTCAGGTCAACCGCGAACGGCACCGGCGCGGCCCGAATAGACACGACGGCCGCTCACGACGCGATCTCGGCGAGCATCGTCGCTCCCCGCGTAGAGTTCCAATGCCTGGGCAAGCCGCCTGCCGGCATCGACACGAATCTGGAATAGGTCATTCTTGATCTGACGTCTAGTACAACAATCATCGTGGCGGCCACGCATGCCTGGTTGACTTCGATCAACCGCACATTGCCGGCGAAATAGCACCGGCAGATAATCGGACCTGGCCATCGCGGCGACAATGCGCCCCGCGCCATCAACATCAATCCGGTTCTGGTGCCTCGACGATGGCAAGCGGCATCGCGATCTTCACCGAGAAACCCCGGCCCGGCGCGGTCTCGATCATCACTTGCCCGCCCAGCCGCTCCGCGCGCTCGCGCATGCCAAGCAATCCGAACGATTTCAGACCCGGCCGAACTTCGCGCTCAGCGCCACGGCCGTTATCCGCGACGGTCACGTTGCAATGGGTTGCGCCGCGCAGGATCTCGACGCAGACTTCGGTCGCGTTCGCGTGACGCGCGATATTCGTGAGGGCTTCCTGGATCATCCGGAACACCGCTGTGGCGCTCTCGCGATTGAACGCGATTTCGTCTGCGTCGATGTCCGTGACGACCTGAATCGCGTAGCGCATCGAGAACTCCTCGATCAGCCAGTCGACTGCGGGAATCAGGCCAAGGTCATCGAGCATTCGCGGCCGCAGGTCCGATGCAATGCGCCGCAGCGAGGCAACAATCTGGTCGATCATCCTGTTGAGCTTGCCGATCTCGCCTTCGGCCCCGCCGGCATCGGCCTGCCTGAGCCTGTTTTCGAGCAGTCCCGTTTCGAGCTTGAGCGCAGTCAGTTGCTGCCCGAGGTCGTCGTGCAGCTCGCGCGCCATGCGCGCCTTTTCTTCTTCCCGCACATGCAGGATGTTCGCGGAAAGGCGCTTGAGTTCCTCGCGCGACTCGCGCAGTGCCTCCTCCGCGCGTCGGCGATCGGTGATGTCCACAATCCAGCCCACCATCCGGTAGGGCTCGCCTGCGCTATTCCATAGCGCCTGCCCTCGGGACAGTATCCAGCGCAGTTCGCCCGATTTCGTGCTCACGCGGTACTCTACGTTGTAGGCGCACCGGTGCGCGAGGTGCGCCTCGAGCGTAGCGCTCACGCGGTCGATGTCGTCGGGATGAATCGCATAGCGATGCGCCCGGATGTCGTTGGGAAGTTCATGGTCGGTATAGCCGAGGATTTCACAGAAATGCGGCGAGAAATAGGCTACGTCGGTGCGCGGGTCCCAGTCCCAGAGTCCGGCGGCCGCACCGCTGACCGCAAGCTGAAAGCGTTCCTCGCTGGCCGCCAGAACGGCCGACACGCGCTGCCGCTCAATCGCGTAGCGAATGGCGCGGCTCAGCAACATGGGCTGGATTTCCCGCTTGAGAAGATAGTCCTGGGCGCCGTCCTGGATCGCCAGCAGGCCGGCCGACATGTCGTCGAGCCCGGTCAGCACGAGAACGGGCGTCTCCGGTTTTTGAAGGTGGAGCGTGTGGAAGGTGTCGAGGCCCTGCGAATCCGGAAGCCCGAGGTCGAGCAGCACGACGTCGAAAGGCGTCGTCAGCAGATGTGCCAGCGCCGCCGACAGATGCTCCGCATGGACCAGCACTGGCGCGAATTCAGGGACCTCCGCCAGTGCCTCGCGGATCAAAAATGCGTCGGTCGGGCTGTCTTCGACGAGCAGGACACGAAGCTCAGCAAGCGGCGTGCTCATAGCTTACCGGGCGGCAGCGTGACCACGCCAAACCAGAAGTCGCTGATGCTGCGCACCACGTCTGCAAACTTCGAGAAGTCCACGGGCTTCGCGATATAGCAATTGGCATGCAGTCCATATGATTTCACCACGTCCTCCTCGGACCGGGACGTCGTCAGGATCACGACTGGAATGTTTCTGAGCTCGGGGTCATCCTTCAGCTCCTGGAGCACCTCGCGCCCGCTCTTGCGCGGCAGGTTCAGGTCGAGGATGATGAGGCCCGGCCGGCAGGTGTCATGGTATGGCCCTTCGCGCCGCAGGTACGCCATCGCCGCCACGCCGTCCTCCACGACCCTGAGCGGGTTGAGCACCTTGTGGTATTCCAGACCCTCGCGCGTCATCATCACGTCCGTAGGGCTGTCTTCGACAAGCAGGATTTCAACAAGACCAGCAAGCGCGTTGCATGACATCGGCTCTCTCCTTCGGGTCACCCCATTATCGCGACTCACTCCCGCGTCGCCCCGGCAGCGTGAAAAAGAACGTCGTGCCCTGGCCCGGTTCGGATTCCACCCAGATCCGGCCGCCATGACGCTCGACGATGCGCTTGCACAGGGCAAGGCCGATACCAGTGCCTGGATAGTCGCGACGGGTATGCAGGCGCTGAAAAATCAGAAAAATCCGCTCGAAATACTGAGCGTCGATGCCAATGCCATTGTCTTCCACGCGGAACAGCCATCCCTCCCCGCATGGCTCGGCCAACACACGAATCTCCACTGGCCCCTCCTTGCGCCGGAACTTGACGGCGTTCCCCACCAAGTTCTGGAACAGCAGCGAAAGCTGAGGCGGGATTGCGCGCACGGCGGGAAGCGGGCCGCGATGCACCTGTGCGCCGGCTTCCGCGAGAACGGCGCTCAGGTTCTTGAGAGCGTAGTCGAGCGCGGCTTCGCACTCGGTCGGCTGGAACACATTTTCGGTCCGGCCCACGCGCGAATACGTCAATAGATCCTCGATCAGCGCCTGCATGCGCCCGGCGCCTTCAACGGCGTGACCAATGTACTCGTCCGCCCGGGAATCCAACTGTCCCTGGTAACGGCGCTGCAGAAGCTGCAACGGTCCGGCGACGGCGCGCAGCGGCTCCTGCAGATCGTGCGAAGCCACATAGGCGAACTGTTCGAGGTCGCGATTCGAGCGGGCCAGCTCGTCGGTGCGCTCCTGCAGCGCCTCTTCGGCGCGCCTGCGCTCCGTAATGTCGACGACGGCTGCGAGAACGAACATGCCCTCGTCGGTCTCGATTGGGTTGAGGCCGATTTCCACGGGAAACTCGCTGCCGTCGTGGCGCAGCCCGTAGAGATGGCGCCCGGTGCCCATCGGCCGGCTCCTGAGGTCGCTGAAGAAGGTCTCGCGGTAGCCGGGGTGGTCCGCGCGAAACCTCGCCGGCACGAGGTCGTCGATGCCGAGACCGAGCAATTCGTCACGCGAGTAGCCGAACACGCGTTGCGCCTGCGAATTCACGAGCACGATATGGCCCTCGCGGTTCACCATGATCATCGCGTTGGGCGCCGCCTCCACGACCCGCCTGAGCCGTTCCTCCGCCCGCTTCCGTTCGCTGATGTCGGTGGAAATGCCGCCGATCGCGACTATGCGGCCATCCGCGTCACGAACCGGAAAGCTCACGGCGAGAAACGTGTGCAGCCGGTCGTCGAGCGTGACTGTCTCCTCCCGCTCGACCACTTCGCCCGCCAGGACGCGCTCGTCCGCCTCGCGGCAAGCAAGCGCGCGCGCGGCCGTAAAGAGATCTTCGTCCGTTCTGTCCAGTGCGTCAGCTCTTTCAATGCGAAAGGCGTCTTCGAAGCGCCTGTTGACGAGCGCGTAACGACGGTCCAGCTGTTTGACCGTAATCACGCTGGCAGCGTTATCAACGATCGACTGGAGCCGCTGCTGGCTATCACGCATGGCCCGCTCCACCCGCTCGTGCTCCGAGGCCTTGCGGAGTAGCGCTTCATTGGCGCTTTCGAGTTCCGCCGTGCGCTGCGAGACTCGCTGCTCGAGTTCGCAGGTCAGCAAGCGCAGACGCTCTTGCGCCTCCTGGCGCGCCGCGACCTCGAGCACCAGATCGCGATTGGCCTCGTAGAGCTGCTTCGTGCCCGGCAATGCAAGCACCTTCGGAATCAGCGGCCACATTGCGGCGGCGGTAACCAACGAAGCTAGCGCCGTAACCGTCTTGACACCAGCATCCAGCCAGTACAAGGGGTGCCAGATGTCGACAATGGAGAGCAAATGGGTCGTTCCACATGCGAGGATGAACACCGCGAACATGAGGAACAGCCAACCGAAAGGAAGGTCGGCGCGGCGGCGCGCGAACGTCCACAACGCCACTGGTATCGAGTAATACGAAAGCGCGATGACTGCGTCGGAACCCACATACGTCCAGATCAGCGGGGGCGACCAGTGCAGACAATAACCATGGGGAATGAAGTCCGACGTCGCAAGAAACCGGGCAATGGCGTCCACTCTTCACTCTCCCCCAACGATGGGTCTACGGACTGCTCGAGATTGCGCAACGAGCAGGTCATCACGGACAGGGACAACTCAGGTAAGAAACGGCACGGACAGTGCGACATGCGGTGAACGATTAAACAAATCATGAATATTTCGCCTGGCCAGCAGGCGTGCGCCGTGGCACATGTCAAGACTACGCACCCGGATTGCGCGATGCAAGCGGTGGGGAGAATGAGCGACCCCGGCTTCTGCGCCGCCAGTGCGTCGAACGCCGCCGCGCGGCCAAGCGCCTGAAACGCCGCGCTCGACTCCGCCGAAAGATCGAAGTCGAGCGCAAACGTCGCGGTCTACCGTGGGACCATCCAGTGCAATGCCATGGATGCGCATCGGCAACTGGCTGCGCATCAGCCGGCTCGATGCGCTCAACGAGATCGCGAAAGTCGTTAGCATGCTCCTCGAAGCTCAGATCGTTGCGAACCCGATCCGCATGGACGATTTCGTCCAGACGCATCAAGTCCCGCAGCCACTTCCAGAACGACGAGGCCAACATCAAGCTGCTCTGGCTGGCGCTGCGCAATGCCCTGGCAAAATCTGTTCGCGCCGCCTTCGACTAGAAGTCCGATCGCCATGAACCAGTTTGCTATTCTGTTTGGCGACCGATTCACGCAGACGCGCGGCTAACGATTCCTTTAACCGCCTCGCCTGCAAAAATGCGGACGGGCTCCGCCCGGTTGGGCATTCTACCCACCGCTTCCAAGAGGCTCACCATGAAATCATTGCGCGAACGCAGGCTGCATGACATGCAGATCCGTAACCTCTTGCAGATAATACCCAGAAGTCCTATTTGATTCAGGTATCCAGTTTCGCCCGATACTTCCGCCGCTCGCCCGAACTGCTGGATCCCTAGCAGGCTGTTGATCTTCGTAACGGTGTAAGCGGGTGTTTGGGGCAATGCGTTAGAGATATTGTGTTCATGGCCTTTGTCGGACGAGTGCGATGCGTGGAATGGACGAGATGCAGGAACCGCTGTTTGGAGTTCCCAGGATTTCGTGGAGACAGAACTTCAATGTAATTTTGCTGCTGCCTCGTACTGTACGGGGCTCATGCCACCGAGGTAGCTGTGCCGCCGGGTGTGATTGTAGAAACTTTCTATGTAATTCGAAATGTCTTCGACCGCGGCAGCGCGGTTCTTGTAGACCCGTTTCTTCACACGCTCTTTCTTCAGGCTGCTGAAAAATGATTCCGCGACAGCGTTATCCAGGCAATTTCCGCGTCGGCTCATGCTAGGCTCAAGATGATTGTTTCGGCAGAAACGCCGCCAGTCATCGCTTCCATATTGGAATCCCTGGTCCGAGTGAATAATCGTCCCACGGGGCCGTCGACTCCGAACCGCCATCAGCAAGGCGTCGAGTATGAGCTGCCGGTCAATCGTCGAACGAGTGGCCCAGCCGATGATCTTGCGCGAGAACAGATCCATGACCACGGCCAAATACAGCCAGCCTTCCCACGTGCGGATATACGTAATGTCAGATACCCAAGTCTGGTTCGGCTTGCTGACATCGAAATTCCGATTGACAAGATTCGGCACCAAGACCGATGGCTTACCAACGGAATAATGCCGCGTCCGGTAGCCGTGCAGGGCCACGATTCTGTTTTCCCGCATGAGGCGTTCTACCCGATGCTTGCTGCACGTCTCGCCGGCTTCCCGTAAGTCGAGGAAGATCCGAGGCGCACCGTAAATGCCATGACTCGCCTTGAAGGATGCGCGAATCAACCGCAAGAGACGCGCATCTTCCTGTGCTCGATCCGAAACAGGTTTCTGCAGCCAAGCATAGTATCCGCTAGGAGCAACGCCCAGCACTTCGCACATGACCTCTACTGGAAATTTCCTGCGGTATGTCTTGATGAACTCATACGCTAATCGCGTGTTTGGATACCGCGGCGACTTCGTCATTTTCGCCTCCTGAAGAATCTTAGACTCTCCACGAAATCCTGGGAACTCCAGTACGGCCTGATTTGTATAAGAGCGGCTAACACAAGTCATCAACGAAGCGCGAACAGATAACGGCAGCAGCCAGGGAGAGCAACGCGACATGAATGTCGAGACGACGCTCGAAACGAATGCGCAGTTTGCCGAAACCGGCAAACCAGGCATGCGTGCGCTCGACTACCCAGCGATACCGGCCGAGCCGCTCCTTACTTTCCACGCCACGGCTGCCGATACGGGCCGTGATGCCGCGCTGCCTCAGGTAACGACGGCAGCGTGCAAAGTCATAGCCTTTGTCCGTATGCAGCTTGCCCGGACGTTTGCGAGGCTGTCCGTTCAGGCCCGGTACCGCAGGAATGGCATCAAGCGTGCGCTCGAATGCCATCGAATCATGCCGGTTGGCACCCGTGACCGTGATGGCCAACGGAACGCCGCGCGCATCTACGACGATGTGCCGTTTCGACCCGAGCTTGCACCGGTCTGTCGGGTTGGGGCGGTTTCCTGGCCCCCCGGGGCTGGAAACACTGGCGGCATCAAGACTCGCCCGTTCCCAGTCAATCTGGTCATGCTCACGCAAGCGGCGAAGCAT
>NZ_FMYQ01000073.1 GCF_900096975.1 Paraburkholderia lycopersici
AGCAGGTAGCCCGTGCGCGGCACGTTCGCGTCGGGCTGCCAGAGCGGATCGCGCGAGCGCACGCTCGGCAGGATCGCGAAGTTGTACGGCGGCGGCGGCGAGGAAGTCGACCATTCGAGACCCGCCGCGTTCCACGGATTCGCCCCCGCGCGCGCGCCGCGCCGCGCGCTCACGAGCGCGTTGCCGATGAACATGGCGATGCCGGTTGCGAACACGAATGCGCCGATGCTCGTGAGCAGGTTGGCCGTGTCCCAGCCCATGCCTTCGGGATAGGTGTACACGCGGCGCGGCATGCCGAGCAGCCCCGAGACATGCATCGGAAAGAAGCCGAGATTGAAGCCGGCGAAGGTCACCCAGAAGGTCCATTTGCCGAAGCGCTCGTTCATGAGCCGCCCGGTGAACTTCGGAAACCAGTAGGCGAGCCCGCCCAGCACCGGAAACACGTTGATGCCGAGCAGCACGTAATGCAGATGGGCGACGACGAAGTACGTGTCCGTGAGCTGCCAGTCGAGCGGCACGGCCGCGGTCATCACGCCCGAGACGCCGCCCACGGTGAACATCAGCACGAAGCCCGCGAAGTAGAGAAACGGCGTCCTGAACACGGGCTTGCCCGTCCAGATCGTGGCGATCCACGCGAACACGGCAATGGCGCTCGGCACCGAAATCAGCATGCTGGCCGCGCCGAAGAACGCGAGCGCGAGCGGCGGCAGCCCCGTTGCGAACATGTGATGGAGCCAGACCTCGAAGCCTGCGAGCATGGTCGCGACCGTCGAGAGCGCGACGGCCGCGTAGGCGACGATGGGGCGCCTGCAAAACGTCGGCAGGGCGTCGGAGACGATGCCCATGGCGGGCAGCACCACCACGTAGACCCATGGGTGCGCGAAGATCCAGAAGAGGTGCTGCCAGAGGAGCGGCCGGCCGTCGGCGGCGGTGTCGAAGAAATGCGTTCCGGCGTTGCGGTCGAGCCAGAGCATGAAGAACGCGACGCTCACCGAGGGCACCGCGAGCAGGTTGGCGCATGAGGCCGTGAGCGTGCCCCACACGAGTATGGGCAGCCGCGCGACGGACATGCCGTTCGCGCGCATGCGCAGGAACGTGACGACGAAGTTGGCCGCGCCCACGGTCGTGGAGACGCCGAGCAGCACCATGCCGAGCGCGTAGACGTCGATGTTCGGGCCGGGGTCGTAGGCCGCCGTGGAAAGCGGCACGTAGTTGAACCAGCCCGCGTCCGCGCCCTGGCCGGCGGGAAAGCTCGCATAGAGCAGGATGCCCGCGCCGAGGAAGACCCAGTACGAGAGCGCGTTCAAACGCGGAAACGCCATGTCGCGGGAGCCGAGCACGAGCGGCCACAGGTAGTTCGAAAAGCCGCTCAGCACGGGCAGCGCGTAGAGAAAGATCATCGTCACGCCGTGCATCGTGAAGAGCTGGTCGTACTGCTGCGGCGTGAGGACGGTCTCGTTGGGGCGCGCGAGCTGCACGCGCATGACGAGCGCCTCCACGCCGCCCAGCACGAGGAACACGAAGGCCGTGACGAGGTAGCGCAGGCCGATGGTCTTGTGATCCACCGTCGAAAGCCAGCCGCGCCAGCCGGGGCGCGTTTCCCAGGTCTTTTCGAGGCGGCGCAGCGTCTCCTCGTCGAGCGGGGCGATTCCCGTTTCCGGCACGCGCGAGAG
>NZ_FMYQ01000056.1 GCF_900096975.1 Paraburkholderia lycopersici
TGGTCAATGTGGCGGCGCCGACATCAGTACCGCGCCCAGCAGTGTCATTACCGACGACGCGGTGGCGTGCCTCCGCCATATCTACGGCTGTAGTACTAAATCAGTGTTGTCCGATTTCCCGCGTCAGGCTCGCGCCGTCGACGGACATACTTTTTATTAGCCTAGCCACACCGACATCGACATCTCTGAAATCGACGCTGGATCTTTTGCTTATTGAGAATCTGATAAGATAACGTGGCCTAATACCGTGCGTTAATACATTGCGGACAGCCCAGTCGCCCGTAATTTGAACTACAACGTGATTTCCGTCGGGATCATCGAAGACCAAAGTTGGTTGCGGGTCAGACGGCCCAAACGCCCCCCTGTAAACCGCATATCCGTCACGCCATCCGATCAATCTTGAGCCATAGACTTCCTGTACTACCTCGTCACCCAGTGTGCCGTTGCGCGGATACGGTTTAACGACAATATCAAGTGAATTTTCGGCCAAGGGTGGAACTCTGCGACCCACAGTGGGATTCAGCGACGGATAGTCCACGACAATTCGAAAAAAATCGTCATGAACCTCAGGTCTATATTGCCGAGGAATCTTGAAAGACGTCGCGTTGCCCGCAGAAGGATTTGGTATTGAAAGACTGATATATTGATCGCTACCGTGAGCGAAGGGGGCCACCGATAAGCCGATGAGCAGGCCATAGACGTTGGCGTGGAAGGTTAAGGACAGTCTAGGACCGAGAAATCGCCGCTTTATCATGAAAAGTTTCATGCACTCTAATCCGACTCATATCGCCAAGGTGAGTCCTGACTCCAATACTCTGAAGCGAAAGCCGGACGCATGGTTGCGATGCTTGTTCTGAGAATGACAGCCAAGGTTTGTACTGCTGCACATATCTGAGCAGCTATCGCGAAGTGAATGTGCAGTTGGACTCAATAGCAGATCCCGTGCTTATCCTCGCGCGAAGGAAACCTGTACAAATCGCTTGCGCGAGACAATTAGCTTATTATTCTTTCTCCTCGAGAAAATACCAACAAACATCCTTCATGCCAGCCGATCCAAACTGCCATCATAAGCATACCACCCTATGACCATATGCAATTCCCGCCACCCCCAAGATAATTTATTAGAGCTGGCCGTCGATTCGAGCGAAATCATCCCCCTATTTTGGGTGCTATCTTAAGCTATCGATGTGCTCACGACTCCGTAATCTGATTGCAACACATTGTTAAACTCACTGCAATAGGCTGTTCATCCGCAAACGTTTTCCAATCAAGAAATTTCGCTACATCTGAATGCGTTGATCCGGTCCACGTCATTTGCAATGTTTTTTGGAAAATATGCATGTTGCATAAAATCAATAACTCCTTGGACCTGTCATCGCACCGACATCAATCCCGTGAGATTGGCATGACTTGACTCCCAGGCATCGATTCCATCGAACAGTCACCTCCAGGCAGAGGCCCGCACAGTGTGAAACCGAGTCGCGAGTCGCACGGGCCCGTTTTCTGGACTACTCGAACAAGACATTCTAAAAGCGCGTTTGAAAATTAGTCCCGGATGTGGTTTAAATGCAGGATGTGGAAAAAAGAATATCAGGATCGCCAGGTAAAGCTGGCCAAGAAGACGAAGCGATACCCCACCGACATGACTGATGTTGAATGGGCCGCGATCAAGGGACTGCTGCCGCGAGCGTCGTCGCGTGGCCGGCGTCGTCAGTGCGACTTGCGCGAAGTGATCAATGCGTTGCGCTATCTGGTGCGAGCGGGTTGCGGCTGGACAATGCTGCCGAAGAACTTTCCAGCCTGGCAGACCGTCTACTCGTGGTTCCGGCGGTTGATGCGCCGGTTCCTATTTCACGCGTTGCACGACGTGGTTCTGATGCTGGATCGGGAACTGGCGGGCCGGCAGCATTGCCCGAGCGCTGGTGTGATTGGCAGTCAGACGGTGAGGGCGCCGTCGGCGGACAAGCATGGCTACGATGCGGCGAAGAAGGTTGTTGGGCGCAAACGCCATATCGCAGTCGATACCGACGGCCGCTTGCTGATGGTCAATCTCACGCCGGCTGATATTGCCGACAGTACGGGGGCGAAGGCTGTGCTGGAAGCGGTAAGGAAGCGCTGGCCGCAAGTGAAGCATTTGTTTGCCGATGGCGCATATGACCGCACGGTCTTGATGGACAAGGCGGCCACGCTTGAGTTTGTCGTCGAAGTGGTGCGCCGCCACGGACAGCAGACGGGCTTTGTCGTGTTGCCCCGACGCTGGGTCGTGGAGCGTGCCTTCGGTTGGATGGTTCGCTGGCGTCGGCTGGTCCGTGACTACGAACAGCGCACCGATGCGTCGGAAGCCATGATCCATATCGCGATGGGTAGTCTGTTGCTACGGAGAATCGCCCATCCCTGATTTTTCAAACGGGCTCTTAAAGAACAGCCTGATTTTTATAAAGCCATGCATTTAAAAATACAATCAATTTTTGCGCATTCTACGGTATCCAGTTAAATAATTTACCGTGTAATTTCCTTACCTTGCGCGCAAATTACTTGTCAGGTAATGAAATACCAAAAGCAGCACTAACGGAGCCACAAATGAAGCGAACAACAAAACCTTCCTTATAGTAGCCGGCCCCCAACTGGATCCACCACTTGAGTTCATTAACACTTTTTCGTCATTACAGAAAATTGCAAGCCGTTTGGAGACGTTGCTAAGGGTTGCAAGAAAGAGATCTCCTCTGCTCGCGTCACCAGTAATGTTAACGGCCATATTGTTGACACGAGCGGTGACGGATGACCCCGCCCACTCAATTCTATAAGCATAACTTAGCAATAGACGAAGAGCCGCACACAATTCCTCATCCTTCGTAAGCTGACTATGCCAGCGATCAACGTCGGCACCAAAAACGTATAGACCTGACGCGATTTGCTTGCGTGCAAATTTTGGCAATATCGCTCCGAGACGCCTATTTTCTTTCCGGGAAAAGCCGATATCAAGCTTGTTACTGCAGCTAACTGGCATTGACACGATGTTCAAGCCGCGAAATCGCGTGAGATCCGCGTTATATTTCTTTAACAAATCGTCGAGATTTGACATGCAGATCTCCAATACTCGCTATTGATACGAGTTACCTTGGGAAAAAATCTGACCAGACCGGTCTGGCGAAAACGAATAGAAGGACTGCCCCACCGAACAATATGGCATTTCGCACACATCCCAATCCCCACATTTGAAGCAACACCGCTGGGGTTGTTATGACTTACGATACTCCACAGTGAAGACGCCAAGATCGTACCGGCTAGCCAGCCTTTCGTATTTGAACATGTTCGTCTTATTACTTTGAACTGTCAGTTGAGAAAACCATGAGAAAGGTCAACTCTCAGCCTAGCGTCAGAGCTAATTATTTATAGTTCTGAGTTAACTCATGCGGAATTATATCCTCTCTCCTAGATGCTGATCTAAACGATCGATGCACTCGTAGCGACGTAAGCCGATTGAAGCACATTGTTAATCCTGTTTCAATATCTTGCTCATGCGCAAACGTTGTCCATTCAGAAAATATCGTTCCTTGTAAACACTGGTTCAATAGAAATTATTTGGATTGCATATTTCTCGATTAAATATGCAATCGACATAAAATTGGAAATCGTGAGCTGATCACGACAAGCATGCGCGGCCTTGAGCGGGTCAAAGTCACCGCGGCGATCGTCAAAGGCCGCCTACGGTGTTTTCAGGCGGCTGAACGGCTGCAGCCTGGTGTGCGGCAAGTCAGCGGCTGTGCCAGCGCTACGAGGCCGCGGGTCCGGCTGGACTGGTTTCGGCCAAACGCGGGCGGCTGGGGAACCGCGAACTGTCCATCGACCTGCGGACCCAAGCCATGGCGCTAGTGCAGAATCACTACAACCTCGTGCATCGCGACGACGACGCGTTGATCGACGCACTGGCCGCCGAAGGCATCGCCTACGTGCCGTTCTTTCCGCTCGGCGGCTTCACGCCGATCCAGTCATCGGCGCTTTCTTCGGTTGCCGCTCGCCTGGACGTCACGCCGATGGCGCTCGCACTCGCGTGGCTCCTGCGGCGCTCGCCCAACATCCTGCTGATTCCGGGCACCTCGACGCTCTCGCACCTGCGGGAGAACGTGGCGGCCGCGCAGCTCGAACTCGCCGACGAGGTGCTCGTCGAGCTCGACGCCATCGGGAACGGCAGCGGCAGCGCGGGCGCGCACGCCTGACGGCTGCGCGCGGGCGCGGGGCCTCGCGCTCACGCGGCTTCGGCCGTCGCGAGCCGGCTCGCCAGCGCGTCGCGAATGAGCGCGACCGGCCGCACAAGGCGCCCCGGCAACGCCCTGTGCACGAGCCACACGTTCAGGCCCGAGCGAAAGTCGGTCGCGTCGATGATCTGCAACTGTTCGCGCAGCGGGCTGCGTGCGAGCGCATGCGGCGCGGCCAGTCCGATGCCCATGCCGCGCGCCACCAGCGAAAGTTGCAGCTCCGAGCCAAACGCTTCGACCGCGACGTTGAACGGCAGCCCCGCGATGCCCATGGCGCGACTGAGCGCCGAGCGCATGCCGCAGCCGTCCTGGTTCAGCACCCACGGATGATGGGCCAGCGCCGCGAGCGTCGTGGGCTCGTCGGGCAAGCCGAACGAGCGCGCCGCCACCACGAGGGTCGGCGTGTACCCGAGCTGCGTCGCCACGATGCCGTCCGGCGGCGAGAGCGCGGCGGGCAGGAGCACCACGGCCGCATCGAGCCGCGCGCGCTCGACCTCGTCGAGCAGTCCCGGCGACCAGCCCGCCCGCACGCGCAGGGTCAGCTTCGGAAACTCGCCGCGCAGTTGATCCACGGGCTGCTCCAGCGCCAGTTCCGAGAGAAACGGTGGCACGCCCAGCTTGAGTTCGCCCGCCGGCTCGCTCTGCGGCGAGGCGACGGACATCAGGTCGTCGACGGCGCGCAGCACCGAGCGCGCGAGGCCATACACCTCGTTGCCCGCCGCCGTGGGCTTGAGCGGCTTGCTCTGGCGGTCGAGAAGCTCGATGCCGAGCGTCGTCTCCAGGCTCTGCACGCGCCGCGTGAGGCCCGGCTGCGTGAGAAACAGCCGCTCCGACGCCCGCACGAGCGAGCCGCTTTCGACCACCGCCACAAAGGCTTCCAGATCTCGCGTATTCAAAACGACCCCGCATAAAGATTATCGCAATATTTCAATTGTCGCATATCGTAGTGCTCCCTACGATAACCGGACCGCTACATTCCGGAGTCCATTGATGGAGCATCCCGCCGAGACCTGTTCGCGCGTCCTGCCGCGCGAACCCCGCCGCACGGCCCACGCGGCCCGCGCCACCGAAGCCGCCAGCCACGCGACGCTCACCCTGCCGATGACGCTCTTCTTCGCCGCCGCCGTCGGCGTGATCGTCGTCAATCTGGCTGCCGCCCAGCCGCTCGCGGGGCTCGTGGGCCGGTCGCTGCATCTGCGCCCGGCTTTCGTCGGCGCGGTCGCCACGCTGCCGCAGCTCGGCTACGCCGCCGGCCTGCTGCTGCTCGTGCCGCTGTGCGACCTGCTTGAAAACCGGCGGCTCATTTTCCACACGCTGCTGGCTTGCGCGGCTTTCCTCGCGCTCGGGGCGCTGGCGCGCTCGGGCGCCCTCTTTCTCGCCGCGGTATTTTTCGCGGGCGCAACCTCGAGCGTGATCCAGATGCTCGTGCCGATGGCGGCGGCGATGGCGCCCGAAAGCCGGCGCGGACGCGCCGTCGGCAACGTGATGAGCGGCCTGATGCTGGGCATTCTGCTGTCGCGGCCGCTCGCGAGCCTGGTCGCCGGAACGCTCGGGTGGCGCGCGTTCTACGGCATCGAAGCCGTTGCCGATGCGTTGCTCGCCATCGTCCTTTTTCTGCGCACGCCGCGCCGCACGCCGGCCGTGGCCGCGCGCTACGCCGATCTGCTCCGTTCGCTCTGGACGCTGCTGCGCACCGAGCGCGTCCTGCGGCGCAGCGCCATTCTGGCGGCGCTCGCGCTCGGTGCGTTCTCGGCATTCTGGACGGCGATCGCCTTACTGCTTGCGCAGCCGCCGTTTTCGCTCGGCATGAACGGCATTGCCGCATTCGCGCTGGCTGGCGCGACTGGCGCGATCGTCACGCCGATGGCGGGCAGACTCGGCGATCGCGGCGCGGGGCACGCGGTCCAGTACGCCGCCCATGCGACGATGCCCGGCGCCGTGCTGCTGCTGGGCATGGCGGGCGCGGGCTGGGGCGGCTTCTCGCCCGCCGCGCATCCGGCGCTGGCGCTCGGCCTGCTGGTGGCCGGCGCGGCCGCGCTCGATGCAGGCGTCATTGCGGACCAGACGCTCGGGCGGCGCGCGATCAATCTGCTCAACCCCGCCGCGCGCGGGCGGCTCAACGCGATCTTCGTGGGAATGTTCTTCGTCGGCGGCGCGGCCGGCGCGCTCATGGCCGGCGCGGCGTGGGCGTGGGCGCGCTGGAGCGGTGTGTGCCTCGTCGCGCTCGGCTTCACGGTGGCGGTCATCGCGCTCGGAGTCGTTTATCGCGCAACGCCGGGCGCTGGCCGTTAGTAGCGAGGAATAGCGGTTTAGCGTCAATCGGTGGCCAATGCCGGCGTGTTCCACGCCCAAACGAAAGAGCCGTGGCTGAACCAGCCGCGGCTCTGGAATTCGCACTCACTCGCCACTGGGGTACGGGTGCAGCGGAACTCACCCGACTCCCGGTCAGCCGGCCAGGCGGCGCCGGGACGCTCATGCCTGCTGGTCCGCCCCATCCGCGGACTGCGCGGTGTCGTCGGCCTGTTTTTCCTCTTCCTTCTTTTCGAGTAGCTGCTCGACCTCTTTCGCACCTTCGAAGCCGGCAACCGCAGCGGCCGCTTTCGTCAGGAAGCCCGCGTTCGGATCGAGCTTCTCGGCCCCTTCGACAGCCGCCACTGCACCGGCAATTTCACCCACCTTGTCCAGAATGCCCATTTCATCCCTCCAGTTGAACCCTGCTTCCGGGCTGACGTGGCGATGTCTCGCCTCCCGTGCGCCGCACCATCCGATCCAGCGAGCGCGCCGCTTCATTGTGTGCCTGCCCGATGGCCACAGCAACCACGAACCCACTAATCTGACAATGGTTAACGATTCGGGAACCATCGATTTATTGCGATGCATCAATAGAATGACTATACTGACCGCGTCTCCTCCATGTCTCCCTTGACATGGTTCAAGCCCGCCTTCGTCGCGGGCTTTTCTTTTTTCCGCGCGGCACTGTCATCGGTCACGGCCCGCTCGCGCGCGCCGAGGCCCGCGCCGGCCGCTGGCATAGTCGCTGATCCGTTTTTTCCAGCCATTTTTCATTTCACTGCTGCAATGAAACTGCATGCCCGTCGCATGCACGACAAAACAGGAGTCGACCAGATTCGTCCTTCTCTAACGGTGCGCTCTTCAGTTCGAGTTAGCATCTAAACGTTGACCTCGTACAGAAAGCTCATGACGGACGCATCGGCCACAACGGGCTGACGAAAACCTGGACCAGTAGCCGCCTGCCTGTCGCTCGTTGCGCGACTTCGCGTTTGCGTCGGCCAGCGAAAACGCTCCCCCCGCCGTGGCGCGGCCACCTATAGGAAAAACCTTTCCATTCCATCGGGAAACAATATTTTCTCGGGATTGTGACCGGGTAGATTTCATGGGTGGCCGCACCAAATTGCGGCGTTTCGGGGCCTTCCCCGCCGATTCAGGACGACGACTCATGAACCTTTTCCAACACTGGAAGCACCACGTTGGCGCCGCCATAATGCTGGCCGCGAGTTTGTCCGCCCATGCGGACGATCTGCTTGGCCGCGTCAAGCAGCACGGCGAACTCCTCGTCGGGACCGAAATGCAATTCGCGCCATTCGACTTTCTGGAGAACGGCCAGCAAGCGGGCTTCAACAAGGATCTGTTCGCGGCCGTCGGCAAGATCATGGGCGTGAAAGTCCGCTTCATCGACCTTCCGTGGGACAGCGTGCTGCCCGGCCTCGACGCAAAGAAGTTCGATATGGTTGCAGGCCCGCTTACAGTCACGAAGGCGCGTATGGAACGCTACGCGTTCACCTATCCGATCGCCGATGCCACCGACGCGCTCCTCAAGCGCGCCAACGACGCGAGCATCAAACAGCCGTCGGATATCGCAGGCAAGGTCGTCGGCGCGCAAAAGAGCAGCGCGCAGAACGAGCAGTTGAAGACCTATGCCGCGACGCTCAAACAGACGCCGGAGGTGCGCGAGTACGTCGACAACAACCAGGCGTACGCCGATCTGGCGTCCGGCCGCCTGAGCGCCGTCGCAAACTCGCTCACGAATATTGCCTATGTTGCGAAGCAGCGTCCGGCCGTGTTCGCGGTCGTGCAGCCGGCGTTCGGCTCGAAGGTGTACTTTGCCTATTGCATGCGCAAGGATGCGGACAGCCAGTCGCTCGACGACGCCTTCAACGCAGCCATCAGCACGCTGAACAAGAACGGCGAATTGGCGGCACTGCAAAAGAAATGGTTCGGCGTGGCCGTGAGTCTGCCGATGGCCCTCCCGACGCCGAACACCTGATCGCGCGAAAAACCCTGCGCCACCCGCGCCTCACGCTTCGACAAGGCGATTCGATATGTTCAGTCTGAGCGCGTTCCTCGATGGCTTCCCGCTGCTGCTTCATGCCTCGATCATGACGCTGGCCGTTTCGGCGGCCGGTCTCGTGATCGGCTTCTTCGTCGCGCTCGTCGTCTGTGCGGCGCGGCTTTCCTCGAAACCCGCGTTACGGATTGCCGGCACGGCGTATGTGCGCGTGCTGCGCGGCATTCCGTTGCTCGTGCAACTTCTTCTGGTGTACTACTTGTTGCCGTTCATCGGCATCAACGTGCCGCCTGTCACGGCCGCCATCAGCGCGGTGTCGCTCTGCTCCGCGGCATACATCGCCGAAATTCTGCGCGGCGGTTTCCTCAATCTGGCGCGCGGACAAACCGAAGCGGCGCGCATGCTCGGACTGTCCGCGTTCGACCAGCTTCGGCGCGTGCAGATTCCACAAGTGCTGCGCTCGACTTTGCCGTCGCTCGTCAACGAGATGGTGTTGCTCATCAAGGCGTCGTCACTGATTTCGGTGGTCGGTGTCGCCGAGCTCACGCGCACCGCGCAGAACGTCGCGGCCAGCACGTACCAACCGCTCGAAGCGTATGCCGCGGCGGGCCTGATCTATTTCGTCCTGTGCGGCACGCTTGCGTTGATCGCGCACGGCGCGGAGCGGCGCTTGCGCGCCGCCTGACGCGCAAAAGGCATCCGGAACAGACCATGTCTCAATTCGACTTACACGTCATCACGGGCAATCTGCCGCAAATCGGCGCGGGCTTCGCCGCGACGATCGGCATGTGGCTCGCAAGCGTCGCACTCGGTGCAGCCATCGGCCTCGCGGTCGCGCTGTTGCAGAAAGTCGGCGCTCGCGCTGTGCGCGCGCTGCTGCGTGTGTATATCGAACTCTTTCGCGGCACACCGTTTCTCGTGCAGCTTTTTCTGCTCTATTACGGCGGCCCCGCGTTTGGCTTGATGCTTACGCCCGCCGTTGCGGGCGTCGCGAGTCTCGCGCTCTACGCAGGCGCGTATTTCGCCGAAGTTTTTCGCGGCGGCTTCGCGTCCGTGCCGCAAGGCCAGCTCGAAGCCGCCATGTGCCTCGGCCTCACGCGCTGGCAGGCGGTCTGGCGCATCGAGCTGCCGCAAATGCTGGCGCTGATCATGCCCGCGCTAGCCAATCTCGCGATCGTACTGAGCAAGGAAACGGCCGTGCTCTCGATCGTCACCGTGCCGGAACTCACGTTCGTGTTGACCGGCATCGGCTCCGCGACTTTCGCCTTCGTCGAAACGCTGCTCGTGCTGTGCGTCTGCTATTTGCTGCTCGTCGAAGCGGCGACGCTCGCCGGCAACTGGGCCGAGCGGCGCGTGAGCCGCTTCCTGGCATGAACACTGGAGATCTCCATGAATAGTCCGGCCGAAATCAGCGAACACGGCGCCGCCTTTGTGCGCGCGAGCCCGTCGCACGCCTCGTCCACGCCGCTCATCGACGTCAAGGGGCTGTACAAGCGATTCGGCCTCGCGGACATCTTGCGCGGCGTCGATCTGAGGATCGCGAAATCGGAAGTCGTCTGCATCATCGGGCCGTCGGGGTCCGGCAAGAGCACGCTGCTGCGCTGCATTGCGGGCCTTGAGACCTACGATCAAGGCGACGTGCGTATCGAAGGCGAATTGCTCGGTTATGTCGATCGCGGCGAGCGGCGCGTGCGCGCCTCGGCGCGCGACGTGAACCATGTGCGCCGCAACGTCGGCATGGTGTTTCAGCAATTCAACCTGTGGCCGCACATGACGGCGCTCGCGAACGTGAAGGAAGCGCTCCTGCGCGCGCGCGGGCTGTCGAATCAACAGGCGAGCGAGCGCGCAGGCAGGATGCTGGAGATGGTCGGTCTGTCACACAAGGGGGACGCGTATCCGTCGCGGCTGTCCGGCGGTCAGCAGCAGCGTGTCGCGATTGCGCGCGCGCTCGCCATGGAGCCGCACATCATGCTCTTCGACGAACCCACGTCGGCGCTCGACCCGGAACTCGTCGGCGAGGTGCTGCAGGTCATGAAGCAGCTCGCACGGGACGGCATGACCATGGTCGTCGTCACGCACGAAATGGGCTTCGCCGCGCAGATGGCCGATACCGTCGTCTTCATCGACCAGGGTCGCATTGCCGCGCGTGGCGCGCCGCAAAGCGTCTTTCGCGAGTCGGAGAATCCGCGTCTCAAGCAGTTCCTGCAAAACTATCTGGACCGCAACGCGTTCTGGTCGGGCACGCCCGGCGCGTCGAATCCATCTTGATGCCTCGTCCTCCATCGCCGCGGCGGCGCGCCTTCCCGCATGCAACGCCGCGAGCCAACCGCCCTTCTTCCTCGAGTCCCCTGTAGATCTTTCATCATGAGCGAATCTGAACTGCGCATCGATCTGGCCGCCGCTTTCCGGTGCTTCGCACGACTGAACATGCACGAAGCCGTCGCGAATCATTTGAGCGTGGCGGTGTCGGACGATGGCCGCCGCTTCCTGACCAACCCGAAGTGGATGCACTTCTCTCGCGTCAAGGCGAGCGATCTCGTGCTGCTCGACGCCGACGATGCCGCCAGCCTCGCTGGGGGCAAAGTCGATCCGACGACGTGGGCGATTCACGGCCAGTTGCATCGACGTCTGCCGCACGTGCGCGTCGCCATGCATCTGCACCCGGTCTACGCAACGGCAATTTCCACGCTCGAAGATCCCACGATCCTGCCGATCGAGCAGAATACCAGCCGGTATTTCAAACGCGTCGCTTTCGACACCGCGTTTTCCGGCATGGCCGATTCCGAGGACGAAGGGGCGCGTCTCGTCGCCCTGCTGGACGGCAAGTCGCGCCTGATGATGGGCAATCACGGCGTCATGGTGTGCGCGCCGACCATCGGCGAAGCGTTCGACGACATGTACACGCTCGAGCGCGCCTGCCAGATTCTCGTCAACGCCTATGCAACCGGCAAGCCGCTGCGCGTGCTTTCTGACGCCGTCGCCGAACGCACCGCGCGCGACTGGGAAAGCATTGCCGACTTCTCGATCGCGCACTTCGAAGAAATGAAGAAGGTGCTCGATGCGGAAGATCCGTCTTATCGCGATTGATTTCAGCCCATGAAAATGGGCGCGTGCGAATCAGCGCACGCGCCCTCTGCACTGCGCTTCGCAACGAGACTTAGAAGCTGTTGCGAAATTAAGTTTCTGGGCTGTTAACTTTTCTGACTTGGTGTTAACTTCCTGTCTTGTTTTGCCCGACAGGAAGCGATGCCTAA
>NZ_FMYQ01000055.1 GCF_900096975.1 Paraburkholderia lycopersici
ATGCCTGTTACCCTGCGCTGAGCACACGCACGCCTCTCAGTGAATCATGGCGCTCGACCCGTCGCTCAGAGCGACGTCGACAATGGATCGCTTACCATTGCAAAAGACGACCAATACTTGTGTCCAGCGGGTCAACGGGCGATATACCGATACACCTCATTCGAAAGCGCCAATCTGCTGGAGCTGCGAACGTACTGGAGTAGCGCTTGCCCGAGGTGTCCGATAAAAAGCCAATGCACTCCCGCTGATTACCGTCGTATCCGACGATGGGAGCACGAAGCCGTACTTGAATCGATGCAGTCCAGACTGGATCGCCAGCTCGACGCCATGACGATACGGCGACGGACAGTCGAGCACGTGTTCGGCACACTCAAGCACTGGATGGGATCGACGCACTTCCAGACGCGCGGACTTGGCCATGTCGCCGCTGAAATGAGTTTGCACGTGCTGGCCTACAACCTAAAACGGGTCATCAGGATTCTCGGGTTCGCAACGACGATGCGTGCAATGAAGTTGGCAGGCGCGTGAACTCCTGCGCGCCGAGGCCATTTGGCAGTAAACACGATGACGTCACCTGCCTGCGTCTCGGCCTAACGCAACTGCGCTCCCAACCGGGAGTCACCGGTCGACCGTTCTGCGCGTTTTTACACACCCTCGGCCGCAACCCGCCCGATAGGCCGGTGTAACCACAACGCCGTGATTCTTCATCAGGTACGAGGGCTGTCTACCCGGTGTGCGGCGCCCGCTCATTTGCACCGCAAACACTAGGTAGCCTACGGCACATCAAGCCTCGGATTACTCTAATAGAGACCGAATTGCGGAGCGCAGAAATCTCCTAACCATTTGTTTTTAAGTGATTTTTTGTCGGACTCTTAATCCGTAGGTCGAGTGTTCGAGTCACTCACGCCCCACCAGCGAATTCATCCAAAAAGCCCGATCTTGCGATCGGGCTTTTTGCATTTCCGGCTCTTCCCTGAATTTGACCGCTCGCCGGCGTTACTTCACCCGTCTCACATGACGGGATGCCCGCTTCGGGCTCGGCAGCCAGCGGCCGAGCGCCTCGAAGCCGTCGAGCTGACGCAACAGCGTATCGACGGTCGAAAGCTGGACGTGAGTCAGGTGGTTTTGCTTGAGGAGCGTATGCAGCCGCTTGCGCCAGTATGCGACACCCATCACCGGCACTTCGAAGTCGCCGGTCAGCGACGGCGGCATCACTCGTGCGATGTGCGCGATTTCCTGTTCGACGAATGTCATGGCTTTCCCCGTTCGTCCTACCGTGGTTTCTTATCGTATGAAGTACTGTAGGACGCTCTGGGGCACAAGCCAGCCTACCCGTATGGATAGGTAACAAATAGTCCGACTAAACAGAGACCGATCAACTCCTGCCGGTGAGCCGCGCACCCGGCATGGTGGGCGGCTTCTTCTCCGGCGTCACGCTCGCGGCGCGGCGCTTCTAGCTGCCGGCGTTCAGAGGAACGGCTTGCCATCCACCTGCTCATAAACGACGTTGCCCTCGTCGTCTTCGAACTGCTCCAGGTAATTGCGAGCACCGCACAGCGGACACCGGAACAAGGGCCCCTGCCCTTCATTCTTGATGACCACTTCGCTCTGCTCCCACGGGGTGCCGCACGACTGGTTGCGGCAAACGAATGTACTCGACATGCAGACTCTCCTGACTGTTACGGGTGCCAAGCCTACCGCATGTGCGGCCCTCGCGCCGCAAATCTCTGTTCGCCGGCCCCGTCGCGCTCGCAGCGCTGTTCAATTGTTGAGCAACTGGACGTTCCTCTGTTCCGGCCTGACGCAGTCCTCTCGCCGCATTGACGGCTCCCGCGCCGCATATCCCGGAGGCTGGCGCGCGCCGGGCCGCCGCTATGCGTTCAAACGCCACGCCGCCGTCGCGCTGGCATGTTTCTCGCGTTAGCGTGCCGCGGTAGCGCGGCCTCACCGCGCCCATCCATATCGAGATCGAAAACATAGAGGAGCACGGAGATGAATCACGCGGAAATGCAGTTCCTGAACACCGAATTCCCGTACAAGAAGCAGTACGGCAACTTCATCGGCGGCGAGTGGGTGGCGCCGCTTGGCGGCGAGTATTTCGACGACATCTCCCCCATCACCGGCCATGCGTTCACATCCATTCCGCGCTCGCGCGAAGCCGACATCGAACGCGCACTCGACGCCGCGCACAAAGTCAAAGCAGCATGGGGCAAGACCTCGCCCGCCGAGCGCGCCAACATCCTGAACCGCATCGCCGATCGCATCGAGCAGAATCTGCACAAGCTAGCCGTGGCCGAGACCATCGACAACGGCAAGCCGCTGCGCGAAACGCTCGCCGCCGATATCCCGCTCGCGGCCGATCATTTCCGCTACTTCGCGGGATGCGTGCGCGCGCAGGAGGGCGGCATCTCCGAGATCGATCACGACACCGTCGCCTATCACTTCCACGAGCCGCTCGGCGTGGTCGGCCAGATCATTCCGTGGAACTTTCCGATTCTGATGGCCGCGTGGAAACTCGCGCCCGCGCTCGCGGCCGGCAACTGCGTCGTGCTCAAACCCGCCGAACAGACGCCCGCATCGTTTCTCGTGCTCACCGAGCTGATCCAGGACCTGCTGCCGCCGGGCGTGCTCAACGTGGTGAACGGTTTCGGTCTCGAAGCCGGCAAACCGCTCGCCTCGAACAAGCGCATCGCGAAGATCGCGTTCACGGGCGAAACCACGACGGGCCGCCTCATCATGCAGTACGCGAGCCAGAACATCATCCCGGTCACGCTGGAACTGGGCGGCAAGAGCCCGAACATCTTCTTCGCCGACGTGCTCGACCACGACGACAGCTACTTCGACAAGGCGCTCGAAGGCTTTGCGATGTTCGCGCTCAACCAGGGCGAGGTGTGTACGTGCCCGTCGCGCGTGCTCATCGACGAGAAAATCTACGACCGCTTCATGGAACGCGCGCTCAAACGCGTGGCGGCGATCCAGCAGGGCCACCCGCTCGACCCGAAGACGATGATCGGCGCACAGGCCTCTCAGGAGCAGCTCGAGAAGATCCTCTCGTACATCGACCTCGGCAAGCAAGAAGGCGCGCAATGCCTGATCGGCGGCGAACGCAACACGCTCGGCGGCGAACTCCGCGACGGCTACTACGTGAAGCCGACTGTCTTCCGCGGCCACAACAAGATGCGCATCTTCCAGGAAGAAATTTTCGGGCCCGTCGTTTCGGTCACGACCTTCAAGACCGAAGAGGAAGCGCTGGAAATCGCCAACGACACGCTCTATGGCCTCGGCGCCGGCGTATGGACGCGCGACGGCACGCGCGCCTACCGTTTCGGCCGCGCAATCCAGGCGGGGCGCGTGTGGACCAACTGCTATCACGCCTATCCGGCGCACGCGGCGTTCGGCGGCTACAAGCAGTCGGGCATCGGGCGCGAGAACCACAAGATGATGCTCGATCACTATCAGCAAACGAAGAACCTGCTCGTGAACTACAGCGAGCAACCGCTCGGATTCTTCTGAGCGCGCGCTTCGTGCTGTCGGCGTCGCGTTCCGCGGTGGGGCGCGGCGCCTCGTACATCGCATTTTCAGGGAGCGTCGCGACATGGTCGAACGCGTTACCGCCACGCCGGCCGCGCTCGCGCTGATCGAACAGTTGGCGCGCGAACACGGCCCCTTGCTTTTTCATCAGTCGGGCGGCTGCTGCGACGGCAGCGCGCCCATGTGCTTTCCCGCCGGCGAGTTCATGGTCGGCAACGCGGACGTGCAGCTTGGCGAAATCGGCGGCATGCCGTTCTACATGACCGGGGCGCAGTTTGAGTACTGGCAGCACACCCAGCTCATCATCGACGCAGTGCCGGGCAACGGCGGCATGTTTTCGCTCGAGCGACCCACGGGCCTGCGCTTTCTCACGCGCTCGCGGCTTTACGACGATGAGGAAAGCGCGTGGCTCGCGGCGCATCCGGCAACGCGTGTGAATCTGTGATGCTTTGAGCGCGCGGCACGCAACGAACGTCTCCCGCGGCACGGTGCTATCCTGGACCGCATGCAGCCGCGCATTCGCGCGGCCGTCGCACCTGGAGACGCCATCATGCCAAACCACGACGTAAAGCTCCTCACCCTCGAGCCGATGGATCTGCTCGCCGTCAGCCACGTGGGCCCGTACATGAAGATCGGCGACGCGTTCTACACGCTCGCGCAATGGCTCGGCGAGCGCAACGTGCGCACGTCGGGCGCGAAAATGGTCGGCATCTATTACGACGATCCCAGTACGGTCGACGAATCGAAGCTGCGCTCGAAGGCGGCACTGCACCTCGAACAGGACGCCGACCTGGAAATCGTTGCGCCTGTCGAGAGGTTCCGGCTGCGCGGCGGCGAGCACGCGATGATGCTGCACGAGGGGCCGTACCCAGGGCTGCAGCAGGCGTGGATGTGGTTCTACAACGAGGGTTTGCAGAAGCTCGCTCGCAAGCCCGACTTTTCGGCGCCTTCGTTCGAGGTTTATCTGAATACGCCCGATGAAGCGGCCCCGGAGGATTTGCGGACGGAGCTTTATATTCCGTTGGCCTGACTCGAGCGATTCGCGTGAGGTGATCGATGCCGCCGGTGAGGTTTTTCGGCGGCATCGTCGTTTCCGGTGCGAGGAGTCCAAGGTTTTTTTAACTTATGTATACGTAAACGTAGTAATAGTTAACAAGCCCCTGGGTTTCCTGTGGATAAGCGGGAAAAACTATTGAGTAAACAAGGCTATGGGAAATTCATAACCTTGCTTTTGCGAATGGGACAACGCCGGGCTGTCGCGGATAACTTTTTTGCGTTTTTGGTGTCGTCGAAGTTATCCCCGATTCGTGCACAGTCATTTCCGGGGCTTTTCCTCCGGTTATCCGCTGGGGGCTGTGGATAGTGCGAAGTAGGCACGTTCCGAAGCAATCCACGGGCGCCTCCGCCAATTCGAGTGAGACTTCCGGGATTTCGGCGTGCCAGATCCTTGCCGGTGACACCTTTGTTGACAAAGGCGTGACGCTCTCAATGCGGTCTACGTCTGCGCGACGAGCGGTTACGCAGATGGCCGGGCAGCAGGCCGCGGTGCTCACACAGACGGTATGACGAGCCCCCTCTCTCAACGCTGATCGCGTGATGGAGCAACCTCGTCGAGGAACGCCGCCGCAACCACGTCATCGCGCAAAGCGCTAACGAGCCCATATTGATTAGCATTCCATCAGATTCTCGTGCACACTTCTGCGTCGGTATTCGCCGTCAAGCGTTCTGCCCGCGATACGCCGACGTAGTGAGGCAACCTTCCCAAGGACGATCTACTGAGAATTCCCGTGTCCCACGACACCTTATTTGAGGCGGACAGCATGCAATCGTCCCGAAAAAGATATCCATGATGAGCGCACCATTCTGCGGTGTCGTCACTTGCTGGAAACGCACAAAACTGGCGGCGCAGATTCTCACGGTGGTCAACGACATGCTGCGCGCGGGTACGTTGGTGAAGGTATTCAGGGTTAAAAATCGCGGCTCTATGCGCCGGACTCCCTGCGATGGGCTCATCGATCAGTGTTTCCCAATGGGGCGCATCGTGACATTGCGAGTTGGCGAAAAGCATCAACACCCGACCCGAGCCCAGGACTGCGCCTGTCGCAATCGCTGGGACCGACCAAGCTTCGCCCGCGTCCGCAAGGTGCTTTCATCT
Source organism: Paraburkholderia lycopersici (assembly GCF_900096975.1). GTDB lineage: Bacteria > Pseudomonadota > Gammaproteobacteria > Burkholderiales > Burkholderiaceae > Paraburkholderia > Paraburkholderia lycopersici. The sequence continues at coordinate 5,687 of NZ_FMYQ01000055.1, forward strand.
GTGTATGCCGTTGCCATCGCCTCTTCTCTCGGCGGCGCGCATGTTGCGTATGGCGCGAACGCCGGCATGGACCAGCCGAAAGAGCCGCTTCCGATCGCAGCGGAAAATCCGACATGGGCATTGCAGGTCACGCCGTATATATGGGCGGCCGCCCTCGGCGGCCATATTTCGCCGTTCCGGCGCGGCCCGACGATCGGCGTCGAGAAGTCGTTCTCCGACGTGCTGGACAACCTGAACTTCGGAGGCTTCGCCAACATATGGGGGCGCTACGACCGCTTCGTCTTCTCCGCCGACGTGATGTATGTCGATATGACGGACAGCCATGGCAGCGGCTCTCTGCCGGTGCCACAGATACCGGGCCTCGGCGCCGCACTATCGCCAGGAGGCAGCGCTGACGCGAAAGTCGACACGAAACAGTTCGCGGCGACTTTGCAGGGCGGCTATCGTGTCGTCAACACACCGCGGTTCACGCTCGACGCCCTGGCAGGCATGCGTTTTTGGTATATCTCGAATGATGTAACGGTCACGGCGAGCCACCCGGCCATCGGGACTCGATCAACCAGCCATAGCGAAGATTTCGGCTGGGTGGACCCGGTGGCCGGGGTGCGCGTATTCCTTCCCGTCATGGATAAACTGTCAATGCAGGTGCAGGCCGATATCGGCGGCTTCGGCGCCGGGTCCGATCTCACATGGTCGGCGCTGGCGATCATCAATTATTTGGTTTCCGGTAACCTTTCCGTCTCCGTGGGCTACAAGGTGCTCTACGTTGACTACGATCACGGCGGTCACGTCTACGACAGTCGCCTGAATGGGCCGCTGCTCGGTATGACCTATCGGTTCTGATCGGGGAGGATTTCGCACCGTCATCCTGGCGCGGAGTCAAAAAAGACCCCGTTGGGGACTGCTAACGTTTCCGGCAAGTTATCAACCTTGACCCGCTTGAACAACTGGGATCAAGAATGAGCGCGCCGATTGCTGATGACGAACTGTGGGCACTGATCGAGCCATTGCTGCCGCCGCCAAAACCGCGGTGCATGCAATATCCAGGCAGGCAGGCGGTTGCGAACCGGGCCGCACCGAGCGTCATCCCGTTCGTACTCGCGGCGGTATGTGCTGGCGAGCCCTGCAGACCAAACTGGAATTTGGCTCGCGTTCAACCTGCTGGAGACGCTTGCATGACTGTCACGAAGCCGGCGCGACGAGTTACCGCTGGAGAAGTTACGCGAGGCAAGCGAACTGCATACTCGCGAGCAGCCGTCGGCTCCTTAGCTGTGCGAGCCGTCGGGGGGCGAAAATTGTCAAGCCGTAATTGCCAGGCGCCGGACAGCATACGGCAGTCGTCCGGGCAAATTCCGCTGCGTTGTCGAACGTATTCATGCATGGCTTCACGACTGCCTTCGCCTTCGCTTCGAAGACGCGGGCCGACATTCACGAAGCATTTCTCGAACCCGGTTGCTTTCTCGTCTTCCGGAATTCTTCAGACCGGCGAAGCAGCCTTATTAAATCCGCCTCTTATGGATCGGTGTTCAACAATGTCTCGATTCACTCGCATTCTCGCCGTGCTAGCCGCCGCCGCGGCACTGCTGACAGCCGAGGCCCACGCCTGCACACGGGTCGTCTATCAAGGGCCTGCCGGGCGAACCCTCACGGGCCGCAACATGGATTTCAAGGATCCGATGGTCAGCAATTTCTGGGTCTTTCCCCGCGGGATGAAGCGAAGTGGGGCGGCCGGGACACGCTCGGTGGAGTGGACATCAAAGTTCGGCAGTCTGGCCGTCTCCAGCTATGACATCTCGACAGTCGACGGCATGAATGAGGCCGGACTCAACGCCAGCCTGCTATGGTTGAACGCCACAAAGTTCCCGGAGGACGACGGGGCGACACCGCGCATGTCTCTCTCGATTTGGGCGCAATTCTATCTCGATGAATTCGCAACGGTCTCGGAGGCGGTCGAATACACGCGTGCGCACCCCATGCAGGTCGTGAGCGGTGAAGTGCCCGGCCGTCCCGGCAGTCTCGCGCCGCTGCACTTGACGCTCTCCGACCCGACCGGTGACAGCGCTATTCTCGAATGGATCGACGGGAAGCTCATCATCCATCATGACCGCGCATATCAGGTGGTAACGAACGACCCACCCTACGATGCCCAGCTCGCAAACCAGAAATACTGGCGTGTGATCGATTCCCTCAATTTTCTTCCCGGGAGTGGCCGCTCCGAAGACCGTTTTGTGCGCGCCGGCTTTTACATCAACGCGGTAACCCAAAGCGACACCCCACAGGTTGCGGCTGCCGCCGTGTTCAGTGTAATCCGCAACGCTTCGGTACCTTATGGCGTAAGCCTTCCCGAGGCGCCGAACCTGTCCACGACCCGCTGGCGCGTGGTGGCAGATCAGAAGAGCATGCTTTTTTACGGCGAGTCAGCTACGTCACCCAATATTTTCTGGGTAGACATGAGGAAGCTCGACTTCTCCCAAGGCGCACATGTCCGCAAGCTGGATCTCGGGGTGGACATGGACCGTGTGCTTGGCGGAGAGGTATCGAGCCAGTTCAGTCCGGCGGAACCATTTGACTTCATGGTTGCGCAGTGAAACTGCCGGGCACTGTTGCGTTGGCGAAGCGTAACGTGAGATACGGGCATGAAGAGGACGCAATCGATCAATCTCTCCAACGCTGTGCCGCGAAATAAAGCGAGCCGGCCGCCCGGTCACGGTGGTCCGGACGTCGAGGAGGCGTCCGGACCATCTTGTGGCGGTTTGGCGGGTGCCTCGTACCAATGCTCGGGCGGCACCCATACTTTTTCCTGAACCATCTGGCGGAAATGCGGTGACATCACTTGCACGCCGAACTCGTTGAATACATCGAGGATGTTGCGATATAGATCCGACAAAGTCTGCATGTAAAGAGACGGATTCGGGGTGGACACGTTGAGTTCGTATTTCACGTAGAAGTCCGACAGCGACGTATGCAGCACGAACGGCTTCGGTTCTTTCAGCACACCCGACGTGCGCGCGGCCGCCAGCTCCAGCAACGCCACGGCTTGTCGCCACGGCGTGTCATAGCCCACGGTGACGTGGGCTATCAGCAACAAGCCCTGGCTGTGTGACTGGCGGTCGAGGTTGCGCAGCGGCGTGGACGACAACACTGCATTCGGCACAGTAATTTCCTCATGGGTACGCGTCATCAGCTTCATCGATAGCGTACCCAGTTCCAGCACCCTTCCCTCGAACTCGCCCACGCGCACGAAATCACCGACGCGCACGGCGCGCGAGTACAGCACCACCAGGCCGCTCATGACCTGATTGACGATACCGGACGACCCTAGCGACACCATCAGGCCGAGCAACACGCTTACGCCCTTGAACGCATAGCTGCCCGCCCCCGGTATATACGGGTAGGCGATGGTTAGCGCAAACAACCAGATAAGCGCAGACACCAGCTTGCGCGTGACCGCCGCCATCGCGCCATCCAGCCAGCCCACGTGTACCGTGCCGCGCTCGACCGCGCTGAACCACGACCCCACCACACGCATGACGCCGCGCGTCACCAGGTAGATCATGATCAAGGTAAGCAAGTTGGGTAACTGGCCCAGCAATGCCGCCAGCATGCGCAGGCCGCTGTCCATCAGATACTGACCCAGTTGCATACCCCACGGACGACTGTAGGGAAACTGCCGCAATACGAAGCTCAGCCACAGATAGCCGAGGAAAAGGACGAGAAGCAGATAGACCAGTGCTGCCAGGCGTTGCAGCAGCGACCAGATCACCGGGCGCAAATCATAACCGCCGATGTTCAGCTTCAAGTGTTCTTCGGCCACTGCGACGAGCTTTCTCTGTACCCAGCCATTGGCCCGCATCAGCAACCAGCACAGCGCCACCAATGCCAGCGTGACCAGCAGGCTGAACCCGATGTCCTTGACCAGTTCAGCCGGACGACGCGCTTCCGCACGCACGCGTATGATCTCGCGCAGCACGCCAGCGGCCTGCTCGCCGGCGTGTTCCAGCATGACACGATCAGTACTGCCAACATCGCCGGGACGCACGTTGAAGAGCACGGAATAGGTGGTGCGCACGATCACGCTTTTCTCGTCGCCCGATTCCGCCCAGGCCACCGAAATGTCTTCGGGCGCGAGATCGTCCAGTGCGGCGTTGATGCGATCGGTCGCTATGCGGGCGCGCTCACTGGCGTCCTTGCCGCCATAGGGCGCATATAGCGTGATGATCGTGCGATCCCACACCACGATCGGCGCCCCGGTGTCGTCACCGCCGATAGCCGTCGATGTGCCGCTGGCCGGTGTCGGCAATTCTGCTGGCAGTTCCGTCGCCCACGACGTCGTGAACCAGCCAAGGCAAGCCAGCAACAATCCCAACCCCAGCCATCGCCGCATGATGGATCGCATGGACAAGCAGCCGCGCGCGCTATCCAGTCCATAAGGCAAACGTCGCATCACGAATCTTAGCTCCTGTTCCAGCCGCACGGGGTGTCCGGACGCGTGTCACGACTGCCTGTCGCCTCTCGTCCATGACGCTTGCATTTCTGCAGGAGCATACCTGATAACCGTTACAGCCCCAAAGGTCTGCCCCTCGGGAATCCGCCCGCGAATTTTCGGAATGGCTTGCGTGGCCGGGCCAGAAAGGAAATGGATGCGGCAACCGAATACGCGATGAATCTTGCTCCGGCACGCTTCGGGTCTTTCACCGACGCTCTGGACCGGCGATGGGTTGCCCTGCGGGTAAGAGCGGTATTCTGATCCGGGGGTTCGTCCAGCTTGCATCGATTAGTTAGCCAAGTTTCCGTCTCGATCCCGGGTTGCCCGGCGTCGAGACGCTGACCTGTGTACCGTCGACCTGGCACCGAGGTGCTGTCGATCGAGGCCCCAGAAACCGAGACGCCGGTCGCCGAAAACTGACCTCCAACATTGGAGAGCGCGCCGCTGCGCGGCGCATGGCATCGTGCGCGAGACGCCGAGCTTCAGGCAGAAGAAGTCAGAGGACTCGTCAGGCTCGGTGATTCTCCAGCGCTTTACTTTTCTGCCGGCGCTAGCACTGAGGGAGTGCCTGATTTACCGCTACCGCTACCGCTACCGCTGGTCGAGCAGCCGAACCAGCCGGCCAAGCGTCGTCGCCTGAACCAGCAGACTGAAGACGACAACGAGGTACGTCACCCCGATGAACATATCCCGACCATGAAAATCGGGTAGCGACAGCGCGAGTGCAATGGAAATGCCCCCGCGCAGGCCACCCCACGTCAACACGAGCGCCGAATGGGGATTGAGCCGCCGGAAATTCTGCAAGGCAAGTAGCGGAACCGATACGCTAATTCCGCGCGCCAGCAGGACGACAGGAATGGCAGCCAGCCCCAGCCAGAGGATGTGCTGATGCAACGACAGTGCGATGATCTCCAGACCGATCAAACCGAACAGCACCAGATTGAGCAGTTCATCGAGCAGTTCCCAGAAACTGAACAGGTGCTCGCGAGTCTTCTCCGACATGGATGTGAGCGCGCCGTGATTTCCGATGACAAGACCCATGATGACGACGGCAAGGGGTGCGGACACGTGCAGTGTCTCGGCCAGACTGTATCCGCCAGTGGCGAGCGCGAGCGTGATGAGTATCTCGACAGGGTAGCTGTCGATGCCGCGCAGCAGCAGCGATGCAGCGAACCCGAGGCTTGCGCCAAGCAGCAACGCACCAGCAATCTCACGAAGCAGATCGACTGCCACGGACGTCACGGAGAATTCATTCGCACCGGTAGCAAGTCCAACCAGTGTCACAAATGCGACCACGGCTGTCCCATCGTTAAAAAGGGATTCCCCCGTGATCTTGGTTTCGAGACTTTCTGGCGCTCCAGCGCCCTTTAATACGCTGAGAACGGCAATTGGATCGGTGGGGGAGATCAGCGCTCCGAACACCAGACACCAGAGAAGACTGACCGGATGTCCCAGCCACTGCGTGACATAAAAGAACCCCAGGCCGACGATCGCCACGGAGATCAGCACGCCGATTGTCGCGAGCATAAGCACCGCGCCCCGCTGTGTGCGCATGCGTGAGAGGTCGACGTGCAGTGCGCCCGCGAACAGCAAAAGACTGAGCAGGCCGTGGAAGACAATATCGGCAAAATCGATCTGCGTAACAATCTTTCTGGCAGCGACTGCCATCGCGGGATAGTAAAAACCGAGCGCCGATATGCCCATACAGGCAACCAGACCAACAGCGGTGATCCCCAGCGTATCGGGCAGTTTGATAAAGCGATGGTTGATGACGCCGAAGACGGCAACGACCGCAAGCAGAGCACCTGTGATCTGGAATACTGTCATTGTCTGGATAACGTTGATAGTGGGGAAGAGAAAGCGTCGAGTCGGAATTCCAGGATATCCCGGAATATCATAAAAATACGAAAAGAGCCCATTGCGACAGAAGAACCCGGCGCGCACACGTAGTCGTTGCGACTGGCAGGTCACGCCGGGGTCGCAGAGCATTTCCTTACCGGTCCAGCAAAGCATGGACAACTGGCGAATATCGCAGGGACTGTCAACCGTCGCAATATACTAGATTATCTTGACGGTGCCACCGCATTAAATGTCGGACAGTTGTCCCCGTCGGACCGAATGCGTCGCGCGGCGTCCGTCCCCGACGAGAACCCAGAGTCGACAACGCGTGGAAACCGACGAAGTCGAGGCTAATGAAAAAAGACCCATAAGCTTTTCAACTTAGAGCGTGTTAGGCACTATTGTTAAGGGCTGCAAAGTGGACAAGCATAAGCACGGCGAAAATGACGAAGTGCAGGCCGGCCAAGGTTTCGGGC
>NZ_FMYQ01000052.1 GCF_900096975.1 Paraburkholderia lycopersici
TCCATTCTTCGTCCGACACATCCGTCGGGTAGGGTTTGCGTTTTGCCATCCAGCCAGGATACCAGGTCTGGCCGGAAGTGCCTAACACGCTCTAGCGCTGGTATTGGAATTCCCGGCTGGGTCATTGAACAGGTTAGTAGACCAATTTTCGCGCTAAGTTATTGATATTTTGTAATAATTTAGAAGCCTTGTAATCATCAGGTGGCGGACGAATGGGCGGGAGACCGTTACCGACCCGCATGAGCCCTCGGATCGGGGTTCACTACCGTCTGTCATACTGCTAGCAAGAGACATCCACGATCCCCATCTGGCGTCGCTCGCCAATTCCAAGTAGATTAATGCCTCGGTTTAGAGAACAAGCGATTGGCAATGAGATTGCGGCCCAGCAATATAAAGGCAAAAACTATGACGGGGAAATACAAATACACCATCAATGCCAGCGTCAACGGCAAATTGTCCGCAAACTTGAGTATTCGCGGTCGAGGAAAATCGCGACGCTCGTCGGCGGTTCAACAATGCATGCCCATATCCTCAATCGCCACGACAAACGATATTCGATGAGAATGCGGAACGCACGCACCTAAACCAACAAATTTCTGTCAGAAGATTTGATAGTCATGTTTGGCTCGTTTGGCCGCCGAGTAGCATTTGATCTCTTTTTCTCTTGTTAGTCACATATCATGAAAAGTTATCGTACGGCAGGATTTTGGTGGACCATTATGCAGGCTTGGTTGGCGGCATTGGCGACCGTGCGGCGGCTGCCGCGTCTCGTGGTCAGCGTGGTGGTCTCTTTTGTTCTAGTGATGGTAATCGCAGGCTCGTTAAACACTCTTTCCGTTCTCGATTCAATTGAAATCGGATTGGGTCTTCGAGTCCTTCGTTCGATTGCGCTCTCTGCTGTCATCGCACCACTTTTCGTTGGTGTCACGCGCCTCTTTCTGTTAGGAGAAGGCGACGACCGATATGTCTGGTCCTGGAGGCCAGAAGTGCCTGCCGTATTCGGCTGGACAGTTCTTTCCGACCTATTGTCTTCGACGGGGCAACTCGTTTTTCCGGTTGCTCGTATCATCTACACATCACCGAGCACGGCTCAAATAACATCAAGTATTGCTGGGTTGGCGGGTGGCTGTCTCGCCATCCGTTTAGCTTTTCTCGCGCCGTCAGCGGCCTTGGATCCGTCCGCGACAACCTTGGCGCGGTCTTGGGAAATCAGCAGGGGACGTTTTTGGTACTTGTCCACATCTTGTTTGCTCGCGAGCGCACCCATGCTAATCCTTTACCTCTTGGCCGTATTCGAAAGAGGTTCGGCGATTGCCGCACATGTATCTATCGCAATTGCCTCATTTGTCGGGATCTGCATGAACGTACTGCTGTTTGATCGTTTTCGGGGGCGCAATTAATCCTGATCCCCGTAACTGAAACGGAACTTTGGATAGCCGCATAAAATCCCAATTTATTTATCGAACCGTACAACACCGTTCAAAGGTATCCGTTTTAATAATTCTTTGCAGTCGACAAGAATCATTTCAAAGGTTTTCGGAACACTTTCCTGAAGTTTTCAGTAAAGGAAAACTTGAAATCCGTGCGTTTCGTACTTCAGTACGTCGCGCGTATTGGCCACAAAAGTTATCCGTTCAAAAAGGCCGGCCCGCGTGTTATTCGCCTACATCGCGGGACCGCTTCCGGTAAGCGTCCGCCGCAAATCTCGAAGCGGCCATTCGTGCGCGAGTAGCGATTGTCCGTTGCTGGCCGATCACCGTCCGACATTGGTGGGCCGTACAAAGTGCGCCCCAAATCGCACGTTATAAGCGTGGAACGACCCGTCAGGTGCTATGACGAGGCCGGTGATGTTCGCTCGTTGAAATGTGTCTAGCTTTGACTCATCGTCGATGCCAAGGCTCACAGTCAGGGCGCCGTCCTTCTCGACAATGAATTTGTGGTCATAGTCCACGGTCGCGCCGAAACAAGTTATCTCACCTCCGTCTATCACTAGCTCTGAAAGCGGATTATCTGCATCTACCCAACGACCCTGCATTTGTTTTGGCAACGGCGCTTCCCGCATCAATTGACTCACTCTGACCTCATACTGGCGTAGGCAATGAACGAGATTGTCGGCGATTGGCTCTGGTATGTCGAACGACCGGAACTGGCCGGCTAGCGCCCGATGATCGAACACGGTGATGCGGATGTCCAACGATGCCGATCACGTACCACCGGCGCAGCTTGGTGGAGACCAAGATGTACTGCTTCAAGCGTCTGGGTGAGCGCGTGAAGCGCCAGCCCTTTCCACGAAGCGTGACAGAAGTCTACGCGATCACCGACTGGGCGCGCGGCAGCTCACGCGTGGCAGGGCAACCGCTCCGTCGCAAGGCAGCCGGGCGGGGCGTCCGGCAAGGCTACTACCGGGCCACGTCCTCGGCGTTCTTGAACACCGAACACCGGTCGCGGCCGCCGAGCTTCGCCTGGTAGAGCGCGTTATCTGCCCGGTCGATCAATTGCTGTGGGCTCTCGGCCCCGTCTGCCGTAGACGCAATGCCGATCGACAACGTCACGGGATTCCCACGCTCCTCATTGACCACGACAGACACTGGTGTCCTTGCCCGATAGCACTCCGCCCGGCCCCATGCTTCACTGGAGCCCATTCGGGGCAGCAGGATCAGGAATTCCTCGCCCCCATAGCGAAATGCCGTGCCGCCGGGATCCATGTCCTGCGCCAGCAGCGCGGCTACGTTCTGAAGCACCCGGTCACCCGTGGAGTGGCCGAAACGGTCATTGATCTGCTTGAAATGGTCGATATCGAGCAGCAGCACCGACAGCGGGCATCCGGTCTGGGTGCTGCGGTCAAATTCGCGCTGCAGGGCGTCGTTGAGATAGCGGCGGTTGTAGAGCCCGGTGAGGGCGTCACGGTTGGCCTGCTCCTGAAGCTGTGCCTGCAGCGCCTGGACCGCCTCGAGCTGGCCCTGCAGCGCCAGTTCGCTCTGTCGCAACTTGTAGCGCGTCTCGCTCAGCGTGACTGCCCGCCTATAGGCGCCGCGCGCAAACAGCAGCAGGTAGGTGGTCAGACAGGCCATGCTCAGGGCCGTCACAGGCATTGACGTATCCGGCTCGAAGCGCACGCCGAAGACGCCCGCCGACACAGCGGCCCCCAAGGCCAACAAGGCCACTGCCTCCAGCGCGCCGCGAAAGCCGCGAAATGCCGCCAGGTTGATGCAGCCGCATATCACGAGCAGGTAGGAAATCCAGAGAGGGAAACCTAGCCAGGCTGCCCATAAGCCAAAGCAGAAGTCGTCCAGCCGGAGATTATTAAGCTCGCCCCCCAAGGGATCGCGGGAAAATCTGGCCACCGCGTACACCACGTGTGGATAGACCAGAAACTGCAGCGACATCAAGAGCCAGGTGATCGTGTCTTGCCCGGTGACACGGAAGTGCAGCGCAAAGATAGCGAAACCGATCCACCACGACGTCGTGCGATTGAGGTGGTTCATCCGTACCACCCAATGCACCCTGGCTCGATTGTGGTTGTCTAACGTCACGTTCGGTTTATCGGGTATTCGAGCCCAGGATGTAGCTTCCATCAACGAGGCCAGCGCACGCCTGACTTGGCTCAGTGTTTCGAGCAGAGAAGGTGTTCGGGATGTACTTGAGGAAAATGAGACCGGGCACGATGCGCTTGTACTCAGCCGCGCCCATGTTGGCGCGCAGTTTGTCGGCGGTCGCCCAGAGTGTCTTCTTCATGTCGTCAAGCATCATTGCCAAGCGTCCCACCGGTCCCGCTCGCTTACGTTTGCGCTGGCCTTAGCCCACGCGACCAATTCCGAGATCTTCGCCTTTTGCACATTTGCCTCGTTCACGCTGTCAGCCCCGTGGTGCCAGATATCGGCCCAAAAACGAAATCACGTATCTTACATTGTCGAACGGATTCATAACGCGGCGACACGGCTAGAGAAACTGCCCGCCGCGGTCGGGATACATCTGCGTCCGATTACTGGTGTGGAGCCGACGCCTGAGCGTCAGCATCGCATTCACCTACAATGACTGTAGCTGGCCGATTGGGTGAATTCGCCAACGGCCACTTATGGGCACTCTGGTTCGCAAAAACTGAATTCAGCTGACTGACCGGTTTGGAGAGGGGCATCTGACCGGAGTGGGTCGGCAGCCGCCTTCCACGTGAGGCAGTAGGCGGCCAGGAGGCGACGTTCGTCTGGCCCGTGTGTCGGACATTCAGGCGGCGGCTTTGCTACGCAAACGGCCAATCCATCGCCGAGTCGGGGGGCCTACGGTGGGCCGCCACCGTAGGAGAACCGAACTCCGCGTTGTCAATGAATCTGCGCGCTGAACGGTAGCTTCTTTATATAGTTCTTCATGAACTCCCAGTCGGGTTCACCCTTGTCGGTCGCTGGCAGTCGAATCTCACTTTTTTCCATCCTTTCGAGGTGCCACTTCCTACCGTAGCTGAAACGATACTTCTCCAATCGAATGACTGTTGCCAAAAACATGGCGACCTCTGGCGACATATCAAAGTTTGGATAGAGGACGTTAACATCGTCCGAGCAACGGTACGGGGTCGGCTGGTAGAAGGCCTCGGCTACCCCAGCACCGTTGTAGTTGACGGTAATGGTCCCACCTGGATGCAAGGCGGTCTGTGCAACGTAGCCGGTGACTCCGTTGTTGTTGTCGATAGCACCGATGAACGGCACCTCTCCTGCTGTCATGTTCGCTTTCGTCAGTCGCTTGCCTTTTTTCATCGAGAAGAGGTCTGACATACGAAATGCCTTCCAGGCCGCCTTTTCACCATCAAGATCTGCAATTTTCAGCGGTTCCGGACGCCTCAGACGCCAAGATGCAAAATTCTTAACGGTGTCGGCGAACATGCGCGCAGGGACGTGGCTGTAATCCGTCTCCATGTACGCCTCTGCGCACCACTCATCCTCGGGGCCGACCTTTCGCAGGACACTTTCCCCCGCATGAACCTCTTTATTCCGATACATCTCGACCCACCTGTCTCTGATCTTCGGCCAGTTATGCTCTGAGTCGATCCGGCCTCGGTGCTTAGTCTTAATGAAACCATCGTCCTTCCAATATCCGAACCATGTCTTTCTGTCGCTGACGGCGTGAGGCACGTGCGCAGTGAAAACCATGACGCATGTGATGACGCCAACTGGATAGAACAATTCATCGGGCATAGACATAACCGCTTCGAGCGTATGCGATTTAATCAACTCCGTCCGGGCGGCCCGTGGGGATATGGCGCATGACATGGGAACAATCGCGATACCAGTACCGCCTTTTTTCAGGCTATCAAGCATATGGCGAATGAATCGCAGTTCATGCAGATCCACATCGTTCTGAGAGAACGGAGGATTCAATAGTCCGGTATCGCACTCATGTTTCTTGATCGCCGAGGCGATGGCCGAATCGAAGCAGGAACCTTGATACAAGTTTGCCTTGCCATCGCCGCGCAAGATCATGTTTGACGCTGCCAACGCGAACATGTTTGGCTGTTGTTCGACTCCGATCAGTCCTTTTTGTTTGATTCGCTTGACTTCCGCTGCTGTAGTGGCAGTTTTGGTCATCTGGTGCATTGCGGAGATTAAGAACCCTCCCGTGCCTGCACAGATATCCAGCACAACGCTGTCTTTCCCAACGTTCGCAAGAAGGGCGAACAACTCCGTCACGTGCCGCGGTGTCAACACGATCCCCAGTGCTTTCTTATCGCCACCCGTGTATTTAAGGAACTCGCCGTAAAATTGACCTACTACATCAAAGTCGTGATAGATACTGATAAAAGGCCAGACCTTCTCGTTGAGTCGCTTGATGAGTTCATGCAGTACCCCCTTGGGATAGTTTTTCGTCGGCTTTCCCAACTCGGGATGGACGGCGATGGACGAATATGGCTGAGTCATATTGTCCTTCTTTGCCTGCGGAATGGCAGCTTTCTGAATCTCGGTCTGTATGACCTTCATCCATTCCGTTTGTAAGTCCTCAGGGGTTTGAGCATCAAACGATACGGAGAAAGCCTTGTTGCGAAGCGCGATTAGCGTGCCCGACACGAGCAACGGTTTTTCGCTTTCGGTAAGCTTCGCGTGATCGCGCATGAACTCATGAAGGTCTCTAGCGAACGACATGAGTTCGTCGAATCGCATCCGCTGCACCGCCGGATCGAACGTTGCATGTTCGATGAAATCAGTCCAAGACAGGAGTTTTTCGATCGACTGCCCGCTCTTTGCATTAAGCACGCGCGCCTCCGCAGCACCTTTAGGGTGCAGGTAAGCACTAAATACGGCGGACTTAGCTGTCTCCCCACTTACTGCCACCGCGATCACATTGAACTCTTTTGCAAGGCGAGCCGCGTAATGCAGTATCCCGTCGACCGCGAAGCGTTGGACTCTCTTAGCCAACTGCACTGGAGTTTCCTCAATGGGCACCCCGCTTTTGACCGACGACGTGTACTGCGAGCTTACGTGATCCTTAGGATCGGCTTTGCACTCGATGATGACAAGGAAATCAGGCGTACTCGGGGCGCTGATGATGAACTCCGGCGCACCAATTCCACCCTGACCGGACTTACTGGCGGTGCGGAGGAGCCTTCTCACTGCTTCTATGTTGGACTTCTGCTCATCGACCTGAATGTCGCAGTCACTATCGTAGTAAGCAAGCTCCCTCAGTTGGTCCCGGACCACGTTCTCTGTCCGCCGTTCATTCTTCGTCACTCGTAACTCCGTGCATTGAATTTGCATCTTGGAGGATGTCGGGGCGCCGCAAACGGGCGCTGCCGCCGCATCTCTGACCCTTCCTCGGCTCTCGACGCAGAGCCTTCCCAGTCCGCCGTCTGACCCTGACACCTCGATGGCGCAAGCAAAGCGTGCATCCGCCTTGTGCTTCACAAAGAAAAAAACCGGCTTTTGCCGGTCTTTTTCGAGGTGCAAAGGATACATCTGTCGCGGTGATCCCAAATGCGCTCCCCGTATCAGCTGGCTAAGCGATGGCTTGCCTACGTGCGGAAAGGCGACAGTCTAGCAGAAGCACCGGATCCTCTCGCCCCTCCCGGGACGCCCCAACGCCCCCCGTGGGGACGTTCCATGCACCCGTTGGTAGCGACTCCGTTACTGCAGATCGAGGGCGACGGAGCGGCCGCGCACCAAGCCCGCCTATACTTCGTCAGCTCAGCGTCCTACGGCGGCCGCTTAACTCACATTCGACCACCGTTGCCCAACGCGGAACTGGTGTCCCCGAGAATCCGGGTTGGGCGACCGAACCACTCCGCTATCCGCCCTTGGATGCCCGTTATAGCGAGCGGCGGAAGAGGGTCGTGCGTCGCCGATCGGTGACGCGGACGATCAGTCAACCCGGTACCAGCGACCAGATTCCGGGCACACAGCAGCCGGTGCGCCGTTCAACAAGACCTGCTCTTCATCCCGTTGCAGCGAGGCCGAAGTGTCGATGTCGAATGCCACCTCGAGCGCGCGCGCGACATGGGCGTCTTCAATCGGAAGCTCCCACGTCAGGAATATCTGGATGCAATCCTGGTCTGGCCCGAAGTCGGCCATACTAAAACCGCCGCTGCGCCGTTGAATGACGCCATGAGGGTGGCCAGTATCGAATATCACGGCTGTTCCCCGAGTCAGAGGAATGCAAAGGCCTGTAGAGGGAAAATGCAAGTCCAGCCCCCTGTCCTCGCTCAGGAAGAGATTGCAAAAGGCCGCACCGCCATATTGGGCACCGTCATGGTGGTACCTCGCACCGCGACAGGCCATCAGGGCTACGTCACTGGAGGCAAGTACGTTGGACAGTCCAAGCGCGCCCGTCCAGTCGGACATTGCCTGCACGCAGCGCTTGTAGTCGGGCCAGCGCGCTTGCGTTCGTGCCAAAGGCATCACCTCGACGTCCCCGGGTTCCAGGGCGAGCCGCGACGACGTCTCCCTATCCCAATCCGCAAGCACGCGTGCAGACGGCACAGGCACGTCGACCGTGCCTGATAAAACGATGTCGCTCACGCGTCGACTGCGGATGGCATCGCCGCTCAAGAACCAGGACGTCAGAATGTCTCGCACTCGGTACTTCCGAAGGGGGGACTCAACGGGGTAATTGTAACGATTCAACGGGAATCATTTCGGCGCGAATCGGCGACGACACGTCGTCCTCCGAGACCGCCAGGCGAACCCTCGTACGACGGCCCCACCTTCGGAAGCGGACATCTGGCTTCCACCAGGCCGACCAGTCGCTTGGGGTCGGATAGCGCCAGCCGGAAGAGGCGCACACTCAATCTCCTATTGCTTGAAAGGAGATTGTCATGGAATCCGAGAAGGTTGCCGTTGTCCGCCGTGTGCCATGGAACAAGGGTAAGCTCACGGGGCAGAAGCCGCCGTTAAAGCTCCGGGAAATCTGGGCGATCCGGACGAGACTTCAGATGGCGTCGAACGTTCGTGAGCTCGCGATGTTCAATCTTGCAATTGATAGCAAACTTCGTGCGTGCGATCTGACGCGGCTGCGGGTGCAGGAGGTTTGCCAGGGTAGCCACGTCGGATCGCGAGCAACGGTTATGCAGCAGAAAACGCAACGGCCGGTTCAGTTCGAAATCACGGAGCAGACTCGACAGAGTGTCGAAGCGTGGATCGGAGCGCGAGGGTTGAAGTCTGCGGATTACCTGTTTCCGAGTCGGCTGCGCTCTTCGCCACATCTTTCGACCCGGCAATACGCTCGGCTGGTCCATCGCTGGATCGCGTCCATCGGCTTGGACGACACGGCGTATGGCACGCACACTATGCGGCGGACGAAGGCCTCACTGATTTACCGGCGCACGAAGAACTTGCGAGCGGTTCAGCTACTGCTCGGGCATACAAAGCTTGAAAGCACCGTCCGGTATCTCGGCATCGAGGTAGACGATGCGCTCGAAATGGCGGAGCAAACGGAGGTCTGATGCAACGGCCGGCGAGCGGTCGCTTGCCGGCCATCAAGGGACATTCGCGCTGCGCAGTCAAATGACCGAAGTTCGGCACATGAGCGACATCAACCATGCGTTCATCCGTTGCGGAGAAAACCGTTCAATCTCCTTCGGCGCGGACTTTTTTGATATTGATCCTTGTGTCCGGATTCGCGGCGCCACCTCTGTGCTCGTCGTCAAGACATGGCTGACGAGTCCTTCCCGAATCAAAAACTGCAAGGCGCGATGAACGGCAGACGGAGCGACATGCAGATGTTGCCTGTTGGGACGTTTAGCACTTTCCGGCAGACCACCCCATGCCCCATCCACAACCGTGGAGGGACAGGAAATGGAAATCAAGGGGTTTGCGTAGCTGGTCGGACGCTGGCTGATCTCCCGTGCCCCCTGGAGCGTAGTGCATGCACGAGCGCGACAAACAGATGCCCGGTCGTTTTACTTTTCCGTGTTATGTTATAACATCACGACATGAACTGCATTCGAGCTTTCCGCGAAGAAAGGCGGCAAGACGCTGGACGACGACGGGGTAAGAAAGAAGCGGCAGCGCAGTGCCGTATCGCTTGGGGCAAGTGAGCCCGACTACTACGCACGGGGGCTAAGCGCGTAGCGCGATGCGCCTATTCAATAACGACAGTCGAATCAATGAAACATCGCACACTTATTTCCCGCGCTGCGCTGCTACTTCTCGCGCAAAGCATAGCCGGTCATATCTGCGCCGCGCCGAGCGGCAGCTCGGTAGGGGGACTCGTCACCGATAGTCTCGGCAAGCCGGTCGCAAGCGCCAGTGTGATCCTTCAAACCGCGACCGGCGCCTCGGCCGGAGAGACAAAAACCGATGCAAGCGGGCATTTCTCAGTGCCCAACGTCGCGCCCGGAACGTATGCGGTGGTGGTCACCACAACGGGCTTCGCGAGCGGCAGCAACGTCGCCACTATCAGCCCCGGAACGGCAAGTTCCGTGACCGTCGCGCTCGCCAGGAGCGACGCGATTGATGTCCGGGTGAACGCCCAGCGTCTGGACCAGGCGCGCAACGGATTGTCGCCTGAAACCGGCAGCAGCGTGTACCGGATCACCGCGGCGGATATCAAAAACATGCCGCAAGGGGAATCGACGCCGCTCAACCAGGTGCTGCTGCACGCGCCCGGCGTCGCGCAGGATTCGTACGGCATGGTCCACGTGCGCGGCGAACACGCGAACCTGCAATACCGGATCAACGGCATCATGATTCCGGAGCCGATCTCCGGCTTCGGCCAGTCATTCGATACCCGCATCATCGACCAGATGGACCTGCTCACCGGCGCGCTGCCCGCGCAATACGGGTGGCAAACGGCCGGCATCGTCGACATCACGACCAAATCGGGCGACACGGGCAACGGCGGAGCGATAGGCGTATACGGCGGCAGTCATGGCACCGCGCAGACAAGCGGCGACCTGTACGGCACCGAGGGCGCGCTGAGCTATTACTTCAGCGGGTCGGCGGGCGTCAACGATCTCGGCATCGAAGCGCCGACGTCGAACGGTTCGCCGCTGCACGATCATACCCGGCAAGGCAACGCGTTCGGCTACATGTCGTACCTGATCAACCCGCTTACGCGGGTCAGCGTCATGTTCGGCACCGCGAGCAACCAGTTCGAGATCCCGAATACACCGGGTCAGCCGACCCAATTCACGCTCAACGGCCAGACCACTTTCGATTCGGCCGCACTCAACGAAACCCAGAGCGAACTCAATAACTTCGCGACCGTGGCGTTGCAGGGGACGGACGGCGACAAGCTCGACTATCAGGTCGCGTACTTCACGCGCTATACGCGCACGCAGTTCAATCCCGACCCGATCGGCGACCTGCTCTTTAACGGCGTCGCCTCACAAGACTTTCGCAGCAATTGGGCCAATGGACTGCAGGGCGATACCACCTACCGGCTGAACAGTTCGCACACGCTGCGCGCCGGTGTGTCTTTCGAGCAGGACCGGGCAGTCGCCAGCGACAGCGTCTCGGTGTTCCCCACTGTCGATGGGGTACAGTCCTCCGACCAGCCATTCACGGTCAACAGCGCGAGCAGGACGACCGGCCGGCTCTTCGGCGTCTATGTGCAAGACGAGTGGAAGGTGAACGACGAGGTCATCATCAATTACGGGGTGCGCTACGACAAAATGAACGAAGTTGTCGACGCGAGCCAGCTGAGCCCGCACATCGGCGTGGTCTACAAGGCGACACCGAGCACCACGCTGCATGCGGGCTACGCGAGGTACTTCACGCCGCCCCCGCTCGAATTGATCGCGCCGACCACGGTTGCGCAGTTTAACAACACGACGAACCAGGCAGCGAGTCCGCAAAATTCGCCGGTGCAGCCCGAGCGCAGCCATTACTTCGATGTCGGCGTAACCCAGCGGGTCACCTCCGCCATCACGGTAGGCATGGATGCCTACTACAAGAAGGCAACCGATCTGCTCGACGAAGGACAGTTCGGCACGGCCCTGATCAACACGCCGTACAACTACCAGACCGGTCACGACTACGGCGTCGAACTCACCGCCAACTACACCGACGAGCATTTTTCCGCGTACGCGAACCTCGCGCTCAGCCGCGCAACCGGCGAAAACATCATCACGGGCCAGTTCAATTTCACGCCCGATGAACTAGCGTACATCGCCAGCAATCCCGTCCACCTCGATCACGACCAGTTGGTCACCGGTTCGGCGGGCATCGCCTATACGTTTGCGCGCACGACCTACAGCGCGGATACCGTCTTCGGCAGCGGGCTGCGCAGCGGCTTTGCGAACACGGATCATGTGCCGTTCTATGTGGATGTCAACCTCGCAGTCATCCATCACTTCAACGCGCCCCTTGTCGGCAACTTCGATGGGCGCGTGGTCGTGGTCAATCTGCTCAATCGCACCTACCAATTGCGCGACGGTTCAGGGATCGGCGTGGGCGCCGCGCAGTTCGGACCGACGCGCGCGTTCTACGCAGGCATCACGAAATACTTTTAACCCGCCCGCGCGGCGTACGCCTCGTGCGCAAGAGGTCACTACACCATGAACGATTTTGCCGAACTGTTTCTCGCCATACGTCTGGGCGGATGGGTGATCTACCCGTTAACCGTCCTCGCGGTGATCGGCCTGGCGATTATCCTCGACAAGGCTTACTCGCTGCACCGGTTCGCGGCGATCCCTGCCCGCGTCGACGACCTGATCGAAGCGCCCGTTGTCGATTTTGCGCGGACACGCGCGCAGATTGTCGCGCTGCCCGAGCGCCATGCTCTGCGCAGCTTCGCCGTGCCGATTCTGGAGGGCGGCAACGCGCCGATCTGGTGGATCGAGTCTCGCGCCGAGACCGCCGCGCAGCATATCGAGCGCGCGCTGAACCGGGGGCTGTGGCTGCTCGAAACCGTTGTCACTGCCGCGCCCCTGCTTGGACTGCTCGGAACGATCATCGGCATGATGCACTCGTTCCGGCTGTTTGGCGGACAGGGCGTCGTGAACCCGACTGGCGTGACGGGCGGCGTCGCGCAGGCGCTGATCGCGACCGCGATCGGACTGCTGATCGCTCTCGTCGCGCTCTTCGCGTTCAATTATTTTTCGCGGCGGGTGGACGAGCTGCTCGATCACTTCGAGCGGGTCGGCACACGGCTGATCGGGCAACTCCGGCTCGACCGGGAACGCGCGGAAGGACCGGCGCAGTTGCGGCTCGCCCGTGAGCATGCGGAAGGGCCGCGCACGTGAAACTGAAACGCTCAAGCCAAGCACGGCGCGGGAAGATCGAAATCATCCCGATGATCGACGTGATGTTCTTCTTGCTGGCGACGTTCATGCTCGCATCGCTTTCGATGCAGCGGCTCGATTCGATGAAAGTCGACTTGCCGGGCGGCCAGGCGCAGCCGCTCAGTCTGGATGCGCCACTCACCCTCACCGTCACGCGCGCCAATGCCATCTTCGTCAACCGCCAGGCAGTGCCGCTCGCGGCGCTGGCGGGTGCGCTGCGGCCGCGGCTGAAACCGGATGGCAATCTGGTGGTTGCGGCCGATGACGCCGCATCGCACGGCGTAGTCGTCAAAGCGATGCTCGAAGCGCGAAAAGCTGGTGTCCAGCATTTCCTGATCGCTGTTCACCGTGAGTAACGACGGCCGCCGCCTCAACTCGGTCTGGCTCGACGAACCGAAAACACGCATCGCAGTTGTAGCGGTCGTCGCGTTCGGGTCGTGGTGCGGAGCGCTTTTCCTCGTCGGCGGACTGCTTGCCACGCCGGAAATCGAGCCGCCGCCCGCACAGCTCGACGCGCAGCTGCTTGAAATCGAGCCTCCGCCGCCGCCCCTGCGCGCAAGCGCACCCGCGCAGGCTGCGCCGACGCACCCGACACCGCCCGCGAATGTCGCGCGTGATGCACCGCCGCCGGTGCAACACGCGCGTCCCGTGCACGAAGAACGGGCTCCGCAACATGCCGCACCTGTTCCGGCCGCAGCGACACCGGCTGCACCCGCGCCCGTTGCAGTACCCTCCACTGCGCCATCGCCCGCGCCGTCCGCGCCACTGAAATCTGCCACTCCTCCGGGCAGCACGGTCAGTCACTCGCCGGGCGCGACCGACCCCGCCGCCAACGGCAGCGGTCATACCCCCGCGCGCGCGATCACGCAGCCACTGCCGGAAATCCCGGACGACTTGCGTGAAGCCGCGTATCACGCGATTGCGCTTGCGCGCTTCACGATTCACCCCGACGGTTCCGTCGATGTCGAACTCCTGCAGCCGACACAGCAGCCGCGTCTGAATCAGCTGTTGCTCGCCTCGCTGCACAACTGGCGTTTCTTCCCCGCCACTGAGAATGGCAAGCCTGTCGAGAGCCATCAGGACGTTCGCGTCCACCTTGTGGTCCAGTAGCGTAGTCGAACGAATGACCGTTGTGCAGCGGTGTTCCGCCATCCAGTGAAAATACCGCAGTGGCACTTCGGGTCGCGCTGCGTCAGTCCGCTCCCTGAACTCATCGCTCGGAAGCGGTCACTGAAATTCTGTGGCCCGTAAGCGGCCAGTCGGCAGTGCGTACTCTCGACCCGGAGCGGTCGGTCAAGGTTCTATGAACCGGTCATTCGTGACGACCGGTGCCCTTCCTACCCCTCAAAGCAAGCTGTAACTGCTTGCAGTCCTTGTCTAGTTGCAGCCGAAGCAGTTTCAAAATCGACTTCGTGTTCTCGTATAAAGGTTTGCCCGGGCGGAAAATGATCTGATCCTGAAACGGGATGTCCAACGAAAAACGTTTGATGACGAGCCCACGAGGAATGAAGTCGATGGCCGCGATTGGATGGACGAACGCAAGTCCGACTCCACAGCGTGCCAACTCGCAGGCACTGATCGAGTAAGGGGTTTCTACGATGCTCCGTAGCGTGATCCCTTCGCGTGCCAGTGCTTCTTCTAACGCCCGTCTTGTTACATCTTCCTTATTTAGTGAAATGAAGTGATCTGATTGAAGGTCCGCCGGCGTAACGACCGCACGATGAGCTAGCGGATGATCGGATGCCATTGCGATGACGCCCGGCAGCGCGCTAAATATCGAATGATCGAGACCTGAAGTCGACATCTCGCTAGCCATCAAACCTATGTCAACAGCGCCAGACTGAACTTGCTGATGCACCTCTCGCGAACTCATAACCTGCAAGGAAAGCTGAATGCCGAGCGAGTCGAGATGAGACTCGGCGATTGCACGTGGCAGAAAACAGTTCCCCAAGGCAGGGAAGCAGGCAACAACGAGTCGGCCTTGCTTGTATGAGCCCAGACTGCGAATCACGTGCTCTACAGTTTCAAAGCCCACGAAGTACCGCTCGATTGAGGTCATGAGGACATTCGCCTCGTTCGTCGGGATCATTCTTCCCCGAACGCGCTCAAACAATCGCACGGCGGCAAATAACTCTACCCGCTGAACGGCCTGACTGACCGCAGGTTGGCTGATACCAAGCAACTGAGCGGCGCGCGCTGTCGTACCGGAGGTCATCACTGCCCGAAAGATTTCGATATCCCGCGGTGACATAACAAAATTCAATAGATCAATAAGTATCTTTTGTAGGCGGTTCGAAACAAAACCTTAATACTTCGAGACACCCACGCGAACAACTGACTCTATCTGTCATGGACACATTCACTATCGCCGCTGCGCAGTCCACCTCCAAAGCGGGAGACATCGAAACCAACGTGGCTCGGCATTTGGCCTTCCTCCATACCGCCGCGGAACACGGTGTCAAGTATCTGGTATTTCCCGAACTGTCCTTGACGGGATACGAGCGGCAACTTGGCCGTCAACTCGCAATGGGACGGCAAGACCAACGGCTCCATCGGCTGTTGGCCGAGGCACAGCGACTGGGCATTACCGTCGTCGTAGGGGCTCCCCTAAGACACGAAGACCAGTCTGATGTGTTTATCGGCGCATTCACGCTTGGAGTCCATGGAATACAGGCGCACACAAAACAGCATTTGCATCCAGGCGAAGATCTGGTGTTTGCTGCCGGAAATGGAGGCCCGGAGGTAATCATTGATGGGAATTCGATTGCGTTGGCTATTTGCGCCGATTTCTCGCATTCCAGCCACGCGGCGAGCGCAGCAGATTCGGGGGCGCGTGTATACGCGGCGAGCGCGCTCATTACTGACAACGGGTACCAGAACGATACCGGGCTTTTGGCTGGCTATGCGACCAAACACAATATGGCCGTGCTGATGGCCAACCATGGCGGCATCACCGGCGGCTGGGAGCCGGCTGGCCGTAGTGCGATCTGGGCAGAGGGAGGTGAACTGGTTGTTGCTGCGCCCGGCCCCGGCGATATGCTCGTTACAGCCACGAAAGGAGCGAACGGCTGGACCGGGACAGTGGTGGCGATCAGGGCCGAGTAGCACCTGCCGTCGCCATTCGTCGGGGCGCTCGCCGTGCTTGAGGGTCGCTCAGTTTCAACGGCCGCTTCCAGGCGGCATTTTCGCCTGTCGACTGTCTCTTCCTGGGCCGCAAGCGACACTTCGCCGTTACTGATTGGATGGCCGCTTCCTGAGCGGAACAGACATCCTGAATGTCTGAGCGAGCATGTGAGCGACGGACCGCTCCTGGCCGAGGGTGTGTCAAAACGCGCGCGATCGCCTAGACTGAGTCAACCTGTTAGCGCGAGAGGCGGAGATGGGGCGATTTGTCGAGGGTGCAAACCGCAATCAGGCCACGTTGCTGCCGGAATGTCTCGAAGACTTTATCGCTGAAGACAATCCCGTGCGGATCGTCGACGCGTTCGTAGACGAGCTCGATCTGGCTTCCATGGGCTTCGAAGGCACCACGCCCGCGAATACGGGCCGACCGTCCTACCATCCGGCCGTTCTGCTCAAACTCTACATCTACGGCTATCTCAATCGCGTGCAGTCAAGCCGACGTCTGGAGCGGGAGTGCCAGCGCAATGTTGAACTGATGTGGCTGACTGGTCGCCTCGCGCCGGACTTCAAGACGATTGCCGAGTTCAGACGCAGCAATGGCGCCGGCATTCGCAATGTATGCCGACGCTTCGTCGTGATATGCCGCGACCTTAAGCTCTTCACGCAAGCAGTCGTTGCCATCGACGGTAGCAAGTTCAAGGCGGTGAACAGTCGCGACAACAACTTCACGCCCAACAAGATTGCTAGGCGGCAAGAACAGATCGAACAAAGCATTCAGCGTTATCTGGATGCACTGGAGACGGCTGATCGCACGCAACCGGTCGAGGTGGAAGCGAAAACCGAACGGCTTCGGGAAAAGATCGAGACGCTGCGCGAGCAGATGCGCGATCTGGATCGCGCCGCAGAACTGTTGAATGATTTACCGGGCAAACAGGTCTCGCTGACTGATCCTGACTCACGCTCGATGATGTCGCAAGCCAAGGGAACAGGCGTGGTGGGCTACAACGTTCAGGTGGCTGTTGATACGAAGCATCACCTCATCGTGACCCACGAAGTTACGAACGTCGGTAGTGACCGCGCGCAGCAGAGCCCGATGGCCAAGGCCGCTCGTGATGCCATGGGCAGGAAGAGGATCAGGGCACTAGCCGATCGCGGATACTTCACGCCACGGAGATCAAAGCCTGCGATGACGCTGGCATTGCAGCGCTGGTGCCGAAAACACAGACATCTGGTGCGAAGGCTGAGGGACGATTCGACCGGGCTGACTTTATATACATTGCAAGTAAGCGGTCCATCTTTAACGTCTAGTCCTGATCGACAGGAGCGAGGAGCATAGGGGTCCACCAATTCGAGGTGGACACCTATGCCTGACAAAGA
>NZ_FMYQ01000087.1 GCF_900096975.1 Paraburkholderia lycopersici
TCGTACGTCTGCATGCGCGGCGCCGCGTCCTTGTCCGGATCGTAGCGGTAGACTTCAAAAATTCGTTTGGCCATTTCCGATTCCCTTTGACTGGCGTGAGACCTAGAACGTGCGCGGCTTCGGCGGCACGGACGCGACGCTCAGCGGTTGCAGCTGGACTGGTTTGTATTCGAGCCGGTTGTCTTCGCTGTACCAGAGCGTATGGCGCAGCCAGTTCACGTCGTCGCGTTCCTTGTGCTCGCTTGGCGCGTGGGCGCCGCGGCTTTCCTTGCGGGCCTCCGCAGACACCATCGTTGCGCGCGCAACTTCAATCATGTTGGCCACTTCGAGCGCTTCCACGCGCGCCGTGTTGAACACCTTCGACTTGTCCTTCAGGTGGATGTGCTTCGCGCGTTCCGCGACCTGCGCGATTTGCTGCACACCTTCCGCCATTAGCTTCTCCGTGCGGAACACGCCAGCATGCGTCTGCATCGTCGAGCGGATGTCTCCCGCCACGGCCTGCGTATGCTCGCCCGATGACGACTTCTCCAGCCGGTTCAGCCGCGAGAGCGCGAAGTCGGCGGCGTCGGCCGGCAAGGGCTTGTGCTGCCGGACGTCCTTCACGTGCTGGATGATATGATTCGCGGCCGCGCGGCCGAACACCACGAGGTCGAGCAGCGAGTTCGTGCCGAGGCGGTTCGCGCCATGCACCGACACGCACGAGCATTCGCCCACGGCGTAGAAGCCGTTGACGGGATCCTTGTGGCCCTTCGACGTACCGATCACCTGGCCATGGACATTCGTCGGAATGCCGCCCATCTGGTAGTGGATGGTGGGCACCACCGGGATCGGGTCCTTGATGGGATCGACGTTGGCAAACCGGATGGCGATTTCGCGGATCGACGGCAGACGCTTCATGATCGTCTCGGCGCCGATGTGCGAGAGATCGAGCAGAATGTGATCCTTCTTCGGACCTTCGCCACGACCTTCGATGATTTCCTGTCCCATCGAACGCGAAACGAAGTCGCGCGGCGCCAGATCCTTCAGGGTCGGCGCGTAGCGCTCCATGAAGCGCTCGCCGTTCGAGTTGCGCAGAATGCCGCCTTC
>NZ_FMYQ01000061.1 GCF_900096975.1 Paraburkholderia lycopersici
TCTTTAAAAATTTACAGCCGATAAGTGTGGGCGCTTGATGCGGCGGCGACCCGGCAGTCCTTCTGGGCGGCCGGGAGCAGCAAAAGTATCAAGAGTCTCACACTAGAGTAAGTCAGGTTTCTGAATTGATTCAGGACCTGTCAGCTTTGAGTGAGCGACCTGTCCGAGAGGACAGAAAACAGTAACAGGTTTGAACTGAAGAGTTTGATCCTGGCTCAGATTGAACGCTGGCGGCATGCCTTACACATGCAAGTCGGACGGCAGCGCGGGCTTCGGCCTGGCGGCGAGTGGCGAACGGGTGAGTAATACATCGGAACGTGTCCAGTAGTGGGGGATAGCCCGGCGAAAGCCGGATTAATACCGCATACGATCTCTGGATGAAAGCGGGGGACCTTCGGGCCTCGCGCTATTGGGGCGGCCGATGGCGGATTAGGTAGTTGGTGGGGTAAAGGCCTACCAAGCCGACGATCCGTAGCTGGTCTGAGAGGACGACCAGCCACACTGGGACTGAGACACGGCCCAGACTCCTACGGGAGGCAGCAGTGGGGAATTTTGGACAATGGGGGCAACCCTGATCCAGCAATGCCGCGTGTGTGAAGAAGGCCTTCGGGTTGTAAAGCACTTTTGTCCGGAAAGAAATCCTTTCTGATAATACCGGAGGGGGATGACGGTACCGGAAGAATAAGCACCGGCTAACTACGTGCCAGCAGCCGCGGTAATACGTAGGGTGCGAGCGTTAATCGGAATTACTGGGCGTAAAGCGTGCGCAGGCGGTGATGTAAGACCGATGTGAAATCCCCGGGCTTAACCTGGGAACTGCATTGGTGACTGCATCGCTGGAGTATGGCAGAGGGGGGTGGAATTCCACGTGTAGCAGTGAAATGCGTAGAGATGTGGAGGAACACCGATGGCGAAGGCAGCCCCCTGGGCCAATACTGACGCTCATGCACGAAAGCGTGGGGAGCAAACAGGATTAGATACCCTGGTAGTCCACGCCCTAAACGATGTCAACTGGTTGTCGGGCCTTCATTGGCTTGGTAACGTAGCTAACGCGTGAAGTTGACCGCCTGGGGAGTACGGTCGCAAGATTAAAACTCAAAGGAATTGACGGGGACCCGCACAAGCGGTGGATGATGTGGATTAATTCGATGCAACGCGAAAAACCTTACCTACCCTTGACATGTACGGAATTTCACTGAGAGGTGGAAGTGCCCGAAAGGGAGCCGTAACACAGGTGCTGCATGGCTGTCGTCAGCTCGTGTCGTGAGATGTTGGGTTAAGTCCCGCAACGAGCGCAACCCTTGTCCCTAGTTGCTACGCAAGAGCACTCCAGGGAGACTGCCGGTGACAAACCGGAGGAAGGTGGGGATGACGTCAAGTCCTCATGGCCCTTATGGGTAGGGCTTCACACGTCATACAATGGTCGGAACAGAGGGTTGCCAAGCCGCGAGGTGGAGCCAATCCCAGAAAACCGATCGTAGTCCGGATCGCAGTCTGCAACTCGACTGCGTGAAGCTGGAATCGCTAGTAATCGCGGATCAGCATGCCGCGGTGAATACGTTCCCGGGTCTTGTACACACCGCCCGTCACACCATGGGAGTGGGTTTTGCCAGAAGTGGCTAGTCTAACCGCAAGGAGGACGGTCACCACGGCAGGATTCATGACTGGGGTGAAGTCGTAACAAGGTAGCCGTATCGGAAGGTGCGGCTGGATCACCTCCTTTCCAGAGCTCATCGCCCGCTGCGTTTAAAGCGCTCACACTTGTCGGCTGTAGAAAAGACAGACTCAGGGGTCTGTAGCTCAGTCGGTTAGAGCACCGTCTTGATAAGGCGGGGGTCGATGGTTCGAATCCATCCAGACCCACCAACTGGTCTGGACGGACAGTCCCCGGAGAAGGCCCTTGGGGGGCATAGCTCAGCTGGGAGAGCACCTGCTTTGCAAGCAGGGGGTCGTCGGTTCGATCCCGTCTGCCTCCACCAATCCTCAATGCACAGCGCTCTGCGGTGGCAGAAGGCTGCGCATTGGCGATTGAGCCAGTCAGGGCGATGCAGGAAACTGTATCGGCTGTCGTTCTTTAACAATCAGGAAGAAGTAGTAAAGAGATTTGTCTGAAACACACCTCGAGATGGGTGTGGAGTAGGTGAATCAGGGTTGTGATTGTATCGATGTATTTTTAAGTTCCTCGAAAGAGGGCTTTGGAATACGGCACAACGCGAAAACTCAGCCTGTAGCGAGTGTGTGCTGGATGAGACACACCCGTTATAGGGTCAAGCGAACAAGTGCATGTGGTGGATGCCTTGGCGATCACAGGCGATGAAGGACGCGGTAGCCTGCGAAAAGCTCCGGGGAGCTGGCAAACAAGCTTTGATCCGGAGATGTCCGAATGGGGAAACCCACTCCGAATGGAGTATCCGTGGCTGAATACATAGGCCATGAGAAGCGAACGCGGCGAACTGAAACATCTAAGTAGCCGCAGGAAAAGAAATCAACCGAGATTCCCAGAGTAGTGGCGAGCGAAATGGGACCAGCCTGCATTCTTTATCTGAACTGTTAGCCAAACGCTCTGGAAAGTGCGGCCATAGCGGGTGATAGCCCCGTAGGCGAAAACAGTCTGGAAGAACTAGGTATGCGACAAGTAGGGCGGGACACGTGAAATCCTGTCTGAAGATGGGGGGACCATCCTCCAAGGCTAAATACTCGTGATCGACCGATAGTGAACCAGTACCGTGAGGGAAAGGCGAAAAGAACCCCGGGAGGGGAGTGAAACAGATCCTGAAACCGCATGCATACAAACAGTCGGAGCCTCGCAAGGGGTGACGGCGTACCTTTTGTATAATGGGTCAGCGACTTACATTCAGTGGCGAGCTTAACCGGATAGGGCAGGCGTAGCGAAAGCGAGTCCGAACAGGGCGTCCAGTCGCTGGGTGTAGACCCGAAACCAGGTGATCTATCCATGGCCAGGTTGAAGGCACGGTAACACGTGCTGGAGGACCGAACCCACTAACGTTGAAAAGTTAGGGGATGAGCTGTGGATAGGGGTGAAAGGCTAAACAAACCTGGAAATAGCTGGTTCTCTCCGAAAACTATTTAGGTAGTGCCTCGTGTCTCACCTTCGGGGGTAGAGCACTGTCATGGTTGATGGGTCCATTGCGGATTACGTCGCCATAGCAAACTCCGAATACCGAAGAGTGCAATCACGGGAGACAGACATCGGGTGCTAACGTCCGGTGTCAAGAGGGAAACAACCCAGACCGCCAGCTAAGGTCCCCAAATATGGCTAAGTGGGAAACGAAGTGGGAAGGCTAAAACAGTCAGGAGGTTGGCTTAGAAGCAGCCACCCTTTAAAGAAAGCGTAATAGCTCACTGATCGAGTCGTCCTGCGCGGAAGATGTAACGGGGCTAAGCCATATACCGAAGCTGCGGATGCACACTAGTGTGCATGGTAGGAGAGCGTTCCGTAAGCCTGCGAAGGTGCACTGGAAAGTGTGCTGGAGGTATCGGAAGTGCGAATGCTGACATGAGTAGCGATAAAGGGGGTGAAAGGCCCCCTCGCCGTAAGCCCAAGGTTTCCTACGCAACGTTCATCGGCGTAGGGTGAGTCGGCCCCTAAGGCGAGGCAGAAATGCGTAGCTGATGGGAAACAGGTCAATATTCCTGTACCAGTGTGAAATGCGATGGGGGGACGGATCGCGGAAGGTTGTCCGGGTGTTGGAAGTCCCGGTCCTTGCATTGGAGAAGGCGCTCTGGCAAATCCGGGCGCAGGATTCAAGGGTGCGAGGCCATCCACTTCGGTGGAGAAGCAACTGGAAGGGGTTCCAGGAAAAGCCTCTAAGCTTCAGTTTCACATTGACCGTACCGCAAACCGACACAGGTGGGCGAGATGAGTATTCTAAGGCGCTTGAGAGAACTCGGGAGAAGGAACTCGGCAAATTGGTACCGTAACTTCGGGATAAGGTACGCCCCTGTAGCTTGATGCGCCTGCGCGCAGAGGGTGAAGGGGTTGCAATAAACTGGTGGCTGCGACTGTTTAATAAAAACACAGCACTCTGCAAACACGAAAGTGGACGTATAGGGTGTGACGCCTGCCCGGTGCCGGAAGATTAAATGATGGGGTGCAAGCTCTTGATTGAAGTCCCGGTAAACGGCGGCCGTAACTATAACGGTCCTAAGGTAGCGAAATTCCTTGTCGGGTAAGTTCCGACCTGCACGAATGGCGTAACGATGGCCACACTGTCTCCTCCCGAGACTCAGCGAAGTTGAAGTGTTTGTGATGATGCAATCTCCCCGCGGCTAGACGGAAAGACCCCATGAACCTTTACTGCAGCTTTGCATTGGACTTTGAACCGGTTTGTGTAGGATAGGTGGGAGGCTGTGAAGCGTGGACGCCAGTCTGCGTGGAGCCGTCCTTGAAATACCACCCTGATCTGTTTGAGGTTCTAACCCTGGTCCGTGAATCCGGATCGGGGACAGTGCATGGCAGGCAGTTTGACTGGGGCGGTCTCCTCCCAAAGGGTAACGGAGGAGTACGAAGGTACGCTAGGTACGGTCGGAAATCGTGCTGATAGTGCAATGGCATAAGCGTGCTTGACTGTGAGACCCACAAGTCGAACAGGTGCGAAAGCAGGTCATAGTGATCCGGTGGTTCTGTATGGAAGGGCCATCGCTCAACGGATAAAAGGTACTCTGGGGATAACAGGCTGATACCGCCCAAGAGTTCATATCGACGGCGGTGTTTGGCACCTCGATGTCGGCTCATCTCATCCTGGGGCTGTAGCCGGTCCCAAGGGTATGGCTGTTCGCCATTTAAAGAGGTACGTGAGCTGGGTTTAAAACGTCGTGAGACAGTTTGGTCCCTATCTGCCGTGGGCGCTGGAAGTTTGAGGGGGCCTGCTCCTAGTACGAGAGGACCGGAGTGGACGAACCTCTGGTGTACCGGTTGTCACGCCAGTGGCATCGCCGGGTAGCTATGTTCGGAAGAGATAACCGCTGAAAGCATCTAAGCGGGAAACTCGCCTCAAGATGAGACTTCCCCGGGGCTTCGAGCCCCTTGAAGGGTCGTTCAAGACCAGGACGTTGATAGGTCAGGTGTGGAAGCGCAGTAATGCGTTAAGCTAACTGATACTAATTGCCCGTAAGGCTTGATCCTATAACAGGTGTGCCTCCCTCCCGCTGCGGAGAGCAGGACACACAGGTCGAGATCATGTGTTGTGCCAGAAACAGCACAGCCCCGATTCACCAGAGCCTCTTTACGCTTCTTCCAGATTGGCTGTGGCGCGCTCACCCGCGACGCAGCAACCCGTCATGCCTGATGACCATAGCGAGTCGGTCCCACCCCTTCCCATCCCGAACAGGACCGTGAAACGACTCCACGCCGATGATAGTGCGGATTGCCCGTGTGAAAGTAGGTAATCGTCAGGCTCCTC
>NZ_FMYQ01000009.1 GCF_900096975.1 Paraburkholderia lycopersici
GGCCAGAGGCAGGCGGTATGCGAACAATATCTGCCCAAGCCCGATGTTCCGGTATTCCGGCCTCGGTTTTTTTGCGGCTTCTGCCATGCTAGACCTCTCGCAGCATTAAAGCGACTTCAACGTTGAAAACACCAGAATTGCAGCGAATCCTGATAGGCGGAGTTTCTTTTGGACCAATCGGTGTGATATCGCCTGCGCTTATTCCCCGCCTTTCACCACGAGATCGTTGTCTTTGGCGAAATTCAGCACGAAATCGAAAGCGTAGGGCGCGACGTCGCGTAGCCGGGAGTCGAGCACGACGCACTTCAGGTTGTCGATGACCATGGGGCAGACGTAGGGCGAGTAGCCGAGATGCAGGTTTTCCCTTCTGACACCCTGCGCCGACGGCCCAAAGCTCGACATCGCGCCGGCCAGGCGTTCCGACCAGTCGCTGGGCCGAAACGTCTTTCCATTGTGGGTCACGCCTTGAATCACGTAGGTAGTGTGATTCGCGCTTTTCATCTGCAGATCTGTCATGGTCAAGGTGATCCAGGCCTCGATCAGGCGCGCGAATGGAGTGCCATCGCCATGCCGGGGGCGTCCTGTCCCGATGGATGCCACTTTGGCGGTGCGCTCAACTGCAGGATTTCGCTGGTAGCGCTTAGCGACTCGTAAGCCTTGCGCGGGTCCGATGCGAGTTGCGTGCCGTATCCAGGCACGATCTTGCGGATCGTCGCTTGCCACGCGGGCGTGCGAAGCTGGTCCTTGAAGGCCATTTCCAGCAGGTTGAGCATGATCGGCGCCGCCGTGGAAGCGCCGGGCGATGCGCCCAGCAACCCGGCGATGCTGCCGTCCTTCGCGCAGACGATTTCGGTACCGAGTTTGAGGACTCCGCCCTTGAGCTTGTCGCGCTTGATGATCTGAACGCGTTGACCTGCCTGCCACAGCCGCCAGTCTTCCTGGCGCGCGCGCGGCAGATATTCCTGCAGCGCATGCAGGCGATCGGCGTCCGATAGCATCAACTGACCGGCCAGATATTTGATCAGCGAGAACTCGGACAGCCCCACGCGCGCCATCGGCACGATGTTGTTCATCCTCGTGCTCGCAAGCAGATCGCTATACGACCCGTTCTTGAGAAACTTCGTCGAGAACGTCGCAAACGGTCCGAATAGCAGCGCTTTCTTTCCGTCGAGAATGCGCGTGTCCAGGTGCGGAACCGACATGGGCGGCGAGCCGACCGACGCCTTGCCATAGACCTTGGCAAAGTGGCGGCACGTAATGGCGCTGCTCTCGGTCACGAGGAACGAGCCGCCGACCGGAAACCCGCCGTACTCTTTCGCCTCGGGAATGCCCGACGCCTGCAGCAAGGGCAGCGAACCGCCACCGGCGCCGACGAACACGAACCGCGCATCGATGCGCCGGCTGTGGCCGTGGCGTCGCGTATCGCCTACCGTCACGCGCCACGAGCCGTTCTCGTTGCGCGCGATCTGCTGCACATCGCTATTCAGAAGGAGGTTGAAGTTGGACTGGCTGTCGAGATAGCGCACGAATTGATGCGTGATTTCGCCGAAATTCACGTCGGTGCCCATCGACGACCACGTCGCGGCGACCTTCTGGCGCGCGTCGCGACCCTCCATCATGAGGGGAACCCACTCGGCGATTTGCTTGTGCGACTCCGAATACTGCATGCTCTGGAAGAGCGAGTTGTTTCGCAGCGCTTCGTGGCGCGCTTTCAGGAAGCGGACGTTCTCGTCGCCCCAGACGAAGCTCATATGCGGCGTCGTATTGATGAACGATTTCGGCTGCTTCAATATTCCGCGGCTCACGCCCCACGCCCAGAATTGCCGCGAAATCTGAAAATCTTCGTTGATGCGTACGGCTTTGGAGATATCGATCTTGCCCGACGAGCTCTGCGGGGTGTAGTTGAGTTCGGCCAACGCGGTATGCCCGGTGCCCGCGTTGTTCCAGCCGTTCGAGCTTTCCGCGGCGACTTCATCGAGCCGCTCGACCATCGCCATCGACCATCCGGGTTCGAGTTCATGGAGCAGAACGCCAAGCGTCGCGCTCATGATGCCGCCCCCTATGAAGAGGACGTCGACCTTTTCGAAGTCGTTTCCGGATTCGCCGCGAGAGTGGAAGACATTCCCCCGCTCCGATAGTGCGTCTCGTTTTGCATTTTCCTGGATCGTCATTCGCCGCCGCTTACCCGCAAGATGGTTTTTCAATTGCCACACCGTCGTATTTATTCGCTGAAGCGTCACGTTGCCGGATTTCGTTGAGCCGATATTTCGCGGATCGGGGAACGACGGGCAAAACGACGTATTCAGCGAAAATCGCAGAAAATGGTGTGTGGAACCGATAGCCGGTTACTCTGTCAAGCCAGGTGCGAATGCTACGGCTTCGTCTCTGCTACATATAGCCGCAGTGTGGAAACGGACTTTTACCAGTTATCTGCAAATATGCGGCGCCCCCTTCGAAAGGCGCGTTTCGGCGAGATTCGCCCGCTTTCGGCGGCTCGGGCCCGCACCAGTCTTCGATAAACAGGGCTGTCGGCGGACGATTGCTCCCGCAGTCCGCGAATTTCTCCCTCGATCCGCCTGCGAAAAGGAACCACAGGATTCAAGTGCTTCGCCAGCGGGGCGCGTGGAATGGATACTTGCTTCGGCGGCGCTTAATCGGTAAGGAACAACGAACTATAGTTTGTGGTGTCGCGGCATTGTGACGCCGCGAGTAAGGAGATGAGTCGTGAAAGTATTGCACTGCCTCGTGATTGCCATGTCGCTTTGCGCAGCTAGCGCCTATGCACAGGGAAATCATGCCCACCCGTCGGCGGCAGACGAAAATGCCGTGACGAATCAGAATGCGCCGGAAAATCAGGGATTTGGCCGGGTCCAGCATGACAAGCCGGCCGACAAGAAGGATGAATGCGTTGGCCCGGTCTCGTTCTGCAATATCTATTTCGGAAGCTGATCGGCGCAGCACGTCGGCCCGGCACATCGGCGGCGCCGTGCTTCCGGACAGCGGGCTTTCGCCGGTTCGGAAAAGCAAGTCGGGCGACCTGGGTGCACACCGTGTCTGGGCACGCGTGGTGGCGATGCTCGAACAGATATCGTCCGCCGGGCGACGCGCCGGCACAAGACGACAGTCGGGAGTTGAGGAAGAGCAAGGCGCCAGCGCGTGATGGCGGCGCAGTGGATTCCGCAAGACGCTTGTCGATTGTGTTTCCGGGCGTGCAGATTCTGATCTGCCGACGCGATGCCGCTCTTGGGCGTTACGCGGATCAATCCTCGATGAAGAGCGTTGTGCGAATTGCGGGGACGTCGTGTCGGCCGTCGTGGTAGACGGCGCCGTGGCCGGTATCTGCTGGTGCCGACGTCCGACGTTTCCTTGTGCCGCTTTACGTTCGGCTGAATCGCGAGCCGGGCATCATCGGAATTTCCATAAAAAATGAAGGAAAGGGCTTGGGTGTTTGTCTCGCCGGCCTGAATCCCTGTGAGTAATCGAAGTATATGAAGTCGAAGTCCACGACGCGGCTGGCCGCGCGAGCGCTGAGTCTCGTAGCGGTGATCGCGTTGAGCGCCTGTGCCGCCGGAAATGATCGCAATGCGAATGATCCGCTTGAGCCAATGAATCGCGCGATCTTTTCGTTTAACGAAGGGCTTGACCGCACGGTGGCGAAGCCCGTTGCAACGGCTTACGTCGAAGTAATGCCGAAACCGTTGCAAACGGCGGTCGGTAATGTGTTTTCGAATCTTGGCGACATCGGCAATTTCGCCAATGAACTACTGCAGTTGAAAATCACGGCGGCCACGGAAGATCTGGTGCGTGTTGCATTCAACTCGGTATTCGGACTTGGCGGTTTGCTGGACTGGGCGACGGCCGCTGGCCTGCCAAAGCATCACGACGACTTCGGGCTGACGCTCGGTCATTACGGCGTGCCTTCCGGGCCTTACCTCGTTTTGCCGCTCTTTGGCCCGAGTTCCGCGCGCGATGCAGGCGGACTAATCGTGTCGAGCGCCATGAGCCCGACGACGTTTTTCCCGCTTGCTGCAAGCACGCCGCTCTTCGGAGTCAACGTCGTGAGCACGCGTTCGCGCATGCTCGGCGCAACCGATCTGCTGGAACTGGCCGCGCTGGACAAATACAGTTTCGTACGGGATGGCTATCTGCAGAGTCGCGCCAATGCGCTCGACGACGGCAAGGCATTGCCGGACTACGTCGACCCGTCGCGAGCCGACACCGCAGCGGTGGCGCAAGATGCCAGCGAGGCGCAGGCGCAGCCGCAAACGGCGAAATAGCTGAGATCATTCCCGTCGAACGCTTCGCGCTAGCCCGTTAGCGTCGCGACCCGGCGTTGTTATTGCGTGCGGCGCGCCGATGCATGTGCGAGCACGGTCTTCTTGTTGCGTCATAGTCTGACGTTCCTTCGCGCAGATTCGACAGACTTGCGCGCATTGCTTGCCGTGCTCATGCCGATGCTTTTCGCACTCGGCGCAGGCATCGCAGATCGACGCGCACAACGCACAAGCTTCTTTTGTGCGGCCGCTGGAGCGAGCCACAACCGCGGAAGGCCAGGCGGCAAATGTCGGTGCTGCCCATGTCCGACTTGATGCATTCGGCCGTTTCGGCAACGTCGCTTTGCCAAGGCATGCTGTTGCGCGACGCGGGCAAAACTTGTGACTGCACCGCGTTTTTGGGCGGCAGTGGCGCGACGGTCTGCTGGCCGTCGCGGCGAGCAGGTGGAGCGCGAGCTGGACATACGGCCACGTGAGCTTCAGCAAGACGCGGCGCAAGCAGCGGATGCGCTCGCGCGACACTCAGGGCGGCTTCTCAAAGTCAACCTGAGCGCGGCGCGGCTGCAGGAGTTCGGCGGCGACAACCAGCGGTTGGTCCCGGTCGCAGGGCAGGTCGCGTCGGGTAACCTCGATACCTCGCAGCAACTGATCGTAGGCGGCCCGACCTCGGTGCGCGCTTACGACATCAACGCGGTTTCGGGCGACAGCGGTGCGCTCTTCACGCTGGCGTTCCGTCATACGATTGGCTTGTTTTCCGCATCGACGACAAGTACGACGTTCTGTACAACCACGTAGTCGCTGTCCCTCGAACTATCTCGCCGGATAAAAAAAAACGCCAACCCGTATGGGTTGGCGTTTTACTGGCGTACTACCGGAACCAGAATTAGAACTGGTTCATCGTGTTGTCCTTACCCGCCGCCTTCAGCGCCGCTTCGCCGCTGAAATACTCCTTGTGGTCGTCGCCGATGTCCGAACCGGACATGTTCTGGTGCTTGACGCAGGCGATGCCCTCGCGGATTTCCTTGCGCTGCACGCCGGCCACATAACCGAGCATCCCCTGTTCGCCGAAGTATTCCTTGGCCAGGTTGTCGGTCGACAGCGCAGCCGTGTGGTAGGTCGGCAGCGTGATCAGGTGGTGGAAAATGCCGGCTTCGCGCGCCGCGTCGGCCTGGAAGGTGCGGATCTTTTCGTCGGCGGCGATCGCCAGTTCGGTCTGGTCGTATTCCGCGCTCATCAGCTGGCTGCGGTCGTATGCCGACACGTCCTTGCCCGCGGCCTTCATCGCGTCATACGCCTGTTGGCGGAAATTCAGCGTCCAGTTGAACGACGGGCTGTTGTTGTACACCAGCTTGGCGTTCGGGATGACCTTGCGAATCTCGTTGACCATGCCGCCGATCTGGCCGATGTGCGGCTTTTCGGTTTCGATCCACAGCAGGTCGGCGCCGTTTTGCAGCGAGGTGATGCAGTCCAGCACGCAGCGCGCTTCGCCCGTGCCGCTGCGGAACTGGAACAGGTTGCTCGGCAGGCGCTTCGGACGCAGCAGCTTGCCGTCGCGCTTGATGACGACGTCACCGTTGCCCAGCGCGTCGGCCGACAGCTCTTCGCAATCGAGGAACGAATTGTATTGGTCGCCCAGGTCGCCCGGCACGTTGGTCACGGCGATCTGCTTGGTCAGGCCGGCACCCAGCGAGTCGGTACGGGCCACGATGATGCCGTCGTCCACGCCCAGTTCGAGGAACGCATAGCGGACGGCGCGGATCTTGGCGAGGAAGTCCTCGTGCGGCACCGTGACCTTGCCGTCCTGGTGGCCGCACTGCTTCTCGTCGGACACCTGGTTTTCGATCTGGATACAGCACGCACCCGCTTCGATGAACTGCTTGGCCAGCAGGTAGGTGGCTTCGGCGTTGCCGAAACCCGCGTCGATGTCGGCGATGATGGGCACGACGTGGGTGACGTGGTTGTCGATCTTTTGCTGGATGGCGGCCTTGGCGGCGGGGTCGACGGCTGCGTCCAGTTCGCGGAACAGGCCGCCCAGTTCACGGGCGTCGGCCTGGCGCAGGAAGGTGTACAGCTCGCGGATCAACGAGCTGACGGCGGTCTTTTCGTGCATCGACTGGTCCGGCAGCGGGCCGAACTCGGAGCGCAGCGCGGCGACCATCCAGCCGGACAGGTACAGGTAGCGGCGTTCGGTGCTGTTGAAGTGCTTCTTGATGGAAATCATCTTCTGCTGGCCGATGAAGCCGTGCCAGCAACCGAGCGATTGCGTGTACTTCGACGGGTCGGCATCGTAGGCGGCCATGTCGGCGCGCATGATGGCGGCGGTGTAACGGGCGATGTCGAGGCCCGTCTTGAACTTGTTCTGGGCACGCATGCGTGCGGCATATTCGGGATTGATGGCATTCCATGCGCTGCCGTGCTTTTCCTTCAAACCGGCAACTGCCTTGATGTCGTCCTGATATTGGGCCATGTGAATCTCCTAAGAGCAAAGCGCGTTTGGGTAAATGGTTCACCGTGTCGCCCCGTATGCCGAAGCGAACTGCATGACTAGATAGTAGCGCCGTTTGGTTCGCTTCAGTGAAGTCTTATATAAGACATAAGACTAAATTTGTCGTTATATTTCAATAGGATAGGTTTTAGTTTTTGCAATGCAAAACACGTTTTCAAGCCGCGAAAAGATGAGGCTGCAGAAATTCCCGGTGAGTTCCGTAATGTGAAACGTGCTTTCGGTGGCTGGAAGCAGCACAAATGCGGATGGCTCGGGCAACGACAATTGCGGGACGATTCGGTAGATATCCGTTTCGGCGGACCCACGTTCCAGCGAGCGACAAACGCGCATGCGGACGCCGCCTGGCTGACCAGGCGGTCGACATCGCTCTTCATTTCATTCGTTTGAAAAACATCTTCCTGAATCGGGGACGGTGCAGGCGAGGTATCGGCTACGCGCTGCCTGCATCCGCTGAACTGCGGTAGATGTGGCGTCATTTCAGCCATTAACGCAATGAAGCGGGCTCCACGTTCAAAGGGCCGCTATTGGGGATCACCTGGATCGCCAGGTTGGCTCCAGGAACTGAGACTGACCGGCCTCTGGCAGAGGCGGCCGGCTGGAGACGACGTCAGGCGTTGATCCAGGCTCGCGCCTGTTCCAGCTCGTTGACGTGGAATGCCTTGATTTCAGCCTTCGTAAAGAACCGCGCCAAATGCATCGAGGCGCGAATCCAGCCCGCGTCGGCTACCACAGCGGCGCGCGTAACCTTGCGGGCGACGGAGACACCGAGCGTCATATCGGTCCACAGCGCCTTTGGCTCGATGCCGGTGAAATGCTCAATGCGTTCGAGCACACGGGTCTTACCATTCAGTTCAAGATCGCTGCGCATGCGCTCGATGGCTTCGCGCAGTTCCTGGTCGGTGATTTTGCCTTCGACGGAAATTTCGATGACCGACGAGTCGGGGACGGTGTGATAGTGGATCATGGCAGGACCTCTGAACTGGAGAGAACTGCACGCTCAGGCACGGATGAGCCTGGCGTTCGGCGGTTTTCTCATGGTATTCCTTTCCGCGCGCCCGGTAAGTTACGAGTACCGCGTTTCGTTCTGGCGCCTGTTGGCGCTCGTGCATCGCGAACGCCACTCTCGCTTTCATAGGGAGGCGCGGGGGCGTTCGATCCCACACGTCGGACGTTGCTTCGCGGCTGACTAGCGCCACGCGCGACTCGCCCGAACGATTCGGAATGGTCCCGACAACGAGGCCGCTCTGACCTTGCCGACCGCCCGCAATCGCGCCTGGCCGCGATTTGCGCGCCGTAAACAAACCAGCCCGAACTCTAAAATGAGGCGCACGTCGCGCCTCTGGCCCTGGAAATGAGCAGCGTGATCTTCCATAAAGGTTGGGGATTTCCCTCAGGAAGCGTCGCGATGCATCGGCGCACAGGCCTGGAGTTCACGAAATGTCGCAGCTTGCAGTTCCGTTCAATGGCTTGCAAGGACGGCGCCTCTATGGACCTATTGCCTTGATTTCATTGTAAAAATACGCGACTCGATAGTGCCTCCCGGCAAGCCGTAGTT
The DNA here is from genome assembly GCF_900096975.1 of Paraburkholderia lycopersici. Lineage (GTDB taxonomy): Bacteria > Pseudomonadota > Gammaproteobacteria > Burkholderiales > Burkholderiaceae > Paraburkholderia > Paraburkholderia lycopersici. The sequence continues at coordinate 8,336 of NZ_FMYQ01000009.1, forward strand.
CCAGCCCGACTGAATAAAATTCCAGGCTGAATGAATCTCGACATGCCTGATCGCCCCCTTCTTGAATTTGTCATTCCTCGTCCATATAATTAGCACTCACTGCACGAGAGTGCTAACAACATCTCTGGCTGGCGGTTGTCGGCAGCCAGGTTTTCTTGAGTCTCTTCAAGTCCCAATCAAGAGAGGAACATCCATGAACCTTCGTCCTTTGCATGATCGCGTGATCGTCAAGCGCCTGGATCAGGAAACCAAGACCGCATCGGGTATCGTGATCCCGGACGCAGCGGCAGAAAAGCCGGATCAAGGTGAAGTCCTGGCCATCGGCCCGGGCAAGCGCGATGACAAGGGCGCCCTGATCGCGCTCGACGTGAAGGTCGGCGATCGCGTCCTGTTCGGCAAGTACGCTGGCCAGACCGTCAAGGTAGACGGCCAGGAACTGCTCGTGATGCGCGAAGAAGACATCATGGCCGTGGTGAACAAGTAAGTTCGATCCACCGCTTACATTCAAGAATTCAAGGAGTTAGAAGATGGCAGCTAAAGACGTCGTGTTCGGCGATTCCGCCCGTTCCAAGATGGTTGAAGGCGTGAACATTCTCGCCAACGCAGTGAAGGTCACGCTGGGTCCGAAGGGCCGCAACGTCGTCCTCGAGCGCTCGTTCGGCGGCCCGACGGTCACCAAGGACGGTGTCTCGGTCGCGAAGGAAATCGAGCTGAAGGACAAGCTCCAGAACATGGGCGCGCAAATGGTCAAGGAAGTCGCTTCCAAGACCAGCGACAACGCCGGCGACGGCACGACGACGGCTACGGTGCTGGCCCAGTCGATCGTCCGCGAAGGCATGAAGTACGTCGCATCGGGCATGAACCCGATGGACCTGAAGCGCGGCATCGACAAGGCCGTCGCCGCAGCGATCGAAGAACTGCGCAAGATCAGCAAGCCCTGCACGACCAACAAGGAAATCGCACAAGTCGGCTCGATCTCGGCGAACAGCGATTCGTCGATCGGCGACCGCATCGCCGAAGCGATGGACAAGGTCGGCAAGGAAGGCGTCATCACCGTCGAAGACGGCAAGTCGCTGCAAGACGAACTCGAAGTCGTCGAAGGTATGCAGTTCGACCGCGGCTACCTCTCGCCGTACTTCATCAACAACCCGGACAAGCAAGTCGCCGTTCTGGAAAACCCGTTCGTGCTGCTGCACGACAAGAAGGTCTCGAACATTCGCGACCTCCTGCCGGTTCTGGAACAGGTCGCGAAGGCTGGCCGTCCGCTGCTGATCATCGCTGAAGACGTCGAAGGCGAAGCGCTCGCCACGCTCGTCGTCAACAACATCCGCGGCATCCTGAAGACCGTCGCCGTCAAGGCTCCGGGCTTCGGCGACCGTCGCAAGGCCATGCTGGAAGACATCGCGATCCTGACCGGCGGCCAGGTCATCGCGGAAGAAACCGGCCTGACGCTCGAAAAGGCCACGCTGCAAGAGCTGGGTCAAGCCAAGCGCATCGAAGTGGGCAAGGAAAACACGACGATCATCGACGGCGCAGGCGAAGCCGCGAGCATCGAAGCGCGCGTCAAGCAAATCCGCACGCAGATCGAAGAAGCGACGTCGGACTACGACCGTGAAAAGCTGCAGGAACGCGTGGCCAAGCTGGCCGGCGGCGTGGCAGTGATCAAGGTCGGCGCCGCGACCGAAGTCGAAATGAAGGAAAAGAAGGCACGCGTGGAAGACGCGCTGCACGCAACCCGCGCTGCCGTCGAAGAAGGCATCGTCCCGGGCGGCGGCGTCGCGCTGATCCGTGCACGTACGGCGGTTTCGGGCCTGAAGGGCGCCAACGCCGATCAGGACGCCGGCATCAAGATCGTCCTGCGCGCCATGGAAGAGCCGCTGCGCCAGATCGTCACGAACGGCGGCGAAGAAGCGTCGGTGGTCGTGGCGGCGGTGGCAGCCGGTAACGGCAACTACGGCTACAACGCAGCGACCGGCGAGTACGGCGACCTGGTGGAAGCCGGCGTGGTCGACCCGACGAAGGTCACGCGCACGGCGCTGCAAAACGCAGCTTCGGTGGCCGGCCTGCTGCTGACGACGGACGCAGCCGTCGCCGAAGTGCCGAAGGAAGATGCCCCGATGCCTGGCGGCATGCCCGGCGGCATGGGCGGCATGGGCATGGACATGTAATTTCGGCTTTACGCCGCGATTACATCGAAGTGCAGGGGAACGCGCTGTCAGGCGCGTTCTTCGCCCAAAGAAAAAAACCCGCAGCGATGCGGGTTTTTTTTCGTCTGCGCGGCGTCGGGACAAAAGCCGCCTTATTGCTGCGCCTCGCCCGGCGAGGGCTCGCCTGCGTCCGTGTCGTTGCTGCGCGCCCAGAAGAACCGGTCCGGCAGCCACGCGCCCATGCCCGGCCGGAACGCGTTCTGCACGGCCTGGTACACATACTCCTGTGCTTCGCGCACGGCCTCGGGCGGTTCCTGCCCGTTCGCGAGTAGCGCGGCGATGGCTGCGCCGAGTGTGTCGGTCAGCCCCATCATCGGTTGCGTGGCCCGATCCCACAGATCCTGGCGTAGCTGCCCGTCTTCGCAATAGAGCGTGTTGACCACGCGGTGCGTGCCCGTTTCCATCGCGAGGATGTACTCGCAACCCGTGGCGAGCAGATGCGCGATGGCGGCGTCGACGCTCGGCGCCTCCGCGTCGCCGTCCGGCTGCGCGAGCGCGATCAGCACGGAAGCATCGGCGACGAGCAGCGTGGTCTGCGGCACGAGGAGGTCGGCCATGGCTTCGCGCAATTCGTCGGCGGCGAGCACGTGTTCGTCGTCGAGCGTGAAGTCGGGGGCCAGGATGAGCGGCAGGTCGTCGTAGTCGGCGACCACCTCGGCGATCGCGCTCACGACCTCGGCGCGCGCGCCGGCGCCCACCTTGAAGGCCGCGATCGGCATGTCCTCGAGCAGCATGCGCGCCTGGGTGGCCACGGTTTCGGGATCGAGGCCGGTCACTTCGTCGCAGCCTGCGGAGTCGCGCACGGTGTAGCCGGTCAGCGCGGTCACGCCATGGCAGCCCATGCTGGCGAGCGTGAGCAGGTCGGCTTGCAAACCGCCGCCGCCCGTCGGGTCGGAAAGGCCGAAGGTGAGGACGATGGGAGGGGTGTCGCTGGGCATGAACGTGGCGAGATGGGGTGGACTTCGGGCGCGGCGTGCCGTGCCGTCATATGAGAATGCTTTAATTATGCGGCTTATCTGCGTATCCGGGGGCCGGATGACACTGGCGGGCGCGGTTTTTTGCGCGCCTCGCGGGCGGTTCGTGGCGATGCGTCCCGCTTGCGATCGTGCAGGCCAAAATCTCCTCTTGCTAGGCATGGAAACGGCAACAAGGTACCATCATGGGTCTCGTTTCCCTGAATTTTTCTCCGACTGGTTTCGGACTTTTCGACGCGGCATAAGAATGAAATATAGAAGCTGGATGTGCCTGATCTGCGGCTGGATTTATGACGAAGAAGCCGGTTTGCCAGACGAAGGCATTGCCCCCGGCACGCGCTGGGAGGATGTCCCGATCAACTGGACCTGCCCCGAGTGCGGCGCGCGCAAGGAAGACTTCGAGATGGTCCAGATCTGAGGGCGCGCTCGCGTTGCTTTGCGCCTCTCAGGTTGCCGGCGCGCAGTCTGGCGGCAGATCCCCGAAGTATCGTGGGCATTGATGGCGATGCGGCTTGCACTGGCATCGTATTTGCCTGCGCCGTGAGGCGGCGGGGCGGCCGCGCTGCAACGTTGTGCTCCGCCTGCCGTTGCGCTGGTCGCTGTCGTCGGTATTGTCAGTCTGGTCGGCCCGTACCCGTTTTCGGCGCTGCCCCATGAATCTTCGTTCAACCTCTGTTGCCCGATTCGAGGCGTTGCCCAATCCGCGCGGCGGCCAGGTGCCGTTCGCGCAGGGCGCGCTCGCCCAGGCGCTTGCCGCGCTCGACCAACAGCGCGATGTCGCCCGGCCGCTGCGCCAGGCGGCCCGCACGCTGCGCGACGCCGGCTGGCTCGCGGCCGCGCGATTCGCCGACACGCTGCTTCTCGCTTCGCCGCTGGCGCTTGCCGCGCCGGTCGCCGTGGCGCCGCCGCCGGGCTTGCCAGCGCGTCCGCTTCAAGCACCCGAGGAGCCGGAGGGCGCCGAAATCCGCGCCTTGTTCCGCGAGGCGCTGGAAGACCTCGCCGCCGCGCTCGAGCGCCGCAATCTGCGCGAGCAGGCGTGCTCGCCCGCGCTTTTTGCGCGTCAGCACGCGCTCGTGGCCGCGCTCGCGGAGCATGTGCCGGGCGTCACGCTCGCCTACGAGGACGTGGCGTTGCAGGGCCGGCCGCTTGCGCCCGCAACGCTGCAGCCGCAGCCGGCGCAGCGCTTCGGCCAGGTGCGCGCGCGCTACGAGGCGGCGCTTTTGCATGCGCTGAAGTCGCGCGCCGGCAGCGGTAGCCGCGCGGCCAACGCGCTCTCGCTTGCGGCATTCGACGAAATGGACGCCTGCATGGCCGAACTCGCGGGTCCCGATCCCTACGACTTCTGGCGTCTTGCGGCGGCGTGCGGACGCACGCTGCGGCGCGGCGTGCCGTCGTGGGGCGACGAGGGCGTGCGGCGTCTCTACGCGCGCTGCAATCTGCTGATCGGCGAACACGCGCGCGGACTGCGCTTCGCGCCGCAAACGCTCGTGCGTATGACGCTGGCCTTGCTGTGGCGCGACTACGCGCTCTTCGGCGCCGCCGCGGAAGACACCGCCGACGTCGAACTGCTGCACGACTACGGCTTGACGGTCGACTGGCACGTTGCCGGTACGCAGGCCTCCGAGGCGCTCTGGGAAGCCGGCAGCGCGCAGGCCGGCGCGCTCGCGGCGCGCGTCGCGCCCGTGCGCGAACTGGGGGCGCTCGTCGTGAACGGCAACGCGTATGAGGATTTCCTGCAGACCGCCGACGCGTCGATGATCGCGCTCGGCACGCATTCGCGCACGCTGACCCTGCGCGGCGAGGGCGCGGTGCCCGAACCGGCCGACGCGCTGGTCGCTGCCGAGGCGGCGTACCGGATCGGGGCCGCCGCCTGGGCGCTGGGCCTCGGCCACGTCGGCCAGCTTGCGGACGCGCTGGGTCTCGCCTGGCGTCGCACCGCGCACGCGGCGTCGCCTGGCACGCCTGCTTCGCGGGGCGTGCCGTGTGTGATGCCTGTCGCGCCGCCTGGCGCCGAAGCGATCGAGCACGCGAGCGAAGCGTTGCGCGCCATGTTGCACAAGGTCGCGGCGGGTGTCGCGCAGCCCGATGCGACGCCCGCCGTGCGCGCGCTCGGTGCGGCGATCGTCGGCGGCGCGGCGCCGGGCGTTGCGCACTGAGCCGCGGGATTCGCGCCGCCAGCCATGCCGCGCGGGCGCCGGGCACCGTGCTTGCGCTGCCCGCCCATGCCTTGCAAGAGCACTGCGCGCGCGTGTTAGAGTGAGCCATTCCGTGCAATGCGCAACGCGCAGCCGCCGGCAGGGCGCGTGGCGGCTGTCATGTGCGCGCCTGGTCGGCCCGGCAACGCGGCGCCATTGCGCATCGTCTTTGCTAGAATTCAAACCATGTCCAAGAGTACCGATCGCATCAATCTGACCAACCAGTTCCTGATCGCCATGCCGAACATGGCGGACCCCACGTTTTCAGGAACGGTGGTCTACCTTTGCGATCATTCGGAGCGCGGCGCGCTCGGCCTCGTCATCAATCGGCCCACCGACATCGATCTCGAAGCGCTCTTTTCCCGCATCGACCTGAAGCTCGAAATCGAGCCGCTGCTGCACGTGCCCGTCTATTTCGGCGGCCCGGTGCAGACCGAGCGCGGCTTCGTGCTGCACGCGCCCGCGGAGGGCACGAGCTATACGTCGTCGATGTCGGTGCCCGGCGGGCTCGAGATGACCACGTCGAAAGACGTGCTCGAAGCCGTCGCCAACGGCAACGGGCCCGAGCGCTTCCTGCTCACGCTCGGCCATGCCGGGTGGGGCGCGGGCCAGCTCGAGGACGAAATCTCGAAGAACGGCTGGCTCACGGTCGAGGCCGACCCCAAGATCGTTTTCGACGTGCCTGCCGAAGAGCGCTTCGAAGCCGCGCTCGCGTTGCTCGGCATCTCTTCGTCGATGCTCTCGGGCGAGGCGGGCCACGCATGAGCGTGGCCGCCGGGCGAGGGGCTGCCGAGGCCACCTTGCTTGCGTTCGATTACGGTGAAAGGCGCATCGGCGTGGCGCTCGGCAATGCGCTCACGCGCAGTGCGCGCGCGCTCACCGTCATTCCGAACAAGAGTCGGGACTACCGTTTCGAGGCTGTCGCGGCGCTGCTGCGCGAGTGGCAGCCCGATGTGCTCGTGGTCGGCCTGCCAAGCCATCCGGACGGCACGCCGCACATCATGACGCAGCAGGCGAAACGCTTCGGTAACCAGCTCAACGGCCGCTTCGGTCTGCCCGTGGTGTGGGTGGACGAGCGTTACTCGTCAGTGGACGCCGAAGCCCGGCTGCGCGAGCGCGGCGAACGCGCCGGACACGTCGACGCCGAAGCGGCTTGCGTGATTCTCCAGCAGTATCTCGACGAACTTCCGCTCTGACTTGCCCGCGAGCTGGACGCGAATTGCACGCCAATCGACCCATGACCACGCCCGACGCCGAAGCGCTGTATTACACCGTTCTCGACGAAATCCGCGCGGCGTACCCCGCCGATGCGTTCGGCGCGCCCGGCGGCGTGGCGATCGTCGGCATTCATAGCGGCGGCGCGTGGGTCGCCGAGCGGCTCGCGCACGATCTCGGCGCGCTCGAGTACGGCGTGGTGAACGTCGCGCTGCATCGCGACGACTACGCGAAAAAGGGCTTGCACAGCAAGGCGAGCCCGACGGTGCTGCCGTTTGCCGTGGACGGCCGCCACATTCTGCTCGTCGACGATGTGCTGTACACGGGCCGCACCGTGCGCGCCGCGATCAACGAGCTGTACGACTACGGGCGGCCGGCTTCCGTCGAACTCGCGGTGCTCGCCGGGCGCGGCGGGCGCGAGCTGCCGGTGAGCGCGCGTTTCACCGGCGGCGCGGTGAGCGTGGGCGCGCGCGAGACGCTCGTGCTCGTCCATGGCGACGACGGCCGCTTCGCCTTTCACGTCGAGCCGGGCGACCGCGCTTGAGCTAGCGCGTCGAAACCATCGGGCGCATCGGGCGCATCGGGTCCATCGTCGCGCAAGCCCGCTGCGCGCGTCGCTCCGTTCCAACCGGCCATCACATCCAGGATTCACGCGATGAACACACAGCCCACGCCAGAAGCATCCGCAGCGGACGACAAGCGTTTTCGCTACGGCTTCCTCAAGGGCAATCCGCAGCTCACGAAAAACGGCGAGCTCAAGCACCTGCTGACGATCGAAGGCTTGCCGCGCGCGATCCTCACCCATGTCCTCGACACGGCCACGCAGTTCGTAAGCGTGACCGACCGCGACGTGAAGAAGGTGCCGCTGCTGCACGGCAAGTCGGTGTTCAACCTGTTCTTCGAGAACTCCACGCGCACGCGCACCACGTTCGAGATCGCCGCGAAGCGCCTTTCGGCGGACGTGCTGAACCTGAACATCAACGCTTCGTCCACGAGCAAGGGCGAGACGCTGCTCGACACCATCGGCAACCTCTCGGCCATGCACGCCGACATGTTCGTCGTGCGCCACGCGTCGAGCGGCGCGCCGTATCTGATCGCCGGGCACTGCGCGCCGCACGTGCACGTCATCAACGCCGGCGACGGCCGCCACGCGCATCCCACGCAGGGGCTGCTCGACATGTACACGATCCGCCACTACAAGCGCGACTTCACGAACCTGCGCGTGGCGATCGTCGGCGACATCCTGCATTCGCGCGTGGCGCGCTCGGACATTCACGCGCTCACCACGCTCGGCGTGCCCGAGGTGCGCGCGATCGGCCCGCGCACGCTGCTGCCTGGCGGCCTCGAACAGATGGGCGTGCGCGTGTTCCACAACCTCGACGAAGGCCTGAAGGACGTCGACGTCGTCATCATGCTGCGCCTGCAGAACGAGCGCATGAGCGGCGCGCTGCTGCCTTCGGCGCAGGAGTACTTCAAGAGCTGGGGCCTGACGCCCGAGCGCCTCGCGCTCGCCGCGCCCGACGCGATCGTGATGCATCCGGGGCCGATGAACCGGGGCGTCGAAATCGACTCGCAGGTCGCCGATGGGCCGCAGTCCGTGATCCTCGACCAGGTGAGCTTCGGCATTGCGGTGCGCATGGCGGTGATGGGTATCGTCGCCGGTAACAACGATTGAGCGCGGAGAACAAAAGGCAGCGCATGAAGATCCATATTCAAGGCGGCACGCTGATCGATCCGGCGGCCGGAACCGAGCAGCAGCAGGACGTATATATCGAAGCGGGCAAGATCGCCGCACTGGGCGCGGCGCCCACGGGCTTTCACGCGGAGAAAACCATCGATGCGCGCGGCCTCGTGGTCGCGCCGGGGCTCGTCGACCTGAGCGCGCGGCTGCGCGAGCCGGGCTACGAGCACAAGGCCACGCTCGACTCGGAGATGAGCGCGGCGCTGGCTGGCGGCGTGACGAGCCTCGTGTGCCCGCCCGATACCGATCCCGTGCTCGACGAGGCGGGGCTCGTCGAGATGCTCAAGTACCGCGCGGGCAAGCTCGCGCGCGCACACGTGCATCCGCTGGGCGCGCTTACGGTGGGCCTGAAAGGACAGGTGATCACCGAAATGGTGTCGCTGACCGAGGCGGGCTGCATCGGCTTCACGCAGGCCGACTCGCCCATTGCCGATACTCAGGTCCTGCTGCGCGCGCTGCAATACGCGAGCACCTATGGCTATGCCGTATGGCTGCGGCCGCAGGACGCGTATCTCTCGAAGGGCGGCGTGGCCGCGAGCGGCGCGCTGGCTTCGCGCCTCGGCCTTTCCGGCGTGCCGGTGAGCGCCGAGACGATCGCGTTGCATACGTTCTTCGAACTCGTGCGCGTGACGGGCGCGCGCGTGCACGTGCAGCATCTTTCGTCGGCGGCGGGCGTGGCGCTCGTGCGCGCCGCGAAGGCCGAGGGCCTGCCCGTGACCTGCGACGTGACGGTCAACCATCTGCATCTGATCGACATGGACATCGGCTATTTCGACGCGCAGTTCCGGCTCGATCCGCCGCTGCGCCAGCAGCGCGACCGCGACGCGATTCGCGCGGGCCTTGCCGACGGCACGATCGACGCGATCTGTTCGCAGCACACGCCCGTGGACGACGACGAAAAACTCCTGCCGTTCGCCGAAGCGACGCCGGGCGCGACGGGCCTGGAGCTGTTCCTCTCGCTCACGGTGAAATGGGCGCAGGAAGCGCGCCTGCCGCTTGCGAAAGCGCTTGCCCATGTGACGTCGGCGCCCGCTGCCGTGATGCGGCGCGATCCAGGGTGTCAGGCGGGACGACTCGCCGTGGGTGCGCGCGCCGATCTCTGTGTGTTCGATCCGCGCGCGCACTGGCGTGTCGAGCCGCGCGCGCTCAAGAGCCAGGGGCACAATACGCCGTTCCTCGGCTACGAATTGCCCGCCGTGGTGCGCGCAACGCTCGTGGCGGGACGCGTCGGCTTCGAGCCTGCATGACAGATTTGTGTCATGCGCATCTGCTAGCATGCTGCGATTCAGCCTATCGTCGAATATGAGTCTTTTCATCCGCAAGACCCGCCTGCTCGCGCATCTGCTGCGCGGCGCCTGCACTGTCGCGATGCGGTTCCCGCGCGCGAGCGCCGATCAGCGCCACGCCATGAACCGCGCATGGTCCCTCAAGATGCTCGAGCTGTGCGGCATGAAGCTCGTCGTGCACAACGACGCCGCACGGCTCGACGCGGGCGCGCTCGTCGTGAGCAATCACATTTCGTGGATCGACATCTACGTGATCAATGCGTGGCGGCCCACGCCGTTCGTCTCGAAGGCGGAGATCCGCAACTGGCCGCTGATCGGCTGGTTCGCGCAGAACCTCGACACCGTGTTCATCGAGCGCGAGAAGCGCAGCGACGCGCGCCGCATCATGCACGAACTGGCCGGGCGTCTGGAGCGCGGCGAACTGATGTGCGTGTTTCCCGAAGGCACGACTTCCGATGGCCTCGGGCTCAAGCCGTTTCACTCGAACATGTTTCAGGCAGCGGTCTCGGCGGGCAGACCCGTGCAGCCGCTGTGCATTCGCTACGAGGACGCGCAGGGCCGGCAGTCGGTGGCGCCGGCCTATATCGACGACGTGTCGCTCAAGCAGTCGCTCGACGCGATGCTCAAGGCCGGCCCGCTGACCGCGCACATCTACGTGGGCGCGGCGATCGAGGCCGGCGGCGACCGGCGCAAGCTGGCGGCGCAGGCGCAGGAAGCGGTGGGGCAGGCGCTGGAGACGATGCGCGCCTTGCCGGCCCCTGCGCGCGGTGGCGCAGGCGTCGTCGTGACGCCTCGCGGCATTATCGAAGGCAAATCATAAAAAGCAGGACGGCCATGGATCGTACGGAGCTGGGCGCGCGCATCGCGGAGCGCCTCGAAGCAGAAGGCGCGCGCCTGCGCGAACAATGGGCGCGGACGGCGCCGATCAACCACTTCCATATCGACGACGTCTTGCCGGAAGACGCCGCGCGCGCGATTCGCGCGGCGTTTCCCGACACGTCCCGGATGATGCTGCGCAAGAGCCTGCGCGAACTGAAGTACGTGTCGGCACAAATGGACGCGCACGCGCCGCTGCTCGAAGAGAGCATCTTCGCGTTCCAGATGCCGAATGTGGTCGAAATCATCAAGGAGATCACGGGCCTGCGCTCGCTTTATCCGGACGAGCATCTCTACGCGGGCGGCATCTCGATGATGGGGCCGGGCCACTTCCTGAACCCGCACCTCGACAACTCGCACGACAAGGACCGCGAACGTTATCGTGTGCTGAATCTGCTCTATTACGTTTCGCCGGAGTGGTCGCTGGAGAAGGGCGGCAACCTCGAAGTGTGGCCGCGCGGCACGAAGGCCGAGCCCACGACGATCGTGAGCCGCTTCAACCGCCTCGCCGTGATGGTGACCAACCAGCACTCGTGGCATTCGGTGTCGAAGAACACTAGCGCGGAACAGCGCTGCTGCGTGTCGAACTATTACTTCTCGGATCACCCGGTGGGCGCCGCCGACTATTTCCACCCGACGTCGTTTCGCGGACGCCCCGACGAGCCCGTGCGCGACGTCGTGCTGCAGGCGGATGCCGCGGCGCGCGGACTCGTGCGCCGCGTGTTTCCCAAAGGCGTGAAAAGCACGACGCACGTGTACAACAAGAAGCGCTGAACACGAGCGGCGGTCCGGCGTTCAGCCGGAGCTCGCGCGGCAGCTCGTGCATGGTACCTGGGTGAGCACGCGCTCGGCCGGGTCGGATTCGAGCCGCACGGCCGAGAGCTTTTCTCCCCACACGCAGCCCGAATCGAGCCCGATCAGGTTCTCGCGCAAGGTGAGGCCGAGCGCGGCCCAGTGGCCGAACACCACTGTGATGTCGGCCGTTTTGCGCTCGGGCACGTCGAACCAGGGCATGAATCCGGGCGGCGCCGAATCGAGGCCACCGCTCGACGAAAAGTCCATCACGCCGTCGCGATTGCAGAAACGCATGCGCGTGAGCGCGCTGCAGGTCACGCGCAGCCGGTCGATCCCTTTCAAGTCCTTCGACCAGCGGTTCGGCTCGTTGCCGTAGAGGCCCGCGAGCGTTTCCTTCCAGTTCTCGCGGCGTAATGCCTTTTCAAGATCGTATGCGAGTTCCATCGTGAGATCGAGGTCCCATTGCGGCAACACGCCCGCATGCACCATCAGCATGCCGTTGTCGTAGTGCGCGATCGGACGGTGGCGCACCCAGTGCAGAAGGTCTTCCGCGTCCGGCGCGTTCAGGATGTCGTCGATGGTGTCGCCTTTCTTCGACTTGCGAATGCCGGCCGACACGGACAGCAGATGCAGGTCATGGTTGCCCAGCACGGCCACGCCGCGCTCGCCGAGCGCGATCACTTCGCGCAGCGTCTCGAGCGATTCGGGGCCGCGATTGATCAGGTCGCCCGCGAACCACAGCGGCGTGCTCGGGGAGGGCGCGGCCTTGGCGAGCAGTTCGCGAAACGGTGTGAGGCAACCTTGGAGATCGCCGAAGGCGAGAGGGGGCAGAAGCGGCTCGTGCGTGGTCATTGAAACGAAAACAGGTGCGAATCGGGCTTGAGGCGGCCTGGCAGGGTGCCGGAGAAGGAAGTGACGGTATCACAGGACAACGACTGCGGTGTGATTGGCCGTGTGAATCTGGCCGTCTGATTTCCGGTGACCGGGCGGGTTTGCGCAAGCAAATCGAGGCGATGCGAGTTCGCGAATTGTCGCGCCGGGGCGAACGCAGCGGAAATTGTCAAGCTGTTTCAAGATGTTAGGGGTATGGCTTTCGTTGGGCCGGTCCGTATAATTGCCCGGTACAAAATCAGAGTCGGAGTCTGCAGAAAGGGCGAAAATGGCCGTTATCCCGCCAATAGTCCCTTTTCAGCATTTTTCTGATCGTGTGGAGATGGCGGCCGCTGGGCGCGCCCCAATCTCGCGCCAAAAAAGGAGTTCCATGATCCTGGTAACGGGCGGCGCCGGTTTTATCGGCGCCAACTTTGTGCTTGACTGGTTGCGTCAATCGGACGAAGCCGTTCTGAACGTCGACAAGCTGACCTACGCGGGCAATCTTGGAACGTTGAAATCGCTGCAGGGCAATCCGATGCACGTTTTCGCCCGCGTGGACATTTGCGACAGCGCGGCGCTCGACGCCCTGTTCGCGCAACACAAGCCGCGCGCGGTGCTGCATTTCGCAGCGGAGAGCCATGTCGACCGCTCCATTCACGGCCCGGCGGACTTTGTCCAGACCAACGTGGTCGGCACCTTTACCTTGCTGGAGGCGGCGCGCCGGTACTGGGGCAGCCTGCCCGACGTCGAAAAGGCCGCATTCCGCTTCCTGCACGTTTCGACGGACGAAGTCTTCGGTTCGCTTTCACCGACCGACCCGCAATTCTCCGAAACGACCCCCTATGCGCCGAACAGCCCATATTCGGCGACCAAGGCCGGCTCGGATCATCTCGTGCGCGCGTATCACCACACGTACGGGTTGCCGACGCTCACCACAAACTGCTCGAACAACTACGGTCCGTACCAGTTTCCCGAAAAGCTCATTCCGCTGATGATCGCCAGCGCGCTCGGCGGCAAGCCGCTGCCCGTGTACGGCGATGGCCAGAACGTGCGCGACTGGCTCTACGTGGGCGATCACTGCAGCGCGATTCGCGAAGTGCTCGCGCGCGGCAAGGTCGGCGAAACGTATAACGTCGGCGGCTGGAACGAAAAGAAGAACCTCGACGTCGTGCATACGCTGTGCGACCTGCTCGACGAACTGCGCCCCAGGGCTGGCGGGTCGTATCGCGAGCAGATCACCTATGTGAAGGACCGACCCGGTCATGATCGCCGTTACGCGATCGACGCGCGCAAGCTCGAGCGCGAACTGGGCTGGAAGCCGGCCGAGACGTTCGAAACCGGTCTTGCGAAGACGGTGCGCTGGTATCTCGAGAACCAGGCATGGGTCGACGATGTCGCCTCGGGCGACTATCGCAAGTGGGTCGAAACGAACTACGCGCAACGCGCATAAGGGCGGCGATGGCACGCAAAGGCATTATCCTGGCCGGGGGCTCCGGCACACGGCTCTATCCGATCACGCGGGCAGTCTCGAAGCAACTGCTGCCGGTGTACGACAAGCCGATGATTTATTACCCGCTGGCGACGTTGATGGTGGCCGGTATCCGTGACGTGCTCGTCATCTCCACGCCGCAGGACACGCCGCGTTTCGAAGAGATGCTGGGTGACGGCAGCCAGTGGGGCATGAACATACAGTACGCCGTTCAGCCTTCGCCGGACGGCCTCGCGCAGGCGTTCATCATCGGCCGCGATTTCGTCGGCAACGATCCGTCGGCGCTCATTCTCGGCGACAACATTTTCTACGGCCACGATCTCGCAAAGCAGCTCGAACATGCCGACGCCCAGCGCGCGGGCGCGACGGTGTTCGCCTATCACGTGCACGATCCCGAGCGCTACGGCGTGGTGGAGTTCGACAAGGACTTTCGCGCACTGTCGATCGAAGAGAAGCCCGCGATGCCGCGCTCGAACTACGCGGTCACCGGACTCTACTTCTACGACAACCGCGTGTGCGACATCGCTGCCGACATCAAGCCCTCGGCGCGCGGCGAGCTCGAGATCACCGACGTCAATTCGTGCTACCTGCGCGACGACGCGCTCAACGTCGAGATCCTGGGGCGCGGCTACGCGTGGCTCGATACCGGCACGCACGATTCGCTGATCGACGCGGCGACGTTCATCGCGACGCTGCAAAAGCGTCAGGGGCTCGTCGTCGCGTGTCCGGAAGAGATCGCGTTCCGCCGCAAATGGATCGACGCGGAGCAACTGCAAAAGCTTGCCACGCCGCTCGCGAAGAACGGTTACGGCAAGTACCTCCTGAACATTCTTACGGACAAGGTCGCATGGTCATCGCGGTAACGGCTACGTCGCTTCCTGAAGTCAAGATCATCGAGCCGAAGGTGTTCGGCGATGCGCGCGGCTTCTTTTACGAGAGCTTCAACGCCCGCGAATTCGCGGAGCAGGTCGAGGCGAACGTCGAGTTCGTCCAGGACAATCACTCGCGCTCGGCGAAGGGCGTATTGCGCGGCCTCCACTATCAGATCGAGCATGCGCAGGGCAAGCTCGTGCGTGTGGTCGAGGGCGAAGTGTTCGACGTCGCCGTTGATGTCCGCCGCCTCTCGCCGAACTTCGGCAAGTGGGTCGGCGTCAGGCTCTCGTCCGATAATCATCGTCAGCTTTGGGTGCCGCCGGGCTTCGCACACGGTTTCGTGGTGCTTTCCGGTTCGGCGCAATTCCTCTACAAGACGACCGACTACTGGTTCCCCGAGCACGAGCGCTGCATCGTCTGGAACGATCCGGAAATCGGCATTGACTGGCCGATCGATTTCGAGCCGGTGCTGGCGGCGAAGGATGCGGCTGGCAGCTTCTTGCGGGAGGCCGAAGTCTATGACTGATCAGCGCGCAGACCGCGTCATTTTGCTCACGGGCGGCACGGGACAGGTTGGTTTTGAGCTGCGCCGCAGTTTGCAGGGGCTCGGTAAAGTGGTTGCGCCTGCACATGGCGAGCTCGATCTGGAAAATCCCGCGCAATTGCGCGAATGCGTGCGCGCGCTGCGGCCGGCGCTGATCGTGAACCCGGCTGCCTATACCGCGGTGGATCGCGCGGAGGGCGACGTCGAACGCGCTCGCCGCATCAACGCCGAGGCGCCGCGCGTGCTGGCGGAGGAGGCCGCGCGGATCGCAGCGCCGTTCATCCACTATTCGACCGATTACGTGTTCGACGGCAAGTCGGAGCGTCCCTATGTCGAAGACGACGCGACGGCCCCGCTCAACACGTATGGCGCCACCAAGCTCGAGGGCGAGCAGGCGGTCGCGGCCGTTGGCGGCGCGCATTTGATTTTTCGCACGAGCTGGGTCTATGGCACGCGCGGCCACAATTTCCTGCTCACGATGCTCAAGCTTGCCGCCGAACGCGACACGCTGCGTATCGTGGCCGATCAGGTCGGCGCGCCCACGTGGTCGTCGACGATCGCGTCGTTGAGTGCCGCGATCGCCGCGCAGGCGCTCGCGGCTGGCGATCCCAAGGGATGGTGGGCAAGTCGATCGGGCGTCTATCATCTGACGGCGGCGGGCGCCACGTCGTGGGCCGGCTTCGCCGAGGCGATTTTCGCCGATGCGCAGCTCGCACATGTGCCGGCGGTGACACCGATTTCGTCTGCGGAATACCCGACTCCCGCAGCCCGTCCGCTCAATTCACGCTTGAATAACGAAAAGCTTGCGCGGACATTCGATCTGCGCGCACCGGACTGGCGGGAAGCTTTGCGACTTTGTATTGCTGCGCGGTGAATGCTTTCGGAAATGTTTTAGATGCATCAAAGTGAAAAACATATTGCTGTTTAGTTAATTCACCACATTTAAGCGAAAATTTGAAACGATTGGCATCTTTTGTTGCCAATCGTTTCCAGCATGAATTGGCCAGCCGTTGATTGTTGGCCTTTCGGGTACAATCCTCGCTGCGCCAGATTCTGGATCATCCAGTTTGAGCACCTCAATGCGCGGGCTACGCGCGCCGCTCAACTATCGTGTTGTCCCCATGTTCCGCGGGTTTCGACGCCGACAACTTTGGTGGCGGGGCAGCAGGCGGTGCGAAACTCGCAATAGTCAGTCGATAGAGATGTATGGCGCTAGCTTCGGTGAACAGGCCCCATTGCGTTGGAAATACATTATGTAATTGTTGCTGCGTGCATGGTGCAGTGCAGTAAGATCGCCCGGAAACAGGCGATTGGCATCTGAAAGTACCTGAATACGCGTCTGCTTGAGAGCGGAACGAGAGAGGAACGTTGAATGGCTGAAATCGCGTGGCTCATTCCGAGATTGATTGATGGGTCGGGCGGACATCGAACCATGTTGCAACACGCGCATGCGCTCGAGAAAAAAGGTCATCGCTGCCATCTCTATATCGAAGGCACTGGCGCGCCTGGCGAAACGCCGCCGGAACATGTCGAAAAACGCTTCGGTTACCGTTTCGAGAATGTTCGCTTCGGTTGGGGCGATGTGCGTCGAGCGGATCTCGTCGTTGCCACTGTCTGGTATTCGGCGCCCGTTGTCGCGAATTTGCCGTTCCCGTGCGAGAAGATATATTTTGTTCAGGATTTCGAAGCTTGCTTCTTTCCGATGGGCGACGCGTTTCTTCTCGCCGAGAATTCCTATACGCACGGACTCACGCCGGTGACCATCGGTCGCTGGTTGCGCCATGAGCTGCAAAGCCGTTTCGGCACGGCGGGCTGGCATTTCGACTTCGGCGCCGACACAGCCGTATACCGGCCGTTGCCCGATGCGACTCGCGAGCGCTCGGTGTGCTTCATCCACAAGCCGGAAAAGCCGCGTCGTTGCGCGCGCATCGGTCTGCAGGCGCTCTCCATCGTCAAGCACCGCATGCCCGATGTGAAGATTCAGCTTTACGGCTCGCAGGAAAAGCCTCGCGTGGATTTTCCCGTCGAACATCTCGGGCTGCTCGACTACGAAGCCTGCAACGCGCTCTACAATCGCGCGGCTGTGGGGCTGTGCCTGAGTTCGTCGAATCCCTCCCGTATTCCGTTCGAAATGATGGCGGCCGGCCTGCCTGTCGTCGAGCTGTGGCGCGGCAACACCGTCCACGATTTTCCGGACGACGCCATGCGCCTGTGTCATCAGACGCCCGAAGCGATCGCTGAAGGGCTGCTCGACGTGCTCGCCGATCCCGCGCTCGCCGCGCGCATGAGCGAGGCGGCGAGGGCTTTCATGCGCGATCGTGCCATTGCCATCGAAACCGAACAGTTCTGCCACGCGGTCGAGCGTGTGCTGGCAGGCGAGCGCGCCGCGCCGCTGGAGGATCGCGAGCGCCTCTATCGCGCCGGTCCGGTATTCGCCGGCGAGCGCGTTGGCGTGCTGCCCGCCGCGCTGCGCGCGCGCCTCGCGGAGCCGCCGAACGCTCGCCTCAATGAACTGCCGCCGCATCTGCGCAAGTTCGTCGCGTGGGGTGCACGCACCGCACGGCGCCTGCTCGAATACAGGTAGGGCCATGTACAAGCTACGGACGATCGACGTCTGGGATACGCTGCTGCGGCGCGAATGTCATCCCGATCTGATCAAGCTCGCCACCGCGCGTCATCTGCTGATTGCTGCGCGCGCCGCGCTCAAGCCCGATCTGCAAGATCATCATCTGCTTCTGCGCGAGCGTCAGCACGCCGAGCGCCGCCTCGCCGTGCGCGCGAGGGAGAGCGGACGCGACGACGAATACACGCTGGACGAAGTGCTGCGCGCATGGCTGCCCGCCGTGCTCGCGGACGGCACCGAAGGCGAGATCGAACGTCTGGTGGCCGAGCTCGCCGCTTACGAATTCGAGCACGAACTTCGGCACACCTACGCCGATCCCGACATCGGCGAGTTTCTGGCGCGCTATCCCGCGGAGCGCACGCTGTTCCTTTCCGACTTCTATATGCCTGCCGCCGATATCGCGCGGCTGCTGCATGCGCATGGTCTGGCCGCACTCGTGCCGGGAGGCGTGAGCTCGTGCGACGTCGGGCTGAACAAGCGCTCGGGCCGGCTCTTCGACTATGTGCACGAGCAGTGCGGCGTCGCGCCGTCCGAGCACGTGCATATCGGCGACAACGCGCAGTCCGACGTTGCCGTGCCGGGCAGGCGCGGCATCGAAGCCGTGCTCTATCAGCCCGAGTCGGAGCACCGGTTGCGCGAGGCGCGCGAGCGCCTCTTTCCCGGCCGTGCGGCGCTGTTCGCGCAGATCGACGAAGCGGCCTCCGAGGCGTCGCAGGATGCGCTGGCGCAACTCGACCCCGCTGCGCGCGGCGCGTTCCGGCTCGGACTCAAGGCCGCGCCGCTGCTGGTCGGCTATGCGCTTTTCATCGCCGAGACGGTGGCCCGCGAGCGTCCCGACGCGTTGTACTTCTTCACGCGCGAAGGCGAGTTCTTGATCGAGGTGTACCGGCTGTTCGCCGCCGAAGCGCGCCGCGCGGGTTACGCGTGCCCCGATGGCGATCTGCTCGAGACGAGCCGCATCGCCACGTTCTGCGCGTCCCTGCGCGCGGTCGATACGCAGGAGATGATGCGCCTGTGGAGCACCTACACGACGCAATCGCTCTCGGCGATGGCGAAGACGCTGCGCATCGAGCCCGCGCTGATCGAGCCGATGGCCGCGCGTCACGGGCTCGACATCGACCAGAAGATCATTCGTCCGTGGACCGACGAGCGCGTGCAGCAGCTTTTCGCCGATCCTGAATTTGTCGAGCTCGTGGCGGGGCGCTGTGCGGCGGACCGCGAACATGCGCTCGCCTGGTTCGCGCAGCACGGACTGTCGCCGCGAAGCGGACGCGTTTGCACCGTCGACGTAGGCTGGCGGGGCACGATTCAGGACAACATCGCGCTGATGTTGCCGACGGTCGAGTTCACGGGCCTCTATCTCGGACTGCAGCGTTTCCTGAACCCGCAGCCGGGCAACTGCGCGAAGCTCGCCTATGGTCCGAACGCGAATCTTTCTCTCGATCACGTGCGTCTGCTGGACGCGGTTTCGCCGGTCGAGATGCTCATGAATTCGGCGTCAGGCAGCGTGACGGGCTATGCTGCCGATGCCGACCGCCAGATGCGCGCGCTCAAATACGTCGATGAAGGCGAGAACGCCGTTCACCACGACTTCGTGCAGCACTTTCAGGCCGGCGTGCTGTCCGCCGCGCGCACATGGTCCCGTTACGTCGGACCTCACGCGATTGCGAGCGGCGAGCTTCGCGAGCTCGCGTGCAGCATCTGGGCCGACCTTGTCATCCGCTCGCCGGCGCAGCTTGCCGAGGCGTATTCGTCGCTGAACCACAACGAGTTCTTCGGCGTCGGCGGTTTCGTCGACAAGGGCGCCGTGCCGAGCCGCCGCGATCTCGTCGCGGCGCTTTACGACGTGCACGTGCGCGAGGACGTGATCCTGTATCTGCGGCAGACGCAATGGGCCGCAGGCGTATGGCGCCGCAAGGATCTCGGGCTCGTCCACAAGTGCATGCTGGCCGGCGCGCTTACGGGCGGGCGCATCGTCAAGCAGTTGCGCCAGCGTTACCGGGCGCGCCGATGACGACGCTTCCGATGCCAGACGCGCCCGCATCGCCGGCAAACGGTGAACTCGCGCAGGTGGGCGGCACGATGGGTGCGCCGCGCGTCCAACTCGACGATCTGTCGGTTTCCGTCGTGATTTATCGACCCGACGTGGATGTGCTCACGCGCACGTTCGAGTGCCTCGGCGCCGCGGCGCGCGCGTTTGTCGCCGCGCGGCGCGGCAGGACCGTGAGCCTGAGCGTCGTCGACAACGGCGACGCTCCGGGCGGCGACGGCGTCTCCTCCGGGCTCGCGCCTGCGTTCGCGGCGCTGCGCGCCCACGGTGTTCCGTACCGCGTGATTGGCGGCCACGGCAACGTCGGCTATGGGCGCGGCCACAATCTCGCGCTGGAAGGCGTGGGCAGCGCGTGCCATCTCGTGCTCAATCCCGATATCGACATGGAGCCCGAAGCGCTCGTCGAGGCAGTCGGATTCCTGGAGCGTCACCCGGAGGTGGGCTTGCTCACGCCGTGGGTCGGTGACGCCGACGGCCGCACGCAGTATCTCTGCCGACGCTTCCCCGCCGTGCTCGACCTGCTGGTGCGCGGCTTTCTGCCGGCAAGTCTGCGAAGCGCGTTCGCGAGCCGCCTCGCGCGCTACGAAATGCGCGAAGCCATCAACGTCCGCGACGTGGTATGGGAGCCGCCGATCGTGAGCGGCTGCTTCATGTTGTTTCGCACCACCGTGCTCAAGCAGTTGGGCGGATTCGATCCGCGCTACTTCCTCTATTTCGAGGACTACGACCTGAGCCTGCGCACCCATGCGCTAGCACAGGTCGCCTACGTTCCCGCGGTGTGCGTCGTGCACCATGGCGGCGGCGCCTCGCGCAAGGGCTTTGCGCACATCCGCATGTTCGGTGTGTCGCTCGTGAAGTTCTACAACCGCTTTGGATGGAAACTCGTATGAGCCGCATTCTCGTGACGGGGGCGACCGGCTTCGTCGGGCGCGCGGTCGGAAAGGCGCTCGCGCAAGCCGGGCACCACGCCATCGGGCTCGTGCGGCCGCCGCAGGGCCGTAGCGCCTGCGCCGAGGAATGGCTCGACGCGTCTGTCGACTTCGGTGGCCTCGCGCAGGCGGTGCCGCAGGGCGCGGCGCTCGACGCCGTCATCCATTGCGCGGCCCGCGTCCATGTGATGGCGCAGGCCGGTTCGCTGGCGGCGCTCGACGCGTTTCGCGCGACGAACGTCAAGGGCGCGGTGCGGGTAGCGGAGCTGGCGCATTCGCTGGGCGCGCGGCGCATGGTGTTCGTTAGCAGCATCAAGGCGATCGCGGAAGCGGAGCCGGGCCGGCCCTTACGCGAGGACGACAGCGCGCATCCGCAGGACGCCTATGGCGTTTCGAAGCGCGAAGCCGAACTTGCGCTTGCGGCATTCGGGCGCGAGACCGGCATGGAAATCGTCATCGTGCGGCCGCCGCTTGTCTATGGGCCACAAGTGCGCGCGAATTTCCTGCGACTGCTCGACGCCGTGGCGAAGGGCTGGCCGCTGCCGCTCGGCGCAGTGCGCGCACGACGCAGTCTCATTTACGTCGACAATCTCGCCGACGCGCTGGTCCATTGCGCGATGGATGCGCGCGCGGCAAATCTATGCTTCCACGTGGCCGACAGCGAGGATATCGAGGTAGCCGCACTCGTACGCGCGCTGGCTGCCGGGCTGGGCCGTCCGGCGCGGCTCGTGCCGGTTTCGCCGGGACTGCTGCGCGTTGCGGGGCGCCTGAGCGGCAAGGATGCCGCTGTGGCGCGGCTGGTGGGCGCGCTGCGGCTCGATACGTCCCGCATTCGTGCGACGCTCGGGTGGCGCGCGCCCTGGACGACCGAGGCGGGCCTTGCGCAAACGGTGCGCTGGTATCGGGCGGAGCGTGGGATGGGGGCCAGGCGCAATGACTGACATTATTCTTGCGGCGGCATATTTCTGCGCGAGTGCCGCGCTCTGCGCGGGCATCGTGTTCATGATGCTCAAATCGGGGCTCGCGTGGCGGCTCGCCACCGACATCCCCAACGAGCGCTCGCTGCACGTGCTGCCGACGCCGCGCGTGGGCGGGCTCGCCATCGTGCCGGTCGCTGTCGTTCTGATGCTGGTCGCAGCGCCGGCGCTATGGCCGGCAGCGGCGGGCGCGCTGTTTTTGGCGCTGGTGTCGCAGATCGATGACCGCCGCGGGCTCTCCGCGCGGACGCGTTTCGCGGCGCACCTCGCCGCCATCATCGGCTTTTTGCTGATCGAGCGCGGCGCGCTTGCATGGCTGTGGTTTCCCGTGCTGGCGGTCGCCATGGCGTGGCTCGTCAACCTGTACAACTTCATGGACGGCGCCGACGGGCTGGCCGGCGGCATGGCCGTATTCGGGTTCGGCGGCTACGCCGCGGCGGCGCTGTTCGGCCCGCATCCCGAGCCGCAGTTCGGCATGGCGGCCGCAGCGGTGGCCGGCGCCGCGCTCGGTTTTCTCGTGTTCAACTTCTCGCCGGCGCGCATCTTCCTGGGCGACGCGGGATCGATTCCCCTTGGATTTCTGGCCGGCGCATTTGGCTACTGGGGATGGCGCCACGATGTCTGGCCGATCGCGTTCGCGCCGCTGGTGTTCGCTCCGTTCATTGCCGACGCCAGCGTCACGCTGGCGCGCCGCCTCCTGCAGGGCAAGAAATTTTGGGAGGCTCATCGGGAGCACTATTATCAACGCATGATCCGTAGCGGAGCAGGGCATCGAACGACGGCCATACTTTGGTATGGCGTTATGTTGATTGGTACGATGCTTGCTTTCTTTCTGCTCTCTCTGCCATTGCTGTCCCAGTGTCTGTTGCTCGGCATATGGGCTGTCGTGCTGGCGGCGCTAGCGCTGGCGATCGACCGGCGCTGGCGGCGCTCGATCGCTGGCTGACCAGATGGAGATGTAATTTTTTCCATGTTTCCTCAAAAAGCATCCTGGCTGTCACTCAGCGCATTCGGCTTCGACCTGTTCGCGGTATTCGCGACGTGGCTCGTCGCCTACGTGATCCGCTTCAATGGCGCCGTGCCGGCGGAGTTCTGGGTGGGCGCCATGCACGCGCTCATCTGGGTGTTGCCGATCTACGGGCTCATGTTCCATCTGTTCGGCCTCTATCGCGGCATGTGGGTGTTCGCGAGCCTGCCGGACCTGATGCGCATCTCGAAGGCCGTCGCCTCGAGCGGGCTGATGGTCATGATCGGCGCCGTCATGCTTCAGCCGTCGCCCATCATTCCGCGCTCGGTGCTGGTCATTTCGCCTCTGCTGCTGTTTCTCGGCATGGGCGGCGCGCGCGCGCTCTATCGCGCACTCAAGGAGTTTTATCTCTACGGCGGCCTGATCGGGCAGGGCAAGCCGGTCATCGTCATCGGCGCGGGCACGGCGGGGGCGAGCCTCGCGCGCGAACTCTCGCGCTCGAGCGAATGGCGCCTCGCGGGCCTGCTCGACGACGACCCCGCCAAGCAGGGGCGGGAAATTTATGGCTACAAGGTCTATGGACCCATCGCCGATATCGCGCAGCTGGCCGGCAAGCTCAAGGCCGAATTCGCCATCATCGCGATCCCGTCGGCTTCCGTCGAGGTGCAACGGCGCGTCGCCACGCTCTGCCTGCGCGCGGGCATCAAGGCGATGGTCCTGCCCGCGCTCACGTCGATGAGTCCGGGACAGGCCTACCTCTCTCACGTGCGCCAGATCGACCTCGAAGACCTGCTCGGGCGCGAGGCCGTGCACATCGACACGTCGCATGTCGAAGCCTTGCTCAACGGCAAGGTGGTGATGGTGACGGGGGCGGGCGGATCGATCGGCTCGGAAATGTGCCGGCAGATCCTCCGTTTTCAGCCCGCGCAACTCGTCGCGCTCGACTTGTCCGAATATGCGATGTACCAGCTCGTCGAGGAACTGTCGGAGCGCGCGCCCGAGCTTTCGCTCGTGCCCGTGGTCGGCGACGCCAAGGATTCGCTGCTGCTCGATCAGGTCATGTCCCGCTACACGCCGAGCATCGTGTTCCATGCGGCCGCCTACAAGCATGTGCCGTTGATGGAGGAGCTCAACGCGTGGCAAGCCGTGCGCAACAACGTTCTCGGCACTTATCGTGTCGCGCGGGCGGCGATCCAGCATCGCGCCACGCATTTCGTTCTCATCTCGACCGACAAGGCCGTCAACCCGAGCAACGTCATGGGCGCGAGCAAGCGCCTCGCCGAAATGGTGTGCCAGTCGCTCCAGCAGACGAGCACGCGTACCCAGTTCGAGACGGTACGCTTCGGCAATGTGCTCGGCAGCGCGGGCAGCGTGATTCCGAAGTTCCAGAAGCAGATCGCCAAGGGCGGCCCGGTCACGGTGACTCACCCCGAGATCACGCGTTTCTTCATGACGATCTCGGAGGCCTCGCAACTGGTCTTGCAGGCGTCGAGCATGGGCCGCGGCGGCGAGATCTTCATTCTCGACATGGGCGAGCCGGTCAAGATCGTCGATCTCGCGCGCGACCTGATCCGCATTTACGGCTTCAATGACGACCACATACGCATCGAGTTCAGCGGCCTGCGTCCCGGCGAGAAGCTCTACGAGGAACTGCTCGCCTGCGACGAAACCACGACCCGCACGCCTCACCCCAAGCTGCGCACCGCGAAGGCGCGCGGCGTGCCGCAGCACTTCCTCGACGAGCTGTTGCCGTGGCTCATGCAATGGCGCGTGATGTCCGACGCAGAGGTGCGCCGTGACTTGCGCCGCTGGGTACCGGAGTACCAGTCGCGCGGCGCGGCGCAGCTCGAAGAGGTGCGCCGCGTTTCGAACAATTGAACCGGGGGATGGGGGGCGGGCGGCCGATGCCGGCGCGGCACGCTTCTTTCAGCCGATGAATTGTCGTCGCGTCCCTGGACCCCGAGCTCACGGACGCGCACGCCGACACCTGCCGGCCGCGCCCCCGCGCCGCGTGCTCAGACCGGCGCTTCGAGTGGCCAGCGCGCCTGCATGCGCAGGTCTGCGACGCCGCCGAAGAAGTACTTCTCCCGCTCCATCATGACGTGGAAGAACGCCGCCTCGTCACGCCAGTGCAACAGACGCTGCGCCGCGTAGTCGGGCGTCTCTTCCCACGAAACCGATGCCTGGATTTCGTAGAGATTGGTCCCAAGATCCGCATTGAACTCGAAATCGACGTAAAACGCCTCGTCGGCCCCGAATGTGCGTTCCCAGAAGCGCGGCCCTTCGCGCAGTCCCGCGCCGATCGCCATGTCCTGATTGAGCGTGCCCCACGAGTACATCTTCACGCCTTCCTTGTTGCGGATGCGCACGGCGACGTTCAGGCGGTCCGTCGCGCTGCGCGTGACGCAGTGCACACGGATCGTGATCGGCTCGCCGGGGTGGAACACGCTGGACGGCGCGCCGTGCCGGTCGAAGGTCTCGACGCGCTCGACGAGCGCCGCGCCCGTGCCGAACGACATCGTTTCGCTGCGCGAGGTCGTCGTGCTGACCGGCGCCGCGTCCGGTTCGCTGCGCGCCTGCTGCGCGCCGACGATCGCGTTCGCGCGCGCGCGGTCGGCGAGGTCCTCGGTGACCGCGCGGAAATAGGCGCTTTCCTCGTCATGGAGCTGGCGGCGGTATTCGAGCAGCACGTCGGACGACACGCCGCGCGCCATCGTGACGCCGTTTTTTAGCAGCAACGCGCTATTGGTCAACGTACGCACCGATTCCTGGTCGTGCGAGACGAAGAGCAGGGTGACGCCTTCGCTCACGAGACGCTCGATGCGCTGGAAGCAGCGTTTCTGGAATAGTGCGTCGCCGACGGCGAGCGCCTCGTCGACGATCAGGATGTCCGGCTCGAGCTGGACCTGCACCGCGAATGCGAGGCGCACCATCATGCCGCTCGAATACGTTTTGACGGGTTGGTCCAGATGCAAGCCGATGTCCGCAAAGCTCGCGATCTTGTCGAAATTCGCTTCGATCTGCGCGGTGCTCAGCCCCAGCACCGCGCCGTTCAGAAAGATGTTTTCGCGGCCCGTGAATTCCGGGTTGAAACCCGAGCCGAGTTCGAGCAGCGCCGCGATGCGGCCGTGCGTCGTCACCGAGCCGCTGGTGGGCGTGAGCGTGCCGGTGATGATCTGCAAGAGCGTGCTCTTGCCCGATCCGTTACGGCCGATGATGCCGGCGGCCTCGCCCTTCTTCACTTCGAACGAGACGTCCCGGAGCGCCCAGAACTCCTCGTAGTAGCGGCGCGGCTCGCGCCCCATCGCGCGCTGCAGGCGAGGGTAGACGAACTGCTTGAGGCGGTCGCGCGGGTTCCCGTAGATGTGATAGCACTTGCTGACGTTTTCGATCTTGATGGCGACGTTATCAGAGGACATCGGCGAAACCCTTGCGCGTTTTTTGGAACCACCAGAAACCGACCAGCGCACACAGCGCCGCGAGCGCGCAATGCGCGGCAAGCCCGGTCCAGTTCGGCCATGCGCCGAAGAGCAGGACCTGACGAGCCTGCTCGATGATGAACGCAAGCGGATTGGCGAGCACGAGCGGCTGCAGACGCTGCGGCAGCGACGCCACCGGATAGAAGATCGGCGACAGGAACATCAGCACCGAAATCAGGATGCCGATGGTCTGCGATACGTCGCGGACGAACACGCCGAGCGAAGCGAGAATCCAGCTCGCTCCGAGCACGCCGAGCACGAGCGGCACGAGCAGGAGCGGGAACGCGACCATCGTCGCGTGAAACGGCGTGCCGAGCGCGATCATGGCGGCGATCAGCACAACGAGGCTCACGCCCATATGGAACATGGCTGCGAGCACCGAGACGGCGGGCAGGATCTCGATCGGAAAAACGACCTTCTTCACGTAGTTCACGTTGCCCGTGATGAGCGCAGGCGCTCGTCCGATGCACTCGGAAAACAGATTGAAGATGATCAGGCCCGTGAAAAGGATCACGGCGAAGCTCGCATGATCGTTTTCCGGTGTGCCGGCCCAGCGCGACTTGAACACGACCGAGAACACGAACGTGTAGACCGTCAGCATCAGGATCGGGTTGAAGAGCGACCACGCGAGACCGAGGAAAGAACCCTTGTAGCGTCCTACGACTTCGCGGCGCGTCATCTGGAGAATGAGTTGCCGGTGTTTGATCAGGGGTAACGTCATAAAGCGTGAACAGGCAGGCGTTCGGAAGGAACGGTATGGATCGGCCGCGGTGCGCTTCGCCGGAACAGCCGCCGGCCTGCAATCGGCGGCTGCGGGGATTCCGGGGACTGGCTCGGGTGGCAGCGCGGTGCGCTATTATACGTCTTGGTCCGGGCAGCCGACGGTGCGGGCCAAGGCGCAAGACGCTCCGGCCATGTTCGCGCCGAACCGGCGATTATGGCCCAGGCCGCGCCTTGCGGTGTTCGCGGTAACAAAGGGTTACCGAAGCGCGCGCTCTGTTACGTCGTGCGCGCGCTCCCGCATTTAGTATGTCCGTTTTCGCGCCGGGTGCCCGGTGTGTCGTCGCTGGCCCAGCGCCGTGCGTCTTTCGAAATTGTTCAGAATTCACCGCAGCCCGAGGCGCGCTCGCAAGGCGATCGTCTCCGGTCGCCGTTTCCTCCTTTTGCGCCCGGCTGGCGTGGCGGAACGGCGGTAGAAAACGGATACAATTGAGCGCTTTTGGGCCGTGCGGCAGCGTGTTCCCCGCGTAGCCGCGAACTTGCCACCGGATGACGGCCGCCTGGCCGCCGATGCCCGCGCGAGGCGCAACGTCCCACACGCATGGCATTTGCGCGCAATGTACGCGCATTGATTTGAAATGAATCCAAAAGATACTTTGCCCGGTTTGACTAACTCCCGCGAGGTCTCGTCGTTCCTCGCCAGCGTGCGCGAGCATCAGGGACTCGGCTCGCTGCTGTGCATCGGCAATATGGCGCAGATCATGGCGGCACGGTTGCGCCAGAAGGGGGCCGACGCAGGCGCGCTCGTGTTCGATCCGCAGGCCGGCGAAGGGGCTGTCGTGCGCGAGATCGAGGCGCTGGCGGCAGCGGGGAAGACATACGCTCACGTGGCTGTGGCCGGACTGCTCGAATTCGTGCCGGCGGAGCGCGTCGCCGCGTTGCTCGGCGCGATCCGCCGTATCGCGCGCCGTTCGGTGTTCCTGCTCGTCGATACGATCCGTCGGCACGACCTGGACTATGCCTGCGTCGAAGGGCGCGACTGGTGGGAAACCGCATGCTACAACGCGGGCTTTCGCAAGCATTCGGCGTACTACAAGGTCGTGCCGTATGCGGGCATCGACACCGAGGCCGCTCGCCTCGCGATTCCCCTCGAAGTCATCGGCGACGCGCTGCTCGAGCAATTCCCTTTCGAGGCGCTGCTTGCCGACCGCGATCTGCACATGGACATGCTGCGCGAGAGCGGACGACGCTCGGACGGCCATGTGTTCCGCTATCACTTCGCGGCACAGTACGTTCCGCCCAACGCGCGCGTAGTCGATATCGCGTGCGGCATGGGCTACGGCTCGCATCTGCTCGGGACGCAGACGTTTGCCCGTGAAGTGCTCGGGCTCGACGTCAACGAGGAAGGGCTGCGCTACGCACAGTCGATGTACGGCGACGAGGTCGTGCATTTCGCGCGCGCCGATGCCGGGAACATCGCGGGCATCGCGACCGATTCCGTGGATGTGGTCTGCAGCTTCGAGACGCTCGAACACCTGCCCAATCCGCATCTCTTCCTTGCCGAGGCGCATCGTATCCTCAAGCCGGGCGGCCGGCTCGTGATCAGCGTACCGAACGACTGGAGCGACGAGACCGGCAAGGACCCCAATCCCTATCATTTCCACGTCTATACGTGGCAGTCGCTCATCACGGAACTGCGCGGCGCCTTCGTCGTCGACGAAGCGTTCGACCAGACCGCCGGTGGCGGCTTCAAGCTGTATCACGCGCCGCGTTCGTTCGCGCCGCATGACACGGCCGCCGCAACAAGCGAGGACAGCGAGTGGGCCATCGTGGTCGCCATGAAGCCGCTCACGGGCGCCGCGCTGCCGCGTTACGAAGAAGCGATTTATCCGTACAGCGAGCCCCCCGCGAACCTGCTCGAATTCGCCAGGTATTACGACAACGCGTGGCTCGTGCACGGCATCGTGGAAAGCGCCTTCCGGCTGCGCCAGTCGGAGGCGCTGCTCGGGGTGTGCCGCGACGTTCTCGCGAACGCGCGTCCGGCATCGGCCGATTGCGGCGCGGCGCTGTGCGTGACCGGTTACCGGCTGCTCGACGGCGCGACGGACGGCACCCATGCCGAAGACCTGATCGCGCGCATCGACGCTTATGTCGCGCAGGCTTCGGACAATCCCCACGTCATACGCTGGCAGGTCTCGCTCAGCTATCTCAAGGGCGAGATCGCGCTCGCGGCGGGGCGCCGCGAAGAGGCGGCGCAGGCTTATGCGCGGGTACTGGAAACCGGCTTCGAGCGCTTCCACCCGATGCTCGGTTCGAAAACGATCGCCGCGGCGCGCCGCCTCGCCGTCATGTCGCTCGACGCCGGCGACGTGGAGGGCGCGAAGCGCCATTTCGCGAAGGCCGTCGATGAAATGCGCAAGGTGCTCGGCGCGCCGTTCGAGTCGCTCGCTGGCCGGCCCGAACAACCGCTCGCGTGCAACTACTTCGACCTCGTATCGATTGTCGACACGGGCTACCACAGCGCAGTCGCGCTCTCTTTGCTCGAGTCGGGACTTGCGTGGCGCGGCCAGTTCGGCACGTTCCTCGTTGACGGCGGCTATCGCGACGCGTTGACGCGTGAGCGCGGCGAGCTATACACGAACGCCGAGGCGTATCTCGCGGACCTTCGCCGCGTCGCAGGCGAGCGGGCGGATCTCTACGACACGGCGGAAGCGCGGCTCGCCGAAATCGAGCGTCTAGGCGGCATCAACCGCGAGCTTTACGACACGGCCGAATCGCGGCTCGCCGAACTGCGCGCGCTCTACGACACGGCCGAGTCGAGGCTGGCCGATCTTCGGCGCCTGCAGACCGAGCGCGACGACCTTTACAGCATCGCCGAAACGCGCCTCGCCGAAATGAACCGGCTCGCGCTCGAACTCGACGGCATGAAACACCGCCTGGCCGAACTGGGCACCTTGGGCGGCCAGTGGCGCTGGTTGATGACACGGTTCAAGGGCGACAAGCGGCCGTGAGCCGTTTGCGAAGAATCACGGCTAAAGAGTCCTATGAAAATCTGTCAGATCAGCAAGGCCGATTCATTCGGCGGCGGCGCGAGCCGAGTAGCGGAAGAGCTCACGCTGTTGTTGCGGGGTGAGGGTTATGGCGCACAGCATTGGGTGAGCTGGAGCGGCAAACCCGTCGACTTCGTCGTGCGCCAGCCGCTTTACGGACGTTTCGAGCGCAGGATCCGCTCGGCGCACTACGTGCTCAAGCGGCTCGGTTTTCCGGAGTACTTGCCGCTGGAGCTTCCCATTGTCTCGCGCAAGGGCCGCGTGCCCGAGTTCGACATCGCGCATTTCCACGACCTGTCCTCGGCGATTTCGCCGTACACGCTTGCGCATCTATCGAGGCGCATGCCGGTCGTGTGGACGATACACGACTGCTCGCCGTTCACGGGCGGCTGCCTTTACCCGATGGGCTGCGAGCGTTTCATGTCGGGATGCGGTTCATGTCCCCAGTCGGGTACCTGGCCGATCGATTCGATGATCGACACCACCCGCATGGGCTGGAAGATCAAGCGGCGCGTCCATCGGGAGCCGAACCTGCACTGCATCACGCCTTCGCAGTGGATGGCCGACATGGCGATGAAAAGCGGCATGTTCGAGCGCCCGCCGCTCGTGTTGCCCAACGGCATCGATACGGCGCTGTACCGCAACCACGACAAGCAGACGATTCGCCGCGAACTCGGCATCGCCGCGCATGGACCCGTGGTGCTGCTGTCGGCGGGGCATGTCGGCGACGAGCGCAAGGGCGTGCGCTATTCGCTTGGCGCGCTGCGCACGATCGCCGATCTCAAGCCCTTCGTGGTCGTGCTCGGCGCGGCTGATCCTGCGTTCCACGAGCAGCTTGCGGGCTTCGAGTACCTCGCGCCCGGCTATGTGAGCGACCCTGCGGATCTCGCGCGCTACTACAGCGCCGCCGACGTGCTCCTCTTCTGTTCGCTTGCAGACAACCAGCCGCTGTCGATCATCGAGGCAATGAGCGCGGGCACGCCGCTCGTGGGCTTCGCGACCGGAGGCATCCCCGAAATGGTGGTGCAGGACGAAACCGGGTTTCTCGTGGCGCAGAAGGACGAGCCGGCGCTTGCGGCGGCGCTGCGCCGCGGCGTCGAGCCCGCGCGCGCGGCACGCTGGTCGGAGAACGGCCGCCGTCACGCCGTCGAGCATTACTCGCACGAGGCGCTGCTGGAGCGCCACCTGAATCTCTATAACTCACTGATTGAAGACTGGTATCTGCGCCATGAGCGTTCGCACATTTGATTCGTTCGTCACGGCGAGCGCGTACATCGAATCCGCACTCACGGACGGCAAGATCAAGCTGCTGTCATTCGATGTCTTCGACACGGTCATTTTTCGCCGCTGCAGCCCGGACGCGGTGCTCCACGCGGTCGCAGCCTTCCTCGATCGCGAGCTGCGCGCGCGCAACATCGCGGTGCGTCACGGCGGCTCGCTAGGCGCGTATCACGCCGCGTACGCGACGCTCGCGCATCGCAACGCCGCCGCCGGTTTTGACGACGAGGCATCCACCAGCGCCCTCTACGGCGAGTGGGTGCGCGAAGCCGCCGGCCACGAAGATGCCGCGCTTGCCGAACGCGTGCGCGAGCATATGCGCGAGCGGGAAACGTCGGTGTGCGAAGCGAACGCCTATCTGCGCCCGCTGCTCGAAAAAGCGCGCGGCTACGGCGTACGCATGATCTATGTCTCGGACATGTACATCGGCAACGAGTGCGTGTCGGCGATCCTCGAACAGGCAGGCATTGCGCAGTACTTCGACCACGGCTACGTATCGAGCGACCATGCTTTGCTCAAGCGTACCGGGCGGCTGTTCGGCGCCGTGCTCGAGGCCGAGGGCGTTGCCGCCGGCGATGTCCTGCATTGCGGCGACAACGTCCGGTCGGACGGAGAGCGTGCCGCCGAGGCCGGGCTCAATGCCGTCGTGATCCGCGACGCCGGCTGCATCGAACGCTACGAGTCGCTCCATTACCGGTTCCTGCGCTGGCTCGCCCAGCCGGAGAGCGCGGCGGCGGGCTCGCTTTGCGCGTCGTTTGCGCAGGCGCTGCCGGGTACGTGGACAACGGGGCCCGAAGCGTACGGCGTGCGCGTGCTGGGGCCGATCTACGCGTCGTTCATGCACCGCGTGGTGGAAAGCTGCCTTGAACGCAACGTCGAGCATGTCTATTTTCTCGCGCGCGAGGGTTACTTCCTCAAGCAGATCTTCGACGAAATCGCGCGCCGCCGTTACGGCGGCCGGCCCTTGCCGCAGACGACCTATCTCGGCGTCTCGCGTTTGACGGCGCTCTTTCTCGGCAGTCGCCATTTTGGCCTGCGCGAGATTTCGCTGGCGCTTTCGAATGGGCCGCGCAATCTGCTGAATCTCTTTTCGGCGCTCCAGATAGAGCGCAAGAGGCTCGGCGAGATCGGCGCACGCCATGGCATTGCGGACGTGGAAGCCATCCTGCCCGACTATTTCATGTCGTGGGGACCGTTCCTCGCGCTGCTCGACGATCCCGAAATCAGCGAGATCGCTTCGGGCCGGCATATGGGCTCGCAGGAGTTGCTCAACGACTATCTGGCGCAGGAAGGGTTCTTCGATCACCAGCGCGTGGCGATCGTCGACGTGGGCTGGGCCGGGCAGATCCAGGACAGCCTGTTCCGCGGCGTGCGCTACCGGGCCGACTGTCCGCAGATGTTCGGTTTCTATCTCGGGATGAACCTGTCGGGACATCATCGAAAGACGCCAGGCAACTGGATGGACTGGGTGATCTGCGACCAGGCGCATCTCGAGTGGAATGGCATCGCCGCGCTGCAATTCCCGCAAAGCTTCGAGGCGATCACGCGCTCGCCGCATGGCACGGTGGTCGGCTATCAGCGCGCAAGCGAGACGATCGAGCCGGTACTCAAATCGGACGACGTGCCGAGCCGGCAGGCGGAAATGCTCGACGACGGCTTGATCGCGCTGTTCCAGTCGAGTGTGCGCGAATACGTGCGCCACTACACCACGGCCATCTCGATGCTTTCGTTGCACGCCGCGCAGACGCTGCCCTACGGCAAGCAGATGACGGGCCGCATGATCCGTTTTCCGACCGCAACGGAAGCCGGCTACCTGCTGCGCCTGAACAACGTCTCGGATCTCGGCGCGGCGGAGATGTACCGCATGGGCAATCTCGAGCGACTTTCGGTGCTGCGCACGAAACGTCTTGCGCAGAGTTTGAGGTCGTCGTTCTGGAAGTACGGCACGCTCGCACTGACGGGGCGCGCCGCGGTCTTGCTGCAGATGATCTGGAACGTGCGCACGGACGCACGCCACGTGCCGGTGATACCCGCGTCGCTCGATCACGGCATTGTGTTTCATTTGCCGCACGATCGCGCCATTGTCGTCGAGGACGAGCGGGAGCCGGCGGCGCAAGGCACGCTTGCGCGCGTGCGCGCAAGCTTCGGCGCGGGCATTGCCGAGGTGTCGGCGCAGCTCGTCGAACGCGAACGCCGCGGCTATCGTTTCGTCGATGCCTATGGCGCCACGCAGCCGCTCACGCTTCGCGAAGCGACGCGACTCTACGTCGCCTGGCGTCTCGCCGTGCTCTACTGCCGCTTGACGAAGCGCCGCATCCCGGCCGTGAGTGCGGAGCCCATCGGCGCTTTCCTTCGCCAGCACTTCCTCGCCCAGCCGCACGCGCGCCGCGTCGCCGCAAGACTGCGGCACGCGTTGCATCGTGTGCGCCGCCGCTGATCCGCGCGTCCGCGTCCGCGCATCGGGCGCGTCGCCGGCATTCCTGGCACAGGTATTTCAGTGCTGGATGCCCGTGCGGGTCTTGAAGCGCTGAACGAGGTCGTCGTACTGGGCGTCGGTGAGCGGTTGCTTGCGGCGATAGACGGCGATCCAGTTCTTCTGGTCCAGTTCGAAGCGCTGCGGGGTCGCCTCGAAGTTGGCGCCGACCCCGGTGCCGCTCAGCAGATCGTCGCGAATGATCTGCTGCGTGTATTGCTGGTCGGGCGCGATATGCGTCTGGAACGGCATCCCGACGAGCGCGATCTCGCAGTCCCTGAAGGACCGCCAGGGCGCTCCGTCGCGGCTGTCGACGTCGCCGAGCCAGGCCAGTTGCTGCTCCAGCGCGCCCTTGTGGATTCGTTTGTCGATTTGCCAGACGTTGGTGAAGATCGACTGGTTGAGCATGCCGCTCGATGCGACGAGACATAGGCGTTTGTCGCGAATGGCGGGGGACTGCGCCCATTCAGCGGCCTGCTCGAGTCCCACCAGACCATACTGGCTTGCAGGCGCCCATGCCGAATAGTTCGGCACCGCGCGCGCGAGCGCGCGAGGCAGCACCGTGCGCGTTGCGGTGGCGTTCAGCGCCACGCACGCGATGGTGACGAGCGCGGCAACCCAAAGACCGCGCGCGCGGGCGAGCGCGATTGCGCCGCCGCACAGCACGGCGCCGAACAGCGGCATCAGCAGGTAGTAGTGCTGCGGACCGGGGCTCTGGACCTTGACGAAGAGCACGCTCGCGATAACCGAGGTCGTGCCCAGCACGAAGGCGAGGCGGTGGTTGGTGAACACGCGGGGCAGCGCGACCAGCAGGCCGGCGATCAGAATCAGATAGAGCCAGCCGAAGCTGCTCAGAAGATCGGCGAAACTTTGTGCGAGCGGCTTCGCATAAGACGCATAGAGATTCGCGTAGTCGTGGGTTGCCGGATCGGCGAGCCAGTCGAAGGCGACCCAGCCGAGCAGCGCGAGTCCCGCCATCGCCATTAACCAGACGATCAGCACGGTGCGAAGGAGCACGCCGACACGCGGCCCACGCACGAGCTGCCAGGCGATGGATAGTCCGCACATGCCGATCAGGCCTGCGGAGAAGAATACGTACCACCGCCGGAACAGGAACATCGACGCGATCAGCGTGCCGAGTGCGAGCGCCGGGATGACGACTTCGCGCGAGAAGCGTGCGCTGCGCAGATCGGGCAGCGGTTCGCGCAGCGTGCCGAGCAGCGTACTGGCGACCACTGCGGCGAGCGCGCAGAAAATGACGCCGGCGATGTCGGGCAGCATGTGCAGCACCGTCCCGAAATAGACGGGCGAGGCGGCAAAAAGCACCAGCGCGGCGAGAGGCCAGCCGTGCGCCGCGCGCTCGGTCCGGGTTGCGCCGACCAGCAGCTTGCCCAGCCACGCGCAGACGAGAAAGCTCGGCACGGCGTAGAGTGCCGTCACGAGCAGCAGGTATTGCGCATGGCCCGGGTAGCCGCGCGCAAGCGAGAGAAGGGCGAGCGGGAAGGCCGGCAGATCGGAGTAGTCGGCGGAATAGTTGGCACCGAGGGCAGAAAAAAGTTGCGCCCAGCTCTGCGCGCTCATGAGCTCGTAAAGCTGTTCCGTTTTCTGCCAATAATTGCGGCTGTCCCAGAAGTAAATGAGGTGCGTGTGCGCGAGAAACCACAGCACGTATCCGAGGATCACCCCGGCCACGACGGCCATCGCGCCGAAGGTGCGCCAGGGGAACCGGCTGCGCGCGTGTGCCGACCCGTAGCTTCGACGCGGCGAAGCCGCCAGCAGGGCGAAGCCGATCACGAGACCGCCGATGCCGCCGAGCAGCGCCTCGCCCAATTCGTGCAGCCGTGCATGCAGGGTGGTGTTGCGTAACGCGATCAGCGTTGCATCGTAGGCCGGGGTGCTCCCCGGCGGTCCTGGCGTGATGCGGATGGTCAGCTCGTGAATGTTCACGGGGCCCGTGATGCGTTTTACGATCCAGCGCGAATCGATGAATGCCCGCTCCGGCACGTAGATCGTCTTGACCGGCGCCTGTTCGCCTGCCGGGCCAGTGATCGAGACTTCGAGCCCGATGCCGTCGCTTGGCGTGAGGTCGCCGTTCGGATAGTAGATCGCCTCGCGCGGTTTGGCGATCCAGAGCTCGATCGCGTGCGGATTGGTGTCGAACATCGCGTGCAGGACGTTGGGTACGCGCGCGTTGTCGTAGGCCGGATGCATGGACCACGTGTTTTCACGCCGCTCCCAGATTCGCTGGGCGAACGGCGGCAGATTGAGGTCCGCGGACCCGTCGCTGTAGTGCACATCGACGCGATTGGCCCCCGGCGTGGCGACGCCGATCCAGCTCACCAGCGCGAGGCCGCCTGCCGCGCAAAACACCACCACCGCTTTTTCGATTGCGCCCAGATGGCGCAGCGCGCCAAGAACGAGCGCGAGGCCGCCGCAGACCAGCACCCACGTGACGGCGAGCACCGGCGCGAACGCGTGCGGCCGGCTCGCGACGTTATCGGCGACGAACACCGACGTTGGCGTCGCCACCGCGAGCGAGATCGCAGCGAGCAGGAATACCGCATGGCGCGGCATCTTGACGGGATCGTGTTGACGGTTTGCCACGTCCGGATTCGCGAATTCGATGAGGCCGCCCATGCCGGTCTAGTTGAGCGTGGTCTGTTCGACGAAGTAGCGCGGGCGCCGCTTCACTTCCAGATAGATGCAGCCGACATATTCGCCGACCACGCCCAGCGCAAGGAGCTGCACACCGCCGATGAACACGATGCTCAAGGTGGTCGACGCCCACCCCGGCGAAGTGTTGCCGAGCAGCTTGGCGAAGATGACCCACACGGCCAGCAGCGCGGCGAGCAGCGAAATGAGCAACCCCGTCACCGAGATCACGCGCAGCGGAACGACAGAAAACGAGGTGATGCCTCGCACCGCGAGCGACAGCATCTTGCTCAGCGTGTATTTGGACTCGCCGGCGACGCGTTCCACGCGTCGGTATTGCACGCACGCTGTCTTGTAGCCGACGAGCGGCACGAGACCACGGATATAGGCGTTGACCTCGCTGAACGAAAGCAGTGCCGCCAGGGCGTCGCGGCTCATCAAGCGGAAGTCGGCGTGGTGTTCGACCGACTCGACGCCGAGCCATGACATCGACCGGTAGAACAGATGCGCCGTCGTGCGCTTGAAGAACGTGTCGGAATTTCGCTCCGCGCGCACGCCATAGACGATCTGGAAACCCTGGTGGTAGAGATCGACCATCTCGTCGATCGCGTTGACGTCGTCCTGGAGGTCTGCGTCGATGCTGATGCAGATATCCGATTTGACATGCTGAAGCCCCGCGAGCAGCGCATTCTGGTGCCCGCAATTACGCGAAAGTTTGACGCCGGAAACGGCGGGGTGCGTCGCGGCATACTCGGCGATGATGCGCCACGTCTCGTCTTTGCTGCCGTCATCGACGAAAAGAATCTTGCTGGCATCGCCGATCTTGTCCTCGCCAACGAGCTGCGCGAGCTTTTGTGTGAGCACTTCGATGGTATGCGGGAGCGCTTCCCGCTCGTTGTAGCACGGCACGACAATCGTCAGTTCAGGTCTCATTGGTCTCGACTCTTCGGAAAGCCCACAATTTATTGCCTGCAAATCCGGCCAGCGTGTACACCGCCACGCCGCAAAGCTGGGCCGCGTAGGCGTGCCCGGTCAGCTGCAGCGCCGCCAGCATCGTCCCCAGATTGAGCAGCCAGCAAACCCCGGCGACGACGAGAAAGCGCAGCATTGCCGCGCCGCTCGCCGGCGAACGGAACGTGAACGTGCTGTTGAGGAGAAAACTGATGAGAATGCCCGCGCCGTAGCCAATCACGTTGGCGATGACGGGGGGCGCGCTCAGCGCCTGGGCGGCGAAAATGATCGACGTGGCGATCACGGTATTGATGCCGCCCACGAACAGATATTTGACCAGTTGCCGATGAGTTGTCACGCTCGCGAGATCCTGGAATCCGACTGGCGGCATGCGCATCATCGGCTCGTGTTCGAAAAGGTGATGCGCGCGACGCGTCGCGGCAGGCATGCGCAGCGTCTTACTGACGGTAAGCGTAAATTGCGTACTGGGCGCCGAACGGCACGCCAATGAGGTACTTCTCGAATCTGCGCAGCGCGGCGAGCGCATGCGGGAAAAAGATGCGATAGCGGATCTCGACCCGCCTGAAGCCTGCGTCGAGACACGTTTGCCTGAGCTGCCGCGCGGTAATCAGCTTTGCGTTGACGTCGAATTCGCAGTCGTTGACCGCTTTCACGGTGAGCGGATTAAGCGGGTTGTGTTCGTAGATCACGAGCGCGCCATCGTGGCGCAGCGTACGCGCCAGCTCCTGCAGCAGACGCACGTGCTCGGAGAACGGAATATGGTGGAACACGCACATTGCGAACGCCAGGTCGAAGCTATCGTCCGTGAATGGCAGGCGCTCGCCGTCAAACGGGACGTAGTTCGCGAGGCCCGGAAAGCGATCCGAGGCCACCTGCAGCGACTTCTCCGAAACGTCGACGCAAGTCAGCGACGCATCGGGCATATGCTTGCGCACCCAGGGGACCGAATTGCCCACGCCGGCTCCGAAGTCGAGCAATTGGCGCGCATGCGCGCCCACTCGCTCTAAATGCCCGGCAATGTCCCTGATTTTGTACTCTGCAAAAAATTCGGGATTTTCGCCAGAAGCTGCAATATTGCGCGCATGAAGTGCACGATATTCGTCTGCAAAACTGTCAAACTCAGCCTTATCCATTACGCGTGTTGCTCCTGTCACGAGAGAACTTCGGGCGGGCGCGGCTCGGTTTGCTTAGGGGGTAGAGCCAGAGAATAGCGTACTCTTTCGGCGATATTCAACCTTGTGTTAGCAGCCTGTTGAAAACATTTTGCGGGCACGCGGCACGAGCGCCGGAATGGCGCTGCGCTGCGTTGGCTTGTTTCGCATTCGCGTGGGGCGGCTTTGGCCTGGCACGAGCCCATGGCATGGCCTCGCCATTCGTTTCCGCCAGCCGCTTGCGCGGCTAGCCGTTGCAAACTGGCCGCCTTTGTGGGGTGTGATTTACTCGAATCCTCGCGGATTCTTTTCCTGCCAGCGCCAGTGATCGACGCACATGCGCTCGATGCCGAACCGGGCTTTCCAGCCAATGAGCTGTTCCGCCGTGGCCGGATTCGCATAGCATTCGGCGATGTCGCCGGGCCGGCGCGCCACGATCTCATACGGCACCGCGCGACCCGACGCCGCTTCGAATGCCTTCACGACTTCCAGCACGCTATAACCGCGGCCCGTGCCGAGATTCACGACGAAGCCTTCGCCGCGCGTGGCGAGCGCGTCGAGCGCCTTGAGGTGGCCCTGCGCCAGATCGACCACGTGAATATAGTCGCGCACGCCGGTGCCGTCCGGCGTCGGGTAGTCGCCGCCGAACACGCGCAGTGTTTCGAGCTTGCCCACGGCCACTTGCGCGACGTATGGCATCAGATTGTTCGGAATGCCCGCCGGGTCCTCGCCGATCAGCCCGCTTTCATGCGCGCCCACCGGATTGAAATAGCGCAGCACGGCAATGCGCCACGACGGGTCCGAGATCGCGACGTCGCGCAGGATCTGCTCGGCGATGAGCTTCGACTGGCCGTACGGGTTGGTCGCGGAGAGCGGAAACGATTCGTCGACCGGCGAGCGCTCGGGCACGCCGTACACCGTGGCCGACGAGCTGAACACGAACTGCTTCACGCCATGCTGGCGCATGACGTCGAGCACGACGAGCAGGCCGTCGAGGTTGTTGCGGTAATACTCGATCGGTTTGGCCACCGACTCGCCCACGGCCTTGAGCGCCGCGAAATGAATCACGCCGGTGATGCGGTGCGCCTCGAAGATGCGCGATAGGGCGGCGGCGTCGCGCACGTCGGCTTCGTAGAACGCGACCGGCTTGCCGGTGATCTGCCGGACCCGCTCGAGCGATTCGGCGCGGCTGTTCACGAGATTGTCGACCGCGACCACGTCATAGCCGCCATTGAGCAGTTCGACGCAGGTGTGCGAGCCGATATAGCCCGCGCCGCCAGTGACGAGGATCGTACCCTTTGCATTCGTCGCAGTCATGCCGTGTTCATTCCCGTGAAAGCCAGATTCGTTCAAAACGTCGACCCGGTGATTTCCCGGATCAGTTCCCGGTAGCGTTGTACCACAACGCGCTCGTCGAATTCTTTTTCGATTTTTTTGCGGCCGCGCGCTGCCATGGCGGCGCGCGCAGCGTCGTCGAGATCGAGCATGCGCGCGAGCGTGGCGGCGAGGGCGCCCGCGTTGCGCGCCTCGCAGAGCAGGCCGTTTTCGCCGTCGGCGACGACTTCGCGGCAGCCGGGCACGCGCGTGGCCACGATCGGGCGGCCCATCGCGCTCGCCTCCATCAGCGTGCGCGGCACGCCCTCGCGGTACGAGGGCAGCACGACGCAGTCCGCGTCGGCGATATAGGGGCGCACGTCGGCGGTTTCGCCGAGATATTCGATGATGCCTTCACGTTCCCAAGCGGCCACTTCGTCGCGCGAGATGGCGCTCGGGTTGTCTACGCCCACTGGACCGAGCAGCCGGAAGCGCGCGTGCGGATAGCGCGTGCATAGCTGGCGCGCGGCCTCGACGTATTCGCCGACGCCCTTGTCCCAGAGCAGCCGGCCGATCAGCACGAAGGCAAATTCCGCGCGCGCGGGCAGCGGCGTGAAGGGGAAGTCGTCGAGATCGACGCCTTCGCCGTGCAGGAGCCTGGCGCGCTCGGGATGCGCGAGCAAGTTGCCTTCCTTGAAGGCGGCCTCGTCGTCCTGGTTGAGGAACCAGACTTCGCGGGGGAAACGGAACGCGAAACGATAGAGGCGCTTGGCGACTTCGGCCGCGCGGCTTTTCTGAATGAAGACGTAGCCGAGCCCTGTCGTCACGGCCACCGAGGGCGTGCATGCAAGCCAGGCGGCGATCGAGCCGTAGATGTTCGGCTTGATCGTGTAGTGGAAAACGACGTCGGGTTTGAGCGCGCGGTAATGCTTGAACAGTGCGAGGAGCGTGCGCAGGTCGTGGAACGGGTTCGTGCCTTTTGAGGCGACCGGTAGTTCGACGCAGCGGCAACCCATCTCGGTCAGCGGCTCGAAGGTGCGGTCACGCGGGGCGATCACCGTGACCTGCGCGCCGCTTTGCGTCAATGCGCGCAGGAAGCCCCGGCGGTACGTGTAGATCGCCCATGCGGTGTTGCAGACGAGGGCGATGTGGAGGGAGCGGGTGCGGTCGGCGGGGCAAGCCGCAGCCGCCGGCTTGTCGTTGGATTTCACGATACAAAAAGCTGGGAGCCCGATTGAGTTTCAACGGGCGATGCCCGAAAGCCGGGAGTTTACCGGGAAATATCCGTCGCGGGCGCGTAAGGCGCGTGGGTTAGATTCCGGTAGCCGGCGCCTTAAGGCAAGAGCGGACGGCTGGACCAGTCGGATAAGATGAGTCCTGTGCCATATGGAAGATGGGCATGATGGTACAAGGAGAATATTTCCAATGACTGCTCTACTTGACTGGTTTGCGGCGGCAAGATGGCGCATGTCCCTGTCTCATTGCTTTGAGGGATTGCTCGTCCAGATGCCGATCGGGCTGTTATTCAATTTTCGAATTGGAGCGCTTGCCGTAGTCGTTTGGTATTGGTCACGCAAGAAACTCGAGTGCGAGTTCGAAACGCTGGACGCTGAGGAAGCGCTAGCTTTCGAGTCACATGCTTATACATGGGCGATCGGATGGTTCCCGTGGCACTGGGACGCCTACAAGGTGCTAGACGTGCTGTTGCCGGCGCTGTCCGCAATGCTGATCGCCATGACCATGCATGGCTACGGAGGACCGCTCTGGACATTTTAGCGGCGGCCTTATGCGTGTAATAGTGAAAGTGAAGAGGAAGTTGGTGCTGTAAGGCTTTATCGCCCATGCGTAAGCGGTGAGGGAAATTTTCGAGCGAGCCTTGTGAGCCTTGTCGGCTAAAACGTTGGCGAGGTGTTCGACGGTATCGACAGCATCCTGATTCTCGCGTGCGGCATGAGTGCAACGCAGGCCTCGCAGCGAAGTATTAGCCGAGCTGCGCGGGCACATAAGCGAGGCGCAGGAGGCGGCATATCTGAAGCTGCTGCGTCAACCAGCTAGCGGCGCTTGGCAGCGTGCCCGGAAGATTTCGCGCGCAAGGAAAACGTATTGTACCTCGGGCGTGTTGCACTACCTGATCGCGCTCGAAGGCTTGCTTGATGTCAGAGAAGTTCCGCGCATCTACGCCGAACGACGCGTTGTTCGAGAAGCTCAAGTCGAACATGCAGGAGGGGTGCGCGCGGCAACGATGTGGGCAAGCCGCGCAATCTCGCGAAGTCGGTGACGGTGGAGTGAGCGTTTGTGTTTAGGATGGTGTGTGGCCGGCAAATGTACCGACACACCGCTTGATCCATGACTTACACCGTCGCCGAGCACCTCCGCTTCGACCGCTTTTCCGAATCACGGGGCGTCCAGGCCGGCTACTTCTTCGCGTGTGAAAGTGCAAGTTGTCCGCAGCCAACCGGATGAGTCACCGAAAGCGTGCGTAACTGGAGCGCGCGGCGTTGCTGGGCGTGGATGTCACGCGTTAGCGGCTGCTCCAGTCACGTCGTTGCTTGGGGCGCGTAAACGGGCTGGCGACTCATGGGGCGGCGGGTGCCATTCTATCCGAAGTATGCGCGCGTTAGCGCAACGATACGACGCTCGCGATCGAATGCTGTTTGGCACAGATAGATCGTCTCCCAAGTGGGATGGCGATGTCAGCAAAAGAAGCGGCTGCGCGCACTGAATCGGGAAAATATCGCTCGCCACAAATTGGCTCGATTTGAGCTATTTTCCGCTTATTTTTGAATGGTAAAACGTTTGCGAGGCGAGACTGGCCAAAAAAAT
This sequence comes from Paraburkholderia lycopersici, assembly GCF_900096975.1. Lineage (GTDB taxonomy): Bacteria > Pseudomonadota > Gammaproteobacteria > Burkholderiales > Burkholderiaceae > Paraburkholderia > Paraburkholderia lycopersici. The sequence goes on from NZ_FMYQ01000009.1 coordinate 50,862, forward strand.
ATCAGGCGCAATCCAAAGGAAACCTTCTAACAGCATCCATCCGCCTGCAGTAGAAAAGGCACGTAAGCGATCCACCCGTATCGCGCTTTTTTAAGAGGCATGTATTCGGCATATAACTGGCAGCAAGGCGTCTTTGCCTCAGGGCGATGGCGGCGATCGGGCTTGCTGTAATAACTGGTAATTCCTGCCTGTTGCGAAGGTGCGACTCTTACGGAAGGATTGTCAATCTTAATGGCGCGAAAGAATTCCCTTACGGTATCATTGCGATCGCGCGCTAAAGTTTTGCTATTTTGCCTTTTTCGGCGTGTCTGTTCACTCGGTGCTAGTGGAGCGGAGTTGCTTCGAATTGATTGTTCCTCACGTTCATCGGTGACGGCGCGAGGGAGCAGCGCTGCAAGCGCTGACATCACGACTTCCAGGCTCTGATTGGCGCAAACCGATGTTAGCGGTAGCAGCAGGTGCTCCGCCCAAGGATGTTTTCAGTGGCAGTCTGCGCATCTTATTCCGCGTATGCCTGCTACTAAAGAAGTAAATATTTAAAGACCATGGCAAAACAATATTCCTTGCAACCGGGGTTGGGCGAGTGAGTACGGATGGGCCGCGTGTAATCGTTATCACTGGCGGTAGTGCCGGACTCGGGCGTGCGTTGGCTTTAAGCTATTGTGCGCCCGGTATGACGCTGGGATTAATCGGAAGAAACGCCGAACGCCTCGAGGCCGTTGCTGCGGAGTGCCGCGCTCGCGGCGCGGAAGTCGTGATCGGCGTCACGGACGTCCGTGACGCCGCAGCGCTAGAGGCGTGGATCTTCGATTTCGACGCACGCCACGCAATTGATCTGTTGATCGCCAATGCCGGCGTTGCCAGCACGCTTCGCTCATCTGATGACTGGGAAGGCGCCAATCGCACAGCCGAGGTCGTCGATACCAATCTCTACGGTGCCTTGCACGCGGTGCTGCCTGCGATCGAGCGCATGCGCACTCGGCGCCGCGGCCAGATCGCGATCGTCAGCTCGCTCGCCGGACTGCGGGGGATGGCAATTTCACCAGCCTATTGTGTGAGCAAGGCTGCGCTCGTGGCGTACTGCGATTCCGTGCGCCCGGTTCTCGCGCGCGACCAAATCGGCATTTCAGTCGTCATGCCGGGCTTCGTGCGAACAGCGATGAGCGACGTTTTTCCTGGCAGCAAACCGTTCATGTGGAGCGCCGAAAAGGCCGCCCTGTTCATCAAGACGCGCCTGGCGCGGCGTCGCGCGGAAATCGCTTTTCCCTTCAGTTTGACGCTCGGCCTCAAGTTGCTGCGCCTGTTGCCGGCAATTGTCGCCGACGCAATCCTCGGTTTTCTGTTTCAGATCCCTCGTCGGAATATGTGAAGTGCTGCCCGGTTTTGCAATCGCGGCCGCCCTGGCCGTATCGTCCTTCGCCGTTGAAGCGATCGCTGTAACAAGATCGTCACTCCGTCGACCGCCAGTTGCGCTGATGCTGCATCTGGCGGCGCTTGCTGTCGTGGCGGCGGGTTGCGTCGCATTGACGGGGCGGCCGTTATTTTCGGCGGGCCTCGCACTCGTATTGATTGGCTTGCTTGCGGTCGTCGGCAACGCCAAATATGCATCACTGCGCGAACCGTTGGTCTTCAGCGATCTGAGCCTTTTCAGTCAGGTCTTTTCCCATCCGCGCCTGTATTTGCCGTTTCTCGGTTTCGGCAAACTCACCGTCGTCCTCGTCGGCATAGCGGCAGCGGTGGGGGCGTTCGTTGCTGAAAGTCCGGCACCACCGGGGCAGCGATGGACCGCTGCCGTCGTTACGTCGATCTGTTTACTAGCGTGCATCGCGCTTTCCCGGCGCTTGCCGCTCACGCTACAGCCCTTTTCGGACCAATGCCGATTCGGCTTTTTCTCCGCGTTCGCTGCCTATTTGATCAACGGATTGAGCGGCGCGCAACGGCGGGCGTTCATTCGCGCCGCGCGTACCAGCCCGTTTTCGGTCGGTCGTCCGGACGTCCATCCGGACGTCATTGTCATTCAGAGCGAATCGTATTTCGACGCACGCCGCCTCGGCGAATGCGTGTCCGATGCGCCCTATGCGCATTTCGATCGCGCGAAACGCGAGTCGTTCGAGCAAGGCGAACTGACAGTGCCGGCCTGGGGTGCGAATACGATGCGCAGCGAATTCGCGATGCTTACGGGATTGACGTCTCCCGAACTCGGTTACGCGCGCTTTTATCCGTATATGTTCGTGCGCCGGGCGTGTGCATCGCTAGCGGGTTATTTCAGCCGGGGCGGTTATCGCACGGCGGCGGTGCATCCCTACTACGCGAACTTTTTTGGCCGTCGCCGGGCATTCGCACACATGTATTTCGACCGCTTTCTGGACATTGAAGATTTCAAAAGCGCGTCTCGTGTGGGGCCGTACGTTGGAGACCTTGCGGTGGCGGACAAACTCATCGCCCTCCTGCAGGACAGTGATGACAAACCGGTATTTGCGTTTGCGATCACGATGGAAAATCACGGTCCTCTGCATCTGGAGAGGGTTGCCGCAGGGGAATCCACATCGCGGCACACGCTGGGAGAAGACGCGCGCTGGCGCGATCTGACCGCCTACCTGCGGCATGTGGAAAACGCAGACGCAATGATCGGCAGATTGACCGGTTATCTGCGCGACCGCGATCGGCCGACTGTCCTGTGCTTTTATGGCGACCACGTTCCCGCGTTGTCTTCCGTATTCGATGCGCTCGAAACGGAGCCGACTCACAGTGATTACTTTATCTGGCGCAATTTTGCGAGCGACATCGGCACGCAGCGCGACATTGGCGTCGAGACGCTCGGTTCCACAATACAGCGCGCGATGAGGCATGCGGATCGTGTCACCCCCGATCCGCGAAACGAGTTGCAGCAGATGTCGGCATGATGATGGAAAGAAAAATCGCAATTATCGGGATGGCATGCCGCTTTCCTGGCGGAGTGGCCGGGCCCGAAGACTTCTGGCAACTGCTATGCGACGAGCGCGACGCCGTGAGCGTCGTGCCCCACGATCGTTTCGGCACGGCGTTCTATCAACATCCGTCCAGGAAGGAGCCGGGTAAGAGCTACACGTTCTCGGCGGGCGTGCTCGATGACGTGGCCGGTTTCGATGCCGCGTTCTTCGGCGTTTCGCCGCGCGAGGCAAGCCAGATGGACCCGCAGCAGCGCCTCCTGCTCGAACTCGCGTGGGAAGCCTTTGAGGACGCCGGCGTACGTCCGGCCGAGATGCGCGGCCGTGACTGCGGTGTGTACGTCGGCGCCGCGAGCATGGACTACGGCAATCGCAGCATGGACGACCTGAACTGGATCGATCCGTACTCGGCCACCGGCAACGCGCTCAGTGTGGCGTCCAATCGCGTTTCGTATCTGTTCGACCTGCGCGGTCCGAGCATGTCGGTCGACACCGCGTGCTCGTCGTCGCTTGTCGCGCTGCATCAGGCCGTGCAGGCAATCCAGTCGGGCGAGACTGAAATGGCGCTCGCGGGCGGCGTGAATATGCTGCTCCATCCGTTTGGCTTCGTGAGCTTCTCGAAGGCGTCGATGCTGTCTCCGCGCGGCCGCTGCCGCGCATTCGACGCGGCCGGCGACGGTTACGTGCGCGCCGAGGGCGGCGCTTTCGTGCTGCTGAAGGCGCTCGAGCGCGCGCTCGCGGACGGCGATACCATTCACGCGGTCATCGCTGGCTCGGGCGTGAACTCCAACGGCCATTCGCACGGCGGCATCAGCGTGCCGACCACGGCCATGCAGGCCGAACTGCTGCGCTCGGTCTACCGCCGCGCGGGCGTCGACCCGCGCACGCTTTCCTATCTGGAGGCGCACGGCACGGGCACCGCGGTTGGCGACCCCATCGAGGCGCGCGCGCTGATCGAAGCGGTTGCGCTCGGCCGCTCGGCCGACGATCCGCTCCTGATCGGCTCGGTCAAGACCAACATCGGGCACCTCGAAACCGCTTCGGGTATGGCCGGCCTCTTCAAGGCGATTCTCTGCCTGAAGCACGGCGCGGTGCCGCGTTCTCTGCATTTCGAAACGCCCAATCCGGCCATCGATTTCGAAGGCGGCCGCCTGCGCGTCGTCGATCGCCTCACGCCGCTCGCACGCCGCGAAGGCGGCCCGTTGATGATCGGCGTCAACTCGTTCGGCTTCGGCGGCACCAATGCCCACGTCGTGCTCGCCGAGGCGGTGAGCCCGGCCGCGCCCGCAGCGGCAGTCACGGCCGGCGCGCCCGCTTCGGACGCAGCGTTGCCGCCGCTCGTGCTCACGGCGCGCTCGCCAGCGTCGCTCGCCGCACTCGCCGGGCGCTACCATGCACGCTTGCAGAGCGGCGCCGATTGGGCGGCGCTCGCGGCTAGCGCCGCGCGACGCCGCGAGTGGCTCGAACAGCGTGCGGTCATTGCGCCGCCCGATGCGAAAGCAGGCCGCGCCGCACTTCTCATGCTTGCCGATTCGACCGATCAGGCGTTGCCGGCGTACGTCGCGCGCGGCCAGGCTGTATCTGCCGGCAAGGTGGCATTCGTCTACGCGGGCAACGGCTGCCAGTGGGCCGGCATGGGCAAGCAACTCTATGCGGAAGACGCTGTTTTCCGCGCGGCGCTCGACGAAGTCGACGCGCTCTGGTGCGCCGGCGGCAGCGACTCGCTTGTCGACGTGCTGCGCGCCGGCGCGAGCGCCGAATGGCTCGCCGCGACGGAAAACGCGCAACCTCTGTTGTTCGCGATCCAGGTTGGCATCACGCGCGCACTTGAAGCCCGTGGTATCGAATTCGATGCGGTGGTCGGTCATAGCGTCGGCGAAATCGCGGCCGCGTGGGCGTCGGGTGCGCTGACGCTTGCCGAGGCCGTACACGTGATCCGCATTCGCAGCAGCGCGCAGGGCCTGACGCGCGGTACCGGCAAGATGGCTGCGGCGGGTATCGGCGAAGTCGAGGCGCGCGAGCTGATCGCACGCCTCGGTCTCGCTCAGGCGGTGGAACTGGCCGGCACCAACAGCCCCGAAGCCGTTACGCTCGCCGGGTCGCCCGAAGGGCTCGAAGCGATCGGCGCCGCGCTCGCGGCGAACGGCAGCTTCTTCCAGTTGCTCGATCTCGACTACGCGTTCCACAGCAGCCGCATGGACGCCATCGAGCCGGTCGTGCGCGTCGGTCTCGCCGATCTTGCGCCGCGCGAAGGCACGAAGCGCTACGTCTCGACCGTCACCGGCGACACGCTTTCCGGCACCGCGCTCGACGCGGGCTACTGGTGGCGCAACATTCGCGAGCCGGTGCGTTTCGGTGAAGCGCTCGCGCGTCTCGCCGATTCCGGTGTGCGCGTGTTCATCGAAATCGCGCCGCACTCGATTCTGCGCCACTACGTCAAGCAGACGCTCGCGAGCCTGAATCTCGCTGGCGCTGTCGTGCCCACGCTCAAGCGTCATCACGACAGTGCGCAGATGCTCGCGCATTCGATGCTCTCGGCGGTCGCGCACGGCGCGCGCGTCGATCTCGACGGCTTCGTGCCGATGCTGCGGCAGGGCGCAGATGCGGCACTGCCGACCTATCCCTGGCAGCGCGAGCGCCACTGGCAGACGGCCACCATCGAGGGCTACAACCTTGTGAATCGCCGTGTCGATCATCCGTTGCTCGGCTACCGTCTGCACGAACATGCGTTCGCGTGGGAAAACCAGCTCGATCCGCAGCGCGTGCCGATGCTGGCCGACCACGTCGTCGATGGCGGCGTCGCGTTTCCGGGCGCGGGCTATGTGGAAATGGCGCTGGCCGCTGCGCGCGTGTTTTTCCGCACGTCCGATGTCGCGCTCGAGAATCTCGAGATCCGCATGCCGGTCGTGTTTCAGCCGCAGCACGCGAAGCTGTTCCGCTTCGTGATCGACGCGCGCACCGCGTCGTTTACGATCGAAACGCGCGAGCGCATGACCGATGGGCCGTGGAATCTCAACGTGACGGGTCGCCTGCTCGAAAGCGGCAGCACACTAGGCGCGCACAGCGCGGCCGACGAGTCGGTGCTGGCGCGCCTCGAAGCGAGCCCCGCGATGCGCGGCGACGCACTGTACGCAAGCGCCACGGCGATCGGCCTGAGCTACGGTCCGGCGTTCCGCTGGGTTCGCACCGTGCAGGTGCAAGGCGACCACGCGCTCGCAAGCTTCGAAGTGCCGCAGGCGCTTGACGGCGAGCAGGCGCTGGTCGGCTGGCTGCTGCATCCCGCGCTGATGGACAGCGGCTTTCATCCGCTCTTCGCCGTGCTCGGCCAGGCCGGCGCCGCGCCTGGGGAGGCGCGCGCGGCCTTCGTGCCGGTGCAGGTCGGCCGCGTCGATTTTCTACGCGGCGATTCGGTGCGCCGCGTGCTCGCGCGCGTGCAGCGCCGCAGCCCGCATTCGATCGTCGCGTCGTTCGAATTTCTCGATGCCGACAACGCGATCGTCGCGCGTCTTTCGGCGTGCCGGTTCCGCCGCGTCGATCTCATGGGCCGCTGTCACGCCGCGCCGGCGCGGTTTGCCTACGCGCTCGAGGCACGTCCGCTGCCCGGCGGCTTCACGGCCGCCGCGCTGCCCGCGCCGGTCGCGCTCGTCGAACGGGCGTGCGCACGTCTCGCCTCGCATGAGGACAGCACGCAGCGTACTCATCACCTGACCGAAAACTTGCCGCTGCTGGACGTGCTCGCAGGCCTGTACGCTTTGAACGCACTCGATGCGATTGGCGCATTCGCACAGCCCAGGCTGCCCGCGCTCGCCAACGCAGCGCTGCTCATGCGCCTTGCGCAAATCGTTGTGGAAGACGGTCTTGCCAGTTTCGAAGGCGAGCGTCTCGTGCGCAACGATGCGGCCTGCGCGGCGATGCCCGCGCTCGACGCGCTATGGCGCGAGGTGCTGGCGGCAACGCCTGCGCTCGTCGCCGAACTGACGCTGCTGGCGCACGTTGGCGCGGCGCTGCCGCGGGTGTTGCGTGGCGCGGCGACCGAAGCCAATGTGCCCGCGCTGCTTTCGCCCACGGGGCGCAGCCTCGTCGAGCAGTTCTTCGACGCTTCGCCCACGTGGTCGCATGCGCGCGCGATGCTCGCGGCCTGCGCGAAGGAAGCGCTGGCCGCATGGCCGCGCGCTCGCCGCCTGCGCATGCTCGAAATCGGCGCGACGAGCGGCGATGTGCTTCAGCCGCTTGACATTGGCGTGCCGGCTTCGCAGTGCGAGCACGTGCTGGCAGGCACGCACCAGCAACTCGCCGCGCTTGATGCGGAAGCGCACGCACACGTTCAAACATTGCAACTTGGCGAAAACGAGCCGCTTTTCGCACATTGCCGCGACGCTGCGCCGTTCGACGTGATCGTGGTGAACCGGATGATCGGCGAACAGGCCGACCCGCTCGGCGCACTGCAGGCCATTGCCGAACGGCTCGCGCCGGGCGGTGTGGTCGTGCTCGCCGAGGCGCGCCACAGCCGTTTCGCCGACATCGTGTTCGGCGTGGCGGGGCACGAAGTCGCCGCCCAAACCTACGGCGCCCTCGCGCCGGCCGCGCTTCAGTCGCTTTGCGAGCGCGCCGGTCTGCAGGACGTCGCGCGCCACACGGAGCAGGGCCTCGATCTTGAGGGCGCGCCGACGCTGATGGTCGCGCGCAAGCCCGCTCCTGCCCAGCCGACGGAACCCGCCCCGGCCCCCACACAGCCCTGGCTGATCGTGCAGACCGGCAACGACGCGTACGGCGCGGCGCTCGCGCAAGCGCTTGCGCGTCATGGCTGCGAGGTCGAATCGGCGAGCGTGCACGAAGCGGCCGCGTGGCTCGCTCACAGGAACACGCAAGCGCAGATCGCGTTCCTCACACCGGTCGCTCGACTTGAAGAAGCCAGCGGCGCCGATTTGATGCGTGCGCAGCAGGGCGGCGCGCTCGCGCTCGCCACGCTTGCACGCGAACTCGACGCAGCCGGCGTGGCCGCACTGGCGCGCCTGTGCGTGGTGACACGCGGCGGCGCACCGTTCGGCCACGGCCCGGGCGCAGCGGCTCAGCCCGAGCAGGCGAGCCTCTGGGGCCTCGGCCGCGTGATGGCGAACGAGTATCCGGCGCTCGCGTTGCGCCTGATCGACGTGGCGTGCGCGGATGGCGAAGCCCTCGCGCAACTGGCGCACGCGCTCACGCACGATGACGGCGAGGAAGAGGTGCTGCTCACGGCGCAGGGCCGGTACGTGCCGCGCATGCTGCCGGCGCAGACGGCGGAGCGTCAGGCGCCGAGCGACGAATCCGCGGCTGGACAGCGGGCCGGCACCGCGCCCGCCGTGCTGGCCTTCGACATGCCCGGCTCGCTGCGCAACCTCGCATGGTTCGCCTTGCCTGCGCGCGAACTGAATCCCGGCGAGGTCGAGATCGCGCCGATGGCGACCGGTCTGAACTTCCGCGACGTCATGTATTCGATGGGCCTCCTCTCCGACGAAGCGGTCGAGACCGGCTTCGCGGGCGCGACGATCGGCATGGAGCTTTCGGGCCGGGTCGTGCGCGTGGGCGAGGGCGTCAAAGACTGGGCGCCCGGCGACGCCGTGCTCGGCTTCGCGCCGGCTTCGTTCGCGACGCGCGTGGTCACACGTGCAAGCGCGATCGCGCGCAAGCCTGAAACGATTTCCTTCGAAGCAGCGGCGACGATTCCCACCACGTTTTTCACCGCGTACTACGCATTGTGCGAGCTCGCTCGACTGCGCCGCGGCGAGCGCGTGCTCGTTCACGGCGGCGCGGGTGGTGTTGGCATCGCGGCGATCCAGCTCGCCCGCCATCTAGGCGCGGAAGTGTTTGCCACCGCCGGCGGCGACGAAAAGCGCGAATTCGTGCGCCTGCTCGGCGCCGACCGCGTGTTCGACTCGCGCAGCCTCGCGTTCGCCGACGACGTGCGCGCCTGCACGAACGGCGAGGGCGTCGACGTCGTGCTCAACTCGCTCGCGGGCGAGGCGATGGTGCGCGGTATCGACACGCTGCGTCCGTTCGGCCGTTTCCTCGAACTCGGCAAGCGCGACTTCTACGAGAACAGCCAGATCGGTCTGCGGCCGTTCCGGAACAACATCAGCTATTTCGGCATCGACGCCGACCAGCTCATGGGCGTGCTGCCCGAGCTGACCACGCGCCTCTTCGACGAAGTGATGGCGCTCTTCATGAGCGGCGTGCTGCATCCGCTGCCGTATCGCGCCTTCCCCGCTGCACGCGCGGAAGAAGCGTTCCGCTACATGCAGCAGGCGCGCCAGATCGGCAAGGTGCTCGTCACCTACCCGTCGGGCACGCCGGCGCCCACGCGCGGCGTTGCGCAGCCTTCGCTGCGCCTCGACCCGCAGGCGGCGTATCTGATTGTCGGCGGCACGGGCGGTCTCGGTTACGCGAGTGCGCGCTGGATGATCGCGCGCGGCGCGCGTCACCTCACGCTTGCGAGCCGCGGCGGCACGCTCGACGCCGCGAAGCAGCAGGAACTCGAACGCATGCGCGCCGAGCAGGGCGTCACCGTGACCGTGGCGTCGTGCGACGTGACCGACGCGGCCGCGCTCGAGCGTCTGGTGGCAAGCATCGAGGCGCGCGGCACGCCGCTCAAGGGCGTGCTGCACTCGGCGATGCGCATCGACGACGGCTTGCTGCGCAACCTCGACGACGCACGCATGCTCGCGGTGCTCGAACCGAAGGTTGCGGGCGCATGGAATCTGCACCGCGCGACGCGACGCTGTTCACTCGACTTTTTCGTGCTGTATTCGTCGGCCACGACCTATCTCGGCAATCCGGGCCAAGGGGCGTATGTGGCGGCCAACAGCTTCCTCGAAGCGCTCGTCGCGCATCGCCGCGCGGCGGCGTTGCCCGCAACGTTCATGGCATGGGGGCCGATCGAGGACGTCGGCTTCCTCGCGCGCAACAGCGTCACGCGCGAAGCGCTGCAGGCGCGCATCGGCGGCGCGTCGATTACCTCCGACGAGGCGATGACGGCGCTTGAGCGCGCGCTTGCAAACGGCGCGACCGGCGAGGCTGTGGTGCGTCTGGACTGGGCGGCAGTCGCGCGCGGCATGCCGGCCGCGCAGGCGCGCCGCTATATGGTGCTGCAAGGCGTCAGCGCAACTGAGGCGACGAGCGAAGACGGCGCGCTGCTAGAACAGTTGCGCGCGCTGCCGAGGACGGAGGCGGTCGCCGCGGTCGAGACCGCGCTGCGCGGCCACATCGCGCGCATTCTGCACATGTCGCCGGAGCGCGTCGCGCTCGATTGCCCGGTGCTCGATCTCGGCATGGACTCGCTGATGGGCATGGAACTCGGGATGGCGGTCGAAGAATCGTTCGGCGTGAAGCTGTCAATCATGGCGATTGCCGAAGGCGCAACCGTGCATACGCTCGCCGTGCGTATCGTCGACATGCTCGACGACGATAGCGGCGAAAGCGCTACCGGCGCGCGGGACGCGGCGAATGGCGCGAACGAGGCAGTCGCTGCGCTGGCCGCGCGCCATGCGCTCGACGAGAACGAAGCGCGTGCGCTGCTCGAACGCAACAAGAACAACGGTCGGGATCAACAGGGAGACGAGTCATGTCAGTCGACGCCGGCGCTTGCGGAGTGATGCTGCCCGCGGGCTGGCAGGCGAACGAAGGCACGCTGGCGCGCCCGCTCGCAATCTCGGGGCATGGTCTGCACACAGGGCGGCGCGTGAACGTTCGCATCCTGCCCGTCGAGGCAGCGGCTAGCGCGGGCGAGCGGCACGGCATCGTGTTTCGCCGCCTGCACAAGGGCCAGGCGCTTGGCACCGTGGCCGCCGATCCGTCGCTGCGCCGCGGCCAGCCGCTCTGCACGATGTTGCGCGCAAACGACGGCCTTGGCGTGCGTACGGTCGAGCACCTGCTCGCGTCGCTGCTCGCGTGCGAGATCGATCACGCGATCGTCGAACTCGACGCAGAAGAAGTGCCGATTCTCGACGGCAGCGCGCAGCCGTGGATCGACGCGATCAAGGCCTGCGGGCGCACCGCGCTGCCGCGGCCGAAGCGCTTCCTGCGCGTGCTCAAAACCGTGAGCGTGGCTGACGGCGAGGGCGCCGCGCGCCGCGAAATGCGCGTTGAACCCGCCGACGACTACGCACTCAGCGTGCACAACAATGACCTCAAGGGTTTCGGCGACATGGAGTGGCACGGCCGGCTCACGCCGCGCGCTTTTGCTGATGAGATCGCTTCATCGCGCTCGTACGGGCAGATCAAGTGGGCGGTGCCTGCAATCGTCGTGGGCTATCTGCGCGGCTGGCCGATTCTGCGCGGCGCACGGATGTCATGCACAGCGGCGATTGTCGGCAATCGCGTGGTGGGTGGCTTGCGCCAGCCCGATGAGTTCGTGCGCCATCGCGTGCTCGATCTTGTCGGCGATCTCGCGCTCGCGGGCGCGCCGCTGCTCGGGCGCGTCACCGCGCGGCGGCCGACGCATGAAATGAACTACAGGCTTCTCGCGGCGGTGCTCGGCACGCCGGGCGCGTACGAGTGGGTCGAGGCGCACGCGTAACGCGCGCGCCGAACAAACAGGTTAGATCAAGTTACATGGGACTCGGGGAAACATTACGCCAGCAACTGGCGGCCAAAGCGCTGAAGCGGCAACTCGAGCGCGCGACCGATGCGCTCGTGGCGCCCGGCGTGCCCAACGCGAAGTCGGTGCGGGCCGCGCAGACGCTTTCCGCGCGTAGCCGCTTCGAAGCGATGCCGCAGTTTCAGCAGGTCAAGCTGATGCGCGAGATGGGCGAGACGCTGCGCGTCGATTCGCCGTTCTTTCGCGTGCACGACGGTATTGCGGGTGCGACGACGCAGATCGGCGGCCGCGAATACGTGAACTTCGCGAACTACAGCTATCTGGGGCTCGCGGGCGATCCGACCATCGCGGCGCGTGCCAAGGCGGCGATCGACCGTTATGGTACGTCGGCTTCGGCGAGTCGCATTGTCGCGGGTGAGCGGCCAGTGCATCGCGAGCTGGAACGAGCACTCGCAGCATTCTACGAAACGGACGACTGCGTCGCGTTCGTGAGCGGCCATGCGACGAACGTTACCGTGATCGGCGCGCTGTTCGGGCCGGGCGATTTGATCGTGCATGACGCGCTCGCGCACAACAGCATCGTGCAGGGCGCACAGTTGAGTGGCGCCAGGCGACTTGGTTTCGCACACAACGACTGGCAGGCGCTCGACGAACTGCTTGCGCGCGTGCGCGGCGAGTACCGCAATGTTCTGATCGCCATCGAAGGTCTCTATAGCATGGATGGCGACCTGCCCGACCTGGAGCGCTTTTGCGAAGTGAAGGAGCGGCATGGCGCGTTCCTGCTCGTCGACGAAGCGCATTCGCTCGGAGTGCTCGGCGCGACGGGCCGCGGTATTCGCGAGCATTGCGGCGTTGCATCGGACCGCGTCGATCTGTGGATGGGCACGATGAGCAAGACGCTGGCGGGTTGCGGCGGGTTCATCGCCGGCTGTCAGCCGCTCGCCGATATGTTGCGCAATCTCGCGCCTGGGTTTCTGTATAGCGTTGGGCTTGCACCGGCGCTTGCCGAGGCTTCGCTCGCCGCGCTCGAATGTTTGATTGCGCAACCGGAGCGGGTCGCGCAACTGCAGGCGCGGGGCAATCAATTCCTGAGGGAAGCACGCGCGGCCGGGCTCGATACCGGTACGAGCGCAGGCTTTGCGGTCGTGCCTGTCATCACGGGCAGTTCGCTGAAGGCCGCCCAGTGGGCAAATGCGCTGTTCGAAGAAGGGATTAACGTGCAGCCGATTTTTTATCCGGCTGTTGAAGAGAAAGCGGCGCGCTTGCGGTTTTTTATTTGTTCGACGCATGAGCCGGAGCAGATTAGCCGAGCGGTTGCGGCAGTGGCGAGCATTTCAGGGCGTACTGGACGCAACGCCGGTGTCGGACCGAGTATTTTGACTATATGACGTAAATAACATGCAGAAACATAGCATTAGGATGCGTACATAAATTTGATTGGATTGAATTATCTCATCTAATGAGATAATTCTTTAAAAAATTGTGCGATAGCACACAGTGCGGCGAGCCGTCCGGGGTGGATCAGATCGCACAAAATTGCGCGGGCAACTAGTTTTTGCGCGCCATTGGAAAGTACGGGGACTGGCGAATAAGTGTTGTGCCAGTGTTGGGTGATCGAAAGAGGCGGCGAAAAGCGACGCCTTTGTTTATCAGATGCAAGTCAAATGAGAGTAGAAAAGCATTTGTCAAAGCTAGGTGAATTTTCGGGGGTTGCCGCCTTGTGCCTGGTTTTGACTGGTTGCGGGACCATGCCGAGCTGGATTTCATCCAGCGGCGCCAGCCGCGAACAGGTGATGGATTTGCCAAAAGAAGGGCGAATCGAAGGCATCAAGCTGGTCGACGTGAACGACGCGCTCGCGAGAAAGCTGGCTGCCAGCAAAGTCTTGGGGCGATTTTCCGATGTGTTTCGCAGTGGCCCCGCAAATCGCTATGTGATCGGGCCCGGCGATATTCTCGACGTGACGATTTGGGAGTCGCCCCCTGCAATGCTGTTCGGCGCCGGTGTGATGGATCCGACCAAGCCTCCGATGCCCGGTGTGTCTTCCGCTGTCACCTTTCCCCAGCAAATGGTCTCTGCCGATGGAACGATCACCGTACCGTTTGCTGGTCACGTGGCCGTGGACGGTCGGGATACCCAAGGGATCGAGAACGATATCGCTCGTCGTCTGAAGGGTAAGGCCAACAATCCCCAAGTGATGGTGCAGGTCGTCAAGAACAACAGCGCCAACGTTACCGTTGTCGGTGAAGTCACCAATAACCTGCAAATGCCCTTGACACCCAAGGGAGAGCATTTGCTGGATGCCATCGCGGCCGGCGGCGGCGTGAAGGAAGCCGTCAGCCGTGTTGCTGTTCAGCTAACCCGGGGCAAGGTCACTTCGACCATGGCGCTTGAGTCCATCATTCGGGATCCCAAGCAAAACGTGTCACTCGAGCCGGGCGATGTGGTGACGGCTCTGTTCCAGCCGGAGAGCTTCTCCGTGCTGGGGGCAACCGGCAAAAATGACGAGATGCCGCTCGAGGCGCAGGGTATTTCGCTCGCGCAGGCGCTGGCGCGTGCTGGCGGGATGATCGATAACCGCGCCGATGCGCGCGGTGTGTTCATCTTCCGGTTTGAGGACGCCAAGCTAGTTGACGGGCGCGACGCGAAAGGTACTGTTCCAATCGTTTACCAGGTCGATCTTCGCGATCCCTCGTCGTTCTTTGTCACGCAGAATTTCCCGATCCAGGACCGGGATGTTATTTACGTGGCGAATTCGCCTGAGGCTGAGTTCAACAAGTTCCTCAGACTGGTCATTTCGGTTGCAGCGCCGAGCGTGACGCTGAACAAGGCACTCGACTAACGGCCGACGAGACTTTCAGGTCGTTGAGCATGAGTGGCTTCATGGTATCCGTCGTCAGCGGCCTCGTTTTTTTTCCGGGCGACCATGGCGAAGGGCGCCGCAAGTTCGTGGGCCGCATTTGTTTCAGACACTTCGACGTTCAGATGACTCTTTTCGAAATACGCTCCAAGTCTCGCAGTTCCTATGCGGTCACGTTTGATGTCTGGCGCGCGCTGTTCCTGCGGGAAGCCTTGGACCGGCTGTTCGACATGCGTGCGGCGTGGTTCTGGCTGCTGATGGAGCCGGCGATGCACATCGGTTTCATCACCTTCGTCTATACGGTCATCCGCGTGCGGACCATCGCCGGCATCGATGCGGTCGTGTGGACAATCGTCGGCATGCTCGCATTTTTTATGTACCGACGCACGGCTATCCAGGTCATGTACGCCGTCGAATCAAATCAGCCGCTGTTTGCCTACCGGCAGGTGAAACCATTCGATGTGGCGCTCATGCGTGCCGCACTCGAGGCGTTTTTGATGATGATCGTATCCATCATCCTACTTGTCGTGGCTGCACTTTGCGGGCGCGCGGCGCTTCCGCAAGATCCCTTGGTGGCACTCGTCGCGCTTTTCGGGTTGTGGCTGTTTGGCGTGGGCTACGGATTAGTGACGTCGGTTCTCATGGCGTTGGTCCCGGAAACCGAGCACATTCTGAAGATGCTTATGATGCCGCTGTATCTGATTTCGGGCACGCTCGTATCCCTCGCTTCTGTACCCGAGCCGTACCAGGGATGGCTGCTTATCAATCCGATCGCACATGGTCTCGAGCTGGTGCGACAGGGCTTCGGTACCGAATACCACATTATGCAGGGCGTCAGCCTTGGCTATCTATACAGCTGGGCTGGCGCGAGTGTGTTCCTCGGCCTGGCGCTGTATCGTCGTTTCGCTCGTCAACTGGTGATGCAATGATCGTCGTTCACGACGTGTACAAGCGCTATCGGACCGAGCATGGCGCGGGCAAATGGGTGCTGCGAGGCGTTGATGTGACGATTCCGCCCATGCGAAATGTCGGCTTGATCGGGCCCAATGGCGCCGGCAAGTCCACACTACTGCGTCTCATTGGCGGTGTGGACCAACCAACTCGCGGATTTGTGCGCCGTCAGTGCCGGGTTTCCTGGCCGGTGGGGCAAGGCGGTCTTGAAGGAACATTGACCGGCCGGCAGAACGCGAAGTTCGTTTGCCGTGTGCACGGTCACCAGGACGATCTTGCTGACCGTCTTGATTTCATCAAGGACTTCTCCGAACTGAATGGAGCCTTTGACGAGCCGGTCAAGACCTATTCATCCGGTATGCGTGCACGGCTGCAATTTGCATTGTCGCTGGCGTTCGACTTCGATGTTTATATCTCGGATGAAGTAACGGCGACCGGCGATGCGGGATTCCGAAAAAAGGCTGCGGGGGCTTTTCGGTCGATGGTCAATCGATCAGGTTTGATCATGGTGTCTCACGACGAATCCACCCTAAAGGATTTTTGCCAATCGGGGATCTGGATTCATAACGGCAAGGCGCATTGGTTCGAGCAACTCGACGACGCTCTAAAGGCTTATCAGGAAACGCTTTAAACATGACTGACACTCAGAATACGAAAGATGCATTAGAGCATTCGTATCAGAACAGGCTGCCCACGCGGATATTTCGTCGGTTGGTTCAGCTTACCTTTGCATTAGGTTTGCTCACGACGATTTATTGGATTTTCTTCGCCTCCGATCGCTACGTGTCGGAGGCTAATGTGATCATCCGGAAGACGGATTCGGCGAATATGCCTACGCTGGATTTGACCGGCCTCGTTTCGGGCACAGGAGCGAATCCCGTCAACCGCGCTGATCAATTGCTGCTGCGCGATTATCTGCTGTCGGTCGACATGCTCAAGAAACTCGACGCCCAACTTGATCTGAGGAAACATTTCAGCGATTCCAGGCATGACTTCGTTTCGCGCATGTGGTTCAAGAATGCTTCCGTCGAGTGGTTCTATCGCTACTATCTGTCGATGGTCGACATCGAATACGACGAATATGCTGGCGTTCTCCGGATCACCGTCCAGGCATACGATCCAAAAATTGCGCATGCAATGGCTGCCATGCTCGTTCAGGATGGCGAGCAATACATGAACCTCCTGGGCCATCAAATGGCAGAGGCGCAAATCAGTTTTCTTACCAACCAGGTGGAAGAGGCACAGGACCGCTTTCAAAAGGCGAGCCAGGCTGTGCTCGCGTACCAGAACAAGGAAGGACTGATTTCGCCGACGGACACGGCGCAAAGCATCGGCACAATCGTGGGGAACCTTGAAGCGCAACGCGCACAACTGCAGACGCAGTTGGCGTCGTTGCCCACGTCGCTGGATCCGAATCACCCCAACATCGTGCTGCTCAAGCAGGCTTTGGGTGCGATCGATCGACAGATCGCGGAGGAGAACGCGAAGCTTGCGAGACCGGCGGGGAAGACGCTGAATGCATCGGTAGAAGAATTTCAGCGTCTGCAGATGCAGATGAGCCTCAGCGAGGATCTGTACAAGTCGGCATTGCTCAGTCTTGAGAAGGGGCGTGCCGATTCGTTGCGCCTTCTGGAAAAGGTGTCTGTGTTGCAGTCGCCAACAATGCCCGAGTTTTCAATGGAGCCGCGACGCCTTTACAACGTCATTGTCACGCTTCTTATTACGTTCATGGTAGCCGGGATTCTGAAGCTGCTGGAGAGCATTGTGCTGGATCACGTGGACTGACCAGTTCCGAGGTAGAGAAATGAGCAACACTTCGTTAAAGCTGCAACCGGGAAAGGCTGGTGGTGAAGCGCGCGACATGGCGGTACTGCGGGACGAGAACGCTCTGCTGTTTGCGCAACTCCATGTGGTGCAGCAGGAGCTGGAGCGCCGCCACTATCAGGACACGGAGATTCAGCGGCCGGCTGGTGCGCTAAGGCTCGTTTTCGACGATAGCCGGTTTCTGGAGGTCGTGGCCGAGAGTCTGCGTTATCAAAAAGCGCTTGTGACGCGTGAGGACATGCATCGTTTGCACGCCGAGCGTTCCCTCACGAATCGTCTCGGTACGGCAGTCATTGAGGGCGTGAGTGGTCCGGCGGCCGTGTTTGGGTTGCCGGGCAAGCTGTGGTCCATCTGGCGCGATGTCAGGAGCTATGCGCCTCCTTCACGCCTGGGCGGCAAAAGCTACGACAAGGTGATCGCCGCTTATCGGGAAGGTGGCGATGTTGCCGTCGACGCGCTGTTGCAGACTCAGCCTGCGAGTGTGAAGGCCAACGCGATGACCATGCTCGCGCGTGACCTCGCCAACGCGGACCTCCAAGGAGCGGCTCGCTACGCGAGGCAGGCGTATGAACTTGATCCGCGTCCGTTCCGGCTCAAGTGGCTTGCGTTCCGCGAGCATGAGGCCGGCCGTCCGGACGAGGGTGAGGCGCTACTCGATGCGTTGCCGGCTAACATGAAGCTCAGCGAATCGGAGCAGCGCCAGGTTGGTATTCTCCGCGCGGATGCCCAGCGTAAGCGTGCGCGCGAAGTATCGGAAAAATACGATTACGCAGCTCGCCGCCGAGAGTTGGAGCAGAGATTCGAGCGCCTGATGCAGGAACGCGCCGACCAGCAGGCACTGCTGGAGCAGCAGCAGGCGCAGCTCGGCGAGCAGCGGAAAGCGTGTACCGATCTGGAAATTGAGCGATCCGCCCTGAATGCGGAACTGGCTACGCGAAA
Source organism: Paraburkholderia lycopersici (assembly GCF_900096975.1). Classification (GTDB taxonomy): domain Bacteria; phylum Pseudomonadota; class Gammaproteobacteria; order Burkholderiales; family Burkholderiaceae; genus Paraburkholderia; species Paraburkholderia lycopersici. The sequence continues at coordinate 68,933 of NZ_FMYQ01000009.1, forward strand.
AGTAGAAATTCTTGGCTTGAGCCAGTCGCACGATGTGCTGCGGCGGGATCACGATAATCTCGTTCGGGACCATGCGGCTCTTCTTCAGGTAAGCGAAACGCGCGCGCGCGAAAGCGCGGAGCGTGAGAATCTGCTTCTCGCACAACGTGTGCAAATCGAAGCGTTGGAGCAGGCACGGGCTAAATGGGAACAGGAACGCAAGGAGATCATCGAGCGGCTGGAGTCAATTCGCAACGACGCGCAGGAATCGTCGCGCGCCCACGAAGAGAAAGATGCGCTGATTGCGCAGCAGCGAAGCGATATCGAGGAAAGCGACCGGCTTCGCACGCAGTCGGAAGGCTTGCGGGTTGCGCTTTCCGAGCAAGTCGAAGCGTTGCGTAAGCGTGAGCAGGATCTGGTTCGTGCCCACGAAGAGAAAAGCGCACAACTGGACCAGCAGCAACGCCGCATCGAGGAGATCGACGGGTTGCGACTGCAATGGGAGCAGCAGTGCGCGACGCTGTCCATGCGGCAAACGGCCTTGCAGAAAGACGTGGATGCTTTGTCTCGAGTGCGCAACGAGCAGGCGGAGTTACTCGTTCGCCAGGTGGATTTGTTCGGTTCGATACTGGGACAGCAGCATGAAGTCGCGAATGGGTTCATCAAGCAGATAAGCCCCTCTGGAGCGCAACTTGAGCGACAACTGCGCGCCGCCGTGAAGGAAGAGACGACCAACGCGAACCGCCAAATGCAGGCGCTGATCGGGTTGCAGGGCTATTACTCGAACGGGGAGCTGCCGCTCCTCAATGCTGAGGCCAGTACCTGGCCCGTCAGCCCGGATTTCGCGCTCTATCTCGTACAACTGATCGAGCAAAAGCATTACGACCTGATCGTCGAATTCGGTTCCGGCCTATCGACCGCGGTCATCGGCAAGGCGCTCGCACAACGAAAGGCGCGCAATCCGTCGCAAGCGTCGAGATCGACGAAATTCGTCTCATTCGAACATCTGCCTTCGTATCACGAGCAAACGCTGACTCGTCTGCAGGCCATGGGCGTGGACGAGAACGTCGATCTGCGTCTGACGCCGTTGCTGAACTGGACGGCCGCCGACGGCACGCTGTATTCGTACTATGACTGCGCTCCGGCACTCGAGTCGTTGAGCCGCGCCACGTCGGAGCAGATACCGTCGATTCTGGTGATGGTTGACGGTCCGCCCGCTGGAGTGGGAAAGCTGGCGCGCTATCCGGCGGCACCATTGATGCGGCAGTTTTTCCCGAGGGCGTCGATCGATTTCGTGCTCGATGACTACATCCGAGAGGACGAGCAACGCATCGCCAAGCTTTGGCAAGCCGAACTCGAGGCCAGCGGCTTTGTGTGTCAGGTGTCGGAACGTAGGTTGGAAAAGGGTGCTTGTCTGATTTCCGCGAATATCAAGAATTAACAAACGATGAAAATCCTTACCGTATTTGGAACTCGCCCCGAGGCCATCAAGATGGCGCCGGTCGTGAAGGCGCTGGCCGCTGATAGCAGTCTGGACGCCAAGGTTTGCGTGACAGCACAGCATCGGCAGATGCTCGACCAGGTACTCGATATTTTCGGGATCAAGCCTGATTTCGACCTCAATCTGATGGCGCCGAGTCAAGACCTTTCCGACATCACCAGCAAAGTCGTGCTGGGTATGCGCGACGTCTTCAAGGATTGGCGTCCCGACATGATTCTGGTCCATGGCGATACGACGACGACACTCGCGGCCAGTCTCGCGGCTTATTACGCGAAGGTTCAGGTGGGTCATGTGGAAGCCGGCTTGCGCACCAATAATAAATATTCGCCGTGGCCGGAAGAAATGAATCGGAGGCAAGTGGGGGCGATGGCCGATTTTCATTTCGCACCGACCGAAAAGGCGCGCCAGAACCTGCTGGGCGAAGGCGTGGCGGACGGTTCCATTCATGTGACGGGCAACACGGTGATCGATGCGCTGTTGAGCGTCGTTGACCGTGTGCGCCAGGACGAGAGCCTGCGAACGAGTTTCGCGTCGCGATTCGATTTTCTCGATCCGGCCAGGCGCATGGTGCTTGTCACCGGGCACCGTCGCGAGAATTTCGGTGCAGGTTTCGAGCAAATTTGCCTTGGTCTGCGCGATATTGCATCGCGTGGGGACGTTCAGGTCGTCTACCCGGTGCATTTGAATCCGAACGTCCAGGAGCCGGTTCACCGGATTCTCTCTGATGTGGCGAATGTGCATCTCATCGAACCGCAAGATTATTTGCCATTTGTTTATTTGATGGACCGGAGTGCGTTGCTGGTTACGGACTCGGGCGGTGTGCAGGAAGAAGCGCCCTCGCTTGGAAAGCCTGTGCTCGTCATGCGCGATACCACCGAACGTCCCGAGGCGGTCGAGGCGGGCACGGTCAAGCTGGTAGGAACCGACAGTGACGTCATTGCCCGTGAAGCGAATTGCCTGCTGGATAACAAAGCTGCATATGAAACGATGGCGCGTGCCCACAATCCGTTCGGAGACGGTCGTGCGGCTTCGCGAATTGTGGATATTTTGAAACAACATCACTGAGAGAGACGGGGTCAACGGTGTTCAATACGATTTCAATGATTGGGTTGGGGTACATCGGTTTGCCCACTGCCACGCTGTTCGCTTCGCGCAAGAAGAAAGTGATCGGCGTGGATGTAAACAAGCGAGCCGTTGAAACGATTAATCAAGGCAAGATTCATATCATCGAGCCCGAACTCGACATCCTGGTTCACGCCGCGGTGACGGAAGGCTATCTCGTTGCGACCACTTCGCCCCAGCCGGCCGACGCATTCCTGATCGCGGTGCCGACGCCGTTTACCGATGGCCACAAGCCTGATCTCAGCTACGTCGAGGCTGCGGCGAAATCCATCGCCCCCGTTTTGCAGCGCGGCAACCTCGTCGTGCTGGAAAGCACGTCGCCGGTCGGTACGACCGAAAAGCTTGCGAAATGGCTTGCCCACGCGCGTCCGGATCTGACATTCCCGCAGCAGGTGAACGAAGAAGCCGATGTCCAGATCGCGTATTGCCCCGAGCGTGTGCTCCCTGGCCGCGTCGTGCACGAACTGGTGGCCAACGATCGAGTGATCGGCGGTATGACCCGGACTGCATCAGCCAAGGCGACCGAGCTGTACAAGGTTTTCGTCGAGGGCGAACTGATCACGACGGATTCGCGCACCGCGGAAATGTGCAAGCTGACCGAGAACAGCTCGCGCGACGTGAGCATCGCCTTTGCGAACGAGCTTTCGCTGATCTGCGATCAACTCGGCATCGACGTCTGGGAACTGATTCGCCTCGCCAACCGCCACCCGCGGGTGAATATCCTGCAGCCCGCCGCTGGCGTGGGGGGGCACTGCATCGCGGTCGATCCGTGGTTCATCGTCGATTCGGCTCCGGAAGTCGCGCGCATGATCCGCACCGCCCGCGAGGTCAACGACTACAAGCCGGTATGGGTCGTGGAAAGGATCAAGGCGGCCATTGCCGATGTGTTGTCGCATAAGCCGAATGCGAGAATGGGCGACGTCAAGGTCGCGTGCCTGGGTCTGGCGTTCAAACCCAACATCGACGATCTTCGCGAAAGTCCCGCGGTAGAAGTCGCAAAGCAGATCATGAAGGTCGGCTGCCAGGTGCTGGCGGTTGAGCCCAACATCGAGGAGTTGCCCGTTCGCCTCACGGATGGCATGACCCTGGTCACGCTCGAAGGCGCTTTGGCGCAGGCGGATGTGCTTTGCGTACTCGTCAAGCACCAGCCGTTTGTCGTGTCGGTCGAGGAAATCCGCAAGCACGCGCGAAGCGTTGACGTCGTGGGGCTCCTCGCGGCTTGAATTGTTGGATGCTGGAGTGATGACAATGCAACAATCCTTGGTACGTGACGCGGAAAGCGAATATCTGCGCGGTAACTATCGGGCTGCGAACGAGCTGTACGAACAGCTGGCAGTACTGTTGGGAAAGCAGTATTTCGAGGCGAATATCAAGCTGTGCGAGCGCCGCCTCGCGCAGCTTGAGCGCCCGGTGGTCATCAAGCAATTGAGGATCGCCGCAGTGATGGATGACTTCACGCATCACGCCTTCGCTTCGGAATGCAAACTGCTCCCGCTGTCGGCGGTGAACTGGCAGGCGCAGATCGACGACTTCAAGCCGGATATCGTCTTCATCGAATCAGCTTGGCGCGGCCTGGACGAGTCGTGGGTCAAAAAGATCAGCGATCCTTCCGACGAACTGCGTGGACTGCTTCAGTGGGCCAAGGAAAAGCGGGTGCCGACCTTGCTTTGGTGCAAAGAGGATCCCGTTCATTTTTCGCGGTTTCTGCCCGTCGCCCGGCAGGTGGACCATGTGTTCACGACGGACATGGATTGCATTGCGAAATACAAGCGCGCGCTCCGGCACGAGCGCGTGTACTTGCTTCCATTTGCGGCGCAGCCTGCCTTGCACAATCCACTGGCAACGGTGGAGCGCCGCGAGGGCTTTTCGTTTGCGGGCTCCTGGTATCCTCGTTATCTTGAGCGCCAAACCGATTTCCGCACCTTGATCGGCGTGGCGCGTAAGCTGAAATGGGTCGATATTTTCGACCGCAACGGCAATCGACCGCTGCCGCATGATTTCGTTTTTCCGGAAGAATTCCACGCCGACATTCGCGGTACGCTTCCTTATACCGAGATGGACAAGGGGTATAAGGGCTATCGCTATGGCATCACGGTCAACACGGTCAAGCAGTCGCAGACCATGTTCGCACGTCGCGCCCTGGATCTGATGGCCTGCAACACCGTTGTCGTTAGCAACTTTTCGAAGGGGCTGAGACAGTTGTTCGGCGACCTGGTGATCGCTTCGGACAATCCGGTGGAACTGGAACGACGCCTCGCGCCGCTTGTCGACGACGACATGGCTTATCGCAAGTTCCGTCTGCAGGCCTTGCGCAAGGTGTTGGCCGAGCACACTTATTCGCATCGGCTGGCGTATATCGCGAGCAAGCTGTTCTCGCGCACGGTGAATCCCGAAGCGCCGAGTGTCGCGATGCTCGCGGAAGTCTCGTCGCAGCAAGAGGCCGCAGTCGTTACCGATGCGATGAAGCGGCAAGCGTGGTCGCACGTCTCACTCATTCTGGTGGCGCCTGCGGGCATTGGCGGCCAACCCGGTGTCGAAATCGTCGGCGATCGGCAGTCGGCCTTGTCGCGTGCCATGGAATTCGACTACGTCGCCCCTGTCTCGAGCGCCGACTACTACGGCCGACACTATGTGAGCGACATGGCACTCGCAACGGCATTTGCTTCAGGCGAGGGCTTGACCAAGGGGGCATTCTTTGGTCTCGCAAGTGACGGATCGCTAGAGGCCAAAGATACCGAACTGGAGTACGTACCCGTCCAGCGCGCCGCACTGCGCCGTAGCTTGTTGAGGCCGCAACTTTTGCAGCCTTGGGCTGAGAAAGCCGCCATTCGGCTCGACGACGCCGAAGTTACGTCCACGTCCATCGTTTCGGTCGATGCGTTCAGCTATTGCGCACTCGGCGCTACGAGCGACGCTGTGCCTGCAATCGTCGACGCCGAAGATATCCTGCGTGCTGGTGCGAGCCTGACGGGGGATATGCAGCTTCGCGCGCAGCGGGTTCAGGCGTTGAAGATCGACGAGAAAGTGGCGCTCGAGGCCGCCGCGTGGTTCCGTCTGTTGCCGAAATCGATCGACCACCACTTGAAGCTGAGCCTGGATAAGGGCGGTCAGGTGGAAATCAAGAGCACGTTGCCGGCCGATGTACACAAGTACGTCTACTTGTCCCGTAAGTTCTCTGCCGCGGAAGTGACGGTGCGCAACGCTTTCGGCTTCGTGGCCGAGGGCGACGCGCAAGTCGAGATGAGGCTGGTTTTTGTTTTCCTCGACGCCGACGGTCAAAAGATTTCGCATTTCATGCATCCGTTGGGAGCGTGCGAGTCTGTTTCGTTGCCGGTGGGGACGGCCTCGATTCGACTGGGCTTGCGCATTCAGGGAACGGGGCGTGCCAACGTAGGCTGCATCGCGTTTTCGGAATCGCCACCATCGGAACGTGATCTGCTGCCGTCTTCGCGGCAATTGGCCGTGAGCCGGCAATACGCCAGCTATGATGATTTGTATCGCTACGGATTCGTCCATGCGCGCGTGAAAGCGTACAACCGTTCAGGCTTGCCGACGGAAGTCATGCGGATTACGCCGTCCGGGGGTGGGCGCTTCCGCGAGTTCGAAAATGTCGATGTCATCGAGACTGGCATTGGGCAGCTTCAACGCAGCCTGGCGGATGGCACGTACAACAATCTGGCGATGCATATCATCGATCGTCAGCTTTGGGATACCGTGCGAGAGCATCTGGATCGTGTGCGTGTCGTCATATGGGCGCATGGAGCGGAGGCGCAGCCCTGGTGGCGCCGGGCGATGAATCACACCACCGATCAGGCGCGCAATGCCGCGAGGCGTGACGCGGATGCTCGTATGTCAATGTGGCGTGAGATATTGACGCTGCGTCATCCCAACTTGAGTGTCGTGTTCATTTCCGAAAAGCAGGCGATGGAGGTGTTGTCCGACTTGCGCCTGTCCGTCGCCGAAGTGGGCAAGTTCGCGGTCATCCACAATTTCGTCGACGGCGAGCTGTTTGAGTATGCGCCCAAAGACGCCGCTCAGCGATTCAATCTGCTGTCGATCCGGCCTTTCGCGTCGCCGGTCTACGCCAACGATTTGACGGTGCGCGCCATTGAAAATCTGGCGGACGAGCCATTCTTCGACCAACTGCGTATACGCATGGTAGGTGATGGACCGCTCTTCGAGCAGACTGTCGAGCCGCTGCGCCGATTCCCGAACGTCGAACTGTCTCAGGGCTTTTTGAGCCAGCGTGAAATCGCCGATTTGCATCGGGAGTACGGGGTTTTCCTCGTGCCGTCGCGCATGGATTCCCAAGGCGTGTCGCGCGACGAAGCGATGGCTTCCGGCCTCGTCCCGATTACTAATCGTGTGGCGGCCATTCCAGACTTCGTCGACGACGCATGTGGCATTCTCGCCGAGCCGGAAGACGCCGCCGGAGTGGCGGAGGGTGTGCGCCGTCTGGTCGCCGAACCTGGCGATTTTCTGGCCATGTCGCGAGCCGCTGCGGAGCGTGTGCGCGCTCAATCGGGCTATTCCCAGACTATCGGGAAAGAACTCGCGCTGTTCAACCGACAAGAAGCAGATGAGGTCTGTGCCACGGCGGCCAGCAAACTGGGGGCAAGGGATGCTCACGCCTTCGAGATCGCGCTGTACGGTGACGTGAACCTCAATGTCATGGACGGCTCGGCGATATGGGCGGCGTCACTGGCGGAGGTGCTGGGCGGGATCAGCGATACGCGTGTCTCCTTGGTATTGAAAGCGAGGATCCAGCGCACGCAGATCATCTCGCGCCTGCTCGATCTCACGCCTTCGGTGTGGCTGATCGAACCGGAGGTCGAAGAGCCACGGGGTCTGTCACAAGATGCAGCGGTGGCCTGGCTCGAAACGCTGGACGAAGAGCGTTCGTTCAATGCGTTCATCATGCGTGGTCTGGAAGTGTGCAGCCGCGCGGCGCGGTCTCCGCGGTTCGCCGGGCGGATCTGGGCATACCTGACCGATATTCCGCAGCAAATCGAACTTTTGGACGAAGAGACTCGGGAAAAAATTTCGACCATTGTTTCGGCGAGCCAGTACATCCTCTGCCAGACGCCGCAGATGCAGGAGTATTTTTCTCGCGTGTTTCCGCACGCGGCAGAACGCGTCAAGCTGCTGCCGCCGATGATTCCCACGACGGAACTGGTCGACGCCTCGGTCGGTGCGGCGGCACCGTTCCGATATTGCTACGCGGGGAAATTCGCTCCCCGCTGGGGCATCAAGGAACTATTCGACTCGCATGCGCAGTTGCGTGCCGTTGAGCCCGCGTCCGAGCTGCACGTGTTTGGCGACAAGATTCACAATCCCGCCGACGATCCCGAGTTTCACCCGACTGTGCAAATGCGGTTAAATGGGGGAGAGGGCCTGCAATGGCATGGCGCTGTTGACCGGAACGGCCTCATGCGCCAATTGCGGGGCATGCATGCGAGTTGGGCGTTTCGTGATCCCGCTTTCGAGCGCGAAACGTTGGAGCTGTCGACCAAGGTCCTCGAGTATGCAAGCCTTGGTGTCCCGGTGATTCTCGCGCCCAGCGCGGTGTTCAAGTCGGTTCTGGGCGAAGACTATCCCCTGTTCGCTGAAACGCAAGAGCAGGCCGCTGCGCTTCTTCGCGAACTCGCAGCGTCTGTGGAGTTGCGTGCAAACGCCGCTGCGCGCCTGAGAACAGTGGCTAGCCGCTATAGCTTCGACTCCGTACGGCAGAGGATTTGTGAGCAGGGCTTGATCCCCGGTTATTGAACGGCGGCGCGCGCCGGGTGATTTCCCGTCGCGGAGAGTAGATGCAACGATATAAGGGGCTGTATCCTCGTTATTCGATCCTTCCTGACTTGTGCAATTCACGGAAGATGTGGCAATAGTGCACAAATGAAGCAAACGTAAGGTGAGCATGCGCAACGAGTATGACGAATTGATCAAACTGCTGCCGGACGACGCGTCACAGGGGTCCGACATGCATTACGTGAGGGAAGTCCTCGCAGGTGCAGGGCCTTTGTCCGTGGTCGATCTGGGTTGCGGCGCCGGGACGTCGTTCCGGCAATTCAAGACGATCAATGCTCAAATTGGGTGGATCGGGATCGATTTCGAGGAATCTGCGGCCCGTCGGGCGCCGGACGTCCCCTTCAGCGCGTGGGATGGGCACGCAATTCCGTTAGGCGACGCTACCGCTGATGTTGTGTATGCGCATCAATTGTTGGAGTCCGTTCGCTCGCCAGATGTGGTAATGAAGGAGATCGCGCGAGTGTTGAAACCCGGCGGCTATTTCATCGGCTCAACATCTCAGCTTGAGCCAGGTGTATCCGGTAGCCTCTGGAACTTCAAGCCCTTGGGTTTCAAGTTGATTGTTGACGATGCGGGTCTTACGCTGATGCAGGTACGTCCCGGCATCGACGGCGCGACGTTGATCGCGCGCGCATTCCTCGGCAAGCCAAAATATATGTCGCGGTATTTTTCGTCAGAATCGCCGCTAAACAACTATATCGACACGCAAGCTGCCAAGGAAAATCTGAGTGGTAAAAAGGCAGCGATGCGGAAGATGCAATACTGCGGGCAGTTTTCATTCAAGGCGAAGAAGGAGATTTCGATGTCGCGAGGCTTGCCGATCATTACGTATCACCATCATTTGCCGAGCGAACTCAAGGAGGCGAGCCGCTTCAAGAACGGGACGGTCACCAATACGGTGGAGAGCTTCGAGGCGCAAATGGCGTGGCTGCATGAGAACGGCTATCAGTCGATGAAGCTGGCTGAGGTCGAAGATTACCTGACTGGTCGCGATTCGCGGCCGGCAGGAAAGCGGCTTCTGATTACGTTCGACGATGGGCATCTCAGCACAGCCCGCTATTGCTACGAGATTCTCAAGCGCTATGGGTTCACGGCCGTTGTGTTCCTGATTACGGGCAAGCAGCCGGAGAAATCCATCGAGGTACTGGAGCCTGATCTGCTGCAATACCTCTCCAGAGAAGAAATGACCGCCCAGCGCGACGTGTACGAATATGCGGCTCATACCCATGATTTGCACTCGCGCGACGAAGAGCATCGCTCCAACCTCGTAACGCGCGATGCACAGGCAGTAATGGACGACGTCGTGAAGTGCCGCGCCCTTGTGGGCGATTCGACCCACTTCTGCTTTCCGTTTGGTCAATATACCGATAGCGTGGTCGATGTCCTGATCGACGCCGGCTATCGATACTTCTATACGACTGACAAGGGGCTCGCTTATCCGGAGCCGGGCAAAGACGCTTATTTGATCAAGCGGCTGAACGTTTCACCGCGGATGAACGTTCAGCAGTTTGCCGATCTGGTTGAGCGATCCGAGTAAATGCAGAACGAATGCGCCAACGGATCATGGGGTAACACGGTTGCCGCCCGGGTCGCCGGCCTGCGCGCGGCCGTAGCGTGATGAGACGGTATGCACTGCTGACGGTGGATACCGAGGCACTGCCGAGGCGGGCGGACACGGATCATGTTCAGCGCCTCATTTGGGGTCGGCATGAGGCGGGTACGGCGGGCGTTCGCGAAATGTGCTCGATTGGTGCTGAATTCAATGTTCGGCACACGTTTTTTGTCGACATGTGCGCCACGACACGCTATCCGGCCGAAATGCGCGAGGTGGTGCGATGGCTGGACGATGCCGGCCAGGATGTGCAGCTCCATTTGCACCCGGAAACGTTGCCCAAAAGCTTCTGGTCGGAGCATGGTCTTGATGGGACGCCGGCATACATTAATGAGTTTGTCGGACAGGATCGCGCAGAATTCTTGCTTAGGCACTTCGGCGGCCAGATAAGCGAAATAACGGGGAAGCGCGTGCTGGCCTGCAGGGCGGGGTCCTTCCGTTGGAATGCCGATTTTATCCGCGCGCTCAAGACAGTGGGCATCCCTTTTTCGTTCAACAATTCCATGCGGGGGTACACAGCAGGACGCTCCGCGTTTGGGCTGCCGACGAATCTGCCCTACGTCTGGTCAAACAACGTAGTCGAAATCCCGGTCACGGAAAAATGGATTGCTGCTGATACGGGTAGGCCAGGGCGTTGGGCCAGCCTAACATATCCGGAGTCGAGTTATTTTTCGTTCCGGACGCGACGCTTCCGTGCGCTGCCCAGATTCCTGTCGCCGGGGCCAAAGTTTGCCGTCCTCCTGCTGCATTCGTGGTCGTTTCTTCACTGGAACGAGAGGCGGCACGCGACATACGTCGATGAGCAGAGACTGGAGGGTTACCGCAAGCTACTGTCGCGGGTGTCGTTGGACTACGACGTCATTACGTCTGCGGAGCTTGGGGAATTGCTCGCGCGTGGCAAGATCCCGATCAACTCGGTGGTGGATCTTGCCCAGGCGGATTCGGAAAAGCCTGCGTGATTGAGGATGGTTGCCATAAACTTGTTGAGAATTGCTACGTGTAGCACTCGACTGAATAAGAGACTGTAGAAGCGATGCGGAATCGTTATGCATTAGTTACCGTTGATACCGAGGCTCTGCCAAAACGTGCCCTTGGCGATCATGTCAAGCGTCTCATGTGGGGCGAGCACGAGAACGGCACCGCCGGCGTGCGCGAAATGTGTGCGATCGGTGACGAATTCGGCGCGAAGCATGTTTTTTTTGTGGATCTCTGCGGCGCCTACGGACAGCTGGAACAATCGCTCGAAGTTGTGCGCTGGCTTGATGCCGCTGGACAAGACGTGCAGTTGCATACTCATCCGGAATATCTCCCCAAGGAGTTCTGGGGTGAGCACGGACTCGATACACGTCCGGAGTACATGAATCAGTATACAGATGACGCGCGAGCCGAATTCGTTCTCCGGTATTTCGGGAATTTGATTGCCGGGGTGACAGGCAAGAGCCTATTGGCATTTCGGGCAGGCTCGTTCCGCTGGAACGCCAGCACGATACGCGCGCTCAAGTCGGTGGGTATACCGCTGTCGTTCAATAATTCGATGTGTGCGGTATACGCACGCCAGAGTCTCTTCGCTGAGGCGACCAACGCGCCTTACATGTGGTCGAACGGCGTCATAGAAGTACCGATGACCGAGAAGCGCATCCTGCCGAAAATTGGCAAGGACGAGTGGTGGGCGCGGCTAACCTATCCAGAGTCGAGTTACTTCCGGTTCCGCCCGTGGTGGGGCAAACTTTTGCTCAACACGCTTAGCGGAAGTCCGGATTTCTCGGTATTCCTGCTCCACTCCTGGTCCTTGCTCTATTGGGATGAAAAAGGGTATGGCTCATATCGAGACGATCGGCGTATCGAAGGCTACCGCAAACTGATGGCGCAATTGACGAAGGACTACGACGTTATTACGACCAGCGACTTCCTCGACCTGTATTCCCGCGGAAAAATTTCCGAGCCTCGTACAGTCGATGTGGCGCGTGCCGAACTAGCTCTGGCTGCCGGCAGAGGCCGTTGATATGGTAGTGCTCAATTGGCTGAGCCAGCCGTGGTGGGCGCTCAACCGGCTGCTCACGACGCGGGCGCTCAAGCGCCGGGTCCGTCGGCCCGCTGGCACGACACCGTATCATCCGGAGCCTGGCAGCCTGCTGTACGTAGCGGCCAGCGCATTGCCCTATCATGTGAGCGGATATACGACGCGGACGCATGAAGTGATTCGTGCGCTGCGCTCGATTGGACCCGATGTGCATGTGATGACACGTCCCGGTTATCCATGGGACCGTCGGGACAGACTGGCGGACACAGACAGCGCGGAAACGGCGGTGGGAGGCGTTGCCTATAGACACGTAAAGTCCCCCTCCAATATGCGGCCGGTGCTCCAGTACGCCTTGCAAGCTGCGCAATCCGTGGTACAGGAAGCCGTACGTAATCGCGTTTCCGTGATTCACGCCGCGTCGAATCACGTCAACGCGCTGCCCGCGCTGTTGGCGGCGCGGCAACTGGGGATACCGTTTCAATACGAAATGCGCGGCTTATGGGAGTTGACGCGCATTTCACGCATGCCGCACTACGAAAAACACCACGGATTCAAGCAAGGTCTGGAACTGGAAGGACTCGTCGCGTCCCATGCGGATCGGTTGTTCGTTATTTCCGAGCAACTGGGCCGCTTCGCGCGGGACCGCTGGGACATTGCTCATGGCCGCATGTTTCTGCTGCCTAATTGTGTGGAGCCCGAACAGTTCGCGTTGCTGGCGCCGCAAGTAGTCGAGCCGAACATGATCGGTTACGCAGGTTCGCTCGTTGGGTACGAAGGTCTGGACACACTGGTCGATGCCGTGGCTCAACTGCGCGCGCGCGGGGCGCAGCCGGAAGTCATCATTATTGGCGACGGCGAAGCGCGTGCAGCGCTTGAGGAGCAGGTGGTACGCCTCGGCTTGTCCGAGTGCATCCGTTTCCTGGGGCGCATGCCGCCCCAAATAGCGCAGGAGACGCTTAACCGTTGCGCAATCGTGTGTATTCCGCGCAAGCCGTTCAAGGTCTGCGAAATCGTGCCGCCCATCAAGCTCGTGGAAGCCATGGCGATGGGCAAGCCGGTTATCGTGCCGGACTTGCCAGTGTTTCGCGACGAGATGGGCGCGCGTCCCGCAGGTTGGTTCTTCAAGGCCGGCGATGCCGCGGATCTCGCGAACGTGATCGAAACCGCATTGAGCGATCACACGGCGCTGACCGTGCTCGGTGGGCGAGCGAGGGAATATGCAATTACGCACCGTCGCTGGCGCGATTTTGTTATCAAGGCACTGCCAGAAAGTGCGGGGTAAGGGGAATGGTCGGAAGAGTCATCAGAAAACTGGGTTCGTTCGTCTACGACTATCCGAAAGTGTCGGAGGATGCGCAGCGAACGGGGCGATTCGGTCGTTTGAAGATCGCGCTCGTCACCGACTATTTCACAGCTGATTGCCTCTCTGCGGAATGCCGCGTGCGCGTCATGACGCCGGCGAACTACCGGGACGTCATCGGCAACTGGAAGCCGGATTTCGTGCTGGCGGAATCGGCTTTTCACGGCGTGGACGGTAGCTGGCGTTATGAACTCGCCAAGCAGCCGAAAATGTTGCGTCTTACAAAGCCGAAGGCGATTTTCAGCCTCGTGGAGTACGCCAAACAGGCGGGCGTTCCGACCGTATTCTGGAATAAGGATGATGGTCCATTCTTCGAAGCATTCATCGACGTTGCGAAGGCCTTCGAGTACGTGTTTACGACGGACGAAGAATGCCTCGACCGTTATCGTCAGCATGTGCCGGAGCAAGTGCGTGTGGACACGCTGGTCATGCCATTCCAGCCCGCATTTCACAGCTTCACGGGCTTTAACTTCACGCGTAACGAGGTGTGCTTTACCGGTAGCTACTATCGACGCATACTCAATGAGCGGCGCCGCTTCCTCGATATGGTGTTCGAGATCTGCGAGCGCAACGAACTTCCTCTCAATGTATTTGACCGGAATCACGACAGGCTGTCTCACCGGTTCGAGTTCCGCTTTCCGACGAGCAGCCAGGTGCGCCTGCATGGCAAAGTGGCTCACCGCAAAACGGCAAGCATCTACAAGTCACATCTAGTGTCGATCAATGTGAATTCGGTCACGAGTTCAGAGACGATGTTCTCGCGCCGCCTGCTGGAGATTTTGGCCTGTGGCGGCATTGCAGTAACAAACCCGAGTCGCGCTGTCGATCGCCATTTCCGCAATTTTTGCCACGTCGTGAATAGTTATGATGAGACGCGAGATCTGTTCGCGCGCTTGCGACACGGTCCCTCGCAGGAAGACCTGGATCGTGCGGAGGCCGGTGCGAAATACGTGCGTGAGAACCACACCTGGGCGCACCGGTTGGAGCAGATCTGCGCCGTCGTAAAGATTTAAGGTGCCGATCACGATGCTCGCGTTACTGTCCTGGGTTTGTCAGTTGGTGTTTCTCCTCGTAGTCGCCTATTTTGCGCTTTACGTGCTCCTCGAATTGCGGGTCTTTCTGATCTCGCGAAAGGTGGAGCGGCGCAAATTGACCGAACTCGCGCATTCAACTACCGATGCCCATACTGATGTCTGGCCGCGAGTGAGCGTGTTGTTGCCGATCTGTAACGAATCAGAGGTGGTGGAGCGCCTTATCGATGCGGCATGCTCGCTCCGCTATCCTGCGGGCCTTGTCGAGATTCTGGTGCTCGACGATTCAACGGATGGCACTACCGAGCTTGCGCGCGTGAAGACCGACTATCACGCGGCTCAGGGCGTCGACATTCGCCTCGTCAAGAGAAGCGATCGCAGAGGCTACAAGGCTGGAAATTTGATGAACGGAATCCAGCAATCCCGCGGCGAATTCTTTGCGATATTCGACGCCGACTTCGTGCCCCCGGCCGATTTTTTGCTGAAATCCATTCCATGTTTCAAGGATGCGAAGCTCGGCTTTCTGCAAACAGGTATCGGCTACGAGAATCGCGATGCATCGTTTCTCACGCGCTTTCAGGCGATGGAGATGGGGCATCAGCAATATGTTACAGTGGGCTTGAGCGAGGACGGCGATATGGCCTCGCTTAGCGGCAGTTCGTGCGTGTGGCGCAAGGTCTGTGTCGACGCGCTGGGTGGCTGGAATGCTTCGACGGTCACGGAGGACGTCGACCTAGGCTATCGCGCGCAATTCGGCGAGTGGAAATATGCATACTTGCGCGACGTGGTGTCGATGTCAGTACTGCCCGAGACTATCAGCGCATTTCGTATACAGCGCGAGCGCTGGGGACGTGGACTGATTCACAGCGGCTTCAAGCACGTCAAACAGATGTTGTCGCAACGTATGCCTCTGATGAAGCGGATGCATGCGGTTTCTGTGATGTTCTCTTCGGTGCTCCTCGCTTCGATTTATGTGCTCATATTGTTGAGCTTGCCGATCACGTATCTCGTGCACTTCGACAGCGCATTCATGCGTTGGGGTGCGCTTGCCTTCTTCGGACTCGTGTTGCTTTGGGGTCTTGAAAACGCCTTCGGTGCACGCAAGGGGGCGGGATTCGACGGCAAGCCGAACGTGCTGAAAGATTTATGGAATACCTACCGCTACATTGCGCTGTTTCTGCCGATGGCATGGTACTACTTCGTTGGTGGTGTGCGCGCGCTGTTCGGTGTGTACGGAGATTTTCACAGAACACCAAAGGGCAGGGAAGGTTATCGCGCCGTGGTGCCGCGTATTAATACAGTGTTGCTGGCGGGCGAGGCCATCACGTTCCTCTATTCGATCGCTGCGATCGGGGTCAGCTTTTTAGAAGGGAACTATTTCCTGCTTCCGCTCAATGTCACGGTATGTGTCGGCTTTGGGATGGTGTTGTATTGGTCTTCGCTTGAAAAGTGGGCGCATCGGCGTACCTGAGCGATTGGGATTGCGGATATTTCACGACCCGTTGGGGCGTGGGTGCTGTGGCAGCATGAAGGATAAGGGAGATGGCGATGAGTTTTGGTCTGCCACACATGGTGACGGATAATCCGCGGGAGCGCATGCGCGGCGTGACTATCCGGCCTGCACAGGCGACTGATGCGGCGGCATGTGCGCCGCTTGTGTTTGCGTCGGGCGAGCACGAGTTTCGATTCTTTCTCGGTGTGCCTGCCGAACGATGCACGGCTTTTCTCGTGCACGCGTTCGCACTGTCGGGCGGCCGCTTCTCATGGCGGCGCCACGAAGTGGCAGTCGACGCGCGCGGCGAAATCGTAGCGGTGCTTGCTGCTCACGACGGTCGCCGCGTCGTCGCTGACGATCCACACATTTCCTGGACCCTGCTGCGCTATTTTGGTCTGTTGCGTGCCGTGCCAATGTTGTTGCGTGGCCTCGTGCTTGAAACGGAGCTGCCGAAACCCAGGCGCACACAAACGCTTCTCGCACATTGTGCGACACGTGCCGAGGCACGCGGCCTCGGCGCGTTTTCTACGCTGTTCGAGCAGGCGTTGTGCGGCGCGAGCGCGGCCGGGCGCGGCCTGATTCCGCACGAGCGAGAAATCGTGCTGGACGTGCTCGTGAGCAATACGCGCGCGGCGGCCCTATATCAGCGACTCGGCTTTGTGGCATTGCCGCGCAGGCGGCCGCGATCCCGCTTTCTGCCAGCTCAACTCGAGTCGGTGCGTATGCGGCTTGTGGCGCATCGCTAGATCCTATTGAGTCGCGTGGCGAACCTCATTGGGAATAAAAATATATAGAAACGGATTTTTACTGTATGAAAAAAATAATAAATTCAGAAAAATATAGAATTGAAGTAAGTAACGAGCACATCGTTATCTCGTTGAATACGCCACAAGAAGATGAACTGTACGCGGTCTACCTGAAAACGGGCGATGACCGGGTGATTGAGAAGAAGCCATATCAGACCACCGAGACGTTCACCTTTTCGATCGTACCCAATGGCGCGTACTACTTCAGGGTCTTTGTAAGAAAGGGCGAGGCCCAGCATGTCTGGAGTACAAGTTTGTTCCTGCTGCCGCAAGGTGTAGAAGTTGCCGGAACCGATAGCTTGATGGATAAAATAATCGCTGATGGCGATGTAGACGGCAACCTGTCTCTTATCCTGCAGGACGAGTATTTCGACGCGAAGAAGGCGTTTCGCCGTGTAATGGACGCAGTTCATCGTGGGTTAGCGTGGAGAAATAAGGAAGATTTCGGCCAACGCCTGCTTCAATATCTGAAAGACAGTGTTGATTTCAGAAAGAGACGTTTTGCTCTGTCATGCCTTGTCTATGCTTCGGAGAGTGAATTTCTTCGGGAAAATTATCTTTTCGTGAAGGAATCTATAGCTGCCTGCGGCGAGGGTCTTGATCATGAGGCCGCATATATCGGCGGCCTTCTTGAATACCGCGTGGGAAATTTTCACAGCGCTGAACTGCTATTTCAAGGGATAAAAAAATCGCCGATGCTTGAGTACCATCAGGCACCGTCTCGCTCGTATTTTTATAGATGGAGTCCAGATGGGACTCGGGCGGAGTTTGGCGATTTTAATTTACTAAGAAAATGCGAAGGGGGCGGCGACGGAGTGGTGCTAATGTCGTGCGACTACGGCTATTTTGCTGCCTATTTTCAGAAGAGTATGGATGCGCTTCTCAGGAAGGAATGCTCGGTCCATGTGCACTTCGTCCTGCCACAGGGGTTTGATCTAAATCGAATATCAGTCAGCGCGCTAGGGGAAATTGGCGTAAGTTATGAATTCGAGCCTCGCAACGTCTCGGAAGAGTTAAATATAAAGACTTACTATGCGGCCTCTAGATATCTTGTGCTGGATAAAATAATCCAGACATACGAAAAGCCCGTGTTGATATCTGACATAGATATAGATTTTTCGCCAATGGATTTGAAAGGCCTTTTTCACATGCTTCCTGCCGACGAGATCGCCTTGGTATTCGGTATCAGGAACTTGCCTTGGCTTAGTATTTTGGCGGGATTCAACCTGTTTGGTCGCAATGTGGCCGGCGGCCCATTTGTGGCGTATCTAAAAAGCTTTTTAAGCTATTGTTTCGCGACAGGGAGGGACGCCTGGATGCTTGACCAGGTTGCTCTTGAAGTCAGCTATCAGAATCTCTCAACGATCCATAAGCGAAAAATTAGGCCTATGTCCGAAATAAAGAATTTTCCGCTTAGGCAATATGGTGACGTGGATCGCTATCGCACTGTCGCGCGCCAGGCCCGTCTCGATCTCGCTCTGTCGATGTCTGAGTAGGCCGGAACGATAAAGCACTCAACGTCGGGATTTTTCGCCGGGGAAATGAATCGGCTCGCCGTATGAGGAGCGAGCCGAGTTGGTTGTCTATCGCATGACGATGGACGAAATCGCGACATAGTCGTAGCGGGCCCAGGTCTCGCGTGTCAGGGCATTGGTGCCGTCCCGACTGAAGCCGTCGCTGCCAGCCTGTAGTCGTGGCTGCTGACCTCGCGCGCGAAGCCTCTTATGCTCGCATCTTGTGGCGCGATGTCGGCCGGCCACGCAAATCGAACGGTCGAGGACTCTTCATACCAACGCACTACTTTCTTTTCGTCGTTGATCAGCAGATAAAAGGCATATTCGACCGGCTCAGTGGACCACCCCTCTGGCAAAGTAATCTGGCCTACGACTTCGTCGCCTTCCCGCCAGGCTGACACAACCAGAGTTGGTGCGGCACCCGGATAGAATTTGCGCATCTTTATTCCGAAGACATCACGAAGCGCGTTTTCGAGGAAGGTAGGGAAGTGCTGACCGAGTTCGCTGTGCTCCGAATACTCGCCCACATCCAGTTCAACGCACCCGCCTTGCTTTTGGACATGCTCGACATATGGGAGGGCATGGCTTTCGTAGTGGTGGTCGCCTCTGCCAACGTGAATGCGGCAACTCACATGCTCATGGACAGGCAAGTCGTAGATCAGCCTGTTTAGCTTTTCTTCGCTGCTTTCGCCCGGAAACATATAGTTCGCCAGTCGAGGACCATTTTCCAGATCCTGACGCAAGAGGAAATGTCCGATCCGGGTTTGGGGGGCTCCCGCCAGGATATGCCCATATCCCAGGCGATTTGCAAAATACAGCGCGGACGCACCGCCCTTTGACGAGCCCATGAATATGACTCTGCTCTTGTCGATACCTAGCTTGATCCGGAAGCTCTCGATCAACGAGCATACGGCTTCGCCCAGTTCCAGATTGCCATTCGACGCTATCAAGTATGACCCTTGCGGACCAAAATCGTCGACCACGAAAAGCTGATTGACGGGGGCGCCGCGCAACACTCTGCGATAGTTGATGCGGTATTCGAATTCAGGAGCGAGCGCGGGAAATACGACGAACAAGGCGTCGCTGTTTCCACGGGGCTCAAACAAGTACTGGATCGGCCAGTCTCCCGGAAACGTCTCGAAGGGGAAGTTGATCCCCTTGACGGAACGCGCCGGGAACGTGACGGTGGTCCGGCATTGCCATGATGACGTTTCCCCGGATGCAGCCTTGAGCACCGCTGTCGCCATCGCTTCGCCAAGTCGCGGAAAGACGTAACCCGCGGGGGATTGATCGCCTTGCCCCAAGGTCAGGTCAACGGGAGTCTCGGACTGTACGGATATTTTGGCGACTTTTATATTTTCCTTCAGCAAATGGACTTCGTCGCCGATTTTCACAGCCTTGAGACCGGGCGCCAACTGCCACAGCAAGGACATATTGCGCGGGGCATCGCATTTGACCTTGTCTACGATATCTACCACCGGTTTGGATCGATGGACCGTCATGGCGCGCTCATGCTCCACACCGGCATATCTAAGGTTCCTTCCCTGAACCTGAACAAGCTGCCGGGTTTCCCTCGACTCTTCAAGTGAAACTCGCCCCGTCTCATTGCTGGGTTCCACGCCATCGAGCATCAACGTGCTGTGAGCCGCCGTTGAGTAGCCATGCTTGGATAACGGATGTGCGTAGTCGTACCCGTATGGGCCGCTCTCGTAAAGAATCCATTCGCCGGCGTACAACAAAACAGACAAGTCGTCCTGATGCTTGTGGTAGTCACCGTGATGGCCCGCGCACATTACTGCATAGGTTTGCTGATCGCGCTTTTCCGGATCGTCTCGCAGAACCGCGAAGCCGCCGTCAAAGAAGAACGCGGAACTATCCGGTGTCGTATGCTGGAGGCCGAACGCCGTATAGTAATGGGAGGGCGGGGCAACAGGCTGTGTGTCTCCCAGTGGCGGATACTTTAGTTCTGGCGTGAGAATGTTCAGGCCAAAGCGGCCCATCTTTCCGGTCAGTTCGCCCAGAGCCTGCGCGTTTGCCGGGTCCAGGCGCTCGATTAGCGGCCGATGGCGGTAAATGTTGTCCGCGACTAGAAAGTGGTATGCGGGAGAATGTTCCTTATGAACGCCGTCGCGACAAACTGACTGAGAGAAGTACTCGCCCAGTCGCTTCAGCGATTTCGTCTGAATGCCCTCCACATCTTGCGTGCAGACACAAAAATATAGCAGTGCCAGGTCCTGGAACATGCCGTGGTTGTTTGGCCCGGCATGGAAACTGTCTTCACTCAGGATAGCAACGATGGCATTGATCTTTTGCCACATGTGGTCGGCAAGTTCCTGCTCACCTGCCGCTCTAAGCGCAAAGTAGAGACGCAGCCAATAGCCTAGACGGCGGGCAACCGTCTCATCATGGAACGCCATGATGCGGGCGTCCCGGGGAAACTCAAAACGGCTGCACCAGTCATCGACGAGTTCGATCGCGCATAGCAACCAGCCGCGCAGCGGTTGTTGCTCGTAAGCAGCGACAAGATCGCCGATGAAGGCGTGCATATGCAGAGAGCGCTGGTGCATCCGCGAGAGCGCCTCAGCTCCATCCCAGTTTTCACGTATCTGAAATGGGATGCCTCCGTGCAAGTTTACAGTGCGTTGTGCGACTATTTCTCGAGCGGCGGCAAGCGGGTCCAGGCTGACACGTCCCGGCAAAAGCGATTTCAGGATCGCCATCGCAGCGGCGACGTCTGAGTCAGGCAGCGGTCTTCTCATTACATCAATGTTGGTTGTCGTTATCGCGATTCGAGGGGCATCCCCACATAAAACCCTTCATAATAACAGGATTTAGTCGATCTTCATTAGCATTTTGTAAGCTGGAAAATCGATAGGTTGAATCTTCGATGCATCCTCCCATCAATCTGCCGTCGATGGCGAAAGCACCTTGGTGCGAGCTTTAATCGCCGGGGTGCGCGACTCGCATGGGGTTACGAACAAAAGCGGGCAGCACCGTCGGATGCAAAGGCGAATCGCAAGCGCCGAGGTAACCGGATCGGAGACGAGGTCCGCCGCCTCCTCTGCAAATTCGTTGGCGATTGAGCTGCGGTGGCGTGAAGCGCGTGTGCGCTCAGTTTTTCATGAAAGCAGCAAAGAAAGGATCTTTAACTAAAGTGACCAGACGAAAAGACGGCGTTATCGGGTCGCAGTACCCATCGTCAGGATTCAGACCGCGCTCGCGTCGCGTGCGTTGATTGGAATGCCGTTTGATTGCTGGAACCCATTGCGGCACAGGCACAGTTAGCACGGCATTGGGTTTCGGATTGCCATTGCGCCCACCAGTTCGCGTACCTATGGTGTGACGCGAAAGCACGCTTGAGATGCTGTGCAGCCCAGCGAGTTCAAGTAAACTCACGCCCCGCGCCGTTCCCTTTGCCCGGAGTGCCTCATGCTTCGTTCCCTAGCCGCCCTCCTGATCTTCCAATGTCTCGGCGAGAGCGTGTCCTATGTCTTCTCGCTGCCCGTGCCCGGTCCCGTGATCGGCATGCTGCTCCTGTTCGCCTTCGCAATGATGCGGCCTGCCGCCGTCGAAGCCATCGAACCCACCGCGCTCGAATTGCTGCGCCATCTTTCGCTGCTCTTCATTCCGGCGGGCGTGGGCATCATGGTTTCGGCGCAGACGGTGCGCGGCGAGGCGCTTGCCGTGATCGCGAGCCTCGTCGTGAGCACGACGCTCGGCATCGCCGTGACGGCGCTCGTCACGCGCGCGCTGCTGCGGCGCCAGCGGCGCAACGAAACGGCCGGGGAGGGCGCATCGTGAACAGCCATCTGCCGCTGACGAAACTCGACGCCATCTGGGTCTATCTCGCCGCGACGCCGCTGCTCGGCCTGACGGTGACGCTCGTCGCGTATCTCATCGCCATCAATATCTACGCGCGCGCGAGTCACAATCCGCTCGCGAACCCGGTGCTGATCGCCGTGGCGCTTGTTGTCGCGGCGCTCAAGATCACCGATACGCCGTATCGCACGTATTTCGAGGGCGCGCAGTTCGTGCATTTCCTGCTCGGTCCCGCGACGGTCGCGCTCGCCCTGCCGCTGTATCGCCAGTGGGGCAAGTTAAGGCGCGGCGCGCTGCCGCTGCTCGGCGGCCTCGTCGCCGGCTCGCTGACGGCCATTGTTTCGGCCGTGGGCGTCGCCAAACTGTTCGGCGCTTCGCACCAAATGCTTGCGTCGCTCGCGCCGAAGTCGGCCACGACGCCGATCGCCATGGCCGTCGCCGAGAAGGTGGGGGGCATTCCCTCGCTTACCGCGGTGCTCGTGATCTCGACGGGCGTATTCGGCGCGGTTACCGCGCGCTGGATCCTCAACCTGATTCGTGTGCGCGAGACCGAGGTGCGCGGCTTCGCGATCGGCGTGGCGTCGCATGGCATCGGCACCGCGCGTGCGTTTCAGGTGAGCGAGGAAATGGGCGCGTTTTCGGGCCTCGGCATGGGTCTCAACGGCGTGTTCACGGCGTTCGTCGTGCCTGTGCTGCTGCCGGTGCTTTTGCGGTGGCTGTAGAGCGTTTCCGGTAACGCCGGCGTGACTGAATTGACCCCCGAAGGTAGGACAGCGACCTCGACGGGGCATGGGAAGATACACGGCTGAAGGCGCGGATCGCCGCCTTGAATTCAACGGGATGAGCCCATGACGCCACTGGATCAGGTTGCCGCGCTTACTCATCCGGGCTCGCTCCTGTCCAGCGAGGGCGATATTGTCGCCTCGTACGACGTCGAGGTATCGGGCGCGCCGGCAGAAGGCTTCCGGCCGCTTTCCATCGTCCCGACGATCAGGAACGCTAACGTTTGTCCATTCGAGGTCGATTATGCGCGCTTGACCCGTGCGCATGTGATTAACGGCTTGGGCGTCACGCTGGGGGACTCGATCATCGGGCTTACGGCGTTGTCGGCGTTGAGAAAGAAGCACCCGACGCTCTTCTTCACGATCTACCGGCCACGTCTGGTTCCGGCGTACGTCAGGCAGGTCTACGAACTCGCAGCGCCGATCTTCGGCTGCGTGAGGGACCTTCCGGTTCGTGTCGAGGCGCTACCCGATGGAGCGTTTCAGGTCGATGTCGGCAACCATCTGTTCTGGCCGAATTTCTCGTCGATGCCCATGATCGATTTTTTTCTGTGGGCCTTGGGGGTAGAGCCGGACAGCGTGCCTTCAGTCGATAAATCGAATGACTGGCTCCGCAAGGTCACGGTGCGGGATTCGCAGGGGAAGTGGGCACAGCAGCCCTATGTTCTGTTCTGTCCCGTCGCCAGCACACCCGTACGCAGCATCCCTCGCTCGTTTCGCAAAGAAGCCGTGGAGCAGCTTTGGCAAGAATTTCATTTGCCGGTGCTGGGCTTCGGGGACGTCGAGCATGATCGGTATACCGATGTTCGCAGTTTGTCGAAGGACACGGCCTCCTTTCTTGCCTGGGTGAAAAATGCCAGATTCGTGCTGACATCGGACACGGCCGCTGTTCATATCGCGGCCGGTTTCGACGTGCCGACGGTGGCCTTTTTTACGACGATCCCACCCGGTCTCCGCGTCCGGGATTATGCGTACTGCACTCCCATTACGCTTCGTCTTCCGGAGCTACGGGGAATCCAGGCCAGCGCGCGGCCGGGCGATATCGAAATCGTCGAACGCTCGTATCGTGAGCTATCCGGTCATGAGTTGAGGCGGGCGCTTCAACTGCAAGGATGATGCCCCCGCGCAGGGGCTGGATCGTCGCGCCGCGTCACCCCGCGCCGCGCGCGAACATCGTGCGCTTCATCTTCTGCAAGGTGCGATAAGGCGTGACGAAGTGCAGCAGGCTCTTCGCCACGCCGGCCCAGTCGCGCCAGTTCAGCACGTTCAGATAATGCAGTTGCAGACGCAGCGTGGAGACGATCTGCCGCCGCCGCTTCGTCGCGCTGATGCCGCCTTCGTTCAGTTCGTAGTACAGCCCGAGTTCCGGCAGATTCGCGCATTCGTATCGCTCCATCAGGCGCAGAAACAGGTCGAGGTCCTCGGCGGCCGGATACTTCACGCGATAGTTGCCTACCGCGAGCACCGCCTCCACGCGCAGCATCACCGAGGGATGCACGAGCGGCGAGCGCAACAGGCGCGTGCGCCGCAGGGCGCGCGCATCGGCGCTCGGGCGCAGCATGAAGAGCGGCTCGCCCGCGCGATTGACCACCTGGGTCCACGTGCCGAGCGCCGCGAGCGCGGGCTCGGCCTGCATGCGCGCGCGCTGTTTCGCAAGCCGGTGCGGCGCGGCGAGGTCGCCCGCGTCGATGCGCGCGGCGTAGCGAAAGCCGCGCGCCGCGAGCGCTTCGACGCCCGCCTGCAAGGCGCGCTCGATGCCGCCGTTCTTCGGCATGCGCAGCACTTCGACGCGCATGCCCGGCACCTCGGGCGCGACGATGGGCGGCGTGCTGCCGTCGTCGACGACGAGCGCGTAGATCGTTGCGTCCTCATCGAACGAGGCGAGCGTACGCGCGACATCGTCCTGGCCGTTGTAGGCGGGCATGAGCACGGCGACGTCGGCGAGCGCGCCCTCGCGTTCGTCGCTTGCCGGGAGCGCGGCGGAATTCATCATGAAACGAGCTTGAAGCGGATGTAATAGAGGTTCACGCAGGCCGCCGCGAGGTAGCCCGCCGCGAGGCCGCAGAGCGCGCCATACGCGCCGAGGCGCGCGATCGCCACGAGATTCACGGCGAACGCCACGGCGAGCGCGAGCAGCCATTTCGCGAGCAGCACGAATTTCGCCTGATATTTGAGCACGACGAGATTGCCGATCGCCTCGAGCCCGGCGGGCACCGAAAGCCACACGGCCCAGCGGAAAATGCCGATCGCGCCTTCGTAGTCCGGCCCGAACACGCGGCCGATGATGAAGCCCGCGAGCGCGTCGAGCACGAGCGCGCCCGCCACCATCAGCGCGGCTGTCATCGCGAAGAGGCGCACGAGGTTGCGGCGCAGTTGCGCCGTTTGCTGCACGCGGTAGACGAAGGCGGGCGCGATCGTCTGCGAGAGCATGAGCGCGAGCGTGATCCAGTTTTCGTTGAGCTGCTGCGCGGCCGAATAACGGCCGAGATCGGCGAACGAGATCGTGCGCTCGAGCATCAGGCGGTCGAGTTTCAGGAACAGGTACATGCAGATGAGCCCGAGCCAGAACACCGTGCCCGCGCTCGCGAAGTGCCTGAAAAGCGAGCGGTCCACGTGCCAGCCGAGCGTGCCGCCATGGCGGCGCCGGAAGTAGAGCACGAGCGCCGCGCCGATCGCCGCCGCTTCGAGCGCCCAGAGCCAGCCGAAGGCCGCGGGCGCGAACGCCGCGCGCGCGAGCAGATAGACGAGCAGCGCCTTGACCACGGCGGTCGTCATGCTCGCGAGCAACTGCGGCTTGCTATACGTCATGCTCTGCAACCAGGCGTTGATGACGCCGACGAACGGCTCGCGAAAGATCATCGTCACCGCGAGCCCGGCGAGCATCGCGCCGACGAGCGGATCGGTTGCGCCGAGCGCGATGCCGGCCCACGTGGCGAGCAGCGCCGCCGCCGACACGCCGATGCGCAGCGCGAACGCGCTGCCGAGCACCGTGCCGAGTTGCGCCGGAGGTTGGCTAACGATGGTCGGCACGAGAATCTCGGCGCCGCATACCCACGTGATCGGCGCGAGCACGAGCAGCAGCGTGTTGGCGTACTGCCACTTGCCGAATACGTCGGGACCGAAATAGCGCGCGAGCACGCCGCTGATGACGATGGCCACCGCGATCTGCGTGACGCGCTCGAGCCCGAGCCACACGATGTTCGCAAACGCGCGCGCCACATCCGGGTTGCCGAAGCGCTTGAGGCTTAGCATCGGGCCTCGCCATCGCGCGAGGCGCCAAAAAGGGGGCAGGCACGCGGCGTGCGCATTCTCTCCGCCTTTTTGGGCGAATATTTTGGCAATAAAAGGAAACGGCGAAGCATTAAAATGGGTACACACCACTGCCGAAAAACGGCAATTATAGTTTGTAACGGATCGCACTTTTCGTAACGGCAGAGGCGTTCGGCCGCGTGCCCGTGTTACGAATAGACCCGAATTCCCATCTGGACGGTGAGCCCAACATGATTTCGAAATCGATTTTCAAGGCATACGACATTCGCGGCGTGATCGGCAAGACGCTCGACGCCGACACCGCGCGCGCCATTGGCCGTGCGTTCGGCAGCGAAGTGCGTGCGCAGGGCGGCGAAGCCGTGGTGATCGCGCGCGACGGCCGGCTCTCGGGTCCCGAACTCTCGCGTGCGCTCGCCGATGGTCTGCGCGAGGCGGGCGTGGACGTGGTCGACGTCGGCATGGTGCCGACGCCCGTGGGCTACTTCGCCGCGAGCGTGCCGCTCGAGCTCGTGGGCGGCGAGCGCAGCGTGGACTCGTGCATCGTCGTGACGGGCAGCCACAATCCGCCCGACTACAACGGCTTCAAGATGGTGCTGCGCGGCAAGGCGATCTACGGCGAGCAGATCCTGGCGCTCTATGAGCGCATCGTCGCGCAACGCTTCGACGCGGGCGAGGGCAGCTACACGAAGTACGACATCGCCGACGCGTACCTCGATCGCATCGTAAGCGACGTGAAGCTCGCGCGCCCGATGAAGATCGTGGTCGACACCGGCAACGGCGTGGCGGGCGCTCTCGTGCCGCGCCTGTTCAAGGCGCTCGGCTGCGAACTCGTCGAGCTTTTCACCGACGTGGACGGCAACTTCCCGAACCACCACCCGGACCCTGCGCACCCGGAGAACCTGCAGGACGTGATCCGCGCGCTCAAGGAAACCGACGCGGAAATCGGCTTCGCGTTCGACGGCGACGGCGACCGCCTCGGCGTCGTCACGAAGGACGGCCAGATCATCTACCCCGATCGCCAGCTCATGCTGTTCGCCGAGGAGGTGCTCTCGCGCAATCCGGGCAAGCAGATCATCTACGACGTGAAGTGCACGCGCAATCTCGCGAAGTGGGTGAAGGACAAGGGCGGCGAGCCGCTCATGTGGAAGACGGGCCACTCGCTCGTGAAGGCGAAGCTGCGCGAGACGGGCGCGCCGCTCGCGGGGGAAATGAGCGGCCACGTGTTCTTCAAGGACCGCTGGTACGGCTTCGACGACGGCCTCTACACGGGCGCGCGCCTGCTCGAAATCCTCTCGCGCGTGGCCGACCCGAGCGCGCTGCTCAACGGCCTGCCGAACTCGCACGCCACGCCCGAGCTGCAGTTGAAGCTCGAGGAAGGCGAGAACTTCGAAC
Source organism: Paraburkholderia lycopersici (assembly GCF_900096975.1). Lineage (GTDB taxonomy): Bacteria > Pseudomonadota > Gammaproteobacteria > Burkholderiales > Burkholderiaceae > Paraburkholderia > Paraburkholderia lycopersici. Next base: position 96,441 of record NZ_FMYQ01000009.1, read on the forward strand.
TGATCGCGAAGCTGCAGAAGAACGCGAAGTTCACGGGCGCCGACGAGGTCATCACGATCGACGGCCTGCGCGTGGAATATCCGGACGGTTTCGGTCTCGCGCGTTCGTCGAACACCACGCCCGTGGTCGTGATGCGCTTCGAGGCCGACGACGATGCAGCGCTTGCGCGCATCCAGGCCGACTTCAAGCGCGTGATTCTGGCCGAGAAGCCGGACGCGAAGCTGCCGTTCTAGGCCCTCGGGAACCTCTGCGGCCCTTGCGGCCACGTGACGCGCCTAACGGCGCCGCGCCAGCACGAGCGCGGCGCCGTTTGCGTTTCGTTGCGCGCATTTCCGCGGTTTTTCTTCGCCTTTGCGTGCGGCGCGCTAAAATTGCGGACCTTTTTTAATCTGTCCGCCCACAGAGCCTTGAGCGTGCAAAAGATCCTCATCGTGCGCGTATCGTCGCTTGGCGACGTCGTCCATAACATGCCCGCCGTCGCCGATATCCGGCGGCGGTACCCCGACGCGCAGGTCGACTGGCTCGTCGAAGAGAGCTTTCAGTCGCTCGTCGAGCTCGTGAACGGCGTGGGCCGCGCGATTCCGTTTTCGCTGCGCCGCTGGCGCAGGGGCCTCTTCTCGGCCGCGAACTGGCGCGAGATCGGCGCGTTCCGGCGTGCGCTCGCGGCCGAAAAGTACGACCTCGTGATCGATTGCCAGGGGCTCATCAAGACGGCCTGGGTGGCGAGCTGGGCGCACGGTCCGCTCGTCGGCCTCGGCAACCGTACCGACGGCGCCGGCTACGAGTGGCCGGTGCGCTTTTTCTACGACCGCTCGATCCGCATCGAGCCGCGCACCCACGTGGTCGAGCGCACGCGGCAACTGGTTGCGGGCGCGCTCGATCTCGCGCCGCCGTCGCCCACCGACGACATCGACTTCGGCCTCGACACCTACCGCGCCGCGCAGGCGCTCGCGTGCGTCGGACTGAATCTGCCCGTGCCCTACGTGGTGTTCGTGCACGCCACGTCGCGCGCGGACAAGGAGTGGCCCGCGCAGCACTGGATCGAGCTGGGCCAGGCGCTCGTGCGCCGCGGCGCCTCGCTCGTGCTGCCGTGGGGCAGCGAGACGGAGCGCGCGACGAGCGAGCGCCTCGCGCGCGAATTCGGCGAGGCGGCGATCGTGCCGCCCAGGCTGTCGCTGCCCGCGGTGGTCGGGCTGATCGACGGCGCGGCGGCCACGGTGGGCGTGGACACGGGGCTCGTGCACATTGCGGCCGCGCTCAAGCGCCCGACCGTCGAGTTGTACAATTTCGCGACCGCCTGGCGCACGGGCGGCTACTGGTCGCCGCACGTCGTCAATCTCGGCACGGCGGGCCAGCCGCCCACGCTCGCGCAGGTGAAGGGCGCGCTCGCGAGCTTCGGGTTGCTGTAGCGGGGCGCCGCCGCACGCGGGGCTGCGCCCCGTCAAGGCGGACCCCGCGGGGTTGGGGGTATAAGAGCCGGCGCGCAAGAGCACATCCGAGCGCGAGGGCCTGGCCGGTGCGAGCCGCGCGTCTTGGCGACGAGGCGAGCCGCGCGCAAACCGCCCGTGCATCGCATGCGAATCGCACGAGGCATAGTGCGTGATTCGCACGCGCATCGCACGAACCGGCAGGCAATCAGATCCATCGCTTCCAGGGGCGACCATGAACGAATCCCAGATCATCGAAATCACTTCCGCCGACTGGCACGGCCAGCAACTCTCGCAGCCGCGCGCGTCGCTGCTCGACGCCGTCGAGCAGGGCAAGGTGCTGTACTTTCCGAACCTGGCCTTCCCGATCGAAGGCGGCGAGCGCGCGCTGCTCGACCCCGCGATCGCCGACCCCAAGCGCAAGAACATCAGCCTCGACCCGAACGGCGGCGCGCTGCACGGCGTGCTCGGCGACAGCGTCACGCAGTCGGCCGTGCGCGCGCTGATCGCGCGCTATCAGGCATGCGCGCGCACGCTCGTCGACGGTCTCTTCCCCGAATACGGCGGCAAGCTGCGCGTGGCGCCCACGAGCCTGCGCCTGCACCAGGTGGAGACGCGTCAGACCTCGTGGCGCAAGGACGATTCGCGCCTGCACGTCGATGCGTTTCCCTCGCGCCCGAACTATGGCGAGCGCATTCTGCGCGTGTTCACCAACGTCAACCCGGACGGCGTGCCGCGCGTGTGGCGCGTGGGCGAGCCGTTCGAGGACATGGCGAAGCGCTTCCTGCCGAACATCAAGCCGCAGTTTCCGGGTTCGGCATGGCTGCAGCATCTGCTGCACATCACGAAGTCGCCGCGCAGCGAGTACGACCATCTGATGCTCAATCTGCACGACGCCATGAAGGCCGATCTCGACTACCAGAAGACGAGCCCCCAGCAGACCATTGGTTTCCCGCCGGGCTGCGTGTGGGTGTGCTTCTCCGATCACGCCTCGCATGCCGTGATGTCCGGCCAGTTCATGATGGAGCAGACCTTCTTCCTGCCGGTGAAGGACATGGTGCATCCCGAGTGGGCGCCGCTCGGCATTCTCGAACGCCTCAAAGGCAAGGAACTGGTTTGAGTCCGCGCGCTGGCGTGAGACTGTGCCGTAAAGCCACCTGCCGCGCGGCCGCGGCGTTTCGCATGACCCCGGCCGCCGCGGAGGCCCGATGCTGAGAGCGATCTATCGCGCGGCCTGGTGGCTCATCGCACCGTTCGCGGTGCTGCGCCTTTTCATTCGCTCGCGCCGCGAGCGCGGCTATCGCGAGCACATCGGCGAACGCTTCGGCTATTCGGCGGGCCGTTTGCCCGAGGACGACGCGCCGCTCATCTGGGTGCATGCCGTCTCCGTGGGCGAGACGCGCGCGGCGCAGCCGCTCGTCGACGCGCTGCTGGCGGCGCGCCCCGACGCGCGCCTGCTGCTCACGCACATGACGCCGGGCGGCCGCGCCACCGGCGTGCAGCTGTTCGGCGAGCGCGTGCTGCGCTGCTACCTGCCGTATGACATGCCGCACGCGGTGCGGCGTTTTCTGCACGCGTGGCGTCCGTCGCTCGGTCTCGTGATGGAGACCGAGGTATGGCCCACGCTCATTGACGAATGCAGGCGCGCCGACGTGCCGCTCGTACTCACGAACGCGCGCATGTCCGCGCGCTCGTTCAAGCGCGCGGCGAAGTTCGGCGCGGGCGCGCGCGAGGTGTTCGGCGGCTTTACGCGCGTGCTCGCGCAAAGTCCCGCGGATGCCGAGCGCCTCACCGCGCTCGGCGCGCGCAACGTGGCCGTGCTCGGCAATCTCAAGTTCGACATGGCGAGTCCGCCCGCGTTGATCGCGCGCGGCCGCGACTGGCGCCGCGCCATCGGCGAGCGGCCGGTATGGGTCGCGGCGAGCACGCGCGAGGGCGAAGAAGAGCTCGTGCTGCAGGCTTTCGCGGCGCTCGACGTTCCCGATGCGCTTCTCATTCTCGTGCCGCGCCATCCGCAGCGTTTCGACGAGGTGGCGGCGCTCGTCGAGCGCAGGAACTTCAAGCTCGAACGGCGCTCGCGCTGGGCGGCCGCCACCGTCGCGGCGGCTTCCGCGCACGAGGGCGCGCGTGCGCTGCCCCGGGACGTGAGCGTTCTGCTTGGCGATTCGATGGGCGAAATGGGCGCCTACTACGCGGCCGCCGATCTTGCGTTCATCGGCGGCAGCCTGTTGCCGCTTGGCGGCCAGAACCTCATCGAAGCGTGCGCCGTGGGCGTGCCCGTGTTGATCGGACCGCACATGTTCAACTTCACGCAGGCCACCGCCGACGCCACGGCCGCCGGCGCGGCGCTCCAGGTGCAAGACCCTGCCGGCCTCGCGCGCGCCTTGCGCGAGCTCTTCAACGACAAGCCGCGCCGCGTGGCCATGGGCGCGGCCGCCGCCGCGTTCGCGGCGCGCCACCGTGGCGCCACGGCGCGCACCGTGGACGTCGTGCAGGCTCTCGTCTCCGATGTATGACCTCGCGCGCCCGCGCATACCGACAAGATCTTATGACGAAGACGATCTCGCGAATCCTGATCGCGCATCCGCGCTTTCCGCCATTGGCTGACGACTACGCCGATGCTTTCGGCAAGGCCGGTGTGGAGGCGAAGACCTTCATCATCGAAGATCAGGTCCACTGGGTTTCGCGCTACGTCTTTCGCAGAATCAACAAGCTCGCCCGTGCGCTTCGCCTGGTCCCGAGAGGCCACGATTTATTTCGCAGGCACCCTCTCGGCGAGGCGAATCATCTCGCCACCCGGCTCAGCGAGGAAGTCGCAGCTTACGAGCCTGACGTCGTGCTTTGCATTCATGGCAAAAGAGCCGAAATCTTCCGGTTGCGAGAATCGAAAGTCGTGAAGATCGGCTGGTGGGTAGAGCAAAACAACGACTGGCCCGAGCTCGAAGCCGCCACGCGCGGCTTCGACTTCTATTTTGCATTTGCGCCCGATGTCGTCGACACGATCACGGCGCACGGCCGCGAAGCGCGCTATTTGCCGCATGGCGCAAATGTTCGTCAACATTATCCGATTGCCGGTAGTGCGAAGGAAGTCGACCTGGTATTTGTCGGCGCGTGGAGCCCGTGGCGCGATCAGGTCATTGCGAGCGCTTTCGAGGTGACTCAGGACATCGCGCTTTACGGGCATTCGTGGCTCAAGAAAAGCCGGCTGCCTCGCGACGTGCTGCGCCGCATCCACAAGGGAGAATTGATCCTGGGCGCACAGCTGAACGCGCTTCATAACAAGGCCCGCGTGGTCCTCAATGCCGACCGGACCGTCAGGCTGGGACTGAACATGCGGTATTTCGAGGTTCTCGCCAGCCGGTCATGTCTGCTGACGGACAATGCCCTCGATCTTCACACCTATTTCACCGATAACGAACATCTGTGCGTCTATCACGATCTCGAGGACATGCAGCGCAAGCTGCGATCGCTTCTCGACAATGAGGACGAGCGGCTGCGCATCAGCGCGAACGGTTTCCGGGAAGTTACGCAGCACCACACGTGCGACCACCGGGTCCAATCGATGCTCGCGGCGATCGGCCCGTCGCGATGACCGCGGCAGGTCGGCTTCGGCGGGGGGGCGTCCGGTCGCAGACGGTCACCGCGCAGACGCCGCGGGTTCGACGAGCAAGCCCCGCTTTTCAATGAACGCGACCACCTGATCGAGGCCGCCGAGCGCCTTCAGGTTGCACATCACGAAGGGCCGCTCGCCGCGCATCTTCTTCGCGTCGCTCGCCATCACGTCGAGGTTCGCGCCCACGAGCGGCGCGAGATCGGTCTTGTTGATGACGAGCAGGTCCGACTTCGTGATGCCGGGTCCGCCCTTGCGCGGAATCTTTTCGCCGCCCGCCACGTCGATCACGTAGATCGTGAGGTCCGATAGTTCGGGGCTGAAGGTGGCCGCGAGATTGTCGCCGCCCGATTCGATGAAGACGATGTCCGCGTCGGGAAAGCGCGCGAGCATCTGGTCGACGGCTTCGAGATTGATCGAGGCGTCTTCGCGGATCGCCGTGTGCGGGCAGCCGCCCGTTTCCACGCCCATGATGCGCTCCGCGGGCAGGGCGCCCGCGACGGTCAGGAGGCGCTGGTCTTCCTTCGTGTAGATGTCGTTGGTGATGGCGACGAGGTCGTAGCGCTCGCGCATCGCCTTGCAGAGCATTTCGAGCAGCGTGGTCTTGCCGGAGCCGACCGGGCCGCCCACGCCGACGCGCAGCGGCGGCAGTTTCTTCGTTCGTTTGCTGGATGCGTGCGAATTCATGGTTCGTGTGGGTTTCAGGAGCGAAAGAGCCGCGAGTACTGCGATTCGTGCCGCGCGGAGAGAATGCCGAGTTGCGGCGCAAAAGTGTTGAGCGAATCGGGCGGCGTGGCGAGCGCGCGCGCCACGGCGGCTTCGATGGCGGGCCGCAACGCGACGATGATGCGCTGGCCCGCGAGCTGGCCGAGCGGCACGGCCTTGAGCGCGGCGGCCGTCTGGTTCTCGATCCAGCTGAAGGCGTAGGCGGCGAGCGCGGCGTCGGGCGCGGCGTCGTGGGCCCAGGCGGCGAACGCGAAGGCCGTGGGTTGCGCGATGGGCGTCATGCGTTCGAGCGTGGCGCGCCGTGGCGCATCGCCCCATTCGAGCTGCGCGCAGAGCTGGCGCAGCGACCAGCCCATCTGCGCGGTCTCGCGCCGCAGTTCCGCCGACTCGCGGCTCGCGACGAATTCCCCGTTCGCTTCGATCAGCGCGCGAACGTCGTGCGCGCGCCAGCGTTCGAGCTGGTGTGCGACGAAAGGCAGCTCGCCGTTCGCCAGCACGTTCGCGAGGCCGCCCGCGATCCAGTGCGCGGTGTCGTCGGCGTTCGTGACGAACTGCGCGTCGATCGCCGCTTCCAGCCCTTGCGAGTAGCTGAACGCGCCGATCGGCAGCGCCGGCGACGCGAGATGCAGCAGCGCCGTGAGTTCAGCGATGTTCATGGCTGTGGTCGTGCGCGTGGCCGTCGCAATGGCCGTGGTCGTGACCGCAGTCGTGGCCGTGCGCGTGATCGTGCGGATGCGCGTGGCCGTGATGCTCGTCGTACACGCGCTGCGCGAGCGCGTAATCGTCGGCGAAGGTCGCGTCGTGGCCGTGACGATGGCCGCCGCCGTATGCGCCGGCTTCGGGCTGAAACGGCAACTGCACGCGCTCGACCTGTGCGCCAAGACGCTTGAGCATGTCTTCGAGTACGGGGTCCGCTTCGAGCTTGAGCGTGTCCACGCCCACTTCCACGGGCGTGTGGCGATTGCCGAGATGATAGGCGGCGCGCGTGAGCGTCAAGCGGTCTGGCGCGCGCACGAGCAGCACGCTTTCGGCCGCCGCGATCACGCGCACGAGGCCGCCGTCGTCGGCGACGAGCATGTCGCCGTCGTGCAGCACCGTGCCGCGCGGCAGCACCACGCCCACCTCCTCGCCGCTGTCGAGCGTGGCCGCGAAGCGGCTCTTGCAGCGCGCGTCGTAGGGCAGCGTGAGCGTCGGCGCGCGCTTCACGAGCACCGGCGCGAGCGTGGCGTTGAGTCGTTTGTCGATCGTGCGCATGTCGAAGCTTTAGAACAGGAAGTAACGCTGGGCCATCGGCAGCACCGTGGCGGGCTCGCAGGTGAGCAACTGGCCGTCGGCGACGACCTGGTAGGTCTCGGGATCGACGCTGATGGAAGGCTGCCACGCGTTGTGGATCATGTCGCGCTTCGTCACGCTGCGGCAGTTGCGTACCGCGACCACGCGCTTTTGCAGGCCGTATCGCTCCGCGACCCCTTTGTCGAGCGCGAGCTGCGAGACGAAGGTGAGCGAGGTCGCGGCAAGCGCGCGCCCGCGCGTGGCGAACATCTCGCGATAGTGCACGGGCTGCGGCGTGGGAATCGAGGCGTTCGGGTCGCCCATCTGCGCGAGCGCGATCATGCCGCCCTTGAGGATGAGCGACGGCTTGATGCCGAAGAACGCCGGCTCCCAGAACACGAGATCGGCCCATTTTCCCGGCTCGACCGATCCCACTTCGTGCGCGATGCCGTGCGTGAGCGCCGGATTGATCGTGTACTTCGCCACGTAGCGCTTCACGCGGAAGTTGTCGTGGCGCGCGCTGTCTTCGGGCAGCGCGCCGCGCTGCACCTTCATCTTGTGCGCCGTTTGCCACGTGCGGATGATGACTTCGCCCACGCGGCCCATCGCCTGGGAATCCGAAGAGAGCATCGAGAGCGCGCCGAGGTCGTGCAGGATGTCTTCGGCGGCGATGGTTTCGCGGCGGATGCGCGACTCGGCGAACGCAATGTCCTCGGCGATCGACGGGTCGAGGTGATGACACACCATCAGCATGTCGAGATGCTCGTCGAGCGTGTTGATCGTATAAGGCCGCGTGGGATTGGTCGAGGAGGGCAGCACGTTGGCTTCGCCGCACACCTTGATGATGTCGGGCGCGTGGCCGCCGCCCGCGCCTTCGGTGTGGTACGTGTGGATCGTGCGGCCCTTGAACGCGGCCACCGTCGCTTCCACGAAGCCCGATTCGTTGAGCGTGTCGGTGTGGATGGCCACCTGCGTGTCGGTTGCGTCCGCGACGCTCAGGCAGTTGTCGATCGCGGCGGGCGTCGAGCCCCAGTCCTCGTGCAGCTTCAGGCCGATCGCGCCGGCGGCGATCTGCTCTTGTGCGGGCGCGGGCAGGCTCACATTGCCTTTGCCGAGAAAGCCCAGGTTGATCGGCCAGCCGTCGGCGGCCTGCAGCATGCGCTCCATGTGCCATGGGCCCGGCGTGCAGGTGGTCGCGTTGGTGCCGGTGGCGGGGCCCGTGCCGCCGCCCAGCATGGTCGTGACGCCCGAGGCGAGCGCCTCGTCGATCTGCTGCGGGCTGATGAAGTGGATGTGCGTGTCGATGCCGCCGGCCGTCACGATCTGGCCTTCGCCCGCGATCACTTCCGTCGATGCGCCGATGGGGATCGTCACGCCCGGCTGCACGTCGGGGTTGCCCGCCTTGCCGATCTTCCAGACGCGGCCGTCCTTGATGCCGATGTCGGCCTTCACGATGCCCCAGTGATCGACGATCACCGCGTTCGTGACGACGGTATCGGCGACTTCGGCGTGCAGGCGCTGCGATTGGCCCATGCCGTCGCGGATGACCTTGCCGCCGCCGAACTTCACCTCGTCGCCGTAGACCGTGTAGTCGCGCTCGATCTCGATGACGAGTCCGGTGTCGGCGAGGCGCACGCGGTCGCCGGTCGTGGGGCCGAACATCTCCGCATAGGCGCGGCGGCCGATCTTCAATGTCATGTCGGATTCCTGATGAATTCGGGGGCTGCGCTCAGAGCGGGCCCATCACCTTGCCGTTGAAGCCATAGACGGCGCGCTCGCCTGCCAGCGCGACCAGCTCGACGGTGCGCTCCTGGCCGGGCTCGAAGCGCACGGCCGTGCCCGCCGCGATGTTCAGACGAAAGCCGCGCGCGGCTTCTCGGTCGAACGAGAGCGCCGCGTTGACTTCGTAGAAGTGGAAATGCGAGCCGATCTGCACGGGGCGGTCGCCCGTGTTCGCCACCGTCACGGTCACGGTTTCGCGGCCTGCGTTGAGTTCGATTTCGCCGTCGTCGATCAGCATTTCGCCGGGGATCATACGCGGACCTCTCACGGAATCGGATGATGGACGGTGACGAGCTTGGTGCCGTCCGGGAAGGTCGCCTCGACCTGAATGTCGGGGATCATGTCGGGCACGCCTTCCATCACGTCGTCGCGCGTGAGCAGCGTGGTGCCGTAATGCATGACCTCGGCGACGGTCTTGCCGTCGCGGGCCGCTTCCATCAGCGCCGCGCTGATGAAGGCGACCGCCTCCGGGTAGTTGAGCTTGAGGCCGCGCGCGCGGCGCCTTTCGGCGAGCAGCGCGGCGGTGAAGATCAGGAGCTTGTCTTTCTCGCGTGGCGTGAGCTTCATCGTTCCGGGTCGGTTGTGGGCAAGTCTGCCGACCCAGCTTATGCGAGCGAGGTTACGCGCAGCTTGCGGCTTCGCGCGCGGGGCGCGCGAATCGGTGCAAGCTCTCAGCAAGGTGTGTGCCAATGATGGGGACAGCGTGCGCGCACCAGTTGGGTGGGGCGTTTGCACTGCGGTGGGGTTTCTGCGCCGCAATGGTGTGCACGGACGCGCATTCGCGCACCTGACTGGTGCGAATGGCGCGTCAGGTCGTCCACAAGCGCAGCGGCGCGGCCGCCACGCCGTGCACGAACGGACGCAATGCCGTCCAGCACTGCGCGAGCGTGTGTTGCAGCGGTTCCATCGAGCGCCCGACCACGCGCACGAGCAGGACGCCGGGCGCGACGCAGCTCGCGCCCGAGCGCAGCGTGTCGTCGAAGGGGAGGGTGGCCGCGAGATCCGAGGCGAGCGCGTCGGTGCAGGCGGGGCCGACCGCCCACAGCACGCCGAAGGCCGGGTAGCCCGCGAGCCCTTGCGGTGCGTCGCGCAGCGGGTCGGCGGCGTCGATCAGCGCGCGCTCGAACCAGAGCAATTCGTCGTCGTCATCGTCGCCGCGCGCGGCGCGAGTCACGCGCGTGAGCGCGCGCACCATGCCCGAGGACCACCGCTCGCCCGCGGCCTGGCGGCCCAGCTGCGTTGCGTCCCAGCCGATGGCCGTCGCGCCCGCGCCTAACGCGAGCGCGAATTCGAGCTCGGCATGCGCGTGATCGAACACGAGGTTGTTCTGCGGCAGCCAGTCGAGTTTCGCGCCCGCGCCCAATCGCACCTTGATGCGCTGGCGAGCCACGCGGCCGTTGGACTTGTACCACTTGGTCGCGCCGGGCGTGGTGAGCACGGCGTGCGCGCCGTCGCCCACGTTGACGTCGATGTCGAGCCGGTCGCCGCCCGCGATGCCCGCGGGCGGATGCACGATCACTGCGTGACAGATCGCGTCGCCTTCCGGGTAGAGCGCCCGTTGCACGCGCAACGGCCCGAGGTGCCGGCGATGCGCGAGTGTCGTGCGCTCGCCATGCCGCTCGAAGCCGAGTTCGAGCTTCGCCGCCCATTCCTGATGCGCGGTGCTGCGAAACGTGGTGCTGGCGAGTGCGGCGTGATCTTCGTGAAGCGACATGCGGGGCGTGGGGGAAGGGCCTGGAATGGCGTCGAGAATAGCACGCTCAAACCGCGATCAGCTCCCGCACCCCGTCCGCGTCCATGCTCGCGCCCGCGCCGCCCGCCACGATCTCGCCGCGGCTCATCACCCAGTAGCGGTCGGCGATGGCTTTCGCGAAGTCGTAATACTGCTCCACGAGCAGCACCGTCATCTGCATGTCTTCCACGAGCCGCCGAAGCGTGCGGCCGATGTCCTGGATGATCGAGGGTTGAATGCCTTCGGTGGGCTCGTCGAGGATCAGCAGTTGCGGATCGCTCATCAATGCGCGGCCGATGGCGAGCTGCTGCTGCTGACCGCCCGAAAGGTCGCCGCCGCGCCGCGTCTTCATGTCCTTGAGCACCGGAAAAAGCTCGTAGATGTGGGCGGGCACGCCCGAGGGCATGCGTTTTTTGCTTGCCGCCCCCACCAGCAGATTCTCTTCGACGCTCAGGCGCGGAAAGATGTCGCGTCCTTGCGGCACGTAGGCGAGGCCATGCGCCACGCGCGCATGGGTGGGCAGTTTCGTGAGCGCTTCGCCGCGCCACGCGATCGAGCCGTTCCTCGTCGGCACGACGCCCATGAGGCAGCGCAGCAGCGTGGTCTTGCCCACGCCGTTGCGGCCGAGCAGCACGGTGAGTTCGCCTTCGGGCACCGTCAGCGAGACGTTGCGCAGGATGTGGCTGCCGCCGTAGAACTGGTTCAGCGATTCGATGGTTAGCATGGCTAATGTCTTGCCGCGGTCGGGTCAGAAGGGCCTAGCGGCCCAGATACGATTCGATCACCGTTTCGTCGCGCTTCACGTCTTCGAGCGTGCCGTGCGCGAGCACGCTGCCTTCGGCCATCACCGTCACGCGGCCGGTTTCGCCCGCGAGCGCCGCGACGAACTCCATGTCGTGCTCGACCACCATCATCGAGCAACTGCCGCGCAGCCGGTTGAGCAGCGTCGCGAGCTCCATCGTTTCGTCGTCGGTCATGCCGGCGGCGGGCTCGTCGAGCAGCAGCAGTTGCGGCTTCTGCATGAGCAACATGCCGATTTCGAGCCGCTGCTTCTGGCCGTGCGAGAGCTCGCCCGCGAGGCGCCGTGCGTCGCTCTCCAGCCGGATCACTTCGAGCGTTTCCTCGATCTTCGCCTGCGCCGCGCGCCCGAGGCGCGCACGCAATGTCGCGAACCAGCTCTTGTCGGCCTTCATCGCGAGTTCGAGGTTTTCCCACACGGGATGCTGCTCGAACACCGTGGGCTTCTGGAACTTGCGGCCAATGCCCGCGCGCGCGATGGCGGGCTCGTTCATGCGCGTGAGGTCGAGCGTCTGACCGAGAAAAACCTTGCCCGAATCGGGCGCGGTCTTGCCGGTGATGACGTCCATCATCGTGGTCTTGCCCGCGCCGTTCGGGCCGATCACGCAGCGCAGCTCGCCGACGTCGATGGTGAGCGTGAGCTTGTTGAGCGCGCGAAAGCCGTCGAAGCTCACGCTCACGTCTTCCAGATAGAGGATCGTGCCGTGCGAGGTGTCGATCGCGCCGGGCTCGACCACGTGCCCGAGATCGGCTACGCCAGAAAGCGCGAGCGCGTCGAGCTTGAGGGCGTCGTCGAAGGGATTGTGGTTGAGCGGATCGTTGAGCAGGATATGTCCGTTCATGGGCGCTGGCTCCGCGTGGCGAGGCGGCTGCGGACGAGATCGGCGAGACCCATGATGCCGTTGGGCAGCAACAGCGGCACGAGCACGAACATCAAGCCGAGAAAGAACAGCCAGTACTCGGCGAAATACGCGGTGAAGAAGCTCTTCGCGCCGTTCACGGCGAATGCGCCGATGATCGGCCCGATGAGCGTGCCGCGCCCGCCCACGGCCACCCAGATCGCCATTTCGATCGAGTTGCCCGGCGACATCTCGCCCGGGTTGATGATGCCCACCTGCGGCACGTAGAGCGCGCCCGCAATGCCGCACAGGACGGCCGAAACGGTCCACACGAAGAGCTTGTAGCCGAGCGGGCTGTAGCCGAGGAACATGAGGCGCGTTTCGCCGTCGCGCACGGCCGTGACCACGCGGCCGAGCTTCGAGGTGACGATGGCGCGCGCGCCGAGAAACGCGAGCACGAGCACGGCGAACGTCAGCAGGAACAGTACGGTGCGCGTGCCCGGATGCGTGATCGGCATGCCCGCTATGCGCTTGAAGTCGGTGAAGCCGTTGTTGCCGCCGAAGCCTGTTTCGTTGCGGTAAAAGAGCAGCATCGCGGCGAACGTCATGGCCTGCGTGATGATCGAGAGATACACGCCCTTCACGCGCGAGCGGAATGTGAAGAAGCCGAAGATCCATGCGACCGCGGCGGGCACGAGCACGACGAGCAGCAACGCGTACCCGAGATGTTCGGTGCCCTGCCAGTACCACGGCAGCGTATGCCAGTCGAGAAACACCATGAAGTCGGGCAACTCGCTGCCGTACTTGCCGTCGTGGCCGATCTCGCGCATGAGGTACATGCCGATGGCGTAGCCGCCCAGCGCGAAGAAAAGGCCGTGGCCGAGGCTCAGGATTCCGCAGTAGCCCCACACGAGATCGAGCGCGAGCGCGGCGATCGCGTAGCACATCAGCTTGCCGCCAAGCGTCATCGCATAGGCGGAAAGATGCAGCGCGCTCGCCTGCGGCAGCACCAGCGCGCACAGCGGCACGCCGATGCCGGTCACGAGAACCAGCACGAGCAGCGCGAGCCACGCCCGCGGCGAAAGCAGGGCGGGCCGCGCGGGCAGGCCGAGCGCGAATGTTTCGGTGCGCTCGACATAGGGACGATGCGGCGAAGTGGAAGTGACGCTCGTCATGTCATGCCTCCGCGCTGCGGCCCTTGAGGGCGAAAAGGCCCTGCGGGCGCTTCTGGATGAAGAGCACGATCAGCACGAGCACGGCGATTTTCGCGAGCACGGCGCCCCAGAACGGCTCGATGGCCTTGGAGACGAGCCCGAGCCCGAAGCCGCCGATCACGGTGCCCGCGATCTGCCCCACGCCGCCCAGCACCACGGCCATGAACGAATCGATGATGTAGCTCTGGCCGAGATCGGGGCCCACGTTGCCGATCTGCGAGAGCGCGCAGCCGCCGAGTCCCGCCACGCCCGCGCCGAATGCGAACGCCCAGGCATCGACGCGCGCGGTGCGCACGCCCACGCACGCGGCCATGCGCCGGTTCTGCGTGACGGCGCGCACGAACAGGCCAAGGCGCGTTTTCGCGAGCACCCCCCACGCGACGGCGACGACGATCAGCGAGAACGCGAGGATCGCAAGGCGGTTGTACGGCAGGATGAGGTTTTGCATGACGGTGACGCCGCCGCTCATCCAGGAAGGGTTTTCGACCTGCACGTTCTGCGCGCCGAAGATCATGCGCGTGGCCTGAATCAGAATGAGGCTGATGCCGAACGTGGTGAGCAACGTCTCCAGCGGACGGCCGTAGAGATGGCGGATCACGAGCCGCTCGATCACCGCGCCGACCAGCGCGGCGGCAGCGAAGGAAGCGGGAATCGCAAAGAGCGGATACCAGTCGAACGCGCCGGGCGCATAGCGCTGCACGAGCGTCTGCACCACATACGTGGCGTACGCGCCGATCATCAGGAACTCGCCGTGCGCCATGTTGATGACGCCGATCAGGCCATAGGTGATGGCGAGCCCGAGCGCCGCGAGCAGCAGCACGCTGCCGAGCGAGAGGCCCGCGAACAGCGTGCCCGCGATCTCGCTGCGGCGCTGGATCGCGTCGAGCGCGTCGAGGCCGTGTTGCGCGGCGGCGCGCACGCCGGCGTCGGGCTCGTTGTACGCCCCGCTCGCGTTCTTCGCGACGAGCGGGCGCAGCAGCTCGTACATGTCGAGGTCGTCGCGCGCCGCGACGAGCTTCGCCGCTTCGAGGCGCGTTGCCGGATTCGGGTCGTGCAGCGCCGTCATGGCCCAGAGCGTGTCGAGGCGGCGCTTGAGCGCGGCGTCGGTTTCCTTCGCGCGCGCGGCGTCGATCATCGGCTTCATGGCCGGGTCCGGGTTCTTCAGCAGCCCGGCGATCGCGGCGCGCCGCGTTTGCACGTCGGGCGAGGCGAGCTGCAGGCCGGATACCGCGCCCGCCACCTTCGAACGCAGCAGGTTGTTCAGCGTGACGGGCTGCGCGCTCGATGCGACGTTCGTGGCGACCGGTTTGCCCGTGGCCGCGTCGTGCGCGCCTTGTCCGTCGCCGCCGTCCTGCACGAGCACCTCGCCTGAATCGGTCGCGGTGACGTTGTCTTCGGCGAGCGCCTTGAGCAGCGCGAGCGAGGCGGTGTCGTGCGTGGCGATGAGCTTGTCGACGGCGGCCGATTTCGCGTCGAAGTCGTCGCCGCCGAGCGGCGCGATGTCGGCGGCGTCGAGCGCGTGCGCGGACGTGCATAGCGCCGCGGACAGCGCCGCCGTGGCGAGCGCGTGGCGCGCGTACCTCGGGAGTGAGAGAGCCATGATGATTGCTTGTCGGTGAGGGCCGTCACGAAGCGTTGTCGCCGCGCCGCGGTCCCGGGGGCAGGTCACGCGGGCACGCGCGCCTGCGCGCCAGGTGCGGCGCGCGCGGCGTGCCACGTCGTCAGGCCACGCGCGAGCGGCGCACGAACGCAGGCAGGGTGCTCGAACTGACCACGTCCGGCTTGCCTTCGTTGCCGGCGATGAACGGGCTCCACGGTTGCGCGCGGATCGCCGTCTTCGTTTTCCACACCACGTTGAACTGGCCGTCGCCGCGAATCTCGCCGATCATCACCGGCTTGTGCAGGTGGTGGTTGCCGTCCATCGTGAGCGTGAAGCCCGAGGGCGCGGCGAAGGTCTGGCCGATCATCGCCACGCGCACCTTGTCGACGTCGGTGCTCTTCGCCTTTTCGACGGCCTGCTTCCACATGTGGATGCCGACGAAGGTCGCTTCCATCGGGTCGTTGGTCACGCGCTTGCCGCCGCCGGGCAGGTTCTGCGTTTTCACCCATTCGGCGAACTCGTCCTTGAACTTCGTGTTCGTCGGGCCTTTCACCGACATGAAGTAGTTCCACGCCGCGAGGTGGCCCACGAGCGGTTTCGTGTCGATGCCGCGCAGCTCTTCCTCGCCGACGGAGAACGCGACCACGGGCACGTCGGTGGCCTTGATGCCCTGGTTGCCGAGCTCCTTGTAGAACGGCACGTTCGAGTCGCCGTTGATGGTCGAGACCACGGTGGTCTTGCCGCCCTGCGAAAACGTCTTGATGTTCGCGACGATGGTCTGATAGTCGCTATGCCCGAACGGCGTGTAGACCTCCTGAATATCGCTGTCCTTCACGCCCTTCGAGTGCAGGAAGGCGCGCAGGATCTTGTTGGTCGTGCGCGGATACACGTAGTCGGTGCCGAGCAGGAAGAAGCGCTTCGCGCTGCCGCCTTCGGCGCTCATCAGGTACTCGACGGCGGGAATGGCCTGCTGGTTGGGCGCGGCGCCCGTGTAGAACACGTTGCGCGACATCTCTTCCCCTTCGTATTGCACGGGGTAGTAGAGCAGGCCGTTCAGCTCCTCGAACACGGGCAGCACCGACTTGCGCGACACCGATGTCCAGCAGCCGAACACGCAGGCCACCTTGTCCTGGGTGAGAAGCTGGCGCGCCTTTTCGGCGAAGAGCGGCCAGTTCGAGGCCGGATCGACCACCACGGGCTGGATCTGCCGGCCCATCACGCCGCCGTTCCTGTTGATGTCGGAGATCGTCATGAGCGCGGTGTCTTTCAGCGAGGTCTCCGAAATCGCCATCGTGCCCGAGAGCGAATGCAGGACGCCGACCTTGATCGGCCCGCTGCCGGTGTCCGCGTGCGCGAACGGCACGCGCCCCGCAACGGCGAGCGCGCCCGACATCGTCCCGAGTTTCAACAGACTGCGACGTTTCATTTATTTGCCCCTTGTCGGTGAAATGAGTCGTGGGCCGTGGCGCGTGGTCGTTTGTCGTCTTGCGCGCCGCCCGGTGTGTGGCCAGTCTTGCGCAAACGCTTCTGCAAACGCTGTGCCAGCGCGGGATCGAACCGCGAGGCCTGCCCCACAAGGGACGCGGTGATGCGCGGCGCATGCGCCGCCGCGCAGGAGCCGGGCGATTGTGGTGCAATGAGATGCATGTTCGGGCGCACTGCATCGTCTCAGTGCGCGCGTGCGCGACGGAAAACGGCAGGTGCGCGGGGCCACGCTGCATCGTTGTGCATGACCGGCGCGCTCTTTAAACTGGGCTTCGCCCGGCGTGCCCGCGTCGTCGTCGCCGGTTGCCGTTGCTGTTTGTCCTTTGTCCGCGTGCTGTTTTCAGCCGACCTCGTTACCGTCCAACAAGGAGATGCAGATGAATGCCAGCCTGCCCGACCTGTCCGCGTTCTGGATGCCCTTCACCGCGAACCGCCAGTTCAAGAACGCGCCCCGCCTGCTCGTGAGCGCAAAGGGGATGTACTACACGTCGCATGACGGCCGGCGGATTCTCGACGGCACGGCCGGGCTCTGGTGCGTGAACGCGGGCCATTGCCGCGACGAGATCGTCGCGGCCGTGAAGGCGCAGGCCGAGGAAATGGACTTCGCGCCGACCTTCCAGATGGGCCATCCGAAAGCCTTCGAGGCCGCCGGGAAGATCGCGCGCCACACGCCGGGCGACCTCAAGCACATCTTTTTCACGAACTCGGGCTCCGAGGCCGTCGATACGGCGCTCAAGATCGCGCTCGCCTACCATCGCGCGCGCGGCGAAGGGCAGCGCACGCGCTTCATCGGGCGCGAGCGCGGCTATCACGGCGTGGGCTTCGGCGGCATTTCCGTGGGCGGGATCGCGCCCAATCGCAAGGTGTATTCGGGGCAACTGCTGCCGTCGGTCGATCATCTGCCGCATACGCTCAATATTCGCGAGGCGGCCTTCTCGAAGGGGCAGCCCGCTTGGGGCGCGCATCTCGCAGACGAGCTCGAGCGGCTGTGCGCGCTGCACGACGCCTCGACCATCGCCGCCGTGATCGTCGAGCCCGTGGCCGGCTCGACCGGCGTGCTGATCCCGCCGCAGGGCTACCTTCAGCGGTTGCGCGAAATCTGCGACAAGCACGGCATCCTGCTGATCTTCGACGAGGTCATCACGGGCTGGGGCCGGCTGGGCACGCCGTTCGCGGCCAACTACTTCGGCGTGACGCCGGACCTGCTGACCATGGCCAAGGGCACCAACAACGCCGCCGCGCCGATGGGGGCCGTGGCCGCGAGCGGGCGCATCCACGACGCCATCGTAAACGGCGTGCCGGGCGGCATCGAGCTGTTCCACGGCTATACGTATTCGGGACACCCGATCGCCGCGGCGGCGGCTTGCGCCACGATCGACCTGTACGAGCGCGAGGGCCTGTTTGCCCGCGCCGCGCAAATGGCGAGCGTGTTCGAGCGCGAGATTCACAAGCTCAGGGGCGAGCCGCACGTGATCGACGTGCGCAATCTCGGACTCGTCGGCGGCGTGGAACTGGAGCCGCGCGAGGGCGCGCCGGGCGCGCGCGCCTACGAGGTATTCGTGCGCTGCTACGAGAAGGGCGTGCTCACGCGCTATACGGGCGACATCCTGGCGTTCTCGCCGCCGCTCGTCGTCGAGGAGGCGCAGATCGAGGAAATTTTCTCGACCGTCGCGCTGGTGCTGCGCGAAGTGGGCTGAAAGACGCCGCCCGGAAGCAATAAAGGGCGCGGCCCCGGCCGCGCCCTTTGTGGGTTTCAGGCTTTCGCCTCGCGTGCTGCGCTCAGTACGTCGGCACCTTGGGATCGACCTGACGCGACCAGGCGTCGATGCCGCCCTGCAGGTTGAACACCTTCGAGTAGCCGCGCGATTCGAGGAACATCGCGACCTGGGCGCTGCGCGCGCCATGGTGGCAAATGCAGACGATCTGCGCCTCGTCGTCGAGCTCCTCGCTGCGCGCGGGAATCTCGCGCAGCGGGATCGACGTGCTGCCGGCGATCTTCGCCGTTTCGATTTCCCAGGGCTCGCGCACGTCGAGCAGCACGGGGCTCTCGCGCGACGTGTCGGCGAGCCATTCGGCGAGGGCGGGGGCGGTCAGATTCTGCATGGGACACTCGATCAGGTAAAAAAGCCGGGCCGTCCACGAAGGCGCCCGGCGGTACGACGGGTTGGCCGCGAGCCGGCCCGGACCCGCGCGTCAGAACTTGAAGCGCGGCGGATGCACGGCATTCCGCAGCACTTCGACATACGTCTCGAACACGCCCGCAATGCGGTACTGCTTTTCGTCGATGCGCGTGATGATCTGCGCTTCCATGACGGGCGCGCCGCCCACGAAAGCGGCGAGACGCCCGCCCACCTTGAGCTGCTCGAGCATTTCCTGCGGCACGACCGGCAGCCCGCCCGAGACGCAGATCACGTCGTATGGCGCGTTCGCGGCCCAGCCGCGCGCGCCGTCGCCGAGCGCGACTTCGGCGTTCAGCACGCCGTTCCTGACGAAGTTCGCGCGCGCGAATTCGGCGAGTTCCGCGTCGATCTCCACGGTGAGCACCTTCTGCGCGCGGTGCGCGAGCAGGGCCGCCATGTAGCCGGAGCCCGCGCCGATTTCCAGCACGCTTTCGTGCTTCTTCACCGCGAGTTCCTGCAGCACGCGCGCCTCGACGCGCGGCGCCAACATGTGCTGGCCGTTCGGCAGCGGCAGTTCGAGGTCGGCGAACGCGAGGTCGACATAGGCCTCGGGGACGAAATGCTCACGCTTGACGATCGAGAGCAGGTTCAGCACGTCCTGGTCGAGCACTTCCCAGGGGCGAATCTGCTGTTCGATCATGTTGAAACGCGCTTGTTCGATGTTCATGGTGACTCGGCGGTGTGGTCGGGATCAGTTCGGGTCCGGTCCGGAATCGGTTCTGTGCGGGTCCGGCGCGCGGTTCCAGGGTCATGGGGCTCGACCGTATGCCGGAAAACCTGCCCGGCGCTCGCGAAACCCCCGAGACCCCATCGAGCCCGGCAAAAAAGGGCACCGGGCAATCGCAGAATTGTAGCAAACCGGCTTCTGGCCTGGCTTCGCCGCTGGCAGACCGTCTGGGCCGGGCTGCCGGCGCGTCGGCGGATCGGTATTTGTCCTGGCTTCGCGCGGCTTGCGGTTTTGGGACTTTCGCACCAAAAATGTAATCGATTACATCCGGGCCACGCCGCGCCCGTCAACGTGGCCACCAGCACGCCGGACCACGCACCGACCCCACCCACCCAAGGGCCCGATCGCCGCCATGTCCGTTCATTCGTCCCGCTCGCTACGGCTGCAACAGGATGCCGCCGATCCCGCCGCCGCGCGCGGCGGCTCGATCGCGGCTGTCGCGCAGCGCGCGGGCGTCTCGGTCGCGACGGTCTCGCGCGTGCTCAACGGCCACGCGAACGTGCGCGCCGCGACGCGCGAGCGCGTGCTCGCCGAGATCGAGGCGAGCGGTTACCGCGTGAACGAACTCGCGCGCAACCTGCGCACCGCCGAGAGCCGCCTGCTGCTGACCATGGTGCCGGACTTCGGCAACCCGTTTTATGCGGAGATCGTGCGCGGCATCGACGGCGTCGCGCGCCAGCACGGCTTCTTTCTGCTGCTTTGCGACACGGGCGCCGACGCCGGCCGCGAGCGCAGCTATTTCGACCTGCTGCGCCGCCATCGCGCCGACGGCGCGATCTGCCTCGATCCGGCGACCGTGCAACATGCGCTCGTCGCCGAATCGACGGCATTGCCGTGGGTGGCCTGCTGCGAGTTCGATCCGGACGTGGGCGTGCCCTACGTCGGCATCGACAACTACCGCGCCGCGCACGACGCGGTGCGGCATCTCATCGCACGGGGGCGGCGCCGTGTCGCGCTCATCAACTCGGACGAGCACTACCTCTACGCGCGCCAGCGCCGTGACGGCTGGCGCGACGCGCTGCGCGAGGCGGGCATCGAGGCGCGCGGCGCGTGGCGCGTGAACGTGAACTGCCTCGATTACGATGCGGGCGCGCAGGCCGCCGCCGCGCTGATGCAGTTGCCGGCGGGCGAGGCGCCCGACGCGATTTTTGCGGTATCGGACACGCTCGCGGTGGGCGTCGTCAACGGCTTGCGCGGCGCGGGGCGGCGCGTGCCGGGCGACGTTGCCGTGGTCGGGTTCGACGACATTGCGCTCGCGGCGCGCATCGACCCGCCGCTCACGACGATCGCGCAACCCATGCGCGAGCTTGGCGAGACCGCCGCGCGCCTGCTGCTGCGGCGCTTCGCCGACCCGTGCGCGAGCGTGCCGGGCGTGTTGCTGCCGCATCGGCTGGTGGTGCGCGAGAGCGGATGAGGCGCACGAAACGTGCGAAAGGCACGAGACGTACGAGACGTACGAAACGCAGGCAACGCAAACGGGAACCTGTCGCCGTGGAAACTGGCGAGCGAAGGCGGGCGGCGAAATCCGCCTGCCGGAATCCGCCGAAATGGCCAACCGGAGGAGCGTGCGCGCATGAGCGTCGCCGTGAAGTTCAACGACATCCGCAAGGACTTCGGTCCCGTGCGCGTGCTGCACGGCGTGAGCTTCGCGCTCGCGCCGGGGCGCATTCATGGGCTGCTGGGCGAAAACGGCGCGGGCAAATCCACGCTTATGAAGATCCTCGCGGGCTACGAGGACGCGAGCGCGGGCGAGATGCTGGTCGACGGCGTGGCGCGCCGCTTCGAAGGCTCGCGCGAGGCCGAAGCCGCGGGCATCGTGCTGATCCACCAGGAGTTCAACCTGGCCGAGCATCTGACGATCGCGCAGAACATCTTTCTCGGCCACGAAAAGCGCAAAGGCTGGCTCGTCGACGACGCCGCGATGCGCCGCGAAGCGCGCGAGCTGCTCGCGCAGGTGGGCCTCGCGCGCGATCCGGACACGAAGGTGCGCGATCTGATCGTCGCGGAGAAGCAGCTCGTCGAGATCGCCAAGGCGCTCTCGCGGCGCGCGCGCCTGCTCATCATGGACGAGCCCACGGCCACGCTCACGCCCGCGGAAACCGCGCGCCTGTTCGCGCTGATGACGAAGCTGCGCGCGGCCGGGACGACGCTCGTCTACATCTCGCACAAGCTCGACGAAGTCGAGCAGATCACCGACGACGTGATCGTGATGCGCGACGGCCGCTTCGTGGCCGCGAGCGCGACGGCGGGGCTCGCGCGCCAGCAGATGGCGAACCTGATGGTGGGCCGCGACGTTTCCGACATGTTCCCGGAAAAAAGCGAAGTGCCCGGCGATGCGCCCGTCGCGCTGCGCGTGAGGCATCTGGCCGTGCCTGGCTGGGTCGAGGACCTGGGCTTCGAGGTGCGCGCGGGCGAGATTCTCGGCTTCGCGGGGCTCGTGGGCGCGGGCCGCAGCGAAGCTTTCGAGGCGATTCTGGGCCTGCGCCACAAGCGCGCGGGCGAAATCGAAATCGACGGGCGCGCCGTGACGCTGCGCCACCCGCGCGACGCCATGCGCCACGGTCTCACGTACCTGAGCGAAGACCGCAAGGGCCGTGGCCTGCACATGAATCTCACCTTGCAGGACAACCTCACGCTCATGACGCTCGAGCGTTATGGCCGCCCGCTGCTCGACCTCAAGGCGGGGCGCCGCGCGCTCGAAAAAGCGGTGCGCGAATTCGGCATCCGCACGGGCGACCCCGGCTGCCGCGCGCGCATGCTCTCGGGCGGCAACCAGCAGAAGCTCGCGCTCGCCAAGTTCCTGCAGCCCGACCCGCGCGTGATCGTGCTCGACGAGCCCACGCGCGGCGTGGACGTGGGCGCGAAGCGTGACATCTATTTCCTGATCCACCGGCTCGCGGCTTCGGGGCGCGCCGTGGTCGTGATCTCGTCCGAACTCGTCGAGCTGATCGGGCTCGCGCATCGCGTCGCCGTGATGCGCGCGGGCCGTCTCGTCGCCACGCTCGGGCGCGACCATCTGAACGAAGAGGAACTGATCGCTCATGCAACCGGCACCCACTGACGCGGCCTCCGAAGGGCGCGGCGCGCGCGCGGCCGCGGCCCGCCTCGTGCACCGGCTCGCGGGCGTCGGGCCGCTTGTCGGCCTGATCGCGCTGTGCGTGCTCGGCACGCTGCTCAACCGCGACTTCGCGACCGCCGGCAACCTGCTCAACGTGCTCACGCGCACGTCGTTCATCGGCATCATTTCCGTGGGCATGACGTTCGTAATCATCTCGGGCGGCATCGACCTTTCGGTGGGCTCGATGGCCGCGCTGATCGCCGGCGTGATGATCTGGACGATGAACACGCTGGCCGCGAGCGGGCACGCGCTCGCGCCGCTGGCCATCGTCGCGATCGGGATGGCGGTCGCGCTCGTGCTGGGCGCCGTGTTCGGCCTCGCGCACGGCCTGCTCATCACGCGCGGGCGCATCGAGCCTTTCATCGTGACGCTCGGCACGCTCGGCATCTTCCGTTCGGTGCTCACCTGGCTTGCCGACGGCGGCGCGCTCACGCTGCAGAACAGCCTCGTCGATCTCTACGGGCCGGTGTATTACGCGAGCCTCTTCGGCATTCCGGTGCCCGTGTGGGTATTCGCGTTCACCGCGGCGGGCGGCGCGCTCATCCTCGATCGCACGGCGTTCGGCCGGCACGTGCAGGCGATCGGCTCGAACGAGCAGGTCGCGCGCTATGCGGCGATACGCGTCGATCGCGTGAAATGCGCGACGTATGTGCTGCTCGGCGTATGCGTGGGCGTGGCCACCGTGCTCTATGTGCCGCGCCTCGGCTCCGCCACGCCGACGACGGGCTTGCTGTGGGAACTCGAGGCGATCGCCGCCGTGGTGGTGGGCGGCACCGCGCTCAAGGGCGGCGAAGGGCGCGTGGCGGGGACGGTCGTCGGCGCGGTGCTGCTCTCGGTCATCGCGAATATCCTCAATCTCACGAGCATCATCAGCGTGTATCTGAACGCGGCGGTGCAAGGCGTGGCGATCATCGCCGTGGCGTTCCTGCAGCGCGGCAGACGTTAAGGATGGCGAAGCAGTTCTGGCAAGGCAGCCGGTGGTCGAAGGAGACAGCGAAAACTCAACGCGAGACGGGCGCGGGCCCGCATAGGAGACGGCATCATGAAGAAGACGATTCGGGCGATGTGGGCGGGCGCGCTGGCGCTCGGCGCGGCGGCGACGTTCGGCGCGGGCGCGGCGCACGCCGACGACAAGGTGACGCTGGGCGTGGCGATTCCCACGGCCGACCACGGCTTCACGGGCGGCATCGTCTGGTGGGCGAACGAGGCGAAGAAGGACCTCGAAAAGGCGCATCCGGACTTGAAGGTCATCGTCAAGACGGCGGCGAACGCGCCCGATCAGGCGAACCAGCTCCAGGATCTCGTGACCGTCAACAAGATCAACGCGCTCGTGATCTTCCCGTATGAATCGGCCTCGCTCACGCAGCCGGTCGCGCAGGTGAAGAAGCAGGGCGTGTACGTGACGGTGGTCGATCGCGGCCTCACGGACAAGAGCGCGCAGGACGCGTACGTGGCCGGCGACAACACGGCGTTCGGCAGGATTCCCGCCGAATATCTCGCGAAACAGCTGAACGGCAAGGGCGACATCGTCGCGCTGCGCGGCATTCCGACCACGCTCGACAACGAGCGCTGGACCGCGTTCACGTCGGTGCTCAAGGACTATCCCGGCATCAGGATCCTCGACGCGAAATACGCGAACTGGAACCGCGACGACGCGTTCCGCACGATGCAGGACTACCTCACGCGCTTCAAGCACATCGACGCGGTCTGGGCCGCCGACGACGACATGGCCGTGGGCGTGCTCAAGGCGATCGATCAGGCGAAGCGCAACGACATCAAGATCGTGTTCGGCGGCGCGGGATCGAAGGAGATGGTCAAGCGCGTGATGGACGGCGATCCGCTCATCAAGGCCGACGTGTCGTATTCGCCGAAGTTCATCTACGACGCGATCAGGCTCACGGCCGAGGCGCGCCTGCAGGGCAAGACGCTGCCGCCCACGACGATCATTCCCTCGGTGCTCATCACGAAGGAGAACGCGAAGCAGTTCTACTTCCCCGATTCGCCGTTCTGAGCGGGCGTTGCGTCAATCGTCGCCGGCGCGCGCCTCGTGAGCAGGCGCGCGCCGGCGTGAAAAAGGGAGTCAAGCCGATGAAGACGATCAAAGGCCCGGCGATATTCCTCGCGCAGTTTCTCGGCGACGACGCGCCGTTCGACAGCTTCGCGCACATGGCCGGATGGGCGGCCCAGCTCGGCTACAAGGGCATCCAGGTGCCCGCGGACGCGCGGCTCGTCGATCTCGCGCAGGCGGCGTCGAGCGTGGCGTACTGCGACGACCTTCGCCAGCAGGCCGACGACGCGGGCGTCGCGATCACCGAGCTTTCCACGCATCTGCAAGGGCAACTGGTGGCCGTGCATCCCGCCTACGACACGCTCTTCGACGGCTTCGCGCCGCCGCAGGTGCGCGGCAGCCGCGAGGCGCGCACGGCATGGGCCGCCGAGCAGATGATGCTGGCCGCGCGCGCCTCGAAGAACCTGGGGCTCGCCGCGCACGTGACGTTTTCGGGGGCGCTGGCCTGGCCGTATTTCTACCCGTGGCCGCAGCGTCCGGCGGGTCTCGTCGAGACGGCCTTCGAAGAACTCGCGCGCCGCTGGCGGCCGATCCTCGACGCGTTCGATGCAGCCGGCGTCGATGTCTGCTACGAGCTGCATCCGGGCGAGGACCTGCACGACGGCGTGACGTTCGAGCGCTTCCTCGCGGCCGTGGACGATCATCCGCGCGCGAACATCCTCTACGACCCGAGCCACTTCGTGCTGCAGCAGCTCGACTACCTCGCGTTCATCGACATCTATCGCGCCCGTATCCGCGCCTTCCACGTCAAGGACGCCGAATTCCGGCCGACGGGCAGGCAAGGCGTGTACGGCGGCTACAGCGGCTGGGCCGGGCGCGCCGGACGCTTTCGCTCGCCCGGCGACGGGCAGATCGACTTCGGCGCGATCTTTTCGAAGCTCGCGCAGTACGACTAC
Source organism: Paraburkholderia lycopersici (assembly GCF_900096975.1). Classification (GTDB taxonomy): domain Bacteria; phylum Pseudomonadota; class Gammaproteobacteria; order Burkholderiales; family Burkholderiaceae; genus Paraburkholderia; species Paraburkholderia lycopersici. The sequence continues at coordinate 121,915 of NZ_FMYQ01000009.1, forward strand.
CCGGGCTGGGCGGTGCTCGAGTGGGAATGCGCGCTCAAGCACCCGCACGACGGCGCACGCGAGGGCGCCGAATTCATCCGGCGGCACATCATCCGCGTGGCCGGGCATGCGTTCGACGACTTCGCGGGCAGCGGCGTCGACGCGGCGCGGCTCAAAGGCGTGCTCGGGTTGTGAACGCGGTTTTCGAAGGAGCGATGCGATGACTCGAAGGCTCAGGCTCGGCATGGTCGGCGGCGGCGAGGGGGCGTTCATCGGCGCGGTGCATCGCATCGCGGCACGGCTCGACGACGGTTTCGAGCTGGTGGCGGGCGCGCTTTCGTCGGACGCGGCGCGCGCGCAGGCGAGCGCCGCGGCGCTCGGCCTTGCGCGCGGTTACGCGGACTGGCGCGAGATGGCGCAGGTGGAAGGCGCGCGCGAAGACGGCATCGAGGCGGTCGCCATCGTCACGCCGAATCACCTGCACGCGCCGGTAGCGCACGCGTTCATGGACGCCGGCATTCACGTGATCTGCGACAAGCCGCTCGCGGTGTCGCTCGCCGAGGGCGAGGCGCTCGCGCGGCACGCACGCGAGGCGGATCTCGTGTTCGCGCTGACCCATACCTACTCGGGCTATCCGCTCGTGCGCCATGCGCGCGAGCTGGTCGAGGCGGGCGAGATCGGCGACGTGCGCATCGTGCAGGTCGAGTATGCGCAGGACTGGCTCGCCCACGCCGTCGAGCGCGGCGGGGCGAACCGTCAGGCCGCCTGGCGCACGGACCCGGCGCTCGCGGGCCCGGCGGGGTGCCTCGGCGACATCGGCACGCACGCTTATCAACTGGCGGCGTTCGTGAGCGCTCTCGTGCCGCAGTCGCTTGCGGCGGAAGTGCACACGTTCGTGCCCGGCCGCCGCGTGGACGACCACGTGCAGGCCATGCTGCGCTACGCGAACGGCGCGCGCGGCATGCTGTGGGCGAGCCAGGTGGCGAGCGGCGCGGAGAACGCGTTGCGGCTGCGCGTGTACGGCACGAAGGCGGCGCTCGCGTTCGATCAGGAGGAGCCGAACGTGCTGTGGTTCACGCCGCAGGGCGGCGAGGCGCAGCGCCTGACGCGCGGCCGCGTGGCGGGGCGCGCCGCGCAGCACGCCACGCGTGTGCCGCCGGGGCATCCGGAGGGCTATCTCGAAGCCTTCGCGCAGCTTTATCGCGACGCCGCCGCGCAGATCCACGCGCGCGAGGCCGGCGAGCCGGCGCCGCCCGCGAGCCGGTTGCTGACGAGCGTGGACGACGGCGTCGAGGGATTGCGCTTCATCGAGGCCGTGCTGGCGAGCAGCGCGGCGGGAGGCGCGTGGCGGAGCATCGTGCGGCCGTGAGCCGGTTTTTTCGGCCAGTCTGTTGACGGACTTGTCAGACCGGCCGCTATCCGGCCTATTGCCCCAGATACACGAACTTCCCGCCGCGTACCGTGCCCATCACGCTCGCGCGCTGGTCGAGGCCCACGTGGTCGGCCGGGCTCGTGTTCACCATGCCGTTGGGCACGACCACTTCGTGCGCGTGCTCGAGTTCGCTGCGCAGCGCCACGCGGAACGCCTCCGTGCCCGGCTGCGCGGTCTTGAGCGCGCGTGTCACCGCGTCCTGCAAGCGCGGGTACACGCCCGCCGCGTCGCCCGCGAACTGGGTGACGGTGCCGGGGCCGTATTTGGCCTCGTAGGCATCGACGAACGCCAGCGCCGCCTTTTGCGCCGGCTGGTCGGCGGGCAGCGTGCGCGCCACCACCACGGGCTGGGTCGGGAACAGCGTGCCTTCCACGTCCTTGCCGCCGAGCTTGATGAACTCCGGCGTGGCGATGCCGTGCGTCTGGTAGATCGGCCCCTTGTAGCCGCGCTCGATCAGCGTGCGCTGCGGCAGCACGGTCGGCGTGCCCGCGCCGGCGATCAGCATGGCGTCGGGCTTCGCCGCCATCAGCTTGAGAACCTGGCCCGTCACGCTCGCGTCGGTGCGGTTATAGCGCTCGGTCGCGACGATCTGGAGGTTGCGCGCCTTCGCATACCTCGTGAACTCGTTGAGCCAGCTATCGCCGTAGCTGTCCGCGAAGCCGATGAAGCCCACCGTCTTCACGCCGTGCGCGGCCATGTAGCGCGTCATCACGTCGGCCATCGCGGCGTCGGTCTGCGCCATCTTGAAGGCCCAGACGCGCGCGCCTTGCTGCGGCTCGACCACCGAGCCCGAGCCGACGAGCGTAATCATCGGCGTTTTGCTTTCCGCTACGGGGTCGAGCGCCGCGAGCGCCGCCGGCGTGATGTTCGGCCCGACGATGACGTCCACGTGGTCTTCGTTGATGAGCTTGTGGATGTTGCGCACGGCGGCGCCCGGGTCGGAGCCGTCGTCGAGCACGATGTAGTCGGCCTTCTGGCCCGCGATCGTATCGGGCCACATCAGCATGGCGTTCTTGCTCGTGATGCCGATGGCGGCGGCAGGCCCCGTGCTCGACAGGTCGATGCCGACCTTGATGTCGGCGTGCGCCGCCGTTGCGAGGGTGGCGGCGGCAAGCGCGAGCACGGCGGCGAGCGGGCGCAGCAGGTGCAAATGCGGCAGATGCGGCAGATGCGGCAGATGGGTAGGGCGGCGCGGCTTCATCCGTTGGGTCTCCAGGCGAAAAGTGAAGCGGGAAGTGACGTTGTTGTGATGCGGTTCTGTTTTGTCTGCTTGTTCTTCCGGCGCGGGTGCGGGCCGTTACAGCTCGTAGGTCTCGTGCTCGCCCTTGAGCGCCTGCTCGATCAGCTTGCGGTTCAGGCTCGGCGAAAGCAGCTCGACGAGCGTGTACACATAGCTGCGCAGGTAGGCCCCCTGCTTGAGCGCGACGCGCGTGACGTTGCTGCCGAACAGATGCCCAACGGGCACGGCGCGCAGATGCCGGTCGCGCTCCGCGTTGAAGGCGATGTCGGCCATGATGCCCACGCCGAGGCCCAGTTCCACGTAGGTCTTGATGACGTCCGCGTCGATGGCTTCGAGCACGATGTCGGGCGAGAGGCCGCGCAGGCGGAACGCGTCGTTGATCTTGGTGCGCCCGGCGAAGGCGTTGTCGTAGGTGATGAGCGGATATTGGGCCAGGTCGTCGAGCGAAAGCGGCTTGCGTTCGAGCAGCGGATGATCGGGCGGCATCACCGCGACGTGGTGCCAGGTGAAGCAGGGCAGCGAGACGAGCTCCTTGTAGCCGGAGATGGCCTCGGTCGCGATGCAGAGGTCGGCCTGGTCATGGAGCACCATTTCCGCGACCTGCGTGGGGCTGCCTTGCAGGATCGACAGATGCACCTTCGGAAAGCGCCGCTTGAATTCGGCGATGGCGGCGGGCAGCGAGTAGCGCGCCTGCGTATGCGTGGCGGCGATGGTCAGATTGCCCTGGTCCTGCGCGGCATAATCCTTGCCCACGCGCTTGAGGCTCTCCACTTCCTGCAGGATGCGCTCCACCGAAGCGAGGATGATCCGGCCCGGCTCGGTGAGCGAGCGCACGCGCTTGCCATGGCGCGTGAAGATTTCGACCCCAAGCTCGTCCTCCAGCTCGATGATCGCCTTGGAGACGCCCGGCTGGCTTGTATACAGCGCCTTGGCCGCTTCGGTGAGGTTGAAGTTCTGGCGGACGGCCTCGCGGACGAAGCGGAACTGGTGGAGGTTCATATATAACCCCTTGGCATATCAACCTAATTTTTGAGTCGTTTGAAATATAAAGCGAGTTTATTACCATTCTTCCAACTTTTCCAATATGGATATCTGTTTTGGTCATTAGCACATGACCGGCGCGACTGAAGGCGCGCGCCTTCTGGAGGCGGACAGAGCGGAAAGAGCGAGTCGAGAAGTCGGAGCGCGGCGTAACCGGAACGCCGCGATTGAACCAACCCTGGGGTCCCCGAATGTACCAATACGATCAGTACGACCAGACCATCGTCGACGAACGCGTCGCGCAATACAGCGACCAGGTTCGCCGCCGCCTGTCGGGCGAATTGAGCGAAGAAGAATTCCGTCCGTTGCGCCTGCAAAACGGCCTGTATTACCAGCGCCACGCCTACATGCACCGCATCGCGATTCCGTACGGCAACCTGCGTAGCGACCAGTTGCGCATGCTCGGCCAGATCGCGCGCGAGCACGATCGCGGCTACGCTCACTTCTCGACGCGCTCGAACATCCAGTACAACTGGATCAAGCTCGAGGAAACGCCGGAAATCCTGCGCAAGCTCGCTTCGGTGCAGATGCACGGCATCCAGACCTCGGGCAACTGCATCCGCAACATCACCGCCGACCAGTTCGCGGGCGTCGCGCCCGACGAAGTCGTCGATCCGCGTCCGTGGGCCGAGATCCTGCGCCAGTGGTCGACGTTCCACCCCGAATTCGCCTGGCTGCCGCGCAAGTTCAAGATCGCCGTCTCCGGCACGAAGGAAGACCGCGCGGCCGTGCAGATCCACGACCTGGGCGTCTATCTCGAACGCAACGAGAAGGGCGACGTGGTCGCGAGCATTCTCGCGGGTGGCGGTCTCGGCCGCACGCCGATCGTCGGCGCCATCATCAAGCGCGACCTGCCCTGGCAGCATCTGTTGACGTACTGCGAAGCCGTGCTGCGCGTGTACAACCGCTTCGGCCGCCGCGACAATCTCTTCAAGGCGCGTATCAAGATTCTCGTGAAGGCGCTCACGCCGGCGAAGTTCGCCGAGCAGGTCGAAGAGGAGTGGAAGCATCTCAAGGACGGCCCCTCGACGCTCACGCAGGAAGAGGTGGACCGCGTCTCCCAGTATTTCGCGCCGCCGGCTTACGAAAAGCTCGCCGACACCGACGCGTCGTACGAAAAGCAACTGCTGGAAAACCGCGCGTTCGCGCGCTGGGTCGAGCGCAACGTGCGCCCGCACCGCGTGCCGGGCTACGCGTCGGTCACGCTGTCGCTCAAGTCGGGCAAGGTCGCGCCCGGCGACGCCACCGACAAGCAGATGGAAGCCGTGGCCGACTGGGCCGACGAATACTCGCTCGGCGAACTGCGCGTCTCGCACGAGCAGAACCTGATCCTCGCCGACGTCAAGAAGCGCGACCTCTTCGCGCTGTGGGAAAAGGCGAAGGCGCAAGGTTTCGCGACCGCGAACATCGGCCTTTTGACCGACGTCATCGCGTGCCCGGGCGGCGACTTCTGCTCGCTCGCGAACGCGAAGTCGATCCCCATCGCGCTCGCCATCCAGGAGCGCTTCGACGATCTCGATTTCGTCTACGATCTCGGCGATCTGTCGCTCAACATCTCGGGCTGCATGAACTCGTGCGGTCACCACCACATCGGCAACATCGGCATTCTGGGCGTGGACAAGGATGGCTCGGAGTGGTACCAGGTGTCGCTCGGCGGCGAGCAGGGCAACGGCGCCAACGGCGCGCGCCTTGGCCGCGTGATCGGCCCGTCGTTCTCGGCCGAAGAGATGCCCGACGTGCTGCAGAAGGTGATCGACACGTTTGTCGAGCTGCGCGTCGACGGCGAGCGTTTCATCGACACGTACGACCGCGTCGGCATCGCGCCCTTCAAGGAACGCGTGTACGCATCGCGCCAGCCGGCCCACGCATAAGCGCCGCACGCAACGAGATACGAGAGTTAAGCAATGGCATTGATTATCAGGAAGCGCGAAATCGTCGAAGACAACTGGCAAGTCGTGCGTGCGGCCGAAGACGGCTCGCTGCCCGAGGTGTCGGCGCTGCCCGCCGGCAAGGTGCTGGTGCCCCTCGCGCTGTGGCAAGCCGGGCGCGACGCGCTCGTCGCTTCGCGCGGCAAGGACGAACTCGGCGTGTGGCTCGCGCCGGATAGCGACCCCGCCGACCTCGCCGGCGACTTCGACAAGCTCGCGCTGATCGGCGTGGACTTCCCCGTGTTCCGCGATGGCCGCGGCTTCTCGATCGGGCGTCTTCTGCGCGAGCGCTATGGCTACAAGGGCGAGCTGCGCGCGATCGGCGACGTGCTGCGCGATCAGTTGCGCTTTCACGAGCGCTGCGGCTTCGACTCGTTCGCCGTGCGCGCGGACAAGGACATCAAGGACGCGCTCAAGGCCTTCACCGAATTCACAGTGCAGTATCAGGGCGCGGTCGACGAGCCGTCGCCGCTGTTCCGCCGCCGTGCGGCCCAGCAGGGCGCCGCGGCATGAGCACGGTCGCCAGCGAATTGCCGGCGGATCTGCAGGCGAAGATCGGGCGGCTCGACGCGCTGCTCGATTCCATCGCCGAACGCCACGCCAACGTGAAGCTCGCCAGCAGCCTCGCCGCCGAAGACATGCTGCTCACCCACGCGATCCTCTCGCGCGGCGTGAAAATCGGCATCTTCTCGCTGAACACGGGCCGCCTGCACGCGGAAACGCTCGGCATGATCGACGCGGTGCGCGAGCGCTACGGCTATGAGATCGAGCAGTTTCATCCGCAACAGGACGCGGTGGACGAATACGTCGCCCAGCATGGCCTGAATGCGTTCTACGAGAGCGTCGATCTGCGCAAGCGTTGCTGCGAGATCCGCAAGGTCGAGCCGCTCAATCGCGCGCTTTCGGGCGTGTCCGCCTGGGTCACGGGTCAGCGCCGCGAGCAGTCGGTCACGCGCGCGGAGCTGCATGAGGAAGAGCGCGACGAAGCGCGCAACATCGACAAGTTCAATCCGCTCGCGGACTGGACAGAAGCCGATGTCTGGGCCTACCTGCGCGCCAGCGACGTGCCGGTGAACCCGCTGCATGCGCGCGGCTACCCGAGCATCGGCTGCGAGCCCTGCACGCGCGCCGTGCGCCCCGGCGAAGACAGCCGCGCGGGCCGCTGGTGGTGGGAGTCGCGCGACACGAAGGAATGTGGCCTGCACATCGCGTCGGTGTCGGCCATTCCGGTTGTCGAAGCGTCGTCCGCCGTGTCGTTCATCCGCCAGCCGGACCAACATTGAAGTTTGTCGCGCCGCAGTGAAGAGCGGCGCGCCGTCGAATACCGAATACCGAGTACCGCGCGCCCCGTAAAAAGGGTGCGAATCAACGAAGGATCCGAACATGAGCACCACGCTCGACTCAGCAGTGAACGCACCGCTCCAGGTCACGGCGAACCGCATGGACCATCTCGACTGGCTCGAAGCCGAGTCGATTCACATCCTGCGCGAACTCGTCGCCGAATGCAGCAAGCCCGCGCTGCTGTTCTCGGGCGGCAAGGATTCGGTCGTGGTGCTGGCGCTCGCGCTGAAGGCGTTCGGCCTCGGCGCCAACCGCAAGACCGCGCTGCCGTTCCCGCTCGTGCACATCGACACGGGTCACAACTACGAGGAAGTGATCGACTTCCGCGACCGCCGCGCGGCCGAAATCGGCGCGGAACTCGTGGTCGGCCACGTCGAGGATTCGATCCGGCGCGGCACCGTGCGCCTGCGCCGCGAAACCGATTCGCGCAACGCCGCGCAGGCGGTCACGCTGCTCGAAACCATCGAGCAATACGGCTACACGGCGATGATCGGCGGCGCGCGCCGCGACGAAGAGAAGGCCCGCGCGAAGGAGCGCATCTTCTCGTTTCGCGACGAATTCGGCCAGTGGGACCCGAAGGCGCAGCGTCCCGAGCTCTGGAGCCTCTACAACGCGCGCCTGCATCCGGGCGAACACCTGCGCGTGTTCCCGATCTCGAACTGGACCGAACTCGACGTGTGGCAATACATCGAGCGCGAGAAGCTCGAACTGCCGTCGATCTACTACGCACACCAGCGCGAGATCGTGCGCCGCAACGGCCTGCTCGTGCCGGTCACGCCGCTCACGCCGATGAAGGAAGGCGAAGTCAGCGAAATGGCGCAGGTGCGTTTTCGCACCGTGGGCGACATCAGCTGCACGTGCCCCGTGGAAAGCGACGCGGACGACATCGAGAAGATCATCGCCGAAACGGCCGTGACCGAAATCACGGAACGCGGCGCGACGCGCATGGACGACCAGGCGTCGGAAGCCGCGATGGAACAGCGCAAGAAGCAAGGTTATTTCTAAAGAGCACGCAGAGGAACAAACGAACATGGTTACGACGCATCAACCTGAAGACCTCGGCGTGCTGCGCTTCATCACGGCGGGCAGCGTGGACGACGGCAAGAGCACGCTGATCGGCCGCCTGCTGTACGACAGCAAGGCGGTGCTGAGCGACCAGCTCTCGGCGCTCTCGCGCGCGAAGAACAAGCGCACCGTGGGCGACGAGATCGATCTGTCGCTGCTCACCGACGGCCTCGAAGCCGAGCGCGAGCAGGGCATCACGATCGACGTGGCGTACCGCTACTTCGCCACCGCGAAGCGCAAGTTCATCATCGCGGATACACCGGGCCACGAGCAGTACACGCGCAACATGGTGACGGGCGCCTCCACGGCGCACGCCGCGATCATCCTCGTCGACGCGACGCGCGTGACGGTCGAGAACGGCGTGACGCAACTGCTGCCGCAGACCAAGCGCCACAGCGCCATCGTCAAGCTGCTCGGCCTGCAGCACGTGATCGTCGCGATCAACAAGATGGATCTGGTCGGCTACAGCGAAGCCACCTTCGACCTGATCCGCGACGCCTACGTGGCGCTCGCGCGCCAGCTGGGCCTCGAAGACGTGCGCTTCGTGCCGGTCTCCGCGCTCAAGGGCGACAACATCGTGTCAGCGAGCGAGCGGATGCCGTGGTACGCGGGCGAGCCGCTGCTCGACGTGCTCGAGCAACTGCCGGTCGAGCAGCCCACGGGCGACGCGCTGCGCTTCCCGGTGCAGTGGGTGGCGCGCCAGGACGGTTCGAGCGCCGACGACTTCCGCGGTTACATGGGCCGCGTCGAGGCGGGCGAGGTGAAGCTCGGCGACGCCATCACGGTGCTGCCGGCGGGCCGCCAGGCGACGGTCGCCGAGATCATCGCGCCGGTGCCGGGCGGCACGGCGCAGGTGGACCGCGCGTTCGCGGGCCAGACCGTCACGATCCGCCTCGCGCAGGACGTGGACGTCTCGCGCGGCGACACGTTCGTGCCGGCCGCCGACGCCGTGCAGCCCGCGAAGAAGCTCGAAGCCGACCTCTGCTGGTTCGACGAGGAGCCGCTCTCGCCGCAGCGCAAGTACCTGCTCAAGCAGACCACGAGCACCGTGTTCGCGAAGATCGGCGCGGTCAAGCAGGTGCTCGACGTGCACACGCTCTCGCACGCCATCGACCGCCACGACCTCGCGATGAACGACATCGGCCGCGTGGCGCTCACGCTGCAAAAGCCGCTCGTCTGCGACCTGTATGATGTGCATCCCGGCACCGGCGCGTTCGTCCTGATCGACGAAGCCACGCACCACACGGTGGCGGCGGGCATGATCCGCGCGTTTTCCGCCTGATTCGGGCCGCGCGGGCGGGACAAACCGGGTCGGACACGAGAGACACGAAGGACATGGGCAAGGTTTATCTGATCGGCGCGGGGCCGGGTGCGGCGGACCTCATCACGGTGCGCGGCGCGCGGCTGCTCGGCGCGGCGGACGTCGTGCTGCACGACGCGCTCGTCGAGCCGGCGATGCTCGACTACGCGCCGCAGCACGCGAAGTTCGTCGCGGTGGGCAAGCGCTGCGGGCAGCGCTCCACGGCGCAGCACTTCATCAACAAGCAGCTCGTCGATGCGGCGCGCGAACATGCCGTGGTCGTGCGCCTGAAGGGCGGCGACCCGATGCTGTTCGGCCGCGCCGACGAGGAGATGCGCGCGCTCGAAGCGGCCGGCATCGAGTACGAGATCGTGCCGGGCATCACGGCGGCGCTCGCGAGCGCCGCGGCGCTGCAACGTTCGCTCACGCTGCGCGGCGTGGCGCGCAGCGTCGCGCTTGCAACCTGGTCGCGCGCGGCGGGCAGCGAAGCCATCCGCGAGCAGGTCAACGCCGATTCGCTCGTGTTCTACATGGGCCGCGACAGCGCGCCCGAAATCGCGCGCCAGCTCATCAAGGCGGGCCGCGCGGGCGTGACGCCCGTGGCCATCGTCGAAGCATGCAGCACCACGCGCGAGCGCACGCTCACGCTCACGCTGGCGGCCCTCGCCGCGGGCGAGGCGCAGGCGTGGCTCGATCCGGCGCAGCCCAGCCTGCTCATGATCGGCGATGCGTTTGCCGAAAGAACGGGGCAGGCGCAGCGCGACGACGAAGAACAAGACGACCGCCATCGCCGCCGTGCCGTTGCCTGAGCGGCGCGCGACAAGGCAAGGAAAGCAAAACGGGCTCGCCGGAACGCGAGCCCGTTTTCTTGTGCGTGAGCGTTTCTAGTCGCGCGCGTTTTCGAGGCAATACCGGACGACCGCATCGAGCACGGCGTCGTCCTCGCCGACCGCGCCCGCACAACGCAGGCGCACGCCCGGATGCGCAGTCTGACATTGCGCGATCAGCGCGGGCAGATCGCGGCGCACGTGGCCGCCCTGGCCGAAGAACACGGGCACGACCGTGATCGTGGCGCAGCCCGCCGCAGCCTGTCCGGCGATGGCCTCTGGCAGGCTCGGCGTCATGAGTTCGAGGAAGGCGAGGCTCACGGGCCCCGCATCGCCGCGCGCGGCGGCGAGCTTCGCGGCCAGGCGCTGGAACGGCGCTTGCCAGCCCGCGTCGCGCGCGCCGTGGCCGAAGAGGATCATGCCGTGGTTGCCCATGCTCGCGAGCCTCGACGAATTAGCAGGCCTCGCCGTCCGGCGTCAATGCCGGTCGACCCATTTGAGCCCGATCAGCCCGACCGCGAGGTAGATGAGTCCCGGTGTCGCCGCCGTGAGCGGCGCGGGCCAGGTGTTCAGTGTACCCACGTGCGAGAACAGCGTGTTGACGAGCTGGAAGCTCATGCCGAGCATGATCCCGCCGAACACCTTCATGCCCACCACGCCCGCGCGCGTGTGCAGATACGCGAACGGCAGCGAGAGCACGAGCATCACGAACACGGCGAACGGATACAGCAGCTTGCGCCAGAACGCGATCTGGTAGCGCTGCGAGTCCTGATGGTTCTCCGTCAGGTGCTGGATGTAGCGGAACAGGTTGAACATCGACATGCGGTCCGGCGAGACGAGCAGCACCGAGAGAATGTTCGGCGTCAGCTCCGAGCGCAGCGAGTATTCGGGCGCGGAGGTCTGCTTCGCGCGATAGACCGGATCGAGCGTGTCGGCGGGCTGGTTCTGCGGCGGCGGCACGCCGATGAGTTCCGTGTCGGTCACGTCCTTGAGCAGCCAGTGGCCCGGCGGCTGAAACGTGCCGCTCTTCGCGAGCCGCACGTTGGAAAGCCGGAACTGCGAGTCGAATTCGTAGATGCGCACGTTCGTGATGGTGGCGTCGGGCAGCAGCTCGCCGACGTTGACGAAACGCGTGACCTGCTCGCCGTCGGCGCGCGCGGTGAGCGTGTCCTTCACCCAGACGCCCGACTGGAAGTTGCTCGACACCGCCGAGCCGAGCGCCTCGAGCCGCACGCGCTCCGAGAGCTGGTCGGTGTACGGTCCGACCACTTCGCCGATCAGGTAGGTGAGCAGCACGAGCGGCACGCCGATCTTGAGCAGCGAGCGCAGCGCCTGGTTCGTGGCGAGGCCGGACACGCGAAAGATCGTGTACTCCGAATTCGCGGCCATTTGCGCGAACACATAGATCGCGGCGATGAGCGCCGCGACCGGAATGATCTCGTAGAGCCGCGAGGGCGCCTGCAGCGCCACGCGCAGCACCGCGTACTGGAACTTGTAGTTGCCGTGCCCGACCGAGTTCAGCTCGTTGATGAGGTCGAAGAAGAAGAACAGGCCCGAGAAGGCGAACAGGATGAAGATGAACGTCAGGTAGACCTGGCGGGCGAAGTATTTCTCGTAGATGCGCATCGATCAGTTCCCCTGCGAAGCGCGGTGGAACATCGCACGCGAAAAGAGCGGCCGGTTGCGCACGCGCAGCCAGAAGATGAACACGACGAGCGCGAACACCACGACGTGCAGCGAGACGAGGCCGACGGCGAACGGCATCTTGCCTTGCTCGATCTGCGACTGCACGACGTTGAGCAGGTTCGAATAGGTGAGGTAGATGAGCACCGCCATTACCAGATTGATCGTGCGGCTGCGGCGCGGGTTCTGGTACGCGAGCGGAATGCCGAGCAGCATCAGGTTGATGGCGATGAGCGGCAGGCCGGCGCGCCACGCGAGCTCGCCCAGGTTGTCGTCGGTGGGCTGGCGCAGCAGGCCCGGCGTGGACGTCGTGCTCGCCGAGGGCGTGTTCACCACGGGCTGGCTCGTGATCTTCACGCCGTAGCGCTGGAACTCGCTGATGCGAAAGTCGGGATGGCCCGGCTCGCCGTCGTAGCGGCGGCCGTTTTCGAGCACGACGAAGCGATCACCGCTCTTCATGGTCTCGGTGTGGCCGGTCTTCGAGACGATCACGCTGACCTTGCCGTTTTCCGTGCTCGTGACGAACACGTTCTCCACGCGCCCCTGGTCGGGGCTCATGCTTTCGATGAAGAACACGCGGTGCGTGGTGGGCGACTCGCGGAACTGGCCGGGCGCCAGCAACGACACTTCGTCGCGCTGCTGGAAGCGCGCGCGGATGAGCTTGCTTTGCGCGTTCGACCACGGCCAGCCGATGAACGCGAAGAACACGATGAGCAGAATGATCGGCGCGGAAAACGTGGCGACCGGCTTGATGAGGCGCGTGAGGCTCACCCCGGAGGAGAGCCACACGACCATTTCCGAATCCTTGTACCAGCGCGTGAGCACGAACAGGATCGACACGAAGAGCGTGACGATCAGCATCACGGCCATGTAGCCGATCACGGTGAGGCCGATCAGCACCAGCACGTCGCGCGGGTCGATCTGGCCCGACGCCGCGAAGCCGACGATGCGGATCATCATCGTCGTCAGCATGATCGTGAGCAGAACCATGAACACGGCGCCGGCCGTGTACGCGAGTTCGCGCTGCAGGGAACGTTCGAAGATCATTCTTGATGGGCAGGGCGGGCGGCCCGTGCCGGGAGGCGCGCAGCTCGCGCAACCGCCCAGGAGCCGCCGCAGGAAAAATAGCGGATAATTGCGGCTTTCATCCTAAGCCCAGATTTTATCCGAGGACAAGCGCGATGGACTTTAGCATAAAAGCCTGTGACTGGAGCAAAGGCGGGGAAGGCTCCTTCCTGACCGGCAAGTCGGATTGCATCGTGGTCGGCGTGTTCGAGGCGCAAACCCTCTCGGGCCCGGCGTTCGCGATAGACGGCGCGGTTGGCGGCGCCATCGCGCGCGTCGTCAAGGCCGGCGACATCGACGGCAAGGCCGGCTCCACGCTGTTCCTGCCGGAAGTGAGCGGCATCGGCGCCTCGCGCGTGCTCCTCGTGGGTCTCGGCAAGCAGGACACGTTCGGCCAGAAGGCATACGGCGACGCGGCGAAGGCCGCCTGGCGCGCGATCCTCGGCACGAAGATCGCACAGGTCACGTTTACGCTCGCGCAACTGCCGGTGAAGGAACGCACGGGCGACTGGGCCGTGCGCGCCGCCGTTCTCGCGCTGCGCAACGAGACCTATCGCTTCACGCAGATGAAGAGCAAGCCCGACGTCTCGCAGCGGGCCTTGAAGCGCGTGGTGCTCAGCATCGACGCCAACGAGGAAAAAGCCGCCAAGCTCGCGGCCAGGCAGGCCGTCGCGCTCGCCAACGGCATGGACCTCACGCGCGACCTCGGCAACCTGCCGGGCAACGTCTGCACGCCCACCTATCTCGCGGCCACGGCCAAGAAGCTCGCGCGCGACTGGAAGCTCAAGGTCGAAGTGCTCGGCCAGCGCCAGATCGAAACGCTCAAGATGGGATCGTTTCTCTCGGTGACGAAGGGCTCGGTCGAGCCGCCGCAGTTCATCGTGCTGCATTACCAGGGCGCCGGCGCCAAGGCCGCGCCCGTCGTGCTGGTCGGCAAGGGCATCACGTTCGACACGGGCGGCATCTCGCTCAAGCCGGGCGAGGGCATGGACGAGATGAAGTACGACATGTGCGGCGCGGGCTCGGTGCTCGGCACGATCCGCGCGGTCGCCGAAATGGGCCTCAAGCTCAACGTGATCGGCATCATCCCGACCTGCGAGAACATGCCCGCGGGCAATGCCACGAAGCCGGGCGACATCGTCACCACCATGTCGGGCCTGACCGTCGAGGTGCTCAACACCGACGCCGAAGGCCGCCTGATCCTCTGCGACGCGCTCACTTACGCCGAGCGCTTCAAGCCGGCCGCCGTGGTCGACATCGCCACGCTCACGGGCGCGTGCATCATCGCGCTCGGCCATCACAACAGCGGCCTGTTCTCGAAGGACGACGCGCTCGCGGGCGAGTTGCTCGACGCCTCGCGCGAGGCGAACGACCCGGCCTGGCGCCTGCCGCTCGACGACGAGTATCAGGAGCAGCTCAAGTCGAATTTCGCCGATCTCGCCAATATCGGCGGGCGTCCGGCGGGCAGCGTGACGGCGGCGTGCTTCCTCTCGCGCTTCACGGAAAGCTACCCGTGGGCGCACCTCGACATCGCGGGCACCGCGTGGAAGAGCGGCGCGGCGAAGGGCGCAACGGGCCGCCCCGTGCCGCTGCTCACGCAGTTCCTGATCGACCGCGCCGCGGACGGTCGCGCGGCGCGATGAACCCAGGCATGGCGATTGCGGCGTGTGCGAGGGCGTGCAAGGTGATGCGGGCATGACGCGCATCGATTTCCACACGAACGTCGGCGACTCGCTCGCGTATGCGTGCCGCCTCGTGCGCAAGGCGTATCAAGCGGGCCAGCAGGCGGTCGTGCTGGCCGAGCCGGCCCGCCTGCGCGCGTTCGACGAGATGCTGTGGACTTTCTCGCCGCTCGACTTCGTGCCGCACTGCATGGCCGAAAGCCCGCATGCTGCCGAAACGCCCATCGTGCTGGCAACGAATCTCGAGCGTGCGCCGCATCATCGCGTGCTGCTCAATCTCGGCGCCCAGGTGCCGGCGCAGTTCGCACGCTTCGAGCGCCTGCTCGAAGTCATCGGCGATGCGCCCGATGAACTCGCGTCGGGTCGCGAGCGCTATCGCTTTTACCGCGACCGCGGTTACGCGCTCAACAACTACAGGCAGGGCGGCTGAGGCCGGACGTGAAACGCGGACCGGCATCCGGCCGACTGCCCCGATCGATGGAGGGTATCGTGTCCGGTTTGCACGACAGGGAAGATGCTTCGATTCCGCTCTTGAACGAGGTGATGGTCGCCGGCAATCCGCTGCGCGCGCATAACGTCGCCGAGGCGAAAAGCGCCACGGCCGCTGCCGTGAAGGCCGCCGTGGCCGAGCCCGAGGGCCTGTTCGCGCACGACGCCGACGCGCTCGTCGAGCGCCTGCGCGGCCGCTGCCTGACCTGGCTCACGGGCGAAGGCCGCGCCGTGATCGAGGCGCGCTGCAGCACGGCGATGCAGGAGCACTCGACCTGGCTCGTGGGCCAGGTGTCGCGCGAGATCGGTCTCGCACTCGAAACCGAGCTCAAGGGCTGGGTGAAAGCCGCCGTACGCGAAGAGCTGGCGGCGCGTTCGGGTCATCCGCCTTCGGCCTGATTTTCAGATCCGTTCGATCCGGCGTGCGGCGCTTTGCCGCGCGTCGTCACCCCGCCTCACTTGAGCGTGAGGACCCAGTTCGCGAGCACGGCCGCCTGGCCGGGGTTCAACTGCGTGTTGGCCGGCATGGGCACCGTGCCCCAGACGCCGGTGCTGCCTTCCAGAATCTTGCGGGCGAGATAGGTTTGCGCTTCGGGCTTGCCCGCATATTTCGCAGCGACGTCGCGAAGCGGCGGCCCCATGAACGTGCGGGTCACCGAGTGACAGCTCATGCAGTTTTGCTGCTGGGCGAGCGCGAGGCCCGTCGGGCCGTTCTGCGCGCGGGCCGGGGCCGCGCCGAGCGCCAGGGCGCCGAGCGCGCCGAGCATGAGCGCGGCGGCGCGCGTCGCTGTCTTGTTCTTCGCTTGCGACTTCGGTTTCATACTGGTCTCCGCCAGCGTGGACGCCGGCTGTGTCGTCGCATTATAAAAGCAAAGGGCGCACGTTCCGGACGTGCGCCCTTTGCTTTGAGACAGTTCGCGACCTGGGCGGCTTCGCGCGGGTCGCGCGGCGTCTAGCCCGTCACGGCGCCCTGGTTGGCCGGGCGCGCGAGCGCCGCGTACTTCGCGAGCACGCCGCGCGTGTAGCGCGGCGCGGGCTGCTTCCATGCCGCGCGGCGGCGCGCGAGTTCGGCGTCGTCCACGTTCAGTTGCAGCAGGAGCTTGTGCGCGTCGATGGTGATCGAGTCGTCTTCCTGCACGAGCGCGATCATGCCGCCTTCGAACGCTTCCGGTGCGACGTGGCCCACCACCATGCCCCACGTGCCGCCCGAGAAGCGGCCGTCCGTGATGAGCCCCACCGATTCGCCGAGCCCCTTGCCGATGATCGCCGAAGTCGGCGCGAGCATCTCCGGCATGCCGGGGCCTCCCTTCGGGCCGAGGTAGCGCAGCACGACGACGTCGCCGGCCTTGATCCTGTCGGCGAGGATCGCTTCCAGCGCGCTCTGCTCGTCGTCGAACACGCGCGCCGGGCCCGTGATGACCGGGTTCTTCAGGCCCGTGATCTTGGCCACGGCGCCTTCGGTCGCGAGGTTGCCCCTGAGAATCGCGAGGTGGCCTTCCTTGTACAGCGCCTGGCTGATCGGGAAGATCACCTTCTGGTCGGCGCGCGGCGTGGACGGCACGTCCTTCAGTTCTTCGGCGATGGTCTTGCCCGTGATGGTCATGCAGTCGCCGTGCAGCAGGCCCGCGTCGAGCAGGATCTTGAGCACCTGCGGAATGCCGCCGGCCTCGTGCAGGTCGGTGGCGGCGTACTGGCCCGAGGGTTTGAGGTCGCAGATCACGGGCACCTTCTTGCGCATGCGCTCGAAGTCGTCGATGGTCCAGCCGATTTCCGCCGCGTGCGCGATGGCGAGATAGTGCAGCACGGCGTTGGTCGAGCCGCCCGTCGCCATGATGAGCGCCACGGCGTTCTCGATCGACTGCTTCGTGATGATGTCGCGCGGCTTGAGGTCGTGCTTCACGGCTTCGGCGAGCACGCGCGCCGACTCCGCCGCCGAGTCGACCTTCTCTGCGTCGGGGTTGGCCATCGTCGACGAGTACATGAGCGACATGCCGAGCGCCTCGAACGACGAGCTCATGGTGTTCGCGGTGTACATGCCGCCGCACGAACCGGTGGACGGGCACGCGTTCTTCTCGATGCCTTCGAAATCCTCTTCGGTCATGCGCCCGGCCGTGAATTCGCCGACGGCCTCGAACGCCGAGACGATGGTCAGCGCCTTGCCCTTCCAGTTGCCGGGGCGGATCGTGCCGCCGTACACGTAGATGCCCGGCACGTTCATGCGCGCGAGCGCGATCATGCCGCCGGGCATGTTCTTGTCGCAGCCGCCGATCACGACCACGCCGTCCATCCACTGGCCCTGCACGCAGGTCTCGATGCAGTCGGCGATCACTTCGCGCGAGACGAGCGAGTACTTCATGCCCTCGGTGCCCATCGACATGCCGTCCGAAATCGTTGGCGTGCCGAAGGTCTGCGGGTTCGCGCCGGCGCCCTTGACGGCCGCGACGGCCGCGTCGGCGAGGCGCTGCAGCCCCGCGTTGCAGGGCGTGATGGTCGAGTGGCCGTTGGCGATGCCGATCATCGGCTTGTCGAAGTCGGCTTTCTCGTAGCCGAGCGCGTAATACATCGAACGGTTTGGCGAGCGCGCGACGCCTTGCGTGATGTGCTTCGAACGACGGTTATAGGGCATGGGGACCTCCGGTGGGCTTTGTCTCGGATGCCGGGCCTGGATGTTCTGGTTCGTGGACGCGCCGGCATGTGCGTAGAAGCATGCAGTTTCGCGAGAAGGATGTCTAATATATTATTCACGGCCTATTGAGTCGGAAAACATATCAATGCGAGCCCAATGCCGATGAGTGCGACGATTCCCGATTTGCGCCAGCTCCGCTATTTCGTGGCCGTTGCCGAGGAACAGCATTTCGGCCGCGCGGCGGCGCGCCTGTCGATGACGCAGCCGCCGCTCTCGCAGGCCATTCGCGCGCTGGAGGAGACGCTGGGCGTGGCGTTGTTCGCACGCACCCGCCGCTCGGTGGAGTTGACGGCGGTGGGCGCCGACCTGCTGCCCGAGGTGCGGCGCCTGCTGGCCTCGGCCGAAGCGCTGCGGCCGCTCGCGCAGAGCCTCGCGCGAGGCGAGGCCGGCGTGCTGGCGCTGGCCTTCGTCTCGACCGCCGACTACGGGCTGCTGCCGCTTCTGCTGCGCGACTTCGGCGCTCGCTATCCGCGCGTGCGCCTGCAACTCACCGAAGCCACGAGCGACGTGCAGGTGGAAGAACTGGTGGCGGGGCGCCTCGACGCGGGTCTCGTGATCTCGCCGCTGCCGCCGCGTCACGCGGCGCAGCTTTGCTGGCTGCCCGTCGCGCGCGAACCGCTCGTGGCCGCCATGCCTTCGGCGCTTTCGGCGCGTCTGGGCGGCGCGGCCGACGACGGCTGGCACGACGCAGCCGTAAGCCTGCGCGATCTGGCCGACGCGCCGCTCGTCATCTTCCCGCGCCATCTGGCCCCCGGCTTCTACGACAGCATCATGGACTGCTATGGGGCGGCGGGGATCGCGCCCAACGTCGGCCAGGAGGCGATCCAGATGCAGACGATCGTCAGCCTCGTTTCGGCCGGCATGGGCGTGGCGCTCGTGCCGCAGTCGCTGCGGCATCTGCGGCGCACGGGCGTCGTGTACCAGCCGCTTGCCGGGCCCGTGCCGGCGATCGAGACGGGGCTCGTGTGGCGCTCGGCCGGGGTGAGTCCGGTGCTGGCGGCTTTCATCGAGATCGTGCGCGCGCACGCGTCCACGGGGGGCGCAGTCGGCGCGTAGCGGTGCGTGCGGTCGGCGTCGCATGTCATTTCATCTGGCACCGCTACACTCCCGGCGCACTGCGAACCGTGCAATCTGGTTCGTGCACCCGCGCGTCGGCGATAATGTCACGCCATGACACGCCGGCGGCGAACCTCGCCGCTTTGCAAACGTCCAACGCGCTCTGCCGCTTTTTTGCAAACAGCGGTCCGCTGCTGCCCGCAACCCGATTTCAACCGATATCGCCGACAAGACTCCACTTTCACGATGCTCATCCACCCGAACTTCGACCCCGTCGCCATTCATCTGGGGCCGCTCGCCGTGCGCTGGTACGGCCTCATGTATCTCGTCGGCTTCATTCTCGCGATCGTGATCGGACGTCTGCGCCTGCGTCTGCCGTTCGTCGCGGCGCAGGGCTGGACCGCGAGAGACATCGACGACATGCTGTTCTACGGCGTGCTCGGCACGATTCTCGGTGGACGCCTCGGCTACGTGCTGTTCTACAAGGCGAGCTGGTATTTCGCGCATCCGCTCGACATCTTCAAGGTGTGGGAGGGCGGCATGTCGTTTCACGGCGGCTTTCTCGGCGTGACCTTCGCGATGATCCTGTTCGCGTGGCAGCGCGGCCGCACATGGCTCCAGGTGACGGACTTCGTGGCGCCCATGGTGCCAACGGGACTTGCGGCCGGCCGTCTTGGCAACTTCATCAACGGCGAGCTGTGGGGCCGCGTGACCTCACCCGACGCGCCGTGGGCCATGCTGTTCCCGGGCGCCGCGAACGACGACGCCGCATGGCTCGCCGCGCATCCGCAACTGGCCGCGCAGTGGCATCTGAACGACGTGTTCGCGCAGTACCACTTGCTGCCGCGTCACCCGTCCGAGCTTTATGAAATCGCGCTGGAGGGGATCGCGCTTTTCATCGTGCTGATTCTTTTCTCGCGCAAGCCGCGCCCCGTTGGCGCGATCTCGGCGATGTTCCTGATCGGCTATGGTCTCGCGCGTTTCACGGTCGAATTCGCGCGCGAACCCGACGACTTCCTCGGGCTGCTCGCGCTCGGCTTTTCGATGGGCCAATGGCTTTCGCTGCCGATGATCGTCGCGGGCCTCGGCTTGATGGCGTGGGCGTATCGCCGCGCGAAGTGCAGCAACGGCAACGACGGCGCGCAGGTGGCGAACGCGAAGCGCTGATTCACACCTACGCGAACGCCTACGCAAAAGCATGCAGCGTTTTGCGTTTTAGCCCATAAAAAAGCCACGGTTTTCACCGTGGCTTTTTTATCGAGCGTTGCCCGCGCGCGGCGCGCGCGCCTTACTTCATCTGCACCGAGCCGGAGACGTTGGCGCTCACCGTGGACGTGCCGGCTTCGAGCGGCACGGGGGCGGACATCTTCGCGTCCGCCGAAACGGCGCGTGCGCTCATCATCATCACGGGGCGCGGCATCACGCCCGTGTGTCCCACGTTGACATCGCGAATCGTGTAGCTGCTGTAGCCGAATGCACGCGTGGCCGAGAGCGCCTGGTCGCGAAACGAGGCGATGGCCTGGCCCGAGAGCTTTTGCTCGGCAGCGCGCTGCGCTTCGGGCGAGAGCGAGAACTGCACGTTGCCCACCTGCATGACCGGCGAGAGATCGCCCGCGAGCTTCGACGCCGCCGCGAAATCGTGCGATTCGAGCACGACCTCCGTGCGCCCGCGCCAGGCGGAGATGCGCCCGTCGCGGTCGGTGGAGGGGAAGATCGAGAACTGCCCCGAGCGCGCCGTCACGCCAGCGACGCTCCTGGCTCTTTGCAGCGCGGCGTCGGCGCGCTGATTGAGCGTCGCGGTGAGCGAGGCGGGATCGCTGGCTTCCTGTTCGTAGAACAACGTAATGGTGACGACGTCTTGCGGGACCTCGGCGCTCGCCTGCGCGGAAAGCGAAAGTACGCCCGAGGGCTGATAACGCGCGTCGCTCTGTGCAAGCGCGGCGCGCGGCGCGAGCGTCAAGGCGAGCGGAAGGGCGGCAGCGAATGCGGCGGCGAGCGTGACGGCAGTTTTTCGGTTCATTGAGGCTCCTTGCAGAACTGGCGTCGCGGGCGACGTGCGCGCAGCACGTCAAGCGTCGGCGGACTGCGCATGGCGACGCGCGACTGTGGGCGATTGTGCTCGAAGTTACGCTGCGATGTCGCTAGCGTGTCTGGCTGCGCGCCGCCACGGCGAACCAGTGGAACATCACATCAGATGTTTCGTGATGAAGTTCCACTCGGCCGTCGTGACCGGCGTGATCGAAAGGCGATTGCCTTTCGCGAGCACGCGCATGTCCGAAAGCGCCTCGTGCTCGCGCAACGCGGCCAAGGCAATCAGCGGGCATTTCTTCCTGAACACGACGTCGACGAGCATCCAGCGCGGATTCTCCTGCGTGGATTTCGCGTCGTAGTAAGGGCTCTTCGGATCGAACTGCGTGGGGTCGGGATAGGCCGTGGAGGAAACTTGCGCGAGGCCCGCGATGCCGGGCTCTGGGCAGCTCGAATGATAGAACAGCACGCCGTCGCCTGGCTGCATGGTGTCGCGCATGAAGTTGCGCGCCTGATAATTGCGCACGCCGGTCCACGGCAGCGTGCGTTGCGGTGCGTTCGCGAGGTCGTCGATACTTGCTTCTTCGGGTTCGGACTTCATCAGCCAGTAGCGCATGAGTCGAAGGTCACGTCGGAAGAGGAAAGGGGCAGGCGTGCGCGCGAGACACGAAGCGGGCCGCACAATGGAAAACGGCATCGAACTTTCGTCCGATGCCGTTTGAATAGGTCCCCGCCTTAGCCGCTAGGCCGGCATCCTGAACCGAGGGTTCAGAATTGGTCGCAGTTAGCAGCACTTTGGGTACATCAGACTGTGTGACGCGCACGCCCGTGCTACAAATTTCCGCAACCGTGCACATGGCATTGGTTCAAGGAATATATGACCTTGGCGAACCAGGCAGGGAAGCTGACTAAACCTGTTTAGAAACGTACTGACGTTTCGATGAAACACCTTCGTTACTGCGCTTATTGCATCCCGCTTATTGCACTCCGTACTGCTGGATGACGGCGCCGAGTTGTTCATTCATTTGGCGCATTGTACGACGGATTTCTTCCGCTGGGAATGCTTCCCCATGACGCACGCTCGTTTGCAGACGCAGCAGCTCCGAGGCGAGCGAGAGCGCCGCCATGACCGCGATGCGATCGGTGCCGCGCACGTTGCTGTGATTGCGGATCTTCGACATTTCGGCATCGACGCGAGCCACGGCTTCGAGCAGCGCCTGTTCCGTTTCCGGAGAACAGACGAGGCGATAGATTTGCCCGAGGATCGTCGCTTCGATCTGCTTGGTGGTCATGCATTTTCTCCATGGCGGGCCGCGTTGCTGTCGTCGTCGTTGCTCGACGACGGTTCGAGCAGATCGAGCTGGTTGTCGCGTTCGTTGCCCGCGCGTGCGCGCGGCAGCTTTTCGAGGATCGCGTTCAGACGCACCTGCGCGTCGTCGATCTTGGCCGAGAGCGCATCGCGCTCCGCTTGCAGGGCGTTGCGTTCCTCGCGGATCTGTTCGAGCTCGGTGCGCGTGGTGTCGCATTGCGCACGCAGCTGCGCGAGTTGCTCTTCGAGTGCGAGGCGCGTTTCATGTTGGCGCTGATTAATCTCGATCAGCCGCCCGATGTTCTGTGAGAGTGTTTCGAGTTCGTTGAGCATGTGCTGCGTCCTCTAAAGACAGGCATTCTAGCGCGGATCAACGTGTATTTTGATAATTGTGTCGTTTCCAGACGTAACAACCCGGCTTCTTACCCGAACCCGGTCCGATTCCCACATTATGTGTGCGGCATGGGCCAGCCAGGAACGCGTTTTGCCAAGGCTGTGCGCGCAGCGCGTCGTTTCGATCGCGGCCCGCGCGTTATAACATCACGGATTCGCGGCGTTTTGCCGGTGCCTTTTGCCGGTGACTTTTGTCATCGCCTTTGCCAACGGCTCGCAGAATGTCTTGCGACAACATGCGGCGCGGGCCGTGGGCTGCGAGACGTCCGCTGTTTTCCCTTTGATCCTTTTGAAACCCGTCTGCCACCGAGTTCCTTGATGCGTTCCATGAGCCGCGATGAATCTCACGCCGCGTCCGCCATGCATGCGCTGCCGCGCCGCTCGATGAGCGCCCGCCGCGCCTGCGCGATCTGGGGCGTGCTCGCCGCGGCGGCGCTCGCGGTGTTCGCGGCTTCGCTCGCGACAGGCAGCGTGAGCGTGACGTTCGCGCAGATGTGCGCGGCGCTCATGCCCGCCCATGGCGCGCCCGACATGGCGACGGAAATCGTACGCACGCTGCGCCTGCCGCGCGCGCTGTCCGGTTTCGCGTGCGGCGCGTTGCTCGCGCTTGGCGGGGCGCTATTGCAGGTGCTGTTGCGCAATCCGCTCGCGGAGCCCTACGTGCTCGGCGTTTCGGGCGGCGCCGCGGCCTTCGCGCTCGTCGCGATGATCGCGGGTGTGACGTGGTGGGGCGTGCAGGCGAGCGCCTGCGCGGGTGCGCTGGTTTCGATCCTGCTCGTGCTCGGCCTCGCGCGCCGGGAGTTGTGGCGCGGCGAACCCCAGGACAGCTCGCCGCGGCTGTTGCTGACGGGCGCGGTGACGGCGGCGGGCTGGGGCGCGTTGATTACGCTGCTGCTCACGCTCGCCCCCGATACGCGCTTGCGCGGCATGCTGTTCTGGCTCACGGGCGACCTCAATGGCGCGGGCATGCCATGGCCCGCGCTCGCGGCGCTTGGCGTGGTGCTTGCATGCATCGTGCCGGCCGCGCCGATGCTCAACGTGCTGCTGCGCGGCGACGCCGCCGCGCAGGCACTGGGCGTGCCGGTGTTGCGCCTGCGCGTGGGCATTTATCTTGCCGCGTCGCTCGCGGCCGCCGCGGCCGTGACGACGGGCGGCACCATCGGCTTCGTGGGACTCGTCGTGCCCCACATGTTGCGTCTCGCATTCGGCAACGACCAGCGCATGCTCGTGCCGGCCGCCGCGCTCGCGGGCGGCGTGGCGGTGATGGGCGCGGACCTCGTGGCGCGCACGGTGGCCGCGCCCGCGCAGTTGCCGGTGGGTGTCGTGACCGCGCTCGCGGGCGTGCCCGTATTTCTGTGGATGCTGCTCGCGAGGCGCACGCGATGAGCGATGCCCGCCCACCGCTGCTCGCCGCCCACGCGCTCACGTTGCGCGCCGGCGCCCGCACGCTCGTCGAATCGCTCACGCAAGGGTTTGCCGCGGGCGAAGTCTGGTGCGTGGCGGGCGCGAACGGCGCGGGCAAGACCACGCTGATCGGCGCGCTCGCGGGTCTGCGCGCGCCGGCGGCGGGGCGTGTGGAAGTCGAGGGCGTCGCGCTCGCGCAATGGCCGCCGGTGCGCCTCGCGCAGCGCCGCGCGCTGATGCCCCAGGACCTGCGCGACGCATTCAGCGCGAGCGTGCTCGACACCGTGCTGCTCAGCCGCTATCCGCATCTTTCGGGCTGGGGCTGGGAAGGCAACGCCGATCGCGCGGCCGCGCACGCCGCGCTCGCGGCGCTCGGCCTCGAAGCGTTCGCGGCGCGCGACGTGCTTTCGCTTTCGGGCGGCGAGCGCCAGCGCGTCGCGCTTGCCGCCGCGCTGTGCCAGGGCGCGCCGCTCCTGCTGCTCGACGAGCCGCTCGCGCACCTGGACCTGCATCATCAGATCGCGTGTCTCGAGGCGCTCGCGCGCTGGGTGCGCAGCGAGGCGCGCGCGGTCCTCTTTTCCTGCCACGATCTCAATCTTGCGCGGCGCTTTTCGACGCACGCGCTGCTGCTCGACGGCCGTGGCGGCTTTCACGCGGGCCCGGTGCGCGAAGTGCTCACGGCCGGGCGCGCGAGCGCGGCGTTCGGCCATCCGCTCGTGCTGATACGCGAGGGCGCGCACGAGGCGCTCGTGCCCGCGCTGGCATCGACTTTTTCAACACCGCATTCGCCGGGGCCGAACGGCGCGCGCTAGCGCACCGCTTGCGCCCGCAACCATTTCGATACGACTACACCATGACGTCATCGCTTACCGAACTGCTCGCCGTCGAACCGCTCGACCTCTCGCTGCGCGACGAACTGCAACGCCTCATCGACACGAAGACCAAGCCGCCCGGCAGTCTCGGCCGCCTCGAAACGCTCGCGCGCCAGCTCGGCATGATCCAGCGCACCACGCGCCCGAGCGTCGGGCGGCCCGTGATGATCGTCTTCGCCGGCGATCACGGCATCGCCGCCGAAGGCGTGAGCCCGTATCCGCAAGCCGTGACCGCGCAGATGGTCGCGAACTTCGTGGCGGGCGGCGCGGCCATCAACGCGTTCAGCGGCGTGGCGGGGCTCACGCTCGAAGTCGTCGACGCGGGCGTGGCCGCGCCGCTGCCGCCGTCGCCCGCGCTCGTCGATGCGGCCATCGCACGCGGCACGCGCAACTTCGCGCGCGAGCGCGCCATGACGCGCGACGAAACGCTCGCCGCGCTCGCGGCGGGCGCCGCGCGCGTGCGCCATCACGCGGCGCTCGGCACGAACGTGATCGGCTTCGGCGAAATGGGCATTGCGAACACCTCGTCGGCCGCGTGCCTGATGAGCCGGTTGTGCGACGTGCCGATCGACGAGTGCGTCGGGCGCGGCACGGGCCTCGACAACGCGGGGCTCGCCAGAAAGCGCAACGTGCTCGCGGCGGCGCTCGCGCATCACGCCGACGCGCGCGAGCCGCTCGACGTGCTCGCCGCGTTCGGCGGCTTCGAGATCGCGATGATGGCCGGCGCGTTCCTCGAAGCGGCACGCTCGCGCATGGCGATCCTCGTGGACGGCTTCATCGCGACCTCGGCGCTGCTCGTGGCCGACTCGCTCGCGCCGAACGTGCGCGACTACTGTGTGTTCGCGCACGCGTCGAACGAGGCGGGGCACCGGCGCATGCTCGATCACTTCGGCGCGCGCGAACTGCTCGCGCTCGACCTGCGTCTGGGCGAGGGCACGGGCGCGGCGCTCGCGATGCCGCTCCTGCGCGCGGCCGTGGCGTTTCTCAACGAGATGGCGAGCTTCGAGTCGGCCGGCGTCGACAACCGCAGTGCCTGAGCGCCGCGCGATGAATCCGCTCGCGGAGCTGCGTTACTTCTTTACGGCGCTGGGTTATTTCACGCGCGTGCCGGTGCCGCGCTGGGTGGGCTTCGAGCCTGCGTGGCTCAATTGCGCGGCGCGTTACTTTCCGCTCGTCGGCGCGCTGATCGGCGCGCTCGCGGCGCTCGTCTATCTCGCGGCGCTGCGCGTATTGCCGGCGAGCGTTGCCGTGCTGCTTTCGATGGCCGCCACGCTGCTCGCGACGGGCGCCTTCCACGAAGACGGCCTCGCGGACTGCTGCGACGCATTCGGCGGCGCGTACGCGCGCGAAGACGTGCTGCGCATCATGCACGACTCGCGCATCGGCGCGTTCGGCGCGATCGGGCTCGTGGTGGCGCTCGCGCTCAAGTGGCAGACGCTCGCGGCGCTGCCGCCCGCGCGCGCCGCCATGCTGATGATCGCGGGCCACGCGGCGAGCCGCGCCTGCGCGATCAGCTATCTCGTGTCGCTCGGCTATGTGCGCCCCGAGGGCAAGGCCAAGCCCGTTGCGCAGCGCATGAGCGTGCTCGCATGGCTGTGCGCGTGCGCGTTCGGCTTGCCGTGGCTTTTCTGGCCGACGTGGTCCGCTGCGCCCGACTGGCGCGCGGGCGCGGCGACGCTCGTCGTGCTCGGCGTGCTGCGTTTCGCGCTGGGGCGATATTTCCTGCGCCGTATCGGCGGCTATACGGGCGACTGTCTCGGTCTCGCGCAGCAGGTGTTCGAAATCGCGATTTATCTCGTGGGGCTCGCATGGATCTCGTTCTGATCCGTCATCCGGCCGTGGCTGTCGAGCCGGGCCTGTGCTACGGCGCAAGCGATGTGCGCCTCGCGGGCGACGCACGTCAGGAAGCGGCTTCGCTTGCAGAGCGGCTCGCGGCGATCGGCGTGCGCGAGCCGCAACGTATCGAGACGAGTCCGCTCATGCGGTGCGCGAGCATCGCCGCCGCGCTCGCGGCGGCGCACGGGCAAACGCCGCAAGTCGACGCGCGGCTCGCCGAGATGGATTTCGGCGCGTGGGAGATGCAGCGCTGGGACGCGATCGAGCGTGCGCAGATCGACGCCTGGGCCGCCGATTTCGAGCACGCGCGCACACACGGCGGCGAGAGCGTCGCGCAGTTCGATGCGCGCGTGAGCGCATGGTTCGAAGCGCTCGATGCATACGAGCATGCC
The DNA here is from genome assembly GCF_900096975.1 of Paraburkholderia lycopersici. Taxonomy (GTDB): domain Bacteria; phylum Pseudomonadota; class Gammaproteobacteria; order Burkholderiales; family Burkholderiaceae; genus Paraburkholderia; species Paraburkholderia lycopersici. The sequence continues at coordinate 148,963 of NZ_FMYQ01000009.1, forward strand.
GCCGTTTGGACTGTCACGCATGCGGGCGTCATCCGCGCGGCCACGGCGCGCGCGCTCGGCGTGCCGCTTGCGCGCTGCGTGCGCTGGCCGCTGGAGATGGGCGCCATCGTGCGGCTGCGCTACGACGCGTCGGGCAAGCAATGGCTGCTTGCGCACTGGAATGCGTAACCGATTACTTCGTATGCCGAATCAATGCCCGGCGGCGCTGCGCGTGCGGGCGGCGTCGAGGTCCTTGCACAGTTGCCCGGCACCCTCGGCGAGGCGCGGCGCGGGCCGCGTGAGCAGATCGCCGTCGACGGCGAACAGATTGCCGCGCGCGACGGCGGCAAGCGCGGGCCAGGCGCGCCAGCGTTCGAGGCTCGGCAGCGGGTGCTCCGGCGAAGTCGCCCCTTGTGCGGCGGTGACGATCGCGTCGGGGTTGGCGGCCAGCACGGCTTCCGTCGACACCGTCGGCACGAGCGGGCCGAGCGCCGCGAACACGTTGCGGCCGCCGCACAGCGCGATCACGTCGCTGATCATGTGCGAGCCGTTGATGGTCATCAGCGGCTGATCCCAGACTTCGTAGAACACGCTCACGGGCGTGCGCCGCGCATAGCGCGCGCGTAGCTGCGCGATGTCGCGCCGGTAGGCATTCGCGGCGGCCTGCGCGGCGGGCTCCGTGCCGAGCAGCAGGCCGAGCCGCGTGAGCGAGGTCGCGACGTCGTCGAGCCGATGCGGCTCGCTGAAGAAGAGCGGAACATGCAGCTCGCGCAGCCGGTCGAGTTGTTGCTGCGCATTGCCGTGGCGCCAGACCACGATGAGATCGGGCTTGAGCGCGACGATGCGCTCGAGGTCGAGCGCGCGATTGTCGCCGACGCGCGGCACCTGCTGCGCGTCGCGCGGGTAGTCGCTGTAGGCCACCGCGCCGACCACTTTCGCGCCGCCGCCCGCCGCATACAGCAGCTCGGTGACGTGCGGCGCGAGGCTCACCACGCGCTGCGCGGGCGCGGGGAGGGTGACCGCGTTGCCGGCGTCGTCGATGGCGGTGACGGTCGCCTGCGCGGCGTGCGGCACGAGTGCGGCCAGCGCTATGGCAAATGCGAAGACGGCGGCGCGCATCAGTCGATCTCCCGCACGGCTTGCGAGAGCGCGTCTTCGAAGCGCCGCCATTCGTCGTCGGATGCGGGCAGGCCGAAGCGCAGGCTGGCGGGCGCGTCGAAGCGGCGCGTCCACACCGCGCGGCGCGCGAGCGCGTCCTGCAAGGCGGGCGCGCGCGGGTCAGCGATCCACGCGAACAGCGGCGTCGCGTTCGGCGAGAAGCCCCGCGCGCGCAACAGCGCGACGAGGCGCGCGCTTTCGGCGGCGAGGCGCAGCCGCATCTCGCCATGCCACGCGCGGTCTTCGAATGCGTGCGTCACTGCGTGGCGCGCGGGTCCGGCCACGGTCCATGCCCCCAGGTGCGCATGCAGCGCGCGCAGCAGCGCGGGCTGCGCGAGCGCGAAGCCGCAGCGCGCGCCCGCAAGCCCGAAGAACTTGCCCGGCGAACGCAGCACGACCAGACCTTCGCGATCGGTTGCGCGCGCAAGCGTTTCGCGTTGCGCGTCGCCGTAAGCGTCGGCGAAGGCTTCGTCGACGACCAGCGTGCCGCCGCGCGCCGCGAGTTGCGCGTGCCAGCGCAGCAGACGGGCGGCATCGAGATGCGCGGCCGTCGGATTGTTGGGGTTCACGACGACGGCGTGCGTGATCGCGCCGGGCAGTGCGTCGCGCGTGACGTCGAGCGGCGCGATTTCGTGATCCGCCCGCTCGAACGCCGGCGCGTACTCGCCGTAGGTGAGCGGCGCGATGGCCACGCGCGCACGCGGCAGCAGCGCGGGCAGCGCGCGAATGGCGGCCTGGCTGCCGGCGACCGGCAACACGTGCCGCGCGTCGGGCGCGCCGTAGTAGCGCGCGGCGCAGGCCGCGAAGCCGTCGCCGTCGTCGGGCAGGCGCCGCCATGCCGAGGCGGGCACCGGCGGCACCGGATAGCCATGCGGATTGACGCCCGTCGACAGATCGATCCACGCGTCCCATGCGATGCCGTAGCGCGCGGCCGCTTCGTGCAGGTTGCCGCCATGCGCGACGAGCGTGACGGGTCGTTCAGACATGGGTTGCCACGCTCACGAAGGCCAGCGCGAGCAGCGTCGCGAGCCACAAAATGGTGCTGCGTTCGACGAGGCGCAGCGCCGCCTCCACGTGCCGCGCTTGCGGCGGCGAACCCGCGCCGAGCGCCGGGCGTTCCTCCAGCATGCCTTGATAGACGGCCGGGCCGCCCAGCAGCACGTTCAGACTGCCCGCGCCCGCCGCCATGACGGGGCCGGCGTTCGGGCTCTCCCAGCGATGCGCCTGCTCGCGCCAGCAGCGCAGCGCCTCGCGCGTGTCGCCGAGCAGCGCGTAGCTTGCGGCCGTGAGGCGGGCGGGAATCCAGTTGAGCACGTCGTCGATGCGCGCGGCCGCCCACCCGAAGCGCAGGAAGCGCGGCGTGCGGTAGCCCCACATCGCGTCGAGCGTGTTGGCGAGACGGAACGCGAGCGCGCCGGGGCCGCCTGCGATCGCGAACCAGAACAGCGCGCCGAAAATCGCGTCGTTGCCGTTTTCGAGCGCCGATTCGACGGCCGCGCACGAGAGCGCGGTGGCGTCGGCGTGCGCCGTGTCGCGCGAGACGATGCGCCCGGTCAGTTCGCGCGCGGCGACAAGGTCGCGCCGCGCGAGCGCCGCGCCGATCGGCGCGATGTGCTCCGCGAGGCTGCGCGCGCCGAGCGCGAACCACAGCAGCGCGACGTGCGCGGCCCAGGCGAGCGGCCAGGGCAGCAGGGCGCACAGCAGCGCGGCGGCGGCGACGGGCGGCGCGACGGCCGCGAGCCACGCGAGCAGCCCGAGCGGACGGCCGCGGCGGCCCGTGTTCAGGCGCGCTTCGATGCGGTTCGCGAGCCGGCCGAAGGCGACGAGCGGATGCGCGCGGCGCGGCTCGCCGAGCCAGCGGTCCACCGCGACGCCGGCCACGGCGAGCGCGGCGGTAACGGGCAGCGTGAGCATCATGAGGTCCGAAGCGGCGTCTTGAGCACGAGAGGCAGGCCGGCGGCGACGAGCGTCGCGCGATCAGCGAGCGCGGCGATGCGCTGGTTCAGGCGGCCGAGTTCGTCGACGTAAAGGCGCGTGGCCGCGCCAAGCGGCACGACGCCCATGCCGATCTCGTTGCTCACCACGAGCACCGTGCCCCGGGCGCGCTCGCAGGCGGCGGCAAAGGCGTCGAGACGCGCGCGCCAGTCGGGCAGCGGGGCTGCCACGCGGGGCGGACAGAGCAGGTTCGCGAGCCACAGCGTGAGGCAGTCGATCAACACGCACTGGCCGGGCGCGGCCGCCGCGTCGAGCGCGCCCGCGAGGTCGAGCGGCGCTTCGACGAGCGCCCAGTGCGCGGGCCGCCGCGCGCGATGATGGGCGATGCGCTCGGCGAGCTCGGCGTCGCCCGCGACGCGCGCCGTGGCGATGTAGGCGACCGGCAGCCCGCTGCCGGCGGCGAGGCGTTCGGCATGCGCGCTCTTGCCCGAGCGCGCGCCGCCGACGATGAAGGTGAGATCGCGCGAAGTCATCGCGTGATTGTAACGGCTGGCTTTGTCGCGCCGTTGTCCCCGCGGCCGGCGTCGCGTTGCGGTCCAGCGCCGCCCGCGCGGGCGATGGGATAATGCGCGCTCGCCTTCGCCGCCCACGCGCCAACCGCCTCATGACCGCAACGCTACCCGCCGTGCCGCACGGCACGCTGATGATCCAGGGCACGACTTCCGACGCCGGCAAGAGCACGCTCGTCGCCGGCCTGTGCCGCCTTGCGCGCCGCGCCGGCGCGCGCGTCGCGCCGTTCAAGCCGCAGAACATGGCGCTCAACAGCGCCGTGACCGCGGACGGCGGCGAGATCGGCCGCGCCCAGGCGCTGCAGGCCATCGCCGCCGGCATCGAGGCGCATACCGACCTCAATCCGGTGCTGCTCAAGCCCAACAGCGACCTGGGCTCGCAGGTCGTCATCCACGGCAGGGCGCGCATGAACCTCGACGCGCGCGCGTACCAGGCCTACAAGCCGCTCGCGCGCGAAGCCGTGCTTCAGTCCTACGGTCGCCTGCGCGCGCGTTACGACACGGTGTTCGTCGAAGGCGCGGGCAGTCCCGCCGAAGTCAACCTGCGCGCGAACGACATCGCCAACATGGGCTTTGCGCAAGCGGTCGATTGCCCGGTCGTGCTCGTCGCCGACATCGATCGCGGCGGCGTGTTCGCGCATCTGACAGGCACGCTCGCGTGCTTGTCGGAGAGCGAGCGGGCGCGCGTGAAGGGCTTCGTCATCAACCGCTTTCGCGGCGATCGCTCGCTGCTCGAACCCGGCCTCGCGTGGCTCGAAGCGCAGACGGGCAAGCCCGTGCTCGGCGTCGTGCCGTACCTGCACGGCCTCACGCTCGACGCCGAGGACATGCTGCCCGACGCGGCCCACAGCGCCGCGCAGGCCGGCGGCGAGATACTGCGCGTGGTCGTGCCGGCGCTGCCGCACATCAGCAACCATACGGACTTCGACGCGCTCCGCGCCCATCCGCAGGTCGATTTCACCTACGTGCGCACAGGCGAAGCGCCGCGCGCGGCCGACCTCGTGATCCTGCCCGGCTCGAAAAACGTGCGCGACGACCTCGCCTGGCTGCGCGCGCAGGGCTGGGAGACGGCGCTCGCGCGGCACCTGCGTTACGGCGGCCGCGTGATCGGCATCTGCGGCGGCATGCAGATGCTCGGGCGCGCGATTGCCGATCCGCATGGCGTGGAGGGCGAGCCCGGGGCTGTCGAGGGCTTCGGCTGGCTGGACTACGAGACCGCGCTCACGCGCGAAAAGACGTTGAAGAACGTGACGGGCGTGCTCGCGCTCGAGGGCGCGGACGCGGCGCGCGTGGCGGGCTACGAGATTCATATGGGCGAGACGCGCGGGCGGGCGCTCGATTTGCCCGCGCTGCGGCTCGCCGGGGCGGCCGAGGGCGGGCACGAAGGGGCGACGCGCCCGGACGGCGCGCGCTCCTCGGACAACCAGATTCTCGCGACCTACGTGCACGGCCTCTTCGACACGCCCGAGGCGTGCGCGGCGCTCCTGCGCTGGGCCGGGCTCGCGGCGGCGCGCACGATCGACTATCCGGCGCTGAGAGAGGCTTCGCTGGAGCGGCTGGCCGATACGCTCGCGGCGAGCCTCGATCTGGAGAAGATGTTCGGCTTGATCGCATAAATGCGCGGGAAAAAGCCCGTTCGCCCGGCGCGCCGCTCAGTACAGGACCATCTGCGTACAGCGGAAGAGCGCGATGGTCTTGCCGTCCGGGCCGCTCACCGTGGCGTCCCAGACCTGCGTGCTGCGCCCGAGGTGCACGCCGGTCGCCACGGCCGAGATCGTGCCTTCGCGCGCGGTGCCGAGGTGGTTGCTCTTGATCTCGATGGTCGTGAAGTTCTTCGCGTCCGGCGGCAGATGGGCGAGGCAGGCGTAGCCGCAGGCGGTGTCGGCGAGGCCGATCACCGTGGCCGCATGCAGGAAGCCGTTGGGCGCGAGCAGTTCGCTGCGCACGTCGAGCTCGGCACGCAGCCGGCCTTGTTCGAGCGCCATGGGGCGCAGGCCCAGCAGCGCGGGCAGGCGGCCGCGCTGCCGTTCGAGCAGCGATTCGATCGTGATGTCGGTGCGTAGCGTGCTCATGGCCGGTCAGTCTCCTTGATCTGGTGAGTGCAATGCAGGTGCGCGCACGGGGGGGACTTCGGCGGCGCGCAATTTGCCGATATTATCGGACGGTTGATCCGGGGCGCAGGCCCAGGCGCGCGAAGCGCGCCTCGCAGGTGTCCGGCAGGTGACCTCGCAAGTCGCAGCACAACCGGTATCAGCAAGAACACGGCAAACCGGCTGGCCCATGCGCCAGCCATCCTGACGGGAGCATTCATGACGGTAATCGTGGTGGCGAACCCCAAGGGCGGCGTGGGCAAGAGCACGCTGTCCACCAATCTGGCCGGCTATTTCGCCGCGCAAGGCGAGTGGGTGGCGCTCGCGGATCTCGACCGGCAGCAGTCCTCGCACTCGTGGCTCGATCTGCGGCCCGCGACGCTGCCGCCCATCGAAAGCTGGCAGGTCGACCTGGACCACCCGGCGAAACCGCCCAAGGGGCTCGAGCACGCCGTCATCGACACGCCCGCGGGCCTGCACGGCAACCGGCTCGCGACGATCGTCGAGCTCGCGGACAAGGTGATCGTGCCGCTGCAGCCCTCGATGTTCGACATCCTCGCCACGAAGGACTTCCTCGATCGCCTCGCCAGGGAAAAGGCTGTGCGCAAGGGCGCGATTCAGGTGGGCGTGGTCGGCATGCGGGTGGACGCGCGCACGCGCTCGGCCGAACAGCTGCAGCGCTTCGTCGAGGGGCTGGATCTGCCGGTGCTCGGCTATCTGCGCGACACGCAGAACTACGTGCAGCTCGCCGCGCACGGGCTTACGCTGTGGGACGTTGCGAAGAGCCGCGTCGAGAAGGACCTCGACCAGTGGCGGTCGATCCTGGAATGGGTGGACCGCAAGTAAGCCGGCGCCGGGCTGGCCCGCGCCGGCTTGCCGCGCGTCAGCTCCAGCTTTGCGTGGGCACGTGGTCGCGGCTGCCCTTGATGCGGTTGTTTTCGTCGACGAACACGAGGTTCGGCTTCCAGCCGGCCTTGAGCTCTTCCTCTTCCACGTTCGCGAAGGCCGCGATGATGACGAGGTCGCCCAGTTGCGCGCGGCGCGCGGCCGAGCCGTTCAGCGAGATCATGCCGCTGCCGCGCTCGCCCTTGATCGCGTAGGTCGTGAAACGCTCGCCGTTGTTGATGTTCCAGATGTCGATGCGCTCGTTCTCGACGATGTTCGCGGCTTCGAGCAGGTTTTCGTCGATGGCGCACGAGCCTTCGTAGTGCAGCTCGCAATGCGTGACCGCGGCGCGGTGAATCTTCGACTTGAGCATATGGCGTTGCATGGAGGGTCTCCTCAGGCGAGCGGGCAGGCAGCCCGCCGCGGGTCAGGCGCGAAAACGCGGATAGCGGAATCTGGCGGAACGGGGCGACGGTTGCGCCGCCCGGCGGCGCTCAGATCTCGAGGTTGTCGATGAGGCGCGTGGCGCCGAGCTTCGCCGCGGCCAGCACGACGAGCGGCTCGTCGCCCTGGCCTGGCGCCGGCGGCAGCAGGTTCGCGCGTTTGCGGATCGCGATGTAGTCGGGTTTCCAGCCGCGCGCGGCGAGCGTCGCCATGGCGTCGAGTTCGAGCTGCTGGAAGTCGCGGCGGCCCGCAAGCACCGACTCGCGGATCGCGCGCAGCACGCCGGCGAGTTGCGGCGCCTCGGCGCGCTCGGCCTCCGAAAGATAGCGGTTGCGCGAGCTGAGCGCGAGTCCGTCGGTGTCGCGCACGGTTTCGGCGGCGACCACCTCGGTCGGCAGCGCGAACTGCTGGCACATCGCGCGCACGATCATGAGCTGCTGGTAGTCCTTCTTGCCGAACACGGCCACGCGCGGCTGCACGCACGACATCAGCTTCATGACGACCGTGCACACGCCCTCGAAGAAGCCGGGGCGGAACTCGCCCTCCAGAATGTCGCCCAGGTCGTGCGGGGGGCGCACGCGGTATTCCTGCGGCTGCGGGTACATGTCGCGCTCGGTCGGCGCGAACAGCACGTAGACGTTTTCCCGCTGCAGCTTCTCGATGTCGTCCTGGAGCGTGCGGGGATATTTGTCGAAGTCCTCGTTCGGACCGAACTGCAGCCGGTTGACGAAGATGCTCGCCACGACCGGGTCGCCGTGCTGCCGCGCAAGGCGCATCAGCGACAGATGGCCCTCGTGCAGGTTGCCCATGGTCGGCACGAACGCCGTGCGGTTTTGGCCGCGCAACTGGTCGCGCAATTCCTGAATCGAGCTGATGACTTTCATGATCGGATGCTTTATGCCTCGCGCGGGGCAAGACTTGGGTTGCACGCCGCAAGCCGGAGACCCGGACGATGGGCCGCAAGCGGACGTCGCGCGCCCGGTCCGCGCAGGTTGCGCGGCAGCGCTTCGCACCCCGTATGTGGGACGAGACCGGGCAGGCGCGGGCGATTGTAGTGGATTTGCGGGCGCGGCGCACCCGGCCCGAATGAGGAGTTTTCCTGGCGTTCCGCTGTGCGGGTCGGTTCACGGCCGCACGACGGCCGCGTGTGATGCGGCACTTATTTTTGTGCGGCGTCGCGTCGTGAACCGGGGGCCGGGGCTCAAGCGGGCAGATAGGCGAGACGCACGTAGATCGGCGCGAACGGCTCGGGCTGCGTGATCTCGATGAGCGATTCGCGCGACAGCTCCAGCATGGCGATGAAGTTCACGACCACCACGGGCACGCCGCGCGTGACGTCGAAGAGCTCCGAGAACTCCATGAAGCGCTCCCCCTGGAGCCGGCGCAGGATGAGGCTCATGTGCTCGCGCACCGAAAGCTCTTCGCGCGAGATCTTGTGATGCTGGACGAGCCGCGCGCGCTTGATGACGTCGGCCCACGCGGCGCGCAGGTCGTTGCTGTTCACGTCGGGAAAGCGCGGCGTGATGCTCTGCTCGATGTAGACCTCGGCGCGCAGGAAGTCGCGGCCGAGCTGCGGCAACTGGTCGAGGCGCTGGGCGGCGAGCTTCATCTGCTCGTATTCGAGCAGGCGGCGCACCAGTTCGGCGCGCGGGTCTTCGGCTTCCTCGCCGGTGTCGGCCTTCTTGACCGGCAGCAGCATGCGCGACTTGATCTCGATGAGCATGGCCGCCATCAGCAGATATTCGGCGGCGAGCTCGAGGTTGGTCTTGCGCAGTTGCTCGACGTAGCCGAGGTACTGCGTGGTGACCTCCGCCATCGGAATGTCGAGGACGTTGAAGTTCTGCTTGCGGATGAGGTAGAGCAGCAGGTCGAGCGGGCCTTCGAAGGTCTCGAGGAAGACTTCGAGCGCGTCCGGCGGGATATAGAGGTCCTGCGGGAGCTTGAAGAGCGGCTCGCCGTAAAGGCGTGCAAACGCGACGCCGTCGACCGTGTCGGGTGTCGAGTCGGTGGCGGGCGTGGTCAGCGCTTCGCCGGGCGTTGGCCCGGCGGCGTGGCCCGTGTGACTGGCCGCGTGCTCGCCCGGTGGCGGCGCGCCGGCCCCGTCGGCCTCGGCCATCAGAAGTTCTGGTAGTAGACGTAAGACGTTTGCTTCACGCGCGACGCCTGCTGGCGCTCGCGCTCGTCGAGGTCGAGCGGCTGCTTGTCCCACAGGAGCGCGCGGCCCTTGCGCTGCTGCTCTTCGAGCTGCGGCTTTTGCTGCTTGAGCTGGTTGATGAACTGCGTGATGTCCGACTGATACATGGCTGACGTCCGTCCAGTAAGGTGGGGCGCCTGATTGCGCCGCGCCGCTAATTCTGTCGGCGGCAATTTTACCGCAAGCCACCGCTGCGGAACATCCGCGCGGGCCGCGTGCCGGGGGGCCGCTTGCCTGCTGTCCCGATTGCGCCGGCGAGCCGCCTCTCGCGGCGCGTTGCGCCGCGTCCTGGGGTTTTGACCCGCCAATGTGGTGAAATAACGCGTTTGCGCCCGATGCCGCGTTCCGTGCCACCCCTGCGCGCGAGCGGTGCTACCGGTGGCAACCAGTTCTACGACGGCCGGAGGTGTTGTTTGGCGGGATGGGTGATCGAAGCGTTGTGCGCACGGAGGCGTCCCTCGCAGGCGGCGCGGTCGCGGCACGCCGCAGCCAGGGCGCTTGCCGCTCCGGGGCGCGCCGCCACCGGGCGTGCCGCCGGCCGGCTCGGCGCATGGCTCGTCGCGAGCCTGATCGTGTGCCTCGCGAGCCCGACGCCCGCGTGGGCCGACCTGGCCAGCCTCCTGCCGTGGATGCGGGCGCGCACCTACTACGACGTCGAAATCGACGCCGCTCCGCGCGACCTGCGCAGGCTGCTCCAGGCGCACCTCGACATCGCGCGCTTCGCCACGCGCGCGGACGTGAACGAGGATCAGTTCGAGTTCCTCGTGACCGCGACGCCTCAGCAGGTGCGCGACCTCGCTTCGACGGCGGGCTATTTCACGCCGGTCGTGCGCACCGACGTGCGCACGATCGAGGGCAGGCGGCACGTGCGGGTGAGCGTGGACGCGGGCCCGCGCACGGTGATTTCATCGGTGAATCTCACCTTTCGCGGCCCCGTGCTGAGCGAGGATCCCGCGCAGGAAAACACCGCGCGCTTCGCGTTCTCGCTGCACGACGGGGACGCCTTCACGCAGTCGGGCTGGGACGACGCCAAGAACGCCGCGCTCAAGGCGCTGCAGGCGCGCCGCTACCTCGGCGCGAAGATCGCGCACTCGGAGGCGCGCGTCGATCCGCTCCGGCACGACGCGCAACTTTCCGTCACCTTCGACAGCGGGCCGACGTTCACGTTGGGCAAGCTCGACGTTTCGGGCACGCGGCGTTATCCGGGCTACATCATCGACAACGTGAACCCGCTCTCGCCGGGCGAAATCTACGATCTGAACCGCGTGGCCGAACTGCAGCGCCAGGTGCAGAACACGCCGTACTACGCGAGCGTGGCGATCGACGTCGACGCCAACACGCAAAAGCCGCTCGAAACGCCCGTACATGTGAAGGTGAGCGAGTTCCCGTACAACAACTTTCGCGGCGGCGTGGGTTATTCGACCGACACCGGCGCGCACGTCCAGGGCTCCTATACGTATCTGAACACGTTCGGGGCGGCGTGGCCGTTCCAGGTGCAGGGACGTCTCGACCAGATCCAGAAGTTCGGGCAGGTTCAGCTATCGATGCCGCCGGGCCCGCGCGCCTGGACCAACAGCGTGGTCGCCTCCTATACGACCACCGACGTGTCGGATACGAACATCTATAGCGCGCGCGTCGGCGTACAGCGCACGCGCACCTCGCAGAACATCGACTATGCCTACGCGCTGACGTTCTACGACGACCGCCTCACCCAGAACGTCGGGCCGTCCTCGCGGGCCTACGCGCTCGTTCCGACCTGGGCCTGGACGCGCCGCAACGTCGACGATCCGCTCTTTCCGCGCTCGGGCAATATCGTTCGCGTCGAGGCGGGCCTCGCGCTCAAGAACGTGGGGGCCGAGCAGAGCTTCCTGCGCGCCTACATGCGCGGCCAGCAGTACCTGCCGATCGCGCACAGCGACATCATGGTGTTTCGCGCGGAGCTGGGCGGCGTGTTCACGAGCGGCCCGTCGAGCGGCGTGCCCGCCTCGTTGCTGTTCCGCGCGGGCGGTTCGAACTCGGTGCGCGGCTACGCGTTCCAGAGCATCGGCAACAACGTTGCCGGCTCGATCCTGCCAACCAAGTACCTCGTCACCGGCTCGGCCGAATACCAGCACTGGTTCAGCCACGACTGGGGCGGCGCGGCGTTCTTCGACGTCGGCACGGCCACCGACACCTGGGGCGAAAAGGAGTTCGATCCGGGCGCCGGCATCGGCGCGCGCTGGCGCAGCCCCGTCGGGCCGGTCAACCTCGATCTCGCCTATGGCTTTCGCACCCGCAGCGTGCGGCCTTATCTGACCCTCGGGATCGCCTTCTGATGCTGACGTCTTCGCTGCCCCGGTTTGTTTCGAAGTCCGAGCCGCATGGCGAGGTGGGCGCATGAGCGCGCGTCGCCTTGCTGCATTGTTCCGGCTGGCCGCCACGTTCGCGGTGCCGCCGGACGAGGCGAGCCGCAATCCGGACGAGGGCGCGCCCGGCAAGTCCGGCGGCCATGGCGGGGGCGAGAGCGGCAAAGGCAACGGCAACGGCAACGGCAAAGGCGGCGAAGGCGGGCCGCCGCCGCGCCGCCGGCTCTGGAAGGCGCTCGCCTGGGCGATCGTCGTGCCGGTGCTCGTCGTTGGGCTCGCCGGCGGATTGCTGTACGGCGTGCTGACCACCGAGCGAGGCACGGCCTACGCGTGGCGCGCCGCCGTCGCGCTGCTCGACGGCAAGCTCGCGGGCAAGCTCGAAGGCGGCACGCTCGCGACCGGCGTGCGCTTTTCCGACGTGAGCTGGCGGGGCACCGATGGCACCACGCTCACGGTGGACCGCGTCGGCGGCCAGTGGACGCTGCAGGGTTTCGGCAGGGCGCCGTGGCGCTTCGTGGTGGACTATCTGCACGTCGGCGACGTCGAAATGCGCATCGTGCCGTCCCACGAGCCTTCGTCGCCCATGAAGCTGCCCGAGAACCTGCAATTGCCGCTCGGGCTCGAGATCCGCGACCTTCAGGTCGACAGGCTCACGCTGCACGAAGGCACGTCGGCCAGCGAGTTCTCGCGGCTCCAGTTTCACGGGCGCAGCGACGGCCGTCATCACGAGGCCGCCGTCGAGCGTCTGGACACGCCCTTTGGCGCCGTGAGCGCCGAGGCGAAGCTCGACGGCGTGCGGCCGTTCGCGCTCACGGGCGACCTCGGCTACTCGGGCAAGGTCAACGGCGAGGACGTGCGGGTGAACGCGACCCTCGCGGGCTCCCTGGAGGCGCTCACGGCCGAGGTCGAGGCGAGCGGCATGAAGCTCGCCGGGCGCGCGCATGTGGAGGCCACGCCGTTCGCCGCCGTGCCCTTGCAACGCGCCACGCTCGCCTTCGATCACGTGAATCCGCAGGCCTTCGCGCCCGGCGCGCCGTTCGCCGATCTCGCCGTGCGCGCGCAGTTGCAGCCTGTGCAGGGCGGCGCGGCGGGCGTGCCGGCCGCGCTGGCGGCCTCGGCTTCGGGGGCTGCGGCGGTTTCCGGGGCGACTGCGGCATCGGCGCCGGCCATGACTACGACCACGGCGGCGCAAGCCGGGGCGAAGCCGGGCGTTGCCGGTTCGATCGCATCCGCCGCTTCGGCCCCGGCCGCGCCGGCGCGTGCGCGCGGCAACATGGCGGATTTCACGGTCGCGGGCACCGTCTCGATCGTGAACGCGAAGCCAGGCGCCATCGACGAAAAGCTGCTGCCGCTTATCGACGCCCGCGCGGACGTCGTGCTCGATGCGAAAACGCAGCGCATTCCGACGCTTGCCGTGCGTCTCGTGAAGAACGCCACGATCACCGGCAGCGGCACGGTCAGCGGCCGCAATGGGCGCTTCGACCTGAAGGTGGCCGGGCTCGACCTCAACGCGATCCAGTCGAGCGTCCGCGCGACGCAGTTCGCGGGGCCGGTCGGCGTGCGGCTGAGCGGCGACGTGCAAAGCGTCACGCTCGATCTCGCCGATCCGAAGTCGGCGCTGCGCGTGCAGGGCAAGGTGACGCAGGACCCCGCGCGCCTCTCGTTCAACGACGTGCGGCTGACCTCGGGCACCGGACGGATCGACCTTTCGGGCGCGCTCAAGCACGACGCCAGTTCGACGTACCAGTTGAAGGCGGTGCTGACCAATTTCGATCCGCTCTCGCTCACGTCGCAAACGCCCGCGCCCGCGCCCGCGCCGGCCGCCGATGCGCTCGACCTCAAACGCAATCTCGCGCTCAATCCGGCGTTGAACCCGGCGCTCAATCCCGCCCAAACGGGCGAACAGGCCGCCGGGCAAAAGCGCGTCGAGAATGCGAAGCAGACCGGGCAAGGCGCAGCGGGCGGAGCCGCGGCGCGGACGCGCCCTGCGCCGCTGCCGCCGGCACGCCGCATCGAAGCCCGCGTGAACGGCACGCTCAACGCGAGCGGTACGCTTGCACCCACCTTCACGACGAAAGCGGCGTTCAAGCTCGGCCCAAGCGTCTACGACGACTTGCCGCTCACGGGGCAGGGCCTCGTCCAGCTGGCGGGCTCGCGCATTTTGCCGAGCCGCGCGAGCCTCTCGGTGGCGGGCAATACCGTCGATCTGGAGGGCAGCTTCGGCGCGCCCGGCGACCGCCTGCGCTTTCGCGTGGATGCGCCGCAACTCGACCGGCTTGGCTTCGGCATAGCGGGGGAACTTGCGGCGAACGGCGACCTGACCGGCACCTTCGCCCATCCCGACGTCTCGCTCGACTACAAGGCCGACCACGTGGTGTTCGGCGACAACCGCATCGGCCACGCCGAAGGCAAGGCCGTGGCGCGCGACGGCGCGAACGGCGCGCTCGCCTTCAGCACCGACGCAAGCGGCATCGCGGCAGCGGGCGTCGAGATCACGACGCTTTCCGCGCGCCTTGCCGGCACGCGCGCGAAGCACACGCTCACCGCGAACGCGAAGGGCAAGGTGCAGGGCCAGGCGATCGACTTCGCGGTGGCGGCCAACGGCGGCCTGTCGGACACGCGCGAGGGCACGCGCTGGAACGGCACCGTGACGCAGCTCGAAAACCGCGGCATGCCCGGCGTGACGCTGCAGTCGCCGGTGACGGTGAGCGCGGGCCCCGGCAAGGTCACGCTCGGCGCCACGCGTCTCGCGGCCGAGGGCGCCACGCTCGAACTGAAGTCGTTCGACCTCGACCACGGCCGCATTCGCTCGGCGGGCACGCTCACGAACGTCTCGCTCGCGCGCATCCTGCAGTTGCGCCAGCAATTCACGGGCGTGCCGTCCACGCTGAGGACCGACATGATCTTCGATGGCGACTGGGACTTTTCCATCGGCCAGACGGCGACCGGCTATGTGCAGATCAAGCGCCGCTCGGGCGACATCACGACCGCGATCGGGCGCGGCTTTGCGTCGTTCGGCGTGGGCGAACTCAATGCGCGCGCGGCCTTCAGCGGCGGCAACCGCCTCACGCTCACGGCGCATGCGCAGGCGAGCCGCGTCGGCATGCTCGACATCGACGCCTGGACGACGCTCGTGCCGCGCGACGGCACGCTGAGCGTCGCGGACGAGGCGCCGGTCGGCGGCACGATCAAGGCGAATGTGCCCTCGCTCAGGACGACGGGCGGCCTGTTCGGTCCGGGCTATCTGCTCGACGGCCATCTCGCGCTGCAGCTTGCGCTCGGCGGCACGGTCGCGAAGCCCAATCTCACGGGCTCGCTCGTCGGCGACGGGCTTTCGGCCACCATGGTCGGTCAGGGCGTGGAGCTGAAGGACGGCGTGGTCCGCATCGCGCTTTCGCAGAACCTCGTCGACTTCCAGCAGGTCGAGTTCCACGGCGCGACGAGCGGCACGCTGCGCGCCACGGGCCGCGTGCGCCTCGACAACGCCGAGCCCGACCTCACCGCGAGCATCGTCGCGGACAAGCTGGAGCTGTTCGCCTCGCCCGACCGCAATCTCTCGCTCTCGGGCAGCGCGAGCATCGCGAACGGGGGGCGCCTGGGCGGCATGCAGATCGACGGCAAGTTCACCGTGGATCACGCGCTTTTCGACATGCCCGAATCGCCCGCGCCCTCGCTCGGCGACGACGTCGTGATCGTGCGCCCCGACGGCACCACGTCGGGCGGCCGGCCGCCGATCGAGGAAACGGCCTCGACGAAACCCGCGCCGCGCTTCGCCCCGCGCGCGAACATCGACCTCGATCTCGGGCGCGATTTCCGCTTCCGCGGGCAGGGCGCGGATCTCGGCCTCGCCGGCACGATCACGGCGAACAGCGCGCCGGACGTGCCGCTGCGTGCGGTCGGCAACGTGCGCGTGACCGAGGGCTCCAGCTACACCGCGTTCGGCACCAAGCTCAATATCGAGAATGGTTTCTTCACGTTCAACGGACCGGTGGGCAATCCGGGCATCAACATCCTCGCCATGCGCCGTAACCAGCAGGTCGAGGCGGGCGTGCAGGTCACGGGCACGGTGCAGGCGCCGGTGGTGCGGCTCGTCTCCGAGCCCAACGTGCCCGACAACGAAAAGCTCTCCTGGCTGCTGTTCGGCCACGGCACCGACCAGGGCAACAACATCGGCCAGCAGAGCGCCATGACGACCGCGCTCGCGCTGCTCGGCAGCGCGCAGGGCAAGCGCATTGCGCAGAGCATCGGGCTCGACGAGTTTTCGATCGGGCGCAGCGAGGTCGGCCTGACCGACCCCGAGGTCGTGATGATCGCGAAGGCCATCAACCAGCGGCTCGTGATCGGCTACGAGCAGGGCTTGCAGTCGGCTTCGAACGCGGTGAAGGCGACGATCAACCTTACGCGCTACTGGTCGGTGGTGGTCTACGGCGGCACGTTCTACGGCGCCGATATTCTTTACACGCGGCGTTTCGATCGAATTCGCCGGTAGCGGACTCAGGATGCACGCGCGGCCGTAAGCCATCGGGGCGTCGAATGCCGGCGGCGCAAAAAAAAGCACACCGGCAAGGCGTGCTTTTTGATTGCGGGGGCCTTCAGCGTATGGCTGGCCGCGGGATTACCGCACGCGCATGCCAGGCTTTGCCCCGCTGTGCGGTTCGAGAATATAAAGCCCCGGTTCGGCCTTTTCGTCGCCGGCGGAGGCCGCGAGCACCATGCCTTCGGACATGCCGAATTTCATCTTGCGCGGCGCGAGGTTCGCGACCATCACGGTCAGCTTGCCCTTGAGGTCTTCCGGCGCGTAGGCCGAGCGGATGCCCGAGAACACGTTGCGCGTGCGGCCTTCGCCCACGTCGAGCGTGAGTTGCAGCAGCTTGTCCGAGCCTTCGACGATATTGCAGTCGACGATCAGCGCCACGCGCAGGTCGATCTTCGCGAAGTCGTCGATCGAAATGACATCGGGCGTCTCGGGTTCGGCCTTCTTCGCTTCCTTCGCCGCTTTCGACTTCTTGCTTGCATCGGCGGCCGCGGCGGGCGCGTCGCTGGCCTGCAGCGAATCGCGGTTCGCGGCGAGCAGCGCTTCGATCTGCTTGGGATCGACGCGCGTCATCAGGTGCTTGTACGCGTTGATCGGCTGTTGCGACGACAGCGCGTTGCCCGCATCGGCCCACGTGAGCGGCGCGATCGCGAGGAATTGCTCGACGCCTTCGGCGAGCGTCGGCAGCACCGGCTTGAGCGCGAGCGAAAGCAGGCGGAACGCTTCCAGGCTCACGCTGCAGGTTTCGTGCAGCGCCACGGAATTCGCCGGGTCTTTTGCCTGTTCCCAGGGCTTGGCTGTGTCGACGTACCCGTTCACGGCGTCGGCGAGCTCCATTGTCTGGCGCAGCGCGCGGCCGTATTCACGCGCTTCGTAGTGCGCGGCGATTTGCGGGATCGCGGCGCGCAGTTGCTCGAGCAGCGGATGGTTCATCGCGCTGTCCTGCACGCGGCCCTCGAAGCGCTTGATGAGGAAGCCCGCCGCGCGGCTCGCGATGTTGATGTACTTGCCGACCAGATCGCTGTTCACGCGCGCCTGGAAGTCTTCGAGGTTCAGGTCGAGGTCTTCCATCGTGCTGTTGAGCTTCGCGGCGAAGTAGTAGCGCAGCCACTCGGGATTCAGGCCCGTGCTCACGTAGCTTTCTGCCGTGATGAAGGTGCCGCGCGACTTCGACATCTTCGCGCCGTCCACGGTGAGGAAGCCGTGCGCGAACACGTTGGTCGGCGTGCGGTGGCCCGAGAACTGCAGCATGGCCGGCCAGAACAGCGTGTGGAAATACAGGATGTCCTTGCCGATGAAGTGATACTGCTCGGTCTTCGAGCCGGACTTCACCCAGGCGTCGAAGTCGATGCCGCGCTTTTCGCACAGGTTCTTGAAGCTCGCGTAATAGCCGACGGGCGCGTCGAGCCACACGTAGAAGTACTTGCCCGGCGCACCGGGAATCTCGAAGCCGAAGTAGGGCGCGTCGCGCGAAATGTCCCAGTCGGCGAGCTTCGAGTCGCCCGATTCGCCGAGCCATTCGCGCATCTTGTTCGTCGCCTCGGGCTGCGCGAGGCCGCTCACCCAGCCGCGCAGGAAGTCTTCGCAGCGCGGGTCGGAGAGGCGGAAGAAGTAGTGCGTCGAGGTCCTGCGGACGGGCGTGGCGCCCGAGACCACCGAGTACGGATTCTTCAGGTCGGTTGGCGCGTAGGTCGAGCCGCAAACTTCGCAGCTGTCGCCGTACTGGTCCTTCGCGCCGCACTTCGGGCATTCGCCCTTGATGAAGCGGTCCGGCAGGAACATGTTCTTGACCGGATCGTAGGCTTGCTCGATGTCGCGCGTCTCGATGAGCCCGGCTTCCTCGAGCGCCAGATATACCGACTCGGAAAGCACGCGGTTTTCTTCGGAATCCGTCGAATAGTAGTTGTCGAACGATACGCCGAAGCTGTCGAAATCGCGCTTGTGCTCCTGCCACACGCGCGCGATCAGTTGCTGCGGCGTGAGACCTTCCTTCTCGGCGCGCAGCATGACGGGCGTGCCGTGCGTGTCGTCGGCACCGACGTAGTAGACCTCGTGGCCATGCATTCGCAGCGCGCGAACCCAGATGTCCGTCTGGATGTATTCGACCAGATGGCCGATGTGGATCTGACCGTTGGCGTACGGCAGAGCAGACGTGACGAGAATCTGGCGGCGGCCGCCTGGATTGGCATGCGCGCCGGCTGCTGCGAGGTCGGTGGCGGGTGCTGACATAAGTGAGGAGAAGTCCGATGTTGCGGGGGGAAAGGGCGATTTTAGCAGGGCGGCCGCACTACCGTTCAGCGCGGGGGTGCGCGCTCGCTGGCGAGGCGTCCGGGAGGGCGCTTGCGCGCAGGCGCCGGTTGGGTTGCGCGCGCAAACAGGAAGCAAATCGCGAGGCAAAAAAAACCGGGGCAAGATGGCCCCGGAGCAACAACGACAAGAGGAGAATGGTGACGCGGCGGCGCTGCCGCACACGTACCGTAATGAAAGACAACACGATTTCCGGAGAGTTCGAAAAGAGTTCGAAATTTTTTTCGATTCTCAGCCGGGTGCTTCGAGCGTGCCTTCGATGCCCGTGCCGCAACGGTTTGCGGCAATTCGGGTGCCGAACAAAAAACGGGACGCCATGGCTGGCGTCCCGTTGTTGTGTCGCTGTTTTCTCGGGCGTCGGCGCCCGGTTGGCTTAGCCGCCCTGGTGCTGCGCCGTCGCGCGCAGATAGATTTCCACGCGGCGGTTCGCTGCGCGGCCCGCTTCGGTGTTGTTGTCGGCGATCGGCTGGGTATCGCCGCGGCCCTCGGCCGACATGCGCTGCATCGGAATGCCGCGCGAGGCGAGATAGTTCACCACGCTCTGTGCGCGGTTGACCGACAGCGTCTGGTTGTATGCCGGCTGGCCCGTGTTATCCGTATGGCCCACCACCTGCGCGACGACTTCCGGATTCTGCTGGAGCGTCTGCGCGACCTGGTCGAGCACCGGTGCGAACGACGGCTTGATCGCGTAGCTGCTGGTGTCGAACGTCACGTTGCTCGGAATGTTGAGCTTGAGCGAGCCGTCCGGCTGCTCGGTGATCTGCGTGCCGGTGCCCTTGGTGGCGCCCGAGAGCCGGTTCTTGATGTTCTGCCAGTTGTAGCCCGTGATGCCGCCGACCAGCGCGCCGGCGCCGGCGCCGATCGCGGCGCCCTTGCCGCCGCCGAAGATCGCGCCGAGTGCCGCGCCCGTGCCCGCGCCGACGCCGGTGCCGACGGCCGTGTTGGTGCCCTGCTGCGTTGCGCAGCCAGCGACGAGTGCGCCGGCGATGGCGAAGACGGACAGGCGAGTCAGGATTCTTGTGTTCATGTGCTTTCCTCTCTTGAGTGGAACGGACGCTGCCCTTGGGCGTTCGCGGCCCCGCTTGTGAACAGGGTCTTCGAACGGCTCGCGGCGGCAGCTACTACAATGACGCCTTAAGGTTGGCGCCGGCCCGGGCGAAAAGCCGCTGGACGGCGGCTTTGACCGCACTGGGTCGGCACCCGAAAACGACGCTGCCGCGAAGCGTGCCCTGCCGGCAAATTTTGCGCAATGCAGCTTAACAATTTCTTTCGATTTCCGGCGCGAGGGCGACCGGTCCTCGGTCCGAGGCCCGCTCACGCAGACCGGCATTCTCCCCACGGAGTTTCAATGAGCATAGATCGGGCTTTGGTCGACGCCGCGCTTGCGGCCTTGACGGATCCGAACACAGGCCATCCGTACGCGGTGGCCAGGGGCGTGCGCAACGTTACCGTCGAAGGCGATGTGCTCGGCGTCGAGATCGTGCTCGGCTATCCGGCGAAGAGCCAGTTCGACGCCGTGCGCGCGCAGGTCGAGGCGGCGCTCGCCGCCGTGCCGGGCGTGAAGTCGAGCCGCGTCGAGGTCAGGAGCGAGATTGCCGCGCATACGGTGCAGCGCGGCGTGAAGCTGCTGCCCAATGTGAAGAACATCGTCGCCGTCGCGTCGGGCAAGGGCGGCGTGGGCAAGAGCACGACCGCCGTGAATCTCGCGCTCGCGCTCGCCGCCGAAGGCGCGTCGGTCGGCGTGCTCGACGCGGACATCTACGGGCCCTCGCTGCCGATGATGCTTGGCATCGAGGGCCGCCCCGAGTCGCCCGACGGCCAGTCGATGAATCCGCTCGAAGGCCACGGCGTGCAGGCCAACTCGATCGGCTTTTTGATCGAGCAGGACAATCCGATGGTCTGGCGCGGCCCGATGGCCACGTCCGCGCTCGAACAACTGCTGCGGCAGACGAACTGGCGCGAACTCGACTATCTCGTGGTGGACATGCCGCCGGGCACCGGCGACATCCAGCTCACGCTCTCGCAGCGCGTGCCCGTCACGGGCGCCGTGATCGTCACGACGCCGCAGGACATCGCGCTGCTCGACGCGAAGAAGGGCCTCAAGATGTTCGAGAAGGTCGGCATTCCGATTCTCGGCATCGTCGAGAACATGGCCGTGCACGTCTGCACGAACTGCGGCCACGCCGAGCACATCTTCGGCGCGGGCGGCGGCGAGCGCATGGCGAAGGAGTACGGCGTGGAGGTGCTCGGCAGCCTGCCGCTCGATATTGCGATTCGCGAGCAGGCCGACTCGGGCACCCCGA
Source organism: Paraburkholderia lycopersici (assembly GCF_900096975.1). Taxonomy (GTDB): domain Bacteria; phylum Pseudomonadota; class Gammaproteobacteria; order Burkholderiales; family Burkholderiaceae; genus Paraburkholderia; species Paraburkholderia lycopersici. The sequence continues at coordinate 169,706 of NZ_FMYQ01000009.1, forward strand.
CCGTGGTGGCCGCGCCGCAGGGGCCGGTGGCGGAAATCTATCGCGCGATCGCGCGGCGCGTGGCGATCCAGATCGCCGAGCGCGCCCGCGACATGAGCTCGAAGTTCCCGACCATCGTCGTGCAGAACACCTGAAGTCCGCCGGCCAAGCCCGCGGGGCCCGCGCATGGGGACAGATAGGCACGCGGCGCGCCGCGTGCGCGGTATCATGAGGGCTTCATCGGGTCCGGTATGGCGGCAGCAAGGGGCGGCCGCCGCCCGGCAAGAGGATCGCATGGATAAAGGACACAGCAGGCAAGCGGGGAACGCGCACGTCGTATGGTGGACGGCCCTCGTGGCGCTTTGTGGCTGCGTTCTGCTCGCGGGCTGCACGAGCTTCATGGGCCAGCAGGAAAAGCGCGCGACCGCCCAGCTGTTGCCGACCGTCGGCAGCCAGGCGCGCGGCACCGTCTCGTTCGTCGAGCACTCGGACGGCGTGCAGGTGAGCTACAACCTCGCGGGCCTGCCGCCCGACAGCGATCACGCCCTGCAGGTGCACGAGCGCGGCGACTGCAACGCCACCGACGCCTCGAGCGCCGGTCCGGTGTTCGCGCCCGCCGCCGATCGCCTCAAATCCGGCGCGCGCGTGGAAGGCGACCTCGGCAACATCCACGCCGATTCGAACGGCGTGGCGACCGGCTTCATCGTCGCGCCCGATGTGTCGCTCGACGGCGTGCGCTCCGTGCTGCAGCGCGCCGTGATCGTGCACCGCGACCCCATCGACCCCTACGCCTACCCGCAGCGCGGCACGGGCCCGGCGCTCGCGTGCGGGCTGATCCGCGCCCAGTGAGCGTGACGCAGCGCCGCGTCGGCGTGACGCGCCGCGTGGCCGCCGACGCCAGCAAGGGCGCGGCTTTCGCGGCCGCGGCGGTGGAACCCGTTGCGGCGATCCGCGAGGCGCCACGCGCGGTTCCAGGCATGCCGATCCACATCGCGTAAAATAGGCGCCTTTCGCACGCGGCGAGCGCCCGGTGGGTCCGTCCGCATGCTTTCCCGACCCGATTTTTCCTCGTACGTAGCGAACATGGCAATCAAGTCCGACAAGTGGATCCGGCGCATGGCCGAAGAGCACAACATGATCGAGCCGTTCGTGCGCGACCAGGTCCGCACCTCGGAGGACGGCCGCAAGATCGTGAGCTACGGCACGTCGAGCTACGGCTACGACATTCGCTGCGCCGACGAATTCAAGATCTTCACGAACATCAATTCGACGATCGTCGATCCGAAGAACTTCGACGAAAAATCGTTCGTGGACTTCAAGGGCGACGTCTGCATCATCCCGCCCAATTCGTTCGCGCTCGCGCGCACGGTCGAGTATTTCCGCATTCCGCGCAACGTCCTGACCGTGTGTCTGGGCAAGTCCACCTATGCGCGCTGCGGGATCATCGTGAACGTCACGCCGTTCGAGCCGGAATGGGAAGGCTACGTCACGCTCGAATTCTCGAATACGACACCTTTGCCTGCCAAAATCTACGCGAACGAGGGCGTCGCGCAGGTGCTCTTTTTCGAAAGCGACGAGGTCTGCGAAGTCTCTTACGCGGACCGCGGCGGCAAATATCAAGGCCAGCACGGCGTGACCTTGCCGAAGACCTGACGCCGAGGCGCACACAACCACCGGACATACGATATACGGGGACCGCTGCGCATCATATGCAGCGGTCGTTTCTTTTGGAGAATCGCCCATGAAGTTTCGTTTTCCCGTCGTCATCATCGACGAAGACTTTCGCTCCGAGAACATCTCGGGTTCCGGCATCCGGGCGCTCGCCGAAGCCATCGAGAAAGAGGGCGCGGAAGTCCTCGGGCTGACGAGCTACGGCGACCTCACGTCGTTCGCGCAGCAGTCGAGCCGCGCCGCGTGCTTCATCCTCTCGATCGACGACGACGAGCTGCTGCCCTACGTGGAAGGCAATGGCGACGGCGAAGCGCCCGGGCACGCGCCCGCCATCATCGCGCTGCGCGCGTTCATGGAAGCGGTGCGCAAGCGCAACGCCGACATCCCGATCTTCCTGTACGGCGAGACGCGCACCTCGCGCCACCTGCCCAACGACATCCTGCGCGAGCTGCACGGCTTCATCCACATGTTCGAGGACACGCCGGAGTTCGTCGCGCGCCACATCATCCGCGAGGCGAAGGTCTATCTCGACGCGCTCGCGCCGCCGTTCTTCAAGGAACTCGTGAAGTACGCCGACGAAGGCTCGTACTCGTGGCACTGCCCCGGCCACTCGGGCGGCGTGGCGTTTCTCAAGAACCCGCTCGGCCAGATGTTCCACCAGTTCTTCGGCGAGAACATGCTGCGCGCGGACGTCTGCAACGCCGTGGACGAACTCGGCCAGCTGCTCGACCACACGGGCCCCGTCGCGGCCTCGGAGCGCAACGCGGCGCGCATCTTCAGCGCCGACCACGTGTTCTTCGTGACCAACGGCACGTCCACCTCGAACAAGATCGTCTGGCACGCCACGGTCGCGCCCGGCGACATCGTGCTGGTGGACCGCAACTGCCACAAGTCGATCCTGCACGCCATCACGATGACGGGCGCGATCCCCGTGTTCCTCACGCCCACGCGCAACAACTTCGGCATCATCGGGCCGATTCCGCGCGACGAGTTCAAGCCCGAGAACATCCGCAAGAAGATCGAGGCGAATCCGTTCGCGCGCGAGGCGCTCGCGAAGAACCCCAATCTCAAGCCGCGCATCCTCACGATCACGCAGAGCACCTACGACGGCGTGATCTACAACGTCGAGATGATCAAGGACCTGCTCGGCGACCTGCTCGACACGCTGCACTTCGACGAAGCGTGGCTGCCGCACGCCGAGTTCCACGCGTTCTACCAGGACATGCACGCGATCGGCGCGGGCCGTCCGCGCACGGGCGCGCTCGTGTTCGCCACGCACTCCACGCACAAGCTGCTTGCGGGCATTTCGCAGGCGTCGCAGATCGTCGTGCAGGACTCCGAGAACAGCACGTTCGACCGCCATCGCTTCAACGAGGCGTATCTGATGCACACGTCCACGAGCCCGCAGTACGCGATCATCGCGTCGTGCGACGTGGCCGCCGCGATGATGGAGCCGCCGGGCGGCCCGGCGCTCGTCGAGGAGTCGATCGCCGAGGCGCTCGACTTCCGCCGCGCGATGCGCAAGGTGGACGCCGAATACGGCGACGACTGGTTCTTCCAGGTCTGGGGCCCCGACGAACTGGCCGAGGAAGGCATCGGCTCGCGCGAGGACTGGATGCTGCGCCCGAACGACCACTGGCACGGCTTCGGCGCGCTTGCCGAAGGCTTCAACATGCTCGACCCGATCAAGGCGACCATCGTCACGCCGGGCCTCGACGTTGACGGCGAGTTCGGCGACACGGGCATCCCGGCCGCGATCGTGACGAAGTACCTGGCCGAGCACGGCATCATCGTCGAGAAGACGGGGCTCTACTCGTTCTTCATCATGTTCACGATCGGCATCACGAAGGGCCGCTGGAACTCGATGGTCACCGAACTCCAGCAGTTCAAGGACGACTACGACAACAACCAGCCGCTCTGGCGCGTGCTGCCCGAGTTCGTCGCGCAGCATCCGATGTACGAGCGCGTGGGCCTGCGCGATCTGTGCCAGCAGATCCACAGCGTCTACCGCGCCAACGACATCGCGCGCCTCACGACCGAGATGTACCTCTCGGACATGGAGCCCGCGCTGAAACCGTCGGACGCCTTCGCGAAGCTCGCGCACCGCGAGATCGACCGCGTGCCCATCGACGAACTCGAAGGCCGCGTCACGTCGATCCTGCTCACGCCGTATCCGCCGGGCATTCCGCTGCTGATTCCGGGCGAGCGCTTTAACAGGACGATCGTGAATTACCTGAAGTTCGCGCGCGAGTTCAACGAGCGCTTCCCGGGCTTCCACACAGATATCCACGGGCTCGTGGGCGAGACCATCAACGGCCGCATCGAGTACTTCGTGGATTGCGTGCGCGATTGACGCGCGAGGAAGGGTGATGAAGGGCGGTTTATCGGCGCGGTTCGCGCGTTACCTTGCCGCGATCGTGCCGGCGTTTTCTGCCTTGGGCGCCGCCGCGGTGCTGTTCGCCGCGGCGCCGGCGGCGCGCGCCGAGGTCGCGGCGGCCGATCCGATCGATACGGGCATGCGCGCGTGTCTCGCGCGCGCGGACCGTTCTTCGACGGCCGGGCAGATCCAGTGCATGGACGACGCGCGCAGCGCGTGGCGCGTGGCCGCCGATACGGCGCTCACGCAACTGCTCGCGAAATTGCCTGCCGCGCAGCAAAAGCGCTGGCGCGCGAGCCAGCAGAAGTGGGTGGCCTGGCGCGACGCCGAGGACACCATGCTCGGCGCCGCGTTCGCGACGACGAGCGGCAGCACCTACCAGCTTTACGAGGCGGACATGCGCCTGCAGCCGGTGCGCGACCGCGCGCTCGCGCTGCGCAACCAAGCGGCGATGTACGACGGCACGCCGCCGCGCGCGCGCGTTTGCAGCGCCGACGCGCGTTGCGAGCACGTGAGCTACGACCTGAACCGCTACTATCGCCAGCTTTACGCGCGCATGCCGACGCACGCGCGGCCCACGGTGTCGCGTGCGCAGAGCGCGTGGCGTGCGTATCGCGACGCGACCACGCCGCTCATCGACGAGCATGCGCGGCTCGATCTGCTGGGCGGACGCCTCGCGACCCTGAAGCGCCTGGCGGAGACGGTGGACAATCGCTGAGGCGCGGTTTCAGTCGAGGATGAACTGCTCCGGCGTGCGCGCCGGCAGCGAAGTGGGTTCGCCCATGAGGTCGTGCAAGGCGGCCTCGATGCCCGCCGACATCATGTTGAGCGCGAGGTCGTTGTCCTCGGTGCCAAACGGGTCTTCGATCTGCGAGGCGATTGCTTCGTGGGCCATGAACGCGTAAGCCACGAATACGGCGAAGATCGGCGTGAGGGCGCCGATGCTCTCCACGAGGCCGAACGGCAGCGTCGCGCAGAAGAAGTACACGGTGCGGTGAATCATGACCGTGTACGCGAACGGCAGCGGCGTGGAAACGATGCGCTCGCAACCGCCTATCACATCCGAAATCCCGTTGAGATTGCGCTCGAACGCGAGCACCGCGTAGCCGTCGAGGCGGTCTTCGCGCGCCTCGCGCCGGACCCATTCCGAAGCGCAGAGCATGAGCGTGGCGGGGCGGTAGCGCGAAGTCATCACGCGCTCGAATAGCGCGTGCGGCAGGCGCGTTTCGAGGTCGGCGCGCGGATCGGTGTTGCGCAATTGATGGCGCAGCGCATGCGGCAGCGCCGCGAGCAGGCTCACGAGTTCGCGGGCCCGCTCGCGCGTTGCGGCTTCGTCGGCGCCGCGCGGGAGCGTGAGCGCTTCGCGAACGAGCGAGCGCGTTTCGTTGAGCATTTGCCCCCAGAGCTTGCGGCCTTCCCAGTAGCGGTCGTAGCTCGCGCTGTTGCGAAAGCCGAGAAACACCGCGAGCGCGATGCCGATCAGCGAGAACGGCACCGTGCTCAGGTTCACCGTGAGCTTGAGAATGTGGTCGTGCGCGGCGACCGCGATGATCGAGACGCACAGCACGATGAAGAGGCGCGGCAGCAACTGCGGCAGCACGGAGCCGCGCCAGGCGAGCAGCATGCGAAACCAGTGGAGATGGGGGCGAACGATCATCGGGGCGACAGTGGGGACAAGGGCGAACGGGGAAGGTCGAGATGGTGCGGCGGGGGAGACCGGATCGGAAAACCGTCAGTATCGCGCCGGATCATAGGTCGCGCCGCACGAATGCCGGGCGCACAATTCGGGCATTTTGCGGTGGGTACAGCGCTTTGTCACCCCGTTGCCTCATGGAACGGCACCAAGACGAACCGGGCGCGCGACGGAGTCCGTCGAGCGCCCGGTTTGCGGCGACGCGAGCCCGTTTCGACCCGCTGCCTTGTGCCTGTTTCGTGCCTGCTTTGCGCTTATTTCGACGCGGTGAGCGCCGCGCGCGCCGCCGCGATGGCCGCGCGCACCTGCTCGGGCGCGGTGCCGCCCGGATGGTTGCGCGCCGCGACCGAGCCGTCGAGCGTCAGCACGGCGAACACGTCCTCGCCGAGCAGGTGCGCGACCGCGGGCAGTTCGCGGCGCATTTCGTCGAGCGTGAGGTCGGCCAGATCGCAGTTGCGGTCCACGCAGATGCGCACCGCGTGCGCGACGGCTTCGTGCGCGTCGCGGAACGGCAGGCCCTTCTTCACGAGGTAGTCGGCGAGGTCGGTGGCCGTCGAGAAGCCTTGCAGCGCCGCCGCGCGCATCGCCTCGGCCTTCACGGCGATGCCCGCGACCATCTCCGCGAAGATGCGCAGCGTGTCCGCGACCGTGTCGACGGTGTCGAACAGCGGCTCCTTGTCTTCCTGGTTGTCCTTGTTGTACGCGAGCGGCTGGCCCTTCATCAGCGTGAGGAGCGCCATCAGATGGCCGTTCACGCGGCCGGTCTTGCCGCGCGCGAGTTCGGGCACGTCGGGGTTCTTCTTCTGCGGCATGATCGACGAGCCCGTGCAGAAGCGGTCGGCCAGATCGATGAAGCCCACGCGCGGGCTCATCCACAGCACGAGTTCTTCCGAGAAGCGCGAGACGTGCGTCATGACGAGCGCCGCGGCCGCCGTGAATTCGATCGCGAAGTCGCGGTCGGAGACGGCGTCGAGCGAGTTCGCGCAGATGCCGTCGAAGCCGAGCGTCTTCGCCACGGCGAAGCGGTCGATCGGATAGCTCGTGCCCGCGAGCGCCGCCGCGCCGAGCGGCAGGCGGTTCACGCGCTTGCGGCAGTCGGCCATGCGCTCGCTGTCGCGCGTGAACATCTCGACGTAGGCGAGCAGGTGATGGCCGAACGTCACGGGCTGCGCCACCTGCAGGTGCGTGAAGCCCGGCATGATCGTGCCCGCGTGCTGGTCGGCGAGGTCGAGCAGCGCGCCGCGCAGGTCGCCGAGCAGGCCGCCGATGCGGTCGATCTCGCCGCGCAGCCACAGGCGGATGTCGGTCGCGACCTGGTCGTTGCGCGAGCGGCCCGTGTGCAGGCGCTTGCCGGCGTCGCCGATCAGGGCCGTGAGGCGCGCCTCGATGTTCAGGTGGACGTCTTCGAGATCGAGTTGCCACGCGAACTCGCCGCGCCCGATTTCGTCCCTGATCTGCGCCATGCCGCGCTCGATGGCGGCGAGGTCGTCGGCGGAGATGATCTTCTGCGCGGCCAGCATCGACGCGTGCGCGAGCGAGCCCTCGATGTCGACGAGCGCGAGACGCTTGTCGAAGAAGACCGACGACGTGTAGCGCTTGACCAGCTCCGACATGGGTTCGGAGAAGCGAGCCGACCAGGCTTCGCCTTTTTTGTGCAGTTGGGACGTCATGGTGATGGGGCGTGAACGAGCGGTGAGAAGGCGTGCCGGGCGGCCTTGCGTCAGGCGTCGCGCGCGGCGGGAAAGAAGGCGATTTTACCATCGGCGGGCGCGGCGCCCGGGCGCCCGGGCGCCGGGCCGCCGCCGCGCTTCGGCGCGCGCCGCGCGCGGCGGCGTCAGAGCCGCACCAGCACCACGAGCTTGAGGTCCTCGCGATGAGCGGGCTTGAGCGTGATCTGATCGTAGGCGACGCGGCCGTGGCGCGGATGGTTGAACTCGCGCCGCCCGCCTTCGCGCTCGAACACGTCCTGCGAGGCCCAGAAGCGCGCGAAGTCGTCGCTCGCGGCGATCAGCGAATCGACGAGCGCGCGCGTGGGCGCGTCGTTCAGGTGGCGGATCGAGTCGGCGCGGAACTCGGCGGCGAGCCGCCGCGCGCGCGTTTCCCAATCGACGATCAGTTCGCGCCCGAGCGGCTCGGTGAACGTGAAGCGCAGCAGGTTGCGGTCGTGGTCGCCGTCGAGCCAGCCCGTGAACAGGTCTGCCGCGTGGGCGTTCCAGGCGAGCGCGGTCCACTGGCGGTCGAGCACGTAGGCGGGGGCGTTCACGAGCTTCACGGTTTGCAGCAGCGTGGCGGGCGCTTCCGCGGCGGCGGCCGGGTCGGGCTCGGCGGGGTCGCGCTGGGCGGCCAGCTCGAACAGATAGGCGCGCTCGGCGCGCGAGAGCCGCAGCGCGACGGCGATGCGCGCGAGCGCATCGGCCGAAGCCGAAACGGGGCGGCCCTGTTCGATCCACGTGTACCAGGTGGGGCTCACGCCGCACAACTGCGCGACTTCCTCGCGGCGCAGGCCCGGCGTGCGGCGGCGCGGGCCCGGCGGCAGGCCGACTTCCGCTGGCGAAAGGCGCTCGCGGTGGGCGCGGATGAACTCGCCGAGCGCGCGGGCCGGCGTCGCGTCGAGGGTGTTGGCGGAGCCGCTGGCGGCGGCGGGCGTGTCGAGGCTCATTTTACGTAGGGCGGGTAGCGGCGATACCAGAATAATCGCTTGACTTGTACTGGTACAAAACGGTCTCTATTGTAGCGGCTGACGCGGCGGCCGGCCCGCGCCGTCGAGCCGGCCCCGAGGTCCGCAGGCCGGACGCGAGGCGCCATCCGCTTCGCGCCCCACATAAACGCCGCATGGGAAACCTGACAAGGAGCATTCGATGAAACATCACGATCAGGTCGCCGACGCGTTCGGCTCGACTGCCGCCGCCTACCTCACGAGCCAGGTCCACGCGAGCGGCGCGGACCTCGACAATCTCGCCGCGACCTTCGCGGCCACCTGCGGCAACGCGACGGTGCTCGACATGGGCTGCGGCGCCGGGCACGTGAGCTTCGCCGTGGCGCCGCACGTGCGCGAAGTCGTGGCCTACGACATTGCCCCGCAGATGCTCGCCACCGTCGAGGCCGCCGCGAAGGCGCGCGGCTTGACGACGGTGCGCGCGCAGCAGGGCGCGGCAGAAGCGCTGCCTTTCGCCGACGCCGCCTTCGACTGGGCCGTGAGCCGCATGAGCGCGCATCACTGGCGCGACGTGCCGCGCGCGCTGGCCGAAGCGCACCGCGTGCTGAAGCCGGGCGGGCGGCTGAAGTTCGTCGACATCGCGGGCATCGACGATTCGCTTTACGACACGCACATTCAGGCGATCGAACTGCTGCGCGACGCCTCGCACGTCCGCGACTATCGCGCCGGCGAGTGGCTCGCGATGCTCGACGCTGCCGGTTTCGACGCGAGGGTGAGCGAGCGCTGGCGCATCGCGCTCGACTTCGATTCGTGGGTCGCGCGTATGCGCACGCCGCCCGAGCGCGTGGCGGCGATCCGCTCGATGTGGGAGCGCGCACCCGACGAGGTGCGCCAATATTTCGATGTCCAAAGCGATGGGTCTTTCAAGCTCGATGCGCTGATGATCGAGGCGACGCGGCGGGATTGAGGCGCTTCGAGCGGTTGATGCAAGAAGAAGCGGCGTCGTGCCCGTAAGGGTGCGACGCCGTTAGTGTATGCGTGCTCGGGTTTATTGGAATTCTGACGGAATTCGAGGGAGGTTTATATCAGCGATATTCCCTCGCGGTATCGTAGTCTTGCGGATATTGATGTATTGTAAATTTAGTAATCCAGACGTGTGCTATTCATGGCGTTTTCTCCGTAAAGAGGGGAGTTTTGCCGTGACGGATACCTCAAGAAACTTGGTGTGGCTGGGCTTGATCGAATAGCGGTTATTGCCATGCCAATCCAATGCACATTCAGCCTCAACAACAAATCCATGTCGGTCTTGCACTGCCCTGGCGCCGGAGCCTTCAAGGCGTTCTCGGGCGATAAGGCCAGCACGAACAATCCGGCTGACATCGCTATTCCCAACGCCGGGCCGCTTCCCCCTGGGCGCTATTACATCGTGGATCGCGGGTCCGGCGGCCTGTTCACGCATCTGACGGACTATATCGGCGCGCACACATGGAGCACGGACAAAAGCCAGTGGTTCTCGCTCTACAGCGCGACGACGATGGACGATTGGCTGTTCGTGCATGGCGTTCGCCGCGGCAACTTCCGGCTGCACCCTGCCGGGCCGAAGAATCTGAGCGAAGGGTGCATCACTCTCGCCGATCCTGTTGCATTCGTGCGTCTGCGCGCGGCGCTCAAGGCGGCGAGCCGGATGCCACTGCCGGGCGGCAAGGGATTCGCCTACGGGACGGTGGACGTGCAATGAGGTACATGGGACATCTCGTTTGCAGCGGCGCCACGTTCGTTCTCACGTTTTTTTTCGTGTGGCTTTACGGCCTTACCTCGTTCTCGGACAGGGCCATCGACACGGTAGCCAGGTTTTGCGCGCTGCTAGGCATCTATGGCGCCGAGGAAGTGCTGGACTTCTATATGTACGTCGCGGTGGTCGTTTCGTTCATCCTCGCCACGCTTGTCGTGTGGCTCGCGACCCGATTCATCAAAAGGAAGCGGTCAAATGTCGAATGACGTGTTCATCAAAATTAACGGAATCACTGGCGAATCGGAAGATGCCGCGCACCCCGGCGAAATTCAGGTAGAGAACTGGACATGGAAGATGTCGCAGCGCTCCTCCATGATGTCCGGTTCTGGCGGGGGTGCGGGAAAAGCTTCGGTCGAGGATCTGGTGTTCTTCCACCAGGTTGACAGGGCAAGCCCGAATCTTATGTCGTACTGCCTTACTGGCAAGCATATTGACCAAGTGGTGCTGACCATGCGCAAGGCGGGAGGCGTACCGCTCGATTTCCTGCAGATCACGATGTCCGACGTGATCGTGACAGGAGCGGAGATGTCCGCGAGTTACGAACAGGTCCGGCTGTCGTTTGCCCGCGTAAAACAGGAATATATCGTTCAGAACGCACTAGGCGGCAGTCGAGGCGTCGTTACCGGAACGTTCGATATCAAGGCTAACGCGCCCGCTTAGGCGCGGCTTGCGGCGCATGTTCATGCAATGCGGGTGATCGGGGCGTTCACGAAACCGGCAAGAAAAAACGGTGCCGCCCCCGTAAGGGGCCGACACCGTTTCCATGAACGCGGGCGCTCAGGCGAAGCGCTGCATCAACCCGCGATTACCCCGTATTACGCAACCCCGCCGCGATTCCGTTGATCGTCAGATGAATCCCGCGCCGCACGCGCGGGCTCGGATCGCCGGCGCGGTAGCGCTTGATGAGTTCCACCTGCAAGTGATTCAGCGGATCGAGATACGGGAAGCGGTTCTTGATCGAGCGCGCGAGCAGCGGGTTGTCCGCGAGGCGGCCGCTCGCGCCCGTGATCTCGTCGAGCACGCGCGTCGTGCGCTCCCACTCGGCCACGATGCGCTCGAACACGTGCTTGCGCAGCTTCTTGTCGGCGACGAGCTGCGCGTAGCGCGACGCCACCGCGAGGTCGGTCTTCGCGAGCGTCATGTCCATGTTCGAGAGCAGGTTCGAGAAGAACGGCCAGGTCTTGTACATCTTCTTGAACATGGCGAGACGGCGCGCGCGCTCGGCGTCGCTGCCCGCTTCGTCGAGATACGAGGCCACCGCGCTGCCGAAGCCGTACCAACCCGTGATCAGCAAACGGCACTGGCCCCATGAAAAGCCCCACGGAATCGCGCGCAGGTCGTCGATCTTGCGGTGCTTCGGGTCCTGCAGCTTGCGCGAGGCCGGGCGGCTGCCGATGTTGAGTTCCGCGATTTCCGTGATCGGCGTCGAGGCGAAGAAGTAGTCGGTGAAACCGGGCGTCTCGTAGACGAGCGAGCGGTACGCGGCCATCGCGGCATCGGAAAGCTGCTGCATCGTCTCCTCGAACTGGGGCAACTGGTCGGGCGCGCCCGAGGTGCCGCCCATCGGCAGCAGCGTGGCTTCGAGCGTCGCGGCGATCACGGTTTCGAGGTTGCGGCGGCCGATCTCCGGATTGCCGAACTTGCTCGCGATGACTTCGCCTTGCTCGGTCAGGCGGATCTGGCCTTCCACCGTGCCCGGCGGCTGCGAGAGGATCGCGCTGTAGGTCGGGCCGCCGCCGCGGCCCACCGTGCCGCCTCGGCCATGGAACAGGCGCAGCGTGATGCCGCGCTCCTTGTAGAGCGAAACGAGCGCGAGTTCCGCGCGATACAGCTCCCAGTTCGAGGTAAGGAAGCCGCCGTCCTTGTTGCTGTCCGAGTAGCCGAGCATGATTTCCTGCTCGTTGCCCTGGTGCTCGACGATGCCGTCCATGCCCGGCAGCGCCAGCAGGTCGCGCATGATGTGCGGGGCGTGGCGCAAGTCGGGAATCGTCTCGAAGAGCGGGATCACCATGAGCGCGGCTTTCGCGGGGTCGTCGGCGTGGCCGAGGCGTCCGCTAAAGAGGCCGGTTTCCTTCTGCAGCAGCATCACCTCTAGCAGATCCGAAACCGTTTCGGTGTGCGAGATGATGTAGTTGCGCACCGCGCGCGCGCCGAACTTCTCGCGCGTCACGCGCGCCATTTCCAGCACGCCGAGCTCGCTCTTCGCGAGGTCGGAATAGTCGAGATACGGCGAGCGTAGCGTGCGCGGGTCGGCGAGTTGCGCGAGCAGGACGATCTGCTTGTCTTCTTCGGAGAGCGCGGCGTAATCGGCTTCGACGCCCGCGCGCGCGAGCAGCTCCGCAATCACGGCTTCGTGGATGTCCGAACTTTGGCGCAGATCGATCGACGCAAGATGGAAACCGAACACGTCGACGGCGCGCATGAGCGGCGCGAGCCGCGTCGTCGCGAGCGAGGCGCCGTGATGCTCCGCGAGCGAATCCATCAGGACATGCAGGTCGCGCGAGAATTCGCCGGCGTCCGCATACGGCTGCGCGCGCACGGGCGCGGCGTTGCGCCCGGCGCTGCGCACCGCCACCACGCCTTCGCCGAGGCGCACGCGCGCGCTCGCGGCAAGACGCGTGTACACGCCGATCAGCGCGCGGCGATACGGCTCGTCCACGCGGTGCGGCGACTGGTCGGGCGAGGCTTCGGCCAGCGCCTTCAGTTCCTCGCTCGCGCCCGCGAGCAGGTTCGACACCGAGAGCTCGGCGCCGAGCCGGTGCACTTCGTCGAGGTAGTGTTGCAGGATCACCTGCGCCTGGCGCTCGCTGGCTTCTTCGAGCGTGGCGGCCGTGACGTTCGGATTGCCGTCGCGGTCGCCGCCGATCCAGCTGCCCATCTGGAAGAACGCGGGCAGGCGCGCCGAGAGACCGTGCTCCTTGAGCTGCGTTTCGATCTCGCTGTAGAGCGCGGGGATCTCGGTGAGGAAGGTCGTGTGGTAATACGAAAGCGCGTTTTCGATTTCGTCGCCGACGGTCAGGCGCGACTCGCGCAGCATGCGCGTTTGCCAGAGCGAGGTCACGCGCGCGCGCAGCAGCGCCTCGTTGTGCTCGAGTTCGCGATGCGTGAGCGGCTGGTCGCGCTCGGCGAGCAGGCGCGCGATGTCGTGCTGCGAGTCGAGCGTGCTTTTGCGCTGCACTTCCGTGGGGTGCGCGGTGAGCACGGGCACGATCAGCGCGTCGTTGAAGAACTGCTGGAGCACGGGCGTGGCGGCCGCGCCCGCTTGCGCGAGGCGCTCGAGCGAATGCGCGATGGTGCCCGCCTGCGGCGCCGAGCCCGCCAGCTCGTGAATGCGGCGGCGGCGGTTGCGGTGGCGGTCCTCGGCGATGTTGGCGAGATGCGAGAAGTAGCTGAACGCGCGCACCACGCTCACGGTCTGCTCGGGCGAGAGCGCGCGAAGCTGCTTTTCCAGCGCGAGCGCGTCGGCGGAGTCGTCTTCGCGGCGAAAGCGCACCGCGGTCTGACGAATGGTTTCCACGACGTCGAACACGGCGTCGCCTTCCTGCTCGCGCAGGACCTCGCCGAGGAGACGCCCCAGATAGCGGATGTCCTCGAAGAGCGGCAGGTCCTTGTCGTCGCGCGCGCGGCCGTTGCGCGCAGCGCCGGCGTTCTTTCCCGCGGCGAGGGGCGCCTTCGCGGCTTTCGTTGCCTTCGGCGCTTTCGACGCCTTCTGCGACGTTCGGGTGGCCGGTTTGGTCGCGGTGGGTTTCGTGGTCTTCGTGGTCTTCGTCGTTTTCGCCGGTTTAGCGGACGGCGTGGCCGCGGCCTTCGAAGTAGCGTTCTGCGATGCGTTGTTGCGGCGCTCTGCGCGCGCCGAGCCTGAAGACTTCACGATGTTTTCCTTGAGGCTTGCCAGGATATGGGCAGGTTGATCGGGGACTGCCAACTACCAGGCCGCGGCGCATGCCGGGCCCGTGTACTGCGGGTGCAACCTGGGAAGGGTGGAGGTGCCACCCTGAGCGAGCCATGCGGAAGTCGCAGAGACGGCGCGGGCCGCGAAGGCGATGCGCCGGGTGCAGGCCTTGCTCGAGAGAGTTCACGGCGCCGCGCTGACGGGCGCGCGCTGGAGCCGCCTTCGGTCATACGCACGCGGCCCGCGCGGCCTTTTGGGCCGCGGCGCGCCTCGGATGTCGCCGTGGGGCCACGCAAGCCGGGCATCGTCGGCCTCGCCAGTATGGTTAGCGCCGTGTGCTTCGCCGGGTCTCTTCCTTGCCGCCGCACGCGCCTCGTGGCCAACCTCGTGGTCAATCCATCGGGGCGGGCCATAAAAAGGGTGCGTGCTAACATTGCCTGTTATCCGATCCTGCTTTTCATCCCGTCATTCGATGTAACTTGCCATGAATTCCGAGACGTTATCCGCGCCCATGCCCCGCACACTTGTGATCGCTTCGCGGGAGAGCCGCCTCGCGATGTGGCAGGCAGAGCATGTGCAAGCTGCGCTGCACAAATTATATCCAGCCTGCGACGTGAAAATTGTCGGAATGACGACACGTGGCGATCAAATTCTCGACCGTACGCTTTCGAAAGTGGGCGGCAAGGGACTTTTCGTGAAGGAACTGGAGCAGGCGCTGGACGACGGCCGCGCCGATCTGGCCGTGCATTCGCTCAAGGATGTGCCGATGGAACTGCCGGAGCGCTTCACGCTCGCGGCCATCATGGAGCGCGAGGACCCGCGCGACGCGTTCGTCTCCAGCGACTACGCGTCGCTCGCGGCGCTCCCCGCGGGCAGCGTGGTGGGCACGTCCAGTCTGCGGCGCGAGTCGATGATTCGCGCGCGCTATCCACACCTCGACGTGAAGCCGCTGCGCGGCAACCTCGATACGCGCCTCGCCAAGCTCGATCGCGGCGACTACGCGGCCATCATCCTGGCAGCGGCGGGCTTGAAGCGCCTCGGTCTGGGCGCGCGCATCCGCGCGCTGATCGAGCCCGAGGACAGTCTGCCGGCTGCGGGGCAGGGCGCGCTCGGCATCGAGATCCGCGCCGGTCGGCCGGAACTTGCCGCGTGGCTCGCGCCGCTGCACGACGACGCTACCGCGAAGGCCGTCGAGGCCGAGCGCATGGTCTCGCGCGCACTCGGCGGCAGTTGCACGGTGCCGCTCGCCGCCTATGCGCGGTGGCGGGACGGCAAGCTCGCGTTGCGCAGCACGATCGCCACGCCCGACGCGAGCCGCGTGCTCGCCGCGCAGGAAGCGACGCCGGCGGCTACCGTCGGCGATGCCCTCGCGCTCGGGCGGCGAGTCGCCGACGATCTCATCGCCCAGGGCGCGCTCGATATCGTGCGCGCGCTCGCAGAGGCGGCCCAGGCCGCCGACGGTCCGAACACGGCACCGGGAAAGAGCGGCGGCGCAGCGAGCGACTCAACCGGCGCGGGCGAAGGCCCGGCATCCGGGCGATGACGGGCGCCTGGCAACCGCGCGGCAACGCCGGCCAGCCCGACGAGTGGGGCGGCCCCGGCGACGCCGCGACTGGCGCCAGCCGCGCGGCGCATGCAAGGAGCGGCACGCCGTTCACCGTCGTCATTACCCGGCCGGCCGGTCAGTCGGAGACGCTCGCCGCGCAACTGGCGCAGCACGGCATGCGCACGCTCGACTTCCCGCTCATCGCCATCGCGCCCGTTAGCGACGAAGCGCCGTTGCGCGCCGCGCTCGGCGCGCTCGAACGCTATGCGCTCGTCGTGTTCGTTTCGCCCAACGCCGTCGATCGCGCGTTCGCGTGCTACGCCTCGGTCTCCGCGATCTGGCCGCCCGCGCTGCCGGTGGCCGTGGTCGGCCCGGCGAGCGTGGCCGCGCTCGAGCGTCATGGCGTGGCCGAGCCCGATCATCGCGTGGTGAGCCCGGCGGGCACCGGCGACGAGGCGCGCTTCGATTCGGAGTCGCTTTACGCGGCGCTAGAAACGGCTTTCGGAGCGAACGCCTTTGCGGGCAAGCGCGTGCTGATCGTGCGCGGCGACGGCGGCCGCGAGTGGCTCGCCGAGCGCCTGCGCGAGGCGGGCGCCGAGGTGGAGACCGTCGCGGCATACCGCCGTATCGTGCCCGAGCCGCCCATCGCCGCCTGGACGCGGGTTCACGCGCTCCTCGAAGGCGCGCCGCACGCGTGGCTCGTGACGAGTTCCGAGGGCGTGCGCAACCTCGACGAGCTCGCGCGCGATCACCTCACGGCGGGCGAGATCGTCGAGCTGCATCACGCGCCGGTCGTGGCGCCTCACCCGCGCATCGCCGAGACGGCCCGCTCAATGGGTTTTGATAGGATTACGGTGTCCGGCGCGGGCGACGAACGCATCGTCGAGACGCTGCTTGGGCTCGCTTCTTCCGTTGTTCAACCGGTTCAGAACACTCCGGCCCAGGCGCCGGCCAACCCACGCATGACAGATTCGAACAACTCCAGCAGCACAGCAAACCAGGGCGCCGTCACCACGGGCGCCGCGGTTTCCGGCGGCGCGTCCGCGCGGCCGTCGTATGCGTCGTCGGGCGCGAGTGCTTCCGCGCCGCCGGCCCAGCCGCCCGGATCGGGTGCGGCGGGCGGCGCGCGGCGCGGCGCGGGCACGGCGCTGCTGTGGATCGTCGTGGCGCTGATCGCGGCGGGCGCGGGGGCGGGCGGCTATGCGCTCAACCGCAAGCTGGACCGGCTCGACACGCAGCTCGCCCAGCGCCAGCAGGCGGGCGAGCAACAGATCGCCGCACTGAGCGCGCGCGCCGATCAGGTTGTCGCGGGTGCGCAGCAGCTCGACAAGCAAATCTCGCAGCTCGAAGGCAAGATCGCCGACGCGCAGAATTCGCAGCAGGCGCTCGCGCAGCAATACGCCGATCTCTCGAAGAGCCGCGACGACTGGACGCTCGCCGAAGTCGGCCAGATGCTCTCGAGCGCGAGCGAACAGCTCCAGCTCACGGGCAACACACAACTCGCGCTGTTCGCGCTGCAAAGCGCCGACACGCGCCTCGCCGCCTCGGAAAACCCGCAGGCCATCGTCGTGCGCAAGGCGATCGCGCAGGACATCGACAAGCTCAAGGCCGCGCCCTCCACGGACCTGACCGGCCTCGCCATCAAGCTCGACACCGCGCTCGGCCAGATCGACTCGCTGCCGCTGTCGGGCGAAGCGATCGTCGCCCACACGAAACCCGAGGCCGCCGCGCCCGCCGATGTCGCGAAGGTCGCCGCCGCGACGAGCCAGCCGCGCTGGAAGGTGTGGATCGACACGTTCGTCGACGGGGTCGGCAAGCAGATCGCGAGCCTCGTGCAGGTGCGCCGCATCGACAATGCGGACGCCATGCTCGTGTCGCCCGACCAGGGCTATTTCGTGCGCGAGAACCTGAAGCTGCGCCTGCTGTCGGCGCGCCTGTCGCTGCTCTCGCGCAACCAGGACACGCTCAAGTCCGACCTCTCCGCCGCCGACGCCACGCTCGCGCGCTACTTCGACGGCGCGTCGAAAGACACGCAGACCGTGCGCGAAATGCTCAAGGAAGTGAACGCCGGCTCGGCCGCCGTCGCGCTGCCCACGCTCGACACGAGCCTGAAGGCGATCCAGCAGTACCGGAGCCGGGGGTAAGACATGGCGATCCGTGGACTCCTCTGGCTCGCGCTCCTCTTCGCGATTGCCGTTGCGCTCGCAACCGTCGGGCGCTTCGACGCCGGGCAGGTGCTGCTCGTCTATCCGCCGTATCGCGTCGACGTCTCGCTCAATCTGTTCGTGGTCGGCATCGTGGTGGCGTTCCTGCTGCTTTACGCGATCCTGCGCTTCGTGCGCAACATCGTGACGATGCCGCGCCGCGTCGCCGCCTATCGCGCGCGCATGCGCACGGAGAAGGCGCACGCCGCGCTGCGCGACGCCGTGGGCAATCTTTACGCCGGCCGCTTCTCGCGCGCCGAGAAGGCTGCGCGCGATTCGCTCGCCGACGAAAGGAACACGAGCGCCGCTGGCCTGATCGCGGCCACCGCCGCGCATCGCCTGCACGAATACGCGCGCCGCGACGAATGGCTCACCCGGGTCGATGACCCCGATCTCCAGGAAGCGCGCCTCATGGCCACCGCCGACATGCGCGCCGATGGTCGCGACGCAGACGGCGCGCTCGCCGCGCTCACCGAAATGCGCTCGCAGGGCGGCCGCCGCATTCACGCGCAGCAGATCGCGTTGCGTGCGCAGCAGCAGCTCAAGAACTGGAGCGAAGTGCTCAAGCTCGTGAAGACGCTGGAAAAGCGCGAGGCGCTGCATCCGGCTGTGGCCGTGCGCCTGCGCCAGCTCGCGGCGGAAAACCTGCTGCGCGACCGCCGTCACGACGCCGATGCGCTGCTCGAACTGTGGCAGTCGCTCTCGACGGTCGAGCGCCACTCGCCGCGGCTCGCCGATTGCGCCGCCGAACTGCTGATCGCGCTCGACCGCCCGAACGACGCGCGCAAGATCGTCGAGGAAGCGCTCGCGCAGAACTGGGACGCGCGCCTGCTGCGCCGCTATCCGGACACCGCGGGCAGCGACGCGTTGCCGCTCATCCAGAAGGCCGAGGCGTGGCGCAAGGACCGCCCGGAGGACGGCGACCTGCTGTTCGCGCTGGGCCGCCTGTGCCTGAAGCAGCAGCTTTGGGGCAAGGCACAGTCGTTCCTCGAAGCCGCGGTCAAGTCCGCCGACGCGAGCGAGAACGAGCCCCTCAAGATCCGCTCGCATCGCGCGCTCGCGCGTCTGCACGAGCAGCTCGGCGACGGCGAGAAGGCTGCCGCGCACTACCGCGAGAGCGCGCTCTCGATGAACGTGGTTTGATGGCCCCGCAGTTGCGAACCCGAAGCCGCAACGAAAACGGCCGCCTGCGAAACAGGCGGCCGTTTGCTTCTGGGGCGGCCGAACGGCTTAGCGGTTCACGAGCCTCGCCGGCGCCGAAAGCGCGAGCAGGCCGCCGAGAATCATGCACGCCGCGAGCATGTACATGCCCGAATCGTTGGCGGACGTGGCCTGCTTGAGCCAGCCCACCGCATACGGGCTCAGAAAGCCCGCGAGATTGCCGATCGAATTGATGAGCGCGATGCCGGCCGCCGCGCCCGTGCCCGCGAGCCAGGCCGTGGGCAGGCTCCAGAAGAGCGGCAGCGTGGTGAGGATGCCCATGGTCGCGAGCGTGAGCGCCGTCATCGCGAGCGTGGTGTCGTGCGCCCACGTGACCGAGAGTACGAGGCCAAGCGCGCCGATGGCGGCCGGAACCGCAATGTGCCAGCGGCGCTCGCGCGCGCGGTCGGCGCTCTTCGCGACGAGCACCATGCCGATCACGGCGGCGGCGAACGGAATCGCCGAAAGCAGGCCGATCATGAGCGCGTCCTTCACGCCCGTCGACTTGATGATGGTGGGCAGCCAGAAGCTCACGCCGTAGAGGCCCATCACGAACGAGAAGTAGGTGAGGCTCATGACGAGCACGCGCGGGCTCGTGAGCACGGTCATGATCGGCGGGTCTTCCTTCGTCGCATCTTCGGCGGCGATGTTGCGTTCGAGCAGCGCGCGTTCTTCGTCCGTGAGCCACTTCGCCTTGCCGATGCGGTCGTCGAGCACGAAGAACACCAGCACGCCGACGATCACCGAAGGCAGCCCTTCGAGCAAGAACAGCCACTGCCAGCCCTGCCAGCCGTTCGCGCCGTCGAAGGACTTGAGAATCCAGCCCGAAACCGGTCCGCCGATCACGCCCGAGAGCGCGATGGCCGTCATGAACCACGTCGTCATGCGACCGCGCCGGTGCGCCGGATACCAGTACGTCAGATAGAGGATGATGCCGGGGAAGAAGCCCGCCTCGCACAGGCCGAGCAGAAAGCGCATCACGTAGAACATGGTGGGCGTGGTGACGAACATCGTCAGGATGGAGACGAGGCCCCACGTGACCATGATGCGCGCGATCCATACGCGGGCGCCCACGCGGTGCAGGATCACGTTGCTTGGCACTTCGAACAAAAAGTACCCGATGAAGAAGATGCCGGCGCCGAAGCCATAGACGGCGTCCGAAAGATTGAGAGCGGTGCTCATTTGCAGCTTGGCGAAGCCCACGTTCACGCGGTCCAGATAGGCGACCACGTAGCAGAGCATGAGAAGCGGGATGAGGCGCCACGCGACTTTGCGGTAGGTGGCTTCTTCGAACGCGGAGGGCGGGGCGCCTGCGCCCGCATGCGGCAGATGATTCGCTGGACTGGCCATGGTGTCTCTGTCTCCTGTGTTGCTTTCGTTGTCCCGGGTCTTCTTATGTTGGATATGCAACGTTCGGGCACGACCATTCTATACGCGCCGCCGGGCCGCGACGGCGCGTATCGATCGGGGAAAACACCGATCAGTCAAGCACTTAGCAACTCCTGGCGCATGGTCGCGGGCGCTACACGCAGCGTCCGCCATCGACTTCGATGCAGGTGCCGGTGATGAACGCGGCTTCGTCGGAGGCCAGATAGAGGCAGGCGTTGGCCACGTCCTGGGGCGTGGAGAAGCGCCCGAGCGGGATGGTCGCGATGAAGCGCTGGCGGTTCTCGGGCGTATCGGGCACGCCCATGAACTCGGCCGTGAGCCCTGTGTCGCCGATCACGGGATTCACGCAGTTCACGCGGATCTGGTCGGCGCCCAGTTCGGCGGCGAGCGCCTTGCTCGCGACGAGCATCGCGCCCTTGCTGCCGTTGTACCAGACCAGGCCGGGCCGCGGCCGGATGCCCGCTGTCGAGGCGATGTTGACGAACGCGCCGCCGCCGCGCTCGCGAAAATGCGGCACGAACGCGCGCACGCTCCAGTAAAGGCCCTTCACGTTGACGGCGTAGACGCGGTCGAATTCGGCTTCGCTCACCTCGAGCACGGGCTTGTTCCGATGCGTGGTGCCCGCGTTGTTGACGACGATCTGCACGCTGCCGAAGTCCTCGATGGCCGCTTCGCGCAGCGCGTGCCAGTCGGCTTCGCGCGTGACGTCGCCCGGCACCGCGATGGCCTTGCCGCCCGCGAGCGCGATTTCGCTCGCCACGCGTTCGGCCGCTTCGCCGTTCAGGTCGTTGATGACGACGTTCGCGCCTTCGCGCGCGTAGGTTTTCGCAATGCCTTCGCCGAAGCCCGAGCCGGCGCCCGTCACGACGGCCGTCTTGCCTTTGAGTCGCATGGTGTCTCCGTTGGTCTGGTTGTCGGGGTGCTTCAGCCGTGCCGGATCGCGATGGTTTTCAGCACCGTGAAGCCATAAAGCGCCTCGAAGCCCTTCTCGCGGCCGTGCCCGGAGTGCCGCGTGCCGCCGAACGGCAACTCCACGCCGCCGCCCGCGCCATAGTTGTTGACGAACACCTGGCCCGCGCGCACGCACCGCGCCATGCGCATCTGGCGCGCGCCGTCGCGCGTCCACACGCCCGCCACGAGCCCGTAGGGCGTGCCGTTGGCGAGCGCGAGCGCTTCCTCCTCGCTCCCGAAGGGCATGGCCGCGAGCACCGGCCCGAACACCTCTTCCTGCGCGAGACGGCTTTGCGGCGGTACGTCGCGCAGGAGCGTCGGCACTTCGTAGAAGCCGCCCGCGGGGGCATCGGCTTCGAGCCTGCCGCTCGCCACCGTCTCGATGCCGCTGGCGGCCGCTTCGTCGAGAAAGCCGCGCACGCGCCGACGCTGCTTTTCGTTGATGAGCGGGCCGCAGTCGAGGTCGGCGCTGGCCGGGCCCACGCGCAGCTTGCCGAACGCCGCGGCGAGCCGGTCGAGCAGCGGCTCGTAGACGCTGTGCTCGATCAGCACGCGGCTACCCGCCGAGCACGTTTGCCCGGCGTTCTGCACGATCGCGGCAACGAGCACGGGCAGCGCGGCGTCGAGGTCCGCATCGGCGAAGACGATTTGCGGCGACTTGCCGCCCAGTTCGAGCGTGACGGGCACGTGATTGCCGGCGGCCATCTGCGCGACGAGCTTGCCCGTTTGCGGCGAGCCCGTGAACGAAACATGGTCGATGCCGGGGTGCGCCGCGAGCGCCGCGCCCGCTTCGTGCCCGAGCCCGGTGACGATGTTGAGCGCGCCGGCGGGCAGGCCGGCTTCGCGCGCCAGTTCGGCCACGCGCAGGAGCGACACGCAGGCGTCTTCGGCGGGCTTCACCACGCAGGCGTTGCCGGCGGCGAGCGCCGCGCCCACGCTGCGGCCGAAAATCTGCATCGGGTAGTTCCAGGGAACGATGTGGCCTGTCACGCCATGCGGCTCGCGCACCGTGAGCACCGTGTAGCCGGCCTCATAGGGCAGCGTTTCGCCGTGCAGCTTGTCGGCGGCGCCCGCGTAGAACTCGAAGTAGCGCGCGAGCGCCGCGGCGTCGGCGCGCGCCTGCCTGAGCGGTTTGCCGGTGTCGCGGGCTTCGAGCTGCGCGAGCGCTTCCTTGTGCTGGCCGACGAGTCCCGAAAGCGCGAACAGCAGCCGCCCGCGCGCGGCGGCGCTCAGCGCGCCCCATGCGCCTTCATGGGCGCGGCGCGCGGCCGTGACGGCGTCGTCGATGTCGGCGGCGTTGCCGCGCGCGAGCTGCGCGAAGGGCTGGCCGGTGGAGGGATCGATCGCGGCGAGCGTCTCGCCGCTGGAAGGCGAGCGCCACTCGCCGCCGATGAAGTGCTTCGCTTCTTCCATGCATGCGCCTCGTAATGGATGTGAAACGGGGTGAAACGAGGGAAGGGAAACGCAAAACAACGAACCGCGCCGCCAGTCGCGCGCCGCCGCTGCTCGCGGCCGCGCCGGGTCAGCCGATTATCGCGCCGATCTGGCGGGCCGCGCGGGCGATTTCAGCAGGTGCTCCGTCCGGTACGAAAATTGCCGCGGCCCGCTGGCGGGTGGGCGGACAGGCGGCCTGCTTCCGCCGTTCTGCGGACCGGCGCGCCTGATTGGCTATAATGGCGTCCATCCTCCAACGTCCGGTTTCGCGCCGGTTTTGCGCGCGAGCCGTCGGTTTTCCCTTCTCAACAGAGAGCGCTCATGAGCTTTGCAAATGTGCCCGCCGGCAAGGATCTGCCGCAAGACTTCAACGTGATCATCGAGATTCCCGCGCAAAGCGATCCGGTGAAATACGAAGCCGACAAGGACCTGGGTCTGCTCGTCGTCGACCGTTTTGTCGGCACGGGCATGCGCTATCCCGTGAACTACGGCTTCATCCCGCAGACGCTCTCGGGCGACGGCGACCCCGTCGACGTGCTCGTGATCACGCCGTTTCCGCTGCTGGCCGGCTCGGTCGTGCGCTCGCGCGCGCTCGGCATGCTGCAGATGACCGACGAGTCGGGCGTCGACGCGAAGCTGATCGCGGTCCCGCACGACAAGGTCTGCCCGATGACGGCCGGCATCAAGACGCTCGACGACGTGCCCGAGTACCTGAAGGACCAGATCAAGCACTTCTTCGAGAACTACAAGTCGCTCGAAAAGGGCAAGTGGGTCAAGGTCGAAGGCTGGGTCGGCATTGAAGCCGCCCACAAGGAAATCACCGACGGCGTCGCGAACTTCAAGAAGTAAGCCGCGCTTCGAGCGTCGGCAAAAACCGCACGCGCCGCAAGGCCGTGCGGTTTTTTCATGGGCGCACGCTCAGCCGGGCTCGGCCATGTCGCGCAGTTCCGGCTCGCGCAGGACGTCGAGCTGCACGGGTCTGCCGACGCGGTAGCCTTGGGCGTAGTCCAGGCCCATGGCGATCATCAGGTCCATGATGGCGGCATCTTCCACGCCCTCGGCGATCGTCAGCTTGCCGGCCGCGTGCGCGACCTCGTTGATCGCGCGCACGATGGCCTGATCCAGCGGACTCCCGACGATGCCGCGTATGAAACTGGCGTCGATCTTCAGGTAGTCGACGTTCAGGTGCTTGAGGTAATTGAACGACGACATGCCCGCGCCGAAGTCGTCCAGCGCGAAGCGGCAGCCCTGCGCGCGCAGGCGCTCGATGAGCGTGATCGCCTCGTGCAGGTTCGTGATCGCGGCCGTTTCGGTGATCTCGAAGCACACGCGCGCAAACGGAACGGACCAGATGCGCTGCTGCGCCTCGATGTAGTCGGCGAGTTGCCCGTCGCCGAGCGAGGCGCCCGAGAGATTGATCGCCCACGTGCCGTACCGGTGCGTGTTGGCGGCGATCATCGCGAACGCTCTCGCGATCACCCAGCGGTCGATCGCCGGCATGAGGTCGAAGCGCTCGGCCGCGCCGATGAACGCGGCGGGCTCCACGAGCGTGCCCGAGTGGGAGCGCATGCGCAGCAGCAGCTCGACGTGCGTGTCCTCCGGCGCGGCCGGCGCCGATGCCTGCGCGAGCGCAAGCATCGGCTGGCCGTACAGGCAGAACTGGCCGTTTTCCAGCGCCGCCTTGATGTCGGAAACCCACGCCATCTGCGCGTGCGTTTGCGACAGTTCCTCGTCGTCGTAGCGAAAGCGATGCACGCGGTTGCGGCCTTTCTTCTTCGCCATGTAGCAGGCTACGTCGGCGGCCTTCATCACTTCCTTCACGGAAACGAGTCCCTCCGCGTCGCCGACGAGGCCGATGCTCACGCTCGTCTGCACGACGCGTCCGGCGCCCGTGAAGCGGATCGCGGCGATGGCCGCGCGCAGGTTCTCCGCGAGCAGCGACGCGTGCGCCGCCGTGCAGTGCGGCATCACCACGCCGAACTCGTCGCCGCCCAGCCGCGCGATGATGTCCTCGTCACGCAGTTCGCTCTTCAGTGCGCGGCAGACCTGGCGGAGCAGTTCGTCGCCCGTCGAGTGGCCGCATGTGTCGTTGACGACCTTGAACTGGTCGAGGTCGAGAAACATGACCGCGTGGCCCGGATGTGCAGGCTGCGCGCGCTCGTCGTTCTCGAGCAGCGCAGTGAGGCGCCGCTCGAACTCGCGCCGGTTGTAGAGGTCGGTGAGCTCGTCGTGGGTGGCCTGGTACGCGAGGCGCGCCGCGTGCTCGCGCAGCGCGCTCACGTCGTAGAGCACGATGACGGTGCCGATCGCGCGGCCTTGCGCATCGCGCAGCTTCGACACCGAGTAGTCGACCGCGAGGCGCGAGCCGTCCGGGCGCGAGAGATAGAGACTGGCGCTGCCGCTCTTCGCGTGGGCCACGCTCAGGATATCGAAGCGCCGCGCGCCGTCGGCGTCGTTGCGCAGCTTGCAGACGGCGTCGAAAGGCTGCGCGACGATGTCGGCGGCCGCGCGGCCGAGCATGCGTTCGGCGACGGCGTTGCAGTAGGTCACGCGGGCGTCTTCGTCGGTGCGAATGACGGCGTCGCCGATGGAAGCGAGCGTGACTTCGGCCAGCTCGCGTTCGGTGTATGCCTTTGCCTCGGCGTTCCTCAGCTCGGAGATGTCGAAGAGGCACCCGACCATGCGCACGGCGCGCCCGTGCGCGTCGCGCACCGCCTGGCCGCGTGCGCGGCACCAGCAGTAGCCGCCCGCGAGCGTACGCAGGCGAAACGCCACGTCGAATGTCGTTGCGCGCGCAAGGTGCTCGCGCAGTGCGTGGCGCACGAGCGAGAGGTCGTCGGCGTGGACGAGCTGCGCGAGACCGGCTTCGCTGTCGAATCGGGTGCCGACGTCATAGCCGAGCTGCTCGTAGAGCCAGTTCGAGAAGTAGCACTGGCGGCTGCCGATTTCCCAGTCCCAGAGTCCGGCGTTGATGCCCTCGAAGCCGAGCGTGAGGCGTTCCTCGTTCTTGCGCACCTCGGCTTCGAGGCGTTCGCTGCGGGCGAGCGCGCGACGGATGAACTGCGAGAACACGCCGAGCAGCACGATCGCGGCCGCGGCGAGCACGAGCATGAGCAGCGAGCGGGTGGTGCGCGCCGCGTCGTCGAGCGAGCGCGAGAAGCCGCTTTCGACGGGCGCGAGCTCGCTGTCGATGTCCTGCAGCTCGTGCACGAGGCTTGCGGATTCGGGGGCGTGCAGCTTGCCTGCTCGCCCAAGCGCGTGCAGGCGCTCGCCCGTATCGGCGAGACGCACGATGTAGCGGTCGCCGGTGTCCCAGAACGCCACGGCCGGACGCAGCCACGGCGTGTTCTTGAGCGTGCGGTAACCCCACACCATGCCGTCCATGTCGGCGTGCGCGATGCGCCCGCGCTCGAAGCCGCGCCGTATCGCCGCCGGGTCGGGCTGCGCGCGGTTCATTTCGAGCCGTGCCGCGCGGTCGCCGAGCGGCACGGCGATGCCGGCGAGGAACGCGCCGTAGTCCGCCTCGTCGCCCGTGCGCGCGTAGCGCTCGAGTGCGTGAACGGCATCCTTCTGCCCCTTTGACCAACTGCTTTCGCCTGCGACATAGGCGAGCAGAATCGCCATGATCGCCACGCTGATCGAAGCGATCAGCGTCATCGCGGCCGCGAGCAGCCATAGCGGCAGCAGGACCGCGGTCGTGCGCCGCAGTCCTCGCCGGCCAGGGGCTTGCCGGCTCGTTTCCCCCGCGCGCGTCAGCGCGCCGGTCTCCCTTCTGGTCGATCTCATCATGCGTGACCGGGCCCCTCGGCTTGCGGGTGATATGAGAGGGCGCGCGGGTACCTCGGCGCGGCGTCCTGTGCGTGATATCGGCGGGGGCGCGCGCTGCTTTAGGCCGGAGTGCGGGCAGTCGATGAAAAGAGCCGCGCGTCCTGGCACAAACGCTTACGCTCGGCGACGCTTGTTCACGCCGGCGCTTCGGCTTCCGGTTCCGCGCTCGCGGGCGGCGCGGGCAGCACCGATTCGAGCGAGCGCGCGCCGGCGGCGAGCGCGCGCTTTTCGTCCGGCTTCAGGCGTTTGACCCAGTACTCGGCGCTCGAAGCGCTCGCGCGGTCGGCGAGTTCGAATTGCGCGAGCACCTGCACCGGCTTGTGCGAGCGCGTGTAGCGCGCGCCCGTGCCGCTCGCGTGCTGGGCGAAGCGTGCGGCGACGTCGGTTGCGATGCCCGTGTAGACGCTGCCGTCGGCGCATTCGAGGAGATAGAGGAACCACGGCATGGAGGCAGAGGGGGCGCGGGGGGAGAAGGGCTAGGGCGAGCGTGAGTGTCCCACAGATCGCGTGGCATGCTAAGAGTGAGGGCCTGCCGTATCGCCGCGCGGGCGTCAGGCCGCACCCCTCGCGGCTAAAGTTTTGCGCCGTGGCGGCCGTAATGCAGTCGAGAGCGCTGTTCGCCGGCTGCGTCGTACCGGCCGGTCAGCGGGTAAAAACGCAAAAACAACGAGCGCACGCGCGCACAGAACAAGCGGTCAAGAACGAGAATGAATGCATGGGTACGGGGAGCGTGCGAGCTGAAGAACCGGCTCGCCGCCGCGCTTTTCAATCGCACGACGCTGCAGGGACTGCTGGCGATCGTGTTCGGCATCGCGGCCGCGCTCGTGCTGCCGCAGCTCTTCGGCGAGGAGTTCGCCACACGCAAGGCCGCGAGCGCCTATGCGCCCGTTGCGGGGCAGGCGTACGGCAACGGCTCGCGCGACGCCATTTCCGTCATGCTGATCGACGACGCGTCGCTCGCGCAGGCGGGGCAGACCTGGCCCGCGAGCTATGGCTACTACGCGCGGCTTCTCGACGCGCTCGGGAGCTACAAGCCGCGCGCCGTGTTCTTCGACATCATGTTTCGCGATGCGCGCCCCGACCCGACGCTCGCGCTGTTCGCGCAGCGCCTGTGCGCGTTGCGTGCCGCCGGTACCAGGGTCTTTCTCGCGGGAACGCCCGACGAAGCCGGAGTCCTGCGCGTGCGCGCGGGCCTCGACGAACTGCGCGGGCGGTGCTTCGAGCCCGTCGCGATCGGTTTCCGGCCCGATGAAATCGACAAGCTTGCGTGGACCTATCCGCTCGAAGCCCCCGGCGGCGAGGGCCTCGCGCGGCGCAGCGCGGCGCTCGCGATCTACGACGACCTCGCGAAGCAGCCGATCGCCGACGCCAGCGCGCCGATGGCGCTTTCGTGGGGCCTCTCGCCCGCCGCCGACGGCATGCGTTCGCTCGCGCGGCACGAGCCGGAGGAGGGCGGCGAGGCGCACAACGCGCACGACGCGCAAACCTCGCGCGAACTTTATTGCCGTCCCGACCACGGCCTGCTCGAAATCGTGCCGTTCGGGCTGCGCGAACTGCTCTTTCACGACGCGGAGAAACCTGTCTGCGTCTACCACGAAACGGTCTACGCCTACGACTTCGCGAACGCCGACGACGAAGGCGAGGCCCTGCTCGAGCGCGCGTTGACCGGTCGCGTCGTCATGATCGGCACCGCGCGCGCCTATTCGAACGACTACGTGATCTCGCCGATTCACGGCCGCATTCCCGGCGTCTATCTCCACGCGATGGCGCTCGACAACCTGTACACCTACGGATCGAGCTACAAGCACGCGGCGGCGCTCGCCCTGCGCGCGGACCGCGATCATCTGCACCTGTTCATGCTCGTCCTCGGCGGGCTGCTGGCGGTGGTGGCGGTGCGCTCCGCGAAAAACCGCATGCGCAAGGAAGAAAAAAACGAACGCAAGCCTTTCGAGGGCCTCCTGCCCTGGGTCGCGGGGCGCGCCGGCGAGTCGGCGCTCTGGTTCCTCAAGTGCGCGCTCGAGATCGGCGCGTCGCTTGTGCTCGTCGCCGTGCTGCTCTATCTCGGCCAGTCGGTGCTGAACATGGGCTTTCTGAGCATCGTCGATATCGCGGTGTTCGCGCTCGCGGCGGAATGGTTCGAGTGGAACGAGAAGCTCGTCGAATGGCTGCTGGGACCCGAGAAACACGAGAAGGCGGGCGAGGGCGAGGAGGCTCGGACGCAAATCGCCGCCGAAGAGAAAAGCCAGTAACGCAATCCGTCACGCAAACTGACGCAAATTCACGCAAACGGGGAATGACCATGAAGCAAAGCCGCAAACTGAACCTCATGCCGACACTCGTGCGACGCGGCGCGAACGTCGCGTTGCCGCTCGCCGTCGCGCTCGCCGCCGCATGGGCGACGCAGGCCACGGCCGCCCAGTCGATCCTGAGCGTGAAGCGCGACCCGCTGCCTCTTTACGCCACGCCCGCGCCGGGCACGCCCGCGAGCTCGACGCACGCGAGCGGCCTGCCCTGGCCGGTGCTCGAAGACAACTCGGGCTATTACCGCGTGCGGCTCGATGGCAAGGACTACTGGGTCGATTCGATGAACGTGCGGGCGAGCCAGGTCGTGAAGGCGGCCTGCGAGAAGACGGCGGGCGGCACGCAGAGCGCGGGCGACCTCGGCTCGTCGACGAATCGTTGCCAATGAGGCCGCCGTTCGCCCGCGCCGCGGCGGCCTGCGCCGCCGCGCTCTCGCTCGCTGCCTGCTCGAACCTGCCGGGGTCTTCGGGCTTCGCGTCGCTTTCGTCGCTTTCGTCGCTCGCGCCCGGCGCGCCCGACAAGGCCGTCGTGAAGACCGCGGGCGAACTGCCGCCGCCGCCCGCGCACACCTGGCCCGACGCGAAGCAGGACCTCAACGACCACCGCGCCGACGGCTGGGGCCTCGTGTCCATGCCCGAGATGGAGCAGTACCTCAACACGCTGCTGCAGAAGATCAAGGTGGCGACCGGCACGACGGACTGGCCCGTCACGGTGCACATCACGTCGGATACGTCGCTCAACGCGAGCTCGACCGCGGCGGGCAACATCTACATTCCGCTCGGCTGGATCATGTCGGCTGAATCCGAGGACGAGATCTTCGCGATCCTCTCGCACGAATACGGCCACATCTATCTGAACCACTACGCGGTGTACGACGTGCGCAACGCGGGCGACGCCTCGGCGATTCTCGCGAGCGTGACGTGGTCGGTCGTGAACCGCAACGTCGTCGATCGCGGCTGGAACGGGCTCGACAAGATCGCACTCGTGCAGAGCATCGGCACGACGGTGCTGATGCCGGCCTGGCAGCGCAGCATCGAGGAACAGGCCGATCTGTTCGGCGCGACCGTGAGCCTGCGCTGCGGCTACTCGTATATCTACGGGTTCAAGGCGTTCCTCGAGCGCATCGACAGCTACGACACCGCCGCGCGCGAGCGCGACGAGAAGCTGCAGAAGGCGCAGGACGACGCGATGCACGACAAGATCCGCGCCGACACGCTCGCCAAAATACCGAAGAGCCCGGCCACGGCGGCGAGCGGGGCGAGCGCCGCGGTCGCGGCGGCCGCACCGCTCGCGTCGTCCGACGCGCAGCCTTCGGGCCCCGCGCAGGCGCTGCAGGGCATCAACGACGCGCTCGCGAAGCTCAACGACACGCTCGCGCAAGGGCAGGTGAGCCTGAACACCGGCGCCTACGACGCGCAGCGCACGCTGGACCGCGCGCTCGCGAAAGGCATGGCGTCGCTGCGCGACACGCATCCCGAGGGCGAAGCGCGCGAGGACGACCTGAGCAAGGCCGTCGAAGGCCTGATCGCCGGCAAGCGTCCGCCGGCGACGACCGCGCCGTGGCAAGCCGCGCGCAAGCAGCGCCACACGAAGGAAGTGCTCGCGCATTACGCGATGCTGGGCGACATCGACATGCTCGAGGCCCAGCAGCGCTACGCCGAGGCTTACCGGCTCGCGCAGAAAGCGGCCTCGGGCGCGACGGCAAACGACGCCGCGCCGGACTTCTATCTCGCCAATCTGCTCGCGCTTTCGCACGCGCGCTCGAACGAGACGCCCGCGCAGATTCTCGCGCGCAACCAGAGGGCGCCGGAGCGCTCATGGCGCGTGCAGGTGCAGCTCGCGGACGCGATGGCGGCAAGCAACCGGGCGCAGGCGCGCGCGTTTCTCGAGGCGCAGTTCGCGTGGTTCGGGCAGGCGCCGCAAACGTGGCCCGACATGATCGCGTTCTATCGCGACACCGGCGACGTGCAGCGCGGCAAGCAGATGGCGCTCACTTGCGGCGTCAACTTCCCGAACTACCGCGCCGCGTGCTCGAACGCGAGCATGACGCCCGCCGAGCTCGCGCAGATCAAGGCGAAGACGGATGCGCACGCCAGGATGATCGTCGACAACGTCTCGCACCGCTGGTTCAGGCAGTAGCGGCGGCCACGCCCGTTTCGCGCATCGACGGCGCACGCCGGCGTCACGCGCGAAACGGATTGTGCTCGTTGAGCTCGTGCATGTAGGCGTGAATGTGGTTCGTCTCGCTTTCGAGAAAGCGCGCGACGGCGTCGGCGAACGCCGGGTGCGCGAGCCAGTGCGCCGAACGCGTGACGGTGGGCAGGAAGCCGCGCGCCATCTTGTGCTCGCCTTGCGCGCCGCCTTCGAATACGTCGAGCTTTTCCTCGATGCAGAATTCGAGCGGCTGGTAGTACGCGGTCTCGAAGTGCAGGCACGGCACGTGTTCGAGCGCGCCCCAGTAGCGGCCGTAGAGCGTGCCGCCCCGGCCATGCTCGCCGCGCTGCCAGACCACGAGCGAACTCGCGATCGGCTTGCCTTCGCGCTCCGCGATCACGAGCAGCAGATTCTCGGGCATCGTTTCGCCGATCATGCGAAAGAAGTCGAGATTCAGATACGGCGACGAGAAATGCTCGCGATAGGTCTGCCGGTAGCAGCGGCTGAAGAAGCGCCATTCGGCGTCGCCGATGTCCTCGCCGCGCACGCGCCGCATCGTCACGCCCGCGTCGCGCACCTTGCGGCGCTCCGCGCGGATGTTCTTGCGCTTCTTCTGCTCGAGCGTGGAAAGAAAGTCCTCGAAGTCGCGATAGCCCTCGTTGAGCCAGTGAAACTGCACGCCTTCGCGCTGCATCATGCCGAGGTCCGTGAGCGCCTCGGCGTCCTCGGCGGTCGGAAAGAGCACGTGCAGCGACGACACGTCGGCCTGCTCGGCGAAAGCGAGCAGCGTGGCGGCCAGGTGGCGGCGCGCGGTTTCGTCGGCGGCGATCAGGCGCGTGCCTTGCACCGGCGTGAACGGCACGGCGCACAGCAGCTTCGGGTAGTACTCGAGGCCGTTGCGCTTGTAGGCGTCGGCCCATGCCCAGTCGAACACATACTCGCCGTACGAGTGACCCTTCAGGTACACCGGCGCGGCGGCGGCGAGCCGGCCCGTACGCGCGTCGGTGAGCGTGACGAACTGCGCCGCCCAGCCTTCGTTCGGCGCGGCGCAGCGCGCGGCGTCGAGCGCCGTGAGGAATTCGTGGCGCAGAAACGGCGTGGGCTGCGCCTGGCGTGCGAGCAGCGCGTTCCATTCGGCGGCGTCGACCTCGGCCGGTGAGCCGAGGATGCCCGTGCGATAATCGAAATGTTCCTTGTTCAACTTGCGTGCCCGTCGGCGTGGGTAGCGGCGATGGCGCCGGCGACGTTGTTCGATGGCGCGCCGCGGCAAACGGTCATGGTAAATCAAACATCCCGAGCGGGTGAGAACCGCCGCGCCGCGTGTCCCGGCGCATGCCGTGCGGCCCGAATGTCAAGGCGCGCGCCGTCCGTGCGCGGCGCGCCCGCTTCGAGGTTATCGAAATGAAAGAGCGCTTCTTCAATCTCTATACGCATGGTTTTGCGCGCGTGGCCGTGGGCGTGCCCCGCTGCCATGTGGCCGATCCCGAATTCAACGCGCAGCGGACGCTCGCGCTCGCACGCGAGGCCGCCGAGAAGGGGGCGGCGCTCGTCGCGTTTCCCGAGCTTGGCCTCTCGGCCTATACCTGCGACGACCTGTTTCATCAGCAGGCCCTGCTCGACGCCTGCGAGCGCGCGCTTGCGCAGATCGTCGAAGCGTCGGCGGCGCTGCCGCTCGCGATGATCGTCGGGTTGCCGGTGCGCGCGGGCCATTCGCTGTTCAACTGCGCCGCCGTCGTATCGGGCGGGCGCGTGGCGGGCGTCGTGCCGAAGAGCTT
Source organism: Paraburkholderia lycopersici (assembly GCF_900096975.1). Lineage (GTDB taxonomy): Bacteria > Pseudomonadota > Gammaproteobacteria > Burkholderiales > Burkholderiaceae > Paraburkholderia > Paraburkholderia lycopersici. The sequence goes on from NZ_FMYQ01000009.1 coordinate 202,548, forward strand.
CCTGCCGAACTACGGCGAATTCTACGAGCCGCGCCAGTTCAGCCCCGCCGATTGCGCGAGCACCGGGACGGTGCGCCTCGCGGGCGCGGACGTGCCGTTCGGCGCGTCGCTGCTGTTCGAGGTGCCGCAGATTTCGGGCTTTCGCTTTCACGTGGAGATCTGCGAGGACGTCTGGGTGCCGATTCCGCCGTCGTCGTTCGCGGCGCTCGCGGGCGCTTCGGTGCTCGTGAATCTTTCCGCGTCGAACGTCGTGGTGGGCAAGGCGGGCTACCGTCACCAGCTCGTGTCGCAGCAGTCGGCGCGCTGTCTTGCAGCCTATCTGTACAGCTCGGCGGGCAAGGGCGAATCGACCACCGACATGGCCTGGGACGGCCAGTCGCTCGTGTGCGAAAACGGCGAGCTGCTCGCGCAATCGGAGCGCTTCTCCGACGACTCGCACCTCATCTTCGCCGACGTCGATCTTGCCCGGCTGCAGCAGGAGCGCATTCGCCAGACCACGTTCGGCGACTCGATCCGCCGCCACGCCGACGAAGTCGCGAAGTTTCGCGTGATCGCGTGCGAGCTGGCGGCCGACGGGGCCGCGTGGAAGCGCGAAACGCTCGCGCTGTCGCGCCGCGTGGAGCGCTTCCCTTACGTGCCGGCCGATCCGAAGCGCCGCGACGAACGCTGCAACGAGGTCTACAACATCCAGGTGCAGGCGCTCGTGCAGCGGCTCTCGCAGGCGGGCATCAAGAAGGTGGTGATCGGCGTGTCGGGCGGGCTCGACTCCACCCATGCGCTGCTCGTCTGCGCGAAGGCGATGGACCGTCTGAAGCTGCCGCGCGCGAACATTCTCGCGTACACCATGCCCGGCTTCGCGACGAGCGAGCGCACGCTGCGTCAGGCGCGCGAGCTGATGTCGCTCGTCGGCTGTTCGGCGCGCGAGATCGATATTCGCCAGAGCTGCATGCAGATGCTCGAAGACCTCGGCCATCCGTATTCGGAAGGCAAGGAAGCCTACGACATCACCTTCGAGAACGTGCAGGCCGGCGAGCGCACGAATCATCTGTTTCGCCTCGCCAACTTCAACCATGCGATCGTGATCGGCACGGGCGACCTCTCGGAACTCGCGCTCGGCTGGTGCACGTACGGCGTGGGCGATCACATGTCGCACTACAACGTGAACGCGAGCGTGCCGAAAACGCTCATCACGCACCTCGTGCGCTGGGTGGCGGAAACGGGCCAGATCGGCCAGAACGGCGAGAGCGGACGCGACGTGCTCGAAGCGATTCTCGCCACCGACATCAGTCCCGAACTGATCCCCGGCAAGTCCGACGGCGTACCCGAGCAGAAGACCGAGAGCACGATCGGCCCGTACGAACTGCAGGACTTCAACCTCTATTACACGCTGCGCTTCGGTTTCGCGCCGTCGAAGGTCGCGTTCCTCGCGTGCCATGCGTGGGGCGACCGCGAGGCGGGCGCGTGGCCCGAGAACGCGAAGGTCGCGCGCAATCAGTACGATCTCGCGGCCATCAAGCGCAATCTGCGCATTTTCGTCGATCGCTTTTTCCGCCAGAGCCAGTTCAAGCGGACCTGCATTCCGAACGCGCCGAAGGTCGGCTCAGGCGGCTCGCTCTCGCCGCGCGGCGACTGGCGCGCGCCGAGCGATTCCGAGTCGGTGGTGTGGCTCGCCGATCTCGAGCAGGTGCCGGACGAGCGGGCCGCGGCGCCCGCGGGCAAGCCCTCGGCGTGAGCACGGGCCGCGCAGCGTAGAATCCCGATATATTTCGAAATTTCCGACAGATCCGATAACGAGACGAGGTTCGCCATGAAACGCATTACTGCCGTCATCAAACCGTTCAAGCTCGACGAGGTGCGCGAGGCGCTCGCCGAAGTGGGGCTCACGGGCCTGACCGTCACCGAGGTCAAGGGCTTCGGCCGCCAGAAGGGCCACACGGAGCTCTACCGCGGCGCCGAATACGTGGTCGATTTCCTGCCGAAGGTGAAGATCGAGGTGGTGGTCGCGAGCGAGCAGGCCGACCAGGTCATCGACGCGATCATCGGCGCGGCGCGCACGGGCAAGATCGGCGACGGGAAGATTTTCGTGACCGACGTGGAGCGCGTGATCCGCATTCGCACTGGCGAGGAAAACGAAGCGGCCGTGTGATGCCAGGTGATGCCGGGTGTTCCGCATAGCCGGCCGGTGAAGCGCCGGCACCGATAGAAAAGCGGGTGGTCCCGCTTGCGCGGGCCGCCCCAGGTATAAAAAACGGTGCGATACCCTTTCGGACATCGCACCGATACGCGCCTCTCGCAGCAGCGTGAAAACGTCGATGTAGCTGTTCTGTCTACACTCGCTTCGAATTAGAACGAGTGCTGGATGCCTGCGTACACGCCGGTCTGGCTGTGGCCCGGAACCGGGTTGCCGGTCGCTGCCGCCACGCCGAAGTTGTTGGCGTTCAGCCCGAAGTTGGCCGACTTGCTGTTCTGCACGGTCGCAGCCTGGATGTCGAGCAGCGTGCGCTTGGACAGGTTGTACGAACCGCCGACCGTGTACAGCGTGGCGTTGCCGCCGCCGTTGTTCGCATTCACGTGGTAGACCGCCGCGATGAGCGCTGCAGCCGGCGTCATTTGCCACGTCACGCCGCCCCATTCGTGGTCGAGCGTGGTCGGCTGGCCAATCGCCTGGCCGCTCATGCCTGCCGAGCGAATGGCTTCGTAGCCGCCCTGAATCTTGAATGCGCCGAGGAACAGGTTGAACATGGCCATGTAGTCGCGCGAGTACGCGAAAATGCCATTGCCGTTTGCCTGGGTCGCGCCCGGGGCGAGGTTGCCGCCGTTGAGCGTGTTGTAGGCGCCGCCGAGCGTGCCGTTGTCCGGATTGCGGATTTCGTCGTACAGACCGCGGATCTGGAACAGCGAGCTCGTGTAGGTGAGCTGCAGACCGGCTTCGCGACCTTGCGTCGTCGAGCCGTTGCCGTTCCAGCTCGTCGCGTTCGAGAACGCGTACTGGCCGTACACGTCAAAGCCGTACCAGTTCGGCGACTGATACGAAATGTTGTTGCTCGATTGCGGCCAGTTGCGGCCGCGCACCATCGAAGCCGACGACCAGTTCGACTGACCGAACGGGTCGAAGTCCCAAATGCCGTTCGAGATGAACAGCATGCGGCCCAGCAGCAGGGTACCGAACTGGTCGTTGGCCATGCCGATGGTCGCCCAGCGATTCCAGATCGAGCCGGCCGAGCCGAGCGAGCCGGTCGCGGTGCTGAAGCTGCCTTCCAGGTGGAACAGAACCTTGTTGCCGCCACCGATGTCCTCGACGCCCTTCATGCCCCACAGGCTCGTGCCCCAGTAGCCGCTTTCGAGCTGAACCTGGCTCGAGCCATGGGTCGCCTGGCCTTGTGCGCCGGTGCCAGCGCCGATGCCGTTCATATACGCCACACCTGCGTCGAGGCGGCCGTAGAGCGTCACGCTGCTTTGCGCATGCGCGATCACGCCAGCCGACATCAATGCTGCGGCGAGCAAAGCTTTCTTCATTTTCTCCTCCATACCCTGTCAAAGAGTCAACCTAAGTACTGCGAAAGACGTCCGTGCGCTTGCGGCGCTGCGAACAGAAATCGTCGCGCGAGGGAGAATTACCCCGGGGATCGGCGTACGGGCTGGTGCCGCTGCACGACCCGGTGGGTCGTCTTGCAGATCCCCTGGTTGACTGGCATCTCCCGTTCTTTTTGAAGTGAAACTACTTTTAATGAAGTTTGTTTTGCTACTTTCGTTACCAATTTAGCAAAAAAGGTCCGCTCTGGCGAACTAATTCGTGCTCGCACCCCAGGGTGTCGTCAAATTGCAATATGGGCTTCCTGGATGGTGGTCAGAGAGGTACGACAAATGGGCAGGAAGCCTTACGGAGCAAGGGACTCACGTTTATGGAACAGCCCGGTTCAGGATTGCCACTATTGACGGGCGAATTCGCGAGGAGTAATGCAAAAATCGCTGTTTTTTCGGCCTGAACGGCGGGTTATTGGCCGGCGAAAGAGGAAAAAAGAAAAGGCGCTGAAAGCGCCTTGTAAAACTACTTTTACTACATCGCCGAAGGGCGGCGACCCGCTGGGTCGTCTTACTTGAGGCTGCCTGAAAGGAACTGGCGCAGGCGCTCGCTTTTCGGACTGGTAAAGACTTCGGCCGGCTGGCCTTCCTCTTCCACGAGCCCCTGGTGGAGGAACATCACGTGGTTCGAAACGTTGCGCGCGAAACCCATTTCGTGCGTGACCACGATCATCGTGCGGCCTTCCTCGGCGAGCTTTTGCATGACCTTCAGCACTTCGCCCACGAGTTCGGGGTCGAGCGCCGACGTCGGCTCGTCGAACAGCATCACGTCGGGGTGCATGGCAAGCGCGCGCGCGATCGCCACGCGCTGCTGCTGGCCGCCCGAGAGATGCGACGGGTACTGCTTTTCCACGCGCGGCGCGAGGCCCACTTTCTCCAGATAGGTGCGCGCACGCTCCTCGGCTTCCTTGCGCGGCAGGCCGAGCACATGCACGGGCGCCTCGATCACGTTCTCGAGCACCGACATGTGCGACCACAGGTTGAAGTGCTGGAACACCATGGCGAGCTTGGTGCGCACGCGCTGGAGCTGCTTCGCGTCGGCGGCGTGCAGCGCACCGGTGCGCTTGTCGGCGCGCGTCGCGACTTCTTCGCCGTCCACCACGATGCGGCCGGCGTTGGGCTGCTCGAGGAAGTTGATGCATCGCAGCATCGTGCTCTTGCCCGAGCCCGACGAACCGATCACGCTGATTACGTCGCCGGCATTGGCCTTCAGGGACACGCCCTTCAGGACTTCGTTGTCGCCGTACTTCTTGTGGATGGAGTCGACGAACAGCTTCTGCTTCTGGGGATTCATCTATTGACCTCTAGCGGGCTCACTTGCCTTGCGGTCGCAGGTATGCGAGCCAGCGGCGCTCGGCGCGGCGGAACAGCCACACGAGCGTGAAAGAAATGATCAGGTACAGGAGCGCGGCGATGCCGAACGCGCCGAACGACTGGTAGGTCGCCGAGTTCACGTCGCGCGCGATCTTCAGGATGTCGGGCACGGTGGCCGTGAACGCCACGGTCGTCGCGTGCAGCATCAGGATGACTTCGTTGCTGTAGTAGGGCAGTGCGCGGCGCAGCGCCGAAGGCAGGATTACCCGGCGATACAGCGTGAATTGCGACATGCCGTACGCGCGCGCGGCTTCGATCTCGCCGTAGGGCGTCGCCTTGATCGCGCCCGCGAAAATCTCGGTGGTGTACGCGCAGGTGTTGAGCGTGAACGCGAGCAGCGTGCAGTTCATGCCGCTGCGGAAGAACGCGCTCGTGAGCTCGTGATTGCGCACGATCTCGAGGCTGTAGAGGCCCGTATAGCAGAGCAGCAACTGCACGTAGAGCGGCGTGCCGCGGAAGATATACGTATAGAGCCACACGAGCGCGGCAAGCCACTTCCTCTTCGAGACGCGCGCCACGGCGAGCGGCACCGACAGGCAGAAGCCGAGCCCGATCGAGATGACGAGCAGCCAGAGCGTGATGGCCACGCCGCTGAAGTGGTAGCCGTCGGAGTAGAGGTAGTTGCGCCAGTACTGCTGGATCAGTTGGACGAAGTCTTGCATGGTCTTGGCCTCGCGCGTTTTTCAGAGATCCGCTTTGCGCACGCCGGTGGAGTAGCGCTTGTCGAGATACATCAGCACGAAGTTCGAGACCGTGGTGATGACGAGATAAATCGCGCCGGCGAGCAGTGTGAAGAAGAAGAAACGCAGCGTGCCCTTGCCGGCGTCCTGGCTCGCCTTCACGACATCGGCGAGGCCGATGATCGAGACGAGCGCCGTGGACTTCACGAGCACCTGCCAGTTGTTGCCGATGCCCGGCAGCGCGAAGCGCATCATCTGCGGGAACATGACGCGCGTGAAGACCTGCCAGTTCGTCATGCCGTAGGCGTGGCCCGCTTCGAGCTGGCCGCGCGGCACCGCGAGGAACGCACCGCGGAAGGTCTCCGTGAAGTACGCGCCGTAGATGAAGCCGAGCACGACGACGCCCGCGAGGAACGGGTCGATGTCGATCTGATCCCAGCCCAGCATGTCGGTGAGATCGTTCAGCCAGATCTGGATGCTGTAGAAGAGCAGCAGCATCAGCACGAGGTCGGGCACGCCGCGAATCAGCGTGGTGTAAAGCGTGCCCGCGCCGTAGGCGACGCGGTTTTTGGAGAGCTTGGCCGCCGCGCCGATCAGCCCGAGCACGAACGAGAGCACGAGCGACAGCACGGCGAGCTTGACGGTCTGCCAGGTGCCGGCGAGGATCAGCGGGCCGTAGCCTTGAAGAAACATGGGCGAGTCCTTGACGGGGCGCTTCTCGCGCACCGCGAAAGGCGCGGCGCTTTCATGCCGCGGTTCAAATCCGTTCATGGGCGCGCGGATATTTGCGTAGTTCGCGCGCGGCCGATGCGACTGCGCTCGTGAGCGCGCCTGTGACTGTATACGAAGCCCGGTGGCGGTCTATCGGGGAGCCCCCGGGGCTTTCATGCGTCGTGGCGCGTGGCGCGAGCGGTGGTGTCTCGTTGTTTATTTACCTTCGTGTGCGTTCCCGTTCACTTGCCTTTGTAGATATCGAAGTCGAAATACTGCTTCGCGATCCGGTCGAACGTGCCGTCGGCGTGAATCGCGGCCAGCGCCGTGTCGAACTTCGCCTTCAGGTCGGCGTCGTCCTTGCGCAGGCCGATCGCGGTGCCGTCGCCAATCGTCGCCGGGTCTTCCACTTCCGGCCCCGCCCACGCGAAGCCTTTGCCGCGCGAGGTCTTCAGAAAGCCGAAATCCGCCTGGACCTCGTCTTGCAGCGTGGCGTCGAGGCGCCCGGCGATCAGATCCTGATAGACCTGATCCTGATTCTGGTACGAGATCACGTTCACGCCCTGCGGCGCCCAGTGCACCTTCGCATACGCCTCCTGGGTCGAGCCCTGCTCGACGCCCACGTTCTTGCCTTTGAGCGAGGCCGCCGTCGGCAGCAGCGGCGAGCCCTTGCGCGCGAGCATGCGTGCGGGCGCATCGAACATCTTCGCGGAGTAGTCGATCTGCCGGGCGCGCTGCGGCGTGATGGTCAGCGACGACACGATCGCGTCGAACTTGCGGGCCTTGAGCGCGGGGATGATGCCGTCGAGATCGTTCTCGACCCAGACGCACTTCACGTTCATGCGCGCGCACAGCGCTTTCGTGAGGTCGACGTCGAAGCCGACGATCTGGCCGTCGGGCGCCTTCGATTCGAACGGTGCGTAGCTGGCGTCCACGCCGATGCGCACGGTCTTCCAATCCTTGGCGGCGGCGCTGCCCGCGATCAGGGCGAGCGCCACACACACTGCGAACTTCTTCATCATTCTCCTGATACGGGCGGCGCAAGGGTGACGCGCGGCCGGCGCGGGGCGGCCCGGCTCGTGGCCGTTCGCCGACATTCTAGGTGATCAAAAATGCGGGCCGGAGAGCGCGATGTGCTCCGGCCCACGGCAGCGCGCGGTGACGGGGCGAGGCGCCCGCCGGAGTTGCCCGCCTCCCGGCTCGCGCTGGCCGAAAAGCGCGGTATTTTACCCGAAGCGGGAGGGCGCGCTACCCTGACGCCGGGCGGCGCGCATCATGCAGCCCATTGATGTTGCTGGCGAAACGATGCGGTGCGCCGGCGCCGATTGTGCAAGGCGGCGCCGCTCTTACCTTCGGACATCGACATGATTGACCGGAGAACATCATGCTGACCCTTCGACGCGCCGACGAACGCGGCCACGCCAACCACGGCTGGCTGGACACGCACCACAGCTTTTCGTTTGCCGATTATTTCGACGAGGCGCACATCCGCTACGGCGCGCTGCGCGTGCTCAACGACGACCGCATTGCGGGCGGGCGCGGCTTTGGCGCGCACGGTCACCGCGACATGGAGATCGTGACCTACGTGCTCTCCGGCGCGCTCTCGCACCGCGACAGCATGGGCAACGGCTCGACGATCCGCCAGGGCGACGTGCAGCGCATGAGCGCGGGCACGGGCGTGATGCACAGCGAGCTCAACGGCTCGAAGGACGACGGGTTGCATCTGCTGCAGATCTGGCTGCTGCCGCGCGAACGCGGCGGCGCGCCGGGGTACGAGGAAACGCGCTTCTCCGACGCGGACAAGCGCGGGCGCCTGCGCCTCGTAGCCTCGCCGGAGGGGCGCGACGGTTCGGTGACCGTGCAGTCGGACGCGTCGATCTACGCGGGTCTCGTGGATGGCGGGGAGCGCATCGAGTACGCCGTGTCGGCGGGCCGGCGCGTTTATCTGCACGTTGCGCGCGGCGCAGTGGATGTGAACGGTCAGCGTCCCGGAGCCGGCGACGCCGCGATGATCGAAGCGGAGCCGGCCGTCGTGCTCGCGAACGGCGCAGCGGCCGAAGTCCTGTTGTTCGATCTCGCGTAAGCGCCCGGAGCCGGGAGCATCGACCATCGGCCGCAGGCCGCCGGCATGAAAAAAAGCGCCGCGGGAACCAAACCCGCAGCGCTTTGCCGCATGGCCGCGCCGCACGAAGGCGGCGCGCCTGTGGGGTGGCTTACTGCTGTGCGGCCGGAGCCGAAGCGCCGCCCTGGTGCTGCCCGCGGTGCTGCTCCCAGCGCTCGCGCATCTTTTCGTGGCGCTGTTCCATCTTCGCGAAGCGATCCTTGAGCGTCGCGCTCACGGTCGTCTTCTGCTGGTCGTTCAGGCCGTTGTAGAAGGCGAGCCACGCCTGGGCCGTCTGCTCGCGCAACTGCTGGTTCTGCTGGTCGATCTGCTGATGCGCGGCGTGCATCGCATTCAGGTCGAGGATCGGCTGGTTCTTCATCGCATCGAACTGCTGCTTGAGCTGCTCATGGTTCTTGCGCATGGCCGCGCCGTTCTGCTTCATCGTGTCGAGTGCGGCCTGCCACTGCTTTTCCTGCGCGGCGTTCAGGTTCAGCTTGTCGTGCAGCTTCTTGAAGCCGAGCATGAAGTCGCCGTGCATGCCGGGACCGCCGTGCATCATGCCGGGGCCGCCATGCATCATGCCGGGCCCCCCCGGCGGCGGAGTTTGGGCGTTCGCCGCGGCGGCGCCGACGGTGAGCGCGAGCGAGGCAGCGGCGATGGCGAGAAGGCGCGAAGTCGTCTTGTACATGGTGATGCTCCTGACAAATCCATGAGGGTTTTATCCGGTCTGGCGCGGCGCTACGAAGATGGTGGCGCTCGCAACCGGTGTCCCTAGCGTATCGACCCGGCGAGCACGGCGTGTTACCGGCGTGCCCGACGTCGTTACGCGACATTACACGCGCCTTTCGCGGTAACACCTCGTAACCCGGCTGGAAGAGCTGTAAGCAAACGGTTCCTGCGCGCGCGCTACACTTCGCTCCATGGCTACTCAAATCCTTGTCGTCGACGACGACCTCGAACTACGCGACCTCCTGCGCGACTATCTGGCGCGCCAGGGCATGGAAGTCTCGGTGCTGCACGACGCCAGCTCGCTGGAGCGGCGGCTCGAGCGCGAGCGCCCGGACCTGATCGTGCTCGACCTCATGATGCCGGGCGTCGACGGCCTGACCGCATTGCGCAAGCTGCGCGCGGCCGGCGACGACATTCCCGTCATCATGCTCACGGCGCGCGCGGACGACGTGGATCGCATCGTCGGCCTCGAACTGGGCGCCGACGACTATCTCGGCAAGCCGTTCAACCCGCGCGAGCTGCTTGCGCGCGTGCAGGCGGTGCTGCGCCGGCGCCGCACGGTGCCCTCGGCGGCCGCGCCCGAGCAGCGCGAACCGTACTCGTTCGGCCGCTTCATGCTCGACTTCCAGTCGCGCACGCTGCATCAGGAAGGCAAGCCCATCATGCTTTCCGGCAGCGAATTCGCGCTCCTGAAGATTTTCGTCAATCACCCCATGCGCACGCTCACGCGCGAGCGGCTGCTGGAACTGCTGCACGGGCCCGAATACGACGGCACCGACCGCGGCATCGACGTGCAGGTGTGGCGTCTGCGGCGCATCCTCGAAACGGACCCGTCCACGCCGCGTTTCATCCAGACCGTGCGCGGGCGCGGCTACGTGTTCGTGCCCGACGGAGAGCAGGGCAACCATGCGCCGGCCGGTTGATTCGCTGTTCGGGCGGCTTGCGCTGCTCTTCATCGGCGTTCTGCTGATCTCGCACGTTGCCTGGTTCGCTCTCATGCGCCTCGAGCGCAACCAGATGCAAACGCGTTACGCCGTCGAGGAAGCCACCTTTCTCGTCGACGCGGTGCGCCAGCACGTCGCGCGCGAGCCCGGCACGCCGCTGCCTTCGCGCGTGAAGCTCGTCGACCCGGCCAGCCCCGACGTGCCCGTCTTGAGCGACAACATGCCCGAGCCGCTGCGCCGTTTCATCGACGACGTGCGCGACCGCATGCCGCCCGGCACCGACGTGCGCGCCGGGCCGCCCGGCCTGCCGCCCACGCTGTGGGTGCGCGGGCCGCAGGACGCGCGCTGGATCGTGGTGCCGGGGCAGCCGCTGCGCATCATGCGTCCGCTCGACAAGCTCGTGCCGTGGTTCGTCATCATTTTTGCGGCGGCGGTGTTCGCGGCGCTCGTGGCCGCGTGGATGCTCCAGCAGCCGTTGCGCGCGCTCGCCCAGGCCGTGGGCCGCTTTGGCCGGGGCCAGCCGGTGCCGCCGGTGCCCGAGCGCGGGCCGCGCGAGCTGCGCCAGCTCACGCGCGGCTTCAACCAGATGGTGAAGGAAGTCGAGCGCACCGAGAAAGACCGCGCCGTCATGCTGGCCGGCGTCGCGCACGACCTCAAGACGCCGCTTGCGCGGCTGCGTCTGCGCGCCGAGATGATGGACGAGCAGAAAGTGCGCGATGGCGTGGTGCGCGACGTGGAATCGATGGCGCACATCGTCGACCAGTTCCTCGTGTTCGCGCACGACGGCGCTGACCGCAGCGAGCCCGTCGAGGTCGGCGATCAGTGCGAGCGCATGGCGCGCAACTACCGCACGGTGAGCGGCGAGACGATGGGGATCGAAACGCGTCTGCGCGCGGGGCCGGACTTCCGCTTGCCGGCCGCGACGCTCGAACGCGTGGTTTCGAACCTGCTCGACAATGCCCACGCGTATGGCGCGCCGCCCGTCGTGATCGAGAGCAAGCGCGGAGCAGACGGCTTTTCGCTCACGGTGCGCGACCACGGCAAGGGCATTCCCGACCAGGACCTCACGCAGGCGAGCCGGCCGTTCGTGCGGCTCGACCCCGCGCGCGGCGGCAATGGCCACAGCGGCCTCGGACTCGCGATCGTCGAACGGCTCGTGCGCCGGGCGGGCGGCGAGCTTGCCATCGGCAACGGCGAGAGCGGCGGGCTGGCCGTGCACATGACGTTTGCGTTCGACGTGGTGGAACGCACCGTGTCGGAAGCCACGCAGGCATGGTGAGTTGCGTTCGGGTTTTTCGCTGCGCCCTCGCCGCTCGGGTGGAGCGGGCCGCGCAAGCGTGGCCGGTTCCGGCCGAAGGCGCCGCCGCAGCGACGCCGGACAAGGCAAGGGGCGGCGCTTCAGGCGTGTTCAGGCCGTGAAAAGCGTGTCGAGCGCGGCGGCGGCCTCGCTGTCCACGGTGTTGTAGGTCACGCTGCCGGCCTCGAAGATGTAGTGCGTGGTGTACTTGCCAAGACGGGCGAGGATTTCTTCCTGAATCAGCTCGGGCGTGGTGTCGAGTTTCAGGTACCACGCGGTCGATGACAGGCGCGTCTGGAATGCGCCGTACTCGACCATCAACTGGTCGAACGCGAGCGCATCCTGATCGCGGCAGACAATGACCAGATTTCCCTTCATGCATGCCTCCAGAATTGTGCGGAACACCGATATGGCACGGGTTGGTTCATGCGCACAGCATGGGCCGCCGCGCACCGTTCGTCCCATCATACCGCCTCTCGCCCGACGGCCGGGCTAGCCCCGCACCCGGGTTGCAGCCTTATCGGAGCGAACCTACCAGGTCGGCGCCGCGGCGCGCGGCGGTACGACGCCCTCGGCCGTCATGGCTTCGCAGCGGTCGCGCCCGGCCGCTTTCGCCATGTAGAGCGCGAGGTCGGCGCGGCTCATGAGGCGCTCGGGCTGATCTGCGGAAGCGGCAAGCTCGGTGACGCCGATGCTCACGCTCATGGCCGCTTCCTCGGGCAGTTCCTCGCAGATGCGCTTGCTGACCTGCTGGCGCAGCCGGTCGAGCACGGCGAGCCCTGTGCCCAGCGAGGTCGCGGGCAGCAGAATGCCGAACTCCTCGCCGCCGAGCCGGCCGACCGCGTCGTCGGCGCGCAGCTCGGCGCGGCAGGTCTCCACGAAATGCTGGAGCGCGCGGTCGCCCGCCGGGTGGCCGAAGCGGTCGTTGATCTGCTTGAAGTAGTCGAGGTCGGCGATCGCCATGCACAGCGGCTTGCCCGCCGTGTAGGCCGCGTCGATTTCGCGCCGCAGCAGGTCGAGGAAATAGCGCCGCGAGAGCGCGCCGGTCAGGGCGTCGTGACGCGCCTCCGCGGCGAGCAGCGCGTTGGCGGCCTGCAACTGCTCCGCGAGATCGCGCGTCGCGCGATGCAGCCGCCGCTCGCGCACCCACGACACCGAGATCACCGCCCCGAGCGCCGCCGTGCCCGCGAGCGTCAGGAAGATGAGGAGCCGGTCGCGCCGATGGTTCGCGATCAGCTCGGGCCAGGCGTTGACGGGATCCACGAGATGCGCCGAAAGCCCCGAGTTCAGGCCGGCGCGCTGCTCGTAGAGCGCGGGCGCGCGCCGGCCCGGCAACTCGACCATCCGCGCGGCCTCGGCGTTGGGAACCCACGGCGCCTCGCTCGCCGCGGCCTGCGCGGCCGACTGTAGCCCGAGCGTCGAAAAGCGCTCGCGCAAATATGTGTTCACGCGGTCCACGGCGTTCATTTCGGCGATGTGCGAGCCGGGCAGGGCATGGCCTTCGAGCGCGCTGTCGTGGGCCATGATGATGACGCCGTTGCTGTCCGCCACGAACGTGCCAGGATGCGTGACCCAGTGGCGCAGCCGTGCGATGCCGACCTTCGCGACGACGGCGCCGACCAGCAGGCCCTCGTCGTAGACGGGCGCGGCGACGAAGATGCCGGGCTCCCCGCTCGCCGTGCCCACGCCGTAGGCTTCGGAGAACGCGCCGAGCAACGTGTCGTTCAGATAGGTGCGGGGACTCATATCCACGCCGACGTACGAGATCTTTTCGCGCGCATTGCTCGATGCGACGCAGATTCCATTGGCGTTCACGAGCCAGATGGCGTCGAGCCCGGAGAAGCCCTGCGCGTCGTGAAGGAAGCCGTCGACGCCGGCCAGTTGCGGCACGGCCTGGAGTTCCTTGCGCCGCGCCAGTTCCGTCGAATCGCGCGACGCGGCATAATGCGCGGCCTCGGTGAGCGCCTGCTGGACGACGCGGGTTTCGGCCATCGTCGCCGGAATGGCGCGCGACATGGCGAGGTCGCTCGCGATTACCTCTGCCATGTTGTCCACGACCGAACGCGTCATCTGCCGTTGCGTGGTGAGCGCGGCGAGGAACTCCTGGCGGACCATGCGGTCCGCGACCCAGCCCGCCGCCGCCCAGCAGACGAGCGCGACCACCACGACCCCGATGGGTCCGGCTGTCTGGCGCAAAAGTCTCCTGTTCATCGGCCTTCTGGTTCGTAAGTGGGCATTGGGGCGTAGGTGGCCGACGCTCCCGGGCGACGGTGCGCCGCTGTCAGCGCGCCACGATTTTACCTCTCCATGGGCCGGCGAACCCGCTCTCGAAGCGGCAGCGCGGCGTTGCGAGGCGGCGCGCGAGGGCGGTGGCGCGTGCGCGGACCGCCGGCGTGCAAGCGGCGTGCCGCCGGCACGGCGATGCGCGCCCGGAAGAGGGCGTCCGCGTGCCCGGCGCAAGCTTCGCGCGCCCGCCAACGCTGTGGCGCGCAAGCGACGCCTGCTGGCGCTGGCGGGCGCAGCGGGCGGGCGCAATGAGGCGCGCGCGCCTTCGTTTGTCATCAGTGCGTCATCGATGCGTCATCAATATGTCGTGCAGATGCCGCCCGCGCGGCGTGCCAGAAGGCGCCCGGAAGGCGCGCGAAAGCGCTCCGAAAGCCCATGTGGCCTCGTTTGCGGGCCGGGCGGCGCGCGGTTGTGCGTGTCATGAAGGTTGTAGTAGTGTCGTGCCGTTTCAACCGAGGCAAGCCAGCATCGCCAGCCGCTGGCCCGGTCGTCGCGAGGCGGTCCGGGCGCGTGCATGCGATATGTGAAAGCGACGGCATCGCCGTCGTGTCATCAACGCCAACGAAATTCCGAGTCCATGCGTCTTGCCTGCTCCGATCCGTATTTCCCGCATCTTGCGCAACATTCGTCCGGCAGCATGGGCGCGAGGCTGTCGGCCTGCCCGTCCGCTGTTTCGTCTGCTTTTCCGAATCCCGGCGCGGAGGGCGTCTGAATGGAGTTCAGCTTCAACCTGAACCGCACGGCCAACGCCTCGGCGTGGCGCGTGTTGCCCAATCGCTGGGACTTCGTGGCGTTCCCGCTCATCA
>NZ_FMYQ01000007.1 GCF_900096975.1 Paraburkholderia lycopersici
CGCTGGGCGATGCCCTGACGCCGGATATATGTACGCAATCGACTTCCGTGTTCGTCAATTCCGTTTGCTTTTGAGAGCAGTCCATATATGTAGTAGGTCGCTTCCGAGATGCCGTGCTTGCGGCACAGCTCTGCTGGCTTCAGGCCCGCCTCGCCTTCCTTCAGCACGCCAATAATCTGTTCTTCGGTGAATCGCTTTTTCATGACCGCTCCTTGTCGGAACGGACTCTACACCGTCAGCGTACTAAAACCGGGGGCAGGTCAGGAAGAAAACGCCCGCACTACTTTGACCGCCCAACAAAAAGCCCGTCACATACGTGACGGGCTTTTTTCATTCCAGCGCCGAAAGCGAGCGCAGCGATACAACCGCTTAACGCTCCAGGAACGGCCGTAGCTTGTCCGCGCGGCTGGGGTGCATCAGCTTGCGCATCGCCTTGCTTTCGATCTGGCGGATACGCTCGCGCGTCACGTCAAACTGCTTGCCCACTTCTTCGAGCGTGTGGTCCGACGTCGTGTCGATGCCGTAGCGCATGCGCAGCACCTTCGCCTCGCGCGGCGAGAGCGCCTTGAGCGCCTCGTCGATGGCGGCGCGCATGTTTGCGTGGATCGCGGCATCGGCCGGCGATGCCGAGCCTGCGTCCTCGATCATGTCGCCGAGCGTCGCGTCGCCGTCGTCGCCCACCGGGCTTTCGAGCGAGACAGGCTGCTTGGCGATCTTGAGGATGCCGCGCACCTTTTCTTCGGTCATGCCCATGCGCGCGGCGAGGTCCGCAGGATGCGCTTCCATGCCCGTCTGCTGCAGGATCTCGCGCGAGATGCGGTTGAGCTTGTTGATCGTTTCGATCATGTGCACCGGCACGCGGATCGTACGCGCCTGGTCGGCCAGCGCACGCGTCACGGCCTGACGCACCCACCACGTCGCGTACGTCGAGAACTTCCAGCCGCGGCGATATTCGAACTTGTCCACCGCCTTCATCAGGCCGATGTTGCCTTCCTGGATGAGGTCGAGGAACTGCATGCCGCGGTTCACGTACTTCTTCGCGATCGAGATCACGAGACGCAGGTTGGCCTTGACCATCTCGCCCTTTGCCTGACGCATCTTCGACTCGGCGACGGTCATGCGGCGGTTGATCGCCTTGATCTGCTGCAGCGAAAGCGACGCAGCCGCCTCGATCTCGGCGAGCTTGCGCTGCTCGGCCTGGATGGCCGGCAGGCTGCGCTCGATCGAGGGACCGTATTTGCTCGACGCGGCTGCGACGCGCACGCCCCAGTCGAGATCGGTTTCGTGGCCCGGGAACTGCTCGACAAACGCTTCGCGCGGCATGCCGCAGCGATCGACGACGATGGCGAGCACGTTGCGCTCGATCGCGCGGATCTGCGTGACCTGCTCGTGCAGCAGCGTGCACAGGCGGTCGATGGTGCGGGCCGTGAACCGGATCGGCGCAAGCTCGGTCTGGATGTCGGCGCAGATCTTCATTTCCGCGGCCGACGCGCGCGCGTTGGCGTCCGTCGTGCATGCCATCTGTTCGAACAGCGTGCGAACGCGCGCGAAGATCGCGAGGCTGTCCGCCTTCAGTTGCGCGAGCTGGGCTTCGTTAGCCTTGCTGTTGTCGCCGTCGCTGTCTTCGTCGTCGCTAGAGTCGTCCGACTCTTCTTCGTCCGACGCTTGGGCTTCGACTTCTTCGTCCGCGTCAGCGTCGGCCATGGCCGGTTCCTGCGCGGCTTCGTCGCTGCCGATGCCATCGACGAGTTCGTCGATGCGCATTTCTTCCGCGGCGACGCGGTCGGCGTCGGCGAGGATCGTCGCGACGATCGACGGGCACGCCGCGATCGCCTGGATCATTTCCTGAAGGCCGTCTTCGATGCGCTTGGCGACTTCGATTTCGCCGGCGCGCGTGAGCAGCTCGCTCGAACCCATTTCGCGCATGTACATGCGCACGGGGTCGGTGGTGCGGCCGAATTCGGAGTCGACCGTCGAGAGCGCGACTTCGACTTCTTCGTCGGCTTCGTCGTCGGCCTGCTGGTCGGCACGGGTTTCGTCGTTCAGGAGCAGCGTGTCGGCGTCGGGCGCCTGCTCGTAGACCTGCACGCCCATGTCGTTGAACGTGGCGACGATGGTCTCGAGCGCGGCCGTCTGCGCGAAGTTGTCGGGCAGATGGTCGTTGATGTCCGCATGGGTCAGGTAACCGCGTTCGCGGCCTAGCTTGATGAGCGCCCGCATTTGATGCTGACGTTTTTCGAGTTGCGAGCCTGCGTCCATCGGCGTCGTATCGCCGGTCTTGTCTTTTGACGAACGGCGTGCGGGGCGGGCAGACGAGGGCAGCGCGTCGTCCCGGTCATGGCTTGTCAATACATTCTCCTCGAAGGGATAGCCCGACAAGGGCAAAAAGGGTCACGCGCCAGCGGCGTGGCGTGGCGTCCTGGCGATGACGAAATTGCAGGGGAGTGGGCGGGGGCGCAGGCCGGTCCCGCCAAGCGAGCGCCAAACGCCCAAAGGCGTGGCAGCCTGGATTTTCGTGCAATGCAGAAAGACCGCGTATGGTAGTGCGTTACGGCATGCGAGGCAACCCGAATCGTCGTGTTTGCGGCACATTGACCGCCTTCAGGGTCGAATCGCTTGCTAACGCGGCGGCTTGCGCATTTTCCACGTGATTGCATTAGACCATTTTTTGCGCGAATGGTTCGCGGCTTCCACCCACAGAATACGTGGCGCGACATCGTTCCCTTTACCCGACAGCGCGTTCTGCATTCGCTCGCACATGCCGTATCTCACGTACGAATTGCAACCCTATATTGAACGCGTTTGCCGAAGGACTGGTTGACGCCCGACTCGCCGCGCGTGAAGGTCAAAATCGTCATGAAGTCCATATGAGGCTCTGAGTGCGTGTGAACAAGAGTAAGGATGCGAAACCGGCCAGCGGGCGCAATGGCTGGCAGGAACGCGGCGCGTCCGCATGACGGTATCGCGGCTCGCTTGGGGCGGCGTGGCGCTACGGCGGAAATTCGTCGTACCGAGGCAGCGAATCGACGATTTCGACCCACGGTGCCCGGGATCCCACGAACATGTGCGCGGCGGGGCGGATGTCGGGCGTATCGATCAGCGTGCCGAGGGTCACATGGACATAAGCGCCTTCGCGCACGACTGAATAGAGCAGCGAGCCGCAACGGCCGCAGTGCACGTCGTGGGCGGCTTGCGGGTCGCCGTAGATCATCGTCTGCGCGTTGCCGGCGGTGAGGTGCAGCGCTTCGATTTCGATGCCCGCGAACGGCTTGAATGCGGAACCGGTGGCGCGGCGGCACCGCGAACAATGGCAGTTGAACGCATAACGAAATGCATTCGCGACGGTATAGCGCACGGCGCCGCACAGGCATTGGCCGCGCAGCGTGGCAGGCGAGTTCGTGGGGGCGTGCTGGTCGATCGGCATGATGGGGGGCGCGGTGCTGAGGCAGGCCATGTCAAACGTCGCGACGCGCCGGGCCTGCGAGCGGGCGGCCGTCGCGCTGGCGTGACCATCTTACGCATCCGCGCCACGCGGCGCAGGGAATTCCGAAGGTCACCAGATATGGGGATTGCGCCGTCAACCATGACCTCCAGACGGTTCGCGAGGCCCCATCGCCCCCCGACTGTGCGGCGAATTTCCCATAGGCGGCTACCTTTCGCTGCCCCGCGAGCAGGAGACACCGGTGCGCCCGATCAAACGTGCCGTTCCCTTAGTTCCTTCAATCCCTTGATGACGACGAGCAGCGCGCGGCCATGCTCTTCCGAGCCGTCCCACGCCTCGACGATCGCGTTGCGCAGCAATTCGTTATAAGCGCCCGCTGGCCGGCTCGAAGACGGAGTCTTCATGCCGTAGAAACTGCATAGCTTATTGAATGATGCACTCCGGCGTACCCGCCGGCCGTTAGACGTGCGAAGACGCGAAACCGTAGGCTGACTCACCCCGGAAAGCCTCGCGATTTCACTGGCAGAGCGCGTGTCGTCCGATAACCGCCGCAGCAGTTCCTGCACGGGGAATTTGGTGTCTGGGGCTTCCATGTCATGCATTATACCTATACAGTAACGGTTATTGAATTGCCCGCCAAAATCGGCGGGCGGCTGCATTCCGAGGAAGTCGATGGCACTCAAACACCTACCGCCCACGTTTTGCTGGTCCCGCATCGGGCCGGAGGCCGGCGTGGATCTCCCCACCCTCGTCCTGCGCAAGGAGTGGGAGCGCCGGCAGGGTGGCGGGCGGTTTCTATGGGGCATCAGCCAGTCGCTCGGCAGCAGCGCGCAGGTTGCCGCGCTGCGCACCGGCTCGCTTCTCGCGCTGTTTTCCCCGGCGGCAACCCGGCCGCGTGCGGCGCAGGACAAGCGCGGCAAGCGTGCGGAGGTGCTCGTCTGGAACGCGTGGATCGACGCGAGCGGCCAGGTGCGCCAGCTTCCGCAGCATGTGTTCGTCACGAGCGGCGCCAGGCTGCCCTCGGGCGCCGCGCGCGAGCATCACTACGCGCTCGTCTGCGTTTCTCCTGCCGAACTCAGTGTCGGCAGCTCGCTGCGCGTGTACCCGGAGCGGCTGCGCAGCGTTGCCACGGCGAAGCCGCCTGGCCGCTCGCAGCGCACGGCGGTGGTGGATTGCGTCGAGCGTGCTTCCGAAGCGGGCGGCAAAAGTCATCCGCTCGTGTTCACGGCGGAGCTGGAGGCGCCGTACTTCGTGCGCCTCACGCAGCCCACGCTCGTGAGAGCGCGCGATCTCGCGGCCATCCACGAGGCGTCGCGCCTCGGCGACTTCGACGCCTACGCCGACCTGACGAAGCGTGTGCGCAACGAGGCATGCGCGCAGCAGGCGCGCGGTGTGACGCGCGATCTCTTCGACGTGCCGCCTGCCGAGCACATTCCGTCGTCGCGGCATGGCGGCGGCGCCCGCGCACGTCATGTTTCCCGGGCGGGAGACTGGACGCAGCTCACCATGGAACTCTTCCACGGCGACCCCCACCCGTTCGGCCGAAGCCGAGGCCGCGCAACGCTTTTTTGAGGCGAGCCGGCGCGTAAGGCATTGTTCGATTCGTCACCGGCGCATGGCCGCGCGCCGGCGAGGCTCATCGGAATCGCCGGCAGACTGGCGCGGACGACCGCGCGTGGCAGCACACACGCCGCTCAATTTCCTCGCGACAGCCGCGCCAGGCAGCGGGCTCGCCCTGATCTGCGCGCAAGAGCGGAGCGCAATAGCCGCCGCACACCGCCCGCCGGCTCAGCGAGAAGCGTGGCGTACTGAACGGCGCAGCGCCGCCGCGGCCGGCTCGTGGCTCAACCTTTTTGCTCCTCGACCGTCAGTTCCAGCACCGCCGCCACCAGCGGCCAGCGCTTCGCGGCCGCTTGCCAGGCGTCCTCGGCCTGGACGTCGAGATAGCGGTCGCGATCCACGCCCTCGACCAGCCGTGCAAGCGCGTCGATATCGCTCGGCAGCGCGGGACCGCTGCGCGCGCGCCGCACGGACCTCCACAGGCGCATCGCCATTACTTGCCCTCCACCCACACGCCGTCCGGCGTATGGATCACGTAGCCGGTGGGCGTCGTCATCGTCACGGTTCCTTCGTTTTCGCCCACCATGCGCGTTTGCGGCAGGTTGTTCGCGTACTGTGCGAGCGGCGGTGCGCCCGTGGCGAACGGGCTGTGTCCGATCAGATTCGAGAGCAGTTGCGCGAGCGCGAGATAGCTCGTCGGCGTGTCGATCGTCGTCACGCCGCCGGTGTGCTCGCTGCCGGCGGGCAGGCCGACCACCTTCACGCCGACCGGCACGTGAACGATGTTCGGCGTCGGAATCTCGCGCATGCCGGCAATCTGGTTCTCTTCGCCGCGCAGCGCCGCGCCGTGCTCCGGCACGAACACGATCACGGCCCGGCGCCCCGATTGCGCGATGAGATCGATCAGCCTGTCGACGTCGCCGAGCAGCGCCTGCAGGCGAATGGGGTAGGACTGCAGGCTCGTGAGAGCGTTGTTCGGGGCAGGCAGGCGGTTGCCGTCGTGCATCGAGACGGTGTTGTAGTACAGCGCGACCGGGCCGCCGCCCGAGGCGACGCGCTGCTTGTACCAGTGCGCGAGCACGTCGTAGTCGCCGATGAGCGGCGAGCCGTCGAACTCCCTCATCGCGACGGGCAGGCCGTCGTTCGGGGGAATCGTTACGCCCGGCACGCCGATTTCCTTGATCACCGTGCTGCGGAAGTCGTCGAAGCGGCCGTTGTGGTTGAGCAGCGCCTGCGGCGTATAGCCCGCCTGCGCGAGCTGCGCGAACAAGTGGCACTCGGGCGGCGCAGGGTCGTAGAGCGCCTTGTGCGCTTCCTGTCCGCAGGTCGCACGCAGCACGCGAATCGCGGCCGGCCCGCTGTAGCTCGCGCCCGAGCTGAAGTTCTGGAAGATGTAGTCGAAGCGCGAGAAGAGCGGGTTGGTGCGCATCTTCACGACATCGAGGTCGTCCCACGAGAGCGAGCAGATATGCACCACGATGATGTCGAACTGCGCGTTCGCATCGGTCGTGAGCGGCGTGAAGTTCACATGGCGGCCTTCCTCGTTGGAACGGAACGCCGCGAGCTGCTGGTCGTAGCTGCCCGACTGCTCGTCGCGCTTCTTGCCCGTGCCGCTGTCTTCGTCGCCGCTGCTGGCGAGCGAGGCGTTGGCCGTGGCGTTCGCGATGAACGAGCCCACGCCCTGCCACACCGGCATGACGACGAGCGCGATCACCACGAGCGTCGTTACGCGCACCCAGCGGTTGAGGAGGAAGTAGAGCAGCACCGCGATCACGGCGGCGACGAGCATCGAGAGCGAGACCACGCGCCGCGTCAGCTCGAACATGTACGAGGGCGTGAACGTGAAGAGCACGGGGATCTGCGAGATCGCGCGGCCGATGTCGGGCATGCTCGACTCGTGGTAAGCGATGGCGATGCCGGCGATCACCGCGATCACGTTGCGCGAGACGCGCAGCCAGCGCCTCGGCAGCGGCGCGAGCAGCAGGATCACGAAGGCGAAGTTCATCCACCACTGGGGCTTGAGCGTGCCGATCGAGTAAAGGTACAGCTTGGCGAGGAAGTAGAGGTTCCAGAGACCCATGATGGTTCGCGTTCCAGGGTGGGGCGGCGGTTCCGGTTTTCAGGGCTGGCTGGCCTGGCCCGGCCGGCGTCGCGTGAAGAAGTTTTCGATTGCGTCGAAGAACGCGTCGATGAGGCGCATGTAGCCCTGCCAGCTCAGCTCGATCAACTGGACGAGGCCGTGCAGCGGCGCGTCGGCGGGCGGCACGTCTTCCCATTCGAGCCAGGCGTCGGCGCGGCCGAACGTGCATTCCACGAGCTTGCGCTCCGTTTCCACGGTCATGTCGACGAAGCGTACGCCCAGATGCCGGTCGGCAACGCGCGCGACCACGGCCGGGAAGTCGTGCTCCAGCACGCCGCGCGCAAGCATCACGTTGATGTGCCCGCCGGCTTCGAGCTTCGGCGCGTCGGCGGGCAGCACGAGGCCGAGGCCGCCCATCGAATAGTTTTCGGTCTTGCAGGCGAGCGTGCGGCCGTCGGGCAGCGTGAGCATGGCGGGCACGCGCAGCGGTATGCGGTGCGCCACGCGCACCTGCGTCGCTTCCTTGGCCACGCCGAGCGCGAGCCCGAGCACCGTGAGATTCACGCCGGCCCAGAAGAGGTTCATGAACACGGTGGCGGGCTCGTCGGTCGGCCAGATCGTGAGGCGGGCAACGCCTGCGAGCATGGCGCACACGTTGATCGCGAGCAGCACGAGATAGGGCGTCGAGATAGTCCAGTCGAGATACTCGTGCTCGATGTGGCCGCCCTTCGAGGTCACGTTGAACTTGCCGAGTTTCGGGTTGATGAAGGCCATGGTCGTGGGCAGCACGATGTACCACGCGAGCACCGACTCGTAGGCCTCGGCCCAGAAGGAATGCCGGTAGCGCCCCTGGATGCGCGAGTTGGCGATCGCGGCGATGATGAGATACGGCACCACGTAGGCGAGGATCACGGGCGCGGGCGTGTTGATGACATGCAGTCCGAAATACAGGTACGCGCCCGGCATCACGAGGAAGATGAGGCGCGGGAAGCCGTAGAAGAAGTGCAGCATGGCGTTGCTGTAGCACATGCGCTGGAAGAACGAGAGCCCCTTGCCGACCCACGGGTTGTCGATGCGGAAGATCTGCGTCATGCCGCGCGCCCAGCGAATGCGCTGGCCGATGTGGTCGGCGAGGCTGTCGGTGGCGAGGCCGGCGGCCTGCACGGTGCGCAGGTAAGCCGAGGTGTAGCCGTGGCGGTGCAGACGCAGCGAGGTGTGGGCGTCCTCGGTGACGGTCTCGGTCGCGATCCCGCCGATGTGCTCGAGCGCCGCGCGCTTGATGACCGCGCACGAGCCGCAGAAGAATGTGGCGTCCCAGAAGTCGTTGCCGTCCTGGATCAGGCCGTAGAAGAGGCTGCCTTCGTTGGGCACGCGATGGAACGTGTCGAAATTGCGCTCGAACGGGTCGGGGGAGAAGAAGTGGTGCGGCGTCTGCACCATCGCGCATTTCTTGTCGGCGAGAAAGACGCCTACGGTCGTTTGCAGGAACGAGCGCGTGGGGATGTGGTCGCAGTCGAAGATCGCGATGTACTCGCCCTGGGTGAGCGGCATCGCGTGATTGATGTTGCCGGCCTTCGCGTGCGTGTGCTCCTCGCGCCGCAGGTAGCCCACGCCCGCCTCGCGCGCGAAGTCGCGGAACGCGTCGCGGTCGCCGTCGTCGAGAATGTAGACGCGCAGCTTGTCGCGCGGCCAGTCGATCGAGCTTGCGGCGAACACGGTGGGGCGCACGACGGAAAGCGGCTCATTGTAGGTGGGAATGTAGATGTCGACGGTGGGCCAGTCGGCGGGATCGTCGGGCAGCGGCTGCGGCTTGCGGCGCAGCGGCCACGCGGTCTGCACGTAGCCGAAGATCAGCACGATCCACGTGTAAAGCTCGGCCGCATAGAGGATGTAGCCGACGATCGCCTCCGCGGGGCTCGCGAGATGCAGCGTCTGCGTCGTGCGCCACCAGACGTAGCGGCCCGTCATGAGGATCGAAAGCATCACCATGAGCATGGTGGCGAGGCGTCCGGGCAGGCGGCGCGCGACCATCACCACGGCGTACACGAGCAGGAACAGCAGCACCTGCCCGCCGAACGGCAGCGGCGTCGTGCACACGGCGATGGCCGCGATGAAGGCGAGCCACAGCAGGCACTGGCGCAGGAACGGCACGCCGTCGAGCGTAGCCGAGAGCTTTTCGAGGTGCTGTTCGGCGGCCTGCCAGGGCACCTCGGGCAAACGGCTGCCGAGGGCCGAGCCCGCGCGCGAGACGCCGCGATACACGGGTTCGAGCAGGCGGCCGAGCCGCGCGCGCAGCGTGAGGCGATGGCGGCCTTGCGGCGTCTTGTGGAGTTTGCGCAGATCGGCGGCAAGGCGCTGGCGTGCGCGGCGCGGGCGCAGGAAGAGGCGCAGCAGCCATGCGCTCGCGGAGCGGTCGCGGCCCATGTTCAGGCGATGGCCGGTGTCTCTCGCGAGCCACGCGAGGGCCAGTGCGGGCACGTCGCGCCGGCCGGGGGGCGGCGGCCGGAAGAAGGCGCGCAGGAGCCACTGGGCGCCCGTGGCGTCCGCCGCGAGATCGAGCTCGGGCGCGCCCAGGCGCCGCAGCGACGCCCAGAGCGCGGTCCGCAGCGCGGCGATGCGCTCGCGGATCATGGCGTGCCTCCATGCGCAGCTTGCTGCGCGAGCAGTTCGTCGGGTGCGTCGAGGCTCGCGCCGGCGCTCCAGTGCGAGATCCACGAGGCGATGCCGTTGAGGTCGTGCGCGGTCTGCGAACTCGGCGCGCTCAGACAGAAGTTTTCGCCGGCTGCGAGCGCCGCGGGGACGCCGCTGTCGGCATGCACGAGATAGGGCAGCATGGCTGCGCCGAGGCGCGCGCGCAGCAGCGAGACCACGTCCATGTGCAACTGGCGCGCGGGTACGACCGCATTGGCGACGAACACGCTGCGCTTTTGCGCGCCCGCGAGCGCGGCGGCGAAGCGCGGCAGCGTCGCGCACGCCGTGGCGCAGGGCGTGAGAACGCCGAGCACGAGATCGGCGGCGTCGATGGCCTGGCGCGCGTGCGGCGAGGGCCACGTGCCCGCGTCGACCAGGGCGAGCGCGGGCTGCGGCAGGTCCACGCGGGCGAGCCGTTCGCGCAGCCAGCCTGGGTGCGCGTCGAGCCGGCTGCTGGCGTCGTCGCCGCCGGTTTCGTGCCCGTCTGCGAGGCGCCCCCACGGCAGCACGAACACGCCGTCGTCGCTTTGCAGCGCAGCGCGCGACCAGGCGTCGCCGGAGTCGGCGCCGCCCGCCAGATCCGCGACGAGGCCTTCGCGCGGGCTCTCGCGCAGCCCGAAATGCAGCGCGAGCACGTTGCTCGGATCGCATTCCACGGCGAGCGCGGCATGCTCGCGCGCGGCGAGCAGCCCGGCGAGCGCGGCCGTGAGCGTGGTGCGGCCCGCGCCGCCGACGGCGGAGACGATGGCGAGGGTTTTCATCGGCGCGGCCCCGTCTGGTCGAAGCGGCGCTGGCCGCGAATCAGCAGCGGGTCGAGCTGCGCCGGCAACTGGAGCGGGCGCGAACGCGCGGGACGCAGCCACACCGGCACGAAGCGCGCAAGACGCAGGCGCCAGCCGATCCAGTAGAGCGGCACGGCGAGTACCAGGCCCCAGACAAAGTAACCGAGGAAGAAGCTCATGTCGCGCTCCTATGCTTTGAGCGGCAGCGGCGCGCGGCGCGGTGCGGCGCGCGGTTTTGCGCTGTCATGGCGGGCAGCGGTTTCGAGCGCGGGCAGCAGGCCGCCGGCGATGGGCGCCGCAGGTTCCGGCGACCCCGCCGGCGTATCCGGTGCGTCAGGCACAGCGGCCACCGGTTGCGCGGTCGGGCCGTTCGCCCGCCCCGGCGCCGCAGCCGGTTGCTCCGCGTTGATCGCGAGCCAGCCCGAATAGTCGGGCGGCGGCGTGGTTTCGATCTCGTCGGCGAGCGCGTCGAGCGCGTCGGTGATCGTGCGGCCGTCGCCGTAGCGTTCCTCGCCCTGGAACAGTTCGGCGAGCGGGCGCTGGAATACGCGCTGGCAAACGGCGTCGGCGTCGCTCAGGCGGCACGCGAAGAAAAACACATAAAGGCTGTCGCCGCTCGCCGTCACGATGTCTCCCGCGCGGCGCAGATGGCAGTCCTTGAGCGCGTCCACGTGCGCGACCTCGGGCATCAGCGCGAGGCGGATCAGCACGCTCGGTAGCTGGATCACGCGGCTGCGCTCCACCGCCGAGCGCACGAGCTCGACGAAGTGCGCCGAGCTCACGTAGCCAGTTTCCTCGCCATGCACCACGGCGGCCAGCGCCGTGCGGTAGTCGGCGGGCATGGGCCGCGAATATACCTGGCCCTGCAGGCTCTCGACGATCGCCTCGACCTGCGCGAGCGACGTCTGGCGTGCGATCACGCGATTCGCGCCGAGGTTGAGCATGAGCGACTCGTAGCGCATGGCCACGGCATCCTCGCGCACGATGATCTTGAGCGCCTCGCCGCATTGCAGCCGCAGCGTGTGCACCTGCCCGGCGAGCGTTTCGAGGTCGCGGTTCACGCTGAAGTCGAGGATCACCGTGGCCGCGATCGAAGTGCGCGCGGCGGCCACGGCGGCCTCGTTGTTGTCGACGACCTGCCAGGCGGGCGGCAGCACGCGCTCGTGCAGCATGGCGTCGCGCGAAACGATCACGCGGCCTTCGTCGGGCGCGAGCAGGCCCGCCTCGCCGATCTCGCTCTCGAACGTTCCGCCCGAAACCGTGAGGCGGTGATCGGCCGCGGAAAAGCGCAGCGGCAGCGTCTGGCTGCCGTGCACGGCGTCCCCCGCGCGCCAGAACGCCACCTCCCAGTGATACTGGCCCCGTACCTGGTGCAGTTGCGCCGCACCCGCGAAGCGCGCCTGGAACGCGGCCAGTTCAGGGTGCTCCCGGTCGTCGCCGAGACCGGGCGGCGCCGTGACCATCAGCACACCGTAACGGTGCTGCGCGCACCAGCCGGCGAGCCGCGCGCCCTGGCCCGCGAGCGCGGCGGCGTCCTGCCAGTTGAAGAATGCCTCCGCGCCCTCGATGAAGAACTGGCTCTCGGGCGCCGCGCACTGGTGGGCGAGCGCGTCGAGCGCCTCGATGAGCACCTGCGCGCCGTCGCGATCGGCGACCGGACGCAGCGCGCACACGTTTGCCCACGCGTGCGTGGAGCCGGGCCTGTCGATGTCGACGCCATGATCGCGCAGCGTGGCGGCAAGGCTCGCGGCGTCGCGCGTGGAGAGCACGGTGGCGGGGCCCGCGAGCGCGGCGGCGGCGGTTTGCCAGAAGAACGCGTCGCGCGCGGGCGAGGCGCTCGCGTAGACCACGTGCATCTGGCCCGCGCCGAGGGTGGCGAGCGTGGCCGGCAGGCCGTCGATGGCGAGCGGCTCGCGGCGCGCGAGGCGCGAGAACAGCGAGCGTCGCGTATCGCGTCCGGCGCCGGCGGGCGCGGCGGGGAGTATGGCGGGATCGTTCATCGTCTTGCTCGGGTCGCGGGGTTCGTCGTCATCATGCGCGCTTGCTCGGTTATCCGGATCGGCTGGCGAGGTCAATAAGCCGAATAAGGCGTGACCGGCCGCGGCGGGAACGGCACCTGACCTTTCTGCGGGGAGAAGAAGTAACGCATGTAGAGCACTCCCACGTTCGGCGCGTAGTCGCGCGACCGGTCGATCGAAAAGCGCCCGCCGACCACGAAATGCGGCGTCACGCGATATTCGAGCGCCGCTTCGAGCGTATAGCTGAAGCCGCCGCCCGAGCCGCCGCCGAAGTAGGGCGAGCCGAGGTCGTTGGCGTTCATGAAGGCGAGCGCCTGGGCCTGCAGGCCGGGCCGCGTCGGGAAGAACGGCGACTCGTCCTCGTTGGTGAACGACATGCCCACCGATCCGTCGATTTCCCACGAAAGCTTCTTGTAGCGGCCGGTCCAGTCGAGCGGGATGCCGACCGAAAAATAGCTCTGCGGGCTGTAGTAGCCGCCGTTTCCGAACGTGTAGTTGTGCTCGTTCTTCGAGTACTTCCAGTAATTGAGTGTCAGGCCGCTCGACACGACCTGGTCGGGCCGCCTGAACACCGACCAGTCGTAGCCGCTGCGGATCTTGAACTCCTGATTGGTCTGCACGTTCTTGCCGGTCAGCAGGCCGAAGCCGATGCTCGTGAATATCGTGCCGGGCCCGAAGTCCTGCGCGCCGCGCACGGTGAAGCCGTTGCGCACCACGCCGCCCCACAGCTCGCCGGTCACGGGATCGCGCCCGCCCGCATAGGAAACGAGGCTTGCGGTGACGGACCGCCGCGAGACGTCGAACGAAAGCGACGCGTGCCGGAAATCGTGCCGGTACTGAATGCCGCCCAGCACGCTCTGGATCGGAAAGCCCACGGGCGTGCTGCCGATGTCGGCGCGCCAGCTGTTGTTCGCGCCGCTGAACTCGTAACCCGCTGCGAGCGCGACGCCCGTCGCCATTTCGTTGACGGGCGAGAGCCCGGCGTTGCCGAGCGCGGCGATCTTGCCATACCTGTCCGCGGTATCGAGGTCGTTGGCGGGCAGCGTGCCGGCGTTCAGATAGACCGTGTCCGCGTGGAAGAAATAGTGGCCCGTATAGCCGTCGGGAATGCGCACGTAAACTGGCGCTTCGGTGGCGTGCAGCTCCGAGATGCCGGCGTCTCCGGAGAGATTCGACTGATACCAGCCGGTCGCGACCTGCCCCTGCTTGCGGTCTTCGAGGCCTTGCAGCGCGCGGCCCGCCGACGTCGTGCCGTCGGCGTCGGGCTGCGTGCCCGCGGCCTGCTCCTGCGCGCGCGAGGCGCGGTAGAGGTTCGCGGCTTCGTTGTACTCGCCGCGCGCCTGGGCGACGCGTCCCGCCTGGATCGTGATATCGGGGTTGTCGGGATACTGCTCGCGCAACGGCTCGACGACGGCCGAAGCCTCGTCGTCGAGCCCGAGCGCCGTGAAGCGCCGCGCCACGGCAAGGCGCGTGTCGACGTCGTTGTCGGCGGTATCGGCCAGCACTGCACGCACCATCTCCGCAGCCTCCCGGTCTCGGCCCATGCGCTCCAGCATACGCGCAACGGCGAGGCGTGCGTCGGCGTCGTCGGGTTGCGCGGCAAGCACCTTCCGCGCCGAGGCTATCGCGTCCCTGTAGTCGCCCTTCGCTTCGAGCAGGTCGACTTCCGCGAGCAGCCAGCGCCGGTTCGACTTGAGTCGGCCGGGCACCGCGTCGAGCGTATGGCGCGCGCCTGTCAGGTCGCCCGCTTCGATCTGGCGGTCGGTTTCTCGCACGGCGAGGCGCAGCTCCTGGTCGTCGAGACTGGCCAGCTGCTCCCCGGTGATGCCGGGCTGATCGCGGGTCGCGTCGATCCAGTTCGCCCAGGCGTCGTCGCGGTTGGCCGCCGCGAGCAGTTCGCCGTAGCGCACGCGCGCGCCGTTCGCCGCCGGGTCGTCGGGGTGCGCGGCGAGCCAGTCCTGCACGAGCTTCAGGCCCCGGTCCGTCTCGCCGATCGCGATCCACTCGCGCCCGACCGAAGCGAGCATCTGCGGATCGTTGGCCGCATTGGCGTCGTCGGCAGCCGAGTCGAGCAGCGCGCGCGCCTCGTCTTCCTTGCCCTGCGCGATGAGCTGGCGGGCCTGCGCGAGCTTTCTTTGCGCGGCGAGGTTGCCCATCAGCTCGCGCATGCCTTCGCTGCGCTCGGCGGCGGGCACGGCGTCGAGCTGCGCGGCGGCCGCGTCGACGTCGTCCACGGAATTCAGATAGAGCGCCGTGGCGTAGCGCATGTCGGGCGAGGGCGAAACGCGCAGGCCGTCTTCCATCACCTCGCGGCCGAGCGCGGGCAGGCCGAGGTCGCGATACTGGCGCGCGAGCGTGAAGCGCGTCCAGGCGTCGTCGGGCGTGAGCCGCACGGCCTCTTCGAGTGCCGCGATGGCCGGGCTTTTGCGGTTGTCGGCGAGCAGCTGGTCGGCCTGGATCGACAGCAGTTCGGCGTGCAGCCGCTTGAGCTCGGCGCTCGAACCGCTCACGCGCGGCGTGGTCGCGGCGATGAGCGGGCCGACCTCGGCTTCGCGACGGGTTTCGCGCAGCACCGTCACGAGGCCGCGCAGCGCGTCCATGTCGGGCTTGGGCGCGTCGACGAGCGGACGCAGCACGGCTTCGGCTTCCGGCCACTTCTTCTGCGCGATGAGCGCGTTGCCCAGGATGTCGGTGGCGCTCGTGTTGCCCGGATCGAGCCTGAGCGCCTCGCGCGCGAGCGCTTCGGCCTCTGCGGGCTTGCCTTGGGAATTGGCCTCGCGCGCCTTCGCGATGGTGCCCCAGATGGCGGCCGTTTTTTCGAGGCTGCGCCACTTGCCGGCGTTGTCCGGGTCGAGCTTGAGCGCGCGGGCGAACAGTTCGCGCGCCTCGTCGTGGCGGCCTTCACGCAGCCGCACGAGGCCGAGCGCGCCGATCGTCTCGCCGTCGTTGGGGTTGGCGCGCTGGGCGCTTTGCAGCGAGGTTTCGGCGTCTTTCAGATCGCCGCGATCGAGCTGCGCGAGACCGCGCGCGCGGTCGGCGGCGCCGGGGCCGGGGCGGGCGCGGGCCTGGGCGGCCCCGCCGCCGCCGGGCGCGCGCGAGGGCGCCGGCGCCGTGATGACGGCCGACGGGTTCTGCGCCTCGGCAAGCGCCTGCGCCTGTCCTTTCGCCCCGACTAGCTTGCCGAGATCGGCCACGGTTTGGCGGGCGTCGGTATCGTCGGGCACCTCCTGCAGATAACGCAGATACCACACGTAATAGGCGGGATCGTCGTGACCCGCGCTCGCCAGCGCGCGCCGCCACAGTTCGAGCGCGAGCGCGCGGTTGCTGTCCTGGCGACGGTACACGCGATAGATCAGGTTGAGGCCTTCCATGCGCGTGTCGGCGCGGTCGGTGAGCAGGTCGCCGAGGATCAGCGCGAGGCGCGGGTCGTCGGGATTCTGCCGCACGCGCGCGCGCAGTTCGCCGATCGCGCGCGCGCGGCCTTCGGTCGTGCCCGCGAGGATGCGGTAGTAGTCGCGCGCGAGATCGCCCGCCGGCGCGCCGTTCGGAAACAGCTTGAGCAGGCGCGCCGAGGCTTCGTCGCTTTTCCCCGCCGCCGAGAGCAGGCGAATTTGCGCCATCTCCATCTTGCCGCTCGTGGCGACGCGGTAGGCGTCATTGAGCTCCTTCGTGGCGCTCGCGTTCGGGGCGATCTTCCTGAGCCGCGCGAGGATCTTCGCGGCTTCGGCGGGACGGTTCGAGCGCAGCTCGATCTGGCCGAGCAGCGCGAGCGCGTCGGGTTGCTGAGGGTCGAACAGCAGCGCCTTCTGCACGAGGCCGCGCGCGACGTCCGGCCGGTCCTTGCCTTCCCACATGCGCGCGGCCGAGAGCAGTTGCGCGGCCTGGGCGGCGGGCGTCGCGGCGCTGGTGCCGACGTTGGTGCCGGGTTGGGTGCCGGGTCTGGGTCCCGCCTGCGCGCAGGCGAGGTACGGCGAGGCCGCGAAGACCAGCGCGACGAGGCGCGCCATGTTCGGCGACAAGGCCGGCCACGGGCGCGGCGGCAAGCCTGGACCGGCCGCGCCCGGCGAGGCGCGTGCGCCCGCGCGCCGCGCCGCGCGGCGCGCGCTGCGCCCACGGACGGCGCCGGCGTGCGCGGGGGCGTTCAGCGCGGCGTGGGGCATGCGCTCGTCCATGCTGGGGCGACGCGGCCTTGCGCGTCGAAACGGTAGAACCCGTCGAGATAGCCGAGGCCGAAGAGCATCAGCACGCTGCTGTAGTAGCCGGGCGGCGACTGCTGTGCGAGCGTGCGGCTTCTCTGGACCTGGGTGCTCGCGAGATCGGCGCGGCCGA
Organism: Paraburkholderia lycopersici; assembly: GCF_900096975.1. Classification (GTDB taxonomy): domain Bacteria; phylum Pseudomonadota; class Gammaproteobacteria; order Burkholderiales; family Burkholderiaceae; genus Paraburkholderia; species Paraburkholderia lycopersici. Next base: position 16,903 of record NZ_FMYQ01000007.1, read on the forward strand.
GCGCGGCCAGATACGGCGCAACGGCTGCGGAAAAACCGCCGTTGCCCGCGTTCGGCCCGGGGGTGCCGGTGCGCGTATCGACGCGTTCGGGCGCAAACCCGCGTGCGCCGACAAAGTCCGCGAGCGGCCTGAAGGTGGTCAGCGTGCCGGCGCGCAGCGGGTCGTCACTGGCGAGCATGCCTGCCCACAGGTACACGCGGATCGCGTTGTAGGCGCTTTCGGCCTGGGTTTGCGCGTCGGGCGCGAAACCGCCGCTCGCGTGGTATTCGACCCAGTCGGGCGAGTAGCCCTTGGGCGCGGTGTCGTTGACGAGCCGCGTCGACGAGACAAGCAGCGCCTTCCATTCGCTCGACTGCGGCTGATCGAGCAAGAAGCGGCGCATCACCTGCAGCGGCACGTAGCTCGGATTCAGGCGCCAGCCGTCCTTGCCGATCGTGAAGCCGACCGGCCCCGGCAGCACCGTGCGCCCGAGGCCCGGCAGCACGGCGGTTTCCTCGCGCACGATGTTGCGCGCCATCACGGTCCCGAGCGCCGTATAGCGCCGCTCGTTCCATAGACGTCCCGCTTCGAGCAGCGTGTAGGCGATCCAGAGGTCGGCGTCGCTGGCGGAGTTGCCGTCGATCACGCCCCACTGCGGCTCGCCGGCCTGCGCGGCGCCCGCTGCGGCGGCGGCCGACGCCCCCGAACTCCCAGACGCCGCCGCAGCCGCGACCGGCTTTCCGTCCTCGCCGATGTCGCGCCGCCCCCAGACCCACGCGGGCAGATGCGAGGCGAGATCGCCCTGCGCGAGATTGTTCTCGGTCCACGCGAGGACTTTCTCGAAGCTCGCGCGGTCATTCGCGACGAGCGCGAAGAAGAGCGCGTAGGACTGCCCTTCGGAGACGGTCACCTGGCGCGGCGTGCTCGCGTCGATCACGCGCCCGTCCGCGCTCAGCAGGGTGCTGCGAAACGCGCTCCATGCGGGCCACGCGCAGGCGGTGGCGGTGCCGGGCGCGGCCGCCCGTGCCGCGCCGGCCGGCGGCAGCAGGGCCAGCGGCGCGCATGCGAGCGCACCGGCCGCGAGCCAGCGCGCGAGGCGTGGCGCCAGAACGGGCGCGAGCGAGGCCAGGCCCGGACGCATCGTCAGGTCCCGCTGCGGCGGGAGGCCATGCGGCCCAGCGCCCAGAACACCGTGAGCGCGACGATCAGGCCGGCGAGTATGCCCGCGAGCGCCATCAGCGAGGGGTAGCGCGAGATGTGCACCCACGCTCGCGCATACCACGGCAGGTCGCCGACGAAGTAGCGCGCGCCCACGCGCAGCCCCTCCACCTGGCCCTGGCGCACGAGCGTGAGGTCGCCGTGCATCTGCGAGATCTTGCCGCCGTCCTGGAGCGCGTCGAGCACGTCGCCAAGCTGCGCCGACGAGGTGGTGGCGAGCGCCACCACGCTCTTGCCGCTCCTGAGCGGCGACTCGAAGGCGATCAGTGCGGCCATCGGGCCGCCGAGCGTGACGATCGAGCGACCCGACGGCGTCGAATCCTGATCCTCGATGCCGCCGAGCCAGCCGGGCCAGCCGCTTCGCTGGTCGCGCGTCGTCACTTCGGTCTTGCCGCGCGCGATCAGGAGCGGCAGATCCTTGCCCCACTTCGCGAGCAGTTGCGCGCCCGAGCCCGAGCCGATCACGAGCAGGTCGCGCTCGCGCACGCTGTCCACCTCGCTTGCGGGCACGATCGTCACGCGCAGCGAGGGCAGGCCCGTCCATTGACCCATGTGGCCGAGCATCGTGAGCACGGCTTCCTGGTCTTTCGCGTCGGGCGCGTCAGGAATCACGATGGCCGTCTCCGAGAGGTCGGCCATGCGCGTGAACGGATAGCCGCTGTTCGCGAAGTAGGCGAGGTTCGGCAGCGCCGTGTAGTGCGCGAAGCCGCTGAAGTCGATCACGGAGTCGGGGTCGACGGCCGCACGCGCGACGTCGGCGGCCGTGGAGGTGCACAGGCCCGTCTTCTGCGAATCGATATGAAACTGGAACTGGAACTGGTTGTCGCTGCCCACGCGGAACGCGGGAATCTCCAGATTGGTCGAGGCGCGCGTATCGGGGCCAGAAAGCAGCGGCACGTTGATGCGCGCCTCGTCGGACGCGCGCGTGACGGGCCGCAAATGCTGCGAGCGCACGAGCTGGTCGTTGATGCTCACGTTGAGCACGGAATCGTTCCACGCCGAAGGCGCCGTGTAGCGGTAGCGGATGTCGAGCGGCACGTTGCCGCGCGCCCAGGCGTAGAGATCGGCGGGCACGCGCAGGTTCACGCGGATCGCGGGCGGGTTGTAGCCCGATACCTGCAACTGCTGCGGGTCGCTCACGAGTTCGCGGAACAGCACCGGCCGGTCGGTGGGCACCCAGTTCGGCGCGTCATAGGGCTTGCGGGCCGGGCCGGGATCGACCGACTGCACCATCACGCTGCTGCCCGTCATGCCGGCCTGGCCGAGCACGAGCGCGTAGGCGGCCTTCTGCAGTTCTTCGGGCGTGCGGCCCGCGAGCACGAGGAGCTTGCGGCCCGACTGAGGATCGGCGGCCGGGTTCGGCATGACCGAGATCGTGGGGCCCTTGATTTCCGCCAGCTTGAGCCCTTCGGGCACCTGGTTCGGCAACGCGAGCGCGATGGCGTTGGCGTCGGGCGGCGCGGTGCGCGTGACCGGGAAGCGCGCACCGCGATAGCTCGCCAGCGCGCCAAGCCACGACGACACCATGCCGGCCGCGCGCAGCACGGGCACGCCCGCGTTGGCGGCCAGCACGAAGGGCACGCGCACGAGGCGGTTGTCGTGGCGGTCGAAGAACGGCACGGGCAGCAGCGCGAGGTCGTCGGGCAGCACGATGCCCGCCGTGTCGAGCTTGAGCGACGTTTCGGGACTCACGTCGGCCCAGAGGCTCGAATGATAGGCGTCCTCGCAGTGGTCGAGCGTGTAGTGCGCGATCATCTGCACGGTGATGCGGTTGAAGTCCGTGAAAAGGCGCGGGTCGAGATCGATCTCGCTCGTGACGAGTTGCCCTGCCGTTTCCTTGACGAGTGGAATGGTCGCGACGACTTCGCCGTTCACGAACACTTTCAGATGCGAAAGCGCCCAGACGAGCGACGGCGAGTAGGTGTAGACGAGCTTGAGCCTGGCGCCGGTCACGACTTCGTCGGTGCGGACGTCGACGTTCATGCTGGCGGTGGGATCGAGGCCGCGCAGCGCGATCGGCCCGTACACACCCATCTGGCGCAGCGTGAACGTGCGCGAGCGCGGCTGCCCGAGCGGCGCGGGCGCCGCGGCCTCGGGCAGCACGGCGCCGGGCGCGGTCTGGATGACAGGCGGTCCGGCGACGGCCGCGGAAGCCGCGCCTGGCCCAGACGCGGCGCCGGCGTTGGCCGCTGCCCTCGCCGTCTTCGCCGCGAGCGTGGCCGCAACGGCCGACTTGTCCGCCGCGAAAAGGCTCGATCCCACCAGTAATCCGGCGACGAGTGCGCCGAGCCCAATTTGAACGGTTAGTCGCATCGGAACAGCCCTTTATCTTCGCGGTGCCCGCCTTTATCCAGTAAAGGCATCTACCAGGGATATAGGCGGACTTGCTCCGCCAGCCGTTATCTCTCGAAACCGCCTCGATGTGGAATGAGTTTAGCGGACAGACAAGGACCGCGCCCTATGGGTGCGCGCGTTTATGCGCCTCGCGTAATCTGCGAGGATGACGGGCTGGCGGTCGATGTGACATTTGCATGCGGCACGCGGGTTTTGTTGCGCGCACCGTCAGGATGATAAGGATGCCGCATCATTCGCCGGTATTCGATCGCGCGCCGTGCGCAGCAAAGCGTGGGATGGGTTTGCGTCTTACGGTGGCGGGCCGCGAAGGAATCGACGCCTTGCGCATACCGGCCAGCAACGAAAGGGCCAGGCAGTTCATCCGCCGGGCCCTTTGTTCGCGTCGCTACGCGCGGACGACGACCGCTCAGAAGTCCGTCGTCATCGAGAACAACACCGTGCGTGGCGCGCCCATCGTTAGATAACCGCCATTGGTCGACGACCAGTAAGCCTTGTTCGCGAGGTTGTACACATTGGCGCGGAACGTGGTGGGACGGCCGAACACGCTCGTCGAGTAGCGCGCGCCGAGATCGACGGTGTCCCACGCCTGGATCGACATGGTATTGGCGGCGTCGAAATACTGCGGACCCGTGTGGGTCCAGCGCGCGGAGAGCGTGAGGCCCTGCACCCAGGGCACGTCGTATTCGGCGCCCAGGTTGACGAGGAAGCTCGGCACGCCCACCGGCTTCTTGCCGTCGGTCGCGCCGCCATCGGTGCCGCGCTGCTCGGCGTTGAGGTAAGTTGCGCCCGCAATCAGACGCACGCCCTTGTACACCTCGCCGAACACCGACGCCTCCACGCCGCGATGCCGCTCGTTGCCATTGGCCACGAACACGCGCGCAGTATTGGTGTAGGTCTGCGGCTTTTCGAGCTGGAACAGCGCGAGCTGCGCACCGTACCTGCCGTTGTCGTACTTGGCGCCCACTTCGTACTGCTTCGTGCGCTCGGGCGCGAGCTGATCGCCGTAGTTCAGCGTGTTCTGCGGGGCAATGCCGCCCGCCGAAAGCGACTCGCTACGGTTCGCGTAGATCGACACGTTTTCCCAAGGCTTGACGACGAGGCCGAAAAGCGGCGTCGTGATCGAGTCGTTGTAGTTCGAGGTCTGCAGCAGCGTCGAGGACGAGTAGCCGTTCGAGAGAATTTCCTGATGACGCACGCCCACCGTGAACAGCACGCGGTCGTGGAAGAAGCCGAGCGTGTCCGATGCCGAGACGCTTCGCAGCAGGTTCAGCGCCGTGATCGGCGGGTTGCCGTTCGTGCCGGCGGAGGAGTTCGTCGGCGGATACGGCACCTGCGCCGTGTCGTAGAGATCGGTCGCGAACGGACCGCCGTAGGTCCAGCCCGATTGCGTCTCCACGCGCACGATCGAGGCGCCCGCGGTCACGAAGTGGCTCACCGGGCCCGTGTCGAAGCGGCCGCGCACGCCGGCTTCCGCCGACGTCGCGCCTTCCTTGCGCACCACGCCGAGCCGCGAGCCGGAGGTGTTCGCAGGGTCGGTGTAATAGGGCGAGAAGTATTCGCCGTGCTCGTTCGTGTGGCGCACGCCGCCCGTCACGTAGGCCGTCCAGCCGGGCAGGAAGTCGTACTCGGCGCGCAGGATGCCGACCGTGTCTTCCGCGTCGCTATAAGACCAGGTTTGCGCATAGTTATGGGTGGCCGAAGGCACGGCCGGGATCTCGTCGCCCGAGACGTAGACGACCGGACGGCCGTCCGAGACGTGCTGGCGCTGGTAAAGAAAGTCGCCTTCGAGGCGCAGCTTCTCGCCGCGCCAGTCGAGCGTCACGGCCGTCTGGTTGTTGCGGCGCATTTCGTCGTCGATGCTCGTTTCGCCGTCGCGGTTCGACTGATTCACGCGAATGCCGAACTGGTCGTTCTCGCCGAAGCGGCGGCCGACGTCGATATGCGTGCCGAACTCGCCCGACGCGCTGCCTTCGAGCGTCACGCGCGTGAGCGGCTTGTCGTCGGCGCGTTTGAGCTGCAGGTTCACGCTGCCGCCGATCGCGCTGCCGTTGGGCGACGTACCATTCACGAACGCGCTCGCGCCCTTGAAGATGTCCACGCGCTCGAGCGCGGCCGTCTCGACGAGCTGGCGCGGCGTGATGCCGTAGAGGCCGTTCAGCGAGATGTCGTCGCTGTCGAGCGTGAAGCCGCGAATGACGTAGATCTCCTGAAAGTTGCCGTAGCCGTAGGCCGTGCGCACGGCGGGGTCGTTGGAGAGCACGTCGCCGATGGTGCGCGCCTGCTGGTCTTCTATCAGCTTCGCGGTGTAGGTCGTCATGCTGAACGGCATGTCGATGTTCTTCTGCGAGCCGAGCACGCCGAAGTCGCCGCCGCGCGCCACGTGGCCGCCGCCGAAGGTCGGCTGCAGGTCGCCCGGCAGCGGTTCCTGTGCCGCTTGCACCTTCACCGCGGGTAACGTGGCGTTGTCGGCGTCGCCGGTTGCGGCGGTCGATGTCGCGGCCGCCTGCGCGAACGCCGCGGCTGGCAGGCTGAAGGCGGTGATGGCCGCGACGATGGCGGCGCGGGACGTCGAAAAGGTCGAAGGCGGATTGAAAGGCGCGTGAAAACGGGGTGCGGACATAAAAAGTTCGAAGCGATAGTGGCGCGGGCGCCCTTGGTGCCTGTGATGCCCCGAGGCCCCTGGGCGAATGGTTTTGCTCGTCGGCTGGACGGGTGCGTCAGGGCGTACTCCGTCGGCTCCGGCAAAAGTATGCGGATTGTATTACAAATGAGAATGATTGTTATTTATTCGATCACCGCGAATGAGTGTATTCAGCGTTTACGCAACAACTTCGGTCTCACGAAGCCGATGCAGACGCAACGAAAGCCCGATTCGTTGGGGGGTAGGGAGGGGGATAGGCGAGTCGGCTGTGGCTAGCACTTTCGCCATGTTGCGCGCTCAACCAACGCGTTGGCCGACCGGTTCGCACGGCGCTCCCGAATTCGCGCCAGTGCCCGTCAATAAGCAGATTCGATGCGCTCGCGCAGTCCTTTCTCAGGTTCGCGCAATGTGCGCAAACCTGCGATGGGGCATCGTGACGATCGACGTATGGTGGACCGGAAATGACTGAAAAATCGCTGCCGTGGCGAGTGCGCGCAGCGCGGATTGCGTCTGGCGCGCGGGCGGTGCTCGTTTCGCTTCTATGCGGCGCCCCCGCTCAACCTGCGCGCCGTCCTTCCACCACGCGCGCGGCCGGCGCCATGTCCATCACCGCAAGACGGATCGCGTCGATCAGCGCGCGAGCCGCAGGCGAGGGCGAGCCCTGCGCGCGCAGCGTGAGGCCGATATCGCGGCGCGTGTGCTGCAACGGCACGTCGAGAATCGCGAGCTGGTGCGACTCGATTTCATAGTGCAGTTGCTGCGCGCAAAGCGCCGTGATCATGTCCGTGCCGAGCAGCAGGCCGCGAATCACGGCGAGATCGGCGGTTTCGACGATGGGCATGGGCGGCTTGAGCTTCACGCGCCGGAACTGCGCTTCGAGCAGCCCGCGCGACGGCGAATGCGCGCGCGAAAGAATCCACCGGGCGTCGCGCAGGTCGTGCAGCGTGAGGCCATGCCGGTTCGCCAGCGGATGATCGCGCCGCGCGAGCACGACCATGTCCTCGGACATCAGCCGTTCGCTGGCGAGGCCGCTGGCCGTGTCGTTTTCGCGCAGCGCGCCGAGCACGAAGTCGACGTCGCCCGCGCGCAGGCCGGCCACCAGCAGTTCGTAGGCGCTTTCGTCTGTCACGACGCGCACGCCCGGATGCTGCGCGCAAAGGCGCGCGATGGCGGCCGGCAGAATCAACGTGCGTCCCAGCGGCAGCGCTCCCACCGTCACCGCGCCCTGGATGTTGCCGCGCAGCGCCGCGATGTCGTCGGGCACGTGGCGCAGTTCGTTGAGCGCGCGCCGCACGTGCAGCACGAAGGTTTCGCCCTCGGCCGTGAGCAGCACGCCGCGCGGCCCGCGATGAAAGAGCGTCACGCCCGAACCGCTTTCGAGCACGCGCATGGCGCTGCTCACCGCGGGCTGGCTGATGCCGAACGCATGGGCCGTGCTCGGCATGTGGCGGTGCCGCGCGAGCGCGACCAGGAGTTGCAGCCGCCGCGTGTTGAGGAGGTAGGCGGGCAGCGCGCCTTCGCTCAGCGTACGGCGGCGCGCCTGGCGCGCGGCGCACCACTGGGCGAGGTCTTCGAGTTCGCTGAAAATGCGCCCGCAACGTTCGAGCACCGCGCGGCCGGCGGCCGTGAGCAGCATGCCCGAAGGCTTGCGCTCGAAGAGCGGCGAGCCGAGCGCCGTCTCCAGTTCCTGCACCGAGCGCGTGACGGCCGATTGCGCGCGATAAAGCGCCGAAGCGGCGCGCGTCGCGCTGCCGGTATCGGCAACGAGGCGGAAAGCGCGCAGATGCGCGAGGTTCAGGAGTTCGGGCTGGCTCACGGCTCGATGATCTCGTTCTGGGGTGGGATCCTGCCGTGTCTCATGCGGCGCGTGCGATCAGAGGCAGGCGGTCGACCGAGAGATTGAGGCTTTCCTTGGAAATATGGGTGTGCTCTTTCATCAGCGCCTCGACGCGCGCACCCTCGCCGTTCACGAGCGCGCCGACGATAGCGTGATGCTGGCGGTGCGCGTACGAAAGCATCGTGGACTGGCGCTCTTGCGCGGACTTGTCGAACACCACCGTGCCCGGCGAAACGAACGGAATCTTGTCGTTGAGCCCGAGCGCCGCGCTCACCGCGAGATTGTGCGCTGCTTCCACGATCAGTGCGTGGAAGCGGCCGTTCATCGCCGCGTAGCGCGTCTGCGCTTCGCTGTCGAGCGCGCCGTCCGCGAAGATCGCGTCGCCTTCGCGCAGGCAATCTTCGAGCGCGCGCACAAGCGCCGCATCCACGCCGCGTTCGGCCACCGAGCGCGCCGCGAGCCCTTCGAGCACGCCGCGCACGTCGATGGCGTTGAGCACGTCGGTCACGGAAAAGCGCCGCACGACATAGCCGCGTGCGCCCGAACGCTCGACGAGGCCTTCGGTGGCGAGCACGCTCAACGCATAGCGCAGCGGCGTGCGCGAAATGCCGAGGCGTCCGGCGAGCTGCGCCTCGACGAGCCGCTCGCCGGGCGCGAGCTCGCCGGAGAGGATGCGCGTGCGTAGCGCCTGCACGATGGTTTGCTGGGTCGTTCCGTTCATGTCATGCGTGAATTGCAGTTGGTGCAAGCGCGCCCGGCAGCGCGCGGCCTTGCGAGCTTGTTCTTCGATATCTGTTTCGTTTATGAGAGGACTGCCGAGGCGGATTTCCCGCGCCTCTTGCAACGAGGATTCAGGATACCAAAAACCGTTGCGGCCCACGGGCTTGAGGGATCGGCCCGCTAGCGAAACGAGCATGGAAGCCCGCGATTTACGAGGGAAAACGAAAATCGTCGGTTTAACTCTTACCCGCGGCCGGAACGGCATTTCTGTCATTTCGTATCCCAATTGAGGAATCGAGGGTGCCGAGGACGTATCCGGCCATGCGGTGCGCGCGCGCCGCATGGCCGGCAGCAGACGGCGAAATCATGGCGGGAATAATGAGCGGCATCGGCTACCCGCACGTGCCGACAATCGGCATGGCATGCGGCGCAACGCGAATTCGCCGACGGAGGCGCAGGCAAACTTCCACTGCCTGACATCGCCAGCTACCGCGATCTCGCGATCCATCCTGCCGGGCCGTCCATGAACGACGGGTTCGACCTCACGGTCTTCAGGACAAGCCGCTCGGCCACGGCTGCAACTCGCCGCTTTCGCTCATGCTGCCGCATGAAGGCCGCTGGCCCGCCGGACCGCTTTTCTCTCCGTACGACCGCTGCGGTTGTTCACGCCGGCCCGGCTCGCGACCATGGCACGCAAGGCACGCGAATTGGGCAAAATAGCGGCAATCGAAACAGGACTCGCGTGACGAGAAAGGAAGTTTCATGACGGACACGGTGGATTGCGTCGTGATCGGTGCCGGCGTGGTCGGTCTCGCGGTTGCGCGCGCGTGTGCGCAGCAGGGCTGGGAGACCGTCCTCGTCGAGGCGGAGAACGCCATTGGCACGGGCACGAGTTCGCGCAACAGCGAAGTGATTCACGCGGGCATCTACTATCCGCAGGGCTCGCTGAAGGCGCGCCTGTGCGTGCAAGGCAAGCACAAGCTTTACGCCTGCTGCGAAGAGAAGGGCGTGGAATACAGCCGTTGCGGCAAGCTCATCGTCGCGACGCACGAAGGTCAGCTCGACGCGCTGCGGGCCATTGGCGCCGCGGCGGCGGCCAACGGCGTGGACGACCTGCGCTGGCTGGAGCGCGACGAGGCGCGCGCAAAGGAGCCGGCGCTCGATTGCGTGGCCGCGCTCGAATCGCCGTCCACGGGCATTGTCGACAGCCACGGCTTGATGCTCGCGCTGCAGGGCGACTTCGAAGCGGCGGGCGGCATGCTCGCGTTGCGCTCGCCGGTCACGGGCGGCGCGGTGAGGCCGGGTGAACCGACGCTGCTCGAGGTCGGCGGCGACGAACCGATGGAACTGCTCGCAAAGCGCGTGGTGAACAGCGCAGGCCTCTATGCGCAGCAGGTGGCGGCATCGATCGAGGGCGTGCCCTCGGAGTCGATCGCGCCGGGCCGCTATGCGAAGGGCAATTACTATTCGCTGGCCGGCGCGGCGCCGTTTGCGCGGCTCATCTATCCGGTTCCCGAAGAGGGCGGGCTGGGCGTGCATCTGACGATCGACCTCGGACGCCAGGCGCGCTTCGGTCCCGACGTGGAATGGATCGACACGATCGATTACACCGTCGACCCGGGCCGCGCGGCGACATTTTACGAGGCAATTCGCCGTTACTGGCCCGCACTGCCTGACGGCGCGCTGCAACCGGGTTATGCTGGCATCCGCCCGAAGCTTGCCGCCGGCGGCAGGCGCGGCGACGGGCATGGCGACGGCGACTTCATGATCCAGGACGCGCGCGGGCACGGCGTGAGCGGGCTCGTGAACCTCTACGGCATCGAGTCACCAGGGCTGACGGCTTCGCTCGCGATCGCGGACGAGGTGGTCGAACGCCTGAACATGAACTGAACGCATTGACGGATCGAAGCGAATCACAAGGAGAACAGGATGGTCTACGAAATGGCGCATATCACGGTGAGCGTGGGCAAGAACGCCGAATTCGAAGCGGGCGTTGCGCAGGCGCTGCCGCTATTTCACCGCGCGCGCGGCTGCCGCGGCGTGGAGCTGCAGCGCGGCGTGGAAGAGCCGAACCAGTATGTGCTCGTGGTGCAGTGGGATACCGTCGAGGACCACATGGTGCACTTTCGCGAGTCGGCGGACTTCCAGGAGTGGCGGCGCCTCGTCGGCCCGTATTTCGAAAAGCCGCCTGTGGTCGGGCATACGCAGGTCGTCGTGAAGTAACGCGCTGAGCGGGGCCGGCTGCGCTGCACCGCCAATAGCGATGACGCACGCAGCCTGGCCCGCCTGCGCCGGCCGCACGCGCGAGCGGCGCCAGGCTACGCCTTGATGGCGAACCCTTCCAGATACCCCGCCACGTCCTGCCCGTCCCAGATGCGGCCATCGACGAACGGCGCGCTGGGCGCCTCGCCCGGCACGGCTATCCCCATCGCTTCCGCCGCTTCGCGATATGACGCCGTCTGGTTCAGCCCCTGTGCAATCTCGCGATAGTCGTCGCGGCGCGCGAGCATGCCCCATCGTTCGAACTGCGTAAGAAACCACACGCCCTCCGACGCTCGCGGATAGTTCACCGCGCCTTCCTCGAAGAACTTCATGCCCGGCGCGCCCGGACCGGCTTCGGCTTCGAGGCACGCGGCGATCAATCCGGCATCGACGCCCAGCATTTCCGGCCGCGCGAGCCACTGGGCGATCTCCCGGCGATTGCCCTCGCCGTCGAGCCAGCGGCACGCTTCGAGCATCGTCTGCACGAGCGCGCGCGCCGTCTGCGGATAGCGCGACACGAAATCGCGTCGGCACGCGAGCACCTTCTCTGGATGATCGGGCCAGATTTCGCCGCTGCGGACGATCGTGCGTCCCACGCCGCGCTGCTGGGCGAGTCCCGGCCACGGCTCGCCTGCGCACAGGCCGTCGAGGCGGTCTTCGGCGAGCGCGGCCACCATTTGCGGCGGCGGAATGACCACGCTCTCGATGTCATGCAACGGATGCACGCCTTGCGAGGCGAGCCAGTAGTACAGCCACATCGCGTGCGTGCCGGTGGGAAACGTCTGCGCGAACACGGGCTTGCGATCCAGCGTCGCGAGCGCGCGCGGCAGCGTGCCGTGCTTCGCGAGCGCATCGGCGAGACGGTTCGAGAGCGAAATCGCCTGGCCGTTGCGGTTGAGCACCATCAGCACGGCCATGTCGGTTTGCGGGCCTCCGAGGCCGAGCTGCACGCCATAGACGAGCCCGTAGAGCGAATGTGCGGCGTCCAGCTCGCCGGCAAGCAGCTTGTCGCGCAGCGCGGCCCACGAGGGCTGGCGCGAGAGTTCGAGCGTGAGCCCGTGCGCATGGCCGAATTCGAGCAGCTTCGCGGCGACGAGCGGCGCGGCGTCGGCGAGCGGCACGAAGCCGATCTTCAGATGGGTCTTCTCGGGCGCGGCGAAAGTGGCGGTGTTCATGTTCGGCGCATCGTTCGTGCTCATTCGTTTCGCTCCTCGGCAGCGCTGGCCGCGACGATCTGGCGGGCGACCTCGGCGAGCTTCAGGCTCTGGTTCATCGCGCGCTTGCGCAGCGCCGCGTAGGCGGCGGGCTCGGTCATCTTCTGCTGCTCCATCAGCAGGCGCTTCGCGCGGTCGATCAGCTTGCGCTCGGCCAGTTCGTTTTCGGCCTGCGTGAGGCGCTCGCGCAACTGCGCCTCCTGTGCGAAGCGCGCGAGCGCGACTTCGAGAATCGGCGCGATGCGTTCGCTCGCGAGCCCTTCCACGAGATAAGCGGTCACGCCTGCGTTGACGGCCGAGCGGATCAACTGCTGGTTGGCGTCGTGGCTGAACATGAGCACGGGGCGCGGCGCGGTCGCGTTCATCACCGCGAGCTGTTCGAGCGTGTCGCGCGAGGGTGATTCGGTGTCGATGATGATGACGTCCGGCCGCTCGCGCTCGACCACGCGATGCAGCGCCTGCGGCGTGGCAGGCTCGGCGAGCATGCCGTAGCCGAGCTTCGCGAGCGCGTCGCGCAGGTCGCCGATGGGTTTGTCGGTGTCGGTTACGAGCAATACGCGCAGCATGGGGATTCGGTGATCGTCGGCATGCAGTCTTCGACGGTTGATCGGTTCTTTGTGGTCGAGCCCGGCGTCTGCGCGCCGGACTGGAGGGCGGCATGCTGCCCTCCGGTGCGTTGCGCGCCATAGCTGCGCATGGTGATTCAGCAAGCTATGTGCCAGTTTCCGCGCCGGGCGCGAAGCCTTGCTGGAAGGGGATGTCGGCGCACCGAGGGAACGCGCGGCGCGCACCGCGTGGCGCACCGCGGCAGTGCGGGGGCGGACGCGGCGCACCCTGGTGGCGCAGCGCTTGGCGGGCGTTGCACGAAACCGTGCGGCGGCTAACCGGCGTGATCGGCGCTGAAGCCAGCAAGGGAGCGCAGTCGTCCGCGAAGACGAATTGCTGGAGGGCCACTCGGCGCGCCTGGCTTCAACCCCGTCCAAAGCCTATTCCGACGCATCCGCATTGACGCAAGGTACGGCTTCCCGACCATTGGCTTGTGCGCTCACGTAGAGGAAAAACATATCGGCACCACTGCGCTCACAACGCCGACGAGTGTTTGAGCAGTTGCTCGCGCGACTGATCAAGAGCGCGCGGGAATGCCTGTGCTACCTCGGGAAACGGCCCTGGTCGGTCAGCGTAACGCATGGCCGGGAGGGGCGGCTACGGTCCGATGCGGAACGATCGATGGCGGTCCACACCGGCGGGCAGGGGCGGCCAAAGCGACAGGCACCGACAGCCCATGAACGGCCGTTTTCAGCGCCGAAGCGGCAATTGAAAGATGTTTGCGCGCGCCCGGCGGCGGCAACGATTCGCAACACTTTGTAATCACTTTCCGCCTCACCTATAGTGGTCGTCGTCACAGAACATGCATGGGACCAAGATGACGTAGGTGTTTTCCTGCAAGCTGCGTGTACGGAGGCGGTGAACTCATGACGTACTGGGCGATTGACGGTAATTCACCACAACAGCAATGTGTTTGGGGAGTCGCGGCCATACTGGTCGTTGTTCTCCTTTTACTGCCCGGCAAGCAGGCGTTTGCGCAATGCGCGGCCACCGACGCCAGCACGGTGAGCTGTTCGGGCAGTTCCACCGGCCTGACCATCGTGCCTCCGCCGCCCCCGGGGCCGAACGTGACTGTCACCGTTCAGCCTGGCGCAACAATCAACGGGCCAGTGGTCATCGACAACCTGACGACGCTCAGCTTCCAGAACAACGGCCAGATCAACGGCAACATTACTGTCACCCGCAATGGCGATTTCACGTTCGACCAGAACGGTACGTTTGGCGGAACCGCCCTGTCGGTTACAGGGACCGGGTCCAACAACCTGATTGTCCGCGCCGGGCGCTCGGTCAACAACGTAACCATGTCGGGCGCCACGAACCAGGTCGACAACTCCGGTGTGCTCAACACTTCCGTCACACTGAATGCGACGACGTCGAACACGGTCATCAACCGGACGGGCGCGGCGATCAACCAGCTAACGCTCTCCGGACCCACCAACACCGTCGACAACGACGGGCTGTTCAATCAGGGGCTTGCGTTCTCCAACGGGCATACGGCGTCCAACCAGTACGACAACACGATCACCAACCGGGTCAACGGCGTCATCAATGGCGTCAACAGCACTGGCAACGCGTACAACAGCATCGACAACGCCGGCGTAATCAACGGCGCCGTCAATCTCGGGGCCGGTAACGACCTGTTTGCCAACCGGGCGCAGACCAATGGCGCCGTCAACATGGGCGGCGGCAACGACATATTCGCCATGTTCGGCGGCACCATCTGCTGTACGGTCAACCTCGGCGACGGCAACGATCTCGCGGTCATATTTGGCGGCACGATCAGTTCGGACTTTCAGGCAGGCGCAGGCAATGACACCCTCGCCTGGCAAGGCGGCAAGATCGTGGCGGGTGTCCGGATGGGCGACGGTAACGACTATGCGTTGCTCACCAATCTGACTTCGGCCAACTTGGTCCCTGGACTGCTTGTCGATGGTGGACCAGGCACCGACCGCCTCGTTTTTCAAAACTCGCAAAATGGTAATGACGGCCTCGACGTGTCCCAACTCACCCAGTGGGAAAGCATCGCGCTCAACTTTCATTCGCAACTGACGTTCAAGAACTACGCCGCGCTGACCCTCGGTGACGCTGGAACGGGAACGGGCACGCTTTCCATCGACGGCAGCAGCACCGTATTTTCAGGGAACGGCACACAATCCGTCCGGCCGTGGAACCCGAGCGCGCTTGTCAGCGTCGCCAACGCGGGGACTATCGACCTGACCAACGGTCCGGCGACGGCAACCGACCGGTTCGTGATTTACGGCAACTACACCGGGCAGAACGGGAATCTCAACCTGCAAACGGTGCTCGGTACCGACAACTCACCGTCCGATCAGCTCGTCATCCAGAAGAATTCGACGGCGACAGCCGTGCCGACAGCGTCGGGATCAACGACGCTGAACGTAACCAATCTGAACGGTCTCGGCGCCATGACCACGAGCGATGGTATCCGGGTGGTGGACGCTGTTGACGGCGCTGCAACAACGTCCGGCGCGTTTACGCTCGGTAGCCGCGTGGCGGCCGGCGCATACGAATATCAGCTGTTTCGTGGCGGCGTGACCGCCAACGCCGCCAATGACAACGACTGGTTCCTCCGTTCGAGCGTACCAAATCCGGCGGTGCCAATAACGACGTTGCCGGCGCCGGCCCCGCCGCCCCCACCGGTCCCCGCTGTCACATTGCCTGCGCCGGTTCCGGCCGTTCCTGCCGTGCCGCTTCTGCCTGCGCCCGCGCCGCCGTCCCCGGTAACCACGCTGCCGGCTCCGCTGCCGTCGGCGCCAGCCATTCCGACGCCCCCGCTGCCGGCGCCGCCGCCGCCCGCTCCACCGCCCATTGATCCGCCGCCGGTGTCGCCGCCGGGGGGGACGCCCCCGCCTGGACAGACGCCCCCGCCTGAGCAAACAACCTCGCCGGGACAAACAACGCCACCGGGGCAGACCACTCCTCCGGGGCAGACCACTCCGCCAGGGGAAACACCTCCGGGCAGCGGGCAGCCGCCTGCCGGCACTCCACCAGTGGAGAACGCATCGCCGCCCGTCACACCGCTGATTCGCCCCGAAATCCCGGGTTACGTCCTCATGCCCGGCATAGCGCAGCAGATGGGTCTGGACACCATCGGCACGTTCCACGAACGCCGCGGCGATCAGGCTCTGCTGGATGGCTATGGAAATCCCGGCAGTGTATGGGTACGGGCACTGGGCGACGGACGTGACCAGCGATGGCGTTCAACGATCTCCGGCATCGGCTACCAGTTGTCCCCGCAGATCAGCAGCAACATGTGGGGAGTGCAGGTGGGTACCGATGCGTACACCCGCCACGACGACCGGGGCAACGAGGATCGCGCGGGCCTGTTCTACGCGCACACCGAGACGCATGGGACGGTGTACGGCAACACGCTGGCAATCGAAGGCAACCGCTCAGGCACCCTCGATCTCCAGGGAGACAGTCTCGGTCTTTACTGGACCCACATGGGGCCGAACCGCTGGTACCTGGATGCCGTGGCGATGTACACGCGGCTCAAGGGGAATGCCGAATCGAATATGGGAACAGGTGCGGGAACTGACGGCAATGCGTTTGCAGTGTCGCTCGAAAGCGGTATTCCGTTCCGCCTCAACGATAGCTGGGCCCTCGAACCGCAGGGGCAGATTGTCTGGCAGCACATCAACTTCGACAATACCGCCGACCAGTATTCGTCGATCGACTATCGCAATTTCGACGCGTTCACCGGCCGCCTGGGGCTAAGACTGGAGAACAACACGCTCATCCACGGTATGCCGTGGCAATCGTTCATCAGTGCCGATGTCTGGCATAACTTTACGGCGACCTCAAACGTGGCGTTCGACGGCACGAACCTCGCCACGTCGCTTGGCAGTACGTCGCTCGAACTGCGCGGTGGCGTAACAACAAAGTGGACAAAGAATATTGCCACTTATCTGTCGGTAAGCTACGTCACGAAACTTGGCGGGCAGACGGATCACGGCGTCGGCGGAATTGGCGGCGTCCGTATTCGGTGGTAGCGACCTCGCATGGCCGACGACTGCTACCGGGATTTAATGATCGGCCGCCGGGGAATCCGTATCGATCAGATTTGAAAGAGATCGCCTGAACACGACAGGCTTGCCGCCCATCGTCTGCTTCGTCATCCATGCTGCCAGCGCCGAGTCCAGGTAGTCCGCGTGACCGGGAAACCACTCGAAAAGGCGCAGGCCCAGATCTCGTGCGAGTTGCGCGCCGGCCCGTCCTTCTGCGACCGCGGTCTTCACATCACAGACCGACTTCAGCACTGCCGCATGTTCTTCGATGTGGCAGTTGCGCGGCGGGAAGTTCGTCGCTCGCATCCACTCGTCTTCCTGCTCGAAATGGCTAACTGCATGCTGTTCGAACTGGTCTAGCGCTGTTGCGGCCGTCGTGTCCGTGCACGTCACCAGCCGCAGCGCGGCTGTATAGAACTCCTTGTGAACGTCGTCCATCGGCGTGAAGCCGAGTAGTCGAGCGTCGCTCCAGACAAGGCTGTTGTCGCTGAGCGGAGCCGGGGCACCGGTGTCTCTTGCCGGTGGCGTTCGGGGAGCAGTTTGGTCGGTCATGTTCAATTACTCCTGCTGTTTCGGCATGCCGCCCGGTGAGCAAAACCATGGGTGGTCGTACTGCGGCACGAAAGCCCAGCATCGTGCTCGACGCTTTTTTTGCTTTCGCGATCGATGCACTCGCGCCCGCCTTTGCGAACTCAAAGATCGAGAACCAGCTCCGCCGATCTGGCGCGCGACACGCAGACCATGATCTGCGTTTCTTTCTCGTCGTCGCGCAGCACGAGATCCCGATGATCCGCCTCCCCTGAGCACAAGGCTGTCTTGCACGAGCCGCAGGTGCCGCTTTCGCACGAACTCGGCACGCGCACGTTCGCGTCGCGCAGCACCTCGAGGATCGAGCGATCGGCGGGAATGTCGAACGACGTGCCGCTGCGCGAAAGCCGCACAGTAAACGGCGTATTTTCGCGCGCATTCGCATGGCCGGCACCGAAGCTCTCGAAGTGAACGGTGCCCGAAGGCCAGTGGCCGGTCATGTCCCGCACGGTGTCCATCAGCGCCTGCGGGCCGCAGCAGTACACGTGTTGTGCCGGCTTCGACTTCTCGAACACGGGCCAGAAGTCGAATGCTTTCGACGGGTCGCCGTAATCGTGATGAATCTTCACGTCCGGATGCCATGCATCGCTGCCCAGTTCGTCGAAGAACGCCGTGCCTTCCGGATCGCGGGCGAGGTAGTACAGCTTGAACGTGCGCAGGCCCTCTGCTCGCAACTGCCGCGCCATGGACAGCATCGGCGTGATACCGATACCGCCTGCAACGAGAATGAACGACTTTGCGCGCTCATCGAGGGGAAACTCGTTGCGGGGCAAGGAGACATCCACGTCGTCGCCCACGGCCGTATCGTCGATGAAACTCATCGAGCCGCCGCGTCCGCTGCTGTCACGCTTGACCGCGATGACGTAGCGATTGCGCTCCTGCGAGTCATTGCACAGCGAATAACTGCGTCGCGAGCCGTTGGGCGTCACGACGGTCAAATTCGCGCCCGCGTCGAATGGCGGCAACGGCGCGCCTTGCGGGTCGGTCAGTTCAAAGCACCAGATGTCACGGGCGATCTTCTCCTTGTTCGAGATCTTCAAACGAAGAAAACCGTCTTCCTGGGGGGGCGCCATCTCTATCTCCTTCCGGCGATCCGGTTTTGTGTTGTGTCATATGGACCGCATGTTATTACTAGATATCTAATGACGCAAGTCAAGAAAAGCGATTTGCTCTCGGTATAAACCCGTGCTTGTCAGCGACATAAAGCCGCCGTAACCTGAATATTAGAGCTCTAATTATGCGGTTAGAGGAACCCTGTTCCGGCCGGTATCCAGAGTGAAATTCGGAGACATTCAGTCATGGCACATTCAACGTTGCACTCCGGGGATCTATCCCTGTCCGCCGTAGCCGGCTCGGAGGCGGAGGAGGCGACTTATCGCAAGATCACGCTCAGGTTAATGAGCTTTCTCTTCCTTTGCTGGGTCCTCAATTATCTCGATCGAGTCAACGTCAGCTTCGCGCAGCTGCAGCTCAAGCACGATCTCGGGTTGAGCGACGCGGCGTACGGGCTCGGCGTAAGTCTGTTTTTTATCGGCTACATCCTGCTCGAAGTGCCGAGCACGCTGTTGCTGCGGCGCATTGGCGCGCGCAAGACCGTCACGCGGATCATGCTGCTGTGGGGCGCCATCTCCACCGCCATGGCGTTCATGACCGCTCCATGGCAGTTCTATCTCGCCCGGACGCTCCTCGGCGCGGCCGAAGCAGGCTTTTGGCCCGGCATTATCCTCTATCTCTCGTACTGGTATCCATCGAAGCGCCGCGCTCGTATCACGTCGCGGTTCCTGCTGGCGATCGCGGTTGCGGGGATCGTCGGCGGCCCGCTTTCCGGGTACATCCTGCAAAACTTCATGGGCGTCTGGGGCTTTCGCAACTGGCAGTGGCTGTTCTTCCTGGAAGGCGTGCCGGCCGTGATTGCCGGTGTCGTCGCTTACTTCTATCTGGTCGACCGGCCGCAAGACGCGAGGTGGCTGACCGAGGATCAAAAGCGCATTGTCGTTGGCGCGCTGGACGAGGAAGGCCGCAGCAAGCCGCATAACTCGCCGGGCACGCTGCTCGCCGCGCTGCGCGACCCGCGCGTGTACGTGATCGCTGCGGGCTGGGCCACGGTGCCCATTTGCGGAACCATCCTTAACTACTGGACGCCCACGATCATCAAACAGGCCGGCGTTTCCAACCTGTTGCAGATCGGCTTCCTGTCCGCGCTGCCATATATCGTCGGCGCCGTTGCCATGCTGCTGATCGCGCGCAGTTCCGACCTGCGGCTCGAGCGCCGCTGGCACTTCGTGCTGTCGACGACAGCCGGCGCAACGGGCGCGGTGCTCCTGACGGTTCTGACGCACAACTCCGTTGCCGCCATCGCGTGCCTGAGTCTCGTTGCGCTTAGCTATTTCGCGGCTGCGGCCATTATCTGGACCATTCCGCCGAGCTACCTCAAGGGCGCGGCCGCCGCCGGCGGCATCGGCGTGATCAGCAGTCTCGGCCAGGTGGGCGCCTTCTTCGCGCCAATCGTCCTCGGCTGGGTGAAGAGCGTGACCGGCAGCTTCTCGGCCGGCATCCTGCTGGTCGCGGCGCTCGTTTTCATCGGCGGCGTTGCCGTCTTCTTCGGCGTGCCGCGCGAGCGGCAGGCACAGTAGTCCGGCGCGTGACGACGCACGCGCCGGACGGCATTTCGATAGTCAAACAGGAGCAGGAATGAGCAAGCTTCAACTTTCCATCGCCGTGGGCAACTACGACCGGATGCGGCCGCTGATCGACGGCGACGTCCAGATCGACGGCGTCGATCCCGTATTCATGCTGCAGGACCCCGAGGAGATTTTCTTTCGCGCCTTCCGGCACGCGGACTACGATATTTGCGAGCTTTCGCTCAGCAGCTATTCGGTGAAGACGGCTGCGGGAACGTCGCCCTACATTGCCGTGCCGGTGTTCCCCTCGCGCGCGTTCCGGCACAGCTCCATCTACGTGCGTTCCGACCGGGGGATCGACCGGCCCGAGGACCTGAAGGGCAAACGCATCGGCGTGCCGGAATACCAGCTTACGGCCAATGTATGGGTGCGGCTCTTTCTCGAAGAGGAATACGGCGTGAAGGCGTCGGATATCCGCTGGGTACGGGGCGGCTACGAGGACCCGACGCGCGTGGAGAAGATCGCGCTCAAGCTGCCCGAAGGTGTCGTGCTGGAAAACGCCCCCGAAGGGCAGACGATCTCCAGCCTGCTGGCCGACGGCGAGATCGACGGCGTGATCGGGCCGCGCGCGCCGTCGTGCTTCGAGCGCGGGCATCCCCAGGTCAAGTACCTCTTCGACGATCCGCAACAGCGCGCGGCCGAATGGTACGAGCGCAGAAAGCTCTTTCCGATCATGCACACGCTGGGCATCCGCAGGACGCTGGCGGAGCAGCATCCGTGGCTGCCCGGCGCGATCGCGAAGGCGTTCGAGCAATCGAAAGAAGTGGCGCTGGCCCGTTTGAGCGACACGTCGGCGACCAAGGTGACGCTGCCGTTCATCGAGGACCAGTTACGCAATGCGCGGCGTCTGATGGGACACGACTTCTGGTCTTACGGATTCGCGAACAACGAGCACGTGATCGACCGCTTCCTCGCGCAGCACTATGCCGAGGGCTTGTCGAGCCGTCGCCTGCAGCCTGCCGAACTGTTCCACCCGGCCAGCCTCGAGCGATTCAAGATCTGACCTTTTGCGGCGGTCGTTCGTGCCGTCGCGCATCCGGCGCCTGCCGGATGCGCGAAAGAGATAACAATACATCCAATATAATTAGTAATACCAAATACAGATGAAAATGAAGAGACACACACTGCCGCTCGCCTGCTGCGGGTTGCTGACGCTCGCCTGCACGGCGGCCCATGCACAAAGTTCGATCACGCTCTACGGCATCGTCGACGCGGGCGTCGAGTATGTCAACCGCGTGCCCCAGGGTACGCAGACGGGTTCGGTGATCCGGGAACAGTCGGGCAATCTCGCCGGATCGCGCTGGGGGCTCAAGGGCACGGAGGATCTCGGCGGCGGCTACAAGGCCGTGTTTACGCTGGAGGGCGGGTTCAACGTGAACACCGGTGCGCTCGGCCAGAGCGGGCGGCTGTTCGGCCGCAAGGCATTCGTTGGTCTCGCGACGCCGTACGGCACGCTCACGCTCGGACGTCACCAGAACCTGTTCTACGAGCTGATGTACAAGTATGACGCGCTGACCTTCAACCCGAGCTATTCCGCGCAAAGCATGGACAGCCAGTTCGTGAACCGCGCGGACAACTCGGTGCGCTATGGCGTGCACCTCGGCGACGTGACATTCGCGGCCCTGTACAGCACCGGGTTTGACGCGACGATTCCGAACGGCGGGAGCGTGCCCGGCGCAACGAAGGTGGGCCGCGAAATGAGCGCGGCGATCCTGTATGATCGCGGGCCGTTCAGCATCGGCTTGACGTACGACCAGTTGCAGGGCACCTCGATCGCGACGCAGAGCAACGCACAGCAGCGCGCATTGCTCGGCGTGTCGTACGACCTCGGGCCGGTCACGACGCTGGCCGGCCTGCGCTGGCTGAACACGCGCAACACGGATGTGCCGCCGAGCTCGCTGCTCTATTGGGGCGGCGTGACCTGGAGGGTGAATGCGCCGCTTGCCGTATCCGCGAGCGTTTATCACACGCAGTTTCGCAATCCGCACGGCGGCCCGACGATGGGGGTATTGCTCGTCGACTACTCGCTCTCCAAACGCACCGACGTGTACGCGGAAGGCGCATATGTCGCCAATCGTTCGTTTTCCGATGTCGGCATTCGGGGCACGGGCGTGGACATCGCGCCTGGCATGGACCAGACGGGCGTGACCGTGGGCATTCGTCACGCTTTCTGAGCTGCCCGGGCGCTGCGGCCCAGCGCCTCTCGCTCCGTCTAAAGCGCTATGATTGTCACCAGTCTGGTCACAATAACGGCGAGGAAGGTATGGCAGCAGCACGTACTTCGGGCAAGGGCGGGGTCGCGAGCGAGGACCCCATCCTGCGGCACTGGCGCGAGGCGGTGCCGGACGATCGTCTTGCTCACCTGGTCAAGGATGCGGGCCGCGCGATGATTCGCGGTCTGCAAATGCGTCTGGCGCAGCATGAAGTCTCGTTCGGCCACTGGGCGTTTCTGCGCGTGCTGTGGGTCAACGACGGACTCACGCAGAAGGAACTCAGCGACGAGACCGGCACCACCACGCCCACCACGTTTAGCGCGGTGTCGGCAATGGAAAAGCTCGGGTACGTCGAGCGCCGCTATGCGCCCGGCAATCGCAAGAACACGCACGTCTATCTCACGCCGCGCGGCCGGAGCCTGAAAAACAAGCTCGTCCCGCTCGCGGAAGAAGTCAACGAAATCAGCGTCAGGGGCCTGAAAGCCACCGAGATCAACGTCGCGCGGAAGGTTCTGCTGACGATCATCGAGAACATGGCACGCGACGAATCCGAGTCGGACGACCCGGCGCTGCGCATCCCTTCGACGCGGGAAGTGGGCCATCTGATCGCGGCGCGCGGAGAAGAAATCGATTGAGGCACGGCGTTCCAGATCATTCCCGAATGGAAATTTAATTAAAGATCTAATAATATTGGCGGGCGTGCCGTTCCACGGCAGGCACGACAGCATGCAATGGCCTGCTGCTTTCCCCGCTCAAAAAATACGGATCTGGAATGGATGGAATGACCCGCGCGGCGATGACGCGCAACGTCCGCGATGCGCTCGCGGAAGATGTCGGCGAGGCCGACTGGACGTCGCTGCTGATCGACCCCGGCACGTCGGCCGAAGCGCTCTTGACCGTGCGCGAGCCTGCCCTGCTGTGCGGCAGGCCGTGGTTCGACGAAACACTCCGGCAGGTCGACCCGCGCATCACGATTGAATGGTTTGTCGGCGAAGGCGAACCGATGCGCGAAGGACAGGCCGTCTGCCGGATCGCTGGCCCGGCGCGCGGG
Organism: Paraburkholderia lycopersici; assembly: GCF_900096975.1. Lineage (GTDB taxonomy): Bacteria > Pseudomonadota > Gammaproteobacteria > Burkholderiales > Burkholderiaceae > Paraburkholderia > Paraburkholderia lycopersici. The sequence goes on from NZ_FMYQ01000007.1 coordinate 40,296, forward strand.
ATGCTCACCGCCGAGCGCACCGCACTCAACTTCATTCAGTTGCTTTCCGGCGTTGCCACCGAAACCCGCGCGATGACGCGGATCGTGGAAGGCACGTCCGCACGGATTCTCGACACGCGAAAAACGCTTCCCGGCTTGCGCCTCGCGCAAAAGTACGCAGTGCGTATCGGCGGCGGGGAAAACCATCGTCGCGGGCTGTACGACGGCATCCTCATCAAGGAAAACCACATCGCGGCAGGCGGCGGCATTGCATCGACGCTTCACGCCGCTCGAGCCTTGGGCGCTGGTGTGCCCGTGCAGGTCGAGGTGGAGACGCTCGCTGAATTGAACGAAGCGTTGGCGGCGGGCGCCACGGCGATTCTGCTCGACAATTTCCCGGTCGAGGCGATGCGCGAGGCTGTCCGTGTCACTGCGGGGCGCGCCGAGCTGGAAGTCTCGGGCGGCGTGACCGACGAGACGCTGCGAACCATTGCCGATACTGGCGTGGACCGTATTTCGTTAGGTAAGCTGACCAAGAACGTCACGGCAATCGATTTTTCGCTGCGCTTCGCAGCATTCGCCGGGTGACGGGAGCGGGGCGCGTGATGCGCCCCGTAGAAGCCGGTGAATTGCCTGCTGGCAAGCTTTCCCGATGGGTCCAGCTTGCCGGAGGCGCCGATAAAAGCGCCCTCGTTCCGGCCGTACGTGGCTCAGTCCATCACGGAAGGTCGCGAGGGCTTTTCGGCCTGCGTCGGACTATCAAAGCGCGACATCTGCGCCGGTTTCGCTCGACTCCAGAATGGCGAGGCAGATTTCCAGCGTGCCCTTCGCCCATTCGCCGTCGTGTAGCGGCTGACGTCCGTCGACGACCGCGCCATACAACTCGTCGATGACTTCGGCGCGCGGCACGGCGGGTGCAGCCAGCGGCAGCGTTTGGCGTAGCTCGTCGCCGTAGACGACGATCGAATCGGGCAGCGGGCGCAGGTCCGCATGTTCGCAAGACACGATGACCGGGCCGAAATGCTGATGAAATCGCTGTGGCTCGTCCGCGGCGGCCGACGGCGGCTTGTATGCCGATCCGCCGTAGGTGCCGGCCGCCTTGAGCCTCGCCTCGTCGCCCGAGGACGCGAGCGTTTCCAGACGGCGGCGGGCGCTGCCGTACGCGTCGGGGTTCGTGCGATCGCCCATTTCGCCGATCCAGCCGCTCCATTCGTCGGTGTTGAAGTGGCCGTAGCCGTTGTACGAGAGCGAAGCATAGGCGCCGTTCTGGAACCAGATCAGCGCCGAATAGGCGCCTTCGGTCGGGCGTGACGGATCCCACCGGCCGACGCTCGCGCGCAGCCTCGTCGCGCGCGAGCCGGCGAGCATTCGCACGATGTCGACCTGGTGCGCCGCCTGGCTGAAGACGGCGCCGCCGCCTTCGGCTGTCGCCAGTTCCTCGGGCCGGCGCGGACGGTACAGGTAGTCGGTGTAATTGACGGCCTGGATCATCTTCACCGCGCCGAAATCGCCGAGGTCGATCAGTTCGCGCGCACGCAGGTACGGCGTGTCGAAACTGTGGCAATGGCCGACGATCAGATGCACGTTCGCCGCCCGGCATGCCGCGATCATGCGATCGCAGTCCGCGGCGGCGAGCGCCATCGGCTTTTCAACCAGCACGTGTTTGCCTTTCGCCGCGGCAATTTCCGTGTGCCGCGCGTGGAACTGGTGCGGGCTCGCAACGTAGACGATCTCGACGTTCGGGTCGTCCGCCAGTTCCGCCGCGTCCGCATAGGTGGGCGCGGCGAAGTCGGCGGCGAACTGCCGCCGCGCTGCCTCACGCGGATCGCACGCAGCGACGAGCTGGACTCTGGGGTCGCGCAGGAAGGTCGGCAGCATCAGCGAGAATGCCCGTCCCAGTCCTGCGACCCCGATGCGCAAACGGCGCTGCTCCATGGCCGCGGGCCTCCCTTATTGTCCGACCTGATAGTCCGTTGCCAGCGCGTGCGGCTGGTCGGCCGGTTCCGGGTTCTTCTTGCTGACGTAACGCGCGGCATACGTGCGCCAGTCGATTTCCTTCGGCACGACAGCCTGGTACGAGCACACGTCCTGGGCAATCGCCTTCGCGCCGGTGCCAATTGCTTCGCCATCCTGCTCGAATTCGGCGAGCGCGTCGAGCATGCGGCGCCGGAATTCGACGATCGCGAGATCGCTTGCGCCGAGACGCTCGTCCGAGCGGTTCGCAATCGGGCCCATCGTGACCCACATCGCGATGTCCTGGTTCGGGAAGCCCGAGATGCCCGTGAAATTGCCGGCCTTCATCGCCTGGCGGTCCTGCCAGAAGCGGTTGTCGTGATTGCGCAGCGGACGATAGTACGCGTCGAGATCGACACCGACCTGCTGACGCAGGAACTTGCGCCAGGTTTCGTTTTCCGGCGTCGTCTCCGGATCGCCCCAGGCGACGAAGTAGAACGCCGTGTTCGTATCGTCCATCGGCACGTTGATGTTCGCGACGTTGTAGAGATTGTTAGGCGGAATCAGCACCGTGGCGGGCGCCACGAACACCGTCGAGCGCACGTAGTCGTGCGTGCCGGCGTTGAAGATCGGGCGGCGCAGCGCGGCGTAACGGAAGCCGTAGTCGGTGCGCTCGACCTGCAGGCGCGGGGCCTTGTCGGTGGACGGGCGCAGCCAGTTCTTGCCGGTCGCCTCGGCGCCGCCGACGCGCGCCGGCACGAAGTCCGACGAATGCAGGCTCGAGCTGTGCGCGGAATCGATCGCGCCTTCGAGAATCTGCGCCCAGTTGCACGGCAGCAGCGCCTTCGCGATGCTTACCCGGGTGTCGGCGGTCGGCGCCCAAGCTGGCGGCACGAACGCGGGGACGGCGTCTTGCGGGCCCATGTACGCCCACACCAAGCCGCCCCATTCCTGCACCGGATAGGCCTTGTGCTTGACCTTGTCGGTCATGCAGCTCGATGCCGGCTCGGACACCATTTCGAGCACGTTGCCCGCGACGTCGAACTTCCAGCCGTGATACAGGCAGCGCAAGCCGGCATCTTCGTTGCGGCCGTAGACGAGCGACGCGCGACGGTGCGGGCAGTACTCGTCCAGCACGCCGACGCGGCCTTCCGAGTCCCGGAATACGACGAGGTCCTCGCCAAATACGCGCGCTTTTACCGGCGCGCCATCGGGCTCGCTCACTTCCTCGATCAGGCAGACGGGGGTCCAGTGGCGGCGCATCAACTGCCCCATCGGGGCATCGCCTTCGACGCGGCACAGCAGTTCATTTTCTTGGTGGGTCAGCATGTTTGTCTCCCGGCGAGAGGTCGCCTTCATTACAGGTGTCGCTCAACTATATTAGATATCTAGTTAAATTGGCAAGGACCTTTCAGGATGTCCGGGAAAGTACGGATGCCGGAAGTGCTATCCGCGAAAATATTAGATCCCTAATATAAAGAAACGGAATTCGTCGCCGATAGATGCGGTAAGTAAAAAAATAGAGATCTAATGTATGAGACGAATCACTTTTTTTCAGAGGCTCTGGATCCCGCTTGCGATTTCCCTGGTATGCATCGCGGCGATTGCGGCGTTCGGCGTGTTTCAGGACAAACGGGACGGCATTGCGGAGCGGGAGCGCACACTGCGCGAGATTGCCGATATCGCCGGGACCACGGTGTCGCGTTATCAGCAGCTCGTCGCCTCCGGCCAGTTGAGGCCCGAGGACGGCAAGCGCGAGGCGCTGGCTGCGCTTCGTGCGATGCGCTTCGGCAGCGACGGCTACGTTGTCGTCATCGATCCGGAGATGCATGCGGTGATGAATCCCTCGAAACCGGAAACCGAGGGCAAGTTCCTCGGTGACTACACCGACGCGAAAGGGGCGTACGTCTATCGTCAAATGACGGCGGTCGCGAACGGCAGTGGCGGGGGCTTCGTCGACTACTACACGCACCGGCCCGGTGAAACCGACCAGGTCAGAAAGCGCAGCTTTGTCATACGCTCATCGGCATGGAACTGGATATTCGTTACCGGAGAGTACGTGGACGATATCGATTCCGCGTTCTGGCGCTCCGTGTATGAAGCGCTGGCTTTTGTCGCGGCAATCAGCATTGTGCTCGGTGTCATGGTCTTTCTCGTCAACCGCTCCTTGATTCGCGCTCTCGGTGGTTCTCCCGAGTACGCGAAGACCGTCGTACGGGCAACGGCGAGCGGCGACCTGTCCTGTCCGATTGACTCCCGTGCCGCCGAGGACAGCCTGGTCGGGCAAATCCGCGTGATGCAAACGCACTTGCGCGCGGCTGTTTCGGAGATCTTGCGCGGCGCCACGACTATCACGCTGGCGATGGAGGAGGTTGCGACCGGAAACGTGGATCTGTCGCAACGAACGGAAGAACAGGCGGCGGCGCTCCAGCAGACCGCCGCGAGTCTCGCGCAGTTCAAGTCGGCTGTCGCCGATAACTCGGCGAACGCAACGACCGCTTCGCGCCGCGCCGCGGACGCGCTGAATTCAGCCCGGCAAGGTTATGAAGCGGTTAGCGCGGTGGGCGGGGCAATGGACAACATCGCGGCCAGCTCCGCGGAGGTCAACAGCATCCTGGGCATGATCCAGAGCGTGTCCTTCCAGACCAATATCCTTGCGCTGAACGCGGCTGTCGAGGCGGCGCGCGCCCAGGAGCACGGGCGCGGCTTTGCCGTCGTGGCGTCGGAAGTGCGGGCGCTTGCGCAACGGTCATCTACCGCGTCGCGGGACATCGAAACGCTGATCGGCACGTCCGATGGGCACGTCCGGCAGGGCGCGAAACAGGCGGGCGTGGCGGGCGAGCGCGTCGAAGAGATACTCGATACCGTTCGACAGGTCGATGGCGTGTTGCGGGAGATCGCGTCCGCGTCCGAGGAGCAGCGCAACGGCGTCGAAGAGTTGTCGCGCGCGTTGTCGCAGATCGACGACGTCACGCAACACAACGCAGCCCTCGTGGAGGAATCCGCTGCGGCGACCGAAGCGGTGCGAGATCAGGCCAGGAAGCTTCTGGAAAGCGTTTCGAGTTTCAGGCTGGCATAGGAGCACAGGCCGGGCGATTGATCGCGTAGTTCGCGCCCTGGGTCAAATGATGGGGTGACTCGCTTCAATCTCGCCGGACCGCACGGTCCTCATGTCGAGGACCGTGCGGGGACAACGAAGCCGCGTGTCCTAGAAGCCGTGAATCACAGCAATGCGATACACCATCTGGTTTTGCCCCGATGAGACATCCGCCGAGCCGGGAATGTTCGCGTAGTCGAACTGGGTGCCCGTGTTCGCGGACACGGCTCGCTGGTACGCGCCTTCGAGATACAGCGACGTGCGCGCCGAAACATCGTAGTTGAGCTTCAGGCTCAATTGATGCCACTTCGGATTGTAGCTGCCGGTACTCGCGCTCAGGCGGGCCTGCGTGTACGTATAAGCGCCGCCGAGATAGAGCGCCGGCGTGAAGTGGTACAGCGCGCTGACTTCGAAGTTGTCGAACTTCCACGCATGCCATACGCCGCCCACCGGCTGCGTGTTCCCGCCATCAGCGGTGAAGTAGGCGTTGGCGGTCGGATCATAGATGTCCACGTGCGAATACGCGAAGCCCAGCAGCCAGTTGGAAAACGTGTAGTTCACGCCCACGCCGATATTCTGCTGCGATTTCGCGTTGAACGTATTGTCGGTGGTGACGGCGCCCGACGAATTCGCGCCCGCGCTCGTTGCATTGCTCGCGTTGTTCAGCTTCAGGTACGAAGCGGCCAGAGAGAGGCCGCCATTGACATATTGCGCGGCGAAGCCATAGAGGCGGTTATTGGAAAAGCCGCCTGCCTCGTTACTGAAGCCGTACATCGCCTCGCCGGTGAACCCGCGATAAGTGGGCGACACGTATTTGACCGAGTTGTTCACCCGAAACGAGTAGTCGGTGTTGTCGTTGTCGTAGGGGTGCGCGAAGATGTAGCCGGTCCAGTTGCCGTTGGCCGTCATCGGCGAGAACATGTCCACGCTCGGATCGTACTGGCGGCCCAGCGTGAGCGTGCCGAAGCGATCGGATGAAAGACCGACCCAGGCCTGGCGGCCGAACTCGCGGCCTCCTTGCCCGTTCTGCCCCGTGTTCACGTCGAAGCCATTCTCGAGCTGGAATTGCGCGTGCACGCCACCACCGAGATCTTCCGTGCCCTTCAAGCCCCAGCGGCTACCGTAGTCGTAGCCGCTTTCGAGTTGCCACGCCGAGTTCCCCCGCGCATTGCTCGTGAAATCGAGCCCGTCTTCGATCTTCCCATAGAGCGTGACGCTGCTCTGCGCATAGGCCGCGCTGCTGCCGATCAGTGTCACGAGCAGGCATCCCCCCAGCTTTACGTTCAATTCTGTTCTCCCGTAGATGCAAATTCGCGGCGTTTCGCCGCTCCCGTTTCGCTTATGCAACTCGCCGGTCGAGCCGGGAGCCGATAAGCGTGTTGTCTTGCACGGCGAGTTTCAAACACCGAAAATTTGCGACTAAGTCCCTTTTCCGTAACGCACTCTTCCTGACCCGAGCGGAATCGGCGCTGCGGGGGCGCCCCCCGACAGCCGGGGCGCAAAGCGCAGCCGCGTTCGAACCGCTGTGCAGAAATGCGCATGAAAATCGTCGGAAACGGTCAAGACGGACCCTTATTGGCTTCCTATAGTCGCCTTCAGTATTCGCCCCGGCGCATCTCATTCGGAGCGGTTCGATCGAGACCACGCCTTGACAAGGAGCCCCACACGCAGTCGATTCGAACAAGCGCCGTGCACCGGCTGCCCTGCAAAGCCGGCACGTACGCCATAGCAGTGAACTCATGCTTGCCGACAAAGGAAACCCCATGCGTTTTGCGAAGACTCTCGCCCCCGGCGCCGTTGCAGTTGGAGCCCTTCTCGCTGCCGCGCCGCTCGTTTCTCGTGCGGATACCGTCGTGAAGATCGGCTTTGCCGCGCCGCTCAGCGGTCCTAACGCCAGTTACGGCAAAGACCTGGAAAGCGGCGTCAAGATGGCCCTTGACGACGCCAAGGCGCAAGGCGTCAAGATCAACGGTCAGCCCGTCTCGTTCGAACTCGTCGCCGAAGACGATCAGGCCGATCCGCGCGTCGGTGTGCAAGTCGCGCAAAAACTCGTGGACGAAGGCGTGGCGGTCGTGGTCGGCCACTTCAACTCGGGCACCACGATCCCCGCTTCCGATCTCTATGAAAAGGCGGGCCTGCCCGACATCGATCCGGCCGCCACCAACCCGGTCATCAGCGGCCGCGGCTTCAAGAACGTCTTCATGGTGATTTCGAGCGACGCGCAAAACGCGGGCACCGCGGGCGCCTATGCGGTCACGACGACCAAGGCCAGGCGCATCGCCGTGATCGACGACCGCACGGCGTTCGGCCAGGGCGAAGCCGACGAGTTCGTCAAGGCGGTCAAGGCGCATGGCGGTGACGTCATCGATCGCGAATACACGTCGAACCAGGCGACCGACTTCAAGACGCAGCTCACGACCATCAAGAGCAAGAACCCCGATCTGATTTTCGTGGGCGCGCTCAATCCGCAGGCCGCCGGCATCATGAAGCAGATGAGCCAGCTCGGCATCAAGGCGCAGTACGTGGGCGGCGGCGGGGTGCGCGATATCGACTTCATCAAGCTCGCGGGCGATGTGTCCGAAGGCGCGATGGCGTGGGAATACGGCCGCCCGCTCGACAGCACGCCGGTAGGCGCGAAGTTCGCCGAGCGCTTCAAGCAGAAGTTCGGCGAAGACGTGCTCTCGTACGCGCCGTTCGGCTACGATGCGGCGTGGGCCGCCATCAAGGCGATGCAGGCGGCCAATTCCACGAAGCCCGACGACTATCGCGCGAAGCTGCAAAGCATCAGCTTTGACGGCATTACCGGCCATATCGAGTACAACGCGAACGGGTCGCTCAAGAACGGCTCATCCACCGTTTACCAGGTGAAGAACGGCCAGTGGGTGACGGTCAAGACGGTAAGCGGCCTTTGATCGCTGGCGGCTTCCGGGCATATGCCGGACGTGCTCGCGCCGCGTGCGTCGCGGGGCTGGGGCCGCGGTACTCGCAACTTGCGCAGTCAGGGTAGCGGCCGGTTATGCGCGGAAGGCCGCCGCTGCTTTCCCCTGTTCCAGTCACTATCGAGCCAGTCCGGGATTTCGCCGATGCAACGAAGTGCGACGATTGGCAATCGTACGCAGCCTTTACCCGCGCCCGGTTCGTTGGCATCCTGTCTAAAAACGATAACTTCCCGCTCGCAGTTCACATGAACTATTCTTTTTATCGCCGCCTGTCGGCTCCACGATCCCGGCGCCAGCATTCTCACGACGAATAACAGGCCCATGGAAACGGAAAGACCCGTCTCCCCTCCCGCACGACGGCCCGCAAGCGCGAATGCAAGCCGGGCATGGCTGCGCTGGCTGCCGGGCATCACCGCGCTCAAGACCTATCAAGGCGCCTGGCTGCTCAACGATCTGGCGGCGGGGCTGGTGCTGACCACCATGCTCGTGCCGGTCGGCATTGCGTATGCGGCGGCGTCCGGCGTGCCTGGCGTCTACGGCCTTTACGCCACGATCGTTCCGCTGCTGGCTTACGCCGTTTTCGGGCCCAGCCGCATTCTCGTGCTCGGCCCCGATTCCGCGCTCGCCGCGCCCATTCTCGCCGTCGTGATGGAGGTGGCGGGCGGCGATCCCGCGCGCGCCATCGGCGTGGCGAGCATGATGGCGCTCGTTTCCGGTTTTGTCTGCGTCGTCATGGGACTGTTGCGCCTCGGCTTCATCACGGAGCTGCTGTCCAAGCCCATTCGATACGGCTATATGAACGGCATTGCGCTGGCAGTGCTCATCAGCCAGTTGCCGAAGCTCTTCGCGATCTCCATCGACGAGCGGGGGCCGCTCAGGGACCTGCTGAGCCTGGGCCGGGCCGTCGCGCGCGGCGAAGCCAACGCGTACAGCTTTGCCGTTGGCGCGGGAAGTCTCGTGCTGATCCTGCTGCTCAAGCGCTTCGACAAGGTGCCCGGCATATTGATCGCGGTGGTCGCGGCCACGCTTTCGGTCAGTTTCTTCCACCTCGATGGCCTCGGCGTGAAAGTGCTTGGCACGATTCCCCAGGGCTTGCCGGCGCCTTCGCTGCCGTGGGTCGCCGACGCCGACCTCGTCAAGATCGGCCTTGGCGGCGCGGCGGTCGCGTTGATCGCCTTCGCCGATACGAGCGTGCTTTCGCGAACCTACGCCGCGCGCTTTCGTGCGCGCGTCGACCCCAATCAGGAGATGGTGGGCCTCGGCGTCGCCAATCTCGCGGCCGGCCTGTTTCAGGGCTTTCCGGTCAGCAGCAGTGCATCGCGCACGCCGGTTGCCGAAGCCGCGGGCGCGCGCACGCAGCTCACCGGCGTGGTGGGCGCGCTCGCGGTGGCGGCGCTGCTTCTTTTCGCGCCGAATCTGCTGCGCTACCTGCCCAACAGCGCGCTCGCGGCCGTGGTCATCGCGGCCGCGCTCGGGCTGTTCGAAATCGCGGACCTCAAGCGCATCTACCGCATTCAGCAGTGGGAGTTCTGGCTTTCGATCGGATGCTTCGTGGCCGTAGCGGTTTTCGGGGCGATTCCGGGCATCGGCCTTGCCGTGGTGATCGCCGTGATCGAATTCCTCTGGGACGGCTGGCGGCCGCATTTCGCGGTGCTCGGCCGCGTGCAGGGTGTGCGCGGCTATCACGATATCGAACGTTATCCGCAGGCGGTGCGCACGCCGGGGCTCGTGCTCTTTCGCTGGGATGCGCCGCTGTTCTTCGCGAACGCCGAGCAGTTTTCGCAGCGCCTGATGGAGGCGGTGGCGGCGTCGCCTACGCCGGTGCGCCGCGTCGTGGTGGCGGCGGAGCCCGTGACGAGCGTCGATGTGACGTCCGCCGACATGCTGCGCGAGCTGACGCAGGCGTTGAGCGAGCGCGGCATCGCGCTGCATTTCGCGGAGATGAAGGACCCGGTTCGCGACAAGCTCAAGCGCTTCGGGCTGCTCGAACTCATCGGGCCCGACCGCTTCGATCCGACCGTAAGCAGTGCCGTCGATCGCTATGTCGACGAAACCGGCCTCGCGAAGGACGAAGCCGGTCCGCCAGAGGAGCGGTAGCGCATGGATCGAGCGCGTCGGGCGCCGCCTCGGGTCATGCCGACGATCAGGCGCCAGGCTTGAGCACGACGCGAAAGCGCGCCTTGCCGCTCATCATCCGCTCGTAGGCCGCTGCCGCCTGCGAAAGCGGATATTCCTCGATCATCGGCTTCACGCCCGAGAGCGCGCTGAATGCCAGCGTGTCCTGCGAATCCGCCGCGGTGCCCGACGGCCAGCCCTGCACCGAATGGCGGCCCATGATGAACTGCGTGATCGGCACTTCCACGGGCTCCTCGGACACGCCGACCATGATGAGCTTGCCGTTCAGGCCGAGGCCGCCCAGCGCCGCGCTCATGGCCTTGCCGCTCGTGGCCGTGGCGAGTATCACGCGCGCGCCGCCCAGCGCGAGCAAGGCCTCGGCGACGTTCTGCGAAGCGCTGTCGATGTAATGATGCGCGCCGAGCTGCTTCGCGAGCGGCGCCTTGTCCTGCCCGCGCGCGATGGCCACGGTGACGAAGCCCATCTTTCGCGCGTATTGCACGCCGAGATGACCCAGTCCGCCGACGCCGAGTATCGCCACGACGTCGCCTGCGCGCGCGCCGCTGTGGCGCAGCGCGTTGAACGTGGTGATGCCCGCGCACAGCAGCGGCGCGGCGTCGACGTCGGAGAGGTCGTCGGGCATGCGCGCGAGCGCTTCCTGGGGCGCCACCATGTATTCGGCATAGCCGCCGTCGTAGCTGATGCCGGGAATCCGGCCATTTTTGCAGAGCACGAAGTCGCCGTGCCGGCAGTGCTCGCAATGACCGCAGTGGCCGCCGTGCCAGCCCACGCCGACGCGCTGCCCGATGCGCCACTCGTCGACGCGCGCGCCGAGCTTTTCGATCACGCCCGCGATCTCGTGACCGGGCACGCGCGGAAACTGCAGGCCGGGCCAATGGCCTTCCTTCGTGAGCGAATCGCTATGGCAGATCCCGCAGGCCTGCACCTTGACGAGGATATGTCCTTCGGGCGGCTCAGGCACATCGCGCTCGACCAGCTCGAGAGGGCCGCCCGGTTTCGCTACCTGCACTACGTGCATCGTTGGCATCGTCTGCTCCTTGGAAGGGGAGTCGCCGTGCGGCACGCCGCACGCGCAAGAACGGTACAGTGTTCCCGCGGCCATCGCCGTGGGAACGCGCGACCACCGCCACATTGTAGGACGCGGATCCGTGCGTTTCCCGCGCCGCTCCCGAAGCGGCTTCGCGCGGCTCCCCGAAATTTTTCGCGCCGATGTCACACGCGGCGCGCGCTGTCTCGTCATGTCATGGCAACCCCACCGAAAGGAGATGAAACCATGACAGTAGTACCCCGATGTTGCCTACCAATGGACGGCATCTAATGCATTGTTTTAACGGTATTTTTTCGTTTCGAGGAATGTCCATGCATCAAGCACTAAATGACGTCAATTCGGGGCGCGCATGTCCATACCTCGTTGCGAGTAGCCGAATCCAGCCGAAGAAACCGTCGTGGAGCATTGCCCGAATCGTTGGCAATTTGAACTGGGCCAAGCGGGCGATACAAAGGCGGCGCCAATACGCGCCATGACATCTGCACCAAACGTTGCGAACTGAGCGCTTGGTGGGACGCGCCAGGTTTGAGCGTGTGCTACTTCCGAGCCGCTAGTAGGTCGGCGGCGCACAGGCTTCTCCTTTGTTCAGGGGAGTTGTGCACACGGGAAAGCAGCATTGCGTCTCGTGGACCACGGAGAAGCCAGTAAAACCGTTCGAAAACAAACCCGGCCGCCGGCGCGACTTCAATGTTTAAGGTCGTGTGCTACACAGTGCATGACATCAACAGAAGCCCCGTCGCATTGCACATACCTCGACGAGCATGAACTGGCCCAAGTCTTGGGCCTAACTGCTGCCACAATCCGCCTGCGCGCGAGGTGGCGACCGTGGCTCCTTCCGCAGCGTGCTCTCTTGTACGACCACGAGCTGCTTCGTTGGCGTCAGGACGTCATTGACAATTGGCTACTTAGTCGGAGTTGAAGGTAAGGAAGCGCCGGGAGGTCTGGGAAGCATGCATTTACGCTCCCAGTTCAAATTGCGTTTGCTACTTCGCTTTCCTGTGACGTCTCGCCTCTACTGTCTCAGTTTGAGCTTTTAAGGGCCGCCCCGCCTTTAGGTTTGTCACTTCGCCCGGCGAGATGAAAAAGAGCTCTGCTAGTTCAACTTTCAGCGTATTCGCAAGAAGTGTCAGGGTGTCCACGGTTGCATTCGCGACCTCGCGCTCGATTTGACTTACAAACGTTCGATGCAGCCCACATAGGTCGGCAAATCGCTCTTGCGAGAGGCCTTGTGCCTTTCGAATGCGCTTTAGGTTTGCCGACAAGAGGTGTCGTGCAGATTTCTGTTGGTCAGTGAAGTCGTCGGCCATAGCGGAAGCATCGCCTACCAGGCCCTAAATTTCCACAGACTAACAATCCACAGACTAACAATCCACAGCCTATACATCTCGTATTTATTCGACTAAACTTGAGACATGCCTAGGGAGCGGGTGCGGTTGCACCGAAGACGAAGCCGGTGCGCCGAGCTCCGTTACCGACACGTAACGCTTCTACTGTGGGAGCGTTGAGCTAGCAGACGACGGAGAATGTCTTGTGGACGGGCTTGGCATGAGGGTCGTCCACCGCGGCTAGCACGTTGGCCTACGACTTCTGTGCGGACGATTTCTTTTCAATTCCGTCGTCGGAGCGACTGTGGTCTATGTTTTTTTCTGTATGAATGGTGAGCTGGGGCCATTGCGCGACTACCCGTCGCCGACGACGCGAGAAGGCTGCGTTCCGGCCAAACGCCACCTTGCGGTCGATGTTTCGCAGCTGGCAGAAACACTTGCCGGCTATCCCGGTGCAGTTGTTGTAATCGGGAACAGCTGGCCTCTTTACTACGATGTGAAACGTATGCGTGAAGCCTGCGGTGAACTGGGGATGCGAATTGTCAACGCAGTGAACACATTTGGTGGGACACGGGAGCAGGCTGTACTTGATTTCATGGAGAACCGCACCGAATCGTTCGTCATCCTGGCGTCTGCCGAGTTCGAATTCTCCGACCTTACGTCATCACGGCGCGTGAATGTTAATCCCGAAGCCGGCATCGACGAGGCGGTTCGTAGAGTCCTCGTGAAGCAGCTTCGCGAATTCGGAGCACTTGCCACTCGCCCGGTGTCTGACGATGAAATGTTGCGCGCGACAGTGGCGGGCCACGCTTTACGACGTGCTAAACGATTCATCTCGCAAATGCGAGCACGCAATGATATGCAGTTCCAACGGAGACTTCGTTCGCTTGTTGGGCAAATCTGAAGAGGTGGCGAGAAGGATTGTTGCACAACTGAGCCTATTACGCTTAGGACTGCTATGGGAAACCTTGGAAACTGATGCATTCGCTGACATGAGTTCACACGGCCATTCCATCGAGCCCGGAGAGACTGACGACGAATCGAACGTGTTGGTGACTCTTCTTGCGCTGGGTCAGCACGCAATAGAGGCTGGCGACTACTGTGACATAAGTGATTTCCTTGCCGAGATGGCTGAGGAAAACCACCGTTAACATGGTGAAACCTTCCGCTGTACCGAAAGCGCGCGGAGGAGACCTTGAGAGTCTCTGAACTTATAGCAAAACTGGTGACGGCCGACCCAGACAGTGTTGTTCTCTTTCTCGACTCATGTGCTGACGTAGAAGAGTCGGACGAGATTTGCGAAGTCCTGGTGAGTGCGAGCTTGTGGACACACGAGAAGGGTGTTCGCCATGGTGAAAGCTATGAAAAGCGATATCCATATGGCCCCCGGTTATCCGACGGGGCGGGTCATGAGGTAATCAGTCAGTCAGTCGAGCGTGTTGTCGTATTGTCAAGCGGGCCAACGAATCTCCGATACGTTACGCCATTCCAGTCAAACAAGCGTTAGCAGGTGCTCATCGACCGTGCGCTAGACAGTCACCGTTGGGCGCAGGCGTTCGGTCGTAACGCACCATCACGATTGGTCCGCAAGTGGAGCAGCGAAAATCCGATTCGGTCCAGTGAAGGTAGTCGTGCCCAGCGTAAAAGACGAGGATTTTTGGTGGTTTCCAAATACCGTATCAGCAATGCCTCTATCTATCCGGCGAGTCCGTGTTGTAGGGCGACGTAAGAAGGTTGTACGTTCAACGAAATGCTGTGGCTGCTGCTTTCGCGGGGCGGACAAGTGCTGGACTATGTTGCTCGACGTTCCCTATGGAATTGGCTAGCCATCGACGACTGAGTCGTCCGATTCGAGTTCTGCCGTGACCGACTCGGGTGTTGTCAAACAGAGGTCGCATAGGCGACCCTGCAGTCATCGAACTGTCTCGCCGGCGTTTGCGATTATCCTTCCGAGAAGCACCCATACATGACACCAGAGGATAAACCGGACGAGCTCGAAGAACTCTCGCTTGACGCCGCCGCGCGGCTATTGGGCGTTCCGCGCATAGTCGTCAGGAAGCTTGTCGAGGACAACGTGCTCCCGAGTCGCATCGTCAAGACAGGTTGCCGACGATTACGACGGATACCGACGGTGGCCGTACGGGCGCATCGAGAGAAAATGCGCGCAATACACAATGCGGGACTGCGCCGACTCATGGACATCGGGGCGTGCGGGCCTCTTCGACGCAGTGAATGAGGACCTCCCGAAGCACATGTAGTCTGAGGGAGAGAAGGAATCAAGAGTGGTTGCTTTATCTCCGCTTACTAGAAAGGCCGCGCGGGCTGGTGAAAAAGTGCGGTGCCGCCCGGGGACCCGGGTCCCACCTGGAGTGGGAGTTCTTTAGTTACAGATAGAGAGTCCAGCACTACGGCGACCAGCGTTTGCTGGTCGCCGGCCTCATTCGCATCTTACGCACAGCAACACTAACGTGTGCGGCCGGACAGGATGACTATGCCTACCTTCAACGATGAAAGAGTTCAATCGATGGAACAGACGGAACAAGGTGGCGTTACTGGGCAGCGCGCGACCATGACACAGCGAAGTCTGTTGCCCGTTAGAGTATCAGATGGCGCTTTTTTCCATGTGCGCTACGGCGGAAAAGCCGATGACGCCTCGGAGGACGCCTTTATTGCACACACTCTCGGTAGCGTTCGAAGCTTGCTGACGACAGCGAATTCCGCTACACCCGCCGTGTATCTTTGTTCAAAGACAGTTGGCGGGGACATGGCAGTCCGGCGCATAACTCTCGTTAGAAGAATCCCACACACCGACTTGTGCATCCTTGAATTCGAAGACGGGCGAGGCGTGCTTTGGGATGAGAGCAGGTATCTTGGGGCGGTGAGCTGTTACGTCGAAATAGACGCGCCGATGAGCGTGAGGCAATTGGCAACCATTGCCGTGCGTGTAGCTAGCACCAGCAACGCCGAATGCGAACCCAATGACGCGAGTCAAGACGGGGGCTGATATTCAGTTGCCGGTATGAATGGAGGAAGCGACAGCCTGGGGAAGGTGGAGTTGAGTCGACAGGTCCTATTTCTCGATTTTGACGGTGTCCTTCACAGGCTCGGCGCCGTTCGGACGCGGAAAGGCATTACCAGTACCTCTCCGTCCATTCGGCTATTCGAATTTGCCCCGATTCTTATGGACTGTCTTGCCCCCTACGACAGGGTAGAAATTATTCTTTCCACGTCGTGGGTGCATCATTTGGGCTACCAGCGAGCGAAGAACGCGTTGCCTGTGGCGCTCAGCGAGCGCGTAGTCGGCGCAACGTTTCACTCGAAGTATTTCGACGCTGGGACATGGGCGTCGAAGCCCCGTGGGGCTCAGGTTCTGCGCTATGTCCAGACGCATCGGCTCATGAGGTGGCTCGCAATCGACGACGAAATTCTTGGTTTTGGTGACCATGTCTCTCACGTCGTCAGGTGCGATGAAAAATTAGGTTTGGGCGACGCGAAGACTCAGATG
Source organism: Paraburkholderia lycopersici (assembly GCF_900096975.1). Taxonomy (GTDB): domain Bacteria; phylum Pseudomonadota; class Gammaproteobacteria; order Burkholderiales; family Burkholderiaceae; genus Paraburkholderia; species Paraburkholderia lycopersici. The sequence goes on from NZ_FMYQ01000007.1 coordinate 56,278, forward strand.
GTACTCTGCACTCGACTCGCAGAGCAGTTCGGATGACAAAAGTTCAAGGCAGGAAGACAAATGCGACGTGTGCTCTTTCTTGATATCGATGGAGTGCTTCATCGGGGTATCGCTCGGCGCTCTGGAAATCGTGTAATGAGCAGTGCGCCTAACATTACGCTGTTTGAATATGCCGCTGTGCTTGATAACTTGCTAAGTCCATATCCTGACGTCGAAATTGTGCTCTCAAGTGACTGGTCGGTGGTCTTCGGGACGGAGTTGACGCGCAACGCAATTCCATCTCCAAGTCTGCGGGACCGCATCGTAGGCGCGACGTTCGATGGCTGCACAATCAATCCGCTTGTTTGGCCGGTGCTTACACGTGGTGCGCAGGTCCTCGACTACGTCGGAAGGAATAAACCGCTGAGATGGTTGGCTGTTGACGACCGTGCGGACGGGTTCGAAGCGCATCGGCAGAGGCTCGTGCAATGTCAAACCGACGTGGGCTTAGGAGACTCTGCGGTCGTCGAGCAATTCCGCGAGCGTCTACAGCAATGCTTCACGGATGCACCAAATTATGGTTCCGAGGACTGACACGCATACGAAAGCTAGGATGCGTCGCGAAAGCACTAGCTCCGAATCTAAGGCAAAACTGGGTCGACGGGTTGAGAAACAACTTTCCAAAGCAATCGACCATGGTCTTGCTCTTATCATAGGAGAGCTGACTCCGCGCCGCTACGTAGAGTGGATGACAACATCGAGCGCCGAGATTGGTCGAGCACTCAAGCAAGCCATTCTAGACGAACAGTTTGAGCAACGACGAAAGGCCAGGTCAAGGGTTGGTTCGTAGTTGGGAACAACGCTGAAGGAGAAAGAATGCCTATCTACTTGCGTCAAGGTGAGCAGGGCGCCGAAATCGTCTGGCTCGCGCATTGGTCGATACGCGAAACCTCTGAGGGTGCGAGGCATTTTGTTGGTTACAGTATGGAAACGTCTAGCGGACGCGTCAGCTCAAAAATCTTTCACCTCGATAGGGCGACACGTACCGCGCAGACATTAAGTGGGCGAATCTACCAACTCGTTGGTCCGAGCGGGCATAGCGTCGATGCCGAGTATGTGTTCAACACTGTCGCGAAGGATATCGGCAATGGCAAGCCTTGGAGGGATGTGACGGCAGAGCTGATTCCTGACTGTCAGGAGCGCAAAGCCGTGACGGCCGACTGTGAAGAGATGACGCTCGAAGCCGCTGCACGCCTGCTCACCCTTTCGCGCGCATATGTGAAGTCACTTATCAGTGACGACAAAATTCCAAGTCGAGTGGGCGATGGCGGTGTTCAATGGATTCCGATTGCCGCTCTGACGGAGTACCGTACCAAGATGCGTGCCGAACTGGAAACGGTACTCGAAGCCATAATGTGCGAATCTGAACGCCCGGGGCCCTATGGTGCGGGCTTTCCTTTGCACGGAAAGTCTGGTGGCGACGAGACCGAATAGGCCAATCGTTCTCGGCGCGATTGCTTACGCCGGGCGTTGCCTCGCTTCGGCGACGGAGCAGCGCTTCCGCGAATAACGGTGTGCGCGTAGATTGAATGCGACAGCGCGGCTAACCGAAGCCAAAATAAGCGGCGTCTCGTGCGGTGTATTTTGTCTCTCTTATGCTTCGTCCATCGTCGCCCCGCTTAGCGGGAGGAAGAAAATCCTTTACCGCGACAATTGCTTTCAACTGATTTTCCAGTTGTGCCGTAAAGTTTGTCCTGGTGAGAACGCATCCGTCTTCGCAATCGAAGACAATGAGCAGCGGCTCACCAACCTCAATATGTGCGTCGAGGATGGTTTCTGCATCTATTCCAATCAAGCCATCGTTCAGCATCAAGCATGGATGGTGCCCATACCACAGCGTGGCGACGCCCACACAAACGTCGTGCGAACCGTCCATCAAGTCACTCGTGCTCATATTGGGCAGGCTAACGACAATGCAATCCTGACCGTCACAATGTGGAATAGTTTTTAGAATGGTCCACGCAGATGTGACGAACATATCGACTTCCTCTTCCGTTGACTCCATATAGTCGTCTATTAAACCTAGTACGTTTAGAATGATTGCATGGTCTTTCAGCGGTGTCGCGTCATAAGTCAGAGTTGTTCGACTGCTCATATTTTGTAGACCTCGGATTGATTAAATTTCGGGGCGTGGGAGATAGCTTGCACGCGCGCGTAAGCTGACCGCAGCAAAGACTCGGTTCGGAGGAGCGATGCTTTACTGCGTTCGCGAATGGGTCGCCGTCAGGGGATTGGTCTGGTTGCAGTAATTAGAAGGGGACTAGTAGGCTTTTTCTCGCCAGGAATTGATTCGTCTTGGCGTCGTATTCGGCTTGATAGCCTTGACGAGTCAGAGTCAAATCGACACCCTCGGTATGAATCAAGCAAGTGCTCGACTTTGAGCCGGCGGAGAAATGAGCGGCGATAACCTCGTTAACCGCTCCCGAGCTAAAGGCCTCAATTGCTTGGCAAGTAAAAATATCCGACGATTGAACAGGTTTCACGGGGCGAAGTAGCGCGGCTCGGTCGATTTTTTGCGTCACGGGGATAACAAAAAGGTGCGTCTTTTCGCGGCTCAATGCTACTGAAACCGACTCGTTGGTGTTCCAGCTGTCAATGGCGTTCCGGACTGCAGAGTCCGCTGGGTCGGCCAGCCACGACAGAATTGCGTCACCAAGTTGAATTATGAATAGCAGCATTGGCGTACGAGGACCGTCAATAACCAACGTGGCAAACCTCGAACGGCGCGCGTTGGTGCAGCTCAGTGGGTCGAATTCGACGGGCTGTTCGAGAACAAACCCTCGAAATCGTGAGTTGGCGGAGCCATATTCAGCCGCAGGCAGAAGGAGCCCCAACGGGACGTGTGAGGACGGATTCAGTTGAATGATATTGGTCACTTTTAGGTAATCTCTATTGCGAGTTGAAAGGCGTGAGTTGAGATTATCTATGTGAGGCGTATAAATCAAGGTTTAAAATAGGAAATTGCCGATTTTATTATGTTGATTTAAATATTTGGGCAGTCTCGTATACATGAATAAATATTTGAATGAGATAATGATTGCTGAGGCTGCGTTGGATTTCTCATCGCATGCGTCCGCAACCTTTCGATGGCCCCGCTCGTAGTAGAAATTCAGGTCGGGGCTTTGCGGTCGACCGGCGGCTCAGAGCTGCCGTAGGTCGACGATGTCGAATTAGAACTGCTTGTATAAACATTCTTCTTTGGTCGTTCGAGTCCGAACGGTTGAGGCGCGGGCTGTGGCGCCGGGCCGTTGTGCCGGTGGCGGCAAAACGCGCACAGAGCGCGTTTCGGGGGCTCCGCCTGGTGTCCGATGTCTTCCGCCGCGAGTCACCGCAGTCGTTGAGAGAAAAGGGCAGCCGAGGCCGCCTTTTTCGCTCGTATCCCGTCAGGCTTTCGGCAAGTCCTTGGTCGGGTCCGGCGCTGGAGTGAATTGCGAACCTGCCGCTGCTGCCGCATCTCTCGCAGCGCCCGTGGCGTGCGCAAGCACCAGAGAGGCCACGCGCGCGTTGTTCAGCGCCAGCGCCTTCGCAGAATCGTCGTTGCCCTTCTGCGCATCATCGTACTTGGACATGGCGTCCTTCGCGGAAGTGTACGCCGTGTTATAGGCGTCATTGGCTGTTTTCAGGGTCGTTGTCGCCGCGACCGCAGCATCTGCGCGCGTCTGAGCGGACAGCGCGTAGCTGACCTTGTCGCCTACTGCGGTGGCAATGTCCGACTTCTTCGCGCCAAGGGCTTTCGCCATGGCATCAGCGAGCTCGTTCGGTTTACGGGTCTCTACCAGCTGTGCCCGGACATTCACCGGCGCGTAGCCACCGCTCTCGGCGGCGGTGGGTGGTTTGTCCGTTGGCACCTTCATCCACGCTAGATTCTTGCCTACGACTTGAGCGGGGAGTGTACCCTCCTGGAGGTCTGTTTTTGTGATGCTGAAAGTTGCGAACGGTTGATTGTCCTGGCCAGGATTAGAGTATTGAATCGTGAACGCAACATCGTGCGCTCGGGACTGAAACGCGTTGCTTTGAGCGATGAACGTCGGATAGTACATCTTCTTAGGAGCGAGTCGCCACGCCTCCGCCGTACTGGACATTGCAACCCTTGCCTCGAAATAGAAAACAACTGGCTCGCGAGCTCCTGTCATCGACAGGAACACTTTTCTATCGGTTACATCAAAAGGCACCAGCCGATGGAGGTCCTCGTCCGAGTACGTCAGCGCTTTTGAGCCCGAGGTTCTTCCTCCGAGCGGCTTAATCGTTGGAGGGACAAACGAAGCTGACGCGGCCACCCAGACACATTGAGCAGAGTCCGCAATAGTGATTTTGCCCTTGCCGTCGGTTTGCAGAAAGACGTCGGCAGGGTAGACGTCGTCGAGCGTCGTAGCAGGCTTCTTTTCGAGATAGGTGGTGATGTCGTCAATGAGCGAAGAGGTCAACTGCATGGCGGCGTTGCCAAGCAGCGCGACAGCGATGGCCGGGAGCGCTTCACTGGTCGCATTTGAACCGTCATAGTCGGAGGGGCATACTTTGGATAGCCCCACTCGAAGAACCGGGTCCTGCGCAAATGCGGGGTCACCTAGCAAGCTGGGGGCCACCGCAGCGCTCGCCAATAGGGTTGTTGTGAGCCGCTTCATTTATTTCCCTTTGTCGTGAATTTTGCGAGGAGACTCATGTTGGGCATGAGTCCGGCATTTACCCTCTTTGTGCCATTGCTTGTACATACGGGGTACACCGCGTCATCGGGTTTAGCGGCACCGAGATGCACGCCTAGTAGCTTCCACTTCCCGGACGGGTTTTTAGCGAAGACGGGGCCGCCACTCGTGCCTTCGTAGGTCATGCACATGTTTGTAAAGCACCGCTGTGACGCGTCATAGGCGATTACGAAACATGGAACTGTGCCAACGGCGAGGTCATTCGCGAACGCAGGATTGAGGGCTTGCGCGTTGTCAATCCAGGTGAAAACAACCGCAGAGGTTAGCGGTGTGTTGGGGGGAGGCGAACTCGACGTCGGAAATGGTTTGATTTCGTCCGCACCCATCACCTCAAGGGCGGTGACGTCCTCCGACACAGGAGCAATTCGCATGACGACCTGCTCTTCGCTCATGGATTGGAGGGACTGACTCGTTCCCTTCAGCTTTGTTTCTGCTGCACAGATTTGATGGCGCTTCGCGGTATTGCCAGACTGTTCGAAGTATGCGGTACCCTTTAGATACTCCGCGCGAGGCTTGTCGTCAGTTGTGCTGTACCAGCAATGCCTTGCGGTCAGAATATGGTCGCTAGAGAGGAGGAGGGCTTCGCAAACGCGGCGGTCATCGAGAACGATAAATCCCAGCCTCTTGGGTATTTCCAGTTGTTCATATGCAGGCGATGAGCTAGCCGGCTTGTAACACTTGGTCAACAGGCTTTTTGTTGCCGTTGTAGCCTTGTCAAAAAGAGCAGCCTTCTTTGAGTCACCGTAGGCTCGCGGGTTGGCAAGATATTTTCTCCACTCGGTGTTCTGCTCGACGACGTTCTGGTTCTCTCCGCCGTAGGCTTGCCCAAGCTCACCCAGTGCGTCATTCGTGTCGAAAAAGACGTCTTGCGTACAGTCCTGCGCGTCCGGGGCTGCCGCCAACACGCCCTGAAGATAGGCCTTCTGACCCGGCGCCAGGCTAGGAACCCCGATGTTCGAGGCAACAACGCCACCCTGGTCAGCCGGAGCGGTTGTCACCGAGTTTGGCCCGCCAGTAGGGCGACCGGGAAAACCACCCCCGTGACCGCCGCCTTCACCAGCGAAGACTCCAACGCCAGCCCCGGAATTGACCCCTCCGCCATGGCGAATCGGCGCATCGCTTGGGCCGAATTGGCCGCCACCTTCCTCGAAGCGGGAATACGCGCTGACACTAGCGCCCCCGACGAGGCTCTGTTCGTAGGCCTGCTTTTGAACTGCGGCGTAGACATGCCTTAAGTCGAATGTGCCATTCGCTATCTGCCGGCTGACGTCGTTTATCTGGTTTGTCGCGAGTTGCGTCGAGGGGTCCTCGAACGTCTGGAGGCCTTCGATAAACGAGCTCTTCGGCTTGAACCACTTCACGCCGGGCTTGCTGTCTGCCGCTGGGCTGGGTGTGTCGGGGCGGGCGACCGGTGTGCCGGCGCGGTATGTCGTCGTGAAAGCATCTGCGGCAGCGCTTGCCACGGCAGCGGCGTGAAAGCCTGCGTGTTTGCCTTTGGCCGCGAGGGCAACGCCCGCCTCATAGGCTCCTGGCTCCGTAGCGGCAAGCTTCGCATTGGCATCGGGAACGAAGACGGTTTCCTCAGCAGTGCCAAGGCTAGGGCCGCACGGAATGTCTTCGGCCCTCGCCTGGGTGGCTCCGAATAACAGCGCAACACTGACGACCAGCAGGACGTTGTTCATGGAGCCTCCGTTTTCACTTCGTGTTTCTTACGCGGGCATTGCGAATATATCCGGCAAGAAAGTCTTCAGCAATCGCGAAGACGCTGGGATGGTGCTGATTTTTTTCCGTTGTTGTACGAGATGGACTACGAAATTCATAAGTCTGTTCGGAAGCACACGTTACCAATAACAATTGTATTGATGTGCTTTCAATGTTGAGCGCGTGAGGCAGGGATAGGAGAGCAGAATTTTTGTCTGCAGTTCGCAATACGATGGGACGTACCGACTAAGCCTTGCCATACATCTACAGATGGGAATGCAGAATTGTATTTTTACGATTAAGAAGTCCGCATACTTAGAATGAAGTATTCCATCTATAGGTAAAGGCGGATACATGTAAAGAAACCGTATCACGTTCAGCGAGTGCCAAATGGCGGATTAGTGATACGAGATGAGCCGCCGGCAATCTGCGGGGACCGCAAAGTCGGTGCGGGGAGCGAGTCCGGTTCGACGCGGCGCGTTTGGTGTCATGCGGAGCCCCGTGCTCAAGCAGGAGTGCAGCAGCTCCGTAGAGCAGTTGGACGCTTACTCGTTCGATTCGCGACGGACGGCGATAGACTGCAGCATCTGCACCGGTTCTGGAGCTACGCGTGGCCGCGCGAACTTGCGAGCACATTGACCTCAGCTATGAGCGGCGCGATACAGCTATTGTGGTGGTCCGTGAGCGCCGAACCTTCGCCATGACTGCACCCCGGCGGCGCCCAGCCGAACCGGTTCGGGGCGACGGACTGCTGGAGCAGGCAGTGGGCGAAGAGATGCGTGTAAAAATCCATGACGCATATTTTTAGACCGACACCGCTGGGCTTGTACTTTACGAAGTCGCGTAGTTGGAACCTTGTTCTCGACCTCGACCAGCAGGAACTACTGCTCAGCCTAGACGGGAAGCCGTACAGGCAGGCTATTGCCGACGGTGCGGAGCCAGTCCTCGTGCGTCCAGGCATCTTGTGGGCAGCGTTGACGCTCCATATGGATGGTTTGTCGCCAATCAAGGTAGATGGCTTGCCGAGAAGCCGGGCGCGAGCGTTGCAAGCAGCTATTGCCGATGCCAAAGCGGCCGCGGAAGTGGCCAGACGGCGCGCAGCCCTACAGAAGGAATTCAATGCAGCGTATGCCGCGATTAGCGCGTGGGTGAAAGACGTCATTGATAGAGGCGACGTCATTCGCAAGAAGACGGGGTGGGTCGCACACGAAGACCAGATAGAATTGTTCGCGACGCGACCGAAGCTTGTTCTGAGCGACGAGGCGCTACTAAGCTACGTGCGTGACCCTGCCAATCTGGCGACGCTTCCCGATGCGCGGAAGAGGGTCGAGACGTTCGTCAGTTTTCGTCGTGACGAGTGGCTTTCGTTCTGCCGTGTCGGCAACGTGGGTTACATCGAAAACGAGAAGAACTGGCCGATGGAATTGTTTGAGCGCGTTGAGAGCAAGCCGCTCACCCCGGACCAGATTCGCGCAGTGATGTGCTTCGACAATCGAATGCTTGTCGTGGCATCTGCTGGGTCTGGCAAGACATCAACAATGGTGGCGAAGGCTGTGTATGCGGTCCACCGTCATATTGTGCGACCGGAGCAGATTGTGCTTCTTGCCTTCAACAAGAAGGCCGCAGAAGAGCTCGATGCTCGCGCAAAAGCCGCCTTCGAGCAAGTTGGTCTCCAAGGGAAGAAAGTCGAAGCGCGGACCTTTCACGCCCTCGGCCTGAGCATTATCGGGGCGGCCACTGGACGAAAGCCGAACGTTCCCGAATGGACGGTAGACGTGGCCGCCGGTATGCGGAAGCTAGCGGAAATCGTGGACATCCTGAAGGACAGTTCGAGCGAGTTCCGAACGAAGTGGGACCTCTTTCGCGTTGTATTTGCACGTGACCTGCCAGAGTTTGGAAGCACGTCATCATCGGCGGATGTCTGGGACAGGGACGGGGTCGGCTACATCCAGACTGTTCGTGGTGAGCGTGTGCGGAGCCATGAAGAGCGTTTGATTTGCGACTGGCTGTTTTACAACGGCGTTAATTACGAGTACGAGCGCAAGTACGAGTTCGACACGACGACTGCCGACCATCGTCAATACACCCCGGACTTCTACTACCCCGATGCCCAGCTATACCATGAGCACTTCGCTCTCAACGCCAAGGGTGAGCCGCCCGCGGAATTTGCAGGGTATCTGCAGGGTGTCGAATGGAAGCGTGCTGAGCATGCGCGGCGCGGAACGAAACTGATAGAGACGACCTCATACCAGCTGCGGACGCGCTCGCTGGATGATGTCCTCGGTAAGGAGCTAACCGCGCGCGGAATCGTATTGGACCCGAATCCGGACCGGTCGTCGCCGGGGCTTGGGTACCCGCCGATGGACAACGAGAGGCTCATTGCCCTTGTTCGTATCTTCATTACGCACATGAAGAGCAATTGCCTGAGCGTCGACTCGTTGGCGGACCGACTCGACGCTGACGGGAGCGACGCATTCATCCAGCGCCATCGTATGTTCCTTGAAATCGTGGGTCCAGTGCTGCGGGCGTGGGACGTCGCTCTAGCTGCAGAAGAGGGCATCGACTTTGAGGATATGCTCAATCAGGCGGCGGCTTACCTTGAGAGCGGGCATTACGAGTCTCCCTATCAGCTGGTTCTGGCCGATGAGTTCCAGGACGCCTCGCGTGCGCGAGCGCGTCTTTGTCGCGCTCTGGTCAATCGACGAGGGCGCTTCTTCTTCGCGGTCGGAGACGACTGGCAGTCAATCAACCGCTTCGCTGGCGCGGACGTGTCAGTCATGACTCGTTTCGATGAATGGTTTGGGCAGTACGAGCTGATGAAGCTGGAAGAGACTTTCCGTTGCCCGCAAGCACTCTGCGACATCTCGAGCCGGTTCATAAGCAAGAATCCGAATCAGCTCGCCAAGCAGGTCCACTCGAAGACTGCACCGATAGGTCCTGTTATCAGAGCGTTCCAGGTGGAGCAGCGCGGAGGGTTGCAGGCGGCCGTCGATTCGGTTCTTGCGGAGTTGCATCGAGGCCTTGAAGAGGGAGCGATACCTGCCGGTAAAGATGGCATCGTGACAGTCTTCGTTCTAGGACGATATAACAAGGAAGCGTCGTATGTGCCTGCGAACTGGAACGAGCGCTATGGTCGGCGTATCGCGCTTACGTTCATGAGCATTCACCGCTCGAAAGGAGCGCAGGCGGATTATGTCATTCTGCCGGGCATGCTTAGCCGTTCGTTCCCGAGCACTCGGGTGGATGACTCGGTTTTGGCGATGGCTATGCCGAGCGGCGATGCTTATCCGCTTAGCGAAGAGCGCCGACTTTTCTATGTCGCCCTGACCCGAGCACGGCGCTCGGTCGTCCTTTTGACCGTTAAGGGAGAGGCTTCTTCCTTTTTGGACGAGTTGGTCAAAGATGGGGCCGTCACAGTTAAATCGACTACTGGTGAGGTGATTGAGGAGGAGCGGTGTCCAGCGTGCAATATTGGTGTCATCGTATCGCGTACCGGTCCGTATGGCGCGTTTGAAGCATGTTCGGCGTATCCGCGCTGTGAGTACAAACCTCGGCGCCAGGTGGCCACCCAGAGAAGACTTCGTAGGTAGATGGCGCGTATCGACGCTCGCGTCGAATCGAAATTTGAAACCGCGGGAGCGTGCGGTTCGCCCTTAGACTGTCCGAAAACTGCACGTACATTCTAGCCTACGCACGTTCACGTTCACGTTCGCGTACCGTATTTGATGTCGAGAAATTCTTTGAAACTCAATTGACCGCTAACCAGTTCGTGCATCATCCGCTCTGCAGCTTCGGTGGTTAGTAACCCCTCGGCGGAGATTGTGCAATCAATCTTCAATCGTTTAAGCAACGAATTTATCTGCGCGATGATGTGACTTCTAAGAATGGATTGAGATTTTTCAGCAGCGGCGCTCCGATACATGTTGTAGAACTCCGTTGTGCGGTCGGTCGATAAATCACGGCAGTTCCATCCCCAAGCGTGAGCAAGCTTGAAGCGGAAAATGTTGTTTGAACGTACATATGCGGAGATGTCGAAGTTGCTAGGATTGCCCCCGCTCTGCATGTCCGTCGACAAGAAGCGCGGGCCAAGGTTGTTGAATTTCCTTAGGCCTAACAGCAGACATTTATGGCCGCGTCGTCCGCCTAGCTCTTTCGGGACATCGATGTGCCACATCGTTGAAACCGGTGCCCATCGTAGCGCAGGGCTTTGCCAAAATTGTCTGTCGTCTAGGCTTAGATATTGAACTACGACGCCAAAAATCCGGAGTGACCGCTTTGTTGTGAATTGATGAAAGAACGTGGTTCCATCGTCCCTTGGAATGAGTTCGAACTGTACCCGACCTTCCCATGCGATTCCTTTTGCGAGGCTGTCGACGGCATTGGCGAGTTTATCTTCGGCCGAGTGACCTGAGCGCTCGGATAGGTCGTCCAGGACTTGAAGCGCTCTTCTCTGCGCATCTTCGGTACCGGACAATTGGACTGAAAGTCCCATTTTCTTGGTACGGTGAAGCGGCATAGGGTTGGATATGTCCTCAACGAACATAAAGATGTTCTGATTGATGTCTTCTTCTGTTCGCCGCAGGCTAGGCAAGAATTTCGCAAGACGGGGCGTCCATTTGGGCCTCGGCTTTTCACGTGTCATTTTGTATTGTCCTCGTCGCGCGGTGCGTCTACGTCGTACCGTTCTTCCGCAAGCTTTTCCGCGAGGGCGCTTCGCTTCCAGTATTCTTTAAGCTTCACGGTGCCAGGCTTGCGCGCCAAATAAAGTCCGATGAAGATGTCAATGCCTTCGTAGTCCAGCGCGTCAGTCCGTGAAGCCATTGCGCGCACCAAGGCGCTAGGATGCACTGCCTCCGTCGCATTCGCCATGTACCAAGACCTATCTTCGACAGGCCTACGGGGGAGTTGGTTGAGCTTGTCCTCAACCCGTCGTTGCCACTGAATTCGGAGGATGTCGCGCGGCTTGGCGCCTAGTCCAGATTCAACGAAGTTGACCAAGGCAACGATTGCGTTGGGTTTTGTGCCGTCTGCGAAGTAACTGTCCCAGGTTGCGCGGACGAAGCTCCAAAGAGCGCTATTTCCGTGGAGTTCCGAAAGCAGTAGCGCATAGCCGCTAACCTCCATCAGGTCCAGTACGGGTGCAGCCGCGATTCTTAGATTCTGCGTCACAAGCCAGTCTGGACCATCATTTGACTGCAGTTTTCCAAACTCGGCGAGACATCCAACAAAATATCGGTCAAAGACTTCACTCAGAAGGCCTGTGTCTTCATCGAGCAATGCCTGTAGCACAGCCTCACCGGAGAAATGCAAGAACTGTCCGGCGTAGTCTGGATATGTTGGCGGTCGGTCCAGTGCACTAAGCTGCATTTGGAGACCCGCCATCGTCTTGAGAATCGATGATTTCAACGGGCCTAGTTTCGCTCGAGTCGAGTCGAAGTCAAAACTGGCCCAAGGAAGCTCAGTCAATTTTCGGTCGTCGCTCATCTCGGACCATGCGTGTTGCCAGACAGCAGCCTGCTCGTTGAGCTTGTGCCAGTATTCCCATTGGCGGCTGAGCGTCGCCGCCGTCATCCAGTGGAGGCCAGCCGCAGAGAACGTCTCCCTTATGGTCGTATATGCGTCAGGAAGTTTGTTCGTCAATACGGAAATATTTTGAACAAATTGCTTAGCTTCAGGCTGCAATGCCAGTTCGCTCAAGTACCATGAGGGAGAAATTTTCTTGCCTTCGACTGCGCACTCGAATGCCAACCGTGGTGCCAAATACTCGATTTGGCTCAGCACGTAGTCTTCAAACCCGCTCCGGTAGTAGCTGCTCGGATTTGACCAGTCGATGTTTTCGATGCGAGCAACGACGTCTGCACGGCGGAATTGAGCGTACCTTTTGCGCAAGGCAAGGCTTATACCAATAGGAAGCGTGGCGAGGCTCTCGGCAACGGCGATTCTTTGTACGGTCTCAACTTGAGGCGCCCCAGATGATTGCTTGATTGCGTCGGTCGTTCGATGGCAGGTCTGTTGGAAGACTGCGAAGGCGGAGTCGGCCCATCCGAGCGCGGCTAGCCGAGTGGCGTAACTCTCGATATGCTGAAGAGCAGTAAGTGCATTTTCCCACTGGGCGTTGCGAACATTGACAGCAAGACAGTCCAGTAGCACCGTTATCAGGCGTTCTTCAAGCCATTCACGATTGACCTCGGTTTTCGGGGAAACGCTTGTGCCTGTCTCGGTGGCAATAGATAGGCTCATATCATCTGTTCGATACCACTCTTTGTGGCGATAGATTTGCTGATACCACAGGCTGTCCGTCGAAATTCTGGCCTTCTGTGTCCTGTAATGACTGAGAAACTGTGTCGTGCGCAGCGACACTTCGAGCAACGGTGTCCCGTTGAGGTGGGGTTCTTGAAGCAACAGGTCTCGGAGGGTTTCCAGAACGGTGACGGATTTCTCAGCCTGTTTGTACGCATGACGCTGGAACGACTTGTCTTGCCATTTGAGTTTCCCCACTGTCACCGCACTCATCCAACGATGCAGTTGCTCGAAGATGTGTGACGAGAGCTCCGCCGGGTCGAAGAGATGAAAGACCCGTTGGCCAAGCTTCACGAACGCGAAAACGCCAACTCCTGCCGCCAGGGTAATCAGCGGAGGGGCAATGTAAATGCGGTCAAGACTCGACAACCGCAAACAGATGAGAACGAGACACAGATAGGTCAAGAACGACAGAAACTGCATGTACACGTTGCCGAATCTGTCCTGTGCAAGCAAATCGCGTAGGTTGCTCGGAACCTTCGCATACATCGCGCTTCCCACTGTCGCAATCGCAGCGTAATACAAGCCGATGAATACACCTCCGATACTGCTGATTGCAGCGAGGAAGGTGACATAGTCCGAGTCATTGGGAACCGAGTAGCCGCGTTGCGCAAAGAGGTGGCAGAACCACGGATTGCTGAGTTGGAAGATAGCCGCAACAACGATAGCTCGAAACCATGGTGCGGCCGTCACTCGACCGATGCCGACAAGCGAGAGGCTGTTCGTCCTGATGTTTTTGAGAGATTGGTTCGCCTTGTAGAGACGAGACGTGCACAGGAAGGCGACCCTGCCGATAGCCTGGCGGGCGTTCCAGAATGCTCGATATTGCGCGAATCGAAGGAACAGATATGTCTTCATTGCCCCGGGTTTACGGAGTCGAGTGTACGCAGACTCCGGTCGCTTTTGTTCGTAAAGCATCAATTGTGCTGCTGGGGGCGGACGTGTCAAGCGCAACCATATTTTCTGGTGCGGCCGCTCGGAAGTAAGGAGAGTAGACACGGGCCCTTGTGCTTAGCGTCGTGTCCTATCTACTGCTGCTTCGGCGTCACCGTCACCGTCGTTCCCACTTGATTGGCCCGATTCTCTGTAGCTCTTGCATGAGCCTCCGCCGAATGCGGCCAAGAAATTTCAGTGCGTCCTCGACGCTCGCGTATTCCTTTTGCATATGCCAATAGCTCTCGCCGGCAATTGCCTCCAGCTCCGAGATGGCGTAACGCCCGCACTGGACCTCCAGAGCGAGCCTACCCAGCTCTTCCCGCGGATGCCGGTTCCAGATGCGCCGCAGTTCGTCGTCAAGCGGTGTGACGAACGGTGGTAGCCCGTACCTGCATCGTTCAGCGCGCATCCGGCGCTCACGATGCCACGGCAAGTCGGCAGCCGGTGGGTCCACAGCCGGGCCAGCCGTGTGCATCCGGTCTCGCTTCGTGTGCTCAAGGCGGTAGACGCACATGTCGTACGCATACCAGTCCCCACGCGCCTCTTCGTCCGTTAGCCATATTGGCGTGGGCACGAACCGTAGTTTGGACTCGTCCCAGACCGCCCACTTGTACTCCCAACACGGCTCCATTTTCTGTCAGAATCACTGTATGGATATACAGTATCCTGGAATTGCCGGCAGGAGGCAAGATGACGGTTGCCCAGTGGAGGTCCCATGTGCACAAACTATGCATCAGCTAGGCGCGATAGATTGTTTAAGCATTTTGGGGTCGAGCCGCCCGACAGCCCATGGCGCGACGATGTGTACAAGGACTATCCTGCCCCGATTATCCGGAGCGTAGAAGGCATAGAGCGCGCGGACGTTGCCACGTTTGGGATGGTCCCCCGCAAGCACATCCCGCCGGGTGTTCGCGTCTTCGACACGATGAATGCACGCACGGAGACCGTTGGAGAGAAGCGCAGCTTTAGCGGCGCCTGGAAGCGGCAGCAACTCTGTCTCGTTCCATGCGAAGCCTTCTACGAGCCGAATTACGAGTCAGGTAAGGCTGTGCGTTGGCGCATCGGCATGGAGTCAGGCGAGCCCTTCGGCATCGCGGGTCTTTGGCGGGAGTGGGATGAAGGCGAGGAGGGCAAGTCATTATCGTTCACCATGCTCACCGTGAATTCAACTGAGCATCCGCTCATGAATCGGTTTCACAAGCCAGGCGATGAAAAGCGGTCCGTGGTTATAGTGCGGCCGACGGACTACGAGGGCTGGCTCGCCAGTCGTTCAATGGACGAGGCGCGGTCATTTCTGAACTTGTTCCCTGCAGAATTGATGCACGCAGAGGCTTGTCCTGCTCCGCCGAGAACGGACAAGGCTCGAGCGACTGCTTCAGAGGACGAGGGTGTCAAATGAACAGGCGGCGAGAAAGAGGGACGCGCGTGGGTTAGATGGCAGTACAAGCGCGAAGGTCGGCACGCGAGCCAGCAAGCTTGCTACTATGGAAGTCAAGTTCGCGTTCTGCATGATGCGCTCAAGGCCGGGAAGAGTCCGGCCCCGGCTTTGCATTCAACGGTGAGCACCTCGGGGGAAACTGATGATGTCAACAGCTAACGCGGCAGGAGGCGGAGACTTACAGTTTACGCCAGCGGTTTTTTCACCCGATGAGGGTGTTCTCTTCTCTGTATATGGACTGAACCTCGGGTACCACGCGTTCACTCTTTCGTACGAAGCGGCGTGTGAGCAACTGGGCGCGCGACATCAGACCCAGCAGGAAATGCTGCTCGTATTCCAGCTTAACCACCCGCGAATCGCTCGAGCCATCAAGCAGAAGACGTTGCCGCAAAACGGCTGCCGGGTCGTCCTTGAAACTGCTGATTTTGTTGCACAGCCGAAGCCTCCGAGAGCCGCCGAGGCGACTTCTCCTTCCAATGACTCGGGACCGTCGGGTCTAGATGCCGAAAATGAGTGAGCGGTGAGTAGCGACGCCGGCGGCAACTCCAGCTGCAGCGGCGAATGAAGCATTTGCCCAGGCGGTGGCGGCATCGCCTGCGGCAAAGACTCCGGGAACGCTCGTCTGCTTCAAGTCATTGACGTGAATTACTGGACCCATCGGCCCCTCATCAAAGTCGCACCCGAGTTGCTCGGCGAGGCTGCTGGCCATGTGAGTGCGCGGGCCGACGAACAGCGCGTCGATGGCAACAACTCGACCATCGGCAAGACGCAATCCCGTCAGGTCCGGTGCATCGCCCAAGACCTCGACCACGGGGCTACGCTCAATGAGCACGTTTCGACCTTTGAGCAGGGCCGCGTCGTCAGCGCTCTCTTCGATGATTCCCTGTGTGAAGAACGTCGTTGGCCCCCAATCTGGAATCAGCAACGCCTGATGGACTGACAACGCGTTCGTCGCCAGGACGCCGAGCTTCTTGTCGGCAACTTCATAGCCGTGACAATACGGGCAGTGGAGCACACTTACACCCCAACGCTCTTGGAGACCAGGCAACGCAGGTAGTTCATCCCGAACGCCCGTTGCGAGCAGTATCCTGCTCCCCTTGAAGGAGCGCGCGTCGTTCAATGTCACGACAAACTGTTCGTCGGCGCGCCGGGCCTCCTTGGCTTCAGCCGTCACGATTTCGACGGTCGGATATTTGGCCAACTGGGCCGTGGCTTCGCTAACGATATCCGCCGGGCTTTTGCCGTCCTGGCCGAAGAAACCATGCGAGTGGGCGGCAAACCGGTTGCGAGGGCTTTTCCCGTCAACCACGAGCACGCGGCGCCTCGCCCGTGCCAGTTGCATGGCTGCAGACAACCCGGCGAAACTGCCACCAACCACGATGACGTCAAATTGCGACTGCATGAGGTTCTCCCATTCTGAGGTGAAACAAGGAGCGCCGACAGGGCCGGAGCCATCGGCAAGTCAAATATGTAACATGTGAAGTTACATGATAGCTCTATGGTATCCTCTTTCGCAACTTATCGAGTTTCATGAAATGGTCGACCGGGATGAGAGTTGATAGTCGGATGTCGCGTACGTTGCACGCGTTGATTCACATGGAGCGCGCGGACGGCCCCCTGACGTCAGATGCACTGGCGGAAATGCTCGGGACGAACCCGGTCGTCGTGCGGCGCATGTTCGGGGGTTTGCGGGACAACGGATACGTGCAGTCGGAAAAGGGGCACGGCGGCGGCTGGGTCTTGGCCAAGCCGCTCGAAGAAATTACGCTCCTGGACATCTATCGCGCGGTGGGCGAGCCGCCATTGTTCTCGGACCTTGTGTCGGATGACCACCCCGAATGTCTGGTTGAGCAGGCCGTGAACGCGCACTTATCGGAAACGCTCCGTGAAGCGGAGAGCGCACTGCTGGCTAAGTTTGAGAGCGTCACTATTGCAATGCTTCTCTCTGACTTCAACGCCACATTGACGGGCAGGCGAAGAGGCCGGCAGCGTTGATGCGAAAGGAATACGGACCGCTTCCCAGGCACTCCGAAAGGATTGTTTGGTGAAGCTTGAGTGCGCGTCGCGCAAATATCTGTGTGTCCTCGTCGCTCGCGGCTACTGAACGTCTAGGCCAGTTTCAGTGCGAGCAAGTCGATGAATTGACGGACCCTTGCCGGCAAGTGACGGCCTAGACGGCGGTAAAAAGGTTTCCTTCCGTGGATGGCTTGGATGTCGAAATCCGCTTCCTGATGAAGGAAGTCAAAAGACACCTTTAGGTACCGGACTTATATCTCCGAGTAGCGGAGAAATGCTACTTGCGGCCCTTTAGTGTGAACGGCTCCAAGAGCGATTGAACGTCCACTTGTTGGCCCTGAAGTACAAGTAGGCGAGCGTGAAGCACGGTATTTTCAAGAACGAGCTTTGCGGTGCTGAGCAGGTACATCGCATGCATGTCCGACTCCGCCATCGCGGATTCCACCGCGTGGTGTCGCTCGACAAGAGAGCTCATGACGAGCCGTCGTAGCTCCTGTTCACCAAACGGCAGGTCGGCGTAGTCAATGGGGTCCTCTGCTTCGACTTCGCGCAGCAGGTCGACAAGCGCATCGATGCTCACTTCCATGTGCCAGCTCCTTGACGTGGGTCAGACTGTTCACGAAGTGCTTCCAGCCTAACGATTTCCGCGTCGAACGTCTAGCGTCCGCATGTGAAACGTGAGCAACATTTATACGTACGCCGCGCCGCCTAGGGGCCGGCGTCAACGCCCGCTTCAGCCACCCGAATCTTTGTCTTCAGAAGTTGGAGTCCGCAGCACACACGAAGCAGCAGGGGAACTTCAGGAGGCCGAAATAGAAGGTTTTCTGCGACGCTTGCCCGGACGTATCGCGAGGTCCTTTTCTACTTTCACATGTTCGCAGAAATCTTTGACAAGCGTCGGTACCAGGCGGCCGGACATCGTTTGAATCTGGAACTCATGACGGCTCAGGACATCGTCCTTTAGTGGTATAGCGACGAAGCCGTCTTCCTCATAGCGACCTGTGACTGAGAGCATCGCCGTGAACATGAGCGCTCCCGTCTGTCTGGCGAACGCGTACATCGAGTATCTGTTGTTGCTCTCGAGTATCCAGCCTCGTCTTGACAGTAGATGAGGTCAACTGTGACTCGGGATGCCGGCGTATGGGAAGCGCCAGTGCGAAACGCTTGAAGAGCTTCTGCGCCGGCCGCCTCGAGTCGGAACAGAGCCTGCGGCCGAAAATCGCGCATGCGAACCTACCCCATGCCCTGAGACGCCTCAGCAATTTAAATCACGTCGCGTCATCGAGCCCACTTTGGCTCGAGCTATCAATGCTCCTATCGTGAGCTGCTCTTGGGGTGCCGCACGTAGGTTCATCTGGGCCCTGCGATGCGCATCGACTAGCGAGGCCACGGGAGCAGTTTCCAGTTGCCTGTCGTAGAGCTCGAGTAACCGCGCCGTGGGCGATTCCGCATCGGCTCGCAAACTGAATGGTCCATCCAGTTTCGACTCCAGCGAAATTGAAACAAACTTCTCATCTGCTTCGGAGAAGATGCTCGCATCGCCTGAACCATAGCCTGCTTCGTAGAGATAGAAGGACGCAAACATCGTCCGCACAATAGTCCCCAGATGAAAAGCTCTTCCATGTGCCGTGCGCAAAGCGAAAAAGCAAAGATGAAGACGGAGAGATTCGTCGACGCGAGCACTCGGCGGCAGATGGAATGGCCGTCCCTGGCGAGTCTTTACTCGACGCTTATCCATATGGAATCCTATATAATTGAAATTGCCGAGATGAGAATCGGGTTATTGACACCGCGGCGAGTGGGATAATGTTGATTGCGGCCCTCGTATCGAGCGTCGTCGAGTGCGATAGCTCCCGCGGCTCTGTCCTGCGACGAGGATTGCGCCTATAGCGCTACCGAAAGAAGATTAACGGAGGCAAATTGTGTGATTTCTGACCCGGTTGGGAATGTGGGGCGCGTCGCCACCGGCGCGACTCACTCCGAGTCAGCTTCGCGCTTCGCCACCCATGGCTCAAGCGTGTTCGCAGGTCGAGTGCCGCCAAATCGGTCGATTATTTCGACCATATACTCACGCGCGGCTTCGGCGGCCTTGCGAGAGTCTGCGGCTTGAATCGCATCCACAAGCTTCCCGTCGTATTCAAGCGCTAAGGCGCGATTGTCCGCTTCCCGGTACTGCTTGTTTCTCATTATCAGGAACTGGTCTTCGAGCACCCGGCAGACACGGCTCAATGCCTCATTGTGTCCGGCTTCAATAAGACACAGCCGTAGAAGATGCGCGCTGTTCGAAAACCCTTTCGCGTCGCCCTCAGCGTGCGCCGCCTGCATGCCTTCAAAGTGTTCAGCAAGCTCTGTCTTCTGTCCATCTGTTGCACGTTTTGCCGCGTGTGCAGCCAACGTAGCGTCGAGTGTCAGCCTGACCGCGATACGGTCAAGGAAGTCATCGTGCGAATCCGCAGGGAGGCTATAGCCGCGGTCCGAATCCGTGATGAGACCTTCTCGGGCAAGCTGAAAGAGGGCTTCGCGAATCGGCGTTCGGGAGACGCCGTAGTGCGCAGCCAGTTCAAGCTCGACCAACCTCTGACCAGGGTAAAACAAGCCATTGCGCAGGTCTTCGCGCAACATTCGATAGACTTGGTCGCGGAGGCGGTCGCTCTGTACGACGCGTCGAGGGCTGTTCATGTGAGTGCTATGCGTTAATTGAGGCGCTGGAGAATACGCCAGTCTACGGACGAAGTATATCCAGTGAATTCACCGCTTGGGTACCTTGGATGAGGTGGTAAACGCATGATTTATCCTCATGGGTACGGGTCTGAAAAATGATTTGCGGCTCCCGCTTCCCGCGCCGTACTCTGCACCGTACTGGTTTGTGCGGAAGAGAGAAATGGGAACGCTTAACACGGAAGCACCGTACGTCATCGTTGGCGGTGGAATTGCAGGGGTATCGGCGGCCGAGGCGCTGCGCGATTGCGGATTCGACGGACGTATCGTCCTGATTAACGAGGAGTCGACGGCTCCATACGACCGTCCGCCGCTGTCGAAGGACGTGCTGCGCTCGAGTGACCTTCCCCAAAATATATGGTTGCGCAATGACGCGTTTTACGCGTCGCGCGGCATCGAGGTGCGCACCGGAGTTGGCGCTGTAGCAATAGACGCCGTTGGGAAGACGGTGAAGCTCTCGGATGGCGACGTAGTCAGCTATGCGAAGCTGTTGCTCGCGACAGGGTCGCGGGCTCGGGAGCTGGCGATGTTTCCCATCGGGAACCCGCTCGTGCACTACCTGCGTACTTTGGACGACGCGCAAGGGTTGCGTTGCGACCTCGACAAGCTCGGCGATGATGGGCATCTGCTCGTTGTCGGTGCCGGGGTCATTGGCCTCGAAGTGGCGGCGATTGCGCGCGAACTCGGTTTGCGCGTGACGGTTGTTGAAGCAGGTGCACGCCCGCTCGCGCGTTCGGCCAGCCCTTTGCTCGCGGCCTTTCTCGCCCGCGCTCATGCGGACCGTGGCGTTGATATCCGCTGTGGCGTAACACTTCAGTCGGCGGACTTTCTGGGCGATGGCTATGACGTTGCGCTTTCGGACGGTACGGAAGTCCATGCCGACGTAGTGCTTGTCGCAATCGGAATTTTGCCCAATGCTGGCCTCGCCCGCTCCGCCGGCGTCGAGGTCGTCCCTGAAGGGATTCGCACGGACGGGTTGGGGCGCACCAGTGTGCAGGACATCTACGCGGCAGGCGAGGTGGCCTATCACTACAACCAGCGACATCAGGCTTTCCGGCGCGAGGAGACCTGGCAGCACGCCGCAGACCATGGCGCCCACGTTGCTCGGTGTATGGCTGGTCAAGATGAGCAATATGCGTCGACGATGGCGTACTGGACTGACCAGTATCAGTTCAGCATCCAGGTCTTCGGCAACCCGCACGGCACAAGTGAAGTGATTCGGGGCGACAGCGGAAGCGACGCATTCTCGATTTTCCATCTCGACCACTCGGCAATCTGCGGCGTCACTGCAGTGAATGCGGCGCGTGAACTGCGCAAGAGCAAGCCGCTTGTTCTGAAGGGAGCGGTCGTCCCCGACCATGTGATTAGCGACCCCAATGCCGACCCGTATAGCTGCGCGTAACGAAGGTCGCGTCGCGTCCACCTGATATTTTGTTGAAGAGGAGTATTCATTGTGCGTTCGGCACCTTTCCATCTTGCGTTTCCGGTTACCGACCTGGATGCAGCGAGACACTTTTACGGTTCCATCCTGGGTTGCGAAGAGGGGCGCAGTAGCGACCACTGGATTGACTTCTCGCTCTTCGGCAACCAAATCGTGACGCACCTGTGCACGTCGCCGAATTCTGCCAACAAAAGCGACGTCGATGGGCATGGTGTCCCGGTGCCTCACTTCGGCGTTGTTCTGTCGATGGGAGAATTCGACGAGCTTGCTTCGCGTGTTCGCAATGCTGGCATCAAGTTCGAACTGGAACCCCAAATCCGTTTCAAGGGCCTTGTCGGCGAACAGGCGACGATGTTCTTCAAGGACCCGTCTGGCAATGCACTTGAGTTCAAGGCGTTCGCCGATATGGGCCAGTTGTTTGCGAAGTGAGCCAGAAAGACGATGGATATTCTCTTCGCAATGAACGGGGCGAACACCCGTGACTGGCTTGACGGGCTGCATTCGGCACTTCCTGAGGCCCGTATCCGTACGTGGGAACGTGGCGACAATGCGGCGGCGGACTACGTGTTGTACTGGAAGGCCGACGCCGCTGCATTGTCTCGGCGCGATGGGCTCAAGGCGATATTCAACATGGGCGCCGGGGTCGACGCACTCTTGCGCATCGTCCACGAGAACCCGGACGCGGTTGCGACCGATATCCCCATCGTTCGACTGGAAGACGCAGGCATGGCGCAGCAGATGGTTGAGTACGCTGTCTACTGCGCACTGCGGTTCGCTCGTCGCTTTGATGAATACGAGTCGCTTTCGCGTCAGCGTATCTGGAAGCCACTCGACGCCTACAGTATTGACGACTTTCCCATTGGCGTTCTCGGTGCAGGAAAGCTGGGTTTGCCGGTCGCGCAGGCGCTCGCGAATCTCGGATTTCCCGTGCGTGTCTACAGTCGCTCTGCGAAAGCAGTGGAGGGCATGATTGCGTACGCCGGTCAAGAGCGCTTGGAAGCCTTCGCGAGCGGAGCCCGGATGCTTGTCAACTTGCTTCCGAATACTCCCGAGACCGAAGGCATTCTGAATCGCCGGCTCTTCGACGCCATGGCGGATGACGGGTACGTCGTTAACCTCGCACGAGGAAGTCACATCGACGACGCAGACCTCATCGCCGCTCTTGATAGTGGGAAGCTCGCTCGGGCGGTACTCGATGTATTCCGTAACGAGCCGCTCGCAGAAGCGCATCCGTTCTGGCTGCATGACCGTATCGACGTTACGCCGCATATCTCCGCGCGAACGCTGATTCCCGAAAGTGTTGCGCAGGTTGCTGACAAGATTCGGCGCAGCGAGCAGGGCGAAAAGCTATTTGGCCTTGACCTCCAACGAGGCTACTGAGCGAGCCTCGAGGCCTCACACGTATTGTTCGAGCGTGGAGGTCACGCTCAAGCGAGGCTGAATATGTGCTTCGACGGGCGGCGGGGCGACGCTGGAGCTCTTCTCCGCCTCCTCAATAAGCCATTCCTTCATCGCCACCACGGCAGGGTCGGGTTGCGTTGTCTCACGCATCAGCATGTAGTACTCGCCTGCGCTGGGGACCCGAGACATCAGAGGGCATAGCAGACCCTCCTTATTTTCCAGACTATCAAAGATGACGCTTGGAATCAGCGCGATTCCTTTGCCCTCCCGAGCTGCCTGGAGAGTCATGAAGAAGTGGCCGTAGTCGATGGAGCCGGCGCGTGGAGCGGCCGTGACACCGTGATACTGCAGCCAGTCATGCCACGCGTTCTTGCGGGTTATGTTGTTGATGAGCTTAAAGTTCAACAGGTCTTGCGGCTCGTTAATTGGCTCCATGCGCGCCGCGAGCTCCTCTGACATCACAGGGACGAGCGCATCCTCCAGAAGCGGATACGCCTCGAGACCTCTCCAATGGTCGGTCATGACTAGGTCAATCCGCGGGCTCGCCGGGCTGTAGCGCTTACCGGGCAGCCGACCGACTCGAATCGCGATATCGATTTCCCTATTCTGTAGGTTTGCGGGTTCAATCGAAGATACCAGACGCACTTCAATGTCCGGATGCGCCTCGGTAAACCTCGCCAAACGGGGCATCAGCCAGTAGGAGGCCAGCGAAGGCAGCACGTCCAACGTGAGGACTCTATGTGTGTCCCTTAGGCACCGCCGCGTCGCGTCCTCCACGACACCGAGTGCGAGCTGGATGGACTCAAGATAGTCTTTGCCCGCCTCGGTTAGCTCGATTCGGCGGGTCAAACGAACAAACAACTTCTGTCGCAGAAAGTCTTCGAGTTGCCGTACCTGGCGCGAAATCGCGCCTTGGGTCAGGTGAAGTTCGTCGGCGGCCAACGTGAATGACAGCAGCCGTCCGGCGGCCTCGAACGCTCGCAGGGCGAGCAACGGGGGAAGACGTTGGGGCATGGTTCGGTCTCTTCTGTGCGGACAAATGTAGCAAAACTGTCGACGCACTGTGTCTACGCTTGGCCCCACTGTATACAGCACACAATCAAAACGGAAGCGGAAATTTAAGTTTGTCGTCCTGAGCCGGGAAAACCCCGATGGCGGGGGCGGACCCATGAATCTGAGGCATGCGTAGAGAACAATAAAGTGGTTTGTCGGGTCTGCATCTGCGCTCCTACCATCTCCTGACAGCCTGCCGCCTACACTGGCGCAGAGCCAAATGACCCTATATTCGATTGATGGGAAAACCCAGATGCAGAATCAGAAGCAGGACATGAAAGTTGGGATTGCGGTCCTCGGGACGGTCGGCAAAACGGTCGCGAAGGCGCTTGACGAGGGAATCCCGGGCCTGACGTTGGCAGCCGTAGCGGCGCGCAACCATGCGGCGGCGAGCGACTGGCTGGGACAGCTACGACAGGTGCCGGTCATTACAACCTTCGAGGAAATGGCCGAGTCGTGCGATATCGTCGTGGAGTGCGCCCCAGCGTCCCTGTTAGGCGACATCGCTGAGCCTGTACTCAAGGCAGGCAAGAAACTCATCGTTCTGAGCTGCGGCGGCCTGCTCAATCGCCCAGACCTCATTGACCTTGCGCGCAGCACGGGCGGCAGCATCCATGTACCGACCGGCGCTCTTCTGGGCCTCGACGCCGTTAACGCAGCGGCCGAAGCAGAAATCTCGTCGGTCCGCATGATTACCAGAAAGCCCGTCAAGGGCCTGGTCGGGGCGCCGTTCCTGGAGGAAAAGAAAATCGACATCTCGAGCATCCAGGAACCCATGCAAATTTTCTCGGGAACCGCTCGAGAGGCGGCGGTCGGCTTTCCCGCGAATCTCAACGTTGCCGTTGCGCTGTCGCTCGCAGGCAATGGACCGGATAACAC
This sequence comes from Paraburkholderia lycopersici, assembly GCF_900096975.1. Lineage (GTDB taxonomy): Bacteria > Pseudomonadota > Gammaproteobacteria > Burkholderiales > Burkholderiaceae > Paraburkholderia > Paraburkholderia lycopersici. Next base: position 80,900 of record NZ_FMYQ01000007.1, read on the forward strand.
GCAGCTCGAAATTTGGGCCGACCCGGCGCTGACCCGCAACACGCACACCATCGTAGTCGAGTCGGACTCCGCTCGTCTTCAAATGACTATCGAGAACATCCCGACGGAAAACCCGAAGACTGGCCGAATCACGGCCCAGAGCGTCCTGGCATTGCTGCGGAAGATGAACGCCCCGCTGCGGGTGGGAACGTAAAAATGACCGTTCAGCTCTTGAGCCCGCCGGTGGAGCTGCATCGGCTGATATCTGCCGCACTTCGGGACAACGCATTGGCTGACCTTATTCGAACGGCGCCGGACGAGGCCTATTCGGCGTATCAGGTTCCAGCTTGGCAGCAGGAACTCCTCGTGGCCGACCTTGGGGACGCAATGAACCGAATCGGCGTCCATCCGAATCTTCGCTTCAAGTTTCTGGCCCTGAGGGGCCTGCTGAAGTTGCAGTCGGCATCCGTCGCACCGTTTCTTGAATCGCTTGGGGGGAAGAATGGGTCGTATCGTTAGTGCTGCGGCGACATCTCATACCTTCGGCGCGAAAGATGGTTGTGAAGCCGCCGTTCAGCGTGTCTGCGATGGAATGGCGGAGATTGGGAGGGAAATCGCGAATAGCAACCCGACCATCGTCATTGTCGTGTCGAGTGACCACCTCAATAACTTCACACTCGACGCTCAGACGTCGCTCGCAATCGGCATTGCGGACGAATACGTCCCACTCGGCGACATGGGGGTCCCTCGGCAGAGTTTTCACGGGGACCGGATGTTCGCGATGGCATTCGCAAACTACTGTTCCGAGACCGGATTTGACCTCACACCGGTGGAGGGCATAAAGCCAGACCACGGCATCGCGTTCCCGAACGCACTGTGCAATCGCGAGGGGCGAGCGGCACTGGTGCCGCTCTATCTCAACACGGTAATGAATCCTCCTCCGTCGTGTGCACGAAGCTTTGCGCTCGGGAAGGCGCTGCGCGAGTTCGTGGAGACGCAGCGGCCGCATGACGAGCGCATTGCCGTGGTCGGCAGCGGTGGTCTCTCTCACTGGATTTGTTTGCCGCGCTCTGGCGATGTCAACGAGGAATGGGACCGCTACGTGATGGACTGCCTTGCGTCCGGTCGCGGCGAGGAACTTGCATCGCTCGCTCGCCAGGACATTCTGCACGATGGCGGCAATGGTGGACTTGAGATTGCGTCTTGGGCATTTGTCGCTGGCGCAACGTCTGGCGCCACGGGGCGCTCTGTCTACTATGAGCCGTTGAAGGCATGGTGGACGGGGATGGGCGGCGTCCTGATGAATCTCGACGCTTGACCGGCGGCGTCGCTGTGGGCGGCGCCATGTGAAACTTTAGCTCTGACAAAGAACCATGACCAATTGGAACCTGCCCGCTTGGGCTGAAGAAGCATCGAAGACCGTCGTTGCAGACGGCGTGGAAACCCACTATTTCGAACTCGGCGAGGGGCAGCCCCTGATTCTGATTCACGGCGGCGGCCCGGGGGCCGATAGCTGGGGAAACTGGCAATCCTGCCTGCGCGAATATGCGAAGAGCTTCCGCGTCATCGCAATGGACATGCCGGGCTTTGGCGGTTCCGCGAAGCCGTCTCCGGACGTTTATCCGTACGACCAGGCGAGCCGTAATCGACATCTCATCGCATTCATCGAAACGCTTGGCCTCGCGCCGGCGAATCTCATCGGAAATTCGATGGGGGGTGCGACCGCTCTCGGCGTGACGATTGCGCGACCGGACCTGGTAGGTAAGCTCGTGCTGATGGGTAGCGCCGGCCTCGCCGTGAACAATCCTGACCCATCGGTGAAGGAAAAGCTGAAGCAGTACGACTACACACTCGAGTCCATGCGCACGGTCATGCAGACGATGACTGGTTCGCGCTTTGAAATCGACGAGCAGCTTTTGCAGCATCGTCACTCGCTGATGCAGGAGCCTAGCGCTCAGGCCGCAATCGTCAGGATTGTTCGCTCGGACCTGACGTATCCGGAAGACGCGATTGCTTCGGTGAAGACACGGACGCTGGTAGTTGCAGGCAAGGAAGACAAGATTGCCGTGCCGGCGCGCAATCAGCGCTATCTGGAACTGCTCGAGAACTCGTGGGGCGTCATCATCCCCCACGCCGGGCACTGGGTGATGATGGAGGCACCCGAAGTTTTCGTGAAAATCACCACGGAGTTCCTGACGCAGAACTGGGCCTGAACTCTAGCACCGTGATGTGGACCTAGGGACCGCCTCGAATGGGGCGGTCCCAATTTGCATGTTAGAGGAGGAATGGAAGGTCAGCGGCATCCGCGGTGGCGATTACGTCGGGGCGCCAGTCGCGATTGACGTAGAGTTGCACAAGAAGGCCGTCGGCATCCGTGACGCAGACTGCGTGACGCGCCGCGTGGTCGACCTCGCGCATCACTTGGCCACCGATGCGCTTGATGCCATCAACGGCGGCTTCCAAATCAGCCTCCGACCAGACTTCGACGCCCATGTGGTGCATGCCATCGTTTGCTTCGACGTTGCGAAGCAGCGAGATGTCACCGCTGCTTGCGAAACCTGCGAGCAGCACGCATTGACTCGCGCGGTCACCGAAGAACGGACGCAGGCCGGCGACGCGAGTATAGAAGTCGTACATCGCGTCGAAGTCGCGCACGGCAAGGCCCATGTGGGTGACGCGCTTACCTTGCACGAGCACATTCGAGAGGCGTTTCAGATTCGGCACAGCTTTGAATAGCTGGCGCGTGTCCGGTACGTTTGTTTCGCCGGGAATCCATTGCGGCTTCTTTTTGATGATGATGCCCTTGCGTGCTTCTTCCCAGTCTTCGACGACGTCCGCGTAGAACTCCACCTCGTTGCCGTCGGGGTCCTTCAGGTAGATGGAGTGCGCGACGTCATGGTCGGCGGCACCGAGGAATTCAACACCAGCAGCCAGCGCAGCCTTGTAGCCCGCTACGAGCACGTCCTCGGATTCCACCTCGAACGCGAGATGGTTCAACCCTGGGCGCTGCCCTGGCTTCGCATACTTGCTCTTGACATCGACAAGCGCGAAGTCGTGGTACGTGTTGCCGTTGCTCAGGAAGCTCGCGAGATTGTCCGGCTGGCGATAGGCCTCGGCGAAACCGAAGGCGTCGTGATAGAAGTCGCACGCCTTGACGTAGTCAGAGACGAAGATATTTGAGTGCGCGAGGCGACGCGTCTTGAAGAGTGCTGCAGACTGGTCCGTGGTGGCGAGTTGCATGTTAATGATTCTCGGTTGGTTGCGATAGGGCGGCGTTACTCACAGCCACCCATCCTCATACAACCCTACCGACGCATACAAGAAGGGACAAACGATTTATCCGGCGTAGGTGCATGAGGCGAACTCAAGCATAGAAACGCAGCGCCCCATCAACGTGCAAAAAAGAAAGCTGGATGGTCCGTGTTAGGGCAAACCCCACTCATTTCGATGCATGACTAATTGTCATCCGATACCTCAATTTTCGTTCGTTGTCCGCGACCCAGATAGTGGCTACAGTCCGGTCTGTGCACAGCAGGTGTTGACATGTTGATGAAAGTGCGTGCAATCGAAATCAACGCACTATCGATGCATCGAAGCGCCCAATAGCAATGCTTGTGTGTGGTCCGCAAATAGACGGCGATTAGAAAACCAATCAGGAGACGACTAGACGTGCGCGAGAAGACGGCCATATTCATCGCATGACGGGGCACTGTTCAACAGTGCGTCCGAACTGTTTCTCAGGAGCGAACGCATGGGTCGTTCGAGCCAGAGGTTGCAGTCGGTAAAAGGGGCGCCCCAGCGTCCGCATCGAAGGCAAATCGATGCAGCCTCGAAATAAAAATTTGTATCTCCCTTACTGTCGGAGCTTAAATGTCCACTTCCCCTACCGAGCTTTCCGGAGAGTCCGGCTCTCTGAAAAAGACGTTCAGCTCAATGTCGCTCTTCACGCTGTCCTTTGGTGTCATGGTCGGCTCAGCGTGGATTGTTATCGTCGGCGATTGGTTCGGCAAAGCAGGTCCGCTTGGCGCAATACTTGGCCTGTCGGCAGCGGCACTGATGATGTGTGTGGTTTGTCTCGTGTACGCTGAACTGGGCGCGCGCATACCTGCTTCGGGCGGGGAAATCGTTTACACATTCGAGGCTTTCGGCGCCGCACCGGCCTATTGGGTGTCGTGGGTCTACACGATTCCGGCACTGGCGTTCACCGCGTTCGAAGGCATCGCGTTGACGTGGATGGTCGCGACGCTGGTACCCGGATTTGGCACGAGTACGCTCTACCATTTCCTCGGCTTCGACGTCTCGGCGGGCCAGGTTACGTTGGGACTCGTGATAACAGCGCTGATGATGCTCCAGAATTACTTTGGGGCGCAGTTCAGCGCGGGCTCCCAGAAGCTCCTGACCGTCGCCTTTCTAGTTGTCGCCCTTGTCGCCATCGCCGTTGCACTCAGCAAGGGAAATCCCGCAAACATCACGCCCCTCTTTTACTCGGCCAACCCGAACTCGCATTGGTGGGCAGGCGCGCTCGCGATTTTCTCCTCCGGGCTCGTGTGGTTCTCAGGCTTCCAGGCCATTCCGCCTGTCATCGAGGAGCGTAACGACGACGTTTCTTTCGCGCGCATCGCTCGTGTCATGGTGATTTCCATCATCTTTGCGGCCGTCTTCTATGCACTCGTGATTGTCGCGGTAGGCATGGCCCAGCCTTGGACCGGGACGCTTAAGACGCAGATGCTTACGGCGGCTGCGTTCGGCAGCCTCACACCTGGTGGTTGGCTTGCGAAGGTCGTCCTTATCGCGGGCGCAATTTCAATCGTCAAGGTGTGGAATGGCGCGTTTGTCTGGGCGACGCGAGTGATTCTGGTCCAGTCACGTGCGCAGTTCCTTCCGAGGTCTTTTGCGAAGATTCATCCCAAGTACGGCACGCCGACGCGCGCAGTGTTCCTGGTTGGTGCTATCAACTTCCTCGGTATCGCCGCAGGTCCCGGCGCGATTCTGCCTATTCTGGACGTGGCAGCCATCTGCATCGGCGTGGTCATCGCGAGTTCGCCCATTGTCCTGCTTGCCCTCAAGCTTCGTGACCGCAACGGCTCGACGCCGTCGTACGAGACGCCGGGTGGAATCCCCACGATTCTGGTTGCCCTGCTGTTCACGCTCGCACTTGCCATCGTTGCGTGTGTGCAACCGTTCTTTGAGACTTCTGCCGGCCTGCCGCTGTCCTGGCAAATTCTGGGAGCGTGGCTGATTGTTGGGCTCGTGCGCTGGGTCCTGATGCGCAATTCGTATCGTGATAGCAGCATTGCCCGCCGCGCGTTGCTTGGTGCGATAGCTGGCAACTCCTGAACGCGTCCCATTGCACATATTGCTGAAACTGCGGCACGCCACGATTCAACGAACCGTGACACCGCCGCAGCTTCAGGGAAGTCTCGATTTTCAAGCTTTGATTTTTTCTAGCTAACGAACATGCCATATCTCTCGATTGAAAAGAGTCAGATTTACTACGAGGTGCACGGAGAGGGCGCGCCTGTGGTATTGCTCCACGGCGTCGGCGGCAACCATGCAAGCTGGTTTTATCAGATTGAGGCATGGTCGCAGCGTTTCAGGATGATTGCCCTTGATGCTCGTGGGTTTGGCAACTCTACGGACGCTGAAGGCAAGGGACGCAGCGCTTTTACCAGCGACCTCGAGGCGCTCCTGAACCATCTCGGTCTCGACCGTGTTGCGATTGTTGCGCAATCGATGGGGGGAGGCACGGCTGTAGATTTCACATGCAAGCATCCTGAGCGTGTTACGGCCCTGGTTCTTGCCGACACGCTTGTATGGCTCGACCCGACTGAAGAGATGGCTGAACCCTTCAAGAAGGTGCAGGAGGCCACTGCCACGCTGAGTCAGTCAGAGCGGGTACTCGGGAGCACGTTCCGCACGGCGGAGCCCGCACTGAGCGAACTGTACCTCCGAATTGCGAGCTTCAATCAGTACACGTTCAAGACGCTGGTTGGGACACAACAACGTTACAGGCCGGTCGAAGTCGCCCAAAGCGGCGTTCCGACCTGCTTTGTCGTAGGTAACGAGGACGTACTCTTCCCGCCGGAATTAATGCGCAAAGCCTGGGAATCCGTTCCGGGTGCCGAATGGGTCCAGTTGCCTCGAGCGGGCCACTCGGCCTACTTTGAAGCGCCCGTCGTCTTCAACAATGAGGTCGGGGCGTGGCTCGATGGTCGCGTCGCGCGCGAGTGACTTGAGTCACATGCATGACAAAACATGGGGCGACGGTGCGTGATTATTCGTTTGTAAGCGAAATTTTCGCTGCATAACGTCGAGGGTGACGGTGCAAAAACCAAGAGTCGTGGACCGAGCCGTCACCACAGAGGCACAAGTACTTCCATGAAGTTGGCCGGACCGGACAACCCAAGGAATTTGTCGCAAGTGCGACTGCATGCTGAGCAAGTTGATTCGGCATGCGAATTAAAACAAAAGACCACTATCCCAAACGGAGCATTTCGTGAAAGCAAAACTTGCAGTCGCAGCAACCCTCCTGGGCGTGTCCGCCGGCGCGATGGCGCAGTCGAGCGTGACGTTGTTCGGTGCACTCGACGAGGCACTCGTATATGCGAACAACGCAGGCGGAGGCGCAACGGTCCAGATGCTCGACAGCTACCACTGGAATACGATGTGGGGACTTGAGGGGACGGAAGACCTCGGCGGCGGCCTGAAGGCGAACTTCTATCTCGCGAACTACTTCAATCTGTCGAACGGGCAGAATTTCAACTCCGGAAGCTTCTTCTATGGTGGCGCCTGGGTTGGTCTCTCGAAACAGGAATACGGTTCCGTGACGCTCGGGCGCCACTACGACTATTCCGTCTATCTGCTCTCGAATATGCCGGGCGTCAATGCTACGCTCGCGCAGACGCCGGGCAACTTGGACCATACGGGCGGCGGCTACCTGAACAATGCCATCACGTACACTTCGCCAACCTTCGGGGGCGTAACGTTCTCCGGTCTGTACGCATTCCCGGGCGGCACGAGTGACCCGTTCGCGACCGGCCGGGCATTCAGCCTGTCGCTGACTTACCGCGGCAGCAGCTTCCGCGCAGCTGCGGTCGCGACGAAAATCAATGGGGCATACGTCACACCGACTCTTGCGGGGATGAACATGTTCCTCGGCCAAGACGTCATTCCGTACGTAAAGGTACACGTCGACTCGCAGAACATTTACGGCATCGCCGCTTCATATGACCTGACCAGCAAGTTTACGCTGCAAGCTAGTTACACGGACGTCGCGTTTGCCGGCTTCAACCAGTACCAGTCGGTGCGAACCGCGACAGCCAGTGCTGTCTATTCGTTTGCGCCGGACCTGAAGCTCACCGGCGCCTACCAGCATTCGGGCCTTGGTAGCGGCGACATGAACTCGTACAGCCTGTTCCTTGACTACTTCCTGTCCAAGCGGACTGACGTGTACACAGCTGTCCACTACGCGCAATCCGGCGGGGCCACCCAAAGCGCCACACTGTTCACGCTCGCCCCGTCGACGACAAGCCATCAGGTCGCTGTGGCCGCGGGTATCCGACACTTCTTCTAATCGGTCTACGGCGCGTCATGCCATGTGCCAACGAAACCCCGCTTCGGCGGGGTTTTTCTTTGTTGATGTGATTTGCCTTCCGGAGACACCTTCACTTACATCGCTGGGCAACTGAAGACGCATGCAACCTCGTAGAGGAGTCGCCTCGGGACTGTTGCGTAGCCTCACGACATCAAACGGGTAAACCACTAGGGTACGCGGCCGTCGAGAGGCGGCGGACGGGAAGCCTTGTGGACACTGGGGCCTGCGCGACGCATGAACAAAGAGATGGCATGTGCTTCCGAATATTCAGTTGTCGGTCAAAATTTCGACACGTACCGTATCTCCTAGCTTATGCAATACGACGTTCGCACAGATTCATTGCATACAGTACACAAAGAGACTTTGACCAATACGTTGTAGGAAGAGAACATGGAACCCACGAACAGTTTTGTCGACGAAGCACTCCTCAAGCGCGTCCCGCGATGGAGCAAGTACCTGGAAGCCAAACTCGGCTTCCGGAACCACTGGTATCCCGTCTTGCTGTCGCGCGACATCGCGGAAGCGCAGGTTGTTCCGGCGACTGTCTGCGGCGAAGAGATTCTTCTCAAGCGAATCGACGGGACGGTTCGCGCAATCCGTGACCGCTGTCTTCATCGCGGCGTGAAGTTCTCCGAGAAGGTGGAGTGCTATACGGAAAACACTATCACGTGCTGGTATCACGGCTTCACCTATAAATGGGAAAGCGGCAAGCTCTGTGACATCCTCGCTGCACCCGACAGCAAGGCGATTGGCCGCCGTGGAGTCAAGTCGTATCCGGTTCAGGAGGCAAAGGGCCTCGTGTTCGTGTTCGTGGGCGATGACGACGTCGAAGTTCCGCCGCTCAGTCAGGACGTGCCGCCGACGTTCCTCGATGAGGACCTCAGCGTTCACGCGGCAATTTACGACGTCGAATCCAACTGGCGCGTCGGCGCGGAGAACGGCTTCGACGGCCTGCATGTCTACATCCATCGTTCGTCAGAACTGGTGCCGAATACGCAGCGCTCGCTGCCCATCGGCCACCTCTCGGACTCCGCGAAGGTCGAAATCTTCGAGGAAGAGGGGGCACCGAAGGGTGTCTACGACCTCTTCGCGAATCACGTGAGCGTGTGGGAAGGCAAGGTCGAAGGTAAGACTGTCATCACCGGCACGAAGCGCGTCTCGGACAAGCCGACCCGTACGACTGCGGCTTCCATCTGGCTCCCGTGCGTGCTGCGCGTGGACAATTTCCCTGACCAGGAAATCACGCAGTTCGAATGGTACGTGCCGGTCTCTGCGGACAAGCATCTGTACGTCATGACGGTCGGAAAGCGCGTTTCCAGCGAAAAGGAGCGTGCCGACTTCGAACACGAGTTCTGGTCGCGTTGGAAGCCGGTCGGCTTCGAGAACTTCAATGCACAGGACATCGGCGCCCGCGTCGCGCTGCAGAAGTACTACAAGAACGACAACTCGTGGCTCGACGAAATGCTCATCGAAGGCGACGCGCCGATTATCAAGTGGCGCGAGCTGTGCCACAAACACGCTCGCGGCGTGCAGAAGCCCGAGCACATGTAATCGGACGGGAGTAACAAAGTCATGGCTGAAAAGATTTTCCTCGTCCGCAAGAGTGACATGAACGACGGGTCGATGCGCCAGGTCTGTCTGGCCGAAAAGAACTCGGAACTGGCCGTCTACAAGGTGAAGGGGGAGTTCTACGTTACGGACGACTTGTGCACACACGGGATGGTCGCGTTGACGGGCGGCGACCTCGAAGGGACGACAGTCTACTGCCCGCTGCACGGCGGGGCGTTCGACGTATGCACCGGCAAAGCCACCGAGAAGCCGTGCACGACGCCGCTGAAGACCTACGAAGTCGTGGTCGAGGCAGACGACGTGTACTGCATGTACGGAGACTGACCGTCACTCACAGAATTATTTCTGGGAAGCAATCATGTTCAGTAAAGAAGACAACGAGAAGCTCTGTCGCGTAGGGCCCGGTACCCCGATGGGTGAAGCCTTTCGTCGCTTGTGGATTCCGTTCCTGCTCCCGGAGGAGCTGAAGGCGGATGGTTCGCCATTGCGCGTTCGCCTCCTCGGCGAAGACCTCATCGCGTTTCGCGACACCGAGGGCAAGCTGGGTCTGCTCGACCGCTACTGCCCACATCGGCGCGTCGACCTTTTCTATGGTCGAAACGAGCACTGCGGTCTGCGCTGCCCGTACCACGGCTGGAAGTTCGATACGACCGGCCGCGTGACGGAGATGCCGGCGGAGCCTGAAAATTCGCAGATGCTGCAAGACACGCGAATCAAGAGCTATCCGATTATCGAGTGGGGCGGCGCGATTTGGGCGTACATGGGTGACCCGGCTTGCAAGCCTGAGACCCCGCCTTTGATGGAATGGGCGACGGTCCCGGATTCGCATCGCTACGTTACGAAGCGTCTGCAGCGCACGAACTACGCGCAGGGTGTCGAAGGTGGCATCGACTCGAGCCACGTCGGCATTTTGCACAGTCGGCTGGACCCCGAGAAGGTGGAACTCCCGTTCAAACAACGCCAGGTCTCGCCGATTTCGACGGTGCCGTACCTCGCGTCTGACACGGCGCCGAAATTCTTCGTTCGCCCGACCCGCCACGGCATGACCATTGGGGCGCGTCGCAATGCGACGGACGACAGCTATTACTGGCGTATCACGCAGTTCCTGCTGCCGTTCTACACCATGATTGCGCCTAACAAGGAGGGCGGCGTCGTCATGGGGCATTCGTGGACGCCCATCGACGACTACAACTGCTGGGTCTTCACGATGACGTGGAACAGCGAACGCCCGCTCTCGGAAGACGAGCGCGACAACGGCGCCGTGCATGCGGACACGAAGAACGACGGCAGCTACGAGCCGTTGGTCGATGCGTCGAGCGACTACGGTCTCGACCGCGAAGTTCAGCGCCTGCACAGCATGACGGGTATCCACGGTATCGGAATGCAAGACACCGCTGTGCAGGAGAGCATGGGGCCGATTGTCGACCGCTCGCTGGAAAACCTCGGCTCGGGCGATGCCGCTATTACGCGATTCCGGCGACAACTACTGAGCATCGCGAACGAGCTTGCGGAGACCGGCCAGGTCACGGTCGCAAACAACCCCGACTGGTACAAGGTCAGGTCGGCGGGTGTCGTGCTCCCGCACGGTGTTGACTTCCAGGAAGGTGCGGCGAAGTACACCGAGGTGAAGTGATGCCCTTAGGCCGGGCGGAGCTCTGCCTGGCCTGTTTGTCGGACTAAATCCATGCAATCAGAACTGAAACACACCCTCGATGACGTCGCGGCGCTTTTGCGGGATGCGGAGCGTACGCGCGTGCCGGTCGCTCCGCTGAGCACGGTGTACGGAAACATCAGCGATTCGGAGGCGTATGCAATCCAGCGCATCAACTGTGAAGCCAGGCTTCAGTCTGGCGAGCGTGTTGTTGGCCGCAAAATCGGATTGACATCTGCCGCGGTCCAGAAACAACTCGGCGTGGGGCAGCCAGACTTCGGAACACTCTTTGCGTCGATGGCACACGGCGACGGCGAAGCGATTCGTCTAGCTTCGCTCATCCAGCCGAAAATCGAGGCAGAAGTCGCGCTGGTGCTGAAGACGGACCTGCTACACGAGCGCCATACGTATGCGGACCTGTTGCGCGCGGTTGACTACGCCCTTGCCGCAGTTGAGGTCGTCGACAGTCGTATCGAGAACTGGAAGATTAGCTTCTCCGATACGGTCTCGGACAATGGCTCCAGCGCGCGGTTCGTGTTGGGGAGCCGCCCGGTTCCCTTGAGGCACATCGACCTCGCGAATTGCTATATGGAACTGCGGCAGGGCGGGAAAGTGCTATCGGACGGAACCGGTGCAGCATGCATGGGCAATCCCCTAAATGCGGCTGTGTGGCTCGCTGACCGCATGGTTCGAGAAGGGACACCTTTGCGCGCAGGTGACATCGTTTTGACAGGAGCGCTCGGTCCGATGGTTGCCGTGAAGGAGCCCGGTGCGTACGAAGTAACTATCGATGGACTGGGCAGCGTGCGAGCGGTTTTCGAATAAACCTACTGCATTCCCCTCAACGCAGGGTTCATTGGATGTTGGGTTAGTCGACTCCACCCGCGTCAGATGCGCCCTAACTGTCGTGTAGAAGGTATGCCTTTTGCAACGGGCGGCGCCGGACGCTTTCGGCGCCCTTGATGCTGTGCCGTGAGTGCGGGCGTGTCTCGCATGTACCAGGAAAATATATGAAAGCCAAAGTAGCGATTGTTGGGTCGGGCAATATTGGCACAGACCTGATGGTCAAAGTCATGCGTAACAGCAACCACCTCGAGATGGCGGCTATGGTCGGCATTGACCCGAATTCCGACGGTCTCGCGCGTGCTGCGCACCTTGGCGTTGCGACAACGCACGAAGGTGTGCAAGGGCTCACGCGACTGCCGATTTTTAAGGACATCGATTTCGTGTTCGATGCGACCTCTGCGGGCGCACACGTGAAAAACGATGCCCTGCTGCGCGAACTGAAGCCCTCGATTCGCGTGATTGACCTGACGCCAGCTGCTATCGGACCGTACTGCGTGCCCGTCGTCAACCTCGATGCTCATATCGACGCGCTGAACGTGAACATGGTTACGTGCGGCGGCCAGGCCACGATTCCCATCGTCGCAGCGGTATCGCGCGTCGCCAAAGTTCACTATGCAGAGATTGTTGCGTCAATCAGCAGCAAGTCGGCGGGGCCGGGGACGCGAGCGAACATCGACGAATTCACGGAAACCACGTCGAAGGCCATTGAAGTGGTCGGTGGTGCGTCGAAGGGGAAGGCAATTATCGTGCTGAACCCGGCAGAGCCACCAGTAATGATGCGTGACACCGTCTACACGCTCTCCGAAGTCGCTGAGCGCGAGGAGGTGGAGGCATCCATCGAGGACACCGTCGCGAAGGTCAATGCGTACGTGCCGGGTTACCGGTTGAAGCAACGCGTGCAGTTCGACGAGATACCGGCGAACGCTCCGCTCAACGTTCCGGGTCTCGGCAAATTCAGTGGTCTCAAGACGTCGGTCTTTCTCGAGGTGGAAGGCGCCGCACATTATCTCCCGGCATACGCGGGCAACCTCGACATCATGACGTCAGCGGCTCTCGCGACCGCTGAGCGCATGGCGCAGTCGCTCTTGAGCGCATAAGGGAGTCGTCAATGAGCAAAAAACTCTATATCTCCGACGTCACGCTGCGCGATGGCAGTCATGCGATTCGTCACCAGTATTCCATCCAGAACGTGCAGGACATCGCTCGTGCTTTGGACAAGGCACGGGTCGACAGCATCGAAGTCGCGCACGGTGATGGCTTGCAGGGCTCGAGCTTCAACTACGGATTCGGCGCGCACAGCGACCTCGAATGGATTGAGGCGGTCGCGGAGGTTGTCACGCACGCAAAGATTGCAACCCTGCTTCTGCCCGGCATCGGAACGATTCACGACCTGAAGGCGGCGTATAACGCGGGCGCGCGAGTCGTGCGTGTGGCGACTCACTGCACCGAGGCTGATATCTCGAAGCAGCACATCGAGTATGCGCGTGAGCTGGGTATGGACACCGTCGGCTTCCTGATGATGAGCCATATGACGACCCCGGACAATCTCGCCGTCGAAGCGAAGAAGATGGAGAGCTACGGCGCGACATGCATCTACGTGGTCGATTCGGGCGGTGCTTTGACAATGACCGACGTGCGAGACCGCTTCCGGGCCATAAAGTCTGTGCTCAAAGCCGAAACGCAGACGGGCATGCACGCCCATCACAATCTCTCGCTCGGGGTCGCGAATTCCATCGTGGCGGTGGAGGAGGGGTGCGACCGCGTCGACGCATCACTCGCTGGGATGGGGGCAGGCGCAGGCAACGCGCCGTTGGAAGTGTTCATCGCAGCCGCCGAGCGTATGGGCTGGAATCACGGCACTGACCTCTACACGCTGATGGACGCTGCTGACGACATCGTACGTCCACTGCAAGACCGGCCTGTGCGAGTAGACCGCGAGACGCTTGCACTCGGTTACGCGGGGGTCTATTCAAGCTTCCTGCGGCATTCGGAAGTCGCCGCGAAGAAGTATGGTCTGAAGACTGTCGATATCCTCGTCGAATTGGGCAAGCGCCGGATGGTTGGCGGCCAGGAAGACATGATTGTTGACGTCGCACTCGACCTGCTCGCTGGCACGCGGTAAGCACTCGACCAACGAACCGACAAACGCCCCACCGTGCCTCACGCTGGGGCGTTATTGCTCTTGCGTGGCGTTGAGCCGTTAGGGCGAAGACCGACGCGTACAGACGGTGTTGGTCGCATCGATTTAGCAGCTCACCTATGATGAGCCTCAAGCTCACAACGCCATGACCATCGCTCGACGTCTAACTATTCTTGTCACCATTGCACTGGTCTTTCCATTTGCAGTCGGCGCTTATGCCCTGACGGTCTTCGGATTGACTGTGTGCAGCATCGAAGCTCAGGCGAATCCGTCGGCCGCCGAGCAACTTGCCACTTTGATGTCCGAGGAAGCCAATCTGCGCGCTGAGGTTTATCGGGCACTTGAAGAAGGGCAGCCAGACCGCAGTCCGATTGACGAGGCCATGAATCGGACACAGCAAAGAGCACAGACGGTAGTCAAGTCGTGGCAGGCGAACATGGCGACGAGAGACGCGCATGAACTTGGCGACGGATTTCTCCAGAACCTAAACAGGCTCAAAACTGCTGAAGACCAACTTGGAGACGCGGTGAGCCGAGGAGACTTTTCAAAGGCGCGCGAGATAGTGGCGCCCAAAGGGGCGTTCTCCGTGTCCTTCGCCGATGCACGAGCGGACGCAGAACGTTACGCTACAGAACAGCGCAACGAAGCTGATATCAAGGGAACGCTGGTACACGCATCTTGGGGCTTGGTGCTGGCTTTGGGTGTGGGCCTCGCGTTTGTGAGCGCCTTTGGCATCAAGGCATATCGCATCGTGACTCGCGCATTGAACGGGATGCGGATGACGTTCGAGGGAGTTAGCGAAACCATGGATTTGTCCGCGCCTGCTCCGGTGAGGCGCCAGGACGAGATTGGTGCTGCTGCACGAGCCTTCAATAAGCTTCTATACCGCGTATCGGAGACCGTCAGGGAGGTACGCGCAGGCGCCGAGTCTGTAAGCGCGGGGTCGCGCGAGATAGCTGCCGGCAACGCGGACTTATCGGCGCGGACGGAACTGCAGGCGACGGCGCTTGAGCAGACGACCGCAAGCATGAAGCACCTGATGAGCGCCGTGCGGCAGAACGTGGATACAGCCCACGCTGCACGCAATCTGTCCATGCGCGCGGCGGAGATATCCGAACACGGAGGACAAGTCGTTGAGCGAATGATTGCCACAATGGACGATATAACGCGGGCGTCCAGACGGATTGGCGAGATTACTTCGCTTATCGAAGGCATTGCATTCCAGACCAACATCCTGGCCTTAAATGCCGCGGTGGAGGCGGCGAGAGCAGGTGACCAGGGTAGAGGCTTTGGCGTCGTCGCGTCGGAGGTTCGAAACTTGGCGCAGCGTAGCGCCACGGCCGCAAAGGAAATCAAGGAACTGATAGCTGGCTCCGGAGAAACCATTCAAAGAGGGGCGAGTGAGGCGCGTGACGCTGGCGAGGCGACATCGTCTATGCGCGATGTCATTCAGCAGGTGGCGACGCTAATTGGCGAGATTGCGTTGGCGTCGGAAGAGCAGTCGACCGGCATCGAGCAGGTGAACATTGCAATCGTTCAGATGGACCGGGTGACCGTCCAGAATGCTGCGCTTGTTCAGCAGGCTGCGGCCGCGGCGCAGCTTCTGGAATCGGAATCGTCGAAGCTGTCGGACACGGTTTCGGTGTTCAAGATTGCAGTTGCCCCGGCCCAAGATGTGACGCAAGGCAGTGACGATTCGGCCAGAACCTACAGTGCCAATCTCGAGCCGTTACCGGCCTGAGCCGGAGACATCGTGCCCCTGGCTCACGTTCGTATCGCAGCGTTCTCGCTTGGCAGAAGCCCCAGCGAAGACTTCTCCCCAGCGCGTTACCGCCTGATGAGAGGGGGGGCGCGAGCGCCCTGCTGCGCACGCATTACTGAGACTCACGCATAGCTAATATTGAATTCGTTTGTTCGGCAATATTGCCGGACATACCTTCGTGTCAGAGCAAAGTAATCCAGAGACGTCGTACTTGAATGGCACACTCGTCGACGTCGCGCGGGTAACTCTTGACCAACTCAGCACGGAGGGTAGCGTGTGAGGTCATATATTCCGCAACCAGGTCAAATCAGCCCAGGCAAAGGTCTAGCAGCCGCCAGTCGGCTGCAGGCAAATGGGCACGCTCGCGTCAACTGCGATGACGTTAGCCTTTAGTCATCAACTCCAGCGTCTTTTCTTGGAATCGCTCCCATCTGTTAGCTCTCTCACTGGGGCTAATTGCCTGGTCCTTCAGGATGCTGCAGTAGGTCGACGAGAGTATTTGCAACGCCGTGAGGCGGTCCGCGTGGGGAAATTTGTCAAAGAGACTCTGAGCGGTCGTCTCCGTCTTGACTTCAATCTGGGCCGCACTAATCTTACCAAGAGTCCCTGCTTTCGCTGAGATAGCAGTCTGCACGTTGTGCCCAATTGAATCGGCCGGCGGCGGCATTGGTGGGCAAGTGATTTCCCCTTCTGCGTTCGCATTGGGAGCCAGCGAGTACAACACGAAAGCCGCTACGACGCGAGCAAGTCGCTCCACATTTGTACGTCCTTTCATAGCTCATCTCCAATCGGCCTAAAGGATTACGACCGTGAAAGCAAATCAGCGAACAAAAGAAAAGGAATTTTTTGGAATGCACTTCGACATCGTCGGGAAAAGGTTCGTCATATCGGCGCTCACTGCTCTGCTGGGCGTTCCTCATGGGAGTGAAGCGGCCACACCCATCGTCTGCCCTTCCATGCCAGCTTCACTGACCACCTTGGGGAATGAGGGAACGAACGAAATAAGAACTGTCTCCAACAACATCGCTCAATCGTCGGTTTCAGAAACATCCCACAAGACAACCGTTGCATCCAGCGCAGTCTTCGCTAAATTTCCCCACGCCGACCGAATGCTAGCTTTACAGATGATGGCCGCAACCTATTGCTCAATGATTCATGACTTCAATCCAGAACTAAGAAGTCAAAAATGGAAGGCCTTCTACGACAGCTACGTTGGTGCGCTGCCGACGGGCCCGACTGCGCAACCGAAACCAGTCCCTAAAACGCCACATCCTGTTCAGGAAGCAGAGAAGCCACCATCATCTTTGACATACGATGAGGCCTCTGCTGAACTCAGTCGCCATAACGCCGCGCGGGCATTTGAGGCCTTCAAGGTCCAGTCCGAGAATGGCGATGGACGCGCAGCATATCAGTTGGGACGAATGTATCAAATCGGAATCGGAATGTCCCCTAATCCAGCGTTAGCGCACGAAGCCTATCTCCGCGCAGCGAATCTCGGTATTCGTGAGGCTCAGCACAATCTCGCAGTCACGTATCAGAACGGTGATGGAACAGAAAAGAACCTACCATTGGCTCGTTTGTGGTTCGAGCAAGCCGCGCGGCAAGGTTTTGAACCATCGAAGAGAGTACTACAGGCTGCGGGCGAAAATTTTTAGTTTGGCTGCGTGGGATTTGCGCTCACATAGTTGCCATTTAGTTGTCCGGGGTCAAACGTGGTGCCAGCGTAATTTTTTTGGCACACCTCCGCCATGCCGCCGCCGAACGCGACACATTGTTCGCGTCCCCCTTCCACCTGGATTTTTTGAATGCAGGCAGCCGAACACTTCCAGAGCTCCTGATTGACTATCCCCTTTGCTCTTGTCATGCTCAGACTCATCGTTTCAACGCCGCTGCATCCAGACAGGAGCGCGACGAATAACAGATGTTTGGAGAGTTGATACGCGGGGTTCATTCGCTTGTCCCAGCTACATTTGGTTTATCTTGCGTCGGTCCGCACACGTGCTCGGCAGCGTCCGCAAACTTTACACACGTTTGATTGTCACTCGCTTTCTCGATACACGCGGCTCGGCAGTCAGTAGCGATTCCGCCAGGTCCAAGTGCAAGCGTGCCAGCCCCGCCGGCCACTGTGATTTGGCCGTCTGGATGTCTGATAACGGCGAACGGAGCGACGGTGCCAACAATGCATCCATCAAGAGACTCAAGCGCCAAAAGCGTAATCCCCAGCAAGCGAAAAACGCGCACGTGAGAGCGAATAAATGAAGGGATACGAAGTATGCTCATGGTCATTTCGCACATTCGTTCGCGCAATAGGGAAAACGGCTTTCAAAATAAGAATAGTTAAACCTTCCCTGTGCCATAACGGTTTCTTCGTGGAAATGTTCGCTCGCGCACCTTATCCGTTGATTTCGAATATCCACCCAAGTGTTATTAATTGTTTCAGTAGTAGTTGTTGCTGACGAATTCTAAGGCGTTGACGCTGAATCAAACTTGATTCAATGCCGTGCGCAGCAATTCCGGTGGCCGGGTTTGTGATGACCTAGTTGTCGCGTCGCTTTCACTCCCACGCGATGGGCCCAATTCGCTGTTGTTCCTGCTCAAGGTGCCGCCGCGTGCGACCTATGAAGTTGTCGCTTCATCGACGGTCGCATGGTCCGTCTGCAGCTGCCAGTAGGGCGGCGTAGCAATCACCCTGAACTCGGAGATTGCGTACTGTACTGGTTTGCAACTCAAGAGCGAGCGGACGTATCAAGTGAATGCCGGTTTCAGATGCGCAGCAAGTCGTCGTGCACGGGCGTAAAGAGTCGCTTTCGCGTTCCGGGCTTTAAAGCTTGAATATTCACGCTTTTGATGTGAACGGGCTTTATGTTTCGTAACGTCACCCGTGGAGCCGTTCAAGAGTGGTGCTATCTCGTCTCCGACTAATAGGGAGTAGACGCGCCCGAAGCTTCGCCGGGGCAGGTGCATGCGGCTGGCATCGATTACTTTTGTGTGGAGTGAGTGTTGGCGCACATTCAATGAAATTGAAGACGTTGTATGGCGGATATTCTTGAATACTCTGTAATTGCTTGGTGTCAGTTATCCATAACAGGGTTCTAGCCATGGTGTGAACTAATAAGACATGGAGGTTGACATGAATGGGAAAGGAGTAACTTCGATTGTCAGATTGCCTACTGGTAGATTTCATTTAATTTCAATCCTGACGGCAATATTTCTCGTCGCCTGTACGCACATTCAGGTTCCTGCGCCGGCGTCTGGTACGGATGCCGTATTGCCAACGCTGCCTCCTTCACATATTGCGGTCGAGGCCTCATATTCTGAGGCCGCCTTGTGCAGCGCGCTTAACAATGCTGTGCCTAGAACCATCTCGGAAAATCCTAGCGGGCATGACTGTCTCCAGTGGGGTGTGTATAAAAACGGCTCTGTCACTTGCGGAGGTGCCCAAAACAATCTTTCGTCGACCTTGAATATTCTTTTTAGACTAGGCCAACGTTGCGGTGTATTTGGTATTGGACAAGCTTCGTGTGGATTTGATAACGACCCGGCGAAGAGAGCCGCAATATCTGTCAATGCCCCGGTAACATGGGTGGGCTGGCATCTTGAGGCTAATCCAGCGTTTGGGCTCAACATTCAGGATGCGTGCAAGATAACGGTCGCCAACATTAACGTCACGAGCATGCTACAGAACAAAGCCCAAGGCGCGATGGATGCAATGTCGGGTCAGGTGTCTAATCAAATCAAGAGCCATACCGATATAACAGGGCTTGCATCTAATGCGTGGAAAACAGCGGGCAATCCGGTGAAACTGCGAGATGGAGTCTGGCTAAATCTTGCGCCCCAGGACATCGGCGTTACATCGCCCGATGTTGAAGGCGGGCAAATTTCGATGAGTGCGGCACTCGTAGCGGTTCCCGTTATCTACTTTTCTCCGACGGCACCTCAGTCTTCACCGGAAAAGCCCTTTCCAGCCGCCCCCAGTAAAATCGCGCCGTCGAGCAATTTCAGCGTTATTGTGGACGGCGTGGCGAGTTGGGACGAAATCAATAGCCAGCTCACAAAGACGCTGGTCGGAAAGGACTACAAGTGGGGGCCATTTTCCGCAGAGCCTACTGGTGCGCGTGCATATGGCGGTGATGGCATCGCGGTTATTGCTATTGATTTCAAAGGGAGCGTCACGGGGACCGCCTATCTTCAGGCTAAACCTGTCTTCAATCAGGCCACTAACACCATTCAGCTAAAGGACGTTGACTTTACAATGGCGACAAAGAGTGCGCTCGGCACCGTGGGTGGGTGGCTGCTAAGCGCAGGAATCCCGGCTTACTTGGAGGCGCAGACTTACAGCCTCAATGCACCGCTCAACAAGCTGGGCACTACGTTGTCCCCACTGTTGAACCAGAAACTTTCACCGAACCTTACTCTCACGGGAACTTTGGCTGATACCCCTCCAGTTCAGGTGCTAGGCCTGTTCGTACAGAGTTACGGCGTTGTGGTTCGCACCGCCGCGAGCGGGACTCTGACAATCACTGGACAATAAGGCACTCTGCTCATTCCGCGCGACGCCGGCCAACCGCTGCATCGCGCGGCACACTGTCTTCGTCGCCGTAACCGTATGGCCTGGAGGAGTGGGTGGCATATGCGGTACGGCTGCGCTTCGCGAGGTCATCCCCGCGAGGGCCAGTCATCACCTCCGCTCCCACTTGATTGGCCCAATTCTCTGCAGCTCCTGCATAAGGCGCCGTCGTATGCGACCCAAGGACTTGCGTGCATCCATGACGATTGCATGGTCTTTCTGTAGATGCCAGTAGCCCTCCGCGGCAATCGCCTCCAGCTCCGAGATTGCGTACCGTCCTGCTTGCACCTCAAGCGCGAGCCGGCCGACCTCGCCACGTGGATGGAACGGTCGGAGCACTGTGCTAAAGAAATATTGCCTTGCAACGCTGCCTACTCACTGAGGAGCGGTGCGGACCCGGACAACCGAAATGACAACAGGGGAAATAAATTCGGCGTGCACGGTATCGCCGACTTTCAGACTGCTGAGCGATAGCGTCGAGGCGACTTCGAACTCCTGGGTCTGAGTCGGGCCGCGGAGCGTCACCTCCCGATTCTTCCGGGCGATTTTGAGCACTGTCGCCACAAACTGCACACTACGCGTTGAGGTGACGTCTCCATTGGACGTCGGCTGCATGGCTTCCGTTTCGATTTGCTCGCGGATGCCATTTGAGGCAACCTTGTCCATACGCGTCAGAATTGCGTTTCTATATGCAACGTTGAGCGTGTCTCCGATTTGCAACGTCTGTACGTCGGTGATAACCGGGCTGATTTCAAACACGACCATCTCGCCGCGAGTATCGCGCAAGGTCACACTGTTGTTCGAGGGGTCCGTCCCGGCGACGCGTGCCTGCAAATGTCGCAAGGCTTCCACGCCAACAGCGTGTTGTTCTGTACGACGGGCAGATGTCTGAGCATCGACTGGTTGCAGTATCAGCATGCCAATAGTGACGACTGCCAGCCGAACCGACCTGGCGCTCGCTGGACGCATATGCACCTCCTCGAAAAAGTCGGACTCCGTTAAACCGGCCAAACCCCACATTCAGAAGCATAAAACGAAAACATCAGCGCCGCTCACCGAAGCCACCGCTCGGCGACATCCGCGCAGGGCGATTGTCACAATATAGCTGCGCCGAAAGCGGAAGCCGAGAAATGAAGGAGTTGGATGACGAAACGAAGGCCGAGATTACGTTCCTTGTGGTCGGGCAGCTCTTCGCATTTGCACGCAGCGGCGAATGGTTGCGCACCCTTCATCTCATCGAGTCTGCGCAAATCTGGCTCAGCTCCAACGGCGCTGAATGCGATTGGCTTGAGCGCGCGTAACTCGTTGAAGCGTGCCGAGTGGTCGCATTAAAGGCGCTTGATTTGCCGTTTTCGCAAGCCGAGGCCGACCTCGTTCAGCTCTTCAACCTGAATCGTGGCTGGCTTCTCGACTATCGGAAGCCGGTCGTCCAGCAGATTCACGCGATGTGCGTTTCGCATCTCTCCCATGACGCAAACCTGATTTAGGCTTAAGAAATTCGAGAGATGCACGGGCCGCAGCAAGGCAGATACCTCGGTCGATTTTCGAGAGCATTCTTGGCAAGGAGTAGTGCGCTATCCTCGCCTCAATCAACTAGCCCCTAAGGTTTGAGGGCGGAGGCGAGGACGCAACACATGGGAATCCGCAGTTCCCCTGCATCGCTCCGATACGTCTCTGCTTCGTGCGCGACGGCCCGTTCAATCAGCGCCAGCGCAGCCGGCGTCTGAGCGTGCAGAATCGCGGCAACTCGGACGCCGCCGCGCATGAGCGCGTGATACGGTGTATTGGGCGAACGCAGCACCAGGGTCTGGTCCACCTCCCGCACCTCCGGGTGGACGAACCCAGCTTCGAGCAATGCGCGCCTCGATTCCGCCCAATCACTGAACCGAAAGAAAGGCGGTCCCGGCGGAACTGGCACATCGGTCGTCCCGTGCTTCTCGATGGCCTTTAACACCATCCCGATACCGACGGCCTTATCCGGCATTGCGCCGACTGTAAAGGCAATTCTGCCGCCAGATAGCAGCACGCGAAATGCCTCCGCGAGCGCACGTTCAGGATGCTGAAAATGCTCCATCCCGAAGCTGACGCCCACTGCGCCAAAGCTTTCGTCGGGAAATGGCAAATCCTCCGCGTCGCCGATGCGGAATTCGAGTCCCGGAAAAACGCGCCTCGCCTTTTCGACCATCGCGAACGAGAAATCCACGCCGGCGACGTCTGCGCCGCGACGCTTGGCTGCAGCGGCGAGGTAGCCAGGACCGGATGCGACGTCGAGAAAGCGCGTGCCACGCCCCACGCCAAGGGCCTCGAGCATCGCGTGGTTCGACTGGGCAGTCAAATCACCGAAATACGTGTGGTAGTCCTGGGCGACACGCTCCCAACCTTCGTGCTCGAACGCACTGAAGTCGACTGGTCCCATCCTTGCCTCCACATGTTCGACACCTTGGCGCGCAGGCCTTCGTATTCTTCGTACGGGCCCCGATGACCTTACATGACAACGCGAAAGTGCAGCCCGCCATGTATCAGGCGAGCGAATCAATGCGTCCGCGGCCGGTTAAGGTGGGGAGGGCCGCTCGACGCGTATTCGGCACGGTGATAGACCGGAGTTTGCAAATATTTCAATGCATGGTCTTGCGCGCAACAGCGTTTAGCAGGGCGGTGACGTTCATGTCCTCGTCGAGCTCGGGCCAGAACAATTGCTGGCCGTCCAGTGAGATTGCGAGGTGCTCGCGCTGCTCGCTGGATGCCTCGTCGAGAATTGGGAACAGGCGCAGGGGCAGTTGGATAGCGCGGCCGTCAGACAGGTCGATGTACATCGTGGGACCATCGAAGGCGACGTCGATTGCATGGGGCTGCATGGCGAGTCTCCTGGTGGCAGGGGTGGGACTTTCAGGATAGGTCGCTGCTGGCTGTCACCCAAGCAAAGAAATGCCCCGCGTTGCGAATGCTTCTCGCGTGTTCTCGCGGCTGTCACGCCATTGAGCAAAAAGATTGTGCTGCACCTGAGCAAGGTGCCCGGTCAAGGCCTTACGGCCGTTCCTGCTGACGTCTTTGCTTGCGCAACCGGTCAGCACTACCCTCAGTGTGAGGGTGGTGCTGACCGGTTCGTCTCTCGTTATTTTTTACCCTTGAGAGTGAACGGGGCGAGGAGCGACTGGATGTCGACCTGTTGCCCTTGGAGCAAAAGCAGGCGAGCGTGGAGCACCGTGTTTTCGAGAACAAGCTTTGCGGTGCTCAGCAGGTACATTGCATGAACGTCGGAAACTGACATATCTCCTTCGACAACGTGATGCCGTTGGACGAGTGAGCCCAAGACGAGACGTCTGAGGTCCTCCTCCCCAAACGGCAAGTCGGCATAGTCTATGGGGTCATCGGCTTCGACTTCTCGCAGCATCTCAACAAGTGCTTCGGTGCTCACTTCCATGTGCCAGCTCCTTGACGTTGGTCAAACTGTTCATGAAGTGTTTCCAGATTAACGTCTTCCGTGTGGAACGTCCAACGTTCTCTGATACCCAGCAGCAGTCTTTATACCTGCGAGACCCAGAGGAGGGGGGGCTTCGTTGGCCACGTTAGTAGTGGTGGTAGTAACCACCCGCAGGTACGACGATGCAGCCGCTCAACGCGGTTCCGAGACATGCAGCAAGCAGCACCAGCGCAAAAATTCGTTTCATACGTTCCTCACTTGTCGGTAGTGAAGCCAATATATTTGGAGCGCAAATTACCGATGTGTTTGTGTGTAACGAGACGTGTAATTTGAAACACCCGACCGGTCCACGAACGCACTCGGACGTCTCGTCTCACGCGAAATAATCGGTTTCAGAACTCACAACTCGACAGTCAACATTGTGGTCGTCCGTGACGTTGAGGAGGTGAACGGCGAGAGGCCGTCCCTTCAACGGAATTGGAGACGAACATGCACAACGTTGCCTACAAAATCGCGGCGGTTGCAGCACTTGCCTTGTCATTCGCTGGCACCGCGTCGGCGCAGACCCACTGGGATGCAACGCACCCACGTCGCGCGGAAGTCAATCACCGCCTGGTGAATCAGGACCGGCGCATTCACCAGGAGGTGCGTGAAGGGGAAATGCCGCACGCCGAGGCTGCGAGACTCCATAGAGATGACCATCGGATTCGACAGGAGGAGCGCGCCATGGCAACTCAGGACGGCAGCCATATCACCCGGCGGGAGGACTACGTGCTGAACCAGCAGGAGAATCACGTGAGTCGACAAATCGGCCAGTAGCGTTTTTGCCGACGGTAGACAGGGCACGAACCGGGGGGAGTGGACACGCTCTCCCCAGCGTTGATAGTCCTCCGACTTGCCGGAGGGGAACATGAAAAGCACGAGTGGAAAGTCCCTGCGCTGGCAGGTCGAAAAATGGCTGGCTCCTGCATCCGCACTGCCGGTTCACGTGATTGAGTTCAGTCGTACGCGACGGGGCGGCAGTCGCTATGTGTACGTCGCTACCGCAGACGGGTCCCGCGCGCTGTTTTTCTTTAGGCACGACGATGGAGCCTGGAGCGTTTGCCCGCCTGCTTTGGACGGGAGAGGGCCATTGGTTCGGCCAAGGTCTCCGTGAGCAACATCATGCTCCCTGACATACCGGCATAGATGGTGGCGATGTCAACCGGTTGCATCAGGCATTCTCGTAGGATTTGAGAATTCTCAGAGCCGATGAGAAGTCCTGAGAAGCGGGCAGTCAATGCATGTTGAATAGTGTGCGTGACAGCGGCTGACAATGATGCAGCCGGCCTCGCGTGGTTTGCTTCTGCGGCGCGACCGCTGCATCGTCCCCATCAAGCCAGAGAACATCGAAGCGTGGCTCAATCCGAGCGCATCAAGCCTTGACGCGATGTACGCCGTCCTCGATAACTAGGACCGACCTTGCTACGAGCACAAGTTGGGCGCTTGAGACGACGTTCTTTTGCACTTCGTGCTGTGCGAGCCTCGCTGTCATGTCGGGTTTCGGCGCGGCCAGAGGCTACTTGCCGTCGGGATTGGCCTTGTCACTCGGCTGTTGTATAGACTTAAAAAATTCCTCGATTTTTCCAAGGATGCCATTGGCCGCCGCTCTACGCTCATTGGGGTTCGTATGGTCAAGCCCGTCGAGTCCCAGCTCCTTCATCAACAGCGTTTGTTGCTCGACCGCAGCGTCGAGGTCTTTGCCCCAGCCTTCCGCAACGCTCAACTTATGATGCGTCAGCGACAAAAATTCGGCGTTGCGCTTCCGAACCTCTTCGAGATTTTCCCGTGTGACAACATCGTGCGGCGAGACAAACTTCCCATCGAAATCTACATACAGAGACGCGTTCTTGAGCGTGTTGGATTCTTTGTGGAACTGCGACTGCATGTCTTCAAACGCTTTGGATGCGGCCTCAATGTCGTTGTTCGTACGAGCTTCGCTTTCTTGCACCGATGAGGGTAAGAAATACGCATTTGTTCGGTTTTTGCCCTCATGGCGTGAAAACGCACGTTTCAGCTGCCTCATGTCGACGACGGTCCCGTGAAGAGCCGAGAATATCGCAGTGCACAGCATTTCCGCCTTGCCGCACTCTTCGAGCGAGATTTGATGCAGAAGCACCGCGCGCGGCAGCGAACCCCGCTCAGCAAGATACGTGGCCTCGATGTACAGCTCCTCGGCATTTTGGAAAGTTTTGAGCAAACCATCCATCAGGAGCCGTACCTGTTCCTCTCTCGCGTCTTTTGTCATGCCGCTTGGATTTCCTTTCAATATCTGGTTCGCGCCCCACGTCTACCGGCGCTTTCGTAATGTGCATATGCCTTCTGCATAGACTCTCGATGACGTCGAGAACTTCCAGCGTGTTCCAGGCGCGAAAGCAACTAACCATGCATTCTTCGATGGATTTGCCGTGTGATTGCATGCACAATCTTACGGCACGCAGGCTCTGGCAACGGCATTCCTCGAGGACGAGGCCTTCGACACCCTCAATTGGTTGGGTGCGTGACTGACGTAGCTCGTAATCCGTGTCTTACCACAACATATGACCGGGGGTGCACAGTTTGGCGAGGGGCGTCACGCCTCATGGGTTTGCGATGTATCAGCTGGTTTAGAAAAAAAGACCACCTCGGCGTCATCAGAGAAATGATGCCATTGTAAAAAAGCTGCCATGTCTACCGAAGAAAAGGTCGAGAAGAAGTCGGGTAAAAAGCGGAGTACGTCCGTTCCAGGGCAAGCGTACGGCATCCTGGTCCAGGAGGTTCGAGTCCTGTGGCATCTCATGCGTGCGAGGCCTGGTGATGTAGTCGCATTCGAGCATGTTGGCGACGTTTCTACACGGACCGCAGATGGTCAAGTGATTTCCGAAGAGGATAAGAGTGGGCTCGCCCACAATCCGATTGCGGATAGAGCCGTATCGCTTTGGAAGACCCTAGCCAACTGGATTGATGCGCGCCGTGAAGGTTCCTTGCCGGCCGCGTCTGTCTATGTGTTGTACGTCGCGCAACCCTACGATGGCCCGATTGCGGATGAATTGCATCGCTGCACCAAGACCGACGACGCCATTGAACTCGTTGGCAGGCTTCGTAAGCACTTCGCTTCGGACCTCGAAACCAACGAGGTGAAAAAGGCGGTCAAGGTCGCTGCGAAGAAGTCTGGCAGTGCATCTTTGGGCGACGAATCAGAGTCTGACGATGAAACTCCTGCGGCGCTTGTGAAGCAGCTTCGTAGAGTGTTCGCCAACGACGATGAAGTTATTGCCTCCATCGTTACCTATTTCTCTATCGAGAAAGGAACTGCCTCCCCAGTGAAAGAGGTGCGGGGCGAAATTTTGGCGCATGTTCGCGACGAGCATGTCGACGAAGTGACTGAATCCCTTCTTGGTTGGACGAAGACCCAAGTGATGGCGCAGATTGAAGCGCGCCGGGTCGTCGGCATTCCCTTCGATGAGTTCAGGGAATATCGTCTCGTTGTTTACGAGCGAGTTCTGGGTAAGCTGAAGGAGTTTCCAGAGCACACCCTCACACCCCATCGAAGCGAAATCGAGGAGCACCTTGAAGGCTCGAATTTTGTCCGTCAGCTAAACGTTCTTGAGCTGGAGGACGAAATGATTGAAGCCTACGTCAAAGACTTTATGCGGGCGTCGTCTGCGCGGACGTCGTGGGCGGCCCTTGGATATCTGAACCCGCGTAGTATCGGGCCATTCGTTGAAGAGCTCCAGGACCATTGGAACCAGAGCGCACTGGAAGTAAAGACACTCCATACGGATAAGACACCAATCCAGCGAGGCGTGAAGCTTCTCCTTCTTTGCATGACGAAAGAGGCGCGAATTCAGACAGTGCGCGTTCCAACGTACTTTTCCCGGGGGAGCTTCCACGAGATTGCGAACGAGCTAAAGATTGGGTGGCATCCTGATTGGAAGACGCTCGTCTAGTCTGCCGCGAACAAGGTCTTATATGCTCAACAAAGAAATGTGGCAGGTCCAAAACCCAGGACTCGGTGCCGCACTGATATGGCAATTCGGACGTGCGTTCGCGTCTCAATCGGAGGAGGCCGTGCCTCTTCCCTATGCGTTCTTCGTTATTCCACTTTTGTACAACAAGTCGACACTTGAGGTCGTTGCCAAGACCAAGAAGGGGCTGCGCAAAATTGATGAAAAACTGAACAACGACGAGGCCATCGCGACGACCGCACAAATGAACGTCTTGAGCATGCGTGACCTGTCGAGTGAAAGTCTTGGTATCGCTTTACGGGCTGGGCTGCTCGCCGTCCAGGCTGAGGACGCTACGTTCCGTTCTCGTGTAACAGCACCTCCGACGTTGGACGGGAAGAT
This sequence comes from Paraburkholderia lycopersici, assembly GCF_900096975.1. Lineage (GTDB taxonomy): Bacteria > Pseudomonadota > Gammaproteobacteria > Burkholderiales > Burkholderiaceae > Paraburkholderia > Paraburkholderia lycopersici. Next base: position 108,796 of record NZ_FMYQ01000007.1, read on the forward strand.
GCCCAAGGAACTGATGAAGGCAGCTGAGAAGTTGGGACGTTGGGCCGCAGAGGCTTCGTTGCGGGAATTCTGCTTCGTTTTTCGTCTGGAGCTGTAGATTGAAGCTGCAAATTATCAAACTCATCCTGTGGCCTAGGAAGGCAGGCCTCGCTCCTCAGGTAGTTCCGTTCGAGCGAAACAAAGCTAACATCATTACAGGGGCATCGAAGACCGGAAAGTCATCGATTATCCCAATCATCGACTACTGTCTCGGGTCTGAGCGCTGCGCAATCCCTGTTGGCGTCATCCGTAAAGCGGTGGCCTGGTTCGGCATCGTGGTGGATACGGATGAAGGGCTAATGCTGCTTGCACGGCCTGAACCGGGAAGGCAGCTAACCTCGACGGATATGTGTGTCAAGGCCGTAAAGGAGGATGAAACTCCTCTTGATGTTCCCAACGCCAATACCAACGTCGACCGGCTCAAGCTGACGATGGACCGGTTAGCGAGGCTGACGCGTCTCGGTACAGACGCTCAAAACTCGACGAATGGCTTCGCGGGTCGACCCAGCTTCCGGGACCTGATGGCGTTCTGCTTCCAGCCTCAGAATTTGGTCGCCAACCCCGACGTTCTCTTCTACCGTGCGGATACAACGGAGCATCGAGAAAAACTACGGGCGATTTTTCCCTACGTCTTGGGCGTCACGACCCCAGAAATCCTCGAGAAGCAATGGGAGTATGAAAGCCTTCGCAGAGCCACGCGCGCTCTGGAAAAAGAGCTGGCTGCTTACGAGCGCGCATCCGCAACTTGGCGAGCTAACCTTGGGAACTGGGTGGCCGAGGCCTATGAGCTCGGCTTTCTGCCTGTAGATTCGCTGAAGGATGCTGAAGAACCCGCGATATTGGAAGCTCTTTCAGGGTTGACGACAGCAAACCTACCCGAGCCGACCCCAGATGCTAAAGTCATCGCGAAGGCTGTCGATGAGTATGGACAGTTGACAAAGCAAGAGGCACAACTGAATGCCGAAATAGCTGAAGTTCGACATCGCATGAGCCGGCTTTCTGACCTTCGGTCTTCGGTCAATCAGTTCGAACTTTCGCTCGGTACAAGACAGGAACGTCTTGGGCTTTCAAGGTGGTTGCGGGCTCACACTGAAGAGACAGTCGACGCAGCATGTCCCGTGTGCAGTCAGTCTCTTGATGGTCACGCCGAGAAAGTCGAGACACTTGTCGATGCGCTTGTGGTCGTCGAGTCTGAAGCACGACGTGTTGCGCGTGCGCCGTCGGTCTACGACCGCGACTGGGTCGCGTTAGAGAAAAAGTTGCGTGAGCTCGTCGATGAACTCGGCGCAGTCGCCGCAACGAGAAAAGGAATTGAAACGCGGAATCAGCGAGCGAGGCAGCAAAGGTTGCTGGTCACGCAGACTGCTCGTTTCATAGGTGCGCTTGAGCAAGCACTCGAAGTATATAAGGGCAGAGAGAGCAGCGCGTCACAAGACGAACTCAACACGATGTTGGCGCGCATTGAAACGTTGAAGGGGGAACTGTCGGGGCACTCCTATCAGGCAAGGCTTGAGCGGGTTCAGAAGCGGCTAACGGGGTGGATGGGGCGGATTGCCGAAAAACTCGATGCTGAAGACGAAAATGCCTCGGTGCAGCTCGACATGAAAGAGCTGACCGTCAAGGTGAGTAATGAAAACGGTGGCTCGGACTACCTTTGGCAGCTAGGAAGTGGTGCAAATTGGCTCACGTACCACGTCGCGGCACTTCTGACGCTCCATCTTTTGTTCTCGCGAGAAAAGCACTCGCCAGTTCCGGGACTGCTCGTATTTGACCAGCCAAGTCAGGTGTATTTCCCGCGGCGGCTCACGGACGGCAGTATCGAAGAGGATTACAAGGTGCGGGACGAGGACTCGGAGGCTGTGAAGCGATTCTTCAAAACCTTTGGCGCCGCTGCATCGACGTATAAAGGCCACCTCCAGATTATCGTACTCGACCATGCTGGGCATCAGTTCTGGGATGGACAGACGGGAATTCACTTCGTCCAGGAGTGGCGGAACGGGCACAAGCTGGTTCCGACGTTCTGGCTGGAAGACGAAGAGGGCGCTGGGCAAGGTGGCGCGTAGATTTAGGGATATCGCCTCGCTGCGCGTGCCAGCGGCACGCGCAGCGAGGCGAGCGACTTATTGTAGGCGACGTCCCTGTTTCAATTTCCCATCTTCAGCAAAGGTGAGAATTTCCGGGGGGTGATACATCCCGAGAGAGACCCAATGCTGCGCCTGCAGATGCGAGGCCACTTCGGCAAGATGGCCAAAGCCATGCCGGATGCCGTCTTCATACCGGTGGGCCCGGCAACGTCGAAAGGCGTCGAGTGGCTAACCAAGGAAGGCTTTCTAAAAAAGAACGAATGTTCCATGGCCTTTCTCACCCGGGCAAAGAAGCCAGCGACCACGCTGCATATTTGCTTGGCGAAAAGGAGCGTGCTGACCTGTCTCACCACACAAACGCCGACAAGATTGACGCGGCGCGTGATTACCTTCGGAAGGCGATGGCAGCACTGAGCTGAGGATGTTACTGGCGCAGCGGTCGGAGTCGAGCGCCGGACGCGTGAGAAGTGGTGAAATAAACTCAACCCTTGCTTCCTTTCGGTACTCAGGACATGCCCCGTTACCTTGTTCCCTCATCTGCTTTCCGGCTGGCCCTTGAGTTGGCCCGCACGGTTGTCGCTGGGAGCCTGCAATTACCGCAGGCCGAACGAGCATTGCGCGATTCCTATCCTGAAATGTCACCTCGCGCTGCGAAGGGCTACGTCGGAAGCTACGTTGCAATGCGCCGCGGCACGAGAGGCTTTGCGACGACCATCGCGGCCAACGCTTGGAAGCTCTACCTCGAGGATATTGCACAAGACGGCGCCGGTCCTCTCTCGGTCGCGCTGGACACGTTCTTGTCCCATATCGTCTATATCCAGAGCAAAACAAAGGGCCCGGAAGCCCCACTGCACCAGGTGCACGATGAGTTTGTTGAGTTGCTGAAGGGGATGGCCCTCCACGAGACAGTCGCTGAGAATCTGAACGCCGCCGTCCAGAAGTCCCTGAAGTCTTCTGCGGATGAACGTAGAGAACGTCTCGCCAGTGCAAACAGGCAACCCGAGCAAGTTGTCGTTCTGACTCGCGCATTCCGGCGGAATCCGGACGTCATTGCGGAAGTCCTGCTGCGAGCTGATGGGACGTGCGAAGGATGTGGGCAGTCGGCACCGTTTGAGCGCTCAGACGGGAGGCCATACCTCGAGGTGCACCATCGCAGGCGTTTGGCAGACGGCGGCGACGACAGCGTCGAGAACGCAATGGCTTTGTGTCCGAACTGCCATCGCGAGCGGCACTACGGTATCAACTACGTCAGTGACGCCCCGAAGTGAGAGCGCGCGGCTGCGGAGCGGCAGGTGACAGTGCTATCCGACAGCCGTGCGCGAACGATTCTCTTCAGAGCGGGAACGGGAAACGTGCTTCGTCTCGATGAGCGTCGGCGAAGGGGCGCTAACTGAAGCCCCTAGTAGTTATGGTGCTCTGCCAGGCTGCAATGGCAGAACCTCAAAGCACTCGAACGGAATGTTGCCGTTGAACCAGATGGCACGGGCTTCGGGGCGTAAATCGGGGCCTCTATCATAACTACGCAAGATGCCGTTCACCTCGAGAAACGGCTGAGCAAGCAGCGAGAAGAAACCGTCCTCTAAAGAAGGCTGTTCGCGCAACCGAAGCAGATGCCATGGCGTTTTCGTTGCGCGCTCCAATATATCCAGCGCATGAGCGGTATCGCCATCGTGAAATCGAGCTATCGATTCAAGTGCCTCGGGCGCGAACTTCCGCGAGAACTGAATCATCGCACGCAACTTCCTGTTCGGTTCGGATGTTTCGTTCAATCCGAGCAAAGCATCATCCTGCGTGAGAGACAGGAGCACACCGCTGTAATGCGGAGGTGCGATAGACAACTGCTCCCAGAGACTCAATTCGAGCGGGTAGTAATCCTCGTGCGTGCGGGCAAACCGGCAAGCCGCGTCCTTTGATGCAGGCGCTATTCGTTCCTGCAGGCGCCCGATGAGCTTGTGCACGGTGTATTCCGCGAGCGCGTTCGCACGCAGCCCTTTTTCGCGCAGCACTTCGAGCGGTGTATGCGTGAGGTGGAACAGACCATACGGAGGCTCTTCGCCGGCGATTATGCGAGTGATAGCTACCATTCGTTAGCTCGCGCAGAGTGTGTGCAATCGAGTGCGAGCCCTACGGGGAATCGCGATGCCCGTAGGATGTTGTGGACTGAAGACACATTATTCGACTTGCTGGTCACGCGACACCTGCGGTATCCGAGCCTCGCCGGGCATCAAGCTTGCGGCGGGCTGCGTCCACAACGTCAGAAGAAAAATGCTCCTGATTTCGCAGCACAACTGCCTCGAAGGTGTAGTCGCCCAATCCCAGAGAATGCAAAAGCTCAAAGCTCTCGCTTCCAGGTTGCTTCACCACGTACTCGACAGCGCCCAGTTCGCCCCGATTGGTGATGACCTTGCGAGTATTGCCGGCGCGCAGACGTCTGCCGTGCTTCACGAAAATAGCCTCTTCCTGCGCGTAGACGACGCTCCAGATGTCGCGACGCAATGCTGAGTCGAGATTCATGGCGTTCACCTGCACCTCAACTGACCGCTGACGTGCCGCAAGCACGAGATGCGGGTGTCTGTCGCCGACATTCCTCGCAAACTGTGTACAGTCATCACGAGTTTTCAGATATGACATGCGTTTGCGGTCGTCAGGACTAAGGTTCTCAAAACTGTTCATCTGACTATCTCCTCGCGGTTACCAGTTGATTGCGACCGATTCGGCGCCGCGACGCTTTAGCTCGGCGACGATTTCCTCCACAGAGGCATCCTTCAGGCGCACCTCGTCTGGCGACGTCATTGACTCCGCCGCCTCGGCGTCAGTCGGAAACAGTGCCGCGTTGAGCTTTTCCCACGTGGCGAAACTTGGCAGAGTCGCGTCCGCGCTATCCGCATTTTCATATCGGGAGGGCATCACCGCATGAATGCCAGCACGCCGTGCAAGTTCACGATACGAAAAACGCATATTTTCCCGCGCTGCTTTCAAAGCTGACCGGAAGCTCGGGTCTGTGACTGGCGGAAGCTGTTTCGTCATTGTCACTACCTCCATACATAAGGTAGCCTCAAGTGTATCTTAAAGTGAGCAAAATGTGTGCGTATAGCTACGTTTTGATGCGTTTATGCATCATCAATCGACCCTAGAAGTGGCGGGCCGCATAGTCAGAGCGCCTGAAGACGCGGCGATTGAGTGCCGCTCAAGCGCCAAGGCGATTTCCGTACAGCCCGCAGTAACCGACCGCAAGGTTCCTTTCCCGGCCTCACTCAAGGCCGCTGGGAATCTCAACTGCAAGGTCTATCAAGGCTGGCAACAGGTCCGCGCACCGCTATTCACAAGGCAATAGCCACGCGGCGGCCACGGGCAGAAGGTTGGGCGGTCGTGGAGCACGAGGCAGTGCAGCTCAATGAGTTCGCCGCAGCCGATACCGTCGAAAGGCGGTGGCAGCACTGAACCGATTAGGCGGCCGTCGCAGATGTTGCCGTCGCCGGGCGCACAGTGAGCGGCGAAATGAACACGCCCCTCACCGCGTATCCTCATCAGTGCCAGAGAGCAAGCACCAACTGGGAGCTGCCCGACTCGAGTACGGGCTTCACTTTCGCGGCCATGCTGATGTCGGTTGCGTTGGCGGCGAGCGTGTACAGCCCGACATTGTGGAGGCGGCCACACTCTGACGGTTGGCTTACCCACGACGTATTGATGCGATACCCCTCTTTGCGGAGTTCAACCACTCGTGCCCGAGGGTCAACAATGTCGAGGAACCGCATCGCTTCCAATGTCGTTACCCCTGCGCACAGCCTCATTGCATCGAGCAAGCGCGCGCGCTGATGCTCGGCGGTGTTGTCTGGCCAGTTGGCGATAATGCGGTCGAAGCGCTGGAAGTTATGCGGTTTGATGTGTTTTTGCATTCGATGCAGTGCGAGTTATGACAGGGCATATTGTTCGCCTGTCGGCTCGAAACGTTGCTACCGAAATACCAAGCCAATTAGGCCGCAAATTCTCCGGAGGAAATAGGCCGGGAAACGGGCCCAATTTCCGCAGCTTTTCATTGCTCGGCCGAATCCGGCTCTAACCCGAGTTCGGCGGCCGCAGTGCTTAGTGCGTCGTGAAGCACGATGGCCGCGGTCCCGTCGGCGCACCCGCCAACGATGTCGAGAGCTTGAGCCAGCCGTTGGGCATCGGTGCGGGTGTCGGGCACCGGCGAAGTACGGTTTCGCGGAATGCTTGCTCGGCTCATTGCCAGATGTGCTGTGTTCTCGCTGTCGGCTTCGTTCCTGCGCTTCGCTTCGACGAGCGCTCGGATACTGACGCGTTCGGTGGCAGTCAGCACTTCGTAAACTTGGCGTTCCAAGGTCTCTTCCCATGCGCGCGCGACGACCGCCGTAATGACTCGGATAGGGATTTCGTCGCAAGCCTCGCAGATGGCGTGGGCGAGCCGGATAATCAGCGTTCGGCGCTGTGTCATCGGCGGGCGGCCAGCTGTCCGGACTGGCACAACCGACGGCATGGTCTGGAGCTTCCGCAGCGGTTCCTGGAAACTGCGTGTCCGGGCATCCGGAGTAAGCCAGGAAGGGCGCGCCGCGGTCAGCTTGGTTGCCAAGTCTGTGGCGCTCTTCATGATATCGCTCACTTCAGACCCGGTGGGTGCCAAGTCCGGTTCGCCTTCCTCGATGCAGTCGACGATTGCGCGGGCAATCTGTGAAATCACCGTGACCTGCAAACTTGTGCCTTTCGCGAGCAGCTTCTTCTTCTTGAAGAAGCTGCGGAAGTCTTTGTCGTCACGAAAGCATCTGAACCAGTCCGACTGTGCGCGAGCTGCCTGGTCAAGGTTCAGGAAAGCGCCTGCCTGTTCATACATCAAGGCAAGATGCGAATTCGTGGTCAAAGTGGTCATAGGCGATACCAAGGGCGATTCACGCAGGTTGTAGGCATATTGTAGCTGCGTGCCATACGCCGACCGAGCATACGTCGAGCATTTTCGAGGTGCATAGGAGCGTTAGTGTTCTCACGCGCGCGGCGCGAAGTGTGGGCGCTCCCGCGAAACGCTTGACGAATCGGTGAAACACGGTGACATCCAGCTAGAATCGCCGGTTGTGTGTACAAGGAGGTGACGCGATGGCGAGTGGACCGGGCCGGCTACGAGAAGTCGGTGGTTGGCAGTTGCAGGAGCGCCTTGGCCGTGGCGGCAACGGCGAAGTCTATAAGGCAGTGAAGGGCGACCGTGTCGCCGCGATAAAGATTCTTCATTCCGGGCGATGGGACGACGTTCGTCGAGCCCGTTTTCGCGACGAAATCGATGCGATGCAACGCTGCCAGGAATTTGGCTGCATCCCAGTGATTGAGTTCGACGTGCCCGCTGCGGGTGTACCCGGTCAAGCATGGTTTGCCATGGACCTAGCCGAACCGCTGGTAGACGCGCTTGGTGATAATCCCAGCCTCGTCGATGTGGTCTCATGTGTTCGGGATATCGCCCGAGTCTTGGTCTCGATTCATGCGCGCGGTATCGCACACCGGGACATTAAGCCTGACAACCTGTTTCGCTATAAGGGGCGCTGGACCGTCGGCGACTTCGGGCTTGCGGATTTCGACGGAAAGTTGGCCAAGACGCGCGAGGGTGAAAAAATTGGCCCGGTGTTTTACATCGCGCCGGAGATGCTCAACGAGGCTGTCTCGGCTGACGGCGAGCCAGCTGATTGCTATTCGCTCGCGAAGACACTCTGGGTTTTGATTACCGGCCAGAAATTTCCACTTCCAGGACCGCTTCTGAGAAACATCGATGCGTTGAAGGCGAGCACCTACCATTCGGACGAGAGGGCGCCGTTGCTTGACGCAGTGTTGGAGTCGGCGACACGTCACACGGCGAGCGCGCGGCCGACCATGGAAGAGTTTGCCCAAGAGCTGGACACATGGCTGATGCCGACCGGTCCAGCGAGTAATGATGGTCTTGACCTATCAGACTTCGCTGCCGTTTTCTCGGTGGCCAAGTATCAGATGGAAGTTGAGCAGATGGAGCGTAACGCCGAGGCAGCGCGAGTGAACGAGACCGGCGAGCGCATCCGCGAAAAGTTGCGGCCGCACGTCGAGCGATTGGTGACTGCCTTGAACACCGCAAGTTTGACGGGCGTTCACGGAACTGTCGACAACTATATGTGGGGAGGTATGGTGAGGGCGGCGGTTCCTCGACAGTCGAATTCGGGAGGGTTCGTGCGCCTGGAGTTGGCCATCAACGGCAACTATCAGGACCCACAGCGTGCGACATTGGGTGTCGTCTGTTCTGTCCGGCGCGATGGCGAACAGAGTGGTACTTTCTGGGAGAAGTCCGTTGAGTTTCTGCCGGGGGGAAGCGGCGAAGACATCCAAATCGAGCGGCTTTTTTCTGAGGTTGCCGCTCAACTGAGACCAGCCGTTACGAGGGCCGCTGAACTCAACCAGGCGCTCGGCTAAGCGGCGTTGTTCCCGGTCCCGAAGTCTGCGGCCGGCGCGCTGTTCTCGTTGCCGGCCGCAACAAATCACCGTTGTACGCGCTCTATCAGCATCGACCACAGATACTGAGCGGCTCCCGTGTCAGACAGCCTCTCGGGAACGCCACTAGCGATGTTCATCATCGGCATTAGGTACAGCGTTTGGCTATCTTCGGTGAGCGCGAGCGCTTCGTTGTAGCTGTTCGTATGCTCTGAAAAAGCGTGTTTTCGTGCGACGAATGTCGAACATCAAATCCACGAACGACTGCGACGGAGTCCATCGAGCGCGCCAAATGCATCGTTGCGGCGTGCTAGGATTAACTGCACTGAGCGCGTGGAGACGTCACATGGAGACGTTCACTGACACTTATCTAGGGCTCGAGATTCATGTGCAGGTTTTCTTCATTTCGTCTGGAGAAGCTGACGTCTCCTGTCGCATCGTCGACCCGTCCGACCGGCGGCTTGCACCGCTCACTGCGGAGGTCATGCGGGTACCTGGCGGCCCTTTTCCTCATGCTGCGGCGGCCCGCATCGGGATAGCTTATTGCATGGGCGTCATCGATGCCTATCGCGACGAAGACGGCGAGTGCACTCTTCATTGACGATGCCCGAGGGGCCGAAGCGGGCAAGGAGACAAATCTCAGACAACCCCGAGGTGCTCCGTCTTGATGGTTGCCAGTCTGCTACCAGCGAACGGGTCATTGCCCCAATCAACACCGGGACGCTTGCTTGACGCGGGTTCCGATTGTGCGCTGATTGCAAAGTGTTCGAGCGACTGTCCTGCGCTGGTCGCTTGAACCACCCACTGAGGGGCGTCACCTTCGCCGTCCCAGGTATTTCCAAAGGCGTCGCGGTAACGTGCCGCTCGCATTTTAGCTTGGTCTGCCGCGATTGACGCAGCTAAATCGTCTGGTTCGATTCCAAGTTCGGCCATCCTGCGTCGAAGGTAGGCCACAATACTGTCTCTTTTTCGTTCGTCCATCTATGTGTGCTCCGTTCCCACTGCAATTCTCGAGCAGATGAGTCAAAGGCGTCTGTCTCCAGGATAACACAGTTCGATTGACCAGCTATTCATCGCTGGGCTTTGTGTCGCCAGTCCAGTTCATGCGAGACTGGTTCCCTCAGTCAACGCGGCCGCATAGCAGGCCGTCGTAAATTGACTTCCACGGAGGAATGGAATTTTGAAAGACAAGTCATACGCGAAACTCGCTGACCTGCTGTCAGACAGCGAATGGTCGCAAGTATGCAACGACCTCAAGGTTGAGGCGGTATCCAAAGAATCCTTCAGAAAGGACCCGCAGGCGCTTTTTCGGGCCGTGTCGAAGACAACGTACTGCATGGCAGTATTTGAGGCATTGACACGTCCGATGAGCATGCTGGCTGAGGTTGCCGAATTCCTCGGGCGGAACGACGTAAGGGCACGCACAACGGTATCCGTGATTTCTCTTGCAGATAGTATAAGTGTCAAGCCACAGCAACTGGAGTATGCAATCTCCTGGGCCGAAGACATGCGCCCGTCAGCCCAAGTGAAAAGGGACTTGGAGGCCGAATTTCGAGCTTTTGTGAAGCCATTCCTTCTCGGGGTTCGGTATAACGCCGAGCCGCAGCAAAGGTCGGAGACACGGCCTAGCCGACGACACGCGTATCGGGGTGAGGTGTTTGAGCATGTAGAAGTCTGTGAATACTCTCGTGAGGCGCTTGACGACTTCGAGCAGATTCTGCGCATTGCCGACAACGCCCTCTCAGTCAGCGTCCGTACTGACGAACCAGCGGACTTCCCTGTTTTGGTGGAACTCCGAAGCCTAGCAAAGCAGCTATCAAGTGACCTGCAGGAATTTGAATCGGAGGTAAATTTCGCACGAAGGCCACGAGAGATATGTTCGGCCGGAAGCAATTCGACCGAAATCGAGCGGTTTAAGATTTTTATCGAATCTCTTTCGTTCCTCCACAAACGCACACCCGCAAAGGAGATTGCCAAGCTCCTGAGACTGGATGTATTCCGCCATAGGCCTCAACTCTATGAGATGTGGGTGATGTGCGCTATCTTGAAGACCCTCGGAGACGGTGGTTGCAATGTTCAATTGTTGGAGGTTGAAAGTGGTGAGAACCTCAGCCGCGTATGGAATCTGAAGTACGCCAAAGCTACGAGTCCAGTCGCCGAAATTACAAAAGACGACGTAAAACTGTTTCTCTTTTATCAGCTGTTTCGTCGCCGCAGCAAGGGAGACATGCCAGATATCTCGTTGTGGCGGGACCGTGCGGCAGAAACAACCCCCGTGTGGATTGTCGACCCGAAATTCTCTGAGAAAGGTGGGTATTCGATGTCGAGCTACGTAAGCACGGCCCAACGATACATGGACCAATTTCGACCAAGCGACTTCTCCTGTGTTCTCGAATACTTTCCTCGCCCTGAAATCGGGTCCGACTCGCGTGTCATTCTGGATGTCGCGCCTCGTGGAGCGGGGCTTGGTACGTTGCGGAGGCTGTTGCAGCAAGCACACGGGCTCGCTTCACGGACGATGGCAATCCTCGATTTGTCTAGCAGCTATATCAATAATGTCTTGGGCGCCGCGCCTCAGTTGCGCCAGATGGTGGCTGCCGGCGAACTATCGGACGCCTGTATCGTGTTTGCGGGAAATGCCGAGGTTTGCGCCTCCCTGACCGAGGCTTCGGGAAGGAAGTTCGACAAAGAGCGCGCCGCTTTGGGCACCAATAGCAGCATCATGCCAGCGCTCGCAGAAGCTCAGCGGCTCTCCGCCGAGGATGACGTGCGGGCGTTTATCCTCTTGAGCGACGGGGACTTTGATGATGGGTCCATGCAGACAATTTCTGATTCAGGCCTGACGATTTCTCTGGCACTGCCGACCGCGAAGCCCACGGCATAGTCTTCACGTCTGTAAAGTTGCGGTTCGGTGTTGGTCGTGGTGCCCGATATCGTCTTCGTTGCCATGGCGGTTCGCAGCTAGCGTTTACTGTGAGCAATATGGCATAGTGCGCGGAGATTATTTCAATCAGGAGAGACAATGGCGACGCTCGAAAACATTCAAGCAAAGATTGCGAGGCTTCAAGCCCAAGCTGAGGCACTTGCGGCGACGAAGTCGACTGCGGCTCTTGAGCGAATTCGCGAGCTAATGGACAAGCACGGCTTGGTCCTCGCTGATATCCAGGCGCATATCGGTAAGTCGCGTGGTCGTAAGCCAGGCGGGAAAGCTGCTGTCTCAGCCCCGAAGTACCGTGACCCGAAGTCGGGTGCAACCTGGACCGGGCGCGGACGTGCTCCTGCTTGGATAGCTGACTCGAAGGACGGTTCGAAATTCCTTGCTATAAGTCCTGCAGTCACTGCGACGACGAAGAAGGAGTCGAAAGCTGGAAATTATGTGCGAGGCGTTCAACCAGCGCTGTACCGCGACCCGGAGACGGGGGCTACGTGGAGTGGTCGTGGGCGCGCTCCTGGGTGGTTGGCAGCGGCAAAGGACCGTAAGAAGTTTTTGATTGCTGGCTGAGCGTCCTATCGGCGGAGAGAAACAACGCCTCTCTGGCAGACCAACACTGCTCGAGAGGCATTGTTTTGTGTGGCGATTATTACTTGCCGCGCCAAAGGTCTAGTTTTCCAAGGTTTTCGAGGACGGTTACGACCGTTTCGACGAGCTCGCCGTCGAAGTCATCTCGGTTAGCTTCTTCATGCGTCCCTTTGTTCAGCTACGTCCAAATTGGGTTTGTTTCGGGGATTCCCAATATTTGGTCGAATCCCGCGATGATTGCGGCTTTGTTCGTATGATTGAACGTGTCAGCCTTCTTGAGTTTTTTTGCCAGCGCGTCGCAAACATTCCGTAAGCCAGGTTCCGCGCCGACTCCGGCGAGAGGGACGCTTATCTGCCCCAAGTTGGGGCTTCCGAGCCAGTCCCAGACCTTGTCTGAAAGCATCTCGAGTGCCTGCCGCGACGCACCAAGAGAGCGTCTCGGTCGTTGAGGGCGTCGCGGGCTGCACGGGCTTTGGCAATCTAATTCGCGCTCGGAACATTGCGCGTGACCCGAGGATGGTCGTCGCCGGTATGGTGGCGGAATAGGCAGACGGCTGAGTCCTTCTTTCGAGCTTCAGGAAGGTGCTGCTGCATGTCCTTGATGAACTCGTTGCTGTGACATGTAGCGATGAACTTGGTATTTGCGAAAGTGTCGCCTTCAAAGAAGGTCTTGCGTATCCCGCCTCGATGGTCGCGGTCAATCGCATTGATAGCGTCATCGAAAACAAATGGTTGGGCAGAGCGCACGCTTTGCGTTGACTAGGAGGTTTGCTAGCCTGAGGCAACGAATACGCCCCCTAAGCACGTGAAGGCCATCGACGCGACGGCCTGGGTTGCCAGTGAAAGCAATCTCAATCTTCCCGTCACCGGTTACGGGAAGGTGGAGGCATGCCAGCTTGCCCGCCTCGAGGTCCGTCCGGTTGAGCGCGAAGCGCAAAAGCAGTAGCGTTTCGGCCGGCCATCAATAGCTGCCGAGCTTCAGCGGTCGCAGGGCAGCGCCAGATGCCCTGCGCGCCACGAGCATACATCGACGTCGCCGAGAGCTAACGCAGAGTAATCAAGGGTAGCTGTCTCAGCTCAGCGCGCTCGTCTAAGAAACTGACCATCCGGAATCGAACCTAGCTAAATGAAGGTGGTGGCGCAAACGTTTGCTATGTCATCGATGGCGGCAATGACGGAAGAGGAAATGGACATCAGGGCGGACGGGCGCGGCCTCAGTGCCGCACGAGAATATATATGCATATGGCATCACGCAACTCGTCCGCATTACAGATTTGCATGCATACTTGCACTCACCGGTGGTAACTGCAACGCGGGGAATGCAAAAGAATAGCGAGAGACCCACAATGGACATCGATTTCCACTCGAACGGCTCCTGCGCTATGACGCGCCTTGAGGCGACGACTGACGTACGGACCAGACGCTCGGACGTCACGAAGGAAGCAGACCATCTAAGGGATTGGGGCGCGTCGCAAAAGGCCGCTATGATAGTGAAGTTTCCATTCGTGAATTGATGAGTCACGCAAATGTCAATTAGAGAACCAATCGTAGAGCTTAAAGAAACAGAGCTTTTTAAATACCTACAGTCTATAGACGGGGACTACGCGGAGCGGATAACCGTCTTTGTTAGCGGAATCGCTCCGTTGATGGCGACAATCAAGAATTACTTCCCGTACTACACGCGACATGATGCTCACCACGGCTATCAGGTGGTCTGCCGAATAGCGGACTGTATCCTGCCTGCTTGCTTGGAACATGCTGCACCCGAAGCATTGAGCGCGCCGGAGGTGTTTCTGTTGATTGCTGCAGCCTACGCTCACGACCTGGGTATGGCGGTTTTTCCCGGGGAGGAGCAGGCGTTAGCTGCGAAACTAAACTTCACTCTTGAGCCGGGGTGGGAAACCAGAGAGTGCCTCCAGAGCCATTTGCGCGCAAATCACTCGAGTAGAGGCGGCACGTATATCGAGATGAATGCAGAGGAACTCGGTGTGCCTCGCAATCTGATTGCGGCGCTTGACCGGTTGATGAAGGCTCATAACTACGTTATCCCGAAATTGGAAGAGGAGCTACAAGTTCCTTTTGCTGCGGGAAATAGGGAGAGTAATTTAACACAGTTGGCAGTGGTTGTATGTGTCGCAGACGCTATCGAGTTCAGCGATACGCGAGTTGTCGACGGTGTCCTTGAGTCACTCGCGCTAGATAGCAGCAGCGCTGCGCGGAAGTCCTATGCGGAGAATATGAAGCATGTCTGCACGGGTGATAGCTTGGCGGTTACGGACGATGGGCGCATTGTTGTGAGTGGAACATTTTCGGAGCCGGAAGTGTTGGCACTTGCGCATCGAACATTCGACGAAATGGAAGGGTGGCTTCAGGGATACTATGACATCGACAGGCGATGCAAGGTGCCTCGGCTCAAGATAAGAGGCGAGCCTTTCCAACGAGACTTGGTCTTCACTTCGGGAGATTTCCATCGGCTGGGAGTACGCCTTAACAAGCGGAGCGTAATCGACCTAATTGCATCGAATGCTGTATGGCGGGACCAGAAAGGAATTGCACTACGCGAACTTGTGCAGAACGCTGTCGAAGCTTGTCGATATCGAGCTCATCATTCCGCGCCGTCCGATAGGTACCAGCCGTTGGTGCACGTTGTGTTCGACAGGCAGCGTCGCGAGGTCACGGTCAAGGACAACGGATGCGGGATGTCGGAACGTGTTGTGCTAAATAATTTCCTAACCGTCGGCAGTAGTAGGTCGCGTGAGAAGTCGTATGCCGACGACGGATATGCACCGATAGCGCGATTTGGAATCGGATTCTGGTCGGTTTTTTCCATCTCTGACATGGCAACAGTTTCCACTGCTCCCTTTGAGAGCTACAGAGGAAAACGGGAGCAGGCGGAGCGCGCACTAGGGTTCGGCTTTGATGTTCAACTGACTGACTTGAGGGACTTTACTGTCTTCGCTCCGGTCGAACGACCCTGTGGAACGACCATCACGCTAAGGCTCAAGGCTGACGTTGTAATTGACGATGTATATAGGTCGCTGAAAGGTGAGCTGATTTGCTCGATGGTTCCCCTAACCATATCTTTTGATGACGCACATGAGCATATTGACGCAGTGCTTCCGGAGGTGAATGGGCAGGTACTGTTTGGAGTGCGCCAACCAGCAGCGGAAGATTTGGGTATCAAGGTTTTTCAATACAAAGATGAGACCGAGAGTACTCGGCTATCACTCGGATTGGCGTACCGAATGGAAAAGGGTCGGGCGACGTTTATGGCGGCGGCCGGCCAGTCCATACTCGGAATGATGGGGGGTATTCACGTACCTCGAACAGGCGTTTGCGGCTTTGCTGTGCCGGTCCGTGTCGGTCCGCTCTGCATCGACGTAATGAGGGTGGGCTTCTACGTAGCAAATGCGCTTACACCACAAGGATTCGAGTTTTCTATCGATAGGCGGCAACTCATCCATAATCGCGCAGCAGAGAAGTTTGTCGCAGATGCGCAGCGCATGTTCCACAAAGGGTATCGCGATTTCCTCAAGGCGAGCGGGTCGTATACTCCAGACGTTATTTACGCCTTGGCTGAAGAAGCCGCATCGCACGGAGGAAACGTCTATGACGTGTTTACAGAAAATGAGTTGGCCACGGCCATGCAGGATTTTGCAGACCTAATTTCCCTAAAATTAATTCCTGTGACACAACGGGTTTCGTTTGATGCTGCAGAATCAAATGCGAAATATCTGAGTCTAAGAGAACTTTCCAAGCAAAAGGGAACGATATTGTGTTTTCAGGCGACCCGCAGTCCAATGCGATTGGGTCAAGGACCATATATCAATGTGGAAAATCGACAGTCGCTTGAGCTCGCCTACGCTTTTGTGCAGCGAGGAATGGCACAGGCCTCAGATGTGCCGTTATATCTAGCACCTCCAAATCGCTCGTTTTCGATGTTGTTCGACAATGATTCAACCTCGACAGTGAACGTCGTCCCGGCTGCGCAAGGGCTGGACGCCTGCGTGTTGAGCGTTGACTTGGAGAGGGTGAATTTTGAGGAGCCACCCGCGGACGTCATCGCCGAAATTCGTGGACCATGGACTGGCGCTATATATTGGCGGGAGTTTTCAACTCCGGACGCAAAGCCGTATGTCTTTCTTGGTCGACATCGGGTCTTGGTGCAGCGAGGTTCTGAGCTTCAAGCACATCTTCAGGCGCTCGCGGACGCAGGTCGGTTTTCTGCTCTTGCTGACACCGTGAATCTTTTGAAGGAAGACGAAGCCGGACATCAACCTCCCACGCTGACACATCTTCTATGACTTAACAAGAATTCGTAATGCGACGATTAGCCCGTTGAACAACTAGAAGGTGCCAGAATCGTCAACATTATGATGCATTACTGTCAGCATTTAACGTATTAGGCTGGGGCCGCTTTCCGGCCCCAGTTGACCACGACTCACGAATTCAGCAATTGACCGGCGTAGTCGGGGCGGGATGAAGCGGCGAGTTCGAGTTTCGACGGGGAACACAGGGATGCAGAGGCGGGGAGAACCATGATTTCGATTCCACAAGCTGTCAGCCTCAAAGAGATAGAAGCGGCTTACCCAACTCTTTCGTCTGGGCAAACGCTGCGTCTTCCGATGTCCCTGAAGTTCGGGGGAGGCGTTGGTGTTACCGGCTCGCTCATACAGCTATCCGCAGAATGGTCGCGTAGCGTGGAGGTGCCGACTTTGCGTCTCTATGGAAAGGAAACGGCTGCTGTTGCTGAGGCCGTGGCCAAGGAACCGCATAGTATGGCCGCAGCATACTTCGCCAGCGCTATCGAATCGGCGAGTGGAGAGGCGATTACCACGCGCGACGCTCTTGGAGATGTCGTCGCACGAATTGCTGCGATGCAATCCGGCCGCTTCAGAGAAACAATGCATGGCAGAGGTGCGTTTCTTGGCAGTTTCTCCCGTGCGAAAAATGAGTTCCTGATACCGCTCTACTCGAGGCCTGAACTCGGCGCCGTTCGCTCCCGAGATGAGTTCATTACCCTAACCTCGCGAATCATCGAGGCATGTGCGCCGGGAGCGGAACGCCATATGGACGACGCGACGCGCGTCACGTTGGGCACACTCATATACGAACTCTTTCGGAACACTGACGAGCACGCAACGACAGACGAGGAAGGACGACCATATTCGAAGAACCTGCGTGCGGTAATGGCGAAGTTTATCTCGTACGACGCGAAGACTGCGGCCACACACCTCGGCGAGGATGACCCCCGGCTTTCATTCTTTCTCTTGCACAACATTGCAAACCGCCGCACGTCGAAGAAAGGCGCAGAAGAACGCTGGCAGAATAGCCAGTTTGCGTTTCTTGAACTTACGGTGCTCGACACCGGACCAGGCTTGGCCCGTCGTTGGTTTTCGCGGCGACAGCGCGGCGGCGACAAGATTGAGACCATGTCAATTGCGCAGGAAGTTTCCCTCGTTCAAGAATGCTTCGAGCTCCATGCGACTACGAAATCGACCGCCGGCAGTGGCGCCGGACTTTCGTACGTGTTGCAAACACTTCAACGGCTTAATGCATACCTGCGTTTGAGGACCGGACGAGTCTGTCTCGTTCAAGATTTTTCGTCGCCGAAGAATGAGGCGTCGTTTTCTGCGCAACATTGGCTTAAGGAGCAGCCAGAACTCCCAATGACGGCGGGCGCTTGCTACTCCATCGTCGTGCCACTTTCGAAGGTGCTGCTGTGAAAGGCTACTTCACTTTCGACTGCACGTTGCCGACAGGTGGTCCGATTCGCAACTTCCACTTCCTCTTCAAGCCGCCCGGAAAGCCGAACGAGTCACATCTTGCGGACGCCATCGACAACGGGATGAAGACTGTAGCGGCACCGGACGTGATGGCTATTGTGTGCACAGCGGAAGAAGCAGACGCAATTAAGGATGGCTTCCGGCAGCAGCCGATGCTAAAGCAGGCAGCAGAGCGAACGTCGACAAAGGTCTGTCTTTGCATCTGCACGTTCGAGCACGGTGGGACGATTCGCCTTTTCCACCAGGTTACTAACAAGATTGCTGGACTAAAAACAATTTTGAAGGGGCAGACAGCTGCGATTCGCGCCGCTGGTCTTAGCAAGCTGTTCGCTGCTCCTCATGTGCTTGTCAATGCTCCGCCTGGATTTACGTTCGTAAAGCCGTCCCAAAAGCGGTCACAGCACTTCTTGAGAGCAGAAGAGGCACTCACAGAAGTCGAGAGTGTTCAGTTCCTCGCCTTTTCTTTGCTACAGAGGCTCAAAGAGCGGGCTGACGTTTGCCACGGGCACCTCGATGTCATCTACATCGATTCGATGGGCATTGCGAGCGTTGCATACGCGTTGCGCGACATGTATTGCGCGATGTACGACGCTCCTCAACCGCGGGTAGTCAGCTTTCACTCACACGATGGCCTCAATGAAATCGATGTGCCGTTGTTTGGCACGTCGTTCTGCATCATCTCGGCATCCTCGTCGTTGAACCTTGAGCGAGATTGGCAAGCAAGGACACAGTGTCATCGAGCGGAGGTGGTCACCCTCCTTACACTTCAGGGCACCAAGGGAGCTGAGAATGCACTGTTCGCTTTGCCGCAGCCCAACGGCGAGGAAGAGGGCACTACGGCGGAGCATCTCAGAGACCTCCCCATCGTTGGCGAGCGGTTTGCACCGGCCGAAATGCAGCCTAAAAAGGTTTTGCTTCGCGGAAACCATAAGCCCACCGACGCTGAGTCATTTTGTAAGGCGTTCACAGCGACTGGGCGGCTCAGTGTCCAAGGTATGAGTGGAGGGTCCGATACAGTTCGGCCTATCTATCTCGATGGAACGAATCTGACCGCGACGGATGGGTTTGACAAATATCTTGGCGAAACACTAAATCAATACACACCTGCCTCTGTTGCGGCAATCATCCATCAACACGATGATGCGTCGTTGGCGTTGGCAAACGAGTGTGCGCAGCGTTTGCGAACGGTCATGCAACGCGCTAGTGCATTGCCCGTGATTGGCGAGCAGGACATCTCTCCAGAGGGAGGGCAGTTCGGGCGCTACAGTGGTTTGCTAATTGTGGCAGCAGTTATTGGGCGTGGGACAAAGCTCCTCTCTATCAGTCGCGACCTTAGAGACCTGCATGAGGGAGCCCGGACGTATTTTGTCGGCGCGCAAATTGCGGAGACATCGAATCAAATTTTAGTCTTGAAGCAGAACCTGGAGTACTCGGCGACGAAGGCTAGCATCCAGATTCGAAGATTCCGTCAAATCGCAGGGGGAGCACGGCTAGCGGATTCATTCGAGAGCGAATCAAGACTCATGCAGAACGTCGGGTCGGCGTTCGGGGAATCATACAAAATCAGGCTCAGTCGCATACGAGGCAGTATTGGCGGAATGACGGGGAATGCATTCCTTGGCCTGGACGCTTATCTAACTGAGCCTATGAAGCTGCGGCGCGACTTTGCTTTCTGGTCATTCAAGTACGACGAGAACAATGCCGGTAATGCCGCGAGCGTCTTTGCGATGGTTGGTGCCATTCTGCAGAACGCAAGGGAGGACAAGGCGCTAAAGGCATCTATGAGTCTGTCCACCGATGCCTTTCAGCAAGTGATATTGGACCCAGAGAATTTCACACGCTATAACGACGGTGTCATTCAGGCAGCTATGCTCCGCTGCGCGGTGCCCGGTGAACTCGACTACTCGAAGGAGACTGATTCGAGCCAGTTCATGTTGGATTTGCTTATCAGCATATTCGAGCAGCACGACCGGAGGCAAGGCGAAGCGGCAGCGGAATTCGCGCTGGCGCTTTTCACAAAGAAGCTTAGGCTGCGCACGGAGCATCACGATGTTCTCACGAAGCACATGAGTGAACGGCTGGCATCAGAAACGCCGAGGCTGAGGCTCATTCGTGTGTTACTGGGCATCGATTCAATGCCGGATAAGGATGGCTTGCCGCTGGGGTTCTGAGCCGGTTGGGCGAAGTTTTCTTGTCGTCCACAAATGGGTGCGAACTATTGAAATCGGTTATTTAAAATTGAAAATGCGCGAATCATGATGATTTGCCGTGATTTTAGTGAATCTTCATGATTGGAGTTGGAATTCACGAAGATTGTGGGCACGTCGAAAATTCATTGAATTTCCGTGAATCGTTGCCTACGCTGAAGCATTGAATTTGTGCGTCTTCGTACTTTGCGTGGTTCTCGAGCCTTCCGTCTTATGAAAGGCGAAACAACAGGTCGTTATATGGGAGGTGCTTGTGACGAATTCTGAATCCACTCTTGAGAGGAAACATCGCACAGTTATGGCGTTTCTCCGATACCTTGCCCATCATTCTGATGAGACGCGTCCCAAGGCTGTCGATTTTCAGAGGCAACTCGCGCAGTATCTTGGACATAGCCTGACGATAGACGCGACACAGTATTACGTTGACCGGGCGTTTTCTCGTTCTGCGGTCACTTCGTCGACGCCGGCTCAGCGATTGACGCGCGAGCAGCATGAACTCGGCAGGTTGGGCGCGCTGGCCGCGCACCTTCACGCGCTAGATGAACAGCTCATCCCAGATAGAGCGCCGGTGGCGAGAGCGCGTTGAAAAGGCGTTGAGGACACCCGCTCTGCCGGCTGGCCGGGGTTGCTCGCCTCGCGTCGGAATAGGTCATTGAGCCATCCTGTGGTCGCTGTGACATAACGGGGGGCAATATGAGATATCCGGATGTTCGTGACCGAGTCCCTGCATCCCCCTTTGGCTCGTTGGCGCTCTGGGAGGCGCTCGACGCAGTGGTTGTGGCGATTGTGGAATTTGTAGCAGCTGCTGGCGTTCCGCTGTGCGCTCTAGAAAATGCGACGACCGGGTACCTCGAACGGCTGCTGAAAATGGGGCACGATATGTTGCCCGTCGAAATCTACTGGAGCGGTCAGACTCGTGGGGAAGAGGGGGCTGTGGTGTGGGTGCCGCGCGACATTGGAGTTGACCCTGTAATCGCGGACACAGCCTCACACTAAGGTTGCTGAATCCATCGAGCGCCGAAACTCGCGGGGCGAGCGGTATTTCAGCGCGCTATGGGGATGCTTCTCGTTGTAATGCTCGAACGCGATGGCCAGGTTGCGTGCAGCGGTCTCTGCATCCGGCTTCGGCATGAAGGCGACGTAGTCGCGCTTCATGGTCTTTACGAAGCTCTCGGCCATCCCGTTACTTTGCGGGCTGCACACCGGCGTGGTCAATGGCTTCAGGCCTATGCCCACTGCAAACCTCCGCGTGTCGTCGGCCGTGTAGCCCGAGCCGTTGTCGCTCAACCACTCGATTTCGGATGGCGTATGCAGCGCATTGCCGAAGCGATTTTCCACCGCAGCCAGCATCACGTCGCGCACAATGTCGCCGCTATGGCCCGCTGTCGTGGCCGCCCAGCTCATCGCTTCACGGTCGCAGCAGTCCAGCGCGAACGTTACGCGCAGCGGTTCGCCGTTATCGCAGCGAAACTCGAAACCGTCCGAGCACCAACGCTGATTGCTGCGCGCTACAGCCACCTTGCCGTCGTGGCGGCGTTGCGGCCGGGGTGGAATCGGTCGGCGCTCCATCAGCAGCCCGTGCGTGCGCATGACGCGATAGACGCGCTTGGCATTGAACGGCACCAGCCCAGCCGCAATGCGTTCATTGCGCAACGCGCCCCAAACCCGTCGATAGCCATAGCTGGGCAAATCGCCGACGACCCGGCGGATTTCCTCGACCACGGCCGCATCGTCGGTCTGCTTCGATTGACGGCCATCGCGCCATGTCGCCGGACGCGACCGTCGTGCCGATACGTTCGAGCGCGACACGCCGAGAACTTCACAAACCAGCTTCACTGGTCGTCCTCCGGCAGCAAGGGCGAGTGCGCTATCCATTTTTTTGCACGGCCATACTCGACTGCTTCGCGGAGAATCTCGTTCTCCATGGTCTTCTTGCCGAGCATCCGTTGCAGCTCACGAATCTGCTTGAGCGCATCGGCCAGTTCCGACGCCGGAACCACTTCCTCGCCAGCCTTGACTGCTAACAGGCTACCGTCCTGGTACAGCTTGCGCCAGTGGAACAACTGGTTCGGATTCACGCCGTGCTGGCGCGCAACCATCGAAACCGACTTCCCCGGCTCGAGGCTCTCCCGCACCATCGCCAGCTTCTGCTCCGCCGTCCAGCGCCGCCGACGCTCCGGGCCCGTCAACACTTCCATCACTTCCTGCCTGGTGTTAGTCAAAAACACAGTCTTATGCCTACCCGTTAGTTTAAGCGGGAGACTGTGTCCGGCGATTCAGGGGGCCGCTCCAGTGCGGTCCCTCGTACTCTCTAGGTCGGGTGTGACATTCATTGCTCTTCTTATTACCGAACAGGTAATCCCCGTTTGCACCAACGGTAGGTGATGCCCAGCAGCCGGCGTCAGTTTGGGGCGTCCCCTCACGAACCGCAATCGGTTGAAATAAAAACGGCGGCTACACGAGCTTTCTCATTGAGGCTCGTGTCGTGGCTGTATGTCAGCATTTCCATACCACCGAATCGCTTTCGGACTCCCTGAATGCTTCGGCCTTGCCGGAGCGAAATGACCAAAAACTAACATGTGTTGAGCTCTTCGCCGGCTGCGGTGGCTTGGCTGCCGGACTCCAATTGGCCGGCTTCGAACACAGCTGTATGGTCGAATCGAATCCAGTGGCATGTGAAACTCTGCGGCGTAATTTCAGACAATCGCGGAGCGGCAGCCATCCACTTGTCTTGGAGCAGGATGTCAGAACGATTCAGTGGGGTGACTCGGGTGAAGTAGCTTTGCTTGCGGGCGGCCCACCATGCCAGCCGTTTTCATTTGGCGGATTGGCAGAGGGGAAACGCGATTCGCGCGACATGTGGCCGGAGGCGGTGAGGGCGGTGCGTGAATTACGGCCACGTGCATTCTTGTTTGAAAACGTAAGAGGGCTATTGCGACCATCATTCGCGGAGTATCTTGATGGCATTGTCAATCGCCTTGCGTATGCGGGAGGTCAAAGAGGCCACAAAGCTCCTCTATACAACGTCGCGGTTGTCTTGGTGGATGCCGCCGATTATGGAGTTTCTCAACGTCGACATAGAGTTTTCATCGGCGGAGTGCGAGCCGACTGTGGCACCCTGCGACCGTTCCCTGCTCCTACCCACAGTTTTAGACGGCTCGTTTGGGAGAAGTGGGTATCGGGCACATATTGGCACCGGCACGCGATATCGAGCCCCGAGTCGCACACGCCGACGCGCATCGAGCAATCAATTCTCCGCAAATTGCGAGACACAGGGTTAGAGCCTCAAGAAGGTGCTTGGGGTACGTGCCGTGATGCGTTTGCGGGACTTGGGGAGCCGATGCATGGCAGTAATCCGCTAAGGCACGAGCTCCGCAGAGGTGCCCGGCAATACCCCGGACATGCTGGAAGTCCGGTAGATTCGCCGGCCAAGGCACTCAAAGCGGGGGCGCACGGAGTCCCGGGGGGAGAAAACGTGCTTGTTGACAGCGACCACAGCGTTCGCTATTTCACGGTGCGCGAGGCTGCACGGTTGCAGGGGCTACCAGATTCATTCATTCCATCGGGTTCCTGGAGCGAAGCGATGCGGCAGCTCGGCAATGCTGTGCCGGTACAGCTAGCTGAGGTCGCCGGTCGCTGGATACGAAGCTGCATCGACTGATGCACTACCCGCCGAAAGTGAAGAAAAAAGGCGGCCTTGCCCTCACACAGTGTATAAAGTTCGTGTGATTGGGCAGCACACCGGGCGCCTCGCCTGCAGATTTTGAGAGGGATGCTGGCAGCGTGTCTGCGTAGTCGGGAGAAATGTACACTGCGGGCCGGTCGCGCAGTTTGCGGCCACCGTGTTGCGCGACAAGCCCGTTTGACTCACTATTTCCTGTGCCACCGTTCCTCATCTTGTCAACGGCGTTGGTGCCTTGCTTCGAAATCAGCTTGCGCGCTTATCTCAGTGGAGATGGGGGAGGTAGATGGTCGTCTAGTCTTCGCTGAAGCTCCGCCTTTTCTTGGAGGAGGGTGAGTACGGCACGGTGAGCACTGACGAGTCTGGACTGTGCCGCGTCACGCTCCTTCTTGTATCTGTCGGCCTTAGCTTTCGCGTCCTGTCTTTCGTGCCGACGTGCGCTGCGCTTATTTTTGAGCTCCTTGTGTTGAGCGTTGATTTCCATCCACGCTTGTATCTCTCGAATAAGCGTGGGAAACCGCGACTTCTTGAACGCGCTCGGGTCGTTGCCGGCCTCCCTCGCGACGTTATTCTGGCTAACTGGTGTACCCAATGGAACGGTGGTTGGCCTTCCGTCCCTAAGTCGCTCGAAGGCAGCTCGATACATATCTTCAGCTTTCTCATTCTGTGTCATGGAGAAAATTCCTCAGGCCTTGAGCTTCGGCTTGGAGAGCCTCTGCACGGGGGCTTCCAGCTTCAGCATTGTTGAGCTTCTTTTGAACGCTCTCGAGTTGTCGTTCTGCAGACGGCCGCTTCCTTTTGTCGTAAAGCACTTGCGTGCAAGGCTTGTGACCGTCGCCTCCGGAACAGCGTGAGATTGACTCAATACCTCCATATTCGCAGTGCTCCCTGTTCGTACAGCCGCCAAGGCGGATGGCGCGAAACGGAACATTGCCTTTGGCAGCTTCCTTGACAAGATGGTCAAAATCCTTCTCGGCCATAAGGTCGAGCGCAATTTGCTGCTTCCGCTCCTCACCGTACGGCGAGACGTAACGTTCCTCCGTGATGGTCTTCATCTGCCTAGCCATAACTTCGTAGCGGGCAGCGACTGTTATTCCTTCCCATTCTTGGTTGAATCTCAATCGACTGAAGTGCTTTCCGTAGTATCGAGTCTGAAGAACAGTTGCATGTTTCATAATGACCTGAATGGAACTGTCGCTCAAGATGCCACTAGCGAACATGTTGATTGCTCCGGTTCTTCGCAGTTGGTGATAGGCTAGAGGCCAAATTTTCCCAACAGAGAAGCTTCCGGACTTCTTCAGGTTGGGCGTGAATCGCCTTGCGATATCAAGGTCTTCTTGGGTAATCCGTATCTTTTCGTGGTCAAAAAGGAGGGGGAACTTTTCTATGACCTTCTTATAGCGTAAAAGGGTTGGCCGAACCGAATATTGGACCTTGACCACGCTCGAAGACCACGGTTCGTGAGCGCGATTGAGCAGAAAAGGATTCTCCACGTCATCGTCACTGCAATTAGACGCCGATGAGGCGAAAGCACAACGTGTTCGCATTCTTGCGACCAGCGTTAGCGCTTCAACTGCCACGCCGACGCTTCGGCTCGTCGGCCATCGGGCATCGCTATCGGGGTCGGTTTTTGTGGTTTCACCGCAAATCGTCGACATTTTTCCAAATATGGGGTCCTCCTCAACAACCAGGCAATCAGAGCGTAAGGTTGCGAACTCCGCAGAACGCTGAAGTGTGAAGTTGCCAATGTAGGCTAATCCGACGTATTGAATGAGTGAGAAATATTTCGAGAACTGATTTATGTTTATGGAGGCGCTGGTTGTGGTCCACTTGCGAAAGAGGATATCAATACCAAATCTTTTTGCGGTTTCCTCGAAAGGACCGAGAAATTTAGGTCCCGCTTCTTTTCCAAAATTTCTTGTCGGAGCTTGGAATGGACTAAAACGACTTTTCGATTCCCTCTCAGAAACAGCGATTGAGAGAGAACCGTAGTTATTTACGTAAGCGTCAACACAGAAATTAAAGCAAGCTTCCACGGCTTGGCGATGAGCAAGGAAGTCATCCAGACATTCTCGCAAGCGAGTAACCTGATACGTCCAAATGCGAGAAGGTATGTAAGCGGTCTGTTCGACGTCGTCGACGTCAGCTGCCGAATATTCCTCGGAAAGGCTGCGCATGCCTGCTTCGCCCACGACTACGAAGCCGAGCGTCTCGCGAGCGTGATAGAGGCGGTCGAGCATGATGAGCATATTTTTCTTGTGCTCCTTTCCGCGAACAACCTCTCCAATGAGCCGCGAGACCCGTGGAAACCTGAAAAGGTCGCTAGCGACAATACCATTCTGTTCGCATAGGAGTATGAGTCGGCGAATCTGGCCGAAGCATGCCCGAAGAGTTTCCCACGACGTATATCCCTGTGGACCCCAAATCAGCCACGTCATACACAT
Source organism: Paraburkholderia lycopersici (assembly GCF_900096975.1). Taxonomy (GTDB): domain Bacteria; phylum Pseudomonadota; class Gammaproteobacteria; order Burkholderiales; family Burkholderiaceae; genus Paraburkholderia; species Paraburkholderia lycopersici. The sequence goes on from NZ_FMYQ01000007.1 coordinate 135,008, forward strand.
TTTCAGAATATATTGGTTCTCCGGGCCCAGCTCTGAGTCGCGCGTTCGTTGTACTCTTGCAAAGTTCAACTTCAGGGAGGTGCCCGCCATGGACGAGAAATCCCATACCGGTTCGCCCCATTTTGAGCGCGGATTGCCGTCGCTATCAAGTGTGACTATCCAGTCTTGTGGCGGCGGCCAGGACGGTGGTTGGAAACAGAAGTCACTCTGGCTGATTGGGAAGCCAGTTGGCTTGAACGAAAACTCTGTAGGTTTAACCTTCATGCAACGCCCTCAGACTCGTTGATTTCGTCGCTGAACGACGGATGGAAGTCTTCCTCATCGATACGAAGCTCCGCCTCGATTACCCAGCCGCGCCGCTGCTCGTTTGATTCCGAGAATGCCCTCAATTTCTCGTCGACGCGGTCAATGACGGCTTTTGATGGTGGGTCCGCATCTCCCTTCTTAGGAATGGCCCCCTTGCCCAGTTCAATAGTTTTGAGGTGCTTGAACGTGACCAGTGCCCAAATGTAGTCGAAAGAGTCGACGTCTCTATGGTTCAAGCACCACAGGCATCCTGACGCTCTCCGGCAATCTGGTTTTGGTGCTCCAGGAGGATGCTGTTCGGATTGCTTCGGCTCTTTTCCCGCGCAATCTCCAGGACCCACGGCTTGAGGCAATGCCGAATGCGGGTCTACTGACTGCCAAAAAATAGTCGATTCTCCAAGGGCACGTTGGAGGCTGGGGCGGTGATAGGCATTCAGCAGAGTTCGCGTTGTGTGCTGACCTATCTCCGCTGTGATTTCAGGGTCCGCCGTTTGGCGTAGGAACCAGTTCACCCTGGTTCCGCGTAGCATCTGAGGTGGAACGTACGTTACCTTAGCGTGCTTGCATACAATTTGTATCAGAGTGCCGAAGAATTTTGTGTCCGCGAGAGAGCCATTCTGCCGAATGAACGGGAATAACCTGTCGGTATGAGGGAAGATTGTCCGTCTCCATTCAAGATAGCGCTCAAAATGGGGCTTATACTCCTTGAATATTTCGAATAGCACTGCTCCGCCGCGACGACCTTTATGGTCACGGACTTGATAGCTGTCAATGTGCCCAGTGTAGAAGAAGTGCCGCAGCGTTAGTTCATGGGCTTGTGAGAGATTCATGCCAGTCTGTCCGATGAACATGCACAACTCCGCCTCAATTCGGATATTTGCAAGACGGTAGCGTTTGCCAAGCCGCGTAGTTTGGTCCATCTTTGCCCATGCATTCGAACCATCACAGGGAACAAGCTCTCCGCTCCTGAGCGCAATGACGACAGGTAGTGGTGCGACCCGAATGGTCTCAATCGTAAGCGCGTCACAGACGTCCTGAAGCACATGCCCAAAAGAGAACGTGTCGCTTAGACTCTGCTTCTCTGCTTGAACACCTATGGCTGTTTTCCTTTGACGTGGGGGTTTAAGCCTTGTGAGTTCGATAACATTGGTGTGACGCTCCAAGACCACATTCAGCGGCGCAGCGACGCTTCTTCCGTACTTATACGCCGACGACTTTTTCAGTGACTGCTTGCGTTTCCCCTTGCGATGCCGCGAGTTATCGCGCGATAGCTGCGCTCGATGAACCAATGAGTTAGCCCATAGACAAAATGCGTCCACGGCCGTTTCTCGAGTCATAGACAGATTGTTTTCGTCCGCGAATTGGAAGAATTTTCTCAAGCCGACAATGCTGTCGGATGTCGAATGCGGACTTCCTCCGGCTGCAAGGCGTGCAGCGAGTTCGTCGTGAAGTTCACGTACAAGTCGCAAGCGCTCATACAGGGGAGGGCCAAGTGCTCCGGAGCTTATGAGGGTTTGGACATCTCTAGCCTTTGCGGCAGCGCCACCTCGATAAAGCAGCACATTGAGGTTCCAAGGTACGTCTCTTTCGCCGAAGTTCACTCCGTTAAAGGTAAGATTAACGCATACCCCGTGTTGCGTTCGCGTTTCCATGGGGACAGTCGACTGGGGTCCTGCGGTGAGGTTTGCAGGTGGCTGCTCATGCTTCCCGGAATTGTTCGGTGCTCCCCGAGGAAGAGGCTTCAAGTTGGTCAGGGACATCAAATTCTGGACTGGCTTGAGCGCAAGGTCGAGAACGCGCGCGACCGTTCCACAATATTGATAGGCGGCGGGGTGGGACAGAGGGCGCAAGTCGCGGTCGTATTGACCGCCGTCGTCTGTTAGTTCAGTACGTCGGATAAGTGACTGTGACCACGCGAGGAAAATATCGACGACGGTATCCATGTTTATTGGTTCGCCCGTGCGCTCGGCGAAACGGTACAGCATCCTCAAGCGAGTTATCCTGCTTTCAAGCGCCAATTCACCTTTTCGAGCGCTGTGGAGTGCTGAGAGAGTTCGGTGCAATGCTTGTAGGAGAGGCAAACGGTCTAGCAGAGGAGGCCCCATTTCGTTCTTCGAAATTGCTTGGGCGAAGCGTTCAGGGTGCATAGAGGCACCGCCTTCGTACAGGAAAACGCCTAGATTCTTAAACCACGATTTCGGGTCACAGCCTGTAGCTGGGAAGCCAAGGTCCTCAGGAGCGAATTCTTCGTTAGGCATCTTGGCCTCCCCAACTCACATGACGACGACCCGTGAAGGCTTCGTAGAATGCCAAGTTGGCCTTCTGCTTTGCTTCGCTACTTTGGCGAAATTTGATGTAAGAGAGCGTGGCTTTTTCGTCCTTGTGAAGCATGGCGTCTTTGAGAATTCCGAGTGCTTCAGAAGGAGAGAGGTGTTCGAGCAGGATGTTGAGTAGGTTCGTTCCGAACGTCGCACGCGAATCATGAAACTTGAATGTCTGCATGAACTGCATGCCTTGTCCGAGGGTTTTCTCCCTAAGGGCTCTTACCAAAGCGCCGACCGTGTTCACAGAAAATGGACGGCCCGAACGCGTGAGAAAGAGAACATTCTTGTCTCCCGGCGGAGCTTTGACCTCGCGTTTGAGACGTGCGGTCGACGTGGCATAAGTCTTTAGGTCGTCGAGCAATTCGCGTGGTACGAGGAGGCTGCCTCCTACTGAAAACTTGGTCGCTACAGCGGTCCCGGGTCCCACCGGCAAATTGAACACGCCAGGCCAATCCGGGATTTCATGTGCCGTATACAAACTCGAGACAGTTAGCGTGACGACTGTGCCCAAACGCGCACTAGTAAAGAAGCCAGTACTTAGCATCAAATGTAGCTCCAGGGTGCATCTCATTGCGGTGTAGGAAAGCAGTGAAGTCATGTCGTTAGGACGAAGCGGCACAAGACCTTCTTCCAACCTGACACCTGGAGGTCGTGCTGAGTCTCTAATGGCTAGGTCCGTGCTCATCCGAGTCACGGTTCGCTTGAAGCCGGCTCTGTCATTGATTGAAATGGAGACAGACCGGTTTTGCCACATGGGTCCGACCGCGCCAACTAGGTCATGCACATTACAGAAGCGGTAATACATAATTACGGCATTTATGCAGGCGCATGCCGTGCTATTTGCGATGATGCCGTCATCGCGCTCCTCAATGAGTCGTCCCCTGAACTGCCAAAGAACTCGCTCCTCCTTTCGCAGCGGAAAATGTCTCCAATCTAAGCCTTCAGTTTCAACATAGGTCGCATATCCGCAAAGGTGTCTCATTGTCCGTTGGACGGTATCGATACTGAGGCTTTCCGAAGCTCTTTGGATAGCCCACACATTCGCTTCGTCCCAAGGCGTCCCGTCTTCCCAATAGATTTGTGGAACGTCCTCGATTGCCGGACGTGTACCGAGCGTCTCTATTAACTCGTTATTCTGGTCAATAGAGTATTCGGTGGGTTGGTAATCGATGAACTCAAGCCACGCCACTTCGACCTCCTCGAAAAGCGACGCGCGAGGCCGCGTCAGAGAGGGGGCAAAACAGCGTCGATTCGAATGAGTGAGTCGGCGGACGAGTGTTCTCCGCCTCTTTGAGTTCCGCCCGGGTGGGCTTGAGTTGCAGTCGCTCCCAGCGCACTACCCCTCGGTAGGTAAATGCAATTTGGATACTGCTCACCGAAACTTTCAGTACACTTCGCCCGTCTCGCCCCATTTTTCGTGTCCCTCAACGTAAATCAATTGCTAGCCGTCCGCCCAGCACTAGACTTCCCCCTCAGCCCACGCGCCACGACTAATCTCCGTGCTTATCGCGTGCTCAGAAAAACCGGGTTCCTCTGAGAATTTGGAGATGGTGACGTAGCGCACGCCCACCTGAGTCACCTCGTTCGGGCATTCACTGGTGATTACTATAGCCGGAAGATTGGTGAGAAAAAGTGTGGGGACGCAGAAAGCAAGAATTCTCTTGCGCATATGTGCGTTGTTTTCATTATAAAATAGTAAAAAAAGGCACAAAGATGAAATATAATGCTATTATCAATTTTTGATAAATGCCGATTTAATGGCTGAATGGCTCGTCGAGTCGTTCTTTCATCGTGCGCGTCACAATGAGGGAATTCGACCCAATCGGTTGTCGAAATTAGAATATCCTTATCGAGTGCCTCGTTGAACGTGCCCGAACTGCTCATCGTGGTAGCTCTCCATCGGAACGAGTAGCGCGTTCTGCAGCAACTTGCCAGTTCCGGTAGACAATCGAGTCGACTGAAAAGATTTGGCATCCGAATCATTTTTCGGATAGCCCCTTAGCAATGTCGGCTTGGAGAGCCCCTTCGAATTAGTTCTCTTTGCGCTTATGTGCGAGCACTAAGTGCTGGTCATTTCACCACGGCATGTAGGATTCCCGCGGCTCCCTCATACGAGCGTCACGCTCAACGCCATCACGACTTGTTTGTTCGAGCTTCAGGCGAGTACTGTCCGTGGCCATTCTCTTTGGTGGGTCTACGTTGAGCCTATGGGTCAACTGAGTCCGACCTTCAACACTGAGTGACGTCGCCAGCGGTGGCTTAAACGGAAGACATAAAGCACTCTAACCGCAGCCCTCCCCGATTTTGGGAGGAGCGCCGCAAAGGGAAGCGTGCGACATTGAAGAACTCAGCGGCTTCGCTCATGTCCATGCATGAATAACTTCAAGGTAGTTGGTTTTACGTTGAGCCTATGGATAGACTGAATCCGACCTTCAAGACTGAGGGGCGCCGCCTGCGGCGGCTTAAACGGAAGACATAAAGCATTTCAACCCCAGCCCTCCGATTTAGGGGGAGCGTCGCAAAGGGGGGACGTGCGACATTCCAAAACCCAGCTGCTTCGCTTACGTCCATGCATGAGTGAACTTCAGGGTAGTGTGTCCATACCATCTACTTCGAGGTGCTGCCAAGCTCGACCTGTTCGCCGCCGCTCCGACCCTCATGAAGTCCTGGATGGGCACGTCGCTCGCCGTGGCCGCGAGTCTCGAACCGGAGCTCATCGCGCTCGTGGAGGTACGCGCCTCGCAAATCAACGCCTGCGCGAATTGTCTTAACATGCATACCGCTCATGCGCGCGAGCAAGGCGAGACCGAGCAGCGCCTCTATCTGCTTTCCGCCTGGAAAGAGGCGCCGTGCTACACCGAGCGCGAACGCGCGGCGCTTGCCTGGACCGACGCGCTCACGCGTCTGTCCGAAGGCCCTGCGCTGGAGCACGCGCGCGCGGCGCTCAACGACCACTTTACCGAGGAGGAGCAGGTGAAGCTCACGCTGATGATCAACGTGATCAACGGCTGGAACCGCCTCGCGGTTGGCTTTGGCCTGTGGGTCGATCCGGCGGCGGCGAAGGCCATGGCCCGGAAAATGGTCGCCGCCGCATGACGAATCCGGGCCTCGACGACGCCGCGGCGAGTTTCGACCCGCTGCGGCGCATGCTGATCCGCGTGGCGTACCGCATGCTCGGCTCGGTCGCCGACGCGGAGGACATCGTGCAGGACGCGTTCATCCGTTGGGCGGACGTGGATCGCGCCGAGGTGCGCGTGCCGGAGGCGTTCCTGCGCCGCATGGTGATGCGCATGTGCCTCGACCAGCTCAAGTCGGCGCGGCATCGGCGCGAAACGTACATCGGCCCCTGGCTGCCCGATCCGGTCATGGAAGAAGAGGATGAGCAGGAGGACGTCACGCTGCCGCTCATGCTCGCGCTCGAACGCCTTTCGCCGCTGGAGCGCGCGGCGTTTCTGCTGCACGACGTATTCGGGCTGGATTTCGACGAGGTCGCGGCCACGATCCAGCGCGAGAGCGCCGCCTGCCGCCAGCTGGCGGCGCGCGCGTACCCACGTGCGGGAAGCGCGCCCGCGGTTTCACGTAGACAAGGCGCGCGGCCTCGAGCTGGCGCAGGCGTTCTTCGCTGCGTCGCGCAGCGGCGACATGAGTGCGCTCGGCGCCATGCTTGCCGACGACGTGAGCCTGCATGCCGACGGCGGCGGCAAGCGTCCGGCGCTTGGCCGCCCGGTGTTCGGTATCGGGAGTGTGATGAAGTTGCACGCGCAACTGGCCGAGGTGTTTCGCAAGCGCGGCTCGACGCTCGTGCACGCGGGCTTCATCAACGGGCTGCCCGGTTTCGTCACGCGCGAGGCCGACGGAGAGTTGCAAACCACCGCGCTCGACATCGAGAACGGCAAGGTCGCGGCCATTTATGTCGTGCGCAACCCCGAGAAGCTGCAGCATCTGCATCGGGCGTCTCGCGGCGGTTTCTGCGCCGCCGTGCACAAACGTTCCAGACGGAGCGCCTCGTCTCGCGGATCATGAGTGCCTCGAAAAAGGAGGCAGCATGTTCGATACGAAAGTGGCCGTGATCGTGCGGGAAAATCTCGAGGTCTGGCAAAAGCTCAACGTGACGGCGTTTCTCGCGACGGGCATCGCGGCGGCGGTGCCCGAAGCGCTCGGCGAGCCCTACGAAGACGCGCGCGGCCAGCGCTACGGCAGGATGCTCGGCCAGCCGATGATGATCTATGGCGCGGACGTCGGCGGTTTGCAGGCAGCGCTGCGGCGCGGCGTTTCGCGTGAACTGACGATCGTTCCGTACGTGCACGCCATGTTCTCGACAGGGTACGACGCGGCCAATCGGGAGGCGTTTCGCGCCGAGGATCCCGAGAACCCCGACCTGGTCGGGATCGCGCTATACGGCCCGAAAAACGCGGTGGACAAGGCTGTGAAGGGGCTGGCACTGCATCGTTGATCGCGAACGTTCCGCGCTTGCGAGGCAAGCGTGTATCGCAACTAACCGCCAAGTCCGCCGGCCTACCGCGAGCGCGAGCGCGACGAGCGACGGGACGCACCAGGCGGCACGGCAGGCGGTACGACAGGCGGTACGACAGGCGAGGCAGCCTGGCGAGGGCAGGCAACGCGCCTGCGGCCTGCCGTCCGCGCGCCCAGGCGGATCACCCCGCCTTGCGCACCGGATGAAAGCGCCGCTTGCCATTGCCCATGGGAATACGCCGGAAGCGTTCCTTCTTGTGCTCTTCCTCGAAGTGCGAGAGCGAGAGCTTGACGAGATCGCTGCGCGAGACGATGCCCACGAGCCGACGCGAGTCCCGGTCGGCCACCACGGGCAGACGTTCGAGCCCGTGGATCGCGAGACGCGTGGCGATCTGGCGGCAGGTCTCCTCGGGCAGCGCCATGTCGGGGGAGCGTTGCGCGAGCAACGCGCCGAGCGGCGTATCGAGGGCCTCGTTCGCGGCGCTGGCGCGCACGGCGTCGAGCAGCGCGCGATCGACGACGCCGAGCACCGCGCCGTCACGCAGCACCGGCCACGCGCGGCGCTGCTGCGCCGGGCCGAAGTAGCGCGCGAGCGCCTCGCGCACGGTGACGCCCGCATCGATGGTGTCGACGTTGCGCGTCATCACCTCGTCGACGTAATGGCGCTCCAGCGGATCGACGCCGTACTCGCGATAGATGTGATAGCCGCGGCGCGCGATTTTCTCGGTCATGATCGAGCGCTTCATGACGACGGTCGCAAAGCCGTGCGCGACGAGCGTCGCCGTGAGCAGCGGCAGCAGCGCATTGGTGTCGTGCGTGAGGCCGAACGCGAACACGATGGCCGTGAGCGGCGCGCCGAGCGTGGCGCCGAGCGTCGCCGCCATGCACACGAGCGGCCATAGCGCCGGGTCGCTGCCGGGCAGCACGTGGCTCAGCACCGAGCCCAGCCCCGCGCCGAGCATGAGCAGCGGCGCGAGCACGCCGCCCGAGGTGCCCGAGCCGAGCGCGACCACCCAGATCACGGCCTTCACCACGAGAATCGCAATGGCGATCTGCAAGACGATGTGCTGATGAAGGAGGTCGCCGATCACGTCGTAGCCCACGCCGAGCGCGCGCGGTTCGATGAAGCCGCCGATACCCACCACGAGACCGCCGATCGCGGGCCACCACGACCAGTGCAGCGGCAGACGGCCGAACAGGTCCTCGACTTTGTAGAGCGCCGCCGAAAGTCCCGACGCGAGCGCGCCCGCAAGCAACCCGGCGACGAGGCACGAAAAGAGCGCCGCGCCCTGCGGTGGCAGCGTCTGCGTGGGGAACAGCGGCCCGGTGCCGAAAAAGACGGTGCGCGCAAAGCCCGCCACGGCGCACGCGAGCGCCACGGGCAGGAAGCTGCGCGGGCGCCATTCGAACAGCAGCAGCTCGACGGCGAGCAGCACGGCCGCGACCGGCGTGCCGAACACGGCGGTCATGCCGGCTGCTGCGCCCGCTACGAGCAGCGTCTTGCGCTCGGCGGAGGTGACGCGCACGCATTGCGCGAGCAACGAACCGAGCGCGCCGCCCGTCATGATGATCGGGCCTTCCGCGCCGAACGGTCCGCCGCTGCCTATCACGATGCCCGAGGAAAGCGGCTTGAGCATGGCCACCTTCGGCGACATCTTGCTCTTGCCGAAGAGGATCGCTTCGATGGCTTCGGGAATGCCGTGCCCGCGGATTTTCTCGGAGCCGAAGCGCGCCATCATCCCGACGATCAGACCGCCCGCGACGGGCACGACGATCACCCACGGTCCCAGCGTATTGAGCGCGGGCGAGCGGTCGGCGAACGAGAACTGGCCGAAGAAGAACAGGTTCGTGAACCAGTGGATCAGGCTCAGCAGCACGAAGGCGGCCAGCGTGGCCAGCGCGCCGATTACGGCGGCGAGCATGCTGATGCCGGGCAGGCGTGCGTTCGCCGAAAAGTCGCGCTTGTGGGAATCGTCGGGATGCATGGTGTTCAAAGATCGATTTGCGGAATGGTGAACGCGCCGTCGAGCGATCTCAGTTCGGCGCGATGCAGTTCGGCCAGACGCGCGAGCAGCTTCTCGCCGGCGGCGAGCAGATGCACTTCCACCTGCCGGCGGTCGCGCTCGCTCACGCGGCGCTCGACGAGCTCGAGCGCCTCGCAGCGCGAAACGAGTGCGACCACGCCGTGATGCTGCGCCTGCAGCCGCTCGGCCAGCTCGCCGATGGTCGCCCACTCGCGGCCGGGATAGCCCTTGATGTGCAGCAGCAGCAGATACTGCAGCGGCGTGATGCCCTCGCCCTGTGCGGCCTGCTCCGAGAAGCGCTCGAAGCGCCGCATCTGGTAGCGAAATTCGGAGAGCTGTTCGAAGTCGACCTTGTCCAGGTCGCGCGTGCTTTTTTTCATCGGGAGTCCATGGAACGATTGAGTCTCCTAATATATCATTATGTGATATTTTTTCGCGAAAACGCGCGCCAGGCGGGCATTTCGTCCAGGTGTATAGCCGTAAATCCGCTCAGGCCGGCTCGTGCTGCGGCGTCCTCGCCTGCTGGTAGAGGCCCGAGATCAAATCCGCCTGCGTGATGATGCCCGCCAGCCTGCGCTGTTCGTCGACCACCGGCACGTGATGGTGTCCGCGACCCGCGAAAATGCGCACGAGTTCGACGATCGGCGTGGTGGCCGCGACGGTCATGACGTGCGTGGTCATCAGCGCCGCGACGTGCTGGGCAGGCGCCGCACGCGGGCGGAACGCGCGCGCGACCGCGTACAACACGAGACGCAGCGGAGGGTGCTCGCGGCCCTCGTCGGCGAGGTCGGCGCGCGTGACGATGCCCTTCACGCGGCGCTGCGCATCCACCACCGGCAACGCCTTCACGTCGTAGCGCCTGAGCAGCGAGCGCGCTTCGCCCACGGTCGTGGCCGCGGCGATGCTCACCACGTTGCGCGACATGACGTCCGCGCAGGTCAGTTCGCCGAAGCTGCGTGCATACGCGCGGATTTCGGCGTCGTGCAGGATCGTTTCGAGGTCGTCGGTATCGATGTCGAGCAGTTCGTCGCGATCGCGCAGCACGGCTTCGAGATCGGCGCGCGCGTAGCCGGCTTGCGCGGGCGCGGGCCCCGCCGCCTTTGCGGGCCGACGCGCGGCGTGCGGGTAGCGATGCCCCGTCGCGGCGTGATAGACGAGTGCGCCGCCAAGCAGCAGAAACGATTGCAGCGCGACGGGGGCGAACACGAATTCATAGCCGAGCGCATGCACGGCCGGACCGCCCAGCACGGCGGTGAGCGCGACCGCGCCCGAAGGCGGATGCACGCAGCGCAGCGTGAACATCGCGCAGATCGCCACGGCGACGGCGACGGCGGCGGCCGGCACGGGGTCGGGAATCCACATCGCGGCGGTCACCCCTACCGTGGCGGAAACCAGATTGCCGCCGATGATCGACCAGGGCTGCGCGAGCGGGCTGGCGGGCACGCCGAAGAGCAGCACCGCCGATGCGCCCATGGGGGCGATCAGGTACGGCACGCTCGGGTCGCCGCCGGGCAGCCGGTGCGCCACGGCGCCGGTCAGGGCGATGCCGAACAGCGCGCCGCCGCCCGAGCGCAGGCGCTCGCGCCACGTGACGGTGACCCTGGACGGGACGAAGCGGGTGAGCCATCGGAGGACTTTGAAGCGTGACACGATGAGGAGCGCAGGATGAAAACGAAACCGGGATGCCCGGGGGCGGCGCAGGGCCGACCGAAGAAACGGAATTGTATCGCAATGTGATATATATCGCGACACGTCGTCGCGGCGTGTTGCGCCGACGGCGCCATTGCGGGCGGGAAATTGGGGGGCGCTCCGGTGCCCGCGCGAGCGGAGGCGAGCGGAGCAGGGCGGGAAGTGAAGGGGGGCGCAAACGTCGCCGCACCGGGCGGCGACGTTTGCGGAGGTTAGCCGGCGAACGCGAACAGGCGGTTCGCGGCGATGCCGGGACTAGCCGGCGTGCGGCGGCTGGCCCGCGAAGCGAGGCGCGGGGGCGGCGTTGGGATGGTCGTCGGGTCGGCGGTGATGGCCGGCGTTGGCACTGGCGGACGCATTGCGGCCCGGGGCCGGCGGCGCGCGATGCGCTTCGTGCGCTTCGTGCGGCGGCCGGTAGCCATGCGGCGGCGCGCCGTGCGGCTGCATCGCCACCCTCACGCGCGCGGGTTCGGCCATGCGCGCGCGTTGCATCGGCAGATGCCCTTCGTTGTGCGCCATGACCACGTGCAGTTCCGCGCGGCGGTGCCGGACTTCGCCGCGCAGGTCACCGCGGCCGTAGTAGTGGCGATGGCGGTGGCCATCCGGTCCCGTGATCCAGATATACGTGCTGCCGCCCGCGTAGACGACGTCGCGATCGAGCGCGACCGAAACGTACGCGTCGTACGGTTGCGGCACATAGGCCGGCTGCGCGATGACGACCGGCGGGGGAGGCGCGGCGACCACGGTTGTGGCGCGCACGGGCCCGGCGGCGACGCGCGCGTTCGTGACGCAGCCCGCGACGAGCAGGGTTCCGAGCAAGGCAAAAGCAAAGGGCAGCGCGCGTGTTTTCGCGTTCAAACGGGACTCCGGCATGGGTTGTGGCTGATCCCTTGCGTTAACGGCAGAGGCCCGGTGGGCTTGAGAGGGCGGCCTTCCATGCCAGGCGTCGCGGCCCGCTGCCGGCGCGAAGAAGAAGGCGCGCCTGGCTGGCCGGCTATCGTGCATCCGAGGCGATGCGCGCCACGGATGAGGTAGCCGGCAAGACGTCAGGCGATCAGGCGGATCAGGCGGACCCGGCAGAGATCAAGCGCCTGCCGATCAAACGCGGCAGGCGCAGCACGAAGCCGCCGACGAGCCGCAGATGCATCCACGCGAGCAGCAGGTTGTCGCGCGCGTAGTTGAAATGCGAAACGCCGCCTTCGTCGGCGCGGAAGTAGCGCACCGGCGCCTCGATGCGAATCGGCCGCACGCCCGCCCAGCACAGGCGCACGGCGGCTTCGGGATCGAAGTCGAAGCGGCGCATCCACGTCTGGCGGCGCATGATCGCCGCGAGCGGCGCGATCGGGTAGACGCGAAAGCCGTAGAGCGAATCGCCGATGCCGGCCCACAGCGTTTCGAAATCAGCGAAGAAGTTCGAGAGGCGCCGTCCCTGCACGCGCAGTCGCGGCGCGTTCGCGTCGAACTTCGGCAGGCCCAGCACCATCGCATCGGGCGCGGCCACGGATGCGGCCATGAACTCGGGAATCAGCGCGGCGGGGTGCTGGCCGTCGGAGTCCATGGTCAGTACGTGCGTGAAGCCGCGCGCGGCGGCCGCTTCGAGGCCCGCGAGCACCGCGCCGCCCTTGCCGCGATTGGCGGGCAGCACGATGACGCGCAGGCCCGGGTCGCGCTCGGCCATGGCCTGCAGGCGCTCGGCGCTGCCGTCCGTGCTGCCGTCCACCACTACCCACACGGGGTTCCATTGCGCGCGCGCGCCGCGCACGGTCTCGTCGACTTTGGCGCCGGGGTTGTAGCTCGGGATGAGGACGAGATGCGTGGATGAAGCGTTCGGCGTGGACATGGCAACCGCCGCTTGCGAAGCGGGAGACGCTGACGGAATTTTAGGCCGCGCCGCGACTTCGTAACAGGATGCTTCGCCGCCCGCATCCGGGCTTGCGCCGGGCGCGGAGCGCGGCTGCCGCCTGGCGTCGAAGGGTTGCGCGGACACTCGTATTTCCCCTATGGATACAGAAACGCGAAACGGCGCCGCGCTCAGGCCAGGCCGCCGTTGATCGAGAGCACCTGGCCCGTCACATAGGCGGCCGCGTCGGACGCCAGGTAAGCCACCATGCCCGCGACCTCCGCGGGCTGGCCGGCGCGCTGCGCGGGCACGAGCTGCTTGATGCGCTCGGCGGGAAACGCGCGCTGCGCCATCGGCGAGGCGATGATGCCGGGCGCCACGGCATTCACGGTGATCCCGCGCGAAGCCAGCTCCAGCGAGAGCGATTTCGTTGCGCCGATGAGCCCGGCCTTCGCGGCCGCATAGTTCGCCTGGCCGCGATTGCCCATCACGCCCGCGAGCGAGGCGATATTGACGATGCGCCCGTGGCGCGTGCGGATCATCGGCATCAGCAGCGGCTGGGTGACGTTGAAGAAGCCATTGAGCGAGACGTCGATCACGCGGCGCCATTGCTCGCGCGTCATGCCGACGAGCGGCGCGTCGTCGTGAATGCCCGCGTTGTTCACGAGAATCTGCACGGGCGCCTCGGCGACGAGCCGCGCGAGCGCGGCCTCGGTCGCGTCGGCGTCGGTCACGTCGAAGGCGATGGCGTGCGCGTTGCCGCCCGCCGCCGCGATACGCCGCACGACGGCCTCGGCGTGGTCGAGATTGCGGTTCGCATGCACCCACACCTCATGGCCCGCCTGCGCGAGCGCTTCGCCGATGGCCTGACCGATCGCGCCGCTGCCGCCGGTGACGAGTGCACGCATCTGTTGATTCCTCCGAACGTTCACCGGACGCGATGCGCCTCGACATAGGCGGCCAGCGCGCCCAGCGTCGCGAAGATCTTTTCGTTGTCCGGATTGTCCGAGCGCAGCTCGAAGCCGTACTTCTTCGAGATCAGCAGCGCGATTTCCAGAATGTCGATCGAGTCGAGCCCGAAGCCTTCGCCATAGAGCGGGGTCCCGGCGCTCACGTCGTCGAGCGAGACGTCTTCGAGATTCAGCTCGTCCACGATCAGCGTGGCGAGTTCTGTTTCCAGTGCGTTCATCATGCGTAGGCTCTTTCGGACATGCGCGCCGTGGCGGCGGCCGCCCGATTTTTAGGGTTCGTTTTGATGTAAAAGTTACGCGGATTCTAGTCGATGGGTATCGGTGCGTATACGGTGCGCGCCGGCGAAAGGGTTACAGAGGGTCGGTGCGCGCCGGCTTGTATTTTGCGGACCGAACGCGTGAGACGCTTGTGCGGCTTTGCGCCTGTTCGAATCAGACGAAAGCCCTGCCTCGCGCGATTCCAAACATTCAGTTACAAACCGGCAGCGGGCCGGGCGGGTGATCGCGTCCCGCCAATCTTAAAATGTGCGGGCCCGAACCAGTCCGCAAGAAACCGGCCTGGAATTTTCGTTCCATATGACGATTGGCGGCGCACGCCGCGCCCTGCGAGATCTTTAGACGTTTGCCGACATGTTGCCTTCCTTTATCCGTTGCGCTCTGTTTGGCGCTGGTTGCCCGCCGTGCCATCCTGCGCCGCGCGTGCGGCGCGCCCGGGCGCGCCCGCGCGGAGGCAGCCTGTGAGCCGCGCCGCGAACGGGGCGCGCGTGGCCCTGGCGGTGGCGGCGGTGGCCGCCTGGCAGGCCGGCGCGCACTACGCGGTGGCGACGCCGGGCGCGCATGGCTTTGGCCTCGCGATGGCGCTCGTGCCGCCGCTCGGGCTTGCGCTGGCGGCGGCCTTGCGCTCGCTGCGCCGGGCATGGCTGCTGCCGCTGTGGGGGCTCGTCGTGTTCGCGCTGTGGCTCGCGCGCATGCCGCTTGCTCTCCATTTCGAATGGGGGCTGTATCTGGAGCACGTGAGCTTCAACCTCGCGATGGCGCTGCTGTTCGGGCGCACGCTCGCGGCGGGTCGCGTGCCGCTTTGCGCCCAATTCGCGACGATGATCCACGGCGGCTCGCTCACGCCCGCCGTTGCGCGCTACACGCGCCAGATCACGCTCGCCTGGACGCTCTTTTTCCTCGCGACCGCCGACGTTTCGACGCTGCTGTTCGCCACGGCGCCGATCGTTGCGTGGGCGACGTTCGCGAACTATCTGGCGCTGCCGCTCGTGGCGGTGATGTTCGTCGCCGAGCATGCGTGCCGGCGCTTCGCGCTGCCCGGCGAACCGCGCGCCGGCATGCTCGACGCGATCCGTGCGTATCGCCAGGCCACCCAGGCGCATGCGGGCCATCGCTGAACATCGCCGCGCCAAAACAGGAATCCATATCGACTGACGTTATGCCGACTCATCCGCTCGTCTTTCACTCGTCGCCCGGCCAGGTGATCGCCTGGCGCGACGGCGCGCCCGTCACCGTGGGCGCCTTCCTCGCCGATGTCGCGCGCGTGGCCGCTGCGCTGCCGGCGGGCGGCCACGTGTTCAACGTCTGCCGCGACCGCTACCGTTTCACCGTGGGCCTGTGCGCGGCGCTCGTATCGGGCCGCATCAGCCTGCTGCCGTCGACGCACACGCCTGAAACGGTGCGCCAGCTCGCCTCGTTCGCGCCCGACGCGTTTTGCCTGCACGATGCGCCCGACTGCGCGATCGACCTGCCGCGCTTTGCCTGGCCCGAAGCCGGGCAAGCGGCGGCGGTCGCCGACGGGCCGTTCGTTGTCCCGCAGATCGACGGCTCGCGCGTCGCGGCCTATGTGTTCACCTCCGGCTCGACCGGCGCGCCGGTGCCGCACCGCAAGACGTGGGGTTTTCTCGTCGCCAACGTGCGTGCGGCGGCCGCGCGTCTCGGTCTGCTCGACGCGCGGGACTGCACGATCGTCGGCACCGTGCCGCCGCAGCATATGTACGGCTTCGAGTCGACGGTGCTGCTCGCGCTGATCGGCGGTCTCGCGTTCAGCAACCGCCTGCCGTTTTATCCCGTCGATATCCGTAGGGAGCTCGAAGCGGTGCCGCAGCCGCGCGTGCTCGTGACCTCGCCCATCCATCTGCGCGCGCTGCTCGCCGCCGACCACGCGCTGCCGCCCGCCGCACTCATGCTCTGCGCCACCGCGCCGCTCGCGGAAAAGCTCGCGGGCGAAGCCGAGGCGCGCCTGAAGGCGCCGCTCGTCGAAATCTACGGCAGCACCGAAACCGGCCAGATCGCGACGCGCCGCACGGCGCAGGGCGCCACCTGGCAGTTGTTCCCGAAAATCCGCCTCGAGGCGCGCGCGAGCGAACCGCGCGAGGAAGGCGACGAGGGGCCGACCGTGTGGGTCTCGGGCGGCCACGTGGAGCAGCCCGTGCCCATGGGCGACGCGCTCGAACTGCTCGACGCGCAGCGCTTCCTGCTGCACGGGCGCAAGGCGGATCTCATCAACATTGCGGGCAAGCGCACGTCGCTCGCTTACCTCAATCATCAGTTGAACGCGATTGCGGGCGTCGTGGACGGCGTGTTCTTCATGCCTGAGCACGACGAACGCGCGAGCCACGACGGCGTGACGCGCCTCGTCGCGCTCGTGGTCGCGCCCACGCGCACGCCCGCCGATCTGCAGCGGGCGCTGCGCGAGCGCGTCGATGCCGCGTTCCTGCCGCGCCCGCTCGTATTCGTCGATTCGCTGCCGCGCAACGACACGGGCAAGCTGCCGCACGACGTGCTCGCGGCGCTCGTCGCGCGGCATACGCGCAGCGCGCCGGCGAAGGCCGAGGGCACGACGGTCTCCACGACCGCGCTCTCGTTCACGATTCCCGCCGATCACCCGGCGCTGCCCGGCCACTTCCCGGGCCATCCTGTCGTGCCCGGCGTCGTGCTGCTCGATCACGCCATCGACGCGATCGGCTCGGCGCTCAACCGCCCGCTCGCCACGTGGAAGCTCAGTTCCGCGAAATTCCTGAGCCCGGGCGCACCTGGCGAAACGTTCGACATAGCGTGGGACGCGACGCCGGGCGGCGCGATCCGCTTCACGCTGCGCGCAGGCGAGCGCGATGTCGCGAGCGGCGTGCTGGGCAGCGTGGCTGGCGGCGAGCCGGACAGCGGCGCCGCCGCTCGAAGCGGAGCGCGAAAATGACGAAGCGCACCGCCTGGGCGAAGCAGCAGGAACGCAGCAACGCGCTGCTCCTGCGCCTCATGACATGGCTTTCGCTGCGCCTCGGGCGCCGCGCGGGGCGCGCGGTGCTGCATCTCGTCGCCGCCTATTTCGTGCTGTTTTCGCCGCGCGCGCGCGCGGCCTCTCGCGACTATCTGCGCCGCGTGCTCGGCCGTCCCGCGCGTTGGCGCGATGTGTATCGCCACGTGTTCACGTTCGCCGCGACGATACACGACCGCATCTATCTGATGAACGCTCGCTTCGACCTGTTCGACATCCGCCCGCACGGCCATACGCTCGTGGACGCGACGCTCGCGAAGGGGCGCGGCGTGTTCCTGATGGGCGCGCACCTCGGCAGCTTCGAGGTGGTGCGCGCGCTCGGCCGCACGCGGCCCGATCTGCGCGTGGTCGTGACGATGTACGAGGAGAACGCGCAGAAGATCAACGCGGCGCTCGGCGCCGTGAATCCCGCCGCGAAGCCCGAGGTGATCGGACTCGGCCAGGTCGATTCGATGCTGCGCGTGCACGAGCGTCTCGACCAGAACTGCATGGTGGGCATGCTCGCCGACCGCACGCTGCTGGCCGACGACGCGGCCACCGTGCGGCGCATGGCCTTTCTCGGCGAACCGGCGGCGTTTCCGCTCGGGCCGCTCTACATGGCCGCGATGCTCAAGCGCCCGGTGCTCTTCATGACGGGCCTCTATCGCGGCGGCAACCGCTACGACGTGCACTTCGAAACGCTCGCGGACTTCACCGACGTGCCGCGCGAGGCGCGTCAGCGCACCATCGACGCGGCGCTCGTGCGTTATGTCGCGCTGGTCGACCGCTATTGCCGCGCGGCGCCGTATAACTGGTTCAACTACTTCGACTTCTGGCAGGGTGGCAGGAAGGCCGCGGGCGTCGGCGCACCCGCGCCGGTTCGGGTTCCCGCTCCCGCTCCTGCGCGCCGGCGCGAGGCGCGCGCCCACGCCGAGCTGCCCGTGCACGAGGTGACCGACGCATGAACGCGACACGCTATTTCGCTTCCGCGCGCTGCCTGTGTGCGATGGCGAGCGCCGCTTTCGCCCTGCTGACGGCGGCGCCCGTCACGCGCGCGCATGCCGCCGAGGCGGCGCAGCCCGCCTGGACGCTGGACCGCCTGATGTCCACGCTCGCGCAGCGCAAGTCCGGCCGCGCGAGCTTCACCGAGACGAAATATCTCTCGATCGCCACGCAGCCCGTGGAGTCGTCGGGCGAACTCGTGTTCGTCGCGCCCGATCACCTGGAAAAGATCACGCAGAGCCCGAAGCCCGAACATCTCGTCGTGGACGGCGACATGCTGACCGTGCAGCGCGACAACCGCACGTACACGCTCGCGCTCGCGCGCTACCCGGAGCTCGGTGCGTTCATCGAGAGCATTCGCGCGACGCTCGCGGGCAACCGCTTCGCGCTCGAGCAGTTCTACAAGGTCGGGCTCACGGGGCAGGGCGACGACTGGACGCTCACGCTCACGCCGCTCGACGCGCGCATGCGCAGGGTGGTGAGCTCGATCGTCATGGACGGCACGCGCGACGCGTTGCGCAGCGTCGCGATCCAGCAGGCCGGCGGCGATCGTTCGCTGATGCGCCTGCAAGCACTTGCCGCAGGCGCGAACTGATGAACCCGCGCGCCCATCCGCTCATCGCGCGCGGCCTCGCGACCGTGCGGCACCGTGCCGTCGCCGTGTGGCTGCTGTGCCTCGTCGGGTGCGCGGCGGCGATCGGCCGCGCGCAGTTCAGCGCCGACCTTTCCGCGTTCCTGCCGCGCTCGCCGAGCGCCACGCAGCGCGTGCTCGTCGACCAGTTGCGCGACGGTCTCGCTTCGCGGCTCATCCTCGTCGCCATCGACGGCGGCTACGAGACCACGCGCGCCACGCTCTCGCGCCGCGTGGCGCAGACCCTGCGCGCCGATCCCGCGTTCGCGGCGGTTCACAACGGCTCGGGCGAGAACGACGCGCGCGACGAGTCGTTCATGTTTGCGCACCGCTACGCGCTGAGCCCCGCGGTCGCGCCGCAACGCTTCACGGAGCAGGGGCTGCACGACGCGCTGGGCGAGAGCCTCGACCTGCTGACGTCGTCGGCGGGACTCGTTGCGAAGGACCTGCTGCCGCGCGACCCCACGGGCGAAGTGGCGGCGCTCGTCGGCCAGCTCGACAGCGCGGCGCAGCCCGCGAGCCGCGCCGGCGTGTGGGCGTCGCGCGACGGCCGGCGCGCCGTGCTCGTCGCGCAAACGGCCGCCGCCGGCTCCGACACCGACGCGCAGGCCCGCGCGATCGACGCCGTGCGCCAGGCGTTCGATGCCGCCGCCCGCAGCCTGCCCAATGCTTCGGCCTACCAGGTATCGATGACGGGACCGGGCGTGTTCGCGGTCGCCGCGCGCGACGCCATCCGCCGCGACGTCGAACGCCTCTCGACGCTGAGCCTGCTCTTCATCGTCGCGTTGCTGTTCACGCTCTACCGTTCGCCGCGCACGCTCGCGCTCGGTTTGCTGCCGGTGCTTTCGGGCGTGGCGGGCGGCATCGCGGCGGTCTCGCTCGCGTTCGGCACGGTGCATGGCTTGACGCTCGGCTTCGGCACGACGCTGATCGGCGAAGCGGTCGATTACCCGATCTATCTGTTCGTGCAGTCGTCGCAAGGTGGGCGGCAGGGCGGGGACACGATGCGCGCATGGCTCGCCGCGTACTGGCCGACCATTCGCCTCGGCGTGCTCACCTCGGTATGCGGGTTCGCGTCGATGCTGTTTTCGGGCTTTCCCGGCCTCGTGCAACTGGGACTGTATTCGATCGCGGGCCTCGTGAGCGCCGCGCTCGTCACGCGCTTCGTGCTGCCGCAGCTTTGCGGCGGCGCGGTGGCGATTCGCGACGTCTCGCGCGTCGGCGCGGCGCTCGCTCGCGCGGCACAGGCCGCGCCGCGTTTGCGCTGGCCGCTCGCGGTGCTCGTGCTCGCCGCCGTGGCGACGCTTGCGCTGCACCGCGCCGGCCTCTGGAGCCACGAGCTTTCCGCGCTGAGCCCGGTGCCCGCCGCGAGCCAGGCGCTCGACGCGCGCCTGCGCGCCGATGTGGGCGCGCCCGACGTGCGCTATCTCGTGGTCGTCCCGGCGGCGAGCGAACAGGCCGCGCTCGAAGGCGCGGAGAAGGTGGGCGGCCAACTGCGGCCGCTCGTCGAGCGCGGCCTGCTGGGCGGCTTCGAAAGCCCGGCGCGCTACTTGCCGAGCGACGCCACGCAGCGCGCGCGGCTCGCCAGCCTGCCCGGCGCCGACGTGCTCGCCGCGCGCCTGCGCGAGGCGATCAGGAACCAGCCCGTGGACGTGAGGCCCGACGCGTTCGCGCCTTTCCTCGCCGACGCCGAAGCGGCGCGCCACGCGCCGCTCATCACGCGTGCGGACCTCGAGGGCACCTCCATGTCACTCGCCGTCGATGCGCTGCTGACCCGGCGCGACGGCCAATGGACCGCGATGCTCGCGTTGCGCGCGCCGCAAGGCGCGCAAGCCGTGCGCGCGGACTCGCCGAGCCTCGACGCCGCGCCCGTGCGCGACGCCGTTGCGCGCGCGAACGTGCCCGGTGCGCTTTTCGTCGACATGAAGGCCGAGGCCAATGCGCTCTACGTGAACTACGTGCACGAGGACATCCGCCTGTCGCTCGCGGGCTTCGCCGCGATCGCCGTGCTGCTGCTCGCCGCGCTGCGCTCGCCGTCGCGCGCGGCGCGCGCGCTCGCGCCGCTGGTCGCGGCCGTGCTGGTCGTGGCAGCGGGCTTCGCGCTGGCGGGCGTGCCGCTCACCATCCTGCATCTGGTCGGTATGCTGCTCATCGTCGCCGTGGGTTCGAACTATGCCCTGTTCTTCTGCAGGCGCGAGGCCGGCGAGCCCGTCGCGCCGCGCACGCTCGTCTCGCTGTTCGTCGCCAATCTCGCGACGGTCGCGGGCTTCGGCCTGCTCGCGCTTTCCCATGTGCCGCTGCTCGAAACGTTCGGGCTGACGGTGGGGCCTGGCGCGATGCTCGCGCTCGTGTTCGCGGCGATTCTCTCGCCGCCGCGCGCGCGACGCAGCGAGGCGGCCCATGTGCGCGCCGAAAGGAAGCGCCGGCCGCAACCCGCTCACGCGCGCGCCGAACGCGCGCACATGAGCCACACGCACGGAGGCCGCGCATGAGTTCGCCTTCGTCGCCTTCGATGCCGTTTGCGCCCGCAGCGCCCGCGTCCGCCACGTCGCGGCGCTGGAAGCCGTCGCCGCTCATCTGCACGGCGGCCGCGGTGCACGCGGGCGCGGCCGTCGCGCTCGCGGCGCGGCCGGGCGCGTGGCCGTGGGCGGCGGGCGGCGTGGCCGCGTCGCATCTCGTGCTCACCGCCGCGGGCCTCTGGCCGCGCAGCACGCTGCTCGGCCCGAACTGGACGCGCCTGCCCGAGCATGCGGGCCAGCGCATCGCGCTCACCATCGACGATGGTCCGGACCCCGAAGTGACGCCGCGCGTGCTCGACCTGCTCGATCGCCACGATGTGCGTGCGACGTTTTTCTGCATCGGCGATCTGGCGCGCCGGTATCCGCGGTGGATCGAGGCGATCGTGGCGCGCGGCCATGCCGTGGAGAACCATAGCCAGCGCCATCGCCATACGTTCTCGCTTTCGGGACCGCTCGTGATGAAGCGCGAGATCGAGACCGCGCAGCGCACGCTCACCGAAATCGCAGGCGTGGCGCCGCGCTTTTTCCGCGCGCCGGCAGGCTTGCGCAACCCGTTCCTCGAACCGGTGCTGTGCGGGCTTGGCCTGCACCTCGCGAGCTGGACGCGGCGAGGCTTCGACACGTGCGCGAAGGACTCGGGCACCGTCACGCGCCGCCTGACGACTGGCCTGGCTCCGCGCGACATCCTGCTCGTGCACGACGGCCATGCGGCGCGCGACGCGCGCGGCGAGCCGCTCGTGCTCGACGTGCTGCCGGCGCTGCTGCGCGCCGCCGCCGAAAGGCAGCTGCAGTGGACGACGCTGCGCGCGTGCCTGAACGAAGAAGCCGCCGAAATCGACCACGCCGACCTACCTTGATCCCCCGATGCGCCAACGGACACGACCGACGTGAAACCTCTCATTCTTTCCCATTTCACTGCCACCAGTTGCCTCGGGCGCGGGCTCGACGCGACGCTCGACGCGCTGCGCGGCAAGCGGGGCGGCCTCGCGCGCTGCGACTTCGAGCGCGCGGAACTCGACACGTGGATCGGCGCGGTGGAGGGCGTCGAGGACCTGCCCATGCGCGCCGACCTCGCGGACTACGCGTGCCGCAACAACCGCCTCGCGCAACTCGGCTTCACGCAGGACGGCTTCGCGGGCCATGTCGAGGCCGCCATCGCGCGTTATGGCGCAGGGCGTGTGGGCGTATTCGTCGGCACCAGCACCTCGGGCATCCTCGAAACCGAACATGCCTACCGGCGGCGCGACGCGCAAAGCGGCGCGCTCGCGCCGGGCTTCCATTACGCGCAGACGCACAACCCCTATTCGCTTGCCGCGTTCGTGCGCGCGTACTTCGGCTTGCGCGGCCCGGCGACGTCGATTTCCTCGGCGTGCTCGTCGGGCGCGAAGGTGTTCGGCTCCGCGCGCCGCATGATCGAAGCGGGTTTGATCGACGCGGCCGTGGTGGGCGGCGTCGACTCGCTGTGCCTGACGACGCTGTACGGCTTCAATTCGCTCGAACTGCTTTCGCGCGATCCTTGCCGTCCGTTCGACGTGAGCCGCAACGGCATTTCGATCGGCGAGGCTGCGGCGTTCGCGCTCGTCGAGCGGGTGCCCTCCGCACGCGATGTGCTCGACGGCGAGGCGGTCCTGCTGCTCGGCGTGGGCGAATCGAGCGACGCGCATCACATGTCGTCGCCGCATCCCGAGGGGCTCGGCGCGCGCGCCGCGATGGAGCAGGCGCTCGCGACGGCGGGCGTGAGCGCGAGCGAGATCGGCTACATCAATCTGCACGGCACGGCCACGCCGAGCAACGACGCCGCCGAAAGCCGCGCGATCGGCGGCCTTTTCGGGCGCACGCCGTGCAGCTCCACCAAGGGCGCGACGGGGCACACGCTCGGCGCGGCGGGCGCGCTCGAAGCCGTGGTCGCGGCGCTTGCGCTGCGCCACCGTTTCGTGCCCGCGGGCGTCAATACCACGCAGCCCGATCCCGCGCTCGGGCTCGACTACGTGCTCGAGAGCCGGGAGACGCGCGTGGAGACGGTGCTCAGCAATTCCTTCGGCTTCGGCGGCACGAACTGCAGCCTCGTGCTCGGCCGCGCGGACCGCGCGCACGACCGGCTTGCGGCGCATTCGGGACTTTCGTCATGAAACTTTCCGCCTACATCGAAGGCATCGGCGTGATCGGCCCCGGGCTCTCCGGCTGGCCGCATGCCGCCAACGTGCTCGCCGCGCGCACGCCTTACGCGGGCGCACGCACGGTGCTGCCGCCGGCGGCCGGTTTGCCGGCCGCGGAGCGCCGCCGCACCGGGCCCGTGGTCAAGACGGCGCTCGCGGTGGGCCATGAAGCGGTGGCGGCGAGCGGACGTGACGCCGCCACGCTCGCCGCCGTGTTCGCGGCTTCGGGCGGCGATGGCCAGAACTGCCACGCAATCTGCGAAACGCTGGCGGGCGACGACCGCCAGCTCTCGCCCACGCGCTTTCACAACTCGGTGCACAACGCGCCCGCGGGCTACTGGAGCATCGCGGCGCGCGCGCGGGCCACGTCGAACGTGCTGTGCGCGCACGACGGCAGCTTCGCGGCGGGCCTGCTCGAAAGCGTGTGCCAGGTGGCCGTGGACGGCATGCCGACCCTGCTCATCGCCTACGACACCGACTATCCCGAGCCGCTGCACGCGGCGCGGCCCATCGCCGATGCGTTCGGCGTGGCGCTCGTGCTCGCGCCGCGGGCGAGCACGGCGGCGCTCGCGCGCCTCGACGTGACGCTCACCGAGGCGCGCGCGACGACGCTCGGTTCGGCCGAACTCGAAGCGCTGCGCACGAACAATCCGGCCGCGCGCGCGTTGCCGCTGCTCGAAGCGCTCGCCTGCATGGATGCCGCCGGCCGGCCGGCGAGCGTGGTCGTCGACTATCTGCCGGAGATGCGCGTGCAGATCGAAGTGGGGCCGCCGGAAGCGGCCGGCGGGCGCGCATGACGACGCAAGCCGACCTGCCGGGCGCGCTCGCCGGGGCCGCTTCGGGCGCCGCTTTGCATGCTGCGCCGCGCGCGCCGTTGGACCGCGCGTGGATTGCGGCGCACATACCGCATAGCGGCGCGATGTGCCTGCTCGACGCGGTCGAGTCGTGGGACGACGCGCGCATCGTCTGCACGGCGACGAGCCATCGCGACCCGCGCAATCCGCTGCGCTCGCGTGGGCGGCTCGCGGCGGTGTGCGGCGTGGAATACGCGGCGCAGGCGATGGCCGTGCACGGCGCGCTGCTTGTCCCGCTGCGTGTCCCGTCGAACGGTGCGGGCGATGGCGCGACGGCCGCGCGGCCGCGCGTGGGTTACCTCGCCAGCGTGCGTAACGTGGAGGCGCGCATCGAGCGCCTCGATACGCTCGACACGGCGCTTTCGATCGAAGCCACGCGCGAGAGCGGCAGCGGCAACTCGATTCTGTACAGCTTCGCGGTGCGCGGCGGCGAACGCGTGCTGCTTACGGGGCGCGCGGCGGTGATGCTCGATGCGTCCGCCGCGATTCGATGAAAATTCAAAAAGGGAGCCTGATGATGAAAGCGAAACGGTTCATGCTCGCGGCGCTTGTGCTCGGCGTGGCCAGCACGATGGCGCGCGCCGATCTTCACGAGGTGAAGGAGAACATCAAGCACGATTCGAAGGAGGCGGCCGCGAAAACCGGGCACGCCGCGCGCGACTTCGGCCACGCCACCGCGAGCGCCGCGAAGGCGGTGGGGCATGGCATCGCCCATGCGTCGCGCGAGGGCTACGAGGCGACGAAGCGTGCGACCAAGCGCGTGTTCCACAAGGACGGCAGCAACGAAAAGGCGCAAAAAGGCGAGGCCTGAGCCCTGCCTTTGCACCGCGTCGGTGCGCGCAGGCGCGCATCGGCGTATCCCTCGCCGGTCCCGACGCGCGGGTGCGCACGTTCACGGAGCGGGGCCGAGCGCCCTTAGCCGGCTGTGCCCTCTTCCCCTTCAAGATACCGCCGCCGCTGCCGTTAAAGCAGGGGCGGCGTCATCGCTCGCCTGGCGGTGGACGGCGCGCCGCGCACCACACTTGAGATCGAGCCGGCCACGGGCGCAACGCGCGCCGGGCAACAAGAGAGGACGAGGGTATGGTCTATTCCGAAGCGGCGGGGGCGTGCGGCGCAGCGGGATCACGGGGCGGTCAGTCGGGGGTGTCGAAAGAGACGGATGGAGCAGACGAAGCGCTCGCCTCCGAGCGCAGCGTATTGCGGCTGGTGTCGCGCAGCATGCCGTTGCCGGAGTTGCTGGCGGAGGTATGCTGCCGCGCCGAACGGCTGTTCGGCGAGGGGGTGACCTGCGCGATCCTGCGGCTCGATAGCGACGGGCGGCGCCTGCGCATCGGCAGTGCGCCCTCGTTGCCGGCGCAGTATCACGCGGCGTTCGACGGCACGCCGGTCGGGGCGGGCACGAGCCCGTCGGGCACGGCGATCTTCGAGCGGCGCACGATCTGCGTCGAGGACTACGAGCGCGCGCACGAATGGGGCGAGTACCGGCGCATCGCCCTGGAGAGCGGCCTGCGCGCGGTCTGGACGACGCCGCTCGACGACGGCAACGGCGGCTTGCTGGGCGTGCTCGCCGTCTACCAGAGCCGCCCCTGGCGGCCCACCGCGGCCGAGGAGGCGCTGCTGCGCGACATCGCCCATAGCGTCGCGGCCATGCTCAACCAGCAGACCATTGCCGAGCGGCTCGCGCAAAGCGAGGAGCACCACCGCCTCGTCGTCGATCACCTCAACGAAGGCATCGTGATGCAGTCGCGCGCCGACACGGTGCTCGCCTGCAACCGCAGCGCGCGGCGTCTTCTGCGGCTGCCCGAGGACGCCATCGGCCGCAGCATCACGGGCCTGATTCCGCGCGTGCTCGACGAGAACGGCACCCCCTTGCCGACCGCGAAACGCCCCAGCATGCGGGCGCTCGAAACGGGCAAACCCGTGATCGGCGAGACGGTCGGGCTGGAGCTGGCCGATGGCGAGATCGTCTGGGTGAGAGAGAACGTGCTGCCGATCTTCCGTTCCGGCGAGCGCGAGGCGATTTCCGTGGTGGTTTCGTTCACGGACATCGGGCCGGTGCGCGAGGCGCAGCAGCAACTGCGCTATCTCGCCACGCGCGACGCGCTCACCGGGCTGTATAACCGGACCTTCCTCGCCGAGCGCATGCATGCGCTGCTCGAAACGGCGAGCTGCTCGGCGCGGCCCGCGCTGCTGTTCGTCGATCTGGACGGCTTCAAGAAGGTCAACGACACGGGCGGCCACGAGGCGGGGGACATGCTGCTGCGCGACGTGGGGCAGCGCCTTGCCGGCTGCGTGGGCGAGGCGGACACGCTCGCGCGCGTGGGCGGCGACGAATTCGTGATCGCCGTGTGCTGCTACGCGGACGTGAACGAGCTCATCGCGCTCGCGCAGCGCGTGCTCGACGCCGTCGGCGCGCCGTTCGCGGTGGCGGGCAACGAGTACTACCTCGGCGCGTCGATCGGCATCAGCCTCTATCCCGACGACGGGCGCAGCGCCGCCGCGCTCATGCGCAACGCCGACTCGGCGATGTACGCGGCCAAGCAGCGCGGCAGCAACCAGTTCCAGTTTTTCACGACCGAGCTGCGCCAGCGCCTGCAGCGCCGCTTCCAGATCGAGCGGGGGCTGCGCCGCGCGCTCGGGGCGGGCGAGCTGTACCTCGTCTATCAGCCGATCGTGGACGGCGCGAGCGGCCGCATGATCGGCGCGGAGGCGCTGCTGCGCTGGAAGAGCGAGGAGCTGGGCGAGGTGTCGCCCGTGGAGTTCATTCCCGTGGCCGAGGACACCGGCATGATCCTTCCGATCGGCCAGTGGGTGCTCGAGCACGCGTGCCGTCAGGCCGCGCAGTGGCGGCGGCTGCTCGCGCCCGCGTTCGTGATGGCCGTGAATTTTTCGCCGCGCCAGATCGCGGAAGGACTCGTCGAGCAGGTCGAGAGCTGCCTCGCGAACACGGGCCTCGCGCCCGAGGCCCTCGAAGTGGAGATTACCGAGGGCATTCTCATGAGCGACAGCCAGAGCGTGCAGCCGGTCCTGCGCGCGCTGAACGACATCGGCGTGCGCATCTCGGTGGACGACTTCGGCACCGGCTATTCGTCGCTTTCGTATTTGAAGCGCTTTCCGCTGCACCACCTGAAGGTCGATCGCACGTTCGTGGCGGGGCTGCCGGGCAACCGCGACTCCGTGGCGATCACGCAGGCCGTCGTCGCGATGGCGCACTCGCTCGGCATGCGCGTGACCGCGGAAGGCGTGGAAACGCCGGAGCAGGCGTCGTTTCTGCGCTCGCTCGCCTGTGAGCGGCAGCAGGGCTACCTGTTCGGCAGACCGGTGAGCGCCCAGGCCTGCGCGGCGCTCCTGCGCGAGCATGCCGCCGGCCGCGTGCAGGAGGGCGTCTGACGGAGCTTGATCTGACGCCGGGGTGCGGGCGCGCCGGGCTCAAGATTTCCGGCGCCGGGCCGTAGACGTTGGCAGGAAGCGAGACGCGATGCGTCTCGCACCGGACGATAACGACACGAGGGAATCATGGACAGCGGCTTCGCAATCGACGAACGAACCCGCCTGACGAGCACGAACCAGTTCGAGCTCCTGCTTTTCCGGCTCGGCGCGGCACCGGGCAGCGAGGTTGGCGAGGTCTTCGGCATCAACGTCTTCAAGGTGCGGGAAATCCTCAGCATGCCGGCGATCACGCCCATCGCGGCGGCGTCGCCCTACGTGCTCGGCGCGGCGAACATCCGGGGCCAGGTGATGCCCGTGATCGACCTGCCCAAGCTCATGGGCTGCGAGCCGGCCGGCGGCCCGAACATCCTGCTCGTGACGGAATTCGCCCGCTCCACGCAAGGTTTCGCGCTCGAAAGCGTGGACGAGATAGTGCGGCTCGAATGGAGCCAGGTGCTGACCGCCGACGTCACGATGGGCAACCGCGTGACGAGCATCGCGCGGCTCGAGAACGACCCCGAGAGCAAGAAGCTCGTGCAGGTGGTGGACGTGGAGCAGGTTCTGCGCGACGTGTTCCCGTCGCAGCACGGTTCGATCGTGCCGGAGGAAGTGGGCGAGCCCGCCGTGATTCCGCCGGGCGCGAAGGTGCTGGCCGCCGACGACTCGGGTTTCGCGCGCGAGCTGATCGGCCAGAGCCTCAAGGCGCTCGGCGTGGAATATACGATAGCGAAAACGGGCCTCGAAGCCTGGAAGCAGCTCGACGCGATCGCGACGAGCGCGGAGCGTGACGGCCTGCGCGCGAAAGACCGCATCGCGCTCGTGCTGACCGACCTCGAAATGCCCGAGATGGACGGCTTCACGCTGACGCGCAAGATCAAGGCGGACCCGCGCACCGTGGACATTCCCGTGGTGATCCACTCGTCGCTCACGGGCACGGCCAATGAGGCGCACGTCAAGAACGCGGGCGCGAGCGGCTACGTGGCGAAATTCGCCGCGGGCGATCTCGCCGGCGCCATTCGCAGCGCGCTCGCCGGCAAGCCCGTTTACACCTGATTCCGCCCGGCGGACGCGCCGCGTCGTTCGCCGCGCTTGCGCATCGACGCGGCGTCAGCGCGCAAACAGCCGGCCAAGCCGCGGCTCGCTGTCGTGAACACCCGCGAGCCGCAGCGCGTGCCATGCCATTGCGTAGTTGCTCGACAATACCGGCTTGCCGGTCCGCGCTTCGAGCTCCGGCACGAGCGCGGCCACGCGCAGGCTCGTGCACGACACGAACACGGCTTCGGCGTCGTCGTGTCGCGCGAGCGTTTCGATGGCGCTGCGAATCGACGCCGCGTCGATGCGCGAGACTTCGTTGTCGTCCGCATGCTCGAACGACGCCATGCGCGCGACGGCCACGCCCCGCGCCTCGATGTAATCGCGCATGAAGTCGTTGATGGCGCGCACGTAGGGCGTGAGAAGCGCCACGCTGCGCACGTCGAGCGCCTTCAGCGCGGCGAGCGCCGCCGTGACCGGCGTGGTGCAGGCGATGTCGGGCCGCGCCTCGCGTATGCGCGCAGCGACCCTGGCTTCGCCGATCACCATCGACGCCGAGGTGCAGCCGAACGCCACGACGTCGAGCCGCTCGCCGGGCAGCAGCAGGCTGACGGCCGGCGCGATGCGCGCCTCGATTTCGGCAAGGCGCGGCGCGGTGATGTCCGGCGAATTTTCGAGGCGGCTCTCGTAGAACGCCACGCCCTTCTGGTGCAGCAAGTCGCGCCATTCGTGCTCGATCGTATGATCGGTTGCGAGCACAACGAGACCGATCGCCGCGCGGCGGGCAATGCCGCCGTCGAGCGCGAAATCGAGCTTCGTGTAGGTGTCCTCGTCATTGTGTTGCGGTGCGGTCGTGCTCATCTCAGCGTCAATCCCGTCATGTCCAGTTCGGGCTCGCGCCCGGCCATGATGTCGGCCAGCAGTTTCGCGGTGCCGCACGACATCGTCCAGCCCATGTGCCCGTGTCCCGTGTTGAGAAACAGGTTGCGATGGCGCGTGCGGCCGATCAGCGGCGTGCCTTCGGGCGTCATCGGGCGCAGCCCGGCCCAGTAGCCCGGCTGCGTGTAATCGGCGCCGTCGGGAAAGAGCTCGCGCGCGGCCTGCAGCATCGGCGCGAAGTCGGCGGGCGTGTGGCGCGTGTCGTAGCCCGCGAAGTCCGCGGTCGCCGTGAAGCGCAGACGCGCGCCGAAGCGCGCCCATGCCACGAGGTGATTCTCGTCCACGCCGCCCATCTCGGGCGGCCGATGCCGGGGGCCGCACGGAAACGTCGCCGAGTACCCCTTCACGGGATAGACCGCGATGCGGTAGCCGAGCGGCCGCGCGAGAATGGGCGACCACGAGCCGAGCGCGAGCACGTAGTCGTCGCCGTCGATGACGCCGGCGCTCGTGCGCACGCCGGCGATGCGGTCGCCCGCGGCTTCGATCGCCTCGATCGGCGCGTCGAACACGAAGCGCACGCCCATACGTTCGCAAACCTCCTTGAGCGCGCGCGTGAAGCGATGGGCGTCGCCGCTCTCGTCGCTCGGGCAGTAGATCGCGCCCGCAATGCGTTCGCGTGCGTGGGCGAGCGCCGGTTCGCGCGCGGCGACGGCTGCGGCGTCGAGGGTTTCGAGCGGCAGCCCGTTCTCGACGAGAATCGACATGTGCGCGCGGCCGCGCTCGAACGAGGCGGCGTCGCGGTAGAGATAGAGCAGGCCGCGGCTGATGCGGTCGTATTCGAGCTGCTCGCGCGCCGTGACCTCTTGCAGCTGATGTTGCGAGTAGCGGCACAAGCGCACCTTGCGCGAGGTGTTCTCGCGCGAGCGCGCCTCGGTGCAATTGCGCAGGAACTGCGCGCACCACGCCCACATGTGCGGGTCGGCCTTCAGCCGCAAACGCAGCGCCTGGCCTTCGACGAACAGCGACTTGAGCAGGATCTTCGGCGCGCGGGGCGAGGCCCAGGTGTACGAATGGCCCGGCGCGACGAGCCCGGCATTGGCGAAACTGGTTTCGAGCGCAACGCTCTCGCGGCGCTCGATCACGGTGACGTCGCGGCCGTCGCGTGCGAGATAGTACGCGCTCGTGACGCCCGCAATGCCGCCGCCCAGCACGATGGTTTTCATTCCCGCCCTCCATGCATGGCGCGTATACAAAAGTAGCGTCCCGCTGCCGCGAACGCACGCTATTTGTATACGCGCTTACCCTATAACCGTTAAACGGTCGCGGGCATCTATCATGGAAAAGTCGTTATGCGCCGGTCCCCATGCAAGCCGCGCGCCATGAGCGCGCCAGCCTTGCAGGGCAACGCACCGGACGAATTATTTCGTTTCGCTAACTGACCGCGCGGGCTCGCCTGCGTTGCGGCATCGCCCGGTCGGGTCCACGCTCAGGAGCCGCTCAAATGAATCCTCAGAACAATGGCATGCCCGACGCTCCCCGCCCGGCGAGCACGTTGCGCGCCACGCTCGTGGCCACGATGCTCGCGCTCGCGCCTGGCTTCGCGCAGAGTCAGACCATCAAGATCGGCGTGCCTGTGCCGCTTTCGGGCAGCAGCGCCGCGGCGGGCACCGATATCCTGAACGGCGCGAAGCTCGCGGCCGCGAAGATCAACGCGGCGGGCGGGGTGCTCGGCAAGCAGATCGAACTGGTGCCCGAGGACGACGCATGCGATGCGCAAACGGCGGTTCAGGCGGCGCAAAAGCTCGTGGATGCGGGCGTGGCCGCCGTGGCGGGCGGCTACTGTTCGAGCGCGGCGCTGCCGGAGCTGAGCGCATTCCACCGGGCCGGCATTCCCTATGTGCTCGACGCCTCGACCAATCCCAAGCTCACCGAAATGGGCTACGACAACGTGTTCCGCACGATCGGCCGTGACGACGAGCAAGGGCCTTTCGCGGCCAGCTTCATGAAGAATTCGCTGCACGTGAAGCGCGCGGCGGTGATCGACGACAATACGACCTACGCCAAGGGCCTTGCGCAGAATACGGTGGAATCGCTCAAGAAGATGGGCGTGGACGTGGTCTACGCCGATTCGATCACGCCGGGCCAGATGGACTATTCGCCGACGCTCACCAAGGTTTCGTCGCTCAATCCGGACGTGATCTATTACACGGGATACTTCTCCGAAGCGGGCCTGCTCGTGAAGGAGGCGCGTCAGGTGGGCCTCAAGATGACCTTCATGGGCGGCGACGGCACCAATGACCCGACGCTCATGAAGACGGCGGGCCCCGCCGCCGACGGCATGATCATCACCACCGCGCCGCTCGCACAGTTCCTCGCGGGCGCGCACGACTATGTCGACCAGTACAACAAGACCTATGGGCAGGGGCCGGGCCCGTATTCGGTGTATGAATACGACGCCGTGGGCGTGACCGCCAGAGCCATTGCGGACGCGAAGTCGGCCAAACCCGCGGACATCACGGCCGCGCTGCACAAGGTCACGAACTACGCGGGGCTGACCGGCCAGATCGGCTTCAATCCGAAGGGAGACCGCAGCCGCGCCGTATACATCACGATCATCGTGCACGGCGACCAGTTCGCGCCGTACCAGCGGCAGGACGCCAGCGGCAAATGGGTGGCGATGAAGTAAGCGCTTCCGGCCGCATATGAGCACCTTTTTCCAGTTCGTCGTCGAGGGGCTGACGATCGGGTCGTTCTACGCGCTCGTCGCGCTCGGCTACACGATGGTCTACGGCATCATCCGGCTCATCAACTTCGCGCACGGCGATCTCTTCATGGTGGGCGCGTTCGTGGGCTGGACCGCGCTCTCCACGCTCGCGGCCGCGCGTCTGCCGCTCGCGCTCGCGCTGTTCGCGGCCTTTGCAGCGGCGATGCTCGCCACCGGCGCACTGGGCGTCGCGATCGCGCGCGTCGCCTACCAGCCGTTGCTGCGCGCGCCGCGCCTTTCCATTCTCATCACCGCGCTCGGCATTTCGCTGCTGCTGGAGAACGCCGTGCTGATCGCTTACGGCGCGGGTTTTCGCACCTATCCGCATCTGCTCGCGCATACGGGCTTCGACATTTCGCAGGTGCACATCACGTACGCGCAGATCGGCATCGTCGCGGCCAGCTTCGCGTTGATGGCCGCGCTGTATCTGTTCGTACACCATACGTTCATCGGCACGGCGATGCGCGCGCTCGCCATCGACCAGGACGCGGCGCGCCTCATGGGCATCGACGTCGAGCGGCTCATCCAGCTCACGTTCTTCATCGGTTCGGCGCTCGCGGCCGTCGCGGGCGTGATGGAGGGCCTGTTCTACACGCAGATCAACTTCTTCATGGGTTTCGTGCTCGGCCTGCGCGCGTTCACGGCGGCGGTGCTGGGCGGCATCGGCAACATTCCGGGCGCGATGGTGGGCGGCTTCCTGATCGGCTTGCTGGAGGCGTTCGGCGCGGGCTATGTGTCGTCGCAATGGACCGACGTGTTCGTGTTCGGCGTGCTGATCGCCGTGCTCGTGGTGAAGCCCACGGGGCTGTTCGGCGAGCGCGTGGTCGAGAGGATGTGAGCGATGCGCGCGCGGGCTTCGGAGACCTCGTGGGCCGTTTCCGGCGTGCTGCTGGCCGTGGCGATCGCATTGCCCGCGTTCGCGAGCGGTTATGTCGTCGATGTCGGGCTCACCATCATCACCTATGCGATCCTGGGGCTCGGGCTGAACATCGTCGTGGGTTACGCCGGGCTGCTCGACCTAGGCTACGCGGCGTTTTTCGCCATCGGCGCGTACACCACGGCGCTGCTCGAAACGCTGCTGCATTTCTCGTTCTGGGAGACGCTGCCGTTCAGTCTCGTGTTCGCGGGCGCTTCGGGTGTCGTGATCGGCTATCCCACGTTGCGCCTGCGCAGCGACTATCTCGCCATCGTCACGCTCGGCTTCGGCGAGATCACGCGCATCGTCGCCACCAACCTCGACATTACCGGCGGCCCGAACGGCATCTACGGCATCGAGCCTCCGAGGCTGTTCGGCTTCGAGTTCAGTTCGCCCCGCTCGGTGTACGCGCTCGGCATGGCGTTCTTCATCGCGGTGCTGCTGTTCGCGGTGCGGCTCGGGGACTCGCGGCTCGGACGCGCGTGGACCAGCATCCGCGAAGACGAAGCCGCCGCCGAAGCGGTGGGCGTCGCGACGCTGCGCGCGAAGATGCTCGCCTATGTGATGGGCGCGCTGATCGGCGGCCTTGCCGGCAGCCTCTTCGCCGCGCGCTTCGGCACGATCGATCCCACGGCGTTCACCTATCTGCAGTCGGTCACGATCCTCATCGTCGTCGTGATGGGCGGGCGCGGCAGCATTCCCGGCGTCATCCTCGGCGCGGTGATCGTCGCGGGCTTGCCGGAGATGCTGCGCTTTTTGAACCTGTGGCGCATTTTCGGCTTTGCCGTCGCGCTCGTCGTGCTCATGTTGTTGCGCCCGCAAGGGTTGTGGCCCGCGCGCGCGCGCCGCGCCGCGCCGCGGCCGGAGGAGGCGACGGTGGCGCACGAGGCGGAGGCGGCGGAAGCGGCCGGCAAGGCGGGCGCCGCGGCCGTCGCCCTTGCCGACAGCAGCGCCATGAACGCCGCGGCCGCGCGCGAAACGCTGCTGGAAGTGCATGGTCTCGAGCGCCGCTTCGGCGGCGTGCGCGCCATCGGCGGCATCGGCTTCCAGGTGCGCAGCGGCGAAATTCTCGCGCTGATCGGGCCGAACGGCGCGGGCAAGACCACGGTGTTCAACTGCCTGACCGGCGTGATACGGCCGAGCGGCGGGCGCCTCGTCTGGCGCGGCGAGCCGCTCGGCGGCGGCGCGCCGCATCGCAACGTGCATCGCGGCATTGCGCGCACGTTTCAGGGCATCCGGCTCTTCAACCACATGAGTGCATTCGAGAACGTGCTGATCGGCATGGATCACCGGCTACGCACGCCGCTCGTGGCGGAACTGCTGGGCACGCGCGCGGCGCGGGCCGAGGCCGCCGGTCACGGAGCGCTCGGGCAGCGCTGGCTCGATCTCGTAGGGCTGGGCGCGCGCGCGAGCGAATATGCGTCGGACCTGCCGTACGGCGATCAACGCAGGCTGGAGATCGCGCGCGCGCTCGCGAGCCAGCCGCGCCTGCTGCTGCTCGACGAACCGGCCGCCGGGATGAATCCGACCGAAAAGCATGCGTTGATGGCGCAGATCCGCCGCATACGCGACCTCGGCGTGACGGTGCTGCTGATCGAGCACGACATGGCGCTCGTCATGGGCGTGTCGGATCGCATCATCGTGATGGATCACGGCGAGATCATTGCCGAGGGCGCGCCTGCGCAAATCCAGAACGACCCTGTCGTGATCGACGCGTACCTCGGCACGGCCGAGGAAGACGACCGGCCCGACGGCGCGGACGGGGAGAAGTCGCTATGGAACTAGGCACGCCGGCGAAGCTCCTCGAAGTGCGCGACCTGCGCGTGAACTACGGCAACATCGAAGCGCTGCACGGCGTTTCGCTCGACGTCGGGCCGGGCGAGATCGTCGCGCTGCTCGGGGCGAACGGCGCGGGCAAGACCACGACGCTGCGCACCGTTTCCGGGCTGCTGCGGCCGCGCGCCGGGAGCATTGCATTCGAGGGACAGACGCTCGTCGGACTGCCGTCGCATCGCATCGTTGCGCTCGGCATCGGCCACGTGCCCGAAGGGCGGCGCATTTTCGGCGCGCTCACCGTGGAGGAGAACCTGCGTCTTGGCGGCTATCTGTTGCGGCGCGACGCTGCCGCGCTCGATCAGGGCATTGATAAGGCATACGAAATGTTTTCGCGTCTTTACGAGCGCAGGGATCAGCTCGCCGGCACGCTGAGCGGCGGCGAGCAGCAAATGCTCGCCATTGCGCGCGCGTTGATGCTCAAACCGAAGCTGGTGTTGCTCGACGAACCGTCCATGGGCCTCGCGCCCAAGCTCGTGCGCGCGATCTTCGAAGTGATCGCGCAGATCAGCCGGGCGGGCACGGCGGTGCTGCTCGTGGAGCAGAACGCGCGCCAGGCGCTGCGTATCGCGAACCGGGCCTATGTGCTGGAGGGCGGGCGCGTAGCGCTTTCGGGATCGGCCCGCGAACTCGCGGACGACAACCGCGTGCGCGCCACGTATCTCGGCGGCAGCGCGCTGCAGGCGGGGCAGGCCTAGGACGCCGCGACGGGGCTGAAGTGCGCGCGCGAGTCACATCTGCCGGAACAGGTGCGCGTACTGCCGGCTCACCGCGAGCGCGCTCGCGTGGCCGCGCAGGCGCAGCGTCATCCTGCCGAGCGCGTTGACGGAGGCGCTTTCCACCTGATCGACGTTGACCACGGTGCTTCTGTGGACCTGCCAGAAGCGCGCCGGGTCCAGTTGCGCGCACAGCTCCCGCAGGCTCGTGCGGATCAGCAGTTCGCCGCTGCGCGTCGTGACCACGACGTATTTGTCGGCGGCTTCGAAGTACAGAACATCTTCCACCGGCACCATGCGGATGTCGTTGCCGCTGGAGGCGCGCAGGTAACGCAGCGGCGCTTCGCGCGGCACGGCGTCGGCACTGCCTCGCGCGCCCGCGCGCGCTTCGCGTACGTCCTGCGTGATCGCCTCCAGTTGGCGCAGCACGCGTTGCAGGTCCGTCTGCATCTGCGGGGCCGCCGCGTCGTGTGTCGCGGCGCGTTCGAGCCGCGTGCGCAGGCGCTCCACCGTGCGCGCGAGCCGCGCGGACTCCACGGGCTTGAGCAGATAGTCGATGGCCGCGGCGTCGAACGCTTCTAGCGCGTAGGCGTCGTAGGCGGTGACGAACACGATCTGCGGCGGCCTCGCGAGATTCGCGCACGCGCGCGCGACGTCAAGGCCGGTCGCGCCCGGCATCGCGATGTCGAGGAACGCCACGTCGGGCTCGAGCGCGGCGATGCGCTCGATGGCCTCGTGACCGTTGCCGACCATCGCCGCGATGCGCAGTCCGGGCCAGGCGGCCGCGAGCTCGCGTTCGAGCGCGGCGGCGATGAGCGGTTCGTCTTCGGCGATCAGCGCGGCGGGCGTGCGCGAAGCGCGAGGCGCGGCGTCGCTGCGTTCGGCCGAATCGGCGCGGCGCTTCACGGTGCCGCTCCATTCGTGTTCGCGCCGGCGGCATCGGGCAACGGCAGCCGCACGCGCGCAACGAGCCCGTGCGGCACGTTTTCGATCAGCGTGAGCGAGGCGCGATCGCCATAAAGCGCCGTGAGCCGTTCGCGCACATTGGCGAGACCGACGCCCGCGCCCTGCGTGCCTGGCGTCGTACCGAATCCCGAGCCTGTGTCGGCCACGCTCAGCTCGAGATGCTGAGCGTCGCGGCGCGCGCTCACGTCGATCCGTCCGCCTTCGACCGCGCCCTGGATGCCGTGCTTGAGCGCGTTCTCCACGAGCGGCTGCAGCAGCATGGGCGGCACCGGGAGGTCCGCGCAATCGCGCGGCAGGTC
This sequence comes from Paraburkholderia lycopersici, assembly GCF_900096975.1. Classification (GTDB taxonomy): domain Bacteria; phylum Pseudomonadota; class Gammaproteobacteria; order Burkholderiales; family Burkholderiaceae; genus Paraburkholderia; species Paraburkholderia lycopersici. The sequence continues at coordinate 171,881 of NZ_FMYQ01000007.1, forward strand.
GAGCGCGTAGGCGAGGCGCGGGCCGAGCCGCATGGCATGCACGGCGAGCATCGCGTCGAGCACCTTGAACTGCGCCGCGAGCGTCTCGCTTTGCGCGCGCGAAGCTTCCAGCGTCGCGCGCAAGAAGCGGTTGAGGCTTGCGAGCAGCGTGCGCGCACGCGGCGGATCGGACGCGATCAGGCTGTCGAGCGTCGCTAGCGTGTTGAAGAGAAAGTGCGGCTCGATCTGCGCCTGCAGCGCCTGCAGACGGGCGCCGAGCGCCGTGCGCTCGGCGGCTTCGCGCTGCCACGCCGCGCGCGCGACCTGCTCGCTCAGCTCCGCGATGCGCGTGCGCGACCAGCCATACCAGGTGACGAGCAGCGTGGCCGTGAGCGCGATCCAGCCGGTCAGCGCGAGGTCCTTCGTCGCGAACGCCTTGCGCAGGTCGAGCCCGAGCAGCAGGCTCGCGACGCCGCGTCCGAGCGCCGCGCCGAGCACGATGGCGAGCACCATCGCCACCGCGAGCCTCGGGCCCGTGAGCGCGTTGCGTCGCTGCAGATGAAAGCGGCCGAGGTCGAGCAGCAACATGATCGAGAGCCCGATCGCCTCGCTGAACACGAGGTTCCCGAAAAAGCTCTTGCCGATGCCGACGGCGGTGAGCGCCGCGGCAATCAGCGCATTGCCGATGACGACGATCACGCCCTCGCGCGCGAATCCGGCCAGCAAGACGTTCGCCGCGGGCGCGGGGAGCCGGGCGGCGGCGCTGGGAAACTCGACGTGCGTGCCAGGAATCATGCGATCCAGCGTGTGACGATGAGATTGAGGAGCCGGTGCGGCGTCGCCACGGCGGCGAGCCCGGCCACGACGAGGGCGAAGAACGACCCGCGCATGGCCCGGCGATGACCGCGGACGTTGCCGTGGCGAATCGCCCAGATGGCGCGCCCGACGCTTGCGAACGTCATCAGCGAAAGGCCGTGGACCCAGGACAGATGCCCCGGATTCAGCTCGCGGATGTCGAACGAACTGAGCGCGGTGGCGCACATCGTCAGGGCCCAGAGGCGGCCGAGCCATTTGTGCCGCGGGCTGCCTTTTTCGGCCAGCATGACGGCGATTCCGAGTATGACAGAAAGCGTCGCGGCGGCGACGTGCGCCGCAATGAGGGCAGGCATGCTGGCTCTCCTTGGCAGGTCGAGCGGAGTCGATGGCTGCAGTGTGGAGAGCACGACGGCAATGGGCGAGGGAGCTGCGACGAAAGGCGCGAAAACCGGTGCGAACGGGGCGGGCGCGGCGCGAACGGTCGCGGCTCAGGCGGCGGGAACGGCCTTCGCCATTTCCGTGGTCCCGCTCCACCCGAGGTCCTCGTAAAGCGGACGTCCCTGCCCGGTGGCATGCAATATCGCGTAGGTGACGCCGCGCCGCGCGAATTCCTCGTCGGCGAGCTGCATGAGCCGGCGGGCCAGGCCGCGCCGCCGCGCGGCGGGTTCGACATAGACGTTGAGCACGTAGCCGCGCCGGTCGATGGCCGGATGCAACGGGTGCGGCGGCCAGTCGATCAGCATGAGCCCGACGCCCGCGACCGCCACGCCGTGCTCGCAGATCGCGTAGCCGAAGTAGCTGCCGTCGGCGAGGCGCGGTTCGAGCCACGCGCGAAAGTGTGCGGTCATCTCGCGCAGCGTGGTCTCGTCGCGGCCCGCTTCGCGAAACATCGCTTCGCGATGGCGGCAGACCCGTTCGAGATCGTCGGCGCAAAGCGCGCGGACATCCATGCGGTTCTCCTCCGGAAATGGACCGCACAGATTAACCCAACCTCGGCTAAAGCGGCGCGCTCCCGATTTCCCGCAGGATCTCGTCGAACGGCGCGGGCTTGACGAGGTGCCGGTCGAAGCCCGCCTCGCTGGCGGCCTGGCGGTCGCGCTCCTGGCCGTAGCCCGTGAGCGCGATGAGCTGCACGTGCGCGGTGGCGGGCTCGGCGCGCAGCGCCTTCGCCACCGCATGGCCGTCCATGCCGGGCAGGCCGATGTCGAGAATCGCCACGTGCGGCTGGAAGCTCCGCGCGATCGCGAGCGCGCTGGGGCCGTCGTGGGCCATGCGCACGTCGTGGCCTTCGAGTTCGAGCAGCATGACCAGCGACGCAGCGGAGTCGACGTTGTCGTCCGCGACCAGCACGCGGCGGCGCTGCCGCGCCGCGTGTTCGCCGCTGCCGCGCGCCTGCGCGCGCGGCGTTTCGCACGGCGGCGCCTGCGCGAGCGGCAGGCGCACGACGAACTCCGAGCCGCGCCCGAGCCCGTCCGAATGCGCGCTCGCCGAGCCGCCGTGCAGCTCCGCGAGCTCGCGCACGAGCGCGAGGCCGATGCCGAGGCCGCCGTCGGCGCGCCTGAGCGCCTCGCGCGACTGCATGAAGAGATCGAATACGTAGGGCAGTTCGTCGGACGCAATGCCGATGCCGTTGTCGCGCACGCGGATCAGCACGTCGAATGCGTCCGATTCGAGCCGCAGCGTGATCTCGCCGCCTTCGACGGTATATTTCGCGGCGTTGGAAAGCAGGTTGCTGATGATCTGCGCCACGCGTATCGCGTCGCCGGTTGCGTGGCACGGCTCGCAGTCGATCTCGACCGTGAGCTTTTGCGCTTTCGCGTCGAGAAAGGGGCGGCTCGTTTCCACGGCGATCGCGACGATCTCGCGCAGGTCGAGCGTGCCCATCTGCAGCGTGATTTTGCCGTGCGAGATGCGCGAAACGTCGAGCAGGTCGTCGACGAGACGGCCGAGATGCTCGACCTGGCGGCTCGCGATGAGCCGCGCGTCGGCGCGCATGGCGTCGTTTGCGCCGTGGCGCGGGTCGAGCAGCTCGATGGCGTTGCGAATCGGCGCGAGCGGGTTGCGCAGTTCGTGCGCGAGCGTGGCGAGAAAGCGGTCCTTGCGGCGGTCGGCGTCGCGCAGCGCTTTTTCGGCGGTGTAAAGGCGCAGGAGCGCACGCACGTTCGCGACCAGTTCGGCGGGCTCGACGGGCTCGGTGAGGTAGCTGTCGGCGCCGCCTTCGAGCGCGAGGATCTTGTCGCGCGTCTGGACCGCGGCGGCCGAGGTCTGCAGCACGAGCGTGGCGTTCGTTTCGGGATCGGCCTTGATGAGGCGGCATACCTCGATGCCGCTAATGTCGGGCAGCTTCACGTCGAGCAGCACGATCGCGGGCGCTTCTTCGCGCACGGCCTCGAGCGCGGCCTGGCCCGTCGCGGCCTCGATCACGGCGTAGCCCGCGTGGCGCAGCACGCGCGACTTCACGTAGCGCGCGCCTTCGTTGTCGTCGACGTTGAGAATGAGCGTGGCGTGCGCGTTCATGGGGTCGCGTCCCCCGACGTCTCGCGTTCGTCCTCGACGGACGACGCGAGGCGCACCGGCACGTTCAGGCGAAACGTCGAGCCCACGCCCAGTTCGCTTTCGACGCCCACCTCGCCGCCCAGCAGCGCCGCGAGCTTGCGGCACAGCGGCAGGCCGAGGCCTGTGCCCTTCACGCGCTGCTGGAGGCGGTTCTGCACCTGGCCGAACTCCTCGAAAATGATCTGGTGGTGTTCGGGCGCAATTCCGATGCCCGTGTCCGCGACGAAGAAGGTGATGCGATCGCCGCGGGCGTCGCACTGCGCGCCCACGCGGATCTGGCCGCGCTCGGTGTACTTGAGCGCGTTCGAGACGAAGTTGCGCAGGATCTGCGTGAGCTTGGGCTCGTCGGTGTAAAGGCGCGGCAGGCGCGCCGTGGACGCGAATTCGAGCGTGACGTGCGGCGTATCGAGCAGCGGCGTGAGCATCGTGCGCAGCGCGGCGAACAGGTCGGCGGAATCGAACCACGCCGGCACGACCTCCGTCTTGCCCGCCTCGATCTTCGCGAGATCGAGCAGGTCGTTCACGGTCTCGCCCAGCGTTTGCGCAGACGAAAGAATCAGCCGGACCTGGCGCTCCTGCTCCACGCTCAGGTCGCCGTCGAGCCGGTTGAGCAGCAGGTTCGCGAGCGCGCGGATCGAGCTGAGCGGCGTGCGCAGTTCGTGGCTCATGTTCGAGAGGAAGCGCGTTTTCATCATGTCCGCGCGGCGCAGTTCCTCGGCACGCTCGTCGAGCTCGGCGTAGAGCGCCACGACGCCGCGATTGGTCGCCTCCAGTTCCTGCGTGAGGCGCGCGAGTTCGTCCTGGCGCTCGCGCAGTTCGTCGAGTGCGGCGAGCAGCTCGCGGTTCTGCTGCCGCAGTTCTTCCAGCGAATCGTGTTGCGCGCCGCGCCGGGACAGTTCCCGCACGATGCGCTCGATATCCGCGCCCTGCACCCGCGCGCGCTCGCCCGGCAAGACGCGCGCCATGCGGACGGTCGTGCCCTCGCCGGCCGCGGAGCGGATGTCGAAGCAGTCCATGAGGCGGCGGCTGCCCGCGATGCCGAGACCCATGCCGCCCGGCGAGCGATACGTGCCGTCCAGCACGGCGGCGAGGTCGCGCACGCCGGGGCCGCGATCGCTCACTTCGATGGCGAGCGCCTGGCGCGGCCGCTCGCCGTCGAGCGCGAACGTCACGCCGCCGCCGCCCGCGTACTCGAACGCATTGCGGGCGATTTCGGAGACGGCGCTGGCAATGCGCGTCTGGTCGAGCGGCGAGAAGCCGAGTCCGGCTGCGAGCTCGCGCGCCCGGCGGCGCGCGGCGGCGACGTCCTGGGCGGATTCAAGCCGGATGCGCAGCAGGGGCGTGTTCATGGTTCGACTGTACTCCGGGGCGGCCGCGAACGACGACGACGGTGGCGTCGTCGCGCCGGCGCGTGAAGTCCCGGTAGAGGACGGCCGCGATCACGGCGGCGGGCTGGTTGGCGAGGCCGGGCCAGGCAGCGAGGTCCCAGCGCGTGCCGATGCCGTCGGAGTGCAGGACGAGGACCGCATTCTCGCTCCACGCGAGCTCGACCTCCTGGGTGCCGCGCATCGTGTGGCCGACGATGCCGTTGCGCGAAACCAGCTGGCAGCCCTCGTGCGCGGAGGCAGGGCGAGCGGCGTGACCTGCAGGTTGGCTTCCTGGGCGGAGCGAGGGGAGACCTCGCGCGCGGCTGTCGGCGGGGCGCCCCATGCCGTATGCGACGGCCGAAACGTTGCCGGTGCCGCAGAACGCGAGCGTGCCGCGCGCGAGATCGAGGCGCGCGAGCGCGAGCGCGGCGCCGCGCGTGGGGCGCAGCGCCGCGTGCGTGAGTTCCATGAGCGCCGCGGGCGCAAGGCCGGTGCGCCCGCGCAGGACGTCGAGCGCGGCCACGGCGGCCACGTGGGCTTCGGCGCCGTGACCGAGGCCGTCGGCGAGCGCGAACGTGAAGCCGCCCGGGTCGGCCAGGGCGAGCCAGCCGTCGCCGCAGACGTCTTCGCCGGGGTAGGGCACGCACACCGCGCCGATCTCGGGGCTGTCGAGCGCGGCGCGCGGCGCATTGACGCCGCTTTTGCGCACGAGCGCGCGCAGCACGCTGCCCGCGCCGGGCTGCGAGTAGATGGCGAACTGGTTCGAGAGCCGCCGGATCGCGCCGAGGCCCGTGCCCGGCGTGCCGGCCGTGGAGTGACCGTCGGTGAGCGCGGCGCTCACGTCGGTCATGCCGGGGCCGCGGTCGAGCGCGAGCAGTTCGACCGCGCCGGCAAGCGGGCGCACGAGCAGCTCGCCATGCCCGGCATGCTTGAGGATATTGGTGGCCGCCTCGGTCAGCACGATCGCGAGACGCCCGGCGTCGGTTTCGTTGAGCGCGGCGATGCGCGCGGCGTCGGCCGCGGCGCGGCGCGCGTAGGCAACGCCGCTTGCGTCGCCGATCTCGAAGGCGCGGTGGGTGCCGCCGGCCGAACCGGCCGCATCGTCTAGCGTACTTTCCATTTCGTGATGGTGACGGTCGTGCCGCCGCCCGGAGTCGATTCGATCGTGAATTCGTCGCACAGCCGCCGCGAGCCGCCGAGCCCGAGGCCAAGACCGTTGCCGCTCGTGAAGCCGTCGCGCAGCGCGCGCTCGATGTCGGCGATGCCCGGCCCCTCGTCGACGAACGAGAGCCGCAGGCCGACGCGCACGCCGCTTTCCAGCACTTCCAGCCGTGCATCGCCGCCGCCGCCGTGCTGCAGCGTGTTGCGCGCGAGCTCGCTTGCCGCCGTCACGAACTTGGTCTGCTCGATGAGCGAGAAGCCCTGTGCGATGGCGGCGTCGCGCACGAGCTGCCGCAGCCGGACGATTTCCTCGTCCGAGCGCAGGCTGGCTTGCGCCGCGAGCCTTCCGGTCGTGTCGTTGCTATTCATGATCGAATGCAAGAGACGTGCTAGCTAACGGCGCTGGCGCTGCTTGAGCAGCGCCATGCCTTTTTCGACGTCGAGGGCGGTGCGTACGCCAGAAAGCGTGAGGCCGAGTTCGACCAGCGTGATCGCAACCGACGGCTGCATGCCAACCACCACGGTTTGCGCGTCGAGCACCATCGCCATCGCGGCCGTGTTGCCGATCATGCGGCCGATGAACGAATCGACCACGTCGAGCGCGGAGATGTCGATGAGCACGCCCTTGGCCGAGTCCTTGACGATGCGTTCGGTGAGATCGTCCTGCAGCGCGATCGCGAGCCGGTCGTGCATGTCCACCTGGATCGCGACGATCAGGCAGTCGCCGAGGCGCAGAATCGGTATGCGTTCCATCGTGTGCGTTTCCGGTGCGTCGATGGCCTTCAGGCCGCGGCCTTCGGGGCGATGATCGTCGAGCCGATGCGCTGCAGCGCGATGACGAAGGCGTCGGCGAGCGTGGACCTGGTCGTGACGTTCGTGAGATCGACGCCCAGGTGCACGATGGTCTGCGCGATCTGCGGACGGATGCCGCTGATGATGCAGTCCGCGCCCATCAGGCGCGCGGCGGCCACGGTCTTGAGCAGATGCTGCGCGACGAGCGTGTCGACGGTCGGCACGCCCGTGATGTCGATGATCGCGAGGCTCGCACCCGTGTCGACGATCTTCTGCAGCAGGCTCTCCATCACGACCTGGGTGCGCGAGGAGTCGAGCGTGCCGATGAGCGGCAGCGCGAGAATGCCGTCCCACAACTGCACGACTGGCGTGGAAAGTTCCAGCAGCTCTTCCTGCTGGCGCGCGATGATCGCTTCGCGGCTTTTCTGGAAGACGTCGGTGGTGTAGAGGCCGAAGCCGTCGAGCAGCACGTTCACCTGCCAGCTCACCTCGGCGAGCTCGGTGGGGTTTTGCGAAAGCGCTTCGCGCAGTCGCGCATAGAGCGGCTCCTTGAACGAGAACAGGAAGGTGGCCGTTTCGACCGGCGTGTAGCCCTGGCGGGCGCGGTGCGCCGACATCTCCGCAAGAAACGCGCGCACCGGCTCCCATTCGGGGCGGGACGAATCGAAGGATTGGGCTTTCGGCAGCGTGTCGAGGAAGATATTGAGGAATGCGGAAAATTGCTCGCGGATTTCTCCTTCCATCGCGAGGCCGCGGCGTAGCGCGATCGGCAGATGCAGGCGCAGCCATTCGGCGAGAAGCGTGTCGCGATGCTGGCCGAGAATGTCCGCGATGCGGGCCTGTTCCGGTGTGTTCATGCGATCTCCTGAGCGATGGGTCGTGCCTCGTTACCGGGATGAACCGCTGCACGTTACACCATCGTGTCGATTGAAGCTCGATTGAAGCGGTTACGCGCGCATTAACGGCGCGCGAACGAGCGGGCGCGTTGCTGCACGCGTTTTTCGTGCCCGGTTGCTCCTGCAACTACCGCCGGGGCGGTGTCGCGAGCGCTTTCCGCTTTGCCGTGACGTGCTTGTAGTTTTTACACGTCCTGGCACGCGTCCGGGACGCCGCCTCGGCAAGAAAGGCGCGCCGGCAGTCGTCTCGCGACTGGTACGGGCCTTGCTTGTTCGATTCGCCTGATGACAACCCGGGCAACAACCCGGTCAAGAACCGGGGAGCACCGTCGCCATGGAGCCCGAATCCGTTTCTCGGCAGCAATCGACGCTACCCGCGCCCGTTTCGCTGGGGGGCGCGCTCGCCTCGGGCGAGGGCGCACTGGACGAAGGGGACGGCGACGGGGACGACCCGATGCCGGCGCTGCCTGCGCGCCTGATCTTCTGCATCGCATGGCTTTTCGGGCTGGAGGCGTTTCTCGCGGAGTCCGATGGCCGCGCTGGCCTCCCTCGCAGTTGAGTGCGAAAGCCGGGAGTTTCCGGCGCGCGGCCGGCGCAGCCGGTCGTTCGCTACCTGACCTGGGCACGCCCGACCCGCTAGACTGAGCGCTGGCGTGCGGCCGGCCGCCCCTTGCGAGCCGCCGCACCCGCCCCGTTCGCCATTTTCAGAGATATCGATGACCAGGTTATTCCGCATGACCGCGCTCCTCGCGTGGTGCCTGTCGTTCCTGCCCGCCACCGCGGCGCTTGCCCAGGCTGGGCAGGTGGACCAGTCGGACCCGCAGGCGCTCATCAAGACGGCCACGCAGCAGGTGCTCGACGAAGTGCGCACGAAGTCCGTTGCCCCCGACGATATCGCGCGCATTCAGGACATCGTCAATCGCGACATCCTTCCGTACGTCGATTTCCGCCGCACCACGCGGCTCGCCATGGGGCCGCACTGGCGCACGGCCACGCCCGAGCAGCAAACGCAGGTCGAACAGCAGTTCCAGCTGCTGCTGATCCATCTCTACTCGGGCGCCATCGCGCAACTGAAGCCCGATCAGAAGATCGACTACCCGCCCATGCGCAACTCGCCCGGCGACACCGACGTCGTGGTGCGCACGCTCGCGCAGACCAGCGGCAACCCCGTGGAAATCGACTATCGCCTCTACAAGACGCCGCAGGGCTGGCGGCTCTACGATCTGAACGTGCTGGGCGCGTGGCTGATCCAGACTTACCGCCAGCAGTTCAGCGAGAAAATCCAGCAAGGCGGCGTGGACGGGCTCATCCAGTTCCTCTCCGCGCGCAATCAGGAGCTCGTGTCCGGCAAGGCTCAGCCGCAGTCGCAGTCGCAGTAATACGCGCGGCGGCGCTGCGCGGCGGTCGAAGCCCGGCTGGCGCGGCACCTGCGGCAATTCGGGAAGCGCGTCCCTGCCTGGCGCGCGCGGGGGGACACACGCAGTACCATTTCCAGGCGTGCCTCGTGCATGTGGATGGGTTGCGCGCTTGCCCGAGCCGTCGCGGTCCTTGTCACCCATTTCATTTTTCGCCGATCCGATCCGACATGAATTTCCCGCTGCCGCCGCAGGGCCGACGCAACCGGGTGTTTCCGCCGAGCCCGCCCACGCTGCACAGCCTCGCCTCCGTCATCACCGGCGTGGTCGTGGTGTGCGGCCTGTACTTCGGGCGCGCGGTGCTGATTCCCATCACGCTCTCGGTGCTGCTGAGCTTTCTGCTCGCGCCGCTCGTGACCGCGCTGCGGCGCTTTCATGTGCCGCAGTTCCTTGCCATTCTCGTCGCGGTGCTCTCCACCGTGCTCGCGCTGGCCGGCGTGGGCGCGCTGATCGCCGCGCAGATCTACCAGCTTTCCGCCTCGCTGCCGCAGTACCAGGAAGAAATCGAGCAGAAAGTGCAAACGGTGCAGCAAAAGACCGTGGGCCGCGCCGACTCGCTGATGTCGCGCGCCGCCACGGCGTTGCAGCGCGTGACGCCCACGCCGCCGCCCGCGCCGTTGCAGCCGCGCGGTCGCGCGGCGCGCAACCAGCCGCAGCAGCCCACGCCGGTCGAGGTCCACACGCCCGCGCCCACGCCGCTGCAGCTCGCGCAAAGGGCGCTTGCGCCGGTGGTGGCGCCGCTCGAAACGGGCTTCATCGTGCTCGTGGTGACGATCTTCATCCTGTTCCAGCGTGAGGACCTGCGCGATCGGCTCATCAGCGTGTTCGGCTCCGACGACCTGCACCGCACCACAACCGCCATCAACGACGCTTCGCAGCGGCTTTCGCGCTACTTCGTCGCGCAACTGGGCGTGAACGTGACGGTGGGCGCGGTGATCGCGCTGGGGCTGGCGGGCATCGGCGTGCCGGGGGCGCTGCTCTTCGGCGCGGTGGCGGCGCTCATGCGTTTCGTGCCCTACATCGGCATCTGGATCGCTGCGATCATGGCCACGATCATCGCGGCGGCGACGCAGCCGCAATGGACCATGGCCGTCTCGACGCTGATCTTCTTCATCGTCGTGGACGTGGTGGCGGGGCAGTTCGCCGAGCCGATGCTGTACGGGCGGCGCTCGGGGCTCTCGCCGCTCGCCGTGGTGGTGGCGGCGATTTTCTGGAGCTGGCTGTGGGGGCCGGTCGGGCTCGTGCTCTCCACGCCGCTCACGCTGTGCATCGTCACGCTGGGCCGCTACGTGGACCGCCTGAACTTCCTCACGATCCTGCTCGGCGACCAGCCCGCGCTCACGCCCGCGCAAACCTGCTACCAGCGCCTGCTCGCCGACGACCCCCACGAGGCGCTGCTTCAGGCCGACCGGCTGCTCACGACCATGCCGCTCATCGACTACTACGAGCAGGTGGTGTTCGAGGGCCTGCGCTTCGCGCGCAACGACGCCCTGCGCGGCGTGCTGCCGGCCGAGCAGGTCGCGCGCATCAACCAGGCGCTGCTCGACATCGTCGAAGACCTCGAATCCGTAGACGATTCGCGCCACGCGGCAGCCGGCGACGACAGCGCGACCAAAGCCGCCGAGCGAGCCGACGAAGGCGCGAAAGTGGTCGAGTTCACGCTCTCGCCGGACGCGGGCGAGGTGCTTTGCGTACCGGGACGCGGCGCGTTCGATGACGTGGCGGCGGCCATTGTCGGCCAGTTGCTCATGCGCCACGATATTCCGTGCACGGCGACGACCTACGAGCAGGTGCGCGCCACGCGCGCGGCCATGGTGGACGGGCAGCGCTCGCCGGCCATCTGCGTGGTGTCGCTCGACGCGCCCGAGTCGGCGCCGTATCTGCGCAACCTCGTGCGGCGGCTGCGCGAGCGCGCGCCCGACGCGACCATCGTGGTGGGCATCGGCGCGGTGCAGCGCGACGACGGCGCGGGCATTGCCGACGACCCCGGCACGCTGTTTCCGACCTCGCTGCGCAATCTCGTGGAGGAATGCGGCGCGGCGCTCGTGCCGGCTCACATGCCGCAGGCGGAAAAGCGGGAGGCCGCGCCCGACATGCAGGATCAATATCGGGCCGGAGCAAAGTTGTGACAGTCATGCTCGTGTCACACCGAACGGTGATGATATGCGGCCCTGTGCCCCTGGTTGCGGCATTTGAGTTACTGGGAGACAACGATGCTGAGCCCGCATGAATTCGCCACGCTGATGCTGGTCCGCCACTCGCCGGACCAGATCGACATGAACCGCCAGGAGCTGGACACGCTGCTGGAGCGTCAGCTGGTTGCGCTCGAGCAGTGGACGGAAGGCCATCGCCGGCTTTCGCTCACGACTGCCGGCCGCTCGCTCCTCGAAGCGGTGGGGCGGCTCGACGGCCTGACAGGCTTGCCCGAGGCGTTCGGCGCCGCCCTTTGACATCGTCACAAGGCGCTTGCCGCGCGGCCCGGCGATTCGCCGGGCCGCTTTCGCATGTGCGGCGGTTCGATGCAAAACACATTTCATGCATAAGGCATTTATTGAGGCATGCCAGGTAAATGTGTGGTCATGCACGCTGGCGGACCTGACAGGCTTGTGTCCCTCAAACTACGTTGATACGCTGCTCACTCGCTCTACGGGTATATCCCCATCGCCCGGCTGGTTGGCGGTCGTCAAACTGACTCCATCCTCCAGAGTCTTCCTCAACTCACTTACCCCCCTAAAGCAAAGGAGGATCTATGGCAAAGCGCATCGCCTACGTGACCGGCGGCATGGGCGGCATCGGTACCGCCATCTGCCAGCGTCTGCACAAGGACGGCCTTACGGTGATCGCGGGCTGCGGCCCGAACTCGCAACGCAAGGCTCGCTGGCTCGACGAGCAGAAGGCGCTCGGCTACGACTTCGTCGCCTCCGAAGGCAACGTGGCCGACTGGGACTCCACGGCCGCGGCGTTCGAAAGGGTGAAGAAGGACGTCGGCGAGATCGACGTGCTGGTCAACAACGCCGGCATCACGCGCGATGTCGTCTTCCGCAAGATGACGCACGAAGACTGGACCGCCGTCATCGACACCAATCTCACGAGCCTCTTCAACGTCACGAAGCAGGTGATCGACGGCATGATCGAGCGCGGCTTCGGGCGCGTGATCAACATTTCGTCGGTGAACGGGCAGAAGGGCCAGTTCGGTCAGACGAATTACTCCACGGCCAAGGCCGGCATTCACGGCTTCACGATGGCGCTCGCACAGGAAGTGGCGACCAAGGGCGTGACGGTCAATACCGTCTCGCCGGGCTATATCGGCACGGACATGGTGAAGGCGGTGAAGCCCGAAGTGCTCTCGAAAATCATCGACAGCATTCCGGTACGGCGTCTTGGCGAGCCGCACGAAATCGCTTCGATCGTGGCGTGGCTCGCGTCCGACGAAGCCGGGTTCTCCACGGGCGCCGACTTCTCGCTCAACGGCGGCCTGCACATGAGCTGAGTGCGGCGGCTTGTCAGCATGACGAAGTATTCTGGCGGAAGCGGCGTATGCCGGCTTCCGCCTCGTTTTCGGGGGGGGCGGTTCGCGGGGCGTACGTCACGTCGGAAGAAAAATGCGCCGGGAGCGGACTCCCGGCGCCCAATTTCGACTCTGCGTGGTCCCTGACAATCCGGGACAGGGGTATGGGGCCTGGCCGAGCGGTCCGCAAGTCGTTTTGGACCGGCTGTCCTGCTCCATGAGTGATTTATCGGCCCCGCCGGCGCCCGGGTTGAGTGCGTGAAAACCCCGGTCTTCGCGGCGTTGCGGCGCGTGGGGCAGCGCCGCGCGCGTTACCAGTCCATGCGATGACGTTCCTCGGTTTCGCGGTGACGGCGGTCGTCGTCGCTATGCAGGTAGAGGCTCGTCGTGGCAAGCGATGCATGGCCGAGATTGTCGCGCACGAGACGCAGGTCGAGATTGCCGTCGGCCATGTGCGAGCCCGCGCTGTGGCGCAGCCAGTGCGCCGACGCGCGTTCGAGTTGCGCCGCGCGCGCCTCGTAGTCGCCGCCTGCTTCGCCGGCTATGCCGGCTTCGGCGCCGCGTTGGCGCACCCGCCCGGCCGCGCCTGCGAATATGCCCTTCACGATCGCATGAAGCGCCGCACGCGTGAGCGGTTTCGTCGACTGCCCAATCGGGAATACGAGCGGTGCCCGCTCATGGGCCGACGGCAACGCGGGCAGGCCGCGCTCGCGCCGATAGCGCATGAGTTCTTCCATCAGTTCGGCAGTCGCGGGCACGAGACGGCGGCGCTCGCCCTTGCCCAGCACATCGAGCCACCAGCGTTCCTTGCCGGCCGCGTCGCGCCGGCTGAAGAAGTCGCCCATCGTATTCGTGCCGACTTCCGAAATGCGCAGGCCCCCCAGGTAGAGCAGCGTGAGGAGCCAGCGCGCGCGGGCATGGTGCTCGCGCTCGCGCACGCTTTCGCGCGGCAGGCTTTCGACCCAGGCTTTCACCTCGTCCCAGAGTTCGCGCGCCAGGTAGCGCGTGATGCGCGGCTGGGCGCGGCGCGTGCGCTGGCGCGAGAGTGAAAGCGGGTTGCCCGCGAGATAGCCGGCGCTCACGAGCCAGGAAAAGAGCGCGTTGAGAATCACCATGGCCTGGCGCTGGCTCGTTGGCGAAAGCGGCCCGTAGAACGGACGCCAGCGCGGGTCGCCGCGCGCGTGCTTGCGTCCGCCGCCGGCCACCCAGCGGCTGGCCGGTTGCGGGTCGGCGAGGAAGCGTTGATAGGCGAGCAGGTCTTCGTGTGTCAGCGACGAGAGCGGCTTGCCGGGCTGAACAATCGCCCAGAGCATCAGGCGCTCGGCTTCCTTGCGGTAGTTCTCGAAGGTGGACTTCGAATCGGCGACGCGCGCGAGCCACGCGCGCACGGCGTCGAGGTCGTGCGCGGCCGCGATCTGCGTGCGTCCGGGTGCGCGGTTCGTCCCGTCGTGGCCGTCGAGGTCGGCGGGGAGTTCCAGGGTCTCGATGGGGCGTGGGGTGAGCAGGGCGGTTTGCATCGGAAGCGTTGGCGGCCGGGAAGTCGAGAGGGGACTATAGCGGATGGCGCAGCGGTTTTGCTCATACCGTCGCGACCAGAATCGATTCTCCGCTCGCGGGCCGCAAGCTATCGCTACGGTCTGCGAAATAACGTGCCGTGAGATCGGCGGTCGAAACATGGCGCGCGTCGCGCAGTCCCGCGACGCGTGCGAGCGCAACCATCTCGTCGGGTGCGAAGAAGCTCACGAAAGGCGTACCCGCGGCCCGCGCGCGCTCATAGACGGCCGCGTGCTGCGAGCGCTCGGGCTCGTCGATGAGATCGAGCGGCAGGAGGAAAGTCATGACGAGCGTCGAGCCCGGAGCGAGCTGCGCGATCTGCCGCAGCGTGGCGAGGTTCGCGTCGCGCGTGAGATACATGGAGACGCCCGTCGAAGCGATCACCGCGGGGCTCGTACGATCGAATCCGGCTGCGGCGAGCCGGTCCCACCACGCTTCTCCGGCTTCGAAATCGACGGGTACGAAGCGCAGCCTGGCCTCCTCGCGAAAGCCAAGCTCCATGAGCCGCCGTTGCTTCCATGCCTGCGGGCCCGGCCTGTCGACTTCGTATACGTTCAGGCGCGAGGCGATTTCGGGGCGGCGCTGGGCGAACGTGTCGAGTCCCGCGCCGAGAATCACGTACTGCTGCGCGAGGCCGTTTGCCGCCTGTTCGGCCACGAGGTCTTCGACAAAGCGTGCCCGGCCCACAATCGACGCGCGGTAGCCACGCGTGCCTTCGGGGTGCATGTCGGGCCGCTCGCGCCAGTTCGCGTCGGGCGCGGCGATTTGCAGGCCGGTTTCGTCCGCGAGCACATGAGGCGGGTCGTCGACCTGGACGTGCAGCGCGCGCCACAGGGCGACGCGAACGGCGGTGCTGTCAGGAGCAGCGGCAGGGCTGTCGGGCATGGTTCGATCCTCTGGGGCGTGTTTCAGCGGGTGATTATCGCGCGCCTTGTTCGCCGTTGCAGTTTCCGCCGCGCGCGCAAGTGTCCGGGGCTGGTGTCGAGCGTCTTTCTGCGTGATTTCCCAAATAGTCTCAGGTATTGATTGCAATGCCGGACTGGATATCCGAAGCGGCTGTTTTTTCATTGGAAGGTTATTGAACTTCGCTCTAGACTGGGCCCAGCCCTTCGCTCCGCGAGACGGGCGCAATGTCGGCAATCCAGCCCGGACGGCATGAGCGATTCCACCGTTGGCTGCGCGTTGCGCGGCGCAGTAACTATTCGCGGCGGCAGGCTTGCGAGTGGATCGAAGGCACGGCCTCATCTCCTTTTCTGAAGCAGGACTGAAGATATGACTACGAGCCGGACGCCCCGCTATCGGGGCATTTTTCCAGTCGTGCCCACCACGTTCACCGAAACCGGCGAACTGGACCTCGCAAGCCAGAAGCGCGCGGTCGACTTCATGATCGACGCGGGCTCGGACGGCCTGTGCATCCTCGCCAACTTCTCGGAGCAGTTCTCGCTCTCCGACGACGAGCGCGAGATCATCACGCGCACCGTGCTCGAACACGTGGCGGGCCGCGTGCCCGTGATCGTGACGACCACGCATTACGGCACGGCCGTGGCGACCGCGCGCAGCAAGCGCGCGCAGGAGCAGGGCGCGGCGATGGTGATGCTGATGCCGCCGTATCACGGCGCGACCTTCCGCGTGCCCGAGCAGCAGATTTATGCGTTCTACGCGCGCGTGTCCGACGCGATCGGCATTCCGGTCATGGTCCAGGACGCCCCCGCGAGCGGCACCGTCTTGACCGCCGCGTTCCTCGCGCGCATGGCGCGGGAAATCGGGCAGGTTTCATACTTCAAGATCGAAACGCCCGGCGCGGCGAACAAGCTGCGCGAGCTGATCGAACTGGCAGGCGCCGCGGCCGAAGGGCCCTGGGACGGCGAAGAAGGCGTTACGCTGCTCGCGGACCTGAACGCGGGCGCAACCGGCTCGATGACGGGCGGCGGCTTTCCGGACGGCATTCGCCCCATCATCGACGCCCACCGCGAAGGCCGCGTCGACGACGCGTTCGCGCTCTACCAGCAGTGGCTCCCGCTCATCAACCACGAGAACCGCCAGGCGGGTCTGCTCGCCTGCAAGTCGCTCATGAAAGAGGGGGGCGTGATCGATTGCGAATTGCCGCGCCACCCGCTGCCGGCGATGCATCCCGAGACGCGCGCCGAACTGGTCGCCATTGCACGCCGCCTCGATCCGCTCGTGCTGCGCTGGGGCAAGTAGATCGTTCGTCATCCGGAATAAAAAATCGCTTTGATACGAAGGGAGGAGAAACGTCATGAAAGCGTCCTATACGTTAGGCATTGTCGGCGTCGGCAAGATTGCGCGTGACCAGCATCTGCCCGCTATCGCGGGCAATCCCGGCTTCGAGCTCGTGGCGAGCGCGAGCCGCAACACGCAGGTCGAGAACGTGCGCAATTACAGGGATGTCGGTGCGCTGCTGGCCGCCGAGTCCGGGCTCGACGCCGTTTCGCTTTGCGCGCCGCCGCAGGTGCGCTACGCCCAGGCGCGCGCCGCGCTCGAAGCGGGCAAGCACGTGATGCTCGAAAAGCCGCCCGGTGCGAGCGTGAGCGAAGTCGAGGCGTTGCGCGAACTTGCGCAAAAGCGCGGGCGCACGCTGTTCGCCACGTGGCATTCGCGTTGTGCGAGCGCCGTTGAACCGGCGCGCGCGTGGCTCGCCGAACGCACCATTCGCGCCGTGCACGTGCGCTGGAAGGAAGACGTGCGCCGCTGGCATCCGGGGCAGCGGTGGATCTGGGAGCCGGGTGGCCTTGGCGTATTCGATCCGGGCATCAACGCACTCTCCATCGTCACGCGCATCCTGCCGCGCGAAGTCCTGCTGCGCGGCGCGACGCTGCACGTGCCGCGCGATTGCTCGACGCCGATCGCGGCCGAACTCGATTGCATCGACACCGACGGCGTGCCCGTGCACGCCGGATTCGACTGGCGCCATGGTCCTGTCGAGCAATGGGAAATCGACGTGGAAACGGCGGACGGCCTGCTTTCGATTGCGGAAGGCGGCAAGCGCCTTGCGATCGCGGGCGAGTCGGTCGCGCTCGAGGCCGAGCGCGAATATCCGGCGCTCTATGAGCGTTTTCACTGGCTCATCGCCCATGGCGCCGACGACGTGGACGTGCGCCCCCTGCGTCTCGTGGCCGACGCGTTCCTGCTCGGCAGGCACGTCGAAGTCGAGGCCTTCGGCCACTGACTGAAAGTATTTTTCGCACGCGCCCACGCGCGACTCGCGTGCGACCGCTTTTGACGGGCCGGCGCGCCTGTCCGCCCGCCGAAGTTTGCGAGCATGCATGCTCGCTCGTGCAATGGTGCAATGCCGCCATGATTCGGCTTGCATAAAGTCCGCGAGCGCACGCCATCTATGTTCGCTGGCGCACATTCCATGCGCGCGCGGGCGGTGTAGCGTTTTCTGCAAAGTCTCCTGAAACGGCACGCGCTCTGCGGCCGGAATCATCGACATCAACCCTGCGTTTACCGACAGCATCGACGGCCAGACGACGTGGACAAACGTGAGCGAGCGCTTTCTCACGATAAGAGAAGGCATTTGATCCAGAGATCATGCTGAAGTGAATAATTAGCAATCCTGCTGTCTACGAGGAGACTCCATGATCGAAAAAACGAAGGAGGAAATGAATCGCGAATGGGCCGAGCGCCTGCGCGCGGAATCGCATTGGGTGGCACAGCAGCGACTGTATTTGCTGGTGCTCGTCGTCGTAGTCGTGAATATTGCGGGCGGCGGTCTCTCGTTGCTTGCCGTGAACATGCCAGGCCAGATTCGCGTTTGGCCCCTGCCCATCTTCCTGCTGGCGGCTCTGACCACGGCGCTCGTGTCGGCGCCGTTCATCGCGTTCCTCACGCTTGGCTGGTATGTGCGATACCGGGAGTTCGAGAACAGTCTCAAGTGCGAGGCGCTGTCGGCGTATCTGCAACGCTTCTGGTCGAAGTGGCTCATTGATGCGCTAAACGGCTCGCAGCCGGTCGCGGACGTCCCGTCGCGGCAAGCCGGCACGGCAGCGCCGCCAGAAAGCCAGGCTGCGCCGAACGCGTTTTCCGCGCCGCCACAAGGCGCCCCTGCGGACTGGCGCAACCAGGCCGACAGGAGCTTCGAGTTGTGCGACCGGCTGTTCTCGCATATCTATCACCAGCAATATGGCCTCGCGGCTTTCGTGCCGCCATTCTGCATTCTTGTCGTAATGGTCTACGCGGCGTCCGCGATCGTGGGTTGGGTGTATATGTGCGCCTCCTGCGGCAAACCCGCAGCCACGTGCATTTTCGGCCTGAGCGTGCCCGGCATTCTGGCGTCGTTTGCCGGCGCGTTTTTCTTTGTCGCGAGTGATTCGGTGCTGGCCGTGAGGCGCCGCGCACTCAACGTTTCGGACATCTACTGGTATTCGCTGCGGCTCTTGCTCGCGATTCCGTTTGCCCTCGTTGCGGGCGCGATCGACGAAGCCGGCAAAGGGGCGACGGTACTGACGTTCGTCATCGCGACGTTGCCGCTGGGCGAGATCGTGAAGCAGGTGCGGCGCGTGGCGGCAAAAAACTTCTCGACATTCGAGGCGAAGAAGGATGAGCCCGATCAGTTGCTGAACTTGAGCGGCGTGACGAAGTCCGTTTCGCAAACGCTGCAGGTCGAAGGCATCGACTCGATCGAACAAGTGGCGGCGGCGGACCCCGTCACGCTTTCCATCCGCACGGGCTTTCCGTTTCGCTTCACCTTGCGGCTGGGGTCGCAGGCCATCGTGCGCAGACATTTCGGGGACGGCGCGGCGCAACTGCTACCCATCGGCCTGGGCGACGTCGTGCCCATCTATCTGCTCGTGCAGGCGATGGACGGCGAGGGGGCGCCGCCCGTCGCGTTGCCTCCCGGCGCCGTGCCGCAAGCCGACGAGAAGAACCTCATCGTCACGAACGCGGCGGCGCGCCTCTTTCCCAATGACAATGGCGACCAGCGCGAAGCCGTGGTGAAAATGAAATTCCGCCAGATCGCAGCGGAAGAGTACACGCTCATGCTCGTCAAGATCACGCCGCTCGACCCCGCGCTCTAAGGCACGACGGGATTCGGCACGACGGGATTCGGGCGCGCCGCTCACGCGCTCACGTCTTTCGACGACGATCTCGCATGGTCGGCGCTACGTTTCGAGCGCCGCGCCACCCAGAATCGAATTCGCGTCGGCTCGCGCGTTGTCGAGCTGCACGACGCTCGCCTGCCGTGCCGCCAGCGCGTCGCCATGCTCGATCGCCGTGAGTATCGCCTTGTGGCGCGGCAACGAAAGCGCATGCGTATTCGGATGGCGGCTCGTGAGCTTGATCGATTCGGAAAGCGCGAGCGAAAGCATATTGCCGATATAGGCGAGCATATCGTTGTGCGTGGCCGCCATGATCGCGCGGTGGAATTCCAGGTCGGGCGTGAGCAGGTCAGCCGCGGTTTGCGCCTGCTCCATGTGCGCGTAGGCCGCGGCGATGCGCGCGCGATCCTCGTCGGTTGCCGAGATGGCGGCCAGCGCGGCGGCGGCGGGCTCGATGATCTGCCGCACTGTCATGAGCGAGCGGAAGAATTCGCCTTCCGGAATGCTGTTGACGGTCCAGTACAGCACGTCGGGATCGAGCATGTGCCAGTCTTCGCGCGGTCGCACCACGCTGCCCACGCGCGGCTTCGAAACCACGAGCCCCTTCGCGACGAGTACGCGCGTGGCCTCGCGCAGCACGGGGCGGCTCACGCCATAGGACTCGCATAGCGTGGGTTCGGCGGGGAGGCGCTGCCCGGGCGCGAGCGCGCCGCCGACGATCTGCATGCCGAGCTCCTGCACGATGCGCGCGTGCATGCTCTTGCGTTTCTCGAGATTGCGGTAATCCATGATTGTCCGGCCGGGGAGCAACCCGTCGGAGCGTCCCCCTGGTCATTGGGTCACTACGCGCTGCCTGCGCGCATTGCCCGATATTCCCGCCGCACGATGTCCATCAGCTCAGCTACCGAGGTATTGGCGCTGTGCTGCTCGTACGTCACGCGGCCGCGCTGCATCAACATGATGCGATCCGCGATATCGAGCGTCTGCGCATAGTTGTGCATGATCATGATAATCGATAGCCCGCCCTTTTCCTTCAAACGCATGATGAGATCGATGATGAGGCCTGCTTCGCGCGCCCCCATCGCCGCGAGCGGCTCGTCCAGCAGCAGGATTCTGGCGTTCGAATGCACGGCTCGCGCCACCGCGATGGCCTGGCGCTGTCCGCCCGAAAGGCGCTCTACGGGCAGATCCACCGAGGGAACGTGTACGCCGATGTCGTCGAGAAGCTGCGCCGCGCGCTCGCGCATCTGCTTGTGATCGAGCAGTCTGAAGAGGCCGCGCCGCACGATCTCGCGGTTTAGAAACATGTTGTGGTAAATGCTTAGCGAATTCGCCAGCGCGAGGTCCTGATAAACGCATTCGATGCCGAGCGAGCGCGCATGGTCGACCGAGCGCAGCAGCGTTTCGTTGCCGTCGATGTGCAGCGTGCCGCTCGTCTGCTGATGAAAGCCCGTGAGGATCTTCACGAGCGTGGACTTGCCCGCGCCATTGTCGCCGAGTATGCCGAGAATTTCGCCGCGCCCGAGCGTGAGCGAAACGCCGTCGAGCGCCGTGACCGCGCCAAAGCGCTTCACGATGTTCTCGCCGTGCAGTGCGAGCGGGGCGTCGGCGGTGACGCCCGCGCCCGCCGTGGAAGCTTGCGGTTCGTTCATCATCGGCTCCCTTTGCGGCGCAGGCGCCCGACATGAATATTGAAGATCATGGCCGCGAGAATCGCCGCGCCGAGAATGATGTTGAACGTGAACGCGTTGATGCCGATGAGCGTGAAGCCGTCGTTGAGGATGCCGAGCACGGCCGCGCCGACGAGGCCGCCCACGATCGTGCCCGAGCCGCCCGTGAGCGGTGTGCCGCCGATCACGGCCGAGGCCACGGCAAGGAACATGATCTGGTTGCCGCCGGCCTGCGGATCGATCGAGGTGATGCGAAAGCCTTCCAGAATGCCGGTGAAGCCCGCGAGCACGGCGGCGATGACGAAGTTGCCAAGGCGCAGCCGGTTCACGTGAATGCCGGCTTCGCTGGCACCCAGCGGATTCGCGCCCGCGGCCTGCGTATGCAGGCCCCAGCGCGTGTGCCGCAGCAACACGTGCATCGCGAACGCGATCGCAACGGTCCAGATGATCTCGCTATAGCCCCACGCGCCCATGAAGGCTGCGAATTCGGGCGAGCCCGGCGCTTGAACCGGCGTGCCGCGCGACACCGTGAGCGTGATGCCGTTGATGAGGAAAAGCGTGCCGAGCGTCGTGACGAACGAGGGCAGGCGCAGCCACACGGTCACGGCGCCGTTCACGAAGCCGACGACGCCCGCGGCCAAGAGGCCCCCGATCACGGCGAGCCACATCGGCGCGCCCGCGTCGTTGGCGAACGCCATCATGAACGGCGCGAACGCGAACACCATGCCCGCGGAAAGATCGATGTCGCCGCCGATCATCAGCATGATTTCGCCGAACGCGATGATCGCCACCGGCGCGACGAACTGCGAAAGGTTGACGAGACTCGCGTTGGTGAGCAGGAAATCGCGGTTGGAAAATTCGAAATACGCCGCGAGGATCATCGCCACGAGCAGGATGCGCAATTCGGGCGCCCACGCGGAGAACCATTGCCCGCGCGGGCGGGCAGCCCGCGCGGAGACTTCTGCCTTGCCAGTTTCGTTCACTGTGTTCATCACGACTTGATCGCACCGCTCATCGGAACGATTTGCGGCCTGGTGGCCTTGCCTTCATAGCGCGTCGAGGTGTTCAGGTACGGCTCGACGGTTTCCTTCGTCACGAACTTCAGGCCCGTGTTGGTGTCGGCCGGGCCGACGAGTCCGCCCGAGGCGAGGAACACGAACGCCTGCATCACCGTATAGAAGCCCTGCACGTAGGGCTGCTGGTCGATCGTGAAGTCGAGGTAGCCCTCGTGAATGAGCTGCACCGTGGTCGGCAGCAGGTCGAAGCCGCCGCCGTGCACGCCCTTCGAGGGCAGGTTCGATTCCTTCATGACCTGCGCGACGCCCTGGGTGCTGCCCGCATCCACGGCGAACATGCCTTTCACGTCCTGGTGGCCGAGATAGAACGACTTGATCTTCGAAAGCTCTTCGTTGACGGTCGCGCCCGTGGCCACGGTCTGGATCTCGATCTTCTTGCCCGACTTCTTGATGGCGTCGCTCGCGCCGTCGAGGCGCGGCTGGATGTTGAGCTGGCCGGGCGTCGCGATGAAGAGGGCGACGAGGCCGCTGTCGACGAGGCTCACGATGCGCTCGCCCATCTGGTAGCCCGAGAGATACAGGTCCTGGCCGATATAGGCGAGGCGCGGATTCTTTTTGCCGCGCGGCGCGTCGGCGTTATAGGCGAAGACCGGAATGCCCGCGTCGAGCGCCGCTTGAATGGGCTTGTCGAAGGCGGTGGGGTCGACGATCGGCACGGCGATCGCGTCGGCCTTCGCGGCGATCGCCGCGTTCACGGCGCGCACCATTTCGCCTGCATCGGAGGTGGCCGAGCCGGTCCACTGGTAGTCCATGCCGAGCAGCGAGCACGCGTCCTGAATGCCGTATTGCGTCGGCACGAAGAACGGATTCGTGGTGACGTGGTTGACGAACACGATCTTCCACTTCTTGTGCGAAGGAAAGGCCGCTTCGGCCGCCTGGGCCGTCGAAATGAATCCGCCGCCCGCGGCTACCGCGCCGAGCAGCGAGAGCGCCGCGCCCAGCCCCGCACCTTGCATCAGGCCGCGCCGGCCCGTGTCGATCAAGCTCTTGCCGTCTTTTGCGTCATCCCGATCGTGCGCCATGTCTTCCTCCGGTCTTGTCTTCGTGGTCGATGTGGTCGACTTGTCGTCGAACAGCGTGCAGTTGCCTGGACAGTACCGGTGGGTTCGCGTGCGCGACGTTCTCGTCGACTGCTGAAAACGCTCGCTTGCGCAAGGGACGACCGCAGCGAACGCGCGTTCGCCCGGCGCCGACGGTACCGCAAAAAGCTTAGTGCAGCGTGATGAGGCCTCCTAATCCATGTATACCCGTAACTAATCCATAGCGGCGCTGCGCCGATGACGGGCGGCTTACGTGCCGCCTGCCGCGTTCCGCATGCGCGGCGCGGGCGGCCGGATCAGGCAGACGGGCACCACGACCATGGCTTTCACGACGAGCGTGGCTTCGGGCGGCAGCGATCGAACGAGTGATGTCCCTGAGCGTCCGGACGATGAGCGCGCCGGGTGCGTCGCGTTCGAGTTGAGCCCGCATTGTTGCCGTCATGTCGCGGAACGCACGAACGCCGAAACATCGCGGCCTTCCTTCATGCGGTCTCCGGTGCGACAGGCCGTGGCGTGACGCATGGCGTCGCGCGGCGAGGAAGGCTTCATGACATGGCGGTTGACGGCAGACGGACTCGCGAGATCCGGAAATGCCCCGCGGCGACGAGGCCTCTCACTATGCAAGTCGCCAGTTTCATGCGTGTCTCCGATATAGCGCTGTGCGCTGTATTTCTTTAATTCATGGCGCTACACCGCGTCCATCACGGCCAACCAGTATCACGAGAATATCGCGCCATCGCTGACCTCCGGCTGTGCCCTCCGGTTCGCCTCAGACCGCTCCTGCCGACCCATAATAGACAAACTATATGCAACGCCAAGGCCGGTCGCGATTAGCGTTTTCCCCATAATTCCTGGGCATATAGTCATGCTATTTATTGGGCTTTCGCACTAAGTGGGCAAAGCCATGAACACCCGTAAGCCCAAGCTTCGCTCGGCCGCGTGGTTCGGCACCACGGACAAAAACGGCTTCATGTACCGGAGCTGGATGAAGAATCAGGGGATCCCCGATCACGAATTTGCGGGCAAGCCGATTATCGGCATCTGCAATACGTGGTCGGAGCTCACGCCGTGCAACGCGCACTTCCGCAAGCTCGCCGAGCACGTGAAGCGCGGCGTATACGAAGCGGGCGGCTTTCCCGTCGAATTTCCCGTGTTTTCGAACGGCGAATCGAACCTGCGGCCCACGGCGATGTTCACGCGCAATCTCGCTTCAATGGATGTTGAGGAATCCATACGAGGCAATCCGGTCGATGCGGTCGTGCTGCTCGTGGGCTGCGACAAGACCACGCCCGCGCTGCTGATGGGGGCGGCGAGCTGCGATGTGCCCGCCATCGCCGTGACGGGCGGCCCGATGCTCAACGGCAAGCACGAAGGCCGCGATATCGGCTCGGGCACGGTGGTGTGGCAACTGAGCGAGCAGGTGAAGGCGGGCAGGATCTCGATGCACGAATTCATGTCGGCGGAGTCGGGCATGTCGCGCTCGGCGGGGACCTGCAACACCATGGGCACGGCCTCGACCATGGCGTGCATGGCCGAAGCGCTGGGCGTCACGCTGCCTCACAACGCCGCGATTCCGGCCGTCGATGCGCGGCGCTACGTGCTCGCGCATATGTCGGGCATGCGTATCGTCGAGATGGCGCTCGAAGACCTGCGTTTGTCGAAGCTGCTCACGCGCGCGGCGTTCGAAAACGCGATTCGCACCAACGCGGCGATCGGCGGCTCGACCAATGCGGCGATCCATCTGAAAGCGATTGCAGGGCGCGTCGGCGTGCCGCTCGAACTCGACGACTGGACGCGCATCGGGCGCGGCACGCCGACCCTCGTCGACCTGCAACCGTCGGGCCGCTTCCTGATGGAGGAGTTCTATTACGCGGGGGGCCTGCCTGCCGTGTTGCGACGGCTTGGCGAAGCCAATTTGCTGCCGCATCCCGATGCGCTTACGGCGAACGGCAAAACGTTGTGGGAAAACGTGCGCGAAGCGCCCATCCATAACGCCGAAGTCATTCGCCCGCTCGACAGGCCGCTCGTGAAAGACGGCGCGTTGTGCGTGCTGCGCGGCAATCTCGCGCCGAACGGCGCGGTGCTGAAGCCTTCGGCGGCAACGCAGAGGCTGCTCAAGCATCGCGGGCCCGCCGTGGTGTTCGAGAACTTCGACGACTACAAGGCCCGTATCGGCGACCCCGATCTCGACGTCACGCCCGACTCGGTGCTCGTCATGAAGAACTGCGGCCCCAAGGGCTATCCGGGCATGGCCGAGGTGGGCAACATGGGCTTGCCGCCCAAGCTGCTCGCGCAGGGTGTAACGGACATGGTGCGCGTGTCGGATGCGCGCATGAGCGGCACGGCGTACGGCACGGTGGTGTTGCACGTGGCCCCGGAGGCGCGCGCGGGCGGCCCGCTCGCGATCGTGCGCGACGGCGACTGGATCGAGCTCGACTGCGAGAAGGGGACGCTGCGCGTCGATATCGGCGAGGACGAGATTCGCGCGCGGCTCGACGACCGGGCCGCGAACCAGCAGCCCATACCGGCCGATCGCAGCGGCTATCGCAAGCTGTATGTCGAGCACGTGCTGCAAGCCGACGAGGGCTGCGATTTCGACTTCCTGGTGGGCTGCCGCGGATCGGAGGTGCCGAGTCATTCGCACTGAGGCGCGGTTAGCGAAACGCCAACGAGGCTCGACGGATCGACAGGATTCCACGATTTCGTTTTCCTGATCGTTTGATCCGTTGCATCGGCCGGTCGAATCCGCAATGCAAACCCGGCCGATCATGCGTCACGCCGCCTTTTGCATGCGCTCGTGGCCGAGACAGCCGAGTCCCATGAGGGTCGTTTCGATGGCTTCGTCAAGCGGCGTATGGGGTTCGCGCCCGAGTTCCGCTACGAGCCGCGTATTGTCGAGCTGCAACGGCTCGCGCCACAAATAGCGCATCTCCATGAGTTCGCGCAAGGTCGTCACGAAGGGCGAAACGGCGCGCACGATCGCCCAGGGGAAGCGCTTGCGCTGCGGTTCCAGTCCGTGACACCGGGCCACCCGGCAGATGGCTTCGACGATCTGCGTGCCGTCGGCGTCCCAGTGGCCGGCCAGGTGGAACGTCGCAAACGGGGGCAGCGCATCGCGGCGCGCGATCAGCTCGAGCATCGTGCGCGCGACGTCGGGTACATAGGACCAGGCGTGGCCCACGCCGCGCGTGCCGGGCTCGCGCACGACCTGCACCGGCGCGCCGGGCTTCACGAGCCCTTGCGCGAACCAGCTGTTACCGACGCGCGGCCCGAAGAAGTCGCCTGCCCGCACGACGATGCCGCGCGCGCTTGCGGCCTGCATGCGTCGCTCCATTTCGACGCGTATCGCGCCCTTGCGCGTGAGCGGCCGCTGCGGCGAGTCCTCACGCAGCAACGCAAACGCATCGGGCCCGTAGTTGTAGATGGTGCCGGGCAGCACGACGGTCGCGCCAACGGCGGACGCGGCGGCGAGCGTGTTATCGATCATCGGCAGGACGAACCGGGCCCAGCGCCGGTAGCCGGGCGGGTTTACCGCGTGCACGATCACGGCGCAGCCATGCGCCGCGTGCAGCACTGCTTCGGGCGAGAGCGCATCGCCGTCCAGCCATTCGATGCCATCGTCCGGGCGCGCGCGGGGCGCGTCCGTACCGGCCGCGCCGCCGCGCCGCAGCGCGCGCACGTGCCAGCCGGCGTCGCGCATCTGGCGCGCGACTTCGCCGCCGATGCCGCCGCTCGCGCCGAGCACGAGCGCGCGGCCTTGCCGATTCGGGGGAATTGCGTCCATGCCGGTTCTCCTTGCGGGTGATCTGTCATGACGGCGATTCTGCGCCGCGCAAAGGAAATAAAAAATTGGCGAACATGATCGACCCGCTATACATTTATGTATGGCATCCGATCTGAACTGGGAACTCTATCGAACCTTCCTCGCCGTGCTCACGGAGGGTTCGCTATCTGGCGCGGCGCGCGCGCTCGGCATCACGCAGCCCACCGTGGGGCGGCACATCGCGCAACTGGAAGCCGCCTTCGGCCAAACGCTCTTCACGCGTTCGCAAACGGGCCTGCTGCCCACCGAAGCGGCTGCCGCGCTGCGCGGCTTCGCGCAGACCATGCGCACGACGGCGGCCGCACTCGAACGCGCGGCGGCGAGCCAGGGGGCGGCGCTAGCGGGCGTCGTGCGGATTTCGGCGAGCGAGGTCGTGGCCGTGGAAGTGCTGCCGCCGATACTTGCCAGCCTGCGGCGCAGTGCGCCGGGCCTCGTCATCGAGCTGGTCGCCACGAACCGCGTGCAGGATCTGCTGCAGCGTGAAGTCGATATCGCGGTGCGCATGACCGAGCCGCAGCAGGACATGCTGATCGCGCGGCGCGTGGGCGCGATCGAAGTGGGCCTGCACGCGCGCGACGATTACCTGCTGGCGCACGGCACGCCGAAAACCACGGCGGCGCTCGCGCAGCACGCGTTGATCGGCTTCGATCGCGTCACACCCTTCGTGCGCGGCGCGACGAAAAAATGGCCGCTGTGGCGCCGCGAGGCCTTCGCGCTGCGTGCGGACAGCGACCTCGCGCAACTGGCGATGATCCGCGCGGGCTGCGGCATAGGCGCGTGCCAGGTGGCCATCGCGCGACGCGACGCGAGGCTCGTGCGTGTGCTGCCCGAGCTGCGCGTGATCGACCTGCAGACGTGGGTCACGATGCACGAAGACCTGCGCAGCAACCCGCGCTGCAAGGCCGTGTTCGACGCGCTCGTGCGCGGCCTCGCAGCGTATGTCGAAGGCGCGGCCGGCTGAGGCGCACCTGGTCTTTCACGAAGCCAGCTCGATAACCGGCTCGCAAATAATGGGGAAGTTCACCGAGTTCGCGATATAGCACTGCTCGTGCGCCGCGTGATGCAGGTGTTTCGCGAGACCGGGATTGTCGCTTGCGCGAATCGTCACGCGCGGGCGCAGCACGATCTTCGTGAACGCGCCTTGCTGCGCCGTATCGGCCATCGTGCCTTCGGCCTCGTCTTCATAGGCGAGCACCGCGATGCCGGCTTCGGCGCACAGGTGCAGATACCAGAGCTTGTGGCACGCGCAAGCCGATGCCACGAGCAGGTCTTCGGGGTTCCAGCGCGCGGCGTCGCCGCGAAAGGCCGGGTCCGACGAGCCGGGAATGTCCGGTTTGCCGCCCGCGCGGATGACGTGATCGCGGCCATACTCGCGATAGCCTGAAGTGCCGCTGCCGCGATTGCCCGTCCATTGCACCGTAACGCGATAAGTGTGTTCGCCGTGCGCCATGTCGACTCTCCATTTGATCGAACCGGTTCGCGCATTATGGCAGCGTGCGGCATTTTGGTATACCATTATTCCGAATTGATCCTGTAGGGCACATATGGATGCCAAATTCGACTCCACGGCGGATTCGGTTGCGTCCGCGCTGCGCGAGCTGATTGTCGGCGGCGAGCTGGGCGGCGGCGAGCGCCTTGTCGAGCGCGATCTGGCCGAGCGTTTCGAGGTAAGCCGCATTCCGCTGCGCGAAGCGATCCAGCAGCTTGCGCGCGAAGGGCTCGTCGAAATTTTTCGCAATCGGGGCGCGGTCGTGCGCATGCTCACGGTGCAGGACGTGGACGAGATCTACGGCTTGCGCGCGCTGCTCGAAGGCGACGCAATCTTTCGCAGCGTCAAGCGCCTCGACGACGAAACACTGGCGCGCGCCGAACTCGTGCACCGCTTGCTCGGCGAGGCGGTTTCCACGCAAAAGCAGGGCGAGCTCAATCGCGAGTTTCACGAACTGCTCTACGGTGCGTGCGGCAACGCCCGCCAACTGGTCGCCATTCGCGAATTGCGCGCGCAAGTGGAGCGTTATGAGCGGTTGCAGAACACGCTGCTTGCCGACACGCCTTCGTTTCAGCAGGAACACGAAGCGATTCTCTCGGCCTGCCTCGCGCGCAACGCGCGCAGCGCGCGCGCCTTGACCGCGGCGCATATCGAAACGGCCAGGGGTATCGTGCTCGATGTCGTGGCGCGCATGGCGGCGCAGGGCTAGGTCCGCGAGCGCGCGGGCAATACCGAATTTACGCGTATTGCCGCGTTTTTTTACGACTTCTTTTCTTGTGGGCCAAGGGCGCGCGACCCTAGACTGGGTGCATCGAAACGACGGAAGACGCCATGTCGATCTTGCCTGCACCGCAGCGCCCGGATGAGCGGATAACCAGCATTCTTCCCGGCATGGGTCGCCTCGTGCTGCGGCGCTTCGATCCGCGCCACGACTCCTGGGAGGCGCTGACGCGTTTGCTGCATCGCGCGTTTGCGCGCCTTGCATCGCTCGGGCTGCACTGCTCGAGCGCCGATCAGGCAGCGAGCATCACGCGCGAACGCGCGTTGGCCGGCGACTGCTTCGTCGCGATCTGCAATGGCAGGATCGTCGGCACGCTCACGGTGGAGGGTCGCGACAGTCATTCGCCGTGCGAATATTACCGTCAGCGCAGCGTCGCATCGGTTCATCAATTCGGCATCGAGCCGAAATGGCAGAGCCGCGGCATTGGCCGCGCGCTGCTTGCTTTCGCGGCGCAATGGGCCGCCGCGCGCGGCTATACGCAAATCGCGCTCGATACGCCGTTTCCCGCCGCGCATCTCATTGCGTTCTATCGCACACAAGGCTTCAGTCTGGTCGATGTGGTGCGCTTCGCGGGTCGCGGCTACGATAGCGCCGTGCTCAGCAAGGCCGCGGCCGCGCGTGCCGAAGCCGGCTTCACCTACCTTCGCGGCGCATTGCCGGGTTCGCTCGAGTGAAGACGGACCGCGCTCACGCGTTGCCCGTCGCTGCCGCTTCATGCTGCAGATAGCGCAGGAATTCGTCGGCGGGCATTGCCTTCGCGTAGAGCCAGCCTTGCGCATACTGCACGCCGTGCGCGCGCAGATATCGGGCTTGCGCCTGCGTCTCCACGCCTTCGGCGACCATCATGAGGCCGAGGCTGTGCGCCATTTCGATGATGTGCGGCACGATCTTGTTCGTTTCCTCGCCGGTCGCGAACGAGCGGAGGAACGAGCGGAGGAACGAGCGGTCGAGCTTGATGCCGTCGACCGGTAAGGCCTGCAGATACGAGAGGCTCGAATAGCCGGTGCCGAAATCGTCGATGAATACGCGGTGGCCGGCCGCGCGGTACGTTTCGAGAACCGGCGCCGACGTGGCCGTGTCGACGAGCGTGCGTTCGATCACCTCGAACCAGATCTGCTCGGGGCGTACCGCGTATTTCGCGAGGCAGGTTTTCAACGTGTCGAGCACGCGGGTACAGGCGAGGTCGCCGCCGGCGAGGTTGATGGAAACATGCAGATCGCGGCGGTTGGCGAGCGCGGTGCCCACGCCTTCGAACACGGAGCGCACCACCTGATCGGTTATGGGCTCGATGAGGCCGAGCGATTCCGCCATCGGAATGAACGTGTCCGGTGCGACCATGGTGCCGTCTTCGAGTTTCCAGCGCACGAGTGCTTCCGCGCCAACGCAGCGCCCGGTTTCGAGCGAGACGAGCGGCTGCATCCAGGCCACGAACTGGTGTCGCCGGATGCCCTCCAGCAAGGCGTTGCGCGGCGTGCGCAGCTTGCGCCGCCAGCGCATGACGAGCCACGTGCCGAACGCGCTCACGACGAACGCCGGCGGAAGAACGTTTCGAATCTGCCCGAGGAGGTTGGCGCGCAGCCGGTCCTCGGGCTCATAGGCAACCACGGCGATCGGATAGCGGCGCGAGCGCTCGACGACGTAATAGCGCCCCTGGAAATACTCGCTGGCGGATTCGCGCCGCAACGCCGCGCGCACGAGATCGTGGCCGGCGTGAGCCCATCGAGAGATGACGGCGGCATCCTGCGTTTCGAGCATGGCAAGCTCGATGGTGTCGTCGAGCGGCACGATGTCGAGATAGAAGCGCGAGTCGATCACCACGACGTGATTGCCGAAGCGCACGTTGAGCATGCTCCGTTCGTTGCCGGGCCCGCCTGTTTCGGTATGCCAGGCGGTGAAGCCGTCGCCGAAGGTCCATGTGGGCGGTGGCAACGCGACGTCGATCGGGCCCTGCAGCGACGTGCAGCGCAACCGCACGCCATCCGTCCAGCCCGCTTCGCGAATGTATCGAAACTGCTCTTCGGCCTGACGCAGGCGCTGCAGATGATCGTTCGTGCAAGGCGTGCCGCCGTAAGGCGCAAGCTGGCGCAACGCGGCCTCGGCTTCGGCTGTCACGAGTTCCGCGCGCAGCAGCGCGCGCCGCGAAAAAACGTCGATCTGCTGGCGTTGCTGGCGCTCCGTCACGGCGTCCGAAGCGTACATGGCAACCGCGAGCGTCGCGAGGACGGCGAACGCTACGGCACAAAACGTCGTCAGGGCGGTAAGTCGGGGGCTCATGGCGTACGGTCGGGCTCCATCGGCGCGAACGAGGGCGAGGCGTCGCGCACCGCGCGGTCATCGGCGACCGCCGCAGCCGATGGTAGCGCCTTTTCTCCGGCGGCTCGCGCCGCGCGCCACGCCAAGCGGCGCCAGGCCGAACGGCGGATCGCGCGGCAGAGGTTGCCGGCGTGGCAATGCAGGTCCTTGTCCGCGAGCACGCCGGTCTTCATGTTGCCGAAGGTCGTCGCGCATTTTGTGCCTGTTGCTGTCATGAAAAGTCTGGACGATGCCCTCCTCGAAGCGCCTTGCTGCGCAGATGGGCGCGGACCACGGCCTCGCGTCGGCGTCGCCTTTCGCCATTTCGATGAGGCTCCGGTCGCGGGCAACCCGTTGCGCATCGCGCCGGGGCCGTGAGCGGAAAATTTCGCCGCGACAAGGGATTAGCGGCGATAATCGGCAAGCCCGGTTCGCTACGCAAGCATTCCCGATGCGCCATGCATGGGCTGCGATCTGCGCCGGGAACCGTTCCGGCCCGCGAACCGGACATCGGGCGCACGGGGACGCACCGCGCCAATCAGGTCGGTAAAACAAGAATCCACGCGACAGACTATGTATTCGATCCTGCCAGCGTTCGTGTCCGCGCTATTCCTCGGATTCGGCGTTTACGTGCTTCTGACCGAAGGCTTCACGCGCCTCTCGGTGCCGTTTGCCTTGATGTGCGCGACCACTTTCTTCTGGCAGGGCACATGGGCCTTCCTGTTCCAGACGTCGGACCCCGTGCTGTCCGGCGTGCTCGTGAAGGCGGGTTACTTCTTCATCCTCTTTCTGCCCACCACGTTCTACCACTTCGTGACCGAAGTGAGCGCCCGGCGCAGCGAACACGCGCTGCTCATCGCCTCGTGGTCGCTCAGCGTGCTGCTCGCGGTGTTGCTGCTCGCAAGCGACACCGTCGTGAACGGCTACGGCACGTTCTTCTTCGGCAAGTATCCGAAGGCGGGAATCCTGCATCCCGTGCATGTGGCGCAGACGGTGCTGCTCGCGTGCCGCAGCGCGTGGCTGCTGTTCGCCGCGCGCCGCCAGACGCAGGCGCACGACCGCCGCAGGCTGCTCGACCTGTGCCTCGTGAGCCTGTGCCTGTACGGGCTCGCCGCCACCGATTACGCCGTCAATTACGGCCTCGCGTTCTATCCGGTGGGTGCGGTCTTCATCGCTGTCAGCCTCGGCATACTCGCGGTGACGATCGTGCGCTACGGCCTCATGCGCCCGTACCTCATCGCGGCCACCGTCGCGCACGAAGTCGCCACGCCGCTCGCGGCCATCGGCATGCATGCCGAGGAAATCGGCAACGTGCTGCCCGAACTCATGCGCGGCTATCAGCTTGCCGTGCAGCACCAGTTGTGCGTGGACGGGCTCTATCCCGGGCAGTCCGAGCGGCTTTCGTCGCTCGCCACGTCGATACGCCGGCAGGTGGACAGCACGAGCACCGTGGTCGAAATGTCGCTCGCCTCGTTCACGCTCGACCGGCTCGACCGCCGCAGCTTCGAGACCTATCCGGTGCGCTCCTGCGTGAACGCCGCGCTCGAGCGCTTTCCCTTCCGTCCCGGCGAGCGCGACATGGTGCACGTCATGCCCATCGACGCCCAGCTGTGCTTCTCGGGCTCGGATTCGCTCGTTGTGTTCGTGCTCTTCAACCTGCTCAAGAACGCGCTCTTCGCGATCCAGGCGGAAAGCGCGGAAAGGCCCCGCGACGAGGCGGGCGATTACCGGGGCCGCGTGGAAATCCGCGCCGCGAGCGAAGCCGGCTATTGCGTGCTGCGCTTTTCCGATAACGGCTGCGGCATTCCCGCCGATATCCTGCCGCGCATTTTCGACCCGTTCTATTCGACGAAGTCGCACGGGCGCGGCGCTGGCATGGGCCTCACGTTTTGCCGCCGTGTGGCCGAGGCGCTGGGCGGCACGATTGCCTGCGAATCCGGGCCGCACGTCCACACCACCTTCACGATCCGGCTGCCCGAGCCCGGCACGAGCGCCGACCGCGCGCTGCACGACGCGCCGGCGAAGCCCCGCCGCTGGCCGGCGGGGCAGGATTTCGCGGGTTGATTCAGGCGGCCGGTTCCGCGCGGATCAGTTCGAACCCGCGGGCAGGACCAGCTCGTACTCCTTCACGCGCTCGATGATGCCGGGCGGAAAGCGGCGAATGCGCTTGTCGGTGCCGGCAAAGAGGATCTGCTGATAGCCGAGCGAGACGGGGCGACCGTCCACGCAAAAGCGGAACACGAGATACGCGGAGCATTGACGCACCTGGAAGGTGTTGAGATAGCAATCCACGCGCTGGAACGGAAAGGTTTCCTGCACGTACTCCTGGTGCGCGCGTTTGGTGACGAACACGCCGCCGGCCGCGAGCAGGTTGTTGTGGATGCACTCATGAAACCAGCGTTCGCGGCAGATGCCCTGCCATTCGAAATAGCGGGCGAAATACGTGTTCATGAAGGCGTTCGAGTCCTTCAGGTAGATGTCGATGACGTGGTGAAACGTCTTGCTCGGCGTAGCTTCCATGATTTCGTCGGAGAATCCGGCGGTGCCACGGGAAAGGACGGCGGGAATGGATTCGCGTGCGTACATCAGAATGACTCCAGATAGGGGCTGCAGGCGGCAGCCGCGCGCGCCTCCCGGAAACGGGAGGCACGCACCATTCTCTTCGCGTTCCTCTTCGCCCAATACCGTGCTCCCCACATACGCAAACCGGTTCGTGCGCGCCGGGTGCGATAACGTTTGCGCGTCTTCGGCTCGCTGCGCGCCATGGCGCGTCGGGTTGCTGTGCCGAGGCGTCACGCCGCATAATCGAAACGTTTGCCTCGCGGCACCGCACGTGCCCGTCCGAGGCGCGTGCGCGCTTACCGAGATCCAGCATGAGTTCCATCGTCAGACAGCCGGTTTACCATCCCGTCTCCGTCGTCTTTGTCGACGACAGTCCCGACTTTCTTCACGCACTGCGCGGCCTTTTTCCCGGCGCGGGAACGGATCGCTATTTCACGGGCGCGGGCGAGGCGCTTGCCTTCGTCGGCTCGCACGAGGCCCGGCAGTCGGCGCGCAATCCCGCGGCAGGCGCCGCGTGGTCGGAGTTCGAGAAGCGGGGCGGCAATGCGCTAGGCGAGGACGTGATGGCCGACGCCGCGCGCTTCAGCGATATCGCCGCGCTGGTGGTGGACTACGAAATGCCGGAGATGACCGGCATTGAATTCCTCGCCGCCGCGAAAGATGTCGCGTGCACGCGCATCCTGCTCACGGCCACGGCCGACGAATCGCACGCGGTGGAGGCGTTCAACGCGGGGCTGATCGACTTCTACGTGAAGAAGTCCGATCCCGCCATGACGCGCAAGCTGCGCGGCGCGATCGACGATGCGAAGCGCAGGTTCTGCGCGCGGCGCGGGCATATCGGCGTGCATGGCGTCGGCGCGGTCTACGCGAACCGGCGCACGGCCGAGGTGCTGCACGCGCTCGCGCTGCGCGAGCGCATTGTCGAGTACTACTGGCGGCCCGAGCAGAATGCCGTGCTCACCTTCGACGCCGAAGGCAACGCCGGCGTGTTTCTCGCCTGGGACAGCCACGACTGGGCGGCGCAATGCGACGTGGTGACCGACGAAGGCGGCCCCGCAGCGTTGCGCGAGGAGATGGCGGCGCGCCGGATCATGCCGGTGTACTGGCCGCACGAGGCGTACCGGCCCGGCATGTCGCGCGTGGCATTCGCGACGCCGCAGCCGGTGCCGGGCCTCGACGACACGCATACGAGCTGGACGCGCCTCGACGAACCGGGCCTCGCGCCGGGCTTGATTACGTTCGCCGCGTGGCGAAGGGCTGAACGAGGCAGTGCCCGAGACGTTTCCCGGTCTGCGTCGTCGGTCGAATAGCTGCTGTAGCCGTCGCCTTCCCCGACCCGGGCGACGCCGCCGTGCCGATCGCCGTTGGCGTCCAGGCCCTCAAGGGGCCGTGGACGACGGCATGGGAATCTCGTTTCGGCGGGCTCGGTCCTTGCGGCGCTGCCTTCGGCGAGATGTTCTTCGCGATGCAGAAGCATTTCGTCGCGAGGCTCACGTTCGGCGCGGCCAAGGGCCCGGCACCGACGAGAGGCGGCGGGGCGATTTGACTTCGGCGCGGCGCTACGGTCCAATTTCGCGTGACACGACGCACCACGCGAGGAACGCCACATGCAGCATGACGAATCCGGCTCGAAGCCGGCAGGACCCACATCGGCGGCGCAATTGCCCGCGGCGATCGTGCGCGGCCTCGACGGCGACCATCTCGAAGCGCATCTCGCCGACGCGATCCGCCTCTCGACCGTGAGCGAGGACGGCTGGCCGCACGCCGCGCAGCTGAGCGCGGGCGAGATCCTGGCCGTGAACGGCGCGGCGCTGCTCATTGCGATCTGGCCGCAATCGAATACCACGCGCAACCTCGCGCGCGACGGGCGCCTCACGCTCTCGCTCGCGCATGACGGCGCGCTGCTGGAAATCCGCGCGCGCGCGCACCTGGTCGCGCAGCGGCAAACGGCGCTCGAATTGAGCGTGTTCCGCGTGGAAATCGAATCGGTCGCCGAGCATCGCGCGAAATATGCCGAGGTGCTGGGCGGCGTGACGTTCCGCCTCCACGAGCCCGAGCGTGTGCTTGCGCGCTGGCGCGAGCAGATCGCCATGCTGCGCAAGTTTGCGTGAACGGCGCGGCGCTGCCTTCGCAATGTTGTCATCGCCGATGTGTTAGCGTGTCCCACGGGGCGCACGCGCACGTGACGCAAGCGCGTCGCGTGCGCCAACGGAAACGACAACGCGAACGACAACCGAAGCGCAACGACGATGCAGACCACCGTACTCACAGACTGGCAGCAGTTCATGGCGCTGACCACGCAGCTCGACGGCTGGGCGTTTCGCGGCCAGCAGAACGCGCAGTGGCACCTCGAAAGCTCGCTTACCCGTTACATGCGCGACTACGTGGGCGATCGGCTGCAATGGCGCCAGCGCGAGGAGCGCGCCATTCGCGTATTCCGCCGCAAGGCGCACAATTTTCTCGCGCATCCCGAACTGCTCAGGGACGACCTGCGCTGTCTCGCGCTCATGCAGCACCACGGCGCGCCCACGCGGCTGCTCGACTTCACGAAGAGCCCGTTCGTCGCGGCCTTTTTCGCGCTCGAGCGCGCGACCGGCGACGCCGCTGTCTATGCGCTCAACACGCCCGCGCTCTGGAACAGCCGCGCATTGCCCAAAGCGAATCCCACGTTCACGCGCGACGTGATCGACCCGCGCGTGCACGACAACTTCGATCGCTACTTCTTTAGCAACACGAACGAAATTCTCTGGTCGGGGGAACCCACGGAGATGGACGACCGGCTCGTCGCGCAGTCGGGCACGTTCGTCGTGCCTGGCGTGATCGACAAGCCGTTGCAGGCGATTCTCGAAGGCTACGAAAGCCACGAGGAACTGCTGCACAAGATCGTCCTGCCCGCGCGCATACGCATGGACGCGATGAAGTGGCTCTATCGCATGAACATCACGAATGCGTCGCTGTTTCCGGGGCTCGACGGGCTCGCGCGTTCCATCGCGGTCGAGCTGGAGATCGTCTGGTCGGGCATGGTCGCGCCCGGCGCCGGTTCGACGAACTGATGCGCCCGCATCGGGCTTCGCCCACGGCGTTTCAGGGCCGCGGCAGATCGAGCCCCGGCGCGAGCCGTCGTGCCGGCCGCAGCGGCCGCACGGTGGTGGCGCGTGCGAGCGCGGCGCTACGCGTGCAGCATGAGCTTCTGCACGCGCCAGTTCAGCAGTTCGGCAACGAAGAGCACGTCTTTCGCGGGACACGCCATTTCATGGATCCAGCCGAACTGCTTCGGCTGCTTGCCCGATTCGCCGAGCACGCCGAGCACTGCGCCGTCGAGCGTGAGCTTGTAGATACGCCCAGGGTAAGCGTCGGCGCTGTAGAGCACCTGGTCCGGGCTGGGCGAAATGCAGAT
The DNA here is from genome assembly GCF_900096975.1 of Paraburkholderia lycopersici. Classification (GTDB taxonomy): domain Bacteria; phylum Pseudomonadota; class Gammaproteobacteria; order Burkholderiales; family Burkholderiaceae; genus Paraburkholderia; species Paraburkholderia lycopersici. The sequence goes on from NZ_FMYQ01000007.1 coordinate 209,115, forward strand.
CGCCCATGGCGAACCGGGCGCGAACGTGCCGGCCGCGATCGTCGCCTCGTCGGGTACATGGCCGATGGCCGGACGCGCGCCTGACGGCACCGGCACGTCGATCGTGAACTGACGCAGGAACTTGCCGTCCGTGTCGAACACCTGAATGCGCCGATTGCTTCGGTCTGCGACATAAATGCGATCCTGCGCGTCCACCGCAATGCTGTGGGGCGTGTGGAACTGCCCCGGCCCCTTGCCGCGATCACCCCAGGACTTGAGCCAGTTGCCGTCCTTGTCGACCTTCGCCACGCGCGAGTTGATGTAGCCATCGCTGATGTACGTGTTTCCGGCCGCGTCCCACGCCACGTCGGTGACCTGCCGAAAGCGTCCGGGCTCGGCGGGCAACGGCGGGTCGGGGTGCCTGAGCGGCGCCGTTTCCTCGTCGGCCGCTTCCTGCTTGCGGCCGAACACCATCGCCACGCGGCCTTCCGGCGTGAACTTGATGACCATGTCCGAGCCTTTGTCCGTCACCCAGATGTTGTCCTGACGATCGATCTTGACGGTATGGGCAAACGACCACGCATACAGGTTGCGTCCGATCTCCCTGACGAACCGTCCATCGGCTGAAAACTCGAGCAGCTGCGCGGCTGCGGCGCCGTAGGCCGGGCCCGTGCTGTTGGCGCGCGAGAGCACGAAAATGTGCCCGTGCGAATTGACCGCGACGCCGGAGCACTCGCCGAAATACATGTCCACCGGCAAACGCACGGGGTCGGCAATGGAATCGTAAGCAATGGACGGAACCGGCTGCGCTTGCGCAAAGGCGGGCGTGGCGGCGAGTGCAGCCGTCGCCGCGAGGAACTGGCGGCGCGTGAAAGCGCCCTGCAACAGACCGCCGCAGCATGGGCAGCCGATGGAATGTAGCGGGCTCATGGGACTTTCCTCCTGTGCTTCGTAGGCAGTGGTTACAGTTGTGCATTGCGTTCCGGCGCGTCGGGCGTCTGCCCGAACGCGCCGTGCCGTCCGCTGCCGGTAGCAAGATGCGTTCCCCGAAATGTTCATTCCCGCAGCGGGCCGCGAGAAGGGTCGTTGATCGCGTGAAGCGGTGTGAAGCGGGCTCTCGTTCGATCCGGCACCCTAAAGAATCCGCGCGCACAACCGTTACCGCAGTAATCGAGTGGAGGTTTACCGAACCGGAAGTCGCTTCGCCAACCAGGGTCGCCCATGAGCCAAACGCCGAACACGCTGCCTCACTCCGGATTCGATAACGGCATGCTGCCGCGTTCGCAGCAGTTTTCCGCGTGGCGCGAGGCGGTGAGCGTCATCTTCGACACGCAAACCGCCGAGTCGCGCGACGCGGGTTTCGGGACCAGCGTGAGCGGCTATCTGTTCGGCGACGTGGTGCTGGGGTCGATACGCACCGGCGCGCAGCGCTACGATCGGTCGAGTGCGAAAATCGGCCGTGACGGCCACGATCAGTATGTTTTGCAGTTCTATCTAGGTGGCAGTTGCCGCGCGCGCGACGGCGGCGCGCACGCGTGCACGCAGCCGGGCGACATGTTCATCGTCGATGCGGCCCAGCCGCTCGCCACCGAAACCACACGAAGCGAGTTTCTGAATCTGGCGGTGCCGCGGCGTTTGCTGGCCCCCTTGCTGAACGCGCCCGACCAGCAGAGCATGCGCGTGATTCGCGGCGCCGACCCCACAGTCGCGCTGTTTCGCGAGCATCTGGTCGCGCTTCTCCGGCACGCCCCTCAGATGACGCTCGCGAACGCGCAGGCCATCATGCCCGCTACGCTGCAGCTCGCGGCTTCGGCGCTCAACGCGAGCGTGAGTCCGGAACACGCGCCGGCGGTTCAGCAGTGTGCCTTCGTGTCGATTTGCCGTCATGTGGAGAAGCGCCTGACCGATCCGCAGTTGAGCGCGGAGCAGGTCGCGCGCGCGTTCGGCATTTCGCGCGCCACGCTGTACCGGCTTTTCGAGCCGGAAGGCGGATTCGCGACGTACGTGCGCGAGCGCCGCCTGCGCCGCTGCCGTGCGATGCTCGCCGACCCGGCGCGACGCGACATGCCGATCGCGGACATCGCCGCCGCACACGGCTTTGCCGATGCCGCGAACTTCACGCGTGCGTTCCGCCGCTCGATTGGCCTTTCGCCGCGCGCGGTGCGCATGCTGGCGCTCAACGGCCGTGCCGGGCAGAGGGAAGACGCGGCGGGAGACGACTGGCGCTACTGGATGGCGCTGATGCGTTGAGCATGAATCACGCGGTTCGTGCAAGCCGCCGTGAGACAAAACAACAAATTTTTGAGACGTAGGGACAGATTGTTGTGCCGCTCGTCCCGATTCATTGCCCCGTCATGCGCGGCCTGCAAAGATGCAGACGCCTGCGGGATCCAGGCATACGGGGGAACAATGAAAAAGAACCTGAAAAAGCCGCGCCAGGGCGGCCTGTACTACCACGAATCGGCGTATTCGCTCGAACTTGCGCGCGGCGCGTCGCATATCGCCAGCATGCTTTCGGCAGCGACGCAGGAAGCCGCCGTGCAGGAAGTTTTGCAGGAGTTCGTCGCGGCACACGGCACGCCGACGCTCGAGGCGTTTTGCTGGCTGCTGGCCGAGCGGCTCGAAAAGCGCGGCTGCGCGGTGGGCGCGATGAAAGCCCGAGGCTTCGACGCCGCCTGCCTGGCGCAGGAACTGGCCTGCGCGGGCTGAGTCGCGCCCCGACGATGCCGGCGATCCCGCCTCCGAAAATGCATTCGGATTCCTGCGGAATGGCGTCTTTTTACCTGCGGCGGCGCGGTTCGCTTTAGCTGCGTCCCGAATGCCTCACGCGCTTGATGACGAGCACGCAGAGCGCGGGCAGATGCACGATGCCCATCCCGCTTGCGATCACGGCCCACGGCGGCGCGACGGTTCCGGACAGCATGGCGCTGACGACGCCAAAGCAAAGGCCGACCAGCAGCAGGACGGCGTGCGCGACGAGGCGCTTCGAGCCGGGCGCCGTGAAGCGCGGAAGGTTCGCGTGGACATACACCACGATCAGCAGGGCGACGGTGGCAACGGCGGGAAACAGCATGTTCGGATCCTCTGGTCCAACGATGACGGGAGGCGCGCCACGGCGGAAGCGCTGCGCGAGGTGCGTCTGGGGTCTTCGACTGTAGTGGAGGATTGCCCTTGCGTCGATGGCCGTCGAATCGCGCGAGCCCTAGCACCAGACCACGCTGTCGTACGCGACGGTGCGGCGATAAACGTTCTTGCCGCGCCAGCTGGAAAACTCCATGTACGCGCATTCCAGCACCAGAATCCAGTTCGTCACTCGCATCGCCGTTCCCCGTTGTTCGTTCGACTGCGAGGCCAGTCTACGGTGTGCTCGCGCGCGACAATGCGGCGAGCAGGGCACGATATCGCGCGCAGTTCACCGCATTGCCGGGCCATCGGAGCGGCGTTTGCGAGGCGCGCGGCGCGAGCGCGAAGTCGAACGTGGCACGCCATGGCGTGGCGCCGTGCGCGACGCGCAACGCGACTCGAAGTCGGGTCGCGAACCGCATGCGGATTGTGCGCCCTTCGCCGCGAACCGCGCCGCGCGCGCATCGACGAGTCGCCATGACGGCCGCTGCGACGAGCGCATCGCGTCCGGAGCGGGACTCGCGTTCCTTAACCCGGTGGGTGGCGCTGGGGCGTGACGGGATCGACCGCGGCCCAGTACGGCTCGGCACCGTAGTAGGCGTGCAGCGTGCTGCCCCAGGTCGCGTCGGCCATGGAGGGCCAACTGTCCCTGTCGAAGCCCGGCGCCTCTTTCACGCGCTCGGACGAGACGTTGAGCAGGAAACACTTGCGGCTCGTATCCAGCATGAGCGCGCTCCACGGAATGGCAAGCAGCTTGTCGCCGATGCCGAGAAAGCCGCCGCTCGACATCACGGCGTAGGCTACGCGGCCGCTTTGCACGTCGAGCATGATTTCCTTGATCCTGCCGACTTCCTGGCCGTCCGAGCTGAGCACGCGGTCGCTGTCGAGCGTGCTGGCCGCCATGACGTCGGGGCCCGGCCCCGCGGCGCTCACGCGGCCCTTCCCGACGATGCGCGCGCCGTTTCCCGTCGGCATGGGGGGAGGAGTGAAGGTGGGCATGATGGTCTCCTTGATGGAGGGAACAACGTTGAGTCAGGCCAGACTCCCGGCGATTCCCATGTCATGCGGCAGGCGATGCCGCGGCGGTGCTGGCCGCCATAAGGCTGCTGCAGCAAGCCGCGTACCGCGGGCCGGCGGCCTGCTTTTCGGGGCTTGAACGATACTTTCGAAACCCTGACCAATCGTTCAAATGCACAATGAGATTCGGATATCGAATCAATTTGGACGAAGAGGTGGACAGGGCGAGATGCGCAACGCATGCGGCTCGGTAGCGGCGTGCAAGGAGCGGTTGCGCCGCGCAGACAGTCTGTCGGCTGCGACGATCCGCATATCGAACGTTCGTGCTGTTCATGTGCGGGTGCCCACCGGCGCAGTGCCCGTTGAACCGCCTGGCGTCGCGCGCGTTTTTGCCGCAGCGAATCTGCGCTTCAGTTTTCGCCGTGCGAGGCCGATAACCCACTGACGAGGCGCGCCGGTGCGCAAAGCGCCACGCAATCGTTTTCTGTTCTGGCGAGACCCACGCAATGATCACAGCCCCGCTTCCTCTGGACGAGGACGCCCGCCTTCGGGCGCTGCGGCAACTCGACATACTCGATACCGATCCCGAAGAAGCATTCGACCGCATCTCGCGGCTCGCGGCCTTCGCTTTCGGCATGCCGATCGTGCTGATCTCGCTCGTCGACGAAAAACGCCAGTGGTTCAAATCGCATCACGGGCTCGAAGCCTGCGAAACGCCGCGCAGCGTGTCGTTCTGTGCGCACGCCGTGCTCAGCAAACGCATGCTCGTGGTCGAAGATGCGCTCGACGACGAGCGCTTTCTCGACAATCCGCTCGTGACCGGCGCGCCGAACATCCGCTTCTATGCGGGCTCGCCGCTGCGGCTGAACGACGGTCAGGTGGTCGGCACACTCTGCCTGATCGACTCGCAGCCGCGCACGTTCGACGACGCTCAGGGCGCCATGCTTGCGGAATTCGCGCGCCTCGTGGAGCGCGAGCTCGAGCTTCGCCGGCAACTGATCCGCGCGCGCACGGCGCACGAACGCGACCGCCGATCGCTCGCGATCAGCGAGGCGCGCTTCCGAACCGTGTTCCAGCGAACGCCGATCGGCAAGGCCGTGGTCGATCTCGACGGCCGCTTTCTCGACGTGAACCAGACGTTCTCGGAGATCATCGGCTACGACGAGAGCGAACTGCGCGAGCGCACGTTCATGTCGGTCACGCACCCGGCCGACGTCGCCGCCGATCTCGCGCTTTGCGCGGAACTGGTTGCGGGCCGCCAGGCGTCGTATGCGATCGAAAAGCGCTATCTGCGTCCCGACGGCGGGACCGTGTGGGTCAATCTCGCCGTCTCGCTCGTGCGCGACGTGTCGGGCGCGCCGCTGCATTTCATCGCGGCGATGCAGGACATCAGCAGCCGCAAGAAGAGCGAGGAGGCGCTGCGCAACTATCACGTCGAGCTCGAGGAGCGCGTGCGCGAGCGCACGGCGGAGCTGCGGCGCAGCCGCGACGCGCTGCAGACCATCACCGACAATCTGCCCGCGCTGATAGCGGTGGTCGATCGCGATCTTCGCTATCAGTTCAACAACGAGACGTTTCGCCGGGTCTTTGGCGTCGACCCCGCGGCGCTGCGCGGACGCAGCCTGAGCGAGATGCTGCGCCCGGAAATATTCGAGCAGTTGCAGCCGCTCTTCGCACGCGCGCTGGCCGGCGAGCGCGTGAGTTGCGACGAGGTGCGCTACATGGCGGACGCCGACCGCATCTGGTCGGCCACCTACATTCCGGCCAAGCGCGACGGCAAGGTGACCGGCTTCTACATCATGGCGCACGACGTGACCGAGCAGCATCTCAGCGAGCAGCGTCTGCGCGAAAGCGCGCTCGTCGACCCGCTCACGGGGCTCGCCAACCGGCGCGCGCTGCAGGACGCGCTGTCCGAACTGCGCGCGGGCGGCGAGCCCTTCGCGCTCTTCTTCATCGACATGGACGGCTTCAAGGCCGTCAACGACCGCTACGGCCACGACGTGGGCGACGCGTTGCTCAAGGAGATCGCGGACAGGATCGCCGCCACGGTGCGCACGGGCGACGTGGTGAGCCGCCTGGGCGGCGACGAATTCGTCGTGGCGAGCCGCGGCGTGGACGACGCGCGCACCGGCGAGCGCATCGCGGCCGCGATTTGCCGCGAGGTGTCGAAGGCGTTCGTCATTGCGGGGCGCGTAATCGAGACGAGCGCGAGCGTGGGGGTGGTGCTGGCCGGCGCCGCGGGGGCGGCGAGCGTCATGGGCGCGGCGAGCATGGTGCTCTCGACCGGGGCGGAGAACAAGGCGCTGGCCGACGACCCGCTCTGTCTTGCGGACGCCGCGATGTACGAGGCCAAGCGCGCCGGGCGCAATACCTGGCGTATCGCGCCGAGCGCCGAGATGATGGCGGCGATGGACGTGTGACGTGCGGCTAGCCGCACGTCCCGCCAGGCGTCGCCGAGCGCACGGGCGGCGCTGCCGCTGGCACACGGCGCTCCATGCCGTTCATCCCGTGAGATTTTCCTCGAGCCGGTCGAACACGCGTTGCGTCGCGCCGCGCGCGTGCAGCGCGAACAGCAGCAGAGAACGGCCCGTCACCTGGTAGACATCACCGGCTTCGAATTCGGGCAGCTCGTCGCGCACGGGCATATTCGTGTCGATGAGGCAGCTCCATTGAGCGTTGCCGGGTACCGTGGGCAGCGTGAAATCCACCACGTCGTGATAGGCGTTGAACACGATGAGCATGGTCGCGTCGGAGGCGAGTCGCATGATGCCGCTCGTCTGCGACCGTCCATCGATCAGCATGCCGAAGCAACGCATGGCCGGGTCGTTCCATTGCTCCGTTGCGAGCGGCACGCCTGCGGGCGAGAGCCATTCGACATCGGTGACGTCGAGCGCTTCGTTGTGCTCGCCAATGAGAAATCGGTTGCGCCGCAGCACCGGCAGGGCGTGGCGCAGCGCGGTGAGCTTGCGAACGAACTCGGCGAGCGCGCGGCCCGAGTCGTCAATGCCTTCCCAGTCCACCCAGCTAACTTCGTTATCCTGACAGTACGCATTGTTGTTCCCGCGTTGCGTGCGGCCGAACTCGTCGCCTGCCAGCAGCATCGGCGTGCCTTGCGAAAGCAGCAGCGTGGCGAGGAAGTTGCGCTTCTGCCGCTCGCGCAGCGCCCGGATTTCCGGGGCGTCGGTCGGGCCTTCGGCGCCGCAGTTCCATGAGAGGTTTTCACCATGTCCGTCGCGGTTCGCTTCGCCGTTGGCCTCGTTATGGCGCTCGTTGTAGGAAACGAGATCGTGCAGCGTGAAGCCGTCGTGCGCCGTGACGAAGTTCACGCTCGACCAGGGCCGCCGTCCGCGCCGGTTGAAGCTGTCGCCCGAGGCGCACAGGCGCGTGGCGAGGTCGGGGGCCTTGCCTTCGTCGCCCTTCCACCAGGCGCGCGTGGTGTCGCGAAAGCGGTCGTTCCATTCGGCCCAGCCAGGCGGGAAGCCGCCCACCTGGTAGCCGCCCGGCCCGCAGTCCCACGGTTCGGCAATGAGCTTCACGCTCGCGAGGATCGGGTCCTGGCGGCAACTGTCGAGAAAGCCGCCGCCTTCGTCGAAGCCGTACGGCTCGCGCCCGAGGATCGTCGCGAGGTCGAAGCGAAAGCCGTCCACGCCCATTTCGAGCACCCAGTAGCGCAGGCTGTCGGTGACCATCTGCAGCACGCGCGGATGCGAAAGATTGAGCGTGTTGCCCGTGCCGGTGTCGTTGATGTAGTAGCGGCGGTCGTCGGGAAGCCGGTAGTACGAAGCATTGTCGATGCCTCGGAACGAGAGCGTCGGGCCCAGTTCGCTGCCTTCGGCAGTGTGGTTGTAGACCACGTCGAGTATGACTTCGAGCCCTGCCTGGTGGAAGCGGTCCACCATGTTCTTGAACTCGTCGATCGAGCCGTGCGCGCCCACCGAATAGCGCGGATCCGGCGCGAAAAAGCCGATCGTGTTGTAGCCCCAGTAGTTCGTGAGGCCGCGCTCGAGCAGGTGCGAATCGTTCACGAAGGTGTGCACGGGCAGCAACTCGACGCTGGTGACGCCCAGCCCGCGAATGTATTCGAGCACCGGTGTTTGCGCGAGCCCCGCGAAGGTGCCGCGCTCCTCGGGCGGGACCTCGGGATGGCGGATCGTGTAGCCGCGCACATGCGTCTCGTAGACGATCGTGCGCTCGCGCGGTACGCGCTCGCGCAGCGGGTGATGCCAGGCGAAGGTCTGATCGACCACGCGACAGCGCGGCACGTAGCGCGCGCTGTCGCGTGTGTCGAAGGAGAGGTCGCCGTCGGGGCTGCCGATCGTATAGCCGAACACGGCCGGATGCCAGCGTAGCGCGCCCACGTGCGCCTTCGCATAGGGATCGAGCAGCAGCTTGTTCGGATTGAATCGATGGCCGGCCTGGGGTTCGTAGGGCCCGTGTACGCGATACCCGTAGATCGCGCCCGGTTCGAGATCGGGCAGGTACACGTGCCAGACTTCGTCGGTGTATTCGGGCAGCGCGATGCGCTCCAGTTCGCGCACGCCGCTCCTGTCGAAGAGACAGAGCTCGACCTTTGTCGCGTTTGCGGAGAAGAGCGCGAAATTCACGCCGCGGCCGTTCCAGGTCGCGCCGAGCGGATACGGCTGTCCTTCTACGATACGGGTAGCGGTTTTCTTCTTCATGGCTCGACGGTTGGGACGCAGTGGCGTGGGCGCGCGCGAGCACATGCGCGCGAAGGCGTGGGCATTTCTGAAGCAAGGTCCGGGCCCGATGCGCGCGCTCGGGCGCGCCGCCGGCCCCAGGGAAGGAGAAGGCCGCGGGAAGCAGCGCGCGCGGGGCCTGGCGGCATTTTTACATCTGCATATTCCAGCGCGGGTCGCGGCTTCGTTGGTGGCCGGTGCGCGGCGCGCACTGCGAACCGGTAGCTTTGGCGCAGCGCGTGTGCGGTTTTACCGGCGCGGCCGCGCCAGGTTTGCGTGCGGCGCTTACTTCACCGTCTGCACCACTTCGAAACCTTCGAATTCGGGATGGCCGAGATAGACCGGACGGTTCGCGCCGCCCGCATTGCCCGCATTGCGATGGGCCGCGCGAAAGGCTTCGGAGCGCGTCCACTCGTCGAAGTGCGCGTGGCTCGCCCAGATCGTGTGGCTCGCGTAGAGCACGTGGTCTTCGCGCTGCGGTCCCTTGAGCAGATGAAATTCGATGAAGCCCGGCACCTCTTTCAGGTGCGTGTCGCGGGTTGCCCAGACTTCCTCGAATGCGGCCTCGGAGCCCAATGCGACCTTGAAGCGGTTCATGGCGATATACATGCGGCGTTCCTCTTTGCGTACCAAAATCCAAAATGCGCGGCGGCGGGACGGGGAGTGCGCGGCCCCGGCCGCCGCCGGTTCGATTGCCGATTATAGGAGTTTCGCAGGAGTGCCTTGATCGCCCTGGCGGGCGCGCGCTACAAGCTCACGCCCGCCACGGTTAGGGGCGGCAACGTGGCATATACCGGGCGCGCGCCGACTTTCCACGAACTGTACGCGACCGGCGCGCGCCGCCTCGCGGGCGCAACCAGTTGGCTGGCGTATCGGCGCGGCGATAATCCCACGCATCAGGACGTGCGTTATGCGAGTTCCGTGGTGCGCGATATCGCGCCCGAAGGCGGGCGCAGCGTGATGGCCGGTTTGCGTACGACGTTCCAGGGCGTCATCCCGCTCTTGCAGTGGCGGCCGCGGGCTGCGCCGCCGCGCTCGGCGGTTGCCCGGTCTGCCGGCGCGAGCGGCCGGAACTCAGATAGTCGGCGATCGAATCCTGCGTGATTTCACCCGCGTAGGCGCCTTCGGGGTCGAGCACCGGCATCCAGGCGGCGCGGAACTGGTACATCTTCGAGAGCACGACGCGCAGGTTGTCGTCGACGGAAACGGTTGCCGGGAACGGCGTGATGCGCTCGCCGCACACGCCCTGCGCTCCGCGTGCCGCGCGGCGCGCCACGAAGCCGAGCGCACGACGCGCGTCGTCGAGCACGGTGAGGTAGCGGCAATCGGATTCGTCCATGGCGGCGAACGCTTGCGCGAGCGGCGTCTCCATACGCGCGGTTTCCGGTTGCGTGGCCGCGTCGCCTGCCTTCACGAGCAGCAGGCGCTTGAGCGTGCTGTCCTGGCCCACGAACTGCGCGACGAAGTCGTCGTGCGGGCGCGCGAGCAGCGTGTCGGGGTGATCGTATTGCACGAGCTTGCCGCGCCGGAACACCGCGATGCGGTCGCCGAGCTTGATCGCTTCGTCGATGTCGTGACTCACCATGATGACGGTCTTTTTCAGTTGCCGCTGCATCTGGAAGAACTCGTTCTGAATGGACTCGCGATTGATCGGATCGACCGCGCCGAACGGTTCGTCCATGAGCAGCACGGGAGGATCGGCGGCCAGCGCGCGAATCACGCCGATGCGCTGCTGCTGTCCGCCCGAAAGCTCGCGCGGATAGCGCTTGAGATAGCGCTTCGGGTCGAGCGCGACCATCGACATCAGTTCGGCGGCGCGCCCGGCGCAACGCTTCTTGTCCCAGCCGAGCAGGCGCGGCACGACCGTGATGTTCTCTTCGATCGTCATGTTCGGAAAGAGACCGATCTGCTGGATCACGTAGCCGATATGGCGGCGCAGATCCACTTCGTTCAGTCCCGTGGTGTCCTCGCCGTGGATGAGCACGCGCCCCGAGGTCGGCTCGATCAGGCGGTTGATCATCTTGAGCGTGGTGGTCTTGCCGCAGCCCGAGGGGCCGAGGAACACGCAGATTTCGCCTTCGTCCACCGAAAGGCTCACCGCGTCGACGGCGCGCACGGCCTGGCCGTCTTTTTGCGTGAAGGTCTTCGTGAGCTGGTCGAGTTCGATCATGTCTTCTGTACTCCTTTCGGTGTCAATGCGCGTTGCAGCCTCTGCAGCAACAGGTCGGCGACGATCGCGAGCACGCTCACGAGCACGGCGCCCACGAGCAGCTTCATCATGCTGCTCTGGCCGATGGCGCGAACGATGAGCGTACCGAGCCCGCCCGCGCCGATCACGGCGGCAATCGTCATCACGCCGATGTTCATCACGACCGCCGTGCGCACGCCCGCGAGAATCACGGGCACGGCAAGCGGGAGGTCGACGAGGCGCAGGCGCTGCCACGAGGTCATGCCGATGCCGGTGCCGGCTTCCTTGATGCCCGCGTCCACGTTGCGCAGCGCGAGGTAGGTGTTGCGCATGATGGGCAGCAGCGAGTAGAGGAACACGGCGGTGATGGCGGGCACCGCGCCGATGCCCTGGCCAAAGCGCGAGAACACCGGAATCATCAGGCCGAAGAGGGCAATGGAAGGCAGCGTGAGGATCACGGTCGCGAGGCCGAGCAGGGGCGCCGCGAGCCAGTCGTGGCGGCTGATGAGCACGCCGAGCGGCACGCCTGCCGCGATCGCGCAGCCCACGGCGATGCCCACGAGGTAGACGTGCTGCAGCGTGAGTTGCAGCAGCTCGGGCCAGCTCGAAGCGAGATAGTCGAATACGTTCATGCGGCCTCCATCAAGGGAGCGGATGTGTGCGCAGGAACTGCGCCGCGACTTCCCGGGCGGACTTGCCGTCCAGGTCGACGGCCTTGTTCATGTCCTGCATCACGTCGTTGTTGAGGGCGGCGGAAAGCGCGTTGAGCTGCGCGGCCAGCCCGGGATTGTGTTCGAGCGCTTCCTTGCGTACGACGGGCGTGGCGTTGTATGGCGGGAAGAAGTGCTTGTCGTCTTCGAGCGGCACGATGCCGAAGCCTTTCACGCGGCCATCGGTGGTGTAGACGAGACCGATCTTCAACTGGTTGTTGTGCAGCGCCGTGTAGACGAGGCCGGGGTCCATCTGCTTCATCTGCGAGCGGCGGAAGCTCATGTCGTAGGTGGCGAGCAGCGGCTTGAGGCCGTCCGGGCGATTCGCGAATTCGGCGTCCATGCCGAACACGTAGCGCGTGGCGTCAGGGTCGCTCTTCAACGTTTGCGCGAGCTGCGAGACCGTGGTTATGCCCCGTTCCTGCGCGAATCTGCCTGGCACGCCTAACGCATAGGTGTCGTTGAGCGGCGAGGCGTCGAGCCATACGAGACCGCGCGGTGCGTCGAGCGCCTTCACGCGCTCATACATGGCCTCGGGCGAGAGCTTTTCCTGGAGCTTGTCGTAGACGAGCGCCGCGGTGCCCGTGTAGTCCCACACGAGATCGAACTGGCCGTTTTCGAGCGCGCTGCGCATGAGCGTGCTGCCGAGTCCCGAGCGCACTTCGACGGCATAGCCGCGCGAGCGAAGGTATTGCGCCGTGACTTCGGCGAGCACGTATTGCTCGGTGAAGTTTTTCGCGCCCAGCACGAGCTTTTGCTGCGCGAATGCGTTCGTGGCGGCCGCCACGAACGCTGTGCCGACCAGGCATGCCCGAACGAAGCGGCCTAGCCGCTTGCATGGCGACGTGAGCATCATGCGAGCCCTCCGTGACGCGAGAGCCACTGGCGGCTGCCTGCCGCGACCATGCCGTCGAGCACGAGCGCAAGCGCGGCCGTGAACGCAGCGCCGAGCAGCAGCAAGGGTTGATCGTTCAGATAGATGCCCGGAAAAATTAGCGAGCCGAGGCTGTCCGCGCCGATCAGATAGGCGAGCGGCGCAGTGCCCACGTTGATCGCGAGCGCCGTGCGTACCCCGCCGACGATGATGGGCAGCGCATTGGGCAATTCGACGCGCGTGAGCGACTGCCAGCTCGTCATGCCGATGCCGCGCGCCGCTTCACGCAGCGCGGCGGGCACGTTCTTCACGCCTTCGCAGGTATTGCGCGTGATGGGCAGCAGCGAGGCGAGAAACAGCGCGACCACGGCGGGGGCGTCGCCGATGCCGAACACGCCGAGCGCGATGGCGAGCACCGCGAGCGATGGAATCGTATTGCCCACGTTGAAGATCTGCATGAAGCGTTCGGCCTGGCGCGTAAAGCGCGGCCGGCTGAGCAGCACGCCCGCCGGCACGCCGATGGCGACGGCGAGCGCCATCGAATAGCCGACGAGCAGCAGATGCCGCCCGGTGTAGTAAGCGAGATCGCCTGCATGGTTGCGCCAGGTATCGGCGCCGATGGCGCGCGATAGTGCCCACGCGATCAGGGCAAGGGCGATGAGGCTGCCCGCGAGCAGGGCAGAGCGTCGAGTCATGAAGATGCGCCTCCTTGTTTCGATGCCGCGGGCGCGTGGCCGCGCGGCGGGGACGCCTGAGAGCATGCTCGAGGCGCCGCTAAGGAAGTTCGTGATCCCGGCACCGGCATGGCCGCGATTTGAACTGACGGAAACAGCTTGCCGCCCGCGCACGATGGCTACGTGGCGGCAGTCGCAAGAACGCGCTTGCGCGTTCTTCTGGTTGTCATGTTCAGCTCAGCGGCGTCGAGCACATCGATGCGCGCTGAAGCAGGGTACCGTCTGAGGACGGCATGGATGCGCAAGGGCTTGAGCCGCTACGCGAGGGCCGGAGGCCCGCTTGAGTGGCGATCGCGACGCGGCGGTCCTTCATGGTGGACCTTGCATCTCGACTCGCCGGAGAACAACCTGGTTGTGATCGAAACGAGATCAGTATAGGGCATTCGATTAGGGGCGTCTACCTTGGGGTAGCAATCGTGAATTCACTTATGACGTTAAACTGGGTTCGATATGTCATTTCCGGAAATTGATAAGGTTTCCTGATTAGTAAGATCGGTATATTTTCCCAATTTATAAAAAAGTAGCGGAACAGTAGGGCCTTCTTGCTGCATGCGCCTTAAGCCTCGTTTAAGAAAGCCCAATTACTTTCGCACGTTCATTCATCGACATCTGTCGATGCCATTTCAAAAGCGTTGCAGGGGCCAGTGCTCTTGTACTCTGCAATCCGGCATGCGATTCATGGCTTTACGTGCAATAGCGGCGTCCCCGGGCTTCGCGGGAAAACTTGTCGTCGTGTCCGCAATCGGTTTGATGAGCGCGGTCTGGCTCGTGCACAGACCCGCTGGCCCAGGTTCAGATGATTCGTTATCCGAAACGGCAAGCGTGACCCCAGCGGCTTCGGCCGATGTCGCTGCGTCGCAGCCCGTGGCGGCCAGCGCGCCGCCTGAGCGCGCACCGGCATTTCGTGTGGAAACCGCCGTGATCGACCATGGCTTCGCCGAGGCAGCGCAGCGACTTGGCGTCGACGCGGCGACGACCGCGCGGCTCGCGCATGCATTCGACGGACGGCTCGACCTGCAGCGCGGCAGCGAAATCCGCTTCGTTTTTCGTGATGACGCGCGCGCCGGGACGACGCGAGACAAACAATCTTCGAGCGGCACGCCTGTCGCGATCCGCGTCTCCACGGGCAAGGTCTCGCACGATCTCTTCCTGTATCGCAATCTCGCGGGCAAGGCCTTCTATTATTCGGCCGACGGGCACGCCGCCGCGCCATCGTTCTCGCGCTATCCGCTGAAATTCTCGCGAGTTTCCTCGCACTTCGCGTTGCGCCGGCTCGATCCCGTCACGCATCGCATCCAGCCGCACGAGGGCGTCGATCTCGCGGCGCCGGCCGGCACGCCCGTTCACGCGACCGCGCGCGGCACGGTGACGTTCGCCGGCTGGGAGACGGGCTACGGCAAGGTCGTGAAGCTCGAAAACTTCGGCCCGTACTCGACGACTTTTGCGCATCTCTCGCGCTTCGCGAAGCATCTGAAGGCAGGGCAGGCGGTACACAGGGGGCAGGTGATCGGCTACGTGGGCGCGACGGGCTGGGCGACCGGTCCCCATCTGCACTACGAGGTGCACGTGGACCAGATCGCGCAGGATCCGCTCACCGTCGACCTGCCGCATCGCGATCCGCTGCAGGGCGAGGACAAGCAGCGCTTCGCGCAGCAGGTCGAGCACATGGACCCGCTGCTGTAGCTGCGCCCGGGGGCGGATGCCGCGAGGCACGGCGCGAACGGCCGCCGCAGCGCTCGTTCGAAGCGCGGCCGAGGTTTGCCGAATTTCGATAACAGGTCGATTAATGACCCAATAGCATGGTTCCACTCCCGAGGCGGCCAAGGCCGGCCGCCCGGGCCACACAGAGGGAGAGAACCATGCAACGCGAGTCGAACGCACGCCCCGCAACGGGCAGCAAGGCAGGCGAGCCGGCGCTCAAGCAGACGCTCGGCACGTGGCAGTTGTGGGGCATCGCAGTCGGCCTCGTGATTTCCGGCGAATATTTCGGCTGGAGCTATGGCTGGGCCAGCGCAGGCACGCTTGGCTTCGTCGTCACAGCGCTTTTCGTGGCGGCCATGTACGCCACGTTCATCTTCAGTTTCACCGAGCTGACGACCTCCATCCCGCATGCGGGTGGACCCTTCGCCTACGCGCGCCGCGCGTTCGGGCCCACGGGCGGCTATCTCGCGGGCGCGGCCACGCTCGTCGAATTCGTGTTCGCGCCGCCCGCCATCGCGCTCGCGATCGGTGCGTACCTGCACGTGCAGTTTCCCGGGCTGGAACCGAAGCATGCGGCCATGGGCGCCTATCTCGTGTTCATGGCGCTCAACATCGTGGGCGTTCAGATCGCGGCGACCTTCGAACTGATCGTCACGTTGCTCGCCATCTTCGAACTGCTCGTGTTCATGGGCGTGGTGTCGCCGGGCTTTGCGTGGTCCAACTTTCTCAAGGGCGGCTGGTCGGGCAGCGATCACTTCTCGCCTGGCGCTTTTCACGGCATGTTCGCCGCCATCCCGTTCGCGATCTGGTTCTTCCTCGCGATCGAAGGCGTCGCCATGGCCGCGGAGGAAGCGAAGAACCCGCGCCGCTCCATTCCCATCGCCTATGTGGCCGGCATTCTTACGCTCGTCGCGCTTGCCGTCGGCGTGATGGTGTTCGCGGGCGGCGCCGGCGACTGGACGAAGCTCGCCAATATCAACGACCCGCTGCCGCAGGCCATGAAGTTCATCGTGGGCGAGCACAGCGGCTGGATGCACATGCTCGTGTGGCTCGGGCTCTTCGGTCTCGTGGCCTCGTTTCACGGCATCATCCTCGGCTATTCGCGGCAGATTTTCGCGCTCGCCCGCGAAGGATATCTGCCCGCGTGGCTCGCGAAGATCCATCCGCGCTTCAAGACGCCCTATCGCGCGATTCTCGCGGGCGGCGTGGTCGGCATCGCGGCGATCTACAGCGACGAGCTGATCCAGTTCGGCGGCCAGACGCTCACGGCCAACATCGTCACGATGTCGGTGTTCGGCGCGATCGTGATGTACATTGTGAGCATGGCGGCGCTCTTCAAGCTGCGTCGCGCGCAGCCGGCAATGGACCGGCCGTTCCGTGCGCCGCTGTACCCGTTTTTCCCGGCATTCGCGCTCGTGGCGGCGCTCGTGTGCCTTGGCACCATGGTGTATTTCAATGCGCTCGTCGCGGCCGTGTTCGTAGCGTTTCTCGCGCTCGGCTATGCGTATTTCCTTGCCACGCGCACCCAGCGCGAGGCCATCCCGGATGAGGCGCTGCTCGAGGAGTGAGCCGCTGGTTTTGCAGGAGTCCATCGCATGAACTATACGGAGACGATCGGCGCGCGCACCTACCGCTTCGCGGACCTCAGGACGCTGCTTGCCAAGGCAAGCCCGCTGCGCGCCGGCGACCAGCTCGCGGGCGTGGCGGCGGCGAGCGAGGAGGAGCGCGTCGCCGCGAAAATGGCGCTTGCCGCGGTGCCGCTCAAGGCGTTCCTCTCGGAGGCCCTGATCCCCTACGAGGATGACGAGGTCACGCGCCTCATCGTCGACGGCCACGACGCAGCGGCGTTCGCCGCCGTTTCGCACCTCACGGTGGGCGACTTTCGCGACTGGCTGCTTTCGGGCGCCGCGCATACCGAAGCGCTCGAGCGTCTCGCGCCGGGCCTCACGGCCGAGATGGTCGCGGCGGTGTCGAAGCTCATGCGCAATCAGGACCTGATCGCGGTGGCGAAAAAGCGCCCCGTGGTCACGCGCTTTCGCAATACCGTCGGCTTGCCGGGGCGCATGTCGGTGCGTCTGCAGCCGAACCATCCCACGGACGACGTGAAGGGCATCGCCGCCTCGATGCTCGACGGCCTGATGTACGGCTGCGGCGACGCGATGATCGGCATCAATCCGGCAACGGACAGTCTCGCGGCCATCGTCAAGCTGCTCACGATGATCGACGGCTTTCGCGAGCGCTACCGCGTGCCCACGCAGTCGTGCGTGCTCACGCACGTCACCAACACGATCGCGGCGATCGAAAAAGGCGCGCCGGTCGATCTCGTATTCCAGTCGATTGCGGGTACCGAAAAAGCGAACGCGAGCTTCGGCATTTCGCTCGCGCTGCTCGCCGAGGCGCGCGAGGCGGCGCTGGCGCTCGGGCGCGGCACGGTGGGCGACAACCTCATGTACTTCGAGACGGGGCAGGGCAGCGCGCTCTCGGCGAACGCGCATCACGGCGTGGACCAGCAAACGTGCGAGGTGCGAGCTTATGCGGTCGCGCGCAAATTCGAGCCGTTCCTCGTCAATACGGTGGTGGGTTTCATCGGCCCCGAGTACCTGTATGACGGAAAGCAGATCATCCGCGCGGGCCTCGAAGATCATTTCTGCGGCAAGCTGCTGGGCGTGCCCATGGGTTGCGACATCTGTTACACGAATCACGCGGAAGCCGACCAGGACGACATGGACACGTTGCTCACGCTGCTCGGCGCGGCGGGCATCAACTTCATCATGGGCATTCCGGGCGCCGACGACGTGATGCTCAACTACCAGAGCACGTCGTTTCACGACGCGCTCTACGTGCGCGACCTGCTCGGACTGCGCCGCGCGCCGGAGTTCGAGGAGTGGCTGGAGACGATGGAGATTGCCGACGCGAAAGGCGCGTTGCTGCCTGGCTCGGCACGCGTGCCGCTGCTCGCGGGCGCGCACGAATGGATGGGGATCGACGCATGAGCGACGCTGTCGAAAAGAACCCGTGGGGCGGCCTGAAGGCGTTCACGAACGCGCGCATTGCGCTCGGGCGCGCGGGCAATGGTTTGCCGACCGCGCCGCTGCTGGCCTTCAATTTGTCGCACGCCCAGGCGCGCGATGCCGTACATCAACCGCTCGACGCCGAAGCGTTGCGGCGCGCGCTCGAAGCGGAGGGTTTCGCCACGCTCGGCGTTCAGAGCGCCGCGCCGGACCGCCAGCACTATCTGCGCAGGCCGGATCTCGGGCGGCGTTTGTCCGAGGCGAGCCGGGTCGCGCTGGCCGGCTCGATGGAGCTAGCGGGTTCGGCGGGCTTGGTGGGGGCGGCGGGCTTGCTCAGGGGCGAGCCGCCCGACGTCGTGTTCGTGATCGGCGACGGTCTTTCGGCGTTCGCCGCCGCAAAGCAGGCCGTGCCGCTGTTGCTCGCCGCGCGTGCGCGCCTGGCGGGCTGGCGCATCGGCCCTGTGGTCGTCGCGCGGCAGGCCCGCGTGGCGCTCGGCGACGAGATTGGCGAGCTGCTGGGCGCGAAGCTCGTGGCGATGCTGATCGGCGAGCGGCCCGGACTCAGCTCGCCCGACAGTCTCGGTGTCTATCTCACCTATGCGCCGAAGGTGGGCTGCCATGATGCGCAGCGCAACTGCATCTCCAATGTGCGGCCCGAAGGCCTGTCCTATGAGGCCGCCGCGCACAAGCTCCATTACCTCCTCACGCATGCCCGGCGGCTCGGGTTGACCGGCGTCGGGCTGAAAGACGACAGCGACGCGACGCTGCCTGCGGGCGCGCAGGGCGGGAAGCTCACGGCGGCGTGAGCGTGCGGTATGCCCCGGCATCCGGCACGACATGCGATGCGCCGCGCCGGCGCGCACCTGGGTTGTGCATCCGTGGCGACGAATTGCGGTCGTGGCGCAGCGGGCCGCGCCGCGTCGTCTTGGCCTTTCCGCATACCGTTCGCGCTGGCGCGACTCTTGCGTCATGCAACGTCCGATCAAAGCAGGCGCGTGCTGGGAGGCAACAATGAACGATACGGCTGAGCGCGGCGAGGCCACGGCCGACGAAACGCAACGCAACGCCCAGGGCGCGGCGATTCCGGTGGGCCGCCCCGTTATCAGCGTTGCGCACGACGCCGACGAGCAGGCGCGCAACCTCGTTGGCTGGCGGCAGACTTACGACCAGCTCGCGGCGGGGCGTTTCGTCGGCACGCTCACGGAGCTGCCGCTCGACACCATGAAGGTGTTTCGCGAGAGCACGAGCCACACGCTGCGCCAGGCGTGCGAGGTGCGCGGCGACGCGTACTGGTTCGGCATTCCGGTTGCGCGCGAAGGCGGGGTGCGCATCGACTCACAGCCTGTCGGGGCGGGGGCGTTCGCGCTGCGCCCTGGCAACGTCGAGTTCGAACTGCTCACGCCGGCGCAATTCTCGATTTACGGCGTCGTCGTGCGCGGCGACGTGCTGCGGCGCTATGCGGCCTCGGTCGAGCGCACTTCGATTCAGGAAAGTCTGCCGGGCGCCTCCGTCGTGGAAGCCGGAGCGGCGCGCATCGAGCGTCTTCGCGCGCTCCTCGCGAGTCGTCTCGACGAGGACCACGCGCGGGCCCCGGCGTCGAATGCGCCGCTTTCGGATTTCGAGCGCAACGAAATGCAGGCGGAAGTGCTCGCCGCGCTCTTCGAGGTCTTGACGGGAAGCGGCGAGCCGGTCGTCGAATCCAGCTCGCGGCGCCGCTGGATCGTTGCGCAGGCGCGCGATTACGTGCTCGCGCATCGCACGCGGCCGGTTGGCGTGCCGGAGCTTTGCGAGCAGTTGCACGTGAGCCGGCGCACGCTCCAGTACTGCTTTCATGACGTGCTGGGCATGGCGCCCGCAACCTACCTGCGCGCGCTGCGCCTGAACGGCGCGCGCCGCGACCTGTGCGGCCGGGCAGCCGGTTCGGTGCAGGACGTGGCCGCCGCCTGGGGCTTCTGGCATCTAAGCCAGTTCGCCACCGACTACCGGCGCATGTTCGGCATGCGGCCTTCGGAGGCGCTACGCGCCGCTGGGAATCGCTGATCGCGCGGCAAGTTCTGAAATCTCGCGCTTCATTGTCGGGAAGCGTATTGAGTTTGCTTCCGGCACGAAAAGCGCAACGCATTTATTTCGAATGACGTGGCCGTGCGCGACTCTTCCTGGGGGTATCCTTGATCGGGGTTTGCCTCCAGGTGGATAGATGAATACCTTCGTCATGAACGACAGGGGACACACCCTTCGTTATCAGGATCTATATTCCACGAAGAACGCCTTGGGGCCGCTTGTTTTCATTCACGGATTGGGATGTGCGTCGAGCAGCGACTACCCGCCGGTAGCAGCCTCCGGCCCATACCCTGAATGCAGATCGATTCTTGTCGATCTCATGGGCGCGGGTTTTAGCGACAAGCCAGCGGACGGAAAATATGCCTCGGATGCGCAAGCGGCTGTGCTCTCGAGTTTCATCGTCGGGCAGCATGTTACGGAGGTAAGGTTATTCGGCCATAGCGCTGGAGCGTTCATTGCCTTGAAGCTGGCAAAATACCTGCCGGTCCCGGTCGATACCCTGATCCTGTGCGCGCCCGGACTCACCGACTATGGCATTTCGATGTTGTCGGGAATCACGTCGATGAGCGAAGCTCAATTTGTCAACGGCGGTTTTCACTACAGCCGTAGTTATTGTTTCGTATACTAAGTTAGTACTACTACTGTGTATATGGCTATGAAAGAGATCGCTAAAGCATGGGAACGTGAACT
>NZ_FMYQ01000058.1 GCF_900096975.1 Paraburkholderia lycopersici
AGCGCCCCCAGCTCGGGCGCCGCCACCTTCGCCAGCGAGCCGCCGAATTTGCCCACCGCCGTACGGGCGGCCGATACGATCACAATGTCAGTCATTTCCAGATCCTCCGAGCGGTTCAAATTTGCGCAATGCGCCCGCCCGTCAAGTTGTTAATCCCATTTCGCAGCAAGCGCATTAGTCGCGCTGCTGCACATAACGCCCCGGCGCAGGCTCGATTTCGGGGAATTCCGCCGAACCGGCCTGCGCGCGCGGCTTTACCTTCTTGCCACCGTACTGATCGAGCCATTCGGCCCAGGTTGGCCACCAGCTGCCGGGCTTTTCCCCGGCTTCGGCAAACCAGTCGTCGGCCTCTTCGGGCAGATGCTTCGCGTCGGCCTCGATGCTCCAGAAGCTGCGCTTGTTCTTCGACGCGGGGTTGATGACGCCCGCGATATGACCCGACGCGCCGAGCACGAATTTCAGCGGCCCGGAGAGCAGCGGCACCGATGCATAGGCCGTGCGCCACGGCACGATGTGATCCTCGCGCGAGCCGTAGATGAAGGTCGGCACGTCGATGCGCGAGAGGTCCACTTCCTCGCCGCACACCGTGAGCGCTCCGGGCTCGCGCAGCTTGTTCTCCAGATACGTATTGCGCAGATACCACGCGTACATCGGGCCTGGCAGGCTCGTCGAGTCGCTGTTCCAGAACAGCAGGTCGAACGGCGCGGGCGTGCGGCCCTTCAGATAGTTGTCGACGACGTAATTCCAGACCAGATCATTCGGTCGCAGGAACGAGAACGTATTCGCGAACTCGACGCCGCGCATGAGACCAGGCGTTGCGCCATTCTTGCCGCCGATGGTCTGCTCGCGCATCTGCACGTGGGCTTCGTCGACGAACACGTCGAGGACGCCCGTATCGCTGAAATCGAGCATCGCGGTGAGCAGCGTCATCGACGAAGCGGGATGCTCGCCGCGCGCCGCCGCAACGGCCAGCGCCGTGGCGAGCAGCGTGCCGCCCACACAGAAACCGAGCGTGTTGATCTGCTCGCGCCCGCTGATGCTGCGCGTGGTTTCGATGGCGGTCAGCACGCCCTCTTCGACGTAGTCGTCCCACGACTTGTGAGCGATCGACGCATCGCCGTTGCGCCACGAAACGAGGAACACCTGCTGCCCCTGGTCCAGCGCATACGCGACGAGCGAGTTCTCGGGCTGCAGATCGAGGATGTAGTACTTGTTGATGCACGGCGGCACGATCAAAAGCGGCCGCTCGCGCACGGTGGGCGTACGCGGCTTGTACTGGATCAGCTGGAACAGTTCGTTCTCGAACACAACCGAGCCTTCGGTGGTCGCGAGATTGCGGCCGACGACGAAGCGCGATTCGTCCGTTTGCGAGATCTTTCCGCGCGTCATGTCGCCGAGCAGGTTCATCACGCCCTGGCGCAGGCTTTCGCCATGGCTTTCGAGCAAGGCGTGCTGCGCGTCGGGATTGAGCGCGAGAAAATTGCTGGGCGAAGCGGCTGCGGTCCACTGCTGCACGGCGAAGCGAATGCGTTCGCGCGTTTTCGGATCGGTGTCGATCGCGTCGACGAGCTCATGCAGATAGCGCGCGTTCAGCAGATACCACGCGGCCGTGAATGCATAGCCGGGCGTCGCCTTCCAGGCCTCGGAACTGAAGCGCCGATCCTTGAGTTCAGGCGCCTTGGGCGTGGCATCGGTGGCCTGACGCAGCAGGTCGAGCGCATCGCGCGAGTACTCCGCTTGCAGGTGCTGCAAGCGCGTGGGCTCGATCGACGCTGTGGGAAGCTTGAAACCTTCGAACGGGTTCGCCACGCCGAACGGATTCGCTGCGCCGAACGGATTCGCTGCGCCGAACGGATTCGCCGCGCCGAAGGGGCTCTGCGGAGCACCGTTGGCCGCGGGCGGCCACCAGTTGCCCGTGAGTCCCGCGATGGGCGCTTGCTGCGCCGCTCCGCCGGTTTGCTGCGCAGCATTCAGTGCGCTCTTCCAGGCGTTCGTCCACGCGTCGAGATATTGCTGCATGCCGGCTGCGTCGGGAGCGAAAGGCTGGGTGAAGCGCGTTGCACCATCAGTGGAAGCGCCCGTGCCCGGGGCAGTCTTGGAACGTTGAGATGCCGTCATGCCTGCTTTTGACCGATGTGTCCCGAAGGACTGGTTGAGAGGCAGGTGGTACGCATACGGGCGCCGTTGCGGCACTCGTCACGTCCTGTCCCGTGGGTGAGGGACATTTTTGCTCCCCATTGCAAAGCGTGTCAATGCTTGTGCCCGATTTTGCCGCACTGCGATATTTTTTTAATTATCGTTTTCCCGATGTAATCAATTGTTTAACTGGCGCGTCGCTTCGCCGTGCCGGATGGCGCGCAAAAATTTACCGTGAGGGCAAGCGCTTGCAGTGCAATGAGGCGATCGGCGACTGGATATGTCGCGCATCGGACAATGGGGCTCGCGAGAATAGCTGCAGTGCAGCAAAGAAGCATGGAAAGTGCGCGACGTGGCGCCGCCGCCGTCCTCAGCAGGGCGGCGGCGCGAGCAGCATTGTTCAGGGCTGGAGCCAGATCAGCGCGGCCATGCGACCCGTGACGCGGTCGCGCCGATAGGAGTAAAAGCGCTCGCGCAACGTGACCGTGCACAGGTCGCCGCCGCTCACATGACGCACGCCGTGCGCGTCGAGCCGAAGCCTCGCCAGTGCCGGAAGATCGGCAAGGTACTTCCCGCCCGCATCGGGCCGCGCAACGAACGCTGCCTCGGTCGCCGCGCGGTGCGCATCGCGTTGTGCCGCGTCCACATGCTCCACCTGGGACATGAACGCGTCACGCACGTCTGCGCCGACCTCGAAGGCCGCCGGCCCGATCGCGGGGCCGAGATAGGCATGGAGCTCGGCGCTCAGGCAGCCGGCGAGCGCAGCGACGCGCCCGGCCGTGCGCTCGATGACGCCCGCGGCCAACCCGCGCCACCCCGCGTGCGCAGCGCCCACGGCACGGCCCGCGCCGTCGCAGAACAAGACGGGCATGCAGTCGGCCACCATCACCGCGCAGGCGATGCCGGGCTCGGCGGTGACGCTGGCGTCGGCTTCGAGCGGCGCACCCGCGCGCGCGGCTTCGAGCGCCGCGCCGGCGTCGACCACGAACGGCCCGTGGATCTGCTTGAGCCATGCGGCTGGCACGCCCGCGTGCGCGAGCAGTCGTGCGCGGTTCGCCTCGACATGTTCGAGATCATCGCCCGAACCCCGGCCAAGGTTCAGGCCGCCGGGCAATTCGAGGCCTTCGCCGCTCTCCTCCTCGCCGCGCGCCGCCTGCCAGCGCCCGAACGGCGGCTCGCTCACGCCGCCGTTGCGCGTCGTCACCAGCGCACGCACGCGCGGCGAAACTTGCCAGTCGGGCTGCAGCAAGTCGGCGGATATCAGTTCCGGGCTGGGCGTCATGCGTGCTTGTCCTCGTCGTGCGGGTCGTCTTCGCCGCTTTCTTCGTCGCTTTCTTCGCCCGCATAGTCCGCGTAGTCGTCTTCGTCGGCGTAGTCGTCTTCGTCGCCGCCGATCACGTAGCCCTCGTCGGTGTAGGCGCTGTCGAACATGTCGTCGTCGAAGCCGTGCTCGTCCTCGTCTTCCTCGCTGCCGAAACCAAGCGCCTCGATCAGCGCGTCCATGTCGTCGGGGACTTCGGCGCGCCACTGCATTGCGCGACCCGTCACCGGATGCACGAGGCCAAGGCGCCACGCGTGCAGCGCCTGGCGCGCGAAACCGCCGGGCAGCGTCGCGACCGAGCGCTTGCCGCGCGCGTGGCCATACACGGGATCGCCCAGCAGCGGATGGCCGATGTGCGCGCAATGCACGCGGATCTGGTGCGTGCGGCCGGTCTCGAGGTCGCAGTGGATCGCGCTCACGGGCTGGTTGTGCCAGAGCGTCTTGTCGATGCGCCTGAAATGCGTGCGCGCGGGCTTGCCCGAAGCGCCCTTCACCACCGCCATGCGCGTGCGCTCGCGCGGGTCGCGGCCGATGGGCGCGTCGATCGTGCCTTCGTCGGGCATATTGCCCCACACGAGCGCGAGATAGCGGCGTTTCACCGTGCGCGCCTGCAACTGACGCACGAGATCGGTCTGTGCTTCGAGCGTTCGCGCGACGACCATCAGCCCGGAAGTCTCCTTGTCGAGACGATGGACGATGCCCGCGCGCGGCAGCCCCGCCGCCGCTTCGCCGTAGCGGTGCAGCAGGCCGTTGAGGATCGTGCCGCTCCAGTTGCCCGCAGCCGGATGGACGACGAGCCCCGCGGGCTTGTTGATGACGACGATGGCGTCGTCTTCGTAGACAATGTCGAGCGGCACCGGCTCGGGCGTAAACGCGAGCTGCTCGGGCAGGAGGTCGGGCACGAGGTCGATGGTCGCGCCGAGCGGCACCGGCTGGCGCACCTTGGCCGGCTTGCCGTCCACGCGCACGCGCTGCTCCTCGATCCAGCCTTGCAGGCGGCTGCGGGAAAACTCCGGAAACACCTTCGCGAGCACCTTGTCGAGGCGTTCGCCGGCGAGTTCATCGGGCACCTGAACCGAGCGCGGGGCTTCGCCGCCGCGCGTACGCGCCGCGCCGCGGGCTTCCTTGCCGGCAAGCTCGTCGTCAAGCGCCTCGCGGGAGGCTGCGTCATCGGGCGCATTGCCCAGGCTATAATCGCTGATGCTGTTTTGGGCGCCGGGAGCGCCGGCCCCCGGAATAACTGAACGGGTCATTGAGTCTGGGTCACCTGTGGACCTGAAGCTGGACTGGATAAATGCGAGCCTTGAACACGATTACGAAACTGGCCCAACATGCGGTGGCCCGAAACGCAATGCGCGTGGCGCGAGCACGAACGCTCGGCAAGATTGGCGACATCGTTCGCCTTGCTGCCTGCGGCGCCGCGCTCGCCGTGGTCGCGGCCTGTCACGGCCTGCCGGAAAAGACCGACGAAACGGCTGCGTGGAACAACAACAAATTATATACGGAGGCCCAGGACGCGCTCTCCGGCGGCGACTGGGGCAAATGCGCGAAATACTTCGAGTCGCTCCAGGGCCGCGACCCGTTCGGCCACTTCGCCCAGCAGGCGCAAATCAACGTGGCCTACTGCAACTGGAAGGACAACGAGAACGACGCCGCCGACCAGGCCATCAACCGCTTCATCCAGTTGCACCCGGATCACCCGGACATTGCCTACGCGTACTATCTCAAGGGCATGATCCACTTCAACGACGACCTGGGTCTGTTCGGCCGCTTCTCAGGCCAGGACATGAGCGAGCGCGATCCGAAGTCGCTTCGCGAAGCGTATGACGCGTTCAAGGTCGTGGTCGACAAGTATCCGCAAAGCAAGTACGCACCGGACGCGGCACAGCGCATGCGTTATATCGTGAACGCGCTGGCGTCGCACGAAGTACACGCGGCCGAGTACTACTACCGCCGCGGCGCCTATGTGGCCGCCATCAACCGCGCGCAGCTCGCGCTTCAGGAATACAAGAGCGCGCCGGCGATCGAAGACGCGCTGCACATCATGATTCTCTCGTACCAGAGACTCGATCAGCCGCAGCTCGCCGACGACACCCGTCGCGTGCTCGCCGCCACCTTCCCGGACAGCCCGTACATCACCGGCCACGCGCGCCCCGGCAAGGACGACAAGTCGTGGTGGCAGATCTGGTAATCGTCTCGCATTGACTGTCGCCCGCAATGCTTCTTTGAGCCTTTGCGGGCGACGTGTAGTGAAGATTTTCGTCGCCTCGCACCCTGCACAACCCTTCCCCAAGTTTCCTCGCGCGCTGCCGCGCAGGAAAGCAGCCAATCCGCCCGAGCGGCGGGCCGTCCGCGTATTAAACCAGGCGGCTGGCAATTGACGGCTTGAGCACCCAGCCCGGGAAACTGCGCCAACGCTCGCCACGATGAAGCCACAGGGCCCTCGCGCGATGTGCGCCGCAGAAGAAACGTCACGGAAAAGCAAAACGCCACGAAATTTCCGTGGCGTTTTGCTTTTCACTGATGGCCGCGCACTGCGCGACCCTCTTCAATCGCGCTCGAACAACGCAATCGACTCCACGTGCGACGTGTGCGGGAACATGTTGACGACACCCGCGCCCTTGAGCCGGTAACCGGCCTCGTTGACGAGCACGCCCGCATCGCGCGCGAGCGTCGCGGGGCTGCACGACACGTAGACGATGCGTTTGGGCAGCGGCCCGTTGCCGCTCTGCGCGATTTCCGCAAGCGCCTGCGAAACGGCGAGCGCACCCTCGCGCGGCGGGTCGACGAGGAACTTGTCGAAGTGACCGAGCGCGCGAATGTCGTCGGCGGTGACTTCGAACAGGTTGCGGCACGCGAACGACGTATGGCCGTCCACGCCGTTGGCGCGCGCATTGTCGAGCGCCCGGGCCGTCAGCGTGTCGCTGCCTTCGATCCCCACCACTTCTCGCGCGAGACGCGCGAGCGGCAGCGTGAAGTTGCCGATGCCGCAGAACAGGTCGAGCACGCGGTCGCCCGGCTCCGGCGCGAGCAGGCGCAGCGCGCGGCCCACCAGCACGCGGTTGATCTGGTGATTGACCTGCGTGAAGTCCGTCGGCTTGAACGGCATGCGAATGCCGAATTCGGGCAGCGTGTAGTCCAGTTCCTTGTCCAGCGGATAGAACGGGAACACCGAATCCGGGCCCTTCGGCTGCAGCCAGAACTGCACGTTGTGCTCGTCGGCGAATACGCGCAGAAGGTCTTCGTCGGCGGCCGTGAGCGGCTCGAGAATGCGCAGCACGAGCGCCGTCACGCTCGAACCGACAGCGAGTTCGATCTGCGGCATGCGGTCACGAATCGACAGCGCGGCCACGAGATGACGCAGCGGCACGAGCATCGCGGAGACGTTCGGCGGCAGCACTTCGCAGCTCGTCATGTCGGCCACGTAGCTGCTCTTCTTCTCGTGGAAGCCGACGAGCACGCCGCCCTTCTTCGGCACGTTGCGCACCGTGAGACGCGCGCGATAACGGTAGCCCCACGAGGGCCCGTGAATCGGCCGGAACATCGTCTCGGCGCGTACCTTCGAGAGGTGCATCAGGTTGTCTTCGAGCACGCGCTGCTTGACGGCGATCTGCGCGCGCACGTCGAGATGCTGCATCGAGCAGCCGCCGCAGGTCCCGAAGAACGCGCACTGCGGCCTCGTGCGGATCGCGCTCTCGCGCAGCACGTTCACCACCTGCGCCTGTTCAAACGTCGGCTTCTTGCGGTAGCTCAGGTAGGTCACGCGCTCGCCCGGCAGCGCGCCTTCGACGAAGATCACCTTGCCGGGCTCGCCCGTCTCGGTAACGGTGCGGCCGACGCCGCGCGCCTCCATGTCGAGCGACTCGATCTCGATAATAGGGGCATGAGCGACCGAGGCTTCGATGGCGGCGCGCTTTTCTGCGCGGCGCTCGCGCTTGCTGCGCTTTTTCGCGGGCGCGGTGGGCGACGGCTGGACGTGAGCGGGTTCGGCGGCGATAGGCTCGGCTTGAGGGTCGGGGGCAGCTTGAGACACCAGCGGATTCCTGACAGACGATGGGTGAATGGTGGGCGAAGGCGAGATTGTAGTCGATGTGGACGCCGACGCCCTGGCGTCCCCTTTTAGAAACCGTCCGATCGTCCTCGCCGCACGCCGTCACAACCACGGGTCGTGCCGCCTCGGCCCGCAAAATCCTGCCAGGGTCCGGCCAGGGTAGGACGGGCGCGGGAATAGCGGCAACCGTCCAGTCACCAACTCGGCCCAACGAGCAAGCCACCTCTTCGCGGCGGAAGCAAGCTCTGGCGATACAAGTTCAGGGGCGATGGCAAGGAGCGCCTTCTCTCCATCGGCGGCTTCCCTGACGTTAGTCTGTCCGACGCTCAGCGCTTTCGTGCAGAAGCTCGCGAGCTCGTCGCTGCCGGTATCGATCCTGTTGCTCCAGCGTTAAACCCTATCGGGACCTAATCCACGAAGGAACGCCGCAACCTTGGCCTTACTGGTCTTCTGCAGACGCGCCATGAGCGCATGATCGATTCGTTCTAGCCCATAAGCCTGAGCAATATCGTATTGCAATCGACACCAGAGGTGGCAGGCCATCTCAGCGTCGACCATCGCCCGGTGAGCTCGACCTGATGTCGGCAGTCGCAGCATCTCCGCCAAGGTTGACAACCGGTGACTTGGGGCTTCGGGATAGATACGCCTCGAAGCGAGCATCGTGCACGCAAACGAGTGTTCAGCAGAAACGCCAAGAAGTCCGAGTTCGGCTTGCCAAAACCGCTGATCGAAACCAGCGTTGTGCGCAACAACGGGATGACGTCCAACGAACGCTGCTACCTCCCTCATGACTTTCGAAACCGGGGGAGCCGATGCGATCATGTCGTTCGTAATGCCGGTAAGGGCAACCACATCGGAGGGTATCCGCCTGCCGGCATTCATCAAGCTCTGGTAGCGGTCAATGATTTCTCCGCCACGCAAAAGGATGACGGCAACTTCCGTAGCCCGGTCGCCCAGACTTGGCGAAAGCCCGGTTGTTTCGAAGTCCAGCACCGCGACGATTTGCGTGATCGAATTCAGTTGTTTCATGCCGCAGTTCTCGGATCAGCATACCGCCACGACTTCCCCGCCTTTACCTGTGCTTGCTCGTGGAGCACCAGGTCTCTACCGGGCCGGTACCAAGGTAATGGCCCGATCTGAAATCAAGGGCCACTGCGTACGATCAGCCACAATCCCCGTATCAACTACGCCACTGTTCTTCGTCCAGACGAAATAGTGGAACTGATCTTCTACCCGGTACTCTCCAAACAGCTTCGAACCGTCACTGGACATGCCGAGCGCATTTGATTCGCCGTCTGGAATCACATTCTTGAAGCCCTCTTCCCGGGTCCAGCGAAAGACGTGTTCGGTGGCTCCTCTATATGAGCCGTTAAATGCGGTTCCGACAACAACAGATCCGTCTTTCGATACCCCCATCCAGTGAGGTATGTTGTCTCCACCTCCGACATTACCAATGTACTGAGCACCGTTGGCCCTCGTCCATCGAAATGCGATTGCCTGCTGCCGCTGGTCATCAGCGGCCCAACCAACAATTGTCGAACCATCGCCTGAAATACCCAGTGCCCCGCTATCAGTTAATTGGGACATCTGAAAGAATTTATCATCGGCGATAGACTGAACGCCGTCTCTCTCCGTCCAGTAAAACGCATGAGGATCATAGTCTTGATACCAGAAAGCGCCAACAAGAATAGTGCCATCGTCTGAGATACCCGATGTTTGAACGTAACTCCAGTTCCTTCCAAATTTCTCCAGACCCCGCGCTGCGGTCCACCGGAAACCCTGCGTCTTCCCATCCGCGCCATCAACGCTACCGCTGATTGCGGACCCATCAACCGAAATACTATCTGCACGCGACGACTTCGCCTCACCTGTCCGTATATCCCGCATGCCGGTTTGCGCAGTCCAGCGAAAAGCAACCGGTTGCCCACCCGACTTACTCTCCACCTGACCAACGATGACTTCACCGTTGGCTGAAATCGCCCGAACGTTGCTCGGAAGGCGTCCATCTGGAGACATTATATCGATCCTTCTAATTGGCCAATTCTCCACATCCGCTGCGCTTACATTCAACATTGCAAGCATGAAAAGCACCGTGACAGCTGTCTCTTTTAAAAATTGCAAGATAGATCCTCAAGAACAAATTTATTGCCGTCGTCGGCAAGTATCACGAGCACAGCCCCGAGTCAGACTTTCCATTCCAGGTTCGTTGCAAACAGGTACTTCCGCCTTGACTTCTAGTGCACGCCCATTGAAAGAGATGGCACTGAGGACAAAACAGTGCCCTTCATGGTATTTCCAAAGCAACTTTGCGTACTGACCTTCGTGTTTTTCAGACAGGCAGAAACCACTAAACTGCCGCGCAAGCGTCCGCATGTCTTCAATCTCTGAGGTACGGGTCCTCTTCGTGCCTTTGCTCTACTCTCTTTTCAAATGTATCGCGCCAGGCGAATAACCCGGCGCACTCGTCCCGCCCTCGGGCATCTACAGT
>NZ_FMYQ01000019.1 GCF_900096975.1 Paraburkholderia lycopersici
ATGCCTGTTACCCTGCGCTGAGCACACGCACGCCTCTCAGTGAATCATGGCGCTCGACCCGTCGCTCAGAGCGACGTCGACAATGGATCGCTTACGATCGAACAGGCAGCGTCAGATTGATTGCCTCAGTTTGACCATGAACCGTTATTTGCCCCGGTCATAGGTCGGACGTTCAGGTGTCGACTTCGCTCAGTTACCGGCCTCACGCGCACAATGATGCCCTTTTGCTAGCGACTCACTTGGGACGTCCGTAAGTCGTCGTAGGACTAATCACCGCCGTGTGGAGGCGAATATAGACCCGGTTGGACACGGGCGCTCTACGATTGTTGAAAATCCGCGCTTCCCGAATCTCGTGAATTATTCATCGATCTCGATGGACGTCACGGTAAGATAATCCCCCTCCGTTGAACAGTGAAAGGAAGAGTTGCATTCTCGGCAACTGTATTTGATTACGTTGGTCTCCGCAATTATTTCCGAATTTTGCTCAAGGTTTTGAGAGTGGCAAACGTTGCACAATACCCCAAGTGTGGCTCGGGCTACATCCCACATATCGAGATTAATTTTTAGCACGTTTATACCGAGTCTCACAACTTCGGAAAAAATATCGGTCCATCGTTCAAATTTTGTCTGTTGATAGACGAAACCGCTCCAGTTTCCGGAATGAATGCCGCCATTATTAAAAGCATCCTCCGCGCCGTGAATGTAACCGTTGAGTACGCCGTACACTGAGGAAACAGAGTCCGCGAGAGCTGCAGGCAGTGTCCCGGACGTGACCATTTTCGCGAGCAAGCCAGATTTTCCGCGCAAAGCAGGGATGTGGAAGCTATTGGCTTTCCACTTCCTAAGGTCGTCGATGTTGGTACAAAAATGGACTGGAAGAACAAAGCTTTCGATGAAGCCACGCAGTACTTGGAATGCCTGCCTGTAGTAAAGATGGGCAGCCAGGTGAATCGAGCTGGATAGATCCGTCTCCGTTTCGAGAATGTGAGAAATCGAGAATTGGCCGTTTTCCGACAGAATATTGCCAATCACGTTCTCCCACGCGATCATGTGCTTCGCAACAGACCCGAAGTGCGAATCCTTTGCGAAATTGGGGATATGGATATTCTTGGAAACGGAGGCCGGAGCGGGTCTTGCCTCAAGTGCAGCTTGATGAAAAATCTCTGCATAGGCCGAAAATTTTTCTTTCCCTTCCTCGAGGCGATAGCTCACCACATCTCCGTAACCCGTACCTTCGTATAAGTCATGCAAAAACTGGCTCAAATCTGTGGATTCGGTCCACTCCGACAATGCTTCTGGATTAAGCGGAAGTCGACTAACCGCCTTCGTGGGAAGCATAGCTTCGCTATTGGCGTTTTGTTTGAATATTTTCTCTATTTTCATGATCCCGTTTATTGTTGTCAGGTGTGAATGTAGGGGGGCACGCGATATAGACGCGCTCAGACCTTTCGTGCTAACAGCCGCGATCCAGTCCGCAACCATATCCATCGCCGTCGGCGAGGTCTGGAAGAAGCAAGGAGTGCCGAGCGCAGTCCCGCTCATTTTAGTCCAGCATTATTGTCCGATTCTGCTCCAGCTACTCCCGGTGTTTCGCATACTTTTTTCGGGTCCATACGTTGTTCTTTCATCTATTTTCATTGTAGGAAGATCTAGGCTTGTATAACTGATCGCTGCCGGGACGGATTCAGGCGCGACAGGCCTCTGCGATGGCCTTTTGCAACGTCTTGCACGCTTTATCGAAGGCCAACTGGGCTTGCGTGGCAGGAGCCAGGAATCGATCACCTGGCTCGCCACTTTTGTAGGCAGCCTTGTGTGTGTTGTGGATCTGACTGATCGTGTCCCGTTTGGTAAGGGCATCGTCGAAGGCAGAGGCGATATCGCCGCCGTATATGCGGACGATCATCTCCAGCCGGTTGAAATCGGTCTTGTCGTCCGACGCTGCCGCGATGATGGTATCGAGATACTGGTTGTAATCAGTTTGCCCTTTCATGACGAGCGCCAGATGCAGATGATGACTGGCGGAGACATGAGCCCATCGACCCACCAGGATGTACAGCTCTTCCAGTCGGTCGCGCGTCAATTCCTGGGTTCGCATTTTTTCTTCGTGCGCAAATCGGACCTTCTGTTGATGTGAATTGAAACCGTTCGTGATCAGAGCGCCTGATGCACTGGCAATGGCTCCCACTATGCCGCCTGCCAATGTGAACCAGGCCTGGGACGGGGCATCGTGCAGGATCTGCTGGATTGTTTCGAACATGTCGATCGTTTGTCTTTGCGCAGTAGGCCAGGGAAAATCTGTTAGCGGTAAGGTGATTGTGAAACAGTCACTTTTGCATTCTTGATTCCGGAATCATCGAGAAACTGGCGGATATAATTTTCGGCGCCGTTATCCGCGTTGGATGGCCCGATGATAACTTCCCGGATACACTCCTTGAGTGAGGGTGTTTCGAGATATGGTGTCAGTCCATAAATGCTTTTCCGCCAGTTTATGTCGGGACTCACGTCGACAAGTTCTTTTGCTCGTTCGCGGGAGAGCGTGACATTGTGTACAATTCGCCATTCGTGCTCGGTTCGAAAATCGGGGTGCTTGCAAAAAGCGCAAACCCGATCGATATATTCACGGGCGACTTTTGAAGCATCGAGTCCGAACGAAGGTTCAATATCGATCAGCATCATCAGATGATCGAGTTGTTCATTTTGTGTATTCTCTTCGGCATAAAACACCGGACCAAGGCCCCATGGCCCTGAACCGGCTTCTCCCGGCACGATGGAGTAGCTGGAGTCTACCAGCGGGGCGTCTACAGCTTTTCTCAAGGCGTTTACGTCGAATCCAATCGAAAATCCAGTGCCGCGCTCGGCGTAGGCGGCCCATTGCGGCACGGAGTCCGGTTCTTCCGAAAAGCAGCATATATAGTAATCGCTGATATCCTGTATTAATTCAAAGTGCAAATCGAGGTCTGCGATTATTGCATTGCGTTGATTGTCGCGCTTTGAATGGTTTTTCAGGTGACCCAATGCCAATGCCTTGAATCTGTGAAGTTCCTGGCGATCGTTTGTTTTTCGTGCATCAGAAACCCATAGTCGGCCATGTGTAATAATGTTCAAAAAAGCATCTGCGCCACAGTAGTGGTAAACGGTTCGAGGGCGATTCTTGTTTTTCATCATTGAACCTGTCTGGCCGTTGGGGGCAGTTAGATAGTCGGCTGGTTTCTGGAACGATCTCTGGAAGAATTTATAATAAAAACCGCTGCGATGCCACGACCGGTAACTCCGTGGATGGCCAGACCACAGTGATCCGACCTCAGTCAACGTGAGCAGAAACGATGTAATCCCCGGACCAGGATGACAGGGGGCGGTGTGTGTTGTCCTGCCTGGATCAGCGCGCTTGCGACGCATGGACCGCCAGGATGGCCCGGAGCTCGGCAACGTTCCAGCGGGTCGATGCACCGATTTTTCTCGGGGCAGGTAATTTGCCTGATCGGGTATGTCGCCACACGGTCGGGACAGAGATACCGAACAGGCCGGCGACGGTGCGCACGTCCACATGGGCGGCGTCGGGCAACTGGTCGAACTGCTGAAGTGCGCGGGGAAGGACAGCGTGGTGGGCTGAAGGTGTCATGGCCGCTCCTGGCGATCAGATCGCGTCAGACGGTGGGATACCGTTGCACTGCGATACATCCAGATTCGGCGATATCGGAGCGAGCGACGTGCTATAGCACGATGAAATAGCGAATATTTCGCTATTTCATGGAAGATCGAAGCCTGTCGGGCTGTCTTGGCCTTCGCTTTTTCACTGGTTCGGGACCGGGCTAAAGTGTACCGAGCAGCTTGTTGGCAGCGGTCTTGAACACCCCGAACGCCTCGTTGAAGGTTGGCCTGTCCCTGCCGTAAATCAGCGGGATGAGCTTGTCGACATATTCGCCGATCGTTTGGGCGTCGTGCCCGATTTCGCCGAGTGCGGTCTTCATGCAGGTCGCGGGATCGTTGACGAAGGCTTCGTGTTGCTGAAACTCGCCTCGATCGAACTCGACGAGTTCCCTGAAGTGAGTCGCGGCCCGGTCAACGGCTCCCGGGTCGACAGACACGATGCGCCAGGTGTCGTAGATGTGTCGCACCAGCGCTTCGTCCCAGTTTTCACGCACCTTTGCGCGGTGTTCGGCAAAACGGCGCAGAAACGAGAGGACCTTTTCCGCGAGGGTCTCTTCCACGGAGACACATTGCATGGCGAAGGGCTGGCCCGCCCGCTCGGCCAGTCGATCGACCAGATAGCCGAGTTGATGCTCTGACGTGTCGAAGACGGGCGTCCGGACCGTAAACTCGACGCTCAAATGGGTACGCAGGCTTTGATGCGCTCCGTAAACCGACGCGTAGCGCCAGCTGCTCGCGAAATACCGGTTGGCATTTCTCGCAGTTGCCGCTTCCTGAATTTCCTGAAAATCCAGTGAAGTAAGTGTCTCGGCTACCTTCTTTTTCAACGCGGAAAGATGCTTCCTTAACGCGTTGTCGCTGAGATCGTGCATCGGAGACAGCACGACCTTGAGATCAACGTCTTCCGACATCCGCTCAATGATGCCGTGTGCCTTCGAGAGGTTGGTGCCGCCGCAGAAGACCAGTTTGACGTGATCGTGCGCCAGGCTCGACAGGGCTCGCAAAGCGTCTGTGACATGGATGTCTTTCTCGAGGATGGCGGCGGAAATCCCGCCGACGTCTTTTTCAGCGAGCAGGGCGTCGATCAACTCCCGTTGGTCGGTTGTAATTGTTTTCATATTCGATGGTCTTGGGTCCGAAGCCTAGCTTGCGGGAGATGCGCCGATTTCCGGTGTTAATGACCGCCCCGGCTGGAATTTGCGTCGTCTGGCCTGCGTTATATTCTGCCGTTCGGCGGCTCGGATAGACCTTCACGCCAAGCTTCTTCAGTGCCTCTGGCGCCAGGAACTCGACGGGCTCCACCGGAATCGGCTTGCCGCTCAGCGCGCTTCGCTTGGCCTTGGCGTAGACGCCGACCCCAATTTTTACCACGGCGCCTTCGTCGACCAGATTGCGCAGCGCGCGGCTCAGTTGAGCATTGCTTCCCAGTTTCTCGAAGTCAGCCCGCAGGAAGACATTGGCCCTTTTCCGGCCGAGCGCCTTTCTCAATTTGTCCCGCAGGATCATGATCATCTCCATCAGACATCAGTCAGGGTTGTAACTGACTGATTATACGTCGAAAAGGCGTCACACGACGCTCATCGGACTGACTGGCCCAGTATAGCATCCGGGTCCGGTTCGGGAGCGTTGAACGCCTGCAGGTGGGGGCGCGGGCCGCCCGACGTGGAGCCTGCGGTCGCTGGCGCATGCCTCATGCGATGAGGCCGGGGTCGCCCGACAGCGTCCTCTTGAATGTCGCTCAACAGAAAGTCGTGACGGTATCTTCCAACGCTTCCAGCAGTATCGGGGTCTGCGTTTGCGCATCCCAAACGCGCTCCCGTGCAGCGGTAATGTAGCCGGCGCCAGTCCGTCATGTGTGGTGTGCAGTCTGGCGAGAAATTAAATAAACCAGAATATCGGCCGATATGGAATGTACGACAACCGGGTTCGATCTGCCGAATGCAAAAGCACCAACCGTATAGTTTCAGTGCGCCCGACCGGGAGGACGAATTGCGGGCAAAATTCTTTGGCCTGATTTGGGAGGATGAAAAGCATGTCCAACACGTTTCAGGCCCATGGTATCTGCTTGCCTATTTGTTGATCCTCGCGGGTTCTCTTTCCGTTGGTTTTCACCTGTTTTCGGATTGGACCCAGCTCTATATCGTCCCTGCGGCCATTTTGCTGGCCTGGATCGGATATGGTGGGTATCGGCGCACACGGTCGAATGAACACTGGCCGTCCTTCCGCGAGTCGCTTCCGGCTGCGGTGAAGCTGTTCATCGTTTCGAAAGGGGAGTCACTGGCCGCGGTAGCCAGTTGGCCTGTTGTTTTGCTATTCGTTCTGCTTGAATGGTTCTTCGACCGTAGGTACCTGCCGCTGTGGATTGTGACCCGCGTTGCCAGCGTGAGTGTGCTGGTGAGTTCGGTGCTCATGGCATATGGTGAGGTGAACATCTTCTCGAGATGTCCGTACCTTCGCCCGTTGATTGCACGATCGTGGACTGAGCTGATGCATGAACGTGCAAGGGATAGCGTCTGGAGCCGACTCGGGTTGATGGGCCACTATCTTGTCGCATGGGTGGGCTGGACGTACGCGCAGGCCATGGTGTTTGCGGCCATTGGCTGCTTCGTCTATTGGCTTTTCAGTCGTCGCATCGACAGGAACGCGCGCCCTTTGCCCGATGGTGTTCATCATCTGTCTGACCTGCATATTACGTCGGGGATGGACAAACCGATTCAGTCAGATGCCTATTCCAATACAAAGGTCTTCGAGAAGCTGAAGGCACAAGCTCAGATTGCGGATGTGCTTGTGATTTCCGGCGATATCACGGATGGTGGCCTGCGTGGCGAGTGGCACGATTTCCTGGCGGCGTGCAACCCGTTAAAAGCGGAGGCAAAGTTCATCCTGTGCCCGGGAAACCACGATTTGCACCCGTATTCGCACAAATATCGCCCGAAGGTCAGCGCGATCCCGATGAACTCGTGCCTGCCGCGGTTGAGAAAGATTCGTTATCTGCGCGCCGTGAACGAGCTGTGCCCTGACGGCTACGTGATGGAGAGTGGCGG
Source organism: Paraburkholderia lycopersici (assembly GCF_900096975.1). Lineage (GTDB taxonomy): Bacteria > Pseudomonadota > Gammaproteobacteria > Burkholderiales > Burkholderiaceae > Paraburkholderia > Paraburkholderia lycopersici. Next base: position 6,693 of record NZ_FMYQ01000019.1, read on the forward strand.
TCCCATTGAGCTAAATAGATATCTTGCCCGATACGACCACGTTTTTTCTGAATATGCCTATGGCAATGATGGCGCGCTTGCCCGACAGGTCGATTCAATCTGGGAGGCCGCGTTCCCGATGTTCTGGACCATCAGAGATCAGATGTTTGTTGCGCTGGATACCAATCGGCTGCCGTCGAATTTGCTGACCTCCGCATTGGGTGACGTGGGCACGGCGCAGTTGCGCAGGCTGAAACAGATCGCTGGGCAGTTGCCGTTTGGCGCCCGACTGATTGTCGTCGGCCATCACCATGTGTATACCCCACCGTCCAGGAATCCGTTGGTCGAGCTCCAGATGAAGTACCTGCAGATGCTGCGGTCGAACGCCTTGACGCGGGTACTTTCGGCAGTTGACTGCCACTATCTTCATGGCCATCGCCACTACACCTTCGAGTTTTCGATTGACAGGATGAGTGTCGCGTCGGCGCCTTCCGCAAGATATAAGGATACCGTATAAATGGATGCAGGGAGATTGGAGCTCCCGTGATACTCAGCGACTCAAGTCCTTGCGGCGATCGATGGCGTCTGCGATGCAGGCCAGGTGCTTGTTGATGGTGCGGCGAGACAGGGTAACGCCAAGCTCGTTGCTTGCGCGTTCGATCGCGCCGGCATCGAGTTTCCCGGCACGAGCAGCGGCAGCAATCAGGACCAGCAGGGTGATGTGTTCGCGGGGGTCAAGAGCATCAGGATCTTCACCGCTGCGCTCGTGATCAGGGAGTAGTGATGGAGCTTGCTGTTCGGTGCTGACCAGCGGAGCTTCATCTTCACCGGGATGGTGAGGAACTTTCCAGGGCGTACCGCTAGCTTCGCACCAGCGCCGTAAGTCAGCCTGGCGAACATATCGCGTACCGTCATGTTCCGTCATGGAGATAACGCTACGCGCGACGGCATCCATGACCAGCGAGAGCCAATGGTCCTGATCGGCCTGGAAATGCATATTGCGTTGTGCACCGGACCGTGGCGAGCCGCCCGCCAGGATGGTGCCGGCATCGTCGAGCCGGATCCAGGGCTTGCCGACCAGGGCCTTGTTCCATGAACTGAAAATGCTCATAGGTGCTCCCATCCAGTCTTTCGCATGTGCGGACGAAACCGCCTGATAAAAATATAGTGCAGGACAACGCAAAGGTCATCACGCCCGATGCAATGGGGCGATGCGCGGGGACATGGAACGGTTCAGGCGCGCATGGCCAGTCGCTATCCCGGTCTAAAATGAGCCATCTCATCCGTCATGTCCTCCGCCATGTTTGACGTCGAACCCGCCGATATCCAGAAGCTCAATGACACAGATCTTCGCGAGTTGGTCGGGCGTCTATGTGAGGCTGAGCTTGCCGCTCAAGGTCTATCTCCCGCTGCGGTAACTTGGGGTGGGAGCCAGACCGCGAAAGACGGTGGTCTGGATGTGCGGGTCAATCTCCCGTCCGGTATCGACATTGCCGGATTCATCCCGCGTGGGGCGACAGGGTTTCAGGTCAAGAAGCCGGACATGGCGCGGAGCGCCATTACAAACGAAATGCGGCCCGGCGGGCGTATACGCCCCGTCATTGATGAGCTGGCCAATATGTCTGGTGCTTATGTCATCGTCAGCGCGAGTGGCTCAACAGCGGAGACGGGACTGCGCAGCCGGCGCACTGCGATGCGCGATGCCTTGGGTGACGTGACGCATGCAGACCAGTTGCAGACGGACTTTTATGACCGGACCCGACTCGCCGCGTGGATACGGATGCATCCCGGCGTCGCCACGTGGATGAGGGAGCGCATCGGCAAACCGCTGGTCGGGTGGCGACCCTATGGGGCATGGAGTTCACCGACCGAGGATATCCAGGCTGAGTATCTGCTGGATGAAACGTTGCGCCTGCATCTCGGGCAGTCCACGCTTGCGGTTCACGAGGGGATCGACGCACTGCGGGACGAGCTGGCCCAGCCCGGGAAGGTCGTTCGTCTGGTGGGCCTTTCGGGTGTCGGGAAGACGCGTTTCGCCCAGGCGTTGTTCGATGGGCGCATCGGCTCGCGGGCGCTGCCTCCTTCGCTGGCCATCTATACCAGCCTGCCGGATGCCATCAATCCGGCGCCGGTTGGGCTTGCGTCCCAACTGGTCGCGACGCGAACGCGAGCGATCATGGTGGTCGATAACTGTCCGCCGGACCTGCACCGGGAACTTGCTGAACTCTGCCGGGTGCCCGCGAGCCGGCTCAGCGTGATCACGGTCGAATATGACGTTCGCGAAGATCAGCCGGAAGGGACCCAGGTTGTCGTGCTCGAGACGTCATCGACTGGCTTGATCGAAAAACTGCTGCTCCAGCGATACAGGACGTTGTCTCAGGTGAACGCTCGCACGATCGCCGAGGCATCGGATGGCAATGCCCGTATTGCGATTGCGTATGCCGAGACGATCGGTGTAACGGAGTCGATTTCGGGTCTGTCCAACGAAGAACTGTTTCTCCGGTTGTTCCGGCAACGTCACGAAGCCGATGAAGGATTACTGGCCGCGGCAAAAGCGTGTTCCCTCGTCTATTCGTTCTGGGGCGAGGGGATCAGCCAGGGTGAGTCGGAACTGCCGCATCTGGCGAAGCTCGCGGATCAGACGCCCCGCACGGTATTCAAGCATATGAGCGAGTTACGTCGACGTGATCTCGTCCAGGCGCGTGGTCCCTGGCGGGCTGTACTGCCTCACGCCATCGCAAACCGCCTCGCTCGTCACGCGCTGGATGATCTGCCGTTCGAGGTCATTGATCAGCATCTGCTGGCTGGCGGTACGGCACGACTTGCCCGATCGTTTTCCCGACGCCTGTCGTTTTTGCATGATCATCCCGTCGCGGTATCGATTGCACAGAACTGGGTGGCGCCCGGTGGCCTGTTAAGTGATCTCCGCACCTTCGACGATGACAGGCAGGCCATGTTCAGGAACATCGCCCCGGTTGTGCCGGATGCCGTTCTTTCAATTCTTGAACAGGAGAGTGGCGGTGCGGCGACGTGGTCAACGTCTGTCCGGCGTCTTGCCATTTCACTGTCGCGCTCGCTCGCATATGACGCCCGGTTTTTCGAGCGCAGTGTTGCCGTGCTGGTCCGATTGGGAACAGCGCAGGAAAAGAAAGGGGATCTTTCTTCGGCATCCGAAACCTTCCTTTCACTATTCCCGATATGCCTGTCGGGAACCCATGCCACGATCGAGCAACGCCTGAAAGTGATTGAATCGCTGCTTCGGTCGGAGCGGGAATTGGGTGTCGAGGCATTGAAGAGGGTATTGCAGACGGGTTTTTTCAGCTCGCACCATTCGTTCGAGTTCGGCTCGCAGTTGCGCGATTTCGGCTACGAAGTACGGACTGGCGATGACGTCCGCCACTGGTACGCGAGCGCACTACAGTTGATCGAGCGCGTGGCCAGGGCCGATCCCACTCTCGAATCAAGCTTGAAGTCGCTGCTGGTGGAAAACTTCCGGGGACTGTGGTCGGCCTCTGGCGCGCATGACGAACTCGCGAAGCTGCTTCGCCTGTTTTCCGTAAACGGGTTCTGGCGCGAGGGTTGGGGGGCTTGTCGGGAATCGCTTTTTTACGACGGGGAGTCGATGGCGCCGGATATCAAGGCGCAGCTCTCCGGGCTCGAGAGCGAGTTGAGGCCCGCCAGTCTGGCAGATCGGGTGCGTGCGTCTGCACTGGGCAGAACGTGGGGGAATTCGGCAGAGCTCGATGGTCTGGATCCTTTGCAGGACATGGGCGTTGTCCTGCAACGACTGGATCAGATCGCGTATGACCTGGGGCAAGCGGTTGCCGTCGCGCCTGTGGTGCTCGACGAGTTGTTACCGGACCTGATGGAGGGGGGCGTGCGGGCGTGGCAATTCGGGCGAGGGCTTGCGAGCAGGGCGACGGAACCGTTTGCAGTCTGGACGAAGCTGGCTACTTCAATCGATGCTCGCACTATCGATATCTCGGTTCATCGTGGTTTTGTGCACTGGCTGTGGGAGCACAAGCGGGACGTGGCGCAACGCGTGCTGGATAACGCGCTCGAACATGCCGCCTTTGCCGGCCTGTTTCCGATGTTGCAGTCAGCCGTCGATCTGGACAAACGGGCGGTGGGCCGCTTGAGGCGCGCGCTTCACGAGGGACGCAGTCCGGTTTATATGTACCGCGCGTTGTGTTCTGCGCCAGACGCGGATCCGCTGGATGGCAATGATTTTCGGGACCTGGTCGGTCAGGTTGCTGCTCAGGAAAATGGACTGGATGTTGCGCTCGAAATTCTCGACATGCGTATTCACTCGGATAACTTGGCCAGTCACGATCTGGAACCGCTGGTGCTCCAGACCGGACGGGACCTGCTCGATCGGGTGCAGTTTGCGCGCCATTTCGCAGGGCAGGACCACCGTCTCGCAGAGATCGTCAAGACCTGCTGTGTATCTTCGGAGGGGGAGGCTGCTGCCATCCGTGTGGCGATTCGTCTGGGGACTGCGGTGGCGGAATACCGTGCCCACTGGACCAGTTACGATGAGTTGACGTGCGCGTTGCTGGAACTGCACCCGGTCTCGGTGCTGAACGCGCTGTTTCCAGTGGAGGCAGAGGACCTGGATAGACGAGCCTTCTCCTTTCGGGAGGCCCGCTCGCACTTCAGAAGGTCGACCGGTCTGATTCCGGACGACGCATTGCTGACGTGGTGTGCACAGCATCCGGCATCGCGCTACGCGCTGGCTGCGGCACTGGTGCCGTTTGCGGTACGGGCCGCCGATGGTGAGGGGGTGATGTGGTCGCATCAGGCATTGCTCCTGTTCGAACATGCACCCGATTGCAGGCTGGTGCTGGCCGCGTTTATCGATCGTTTTTCGCCGACGTCGTGGAGCGGCTCACGCGCAGTGCTGATTGAAGCCAACGCCAGGTTGCTGGATACACTGGATGGTAGGGTTCCGCCTGGCGTGATGTCTTTCGTAGAGCAGAACCGGCGCCGGTTAAGTCACCTGATTGAAGAGGAGCGCAAACAGGAACTGGATCGTGCGCGAATCTCGGACGAGCGTTTCGAGTAAGGATTGCGTTTGACAGTGCAGTGGCCTCCGAACTAGGGTTCAGCGCCGGAACGGGTTTGCAGCGACATTCATCGTGTACCGCCGGGAGGAGCGGGTGCTTCAGATCATGGCCGCGCGCGTAGGCCTCCGCGGCGGCTTGACCAATTGCTTGGGCGACACCAGCGCATTGTCTACCTTCCCATTGCGCTGGTATGCGCCTTACTTACTAGATACGCTGACGCTGTGGTTTGGCAGTCGCGAGATCACGTTGTGTCATCTCGGCGCGGGCCACTCGTTCGGTGTCGGTTTGCTGGCTACCGGAAGAGCGCGTGCTGTTTTCAGGCGATCTCGTTGAGAATCGTTGCGGGGTGTATGCGGGCAACGGCTATCTTCGTGCATGGTCGAAGACGCTTGCGAAACTGCGCGGACTCGATGCCGATGTATTGCTCCCGGGGCGCGGTGTGGCGCTCAGTGGGAGCGAGCAGGTCGAACAGGCGATCAACGGCACACAACGGTTCGTCGACACGGTGCTCGACTGTGTGAGCGCCGCGATTGCGCGCGGTGCCCCGCTCAAGGAGTGCTATTTCCAGACGCTCGAAACGATGAATCCCGTGTTCGGTGACTAGCCCGTGTTTCAGCACGTGTTGCCATTCGACGTCTGCCGCGCCTTCGAAGAGCTCAACGGAGCCGAGCATCCGGGCATCTGGACCGCCGAACGGGATGTCGATCTCTGGAAATTGCTGCACGAGTGAGCGATGTTGCCGGGCATGATCATCGCGGCGTGGTGGACTTCGCGGCGAACGATCGTGCCCAGCCAGGTCGGTTGACTATGCTCGCCATCCTGGTGGCTCAGGTCAACGGGAACGGGGCGGGACACGCGGAGACACGCTGTTCATGGGCGTTGCGCGCGTCGTCAACGCGCTTGATGATGTTTCGCAGTTCCTCATCGCGATTCCATTCGCCGGGTTCCGGTTCGACCACGGGCGGCAACTTGCCATAGGCGCGCAGGCGCTGCGCGAGGTTCGACACGGAAAGCGCAAGTTCAGCATAGCCGCGTTGCCTCACCCAGAAGAATTCTGTATGGTCGGGGTAGTCGTCGTCATATTCGTCAATCCCCCATAGCCTGTTCTCAATCTGCGCCTGATCGTCTGGAATCCGCAGGATCGCATACAGGAGATCCTGTGGAAGCACCTTCCATTCGACGTCCAGTTCCAGCGGCCTGAATTCGGGCGGTTTCGTCGTCGTAACGTATTCACCGTCCTTTCCCACGGGTTGCCCCATCGCGGTTCCATCGTCCAGGGCGACGTGGAAGCATCGGTTGGCCACCTGCTCCAGATGAGACAGGACATTGATCGAGAGATAGACCGCATCCTTTTGACGCTTCGTCCGGCTGACGATCCATTCCTTGACCGCGACGAACGAATTGCCGAGCAACACACCGGTGATGCCGGCCGTCGCAGAAATGATCGCCGATATGCTTCCTGTATCCATATGCCCTCAACTCGCCGTCGGTGTCGGGTGGGTGCTGCGTTCCCAGGCCTGGAACGTTCTCTGCATGGCCACGCCCAGTTGGTAGAGCTGCACAGAGCGTGCGCGGAGCCGCTCCGTCAGTGCCGCATTGCCGAACGCTCTTGAGGTCGTCGCGAACGTCGTGAGCGCCATCGCGACGCTATAAATCATCGAGAGTCCGGCGGCCAACCCGGCCGTGGGATGGGGGACGCCAGACACGTGGAAGGCGGGCGGGTTTCCACCATAGAGCTCCATCAATTGCGAGCAGTTTCCGTGGACGTAGCCTGAATCAAGCACGTAAGATGTTTTCATGAGGCTGCTGACTTTTGCATCTCCAGGTAGGGCCGGGCCGTTCGTGTACAACTCGTCCATGTATTTCCGGATCTTGTAACGGTTGAACTCCGGTCGCTTGTTCACTTCAGGGACTTCCGGGTGCGGGCCATCCTTCCAGTATTCGGTGAAGAAGCTGGTGAGATATTCCTGATGCTCTTCGCGCAGACCCAGCTCCAGGCCGCGTGCCAGGAACATGACATCCTCGACGGTCTCATCGACCATCCGTTTCAAGGCGTTGAACTCGCCGAAGTAGAAGGCGTCGAGGAGCAGGGTAGCTGCACGGGCCGTGCTGATCACGCGGGCCATTTTCGGCACGATGGCCTGCTCGACCCCTTGTTTCGCCTAACGGTGTGCTGGCCTGCCGCCGTGAAGTTTGACCATCTGCGGTGCGTCGATCATGGCAGCGAGCTGATGCAGAGCCTCTTCCATCAGGTCCAGCGATTCCGCTACCGCCTTCATGCCGTTAGATGGGGCTGTGCTCACTGGTCGCTATCCTCATCGTTCGCAGCGATGGACCGATGCCCTGGTGAGGGCAGAGGTCCATGGCGCGGAAATAGCCCGTAGCACATCTGTTCGCGCACCGGGCATCGACGCGAAGAGCGCGATGCCGTCAGGTAGGTTATCCATGGATCTCCCTGGAATTGGCTTGCCAAGTGTACCACTAAGTGGTATATATGTTGGCATGTCATTCAGTCTGGTTTTCCAATGAAAAAACAGTCTAGGCAGGTTGCCGCGGCGCGGCCGGTTGAGGCAAGCGTAGCGTCACGGGCCTTCAAGACGGCCTGGTTCGCCAGGAAAGCCAGGGCGGCCGGGATCAGGGACGCGGAGCTTTGCGAAGCGATCGCCGGACTGAATAAGGGTCAGGGTGACGATCTCGGAGGCAATGTCTGGAAGAAACGACTCGACAGGAACACCAGGCGCGGCATTGTCGTGAACAGGATCGGTGATTTCTGGGTGTTCGTCTACCTGTTCGCAAAGAGTGACCGGGAAAACATCGATGAGCGTGAGTTGAAGGACTTCAAGCGCCTTGCTCGTGACTACGGCAGGATGAAGGATGCCGACATTGACCGGTTGCTGGAATCGAAGGATTTAGTGGAGATTTGTAATGGCTAAGGCACGTTTCAGAAGCGATGCGTCGGAAGCAGTTCATAGCGCGGCTTCCGGCTTGTATCGTGCGAAGGTCATCGACAAGAAGACGATGCGCGAGTACGACGATCTGTGCATCGAGAAGGCGCCGGAGTTTGATGCGAAAGAAATTGCGCGGATCCGCAAGGGCGTGAACGTCAGCCAAGGTGTGTTTGCTGTGTATCTCAACACCACGGTGTCCACCGTGCGTCAGTGGGAACAGGGCGACAAGAAACCCAGCGGGATCGCTGCGCGCATGCTCCAGCTTGTGGAGAAGAATGGCCTCGGCATTTTCGGCTGACGATGGCCTGTGCTGCGTGACGCAATGACGGCACCCCTGTGTAAGGGTAAGTCTATGTACAAAAGGCGGCTGGTTCGTTGGTTCGTCAACTGGACGGATAGCTGGAACCGGGAGTTCCACGAGGCAATCGAGGCGAAGGTGCATGCGGAGTTCCGCCAGCTATTTCCCGAGGGGGCGCAGGATACGGAGGCCATGATCGAGAAAATGCGTAGCTTCTACTATGCACGCATGACAAACACGTCGATGCTGTTGATGTCGATCGCGGCGCTGGTGATTGCCCTCCTGGGAATCGCAGTCGCCCTGGGGATTGCAGTCTTCAGTGGGGCGGGGCAGTGAAAGGCGCGCACGATGGCGGGCGTCGAAGCCTATTGATCGGGGAAATGCGATGTCGTGTGTCCTGTGTCCGGATGAGCCCTGGGTGAGCAGCAGGATCCTCTACGCGGAGCGGACGAAGATTGTGACCGCGCGCCGGATGGAGACCGATGGCAGGTACGACGACCTGTATGAAGCGGCTATCGATGCGCTTGACCGTCTGTTGGATCAGACCATGAAAGAGATCGATAACGACGAGTGGAAACGTGGCGTGCAGCACGTCCAGGCGCAGCTGCTGGCGGCGATGCTTGGGGACTGTCACCGATGCGATTTCTTCCGTGGCGTCTATCGGGGATTGGTCGAGGCAGGACTGATCGTGGTGGATCAATAAGACATGGCGAATGGCGGGGGCGCGAATGGTCGCTACGATGTTCTTCCCGTTACGGGCGGCAAGTGCAACGGGCGCGGGTCGGCAATGCGAAGCAAGCCAGCAGTTGGCATGAAGACACATTGGCTGCGTCTCATGCATCGGGAAGCGTTGGAGCGACTCGATGATGCGGGGGCACTAAGAGGCGTGCGTCCCGATTCGAATGCGAGTTATCTGCTTGAGCTGATCGCTTTCGAGCTTCTATTGAAATTCGTCGCTTACGCGGCGGAACCAGCGAATATTGAGCGCAAAAAATCTTTCCGTCACGACTACAGGAAGATTTTCGATGCACTGCCGCTCGATGTACAGCATCGATTGCTCGCCTCGGCGGGTGAGCGTATTGGTCCGTCGGCGTTGTCCGATCGGGACAGGGTCTTCGCCGACTGGACCGCGAATTTTGATGGTCTGCGTTACCCGTTCGAGAAGTACGAGGGCGATACTGCGGAAGAATATGCCGCGCGGGGCAACCAGTGGCTATCTGCAGGCGGATGTCTGGAGGATGCGATGTTCCGTTTCCATCCGCAGGAGCTGTTCGGCATGCTGTATGCCCTACGGGTAGAGGCTCAGGAGCGACTGCAACAACTGCAGCAATAGCGAGACGAAAGATACGAAAAGCATAACGCGAGGAAAGCCGATTGCACGAAAGCTACTCCGTTTATGCTCTTGGACTCGAAGGAGATCATTTCTATATTGGCCTCACGTCAGGGCCGCCTGCGATTCGCATTGGCCAGCATGGCGGTAAACACGGGGCGGCATGGACGAAACTGCATCCTCCTGTCAGTCTGGTTGAAACGATCGCTTTGCCGGCAGCGGACGAGCCGCGAGCGTCCGAGCTTGAGAATGTGGTGACGTGGCAGTATATGCAGCGCTACGGCTGGCAGCGTGTGCGAGGCGGATATTTCACCCGTTGTGACGAAGAAGAAACGCGAAAGAACCTTCTGGCTCACGGATTTTTTGAAGCGCCCCCATGTCGCCGATAGAAACAGGCGTGTTGCGATACAAAAAAGGCAGCGCCAGAAGCGAGTACTTGTCTGCTCGCGAGAACATGTACGAAGTGTCGCGCAACAGGGGGAGCGATGTTCGCAAGCGCTATCTCCTTGCACGATCCGGGTGTCCAGCAGTGATTCGGCGAAGGAGCGGCAGTGATTGCAATCAGCGACATCTATGACAAGGACATCAACTTCTTGTTCGGATCGGGCGCGTCATTCGGCCTCCTGCCGACCCTGCAGTTGCAGCTACGAACCGGCGATGGCGACGCGCGCTACACTCTGGAAGAGCTCGCGACCAGGTTTGAGCGGGAGAACGACCGGCGCTTGATCCCGCTGTTCATGCACTACTACGCGAACTGCATCCGGCCTGCTGAACAGCTCAGCCTGGAAGGCGCGATGGCTACTGATTCAGGCGCCACGGTCATCAAGAACTACCGCACCTTTCTGATGACCGCGCTGGAGATGGTGAAACGCCGCAAGGCGCTGGATCGGCGCTGCAACGTGTTCACGACGAACTACGATGGCTGCTTTCCGCTCGTGGCTGACGCCCTCATCAGAGAAGGCCAGATTGACTTCGTGCTGAACGACGGAACGCGGGGCTTCGCTCAACGCATTCTGCAGGCCAGGAACTTCGGAGCCTACCTTTGCCAGGCTGGTGTCTTTGGTCGCTATCAGAGCAGCATCCCGCAGATCAATCTGATTCACCTGCATGGTTCAGTGTACTGGAGCAAGTTAGGCACCGCGATTCAGGTTGGCTACGACCTGTCGACACGTGAGACTCTGCTTGATGCCGAAGCGATCGGGTTGTTGCAACCGTTTTCCGTTGCCCTCGATAATCCTGCCTTCACGCTCGCGGATCTCCCTGAACCAGAATTTACCGACGAGGTGATGAGGGCGTTTTGGACAAGGTATGAACAGATGCCCATCGTGAACCCGACGAAGTGGAAGTTCCACGAGACGGTTTATGAAGAGCATTACTACCAGATGTTGAGGCTGCTGAGCTATGAGCTCGAAAAGCCAAACGCAGTACTTATCACTTTTGGTTTCTCATTCGCCGACGAGCACATCCTCAACCTGGTTATGCGTTCCCTTTCCAACCCCGGCTTGCAGGTATTCGTATGCTGCTTCAGTAAGTCCGGGCACGCTGAGATGGAGGACAAGTTCAAAGGTTACCGCAATGTCCAGTGTGTGGCGCTTGACGAAGGAGTCATGGACTTCACCGCCTTCAATAACCAGGTGCTGGCGTGGCCAGAGGCACTCGAATCTACATCCGCCGCACCTGCAGTTCCCCCGGCAGAGCCCATGGCACCGGTGGCGGACGCTGCGGGCGCCGAGGACCTGTTATGAGCATCCGCGTGGGCGAAGTCATTGCTGTCCATGGCACCAAGGTGGTCCTGAAGATTGACGAGCAATCGAGCAAGGAAACGCTCTTCTACGCAGGCGACAAGTACAAGGGGGTGTCGATTCGCGAGTACCTGTCGATCCAGCGCGGGTTCCGCGACATCATCTGTATGGTCGAGGGCGAGTTCCTGGACGAGAGCCGAATGGAGACCCGTGACGGCAGGACGACGTTTGTGCGGAAGGTCGAGGCGAGGCCGATTGGTTTCTTCGACCGCACCGGCTTCACTCAGGGTATCAAGTATCTGCCGATGATCCAGGACGCTGCTTACCTGCTTCCCGAGGAGCGCATCCGGTCCATCTTTGACCGCGGGGCAGACAGTGAATTCAGGATCGGGTGCATGCTCAAGGAGGAGATCGCGGTCGGGCTGCCGTGGAAGCGGCTCTTCAACAGCCATATCGGCATATTCGGTAACACTGGCAGCGGTAAGTCAAACACTCTGGCCAAGCTTCATACTGTCCTCTTCGATCTCAAGTTACCACTCATCGCGGGGAAAAGCCGCTTCATCGTCCTGGACTTCAATGGCGAGTACGGTGGTGAGCAGCTAGCTCCAGCGATCCACAAGACGGTCTACCAACTGTCGACGCAAGCAGATCCCGACCCGAACGATCCAACGGCCCGTTTTCCTCTGGCACCGCAGGAGTTCTGGGAGCTTGAGACGATGTCGCTGCTTTTCCAGGCCACGGCCAACACGCAGCGCCCCTTTCTCAATCGCGTCATCACGGGCAAGCTTAGATTCGGAGCCAACCCGGAGGCGCTGGCCAACTACGCAAAGGTGAAATTCCAGCAATCGTTTTGCGCTGGCGAGGTCAAGCCCGCAACGCTGGACCTGATGCGAACCGTGGCTCGGCGTGTGGGAAACCAGGCGCTGTTGGATCTACTGGCAAGCGTTACTTGGTACCGCAACGGTCGCTTCAACTATCAAGGCGCGTTCATCGACCCCGACGGGGCACAGTACAACGCCCGTATCGCGCCAACTGTTGACACCCTTGACGTCCATGGGCTCGACGAATTCGACCAACTCGTGCTGCGCGTCAATCTGCAACTGATATCAGACTTGAACGCTGGATACGTTCAGTTCGAACATATCCAGCCTCTTCTCAAGCGCGTCGAGTCCTCTTTGGTCAGCCTTCGCAAGGTCTTGTCTATCTCGGATGCTGCACCGGTCGAGCGTTTGCTCACCGTAATCTCGATGCGCCGCTGCAACAACGAGGTCAAAAAGGTCTTGCCGTTGTTGTTTGCGAAACACTACTACAACAGTCACAAAGCTACGGTCTCCAATCCGCCCGACCGTACTATCCATCTTATAGTCGATGAGGCGCACAACATTCTGTCCGACCAGTCGACGCGCGAAAGTGAAACCTGGAAGGACTACCGGCTGGAGCAGTTCGAGGAAATTATCAAGGAGGGGCGCAAGTTTGGAATGTTCATCACTATTGCCAGCCAGCGGCCGGCTGACATCTCGCCTACGATCGTTTCCCAACTACACAACTTTTTTATCCATCGGCTGGTGAATGACCGAGACTTGTATTTAATCGATAACACTATCTCAACGCTGGACGCGCTCTCGCGCGGGCTCATCCCGGGGTTGTCGCAAGGATGCTGTGTGGTGACGGGTACGGCATTCGAGCTGCCGATGGTGATTCAGGTGGACCGCTTGCCGAACAACAGGCAACCAGCTAGTGAGGACGTCGACCTGGAGAGGCTTTGGAGTCCGCCGCCGGCTGCTGCAGAGTAGGCGGCCTTCATGATCCTGCCTCGTTTCCACGTACAGCAAGTTATGCAGCGATCATCCTAACCTCGTAATCAACGGGAGTGGAGAAATTGATAGAGGTAAGCATGTAGCGCGTTCGCGATCAGTATTATGGATAGCAACGGAACGTCACGCACGACCGGTTATCAATCCAAGTCGCTGACGACACGACCAATTGACAAGACGCGGCTATGGGCTTTGTCAAGTCACCAATGCGTACCGTTGCGGGAGTCTGATTGATGCGGCACCTTCCCCCAACGCATCGATATAGAATTTGGGTTCGATTTTTCTGCAAAATCTCGCGACTGGGCGTTGATTCGAGTTAGCGCGAGTAGGCATGGATGAGCGGCAAGCTGATTGTGCCGTCTATGGAAAACAAAAGGAAAAATGCATGGACTGGTACGACCTTGACGAAATCTTGGCAACGGCGGAGCTGCCGGAAGTCGCGCGCCGGTTGGGTATGGACGTCGAACAGCGCGGGGCAAATCTGGTCACACGCTGTCCGTTCCACGAAGATACGCGGCCATCACTGGTGTTGTACCCGCGAGATGCGGGCCGGCATTCGCACTATCACTGTTTTGCATGCAACGCCCACGGGTATGCTGTCGATCTTGTCAAGGAGGTCCAGGGCCTCGATTTCAGGCCAGCCGTCGAATGGCTGGCTCGCAATCTGGGCATTGCACCCAAAACCGGGAACGCTGTTCGGGGTATCAAAAAGGACCCCCCCCGTGAAGAAGCGCTCGCCTTCGCGCAGCGGGTTTTCAACGAGAAGCACGACGAATCTGCGTTCATCCAATGGTGCGAAGCAAGACGCTTTGACCGGAATTTCCTTTTCAGCTTCGGGATGCGCTGCCTACCGGTTGGATCGTCACTCGTCCGAGCCTTAAAACATGAGAGTTTCGGCCAGAGACAGGAACTCATTGATGGACTGCTTTCTGCCGGGCTGCTGGTGCGGTTGCGCCCAGATAGGGTGCTCGATCTGCAGACTTCCCTTGACCTGAGTGAGCAGTTCAGAGACTACTTCCATGACGGGCGGGTGTTGATTCCGATCCGCGACATGAGCGATAAGCTGTTGGGCTTTGCGGGACGCTTCAGGCCCCCCGTAGATTCTGGCAGGGCGAACGAAAATGTTATAGCGAAATATCTACTGACGCCGGGGTTTCGTAAGGCAGACGTTCTGTTCAACGCGAACGTAGCCCGCAAGGCCGTGCGCGAATCGGTTAAAGCTGGCAACGTACAGCCGGTAATTTATGTCGTTGAAGGCTTCCTGGATGCTTTAAGGCTGCAGTCGTTGGGGATGTCGGCCGTCGCTGTGATGGGCTCAAATCTCGGGGAAAAACAGCGCACGGAACTAATCGAGCTCGTCGAAGGAGTCAACCTTCCCGGTGATACCCATCTGAGCGTGCGTCTTTTCTTTGATCGAGATACAGCGGGCTTTGACGGTGCAAGTCGCGCCGCTCGCCAACTTCTCGGGCGCTCCGGTATGGCGACCGAGTGGGTCGGTTTCACGATTGAAGAAAACACTTCGACCGGGAAGGACCCCGACGAAATACTGGCTTCGCTGGATCGTCAGGCAGGAGAAGCCATACTCGATCAGCACTCGTTGCCTGCAGTAGGTATTCTGCTCGCCGCGAGCCTTGGATATAAGGATGCGGCGCCATTGGTCAGTAATGATCTCTGGCACAGTATTTCTCACTACCTGCGAGAAAGAGCATTGCTTCAGACGGCGCGCTCGTTGCGTGCCCTCAGCGGTGCTTCCGCGAACTGGGAACAGCGACTCGATGCGTTGGCGGAGCCTCGCGCACAGTGGGTCGAAGACCTGCTTGCGCTCCTGCGACCACATTCGTTGAACGTTTCAGCCCACGCCAGCGTAATCGAGTCAACGGTGCTCGCGAACGAGGAAGCACGGCTGAATCATGCGCGGATGCTTGCTGAACACGGGTCCCGGCGAGGCGAGTTACCTTGCGATGATGAAACATGGCGTGTCCTAGATCGGAGCGCTCAACTGTTCAACTCACTTGCACGAGATCGCCTGCAGCAGACAGACTGGCGCCCGACGGCTCCATGCGATGCAGTACATTTGCCACGCAAGCTGTCCGGTGATGCGAACATGTTGGCGGACCCGAGGCGTAAAGTTATGCCTCATCCGGCAGACCTCCATCTGCAGCAGTTCCTCATAAACGAGCTGCTAACCGAACGGCATGATTTCGCACATGAGGGCCCACGGACCTTTTCTGATTGCATACCTGCGGTCCGCTGGTACGAAACCGAGGATGAGATTCGTGTTACTGGTTATGTCGGTGCGCACGATTCGGATTCTGCGATACGTGACGATGAGCGCGGCCGTTACGACGAGGTAACCCTGAGTTTTGCTTATCAGGTGGACATGGATGTGCTGGAGGGCCGGCGCAAGCCGAGCGACCAAGGCATGTTCAGGCCTTTCATGGAGTGTTGGCGCGGGTATATGGCCTCACTCAGTCGGCAGGCTCAAGCTATCGGCCCGCATGTGCACGTTCTGCGGCTGGATGCGAAACGCTATTACGACGCTATTCAGCGCTACGTTGTACGAGACCGGTTGATGGAGCCCATCCAGCAGGCCCTTACTGTCAGCGGCGGGGAAGAGTTTTCTCGACTCTTGAACCGACCGGGTCACGATGCAAAGGATACCGCCAAACATTTGGTGGATCTTTTGTGCGGCAGTCTATTCGAGCACGGCTACCGACATCCTGATAATGGAACTGAACGCTTCAGCGATCAGGTGATAGGCATTCCCCAAGGACCCGTTATTTCAGCCTGGATCGGGACAATCGCGATGTTCCCGCTGGATGCTGCAGCGCGTGCTTTCATGCGTGAGCCTAGCCAAAGACATCCGGATGATCCCGAGAGGCCGCGCGTTGGGTACGCCAGATACGTGGATGACATCGTCCTGCTGGCAGATTCTGAGGCTCGCCTGAATGCGCTGCGCGAGGCCGTGCAGAACGCTGCCTCGCATCTCGATCTGACTTTAGTGCGCAAGGGCGATGCCGTTACTCCTGGTACACCAGAAACGGTCATGCAGCAACTAAACAGTGGGCGGATATTGGCGGCATCCGTACCGGCCTGGGAGCCGCCGATGGTTGGAGACGGCGAATCCGGCTGGGGTATGAGCGCCGATGATAGCGGCGTTATGGATCGCCAAAGTGCTCTGCACCTCCTGAGGCACCCGGGTCTACTGGATGACTACGCCACCGTTCACGAAAAGGTACGTGAGGCCATGCAGGCACCGGACCTTCGTCCCAGCGACCTCGGCAAGTGTGCGCGAGCTCTGTGGTGGCAAGTGGCGATGCAGGAATTAGACCGCACGCATCCACTGGACACGGATGCATGGACGAGCCTTTGGGACGCCTACCGCCAACATTGGGAAGATGTCTGCGCCGGACACGCCTGGGCAGTAGCTTACGCGCGCCAGGGATATGACATTCTGTTTGCGATAGAGGGCTTGGACATGTTGATGGACTGGAGTCCATCAATGCAGAAGGGACGCACAAAGGAATGGATCGCGCGACACGACAAGGCGCTGGATGCTCTTGCTGCAGCTATTCTGCAGGCGGACGATTTGTTGCAGAACGTTCCACTGAAACGCAATCGGGCGCATATTCGCAGTCGCGTTCGAAAAGTTCAATGGAAAGCATTGCAGCGCGTGCCAGGCACGACACTTCCGTTTCACGTAGAGTCCCAAAGGTCAACGGATCCCACGTTGACCGAATGGCTATGCCTCGCAGCGATTCTTTTAAACCGCTATGACGCGAAGAAGGATACAAAGTTTCCCCTGAACCAGCTGCCGCTCGGTTTTAACCTGAAAGAAGCTTTGGGTCCGGAAACGATAAAAACAGCGTGCGGGTATATTCAGGCACCTGCCTTGGGCCGTGAAGGCAGGGGCGATAGCATAGACCCCGAGGCCAACAAGATAGCGCTGCAATTTCTGGTCGCGAATACCGGTGGGCCGCCGCGCTTTAGCCGTTGGGAGATCCTCAAGAAGTACGGTGACCTGATCGGAAATGGAATTGTCGGTTCGCAGGAAATCTCTATCTTGCCACCGCTGCCCGTTGCCGATTCAGGCATGCTGGCTTATGTGCAGGACGACAATAACCCGGGCGTCACACTTTTTGCGTTTGCATCTGAAAGCAATGCGCAACCGCCTGCACAGTTTGTCGGGGCAACAATGACAGAAGCCGGCGCGCAAGCTGTTTCTCCTTTGGCTTTGACCTGGGGAGCCTCCGATACATTGGCTCACGGATTGCACAGGTCCGTTGGCCAGCAAAGTCTTAAAATTGTATTTAACTCGCTGGCCCCCGCAAACCGGGCGCGCTTTGCTGCGGACTTGTACGAAACCCTGCATGTTATTCAGCAGACATCGGCCGTTGACGGCAAAGAATGGGTCGTTGTAATGGCCCATTTGGCTCACGGGCCCACCAACGGTAGCGTACAGGACGTCCGTGAATGTAAGTGGTATCTGGTCTCGGTCCCGCTGGACAGCGCGAACCTGGGCGTAAGCGCCTGGGTGCGGGATGGTCGAGGCGGATTGCGCAGCGTTAGTGTACCCGGCGGGGAATACACCAAACTGTGGCGGCTGGGGTGTACGGTGAGCGACGCTTTGGGTATGGCATTTGATCTGCCTTACGACGAAACCTCAGTGGAAGAGGGCGAAAATGCGTTAGCGCATCCGCATCAGATCGAAGACTATGTGCTGCGGCAACAACTGGGCAAGTTGCGCGGAACGCTGATCGCGGACGCGCAGGTTCAGCAGGAAGTTAGCAACGGCCTTCCTGGAACCGTCAGGCGCTCATTAGACATCCTGCGGCGATTCGATCCCGCGCTTGACCCTGTCTCACAGGTCAAACTGGTACTCCTCACTGAAGCCGAAACCCGATGTATGGCAATGCGCCTGCAGCGCAGGGGGCCCAGCGACCTGCGTGATCGTTTGCATCTGCTGCCTGCGTTTATCCTGCAGCGGTTGCCGCTCAGCGTTCTGGAGTGGATGGCGCTGCCGCGCAATCACGGCAGTGAGTCAATTCGTACTGACCTCGCTGTAATGCTGGCATTGGCAGAGTCTTGTAGCTTAGACCAGTCAGATGTCCGTTTCGAACAAGCGAAGAACGGAGCGGGATTTGGGGCTGTCCAAGCATTACATATAGGACTTTCGCTTGCGGCGACGGGGTTAGCTCTTCGAGGCCTCGTTGCGTCGACCTGGGGTGCGGCACGTTATCGTGGACACGCTTCACTGCCGGAGCGCTTGCCAATACCGCCGGGCTGGAACGCTCCAGACGCGAGCAGGCAGGATCCTCAGCTTGAGTACGATGCCGCGTGCAGGATTTTGCGCGCGGATGATTGGGCTGCTGCCAAGGAAACCACGCCGTGGCAATGGATGCTCGCATTGCTTGGGATCCTCGATCGTGTCGCACCTCAGGTGCTGAATGCGACCGATGACAATCCGTTGCGTGCTGTCTATGAGCAGTTGCGTCATTGGCAATCGGCGCCAGCTGAAAATGTCGAAAATCGGCAATGGGCGTGGCCATTTGACGACTTGCCGACCTACGACGCTAGCGCATGGATTTCCGTGGTAGGAACTTTGTCGCTTGCAACACATCAGGTCGATCAGCATCTGGGGCTTTCGGTTCGGCAGGTCGAGGCTCCGGCGTACCGTCGTCATCGCAATGACAGTGGCTTTACCGATGCAGAAAGTCAGCAATGGCTTCTGGCAAAATTGCAATACTCCGGACTCGGTTCAAACGACAGCGTTGCTCGCGTGCAGCGAGGTCGTAGTCGTCTCGCGACTTGGACGGAAGTCCGCCGCCAAGCAGACAACGAACTATTGTCAGTCCACACCCTCGATGACAAATTGGGGCGGTGGTGGCATGGCGAGCCGGCTGGTGGGACAGGGTCTCCATCCGCACCCCAGAAGATAGGACCTGAGACGACCCCGGCGACTCTGCTGGCGGACGTTGCGCCTGTGCCTGCCGTGCCTGGGACCGCTGACGATAAAGATATCGCCACGGCCACAACGGAGGATTCGATATCCGGATCGGATAAGGCAGGCGTCGCTACTACGGAAACCGCGATTGGCGAAGCCGTTACTGCGGACACAGGCGATGCCCAGTCTGCTAATGCTGATGCCACTGCTGGTGAATCCAGACCTTCGAATGCGCGTGGAGACGCTGGCAAGATAGATGTTGAAAGCGATGACATCCGCCGTAGGGTTCGAGATTCTCAATATACATCTTGGTCGCAACGCGGCGACCCAGAAAGCGGGCCCCATATGCGGGTGGCTTTGCTGCAATGGCGAATAGAGGAAAGTTACAGCCATCCTTTGGCGGAGGTCGGGCTGTGTGGCATGGGTATGCCGGACTTGGAAAAGAACGACTTGATCTCAGAGTTGAACGCGCAAGGAGCGCTCGCCAAGGCTAATGGGGCCGCCGCGCGTGGGAAGGAGCATACCTGGCCGACAGGCAACTCAACGTCGGTGCCGAGCTGGCCGGAGCACCGGCGGCGTACCTTGTTGAAGCGTGCCCTTGAAGCGTGTGCCCTTCTCAAGGTGGAATTGCTGGTGTTACCGGAAGTCTCGGTGCGTCGGGAAACGGTCGAATGGTTGGACGAACAACTTCTTCGCCACTATCCCAACCTCGCAGTGCTCGCTGGAACATACCGGCATTTTGGCGATTCGATTCCCGATTCGAGGAAGTCGACTGATGCGATCGCGGACATTCATCCGCTAATGGCGCCGCTCACACTGCTGTGGCGACCTGACGACGCTCTTTCCAAGGCGTTTTTCGGAGAAGGTAATGCGGTTCGAACGCTTCGATTTGTCCGGGGGAAGAAATACCGTGCTGTGGCTGCCAATGAGCTTTTTCGCCCAGATTGGAATGATCTACGACCGCTTTTTGGGGTTACCCAGCTACTGGAACAACTGGGCGACTTCGGCGTGCCTAACGAACGCGGCGTGCCTAAAGAACGTCTCAGAGAATTGATTCGCGCGATTGCGGAATCGATGCCTCCGGTGCGCTACTGCATGGAACTGATTTGTTCGGAATTATTTCTGCTCACAAGTCCGGCCAATTACGCACCACTGCAGCGGGAGGTGGCCGCCATGCTCAACCGCTTTCCTGATACGGCCGCAGCAGATGCCGACGAGATTGTCTGGCAAGACGTTAAGGCGTTAGGGGATGTCCTTACCGTGGCACAGCCACATAACAATCCTCGGCGCACTATTCTGTTGGTACCGGCAGCGACGTCCCGAAGTAACGACTATTGGCATGCAGGGCAGGCCAGTGTTCTTGCATCGGGAACAGCCACGATTTTCTGCAACGCTGCCAAATCTCCGATTGCCTGCGGAGGAAGCTGTTTCATCGGAATCGATTCGGCCACGAAGCCGCATGCCAACTCTGCCGGAATTGTAGAGACGCTGACGCCATACCATGGCTGGCGCAAAGGTATTCTCTCTGCCCGGGCGGAGGGGGCATTGTCTGATAATGACCAGGCCTTGGTAGTCGTTGACGTCGATCCGGTACATGTCGTCAGCGGTCGGCCACGGCCGCAGTTGCTTCCTGAACCGATGGTGCTCGTTGCCTATCTACCCGTTGTCGAACTTCTTGACCCGATCGCAAACAAAGTCAATCTGCACCAGGCGTTAGCCAAGGTTTCTGAATCCGAATTTAAAGAATCAAGCAGCGCCGAGAAAATACAGCTAGCGTTGGAAAAGGTTGCCACAACTTCGAATAGGCGAACGTCGCCAAGTGCATTCTGGCGAGCATTCGACGAACTGAGATCCGCATCGACTCAGAGCCTCGACGTCTCCAAGTTGGACGCATTCGCTAAACATTTTTCCGATCCAAAAGCCATGCGCGAGCGTTTGTCGGCGTGGGAGCGAGATCGATACCAACAACCGCACGCCAAACATGGCCCACTGAATCTCGAGCCAGCCTGGCTGGACTTTCTCGACGTCGATCTCACGCTTAGAGAAAACCAGGAATTGCCAAGCCTGCTCGTTCCGCCTTGGTGCGAGGAGGGGGAGGCTGGCGCCCCTTAGTGGAGTCCTCGCAGCTTGGATAATGACGCCGTTGAAAAGTCGTGTATCTCGCACGAGTTGATCAGACGCAGAGTGGGGCGTACTCTTTCTTTGTGAGCAATTGGCATGACGTTTTTACCTACGACTGTCGAAAGGCACGTGGGTTTCGGGTAGCACCGCGCAAACGTTCGCCTGGCATCTCAAACTTAAAGCGTTGGAATATGTCTCTTGAGTACATCCTAGAACAGTGCATCATTGGCAGACGCCTTCAGATTCCCATATCGGAGGCGCGCTTCAAAGAACTCGCAAACGCGCGAGAGGTGCTCTCGGCAGCACTGGCGTTTGAACAACGCTACGAGCTATTGCTGGGAAATTTTTTGGCGATGGAGTTGGCCTTTTCCGAAATTGGTCTGCGTGCGAAAGTTGAGCCCCAATACCGATATCCGGCCGTGGCAGAATTCCTCGAGAAAGCGAACCGCCATGTGGTGAACCTGCTTACCGCCATGCGAGGCTATGCCGACCAAGTGGTACAGGACTTCAAATGTTTGGAACTCGAGCCTGAGTTTGGCGTGGTGGCTAAGTCGGCACTCAGTCGGGCATACGACCAGAGCGCAGACTACCGGTTCATGTGCGGAATGAGAAACCACGTTCAGCACAAGGCAACCGCTGTTCACGGCTTCGTCGCCAATGATGAAAGCACGGGAGACGCCAACAGCTGGGCTGAGTCCGTTAAATTCATCGCAAACAGATCTACTTTACAAGGTGACAGGGTTTTCAAAACTCGCATCTTGGATGAGCAGCCTGAGAAGATCGACCTTCGTCGGTGTGCACGACGAAGTGTGCGAGATTTAGGGGCGGTGCATCTGGTGCTGCGCGAAATAGCCAAGGACCAAGTTGCTCGAGCCAGGTCGGTAGTTGCGAACGCAATTCATGACTATCAGGAAGCGGGCGCCGATTCCGTCGTCGGCCTTGGTGCCCGACGCGTTGGCTATCCGGACGAAGACGTCCCTCTGTTTTTGGACTGGGATGACATTCGACTCCAGCTCGTCGACAAGAATGGGAGCCTGCCGCAGCTCTGGCCGGATCGTACTCATCGTGAACCAAAAGTTGAGCAGATAGTCGCGCTACGCGAAGAAGTGAAACACACTCGGGCTCAAGCGGCAGCAGCGGTATTTGTTTCGGAGGAGCGCTGGCAGGACTATGAAGCTGGTTTGCCAATGCCTGAAGGACTGTTCATTCTGTACAAGCTCCAAGTGGGACGACATCCAACACACGCGCTGCAGCTATCGAACGCTGTGGCTGAGTAAGAGAAGATCAGATGCCGACTCCAATTTCGGGACGCGTTGGATCGAATCTCTAACGATGATGCATGTGCCGAAAATTCCGCCGGCCAGCAAAGGATGATCGGTGTATATGGTCAACGACTGCGCAGTCGATCAGACGGTATCGTCGACGGTACGAAAACGGCAGTCTCCCGGAAAGCCAGTTTCCAATTAGGCGCTTTATTCTTGTTGACAATCGAGTGGGAGTGATCTAAACGGCTCCCAAGTCGTTCCGGAAACTTTTTTTTTGTGTTTTTCGTTAAAAACATGGAGTATTGCCCGGGGAGATCCATGATGATCCGGGCAATGCCTTGCGGGAGGGGGCGGTACTGCTGACGGTATCGATATTCTCTCGTCGTACGGCCTTGTCGATACCGTCACAAACCACCGTGACGGTATCGGCTGACGATATACGTTCGAGAAGGCTGTAATCGGGCGAATGGCCGCCGGGAGACCTCGGTCATCGCCGCCATGGCCTGCAATTGCCGCCCCGGAAGCTACGTGAAGCGGACCAGTTGAGTTTTTGGTATATCGGTCAGCCTCGCAGTTCAGTCAACGCCCCGCTGCTGCCCCGCCATCAACCGGAAGAATCACGCCCGTAGTGAAGTCCGCGTCCGTCAAATATCGGACCGCGTCGACGATTTCCTTTATTTGGCCGAGTCGCCCAAACGGATTGAGCGTTGCCAGGAAGGCATGCTTTTCGGGGTTGTGTAAAGGCGTATCGATAACGCCCGGGGCAACCGCATTGACTTTGATCTTGTGTTTCGCGAGCTCAGTCGCGAGCGAGCGCGTGGCCTGATTAATCCCGCCTTTCATGAGTGCCGGCAACGTCGCGGGCACATTGGCATTGGGTTGAATACCAACCACAGCCGTGATGTTGACGATGTGCCCGCCGCCGTTCTCGATCATGTGCGCAGCGGCGGCTTGCGTCGGATAGAAAAAACCGCGCAAATTCGTGTCGATCAACATATCGAGGTCGTCGGTCGTGTAGCTCGTAATCGGCTTGGCAATGAAGATGCCAGCGTTGTTCACGAGAATATCAACCTTGCCGAAGTGGCTGATCGCCCTGCCGAACAGGAGATCCGATGTATCGGCAGCCGCAATGTCGCCCTCCACGGCGAGGAAGTTATCTGGATTGCCAAGTTTTTTCGCAGCGTCATGCAGACGCTCTTGTGAACGCCCATTGCCGACAACGTTGAAACCTGCCGACAAATACGACTCGGCGAGCGCGAATCCGATACCGCTTGATGCGCCAGTAATGATGACGGTCCGAGACATGACGAATTCCTCAATGTGTTAATCCGAAATGGAGGAATGGACAATACGCTCAGCAAACAAAACGTGAAATCGGGTGATTGTGAGGAACACTTGTTCAAATTCCAGGAATCGGAAAGAACAGCGAGCTACCGCGTATAGCACGCTTGTCACGTAACGTCATCAGCTTTCGCCAGGGCTAGACAACTCCGGGTAGGGCAGGCCGGTTTGACCAGGGCGCCGGACAATGCATTAATCGGGCGCGCGGGGTGCGCTGTCTTTGGCGAGATCGAGCAAGGCATTCATGGTGCGCTTGTAAGGTCCGGCTTCACCAATGGCCGCCTGCAGGATCAGCGCACCCTGCAGGCGCGCGACCCAATCTTCCCCGAAGTGCCGCGCTTTCACCGGTGACATCCCGCTCTCGCGCGCCAACGCTTCGATTGCCCCAATCCAGTGGGTAAGCGCCAGGACCAGATTCTGGCGGGCATCGGCGCCGATGCTGGCACCCGACAACTGGCCGAGGACGCATGGCGTGCTGCCCCCGGCATACATCCGGTCGAGCGTCGTCACGATCCTTCGGATGCGCGCCTTGAGCGAGCCAGTGGCTTGCGCGGCGCCGAGGATATCGCTATCGATCATGGCCGTGGCGCGCTCGAGCACGGCCTTCGCCATTTGCTCCTTGCCCTCGGGGAAGTGGTGGTAGAGGCTCGACTTGCCGAGCCCCGTCGCGCGCGACAGGTCGGCCAGCGAGGCGCCTTCGAAGCCACGGTCGCGGAACACCGTGAACAGTCGGTCGACTATTTCATCTTTCGTAGCCTGCGCTGCGGCCATGGTTGGCTCCAATTGGACGGATCATTCGGTACAGAAGCTAGTTTACAAAAATACTACGAGCAAATCAATGCTTGACCGACTGAGGTTTTGCTTATACTGTACCGATCGTTCGGTTCAGATTGATTGAATCGAAACCGTTTTTCACGTTCCCAGGAGATTTCGATGTCCACGCTTCCCGACTATCAAACCGTTTCCGTCTCGGACCGTCGCACCGGCTCGGCGCTCAATCTGTTCTACCGCGAGGCCGGCCACGAGGATGCGCCCGCCGTGCTGTTGCTGCACGGATTTCCGGCTTCGAGCCACCAGTACCGCGGCCTGATTGCACGGCTCGGCGACAAGTACCGCGTGATCGCGCCGGATCTGCCCGGTTTTGGCTTCTCCGACGCGCCGGATGCGAAGACGTTCGGCTATACGTTCGACCATCTCGCGGAGGTGATCGAAAGCTTCACCGACGCGATCGGCCTGACGCGCTACGCGCTCTACGTGTTCGATTACGGCGCGCCGGTGGGCTTTCGCCTGGCCGTGTCGCGGCCGGAGCGCGTGTCAGCCCTGATTTCCCAGAATGGCAACGCTTATGAGGAAGGCCTGAGCGAAGGCTGGAATCCGATCCGCGCCTATTGGCGGGAACCGTCCGACGCAAACCGCGCGCAGTTGCGCGGCATGCTGGCAGCCGAAACCACGCAGTTCCAGTACAGGCACGGCGAGGCGGATACCTCGCATATCGCGCCGGAAAGCTATACGCTCGATCAGCATTTCCTCGACCGCGCCGGCAGCGACGAAATCCAGCTCGACCTGTTTGGCGATTACAGGACGAACGTCGCAGCATACCCGCGCTTCCATGAATATTTCCGCACGCACCGTCCGCCGACACTGGCGGTCTGGGGCAAGAACGATCCGTTCTTCCTGCCGGCGGGCGCTGAGGCGTTCCGCCGCGATATCCCCGATGCCGAAGTGCGTTTTGTCGATGGCGGGCATTTCCCGCTCGAATCGCATCTCGATGAGGTGGCCGGCATTGTCCGCGCGTTTCTCGCGCGTACGCTGGACGTGGCGCAGGGCGCGGCCTTGTTCGGTATGCTGGGCGAAGCGACCACGCCGGCGCAAGCGCAACCGATTCTCGACGCCATGCGCGGCGTGTTCGGTTTCGTGCCGAACCTCGGCTATGCGCTGGCGGCCGAGCCGACCGTGCTCGGCGCTTACCTCGCATGGCTGCAGGCGCTCGGCACGACGTCGCTAGACCCGATCGCGCAGCAGGTCGCGATGGCGGCGGCCAGCCGGGCGAATGCGGCGGACTACGGCGTGGCCGTGCATGCGACGCTGGCGGCCAGGCTCGGCGCGAGCGGGGTCGTCGTCGATACGCTGCGCAACGGCGGCGCATTCGTGGATCCGAAGCTGGAAGCCGTGCGCCGCTTCGCGACCGCTATTGCGTCGAAGCGTACTCAGGTGTCCGACAGCGATGTCAATGCGCTGAAGGCCGCCGGCTTCGATCGTCGCGCGGCGGTGGCCATCGCGATGGCCGTTGCGGGCAAGACGCTAGCCAATACGGTTGCGCATCTGTCGCGAGTCGAGATCGATGCCGGCTTCCTGCCGGGCGCAGCGGTTTGATCCTCTGCGGGGACGGCGCGCGGCAAGGCTGTCCCGGCATTTGTCAAACGATCAGGGCGATGCCGAATACGGCATCTTGAACGAATCGGCATTCGTTGGCCTGTCGGCGGCAATGCGAGTTCGAGCAGCCGAACAGGCCGGCGCGCCGCCACTTGCGGCGTGACCCAGCGGTCTCGTTCAAGCTGGCTTGGCAAACCGGGACAAGGATTCCCTGAGCCGTGGCGTCACGAAGTCGAGAAAGCGCCGTAGCTTGAGCGGCATCATGTTGCGTGAAACATGAACCAGCTGGATCGGCACCGGGTCGAGCTCGAAGGTATCCAGAACGATCTCGAGCTTCCCGGCGTCAATCGCTTCCGCGACGTGGTAATGCAGCAGTTGCGTGAACCCGAGACCGCGAATGGCGGCATCGGCAGCCGAATCGGGCGACGACACCTGAAGCCGCGGCGAAATAGGGATGGTGACGAGCCGTCCTGTGTCCGGACACCGGAAGGTCCAGTCCGGCGAGAGCATCGGGCCGTTGAACACTACGCAGGGCATCTTTGCCAGATCGGCTGGCATTCGGGGAACGCCCTGTTTTGCCAGCAAATCAGGGCTTGCGCATATGACCGGGCGAAATGAGCCGACGCGCGTCGCGATCATGCTGCTGTCGGGTAGCCTGCCGATACGTACCGCCACGTCGACGTGAGCGTCGACCAGATCGACGTTGCGATTTGACTGCGTCAGCGTGATGTCGATCTCCGGAAACTCGTCCAGGAAGTCCAGGATCTCCGGCAGCACATAGAGCCGCCCGAGAAGCACTGGCGTCGCAATCGTGAGTGCTCCGCGCGGTACGGTGAATTCCCCTGTCGCCTCGCGTTCCTGTTCGGCAACCAGCTCCAGAATCTGTCGCGCCGTGGCCGCATAGGCCACTCCCGCATCCGTCAACGCCAGCTTGCGTGTCGTACGCGTGAGCAGGCGCGTGCCCAGCTGTTCTTCCAGATCGGTGATCCTGCGCGTAAACGTCGGGACCGGCACGTTCATTTCCCGAGCGGCGGCCGAGAAACTCCCTTTTTCGATCGCGGCGAGCAGCATCGTCATGGCTTCGAGTCGGTCCACGTCACTTGTCCATTTTTCGAGGAAATGAAAATCGATTTTAGTGGATTCAACATCGAAGCGCTGGAGGGCATGATGCAGGTCTGGTGATATCAATTCGTTTCCCAAGGACTTGCTCATGCCGCCATGGTTGCTTTCGGCAAGGCGTTTATTGTCGGCAACCTCGATCCTGGCGATCGGCCCCATCTCGATCTGCCGATGACGAAAGCGGCTGCGAAGACATACTCCGGCGGCGCGGAGGGGCATGCGGATGAGTCCCGCTACCAGGCCGCCCGATCCGCGCGGGTTTCAGCGGCTGGTGGCCGCGACGTGATTCTCCAGTCGTCTCCTGCTGGCGGCATCTTCATTGAAGAATATTAGTAATCCTCTTTACTACTGCATGAAGGAAGCAAAATGAAGCTGAATAACAAGGTTGCACTGATCACCGGTGGTACGTCGGGCATTGGCCTGGAAACCGCCAAACTTTTCCGTGCCGAAGGCGCCTCGGTCGTCGTGCTCGGTTCGGATGCGGAGCGTCTCGCGGCGGCCGGCAATGAAATTGGCGGCGATGTATTGCTGCTGTCCGCCGATCTGCGCAAGCCGGCCGATATCGAACGCGCTATCGAGGCGGCGCATGCCAGGTTCGGTCGCATCGACGTGGTGTTCGCCAACGCCGGTGCCGGCAAGGTTGCACCGCTTGAGGCTGTCACCACGGAACTGATCGACGAACATTTCTCGCTGAATTTCACGGGCCTGTTCCTGACGATCCAGAAGGCCGTTCCGTACATGCCGAAGGGCGGCAGCGTAGTGGCGACGACGTCGTTTCTCGACACTGTCGGCATGTCGGGCCTGTCGCTGTTGGCCGCAACGAAAGCGGCTGTCCGGTCGCTGGTCCGCACGTTGGGCGCGGAACTGGCACCGCGCGGTATCCGCGTGAACGCCGTGAGCCCGGGCGCGATCACGACGCCGTTTTACGGCAAGCTCGGTCTCACCGACGAGCAGCTCGCAGCAACCGCAGCAGCCATTCAGGCCAAGGTGCCGCTACAGCGCTTCGGCGAGTCGATTGAAATTGCCAGGAGCGCGCTGTTCCTTGCCAGCGACGATTCGTCGTACACGACGGGCATCGAGCTGGTGGTCGATGGTGGGTTGACGCAGTTCTAAGGATCGGTCAGCACTCCTGCCGGAACAGGGTACGAGAGGTGGGGTTGCTGACATTTCCTCCCGTCAGGCCTTGCACGCGCCGTCCGCAGTCCAGACAGAGTTTTTAGACAGGCAGAACCTGAAGATGAAAACGCACATTCTTTTGGCAGCAACGGCGGCGCTGACCACCGGCGTGGCGGCACAGGCGGCACCCCTGGCGTCGATTTCGAGCACGACTTCCTACCATCGTGCCACGGTCGGCGGCATACGGATCTTCTATCGGGAGGCCGGTCATCAGGACGCGCCGACAATCGTGTTGCTTCATGGTTTTCCGTCTTCGTCACGCGAATTCGATTCGCTGATCCCGCTGCTGGCGACGCGCTATCACCTGATCGCTCCGGATTTCCCGGGCTTTGGTCAGAGCGATGCCCCGTCTCCGGCCGCGTACGCATACACGTTCGATCACCTTGCGCAGACGACCAGCGATTTGCTCGATCAGATCGGAGTCAGCCGCTACAGCCTGTACCTCCACGACTACGGCGGCCCGGTCGGCTTCCGGATCATGGCGGCGCATCCCGAACGGGTGCAGGCGCTGATTATCCAGAATGCCAATGCCTACAGTGAGGGACTCGGGGTGAAGTGGAAGGGCATCGCTCAATACTGGGCCGATCCCAAGGCGCACCCCGACGTGCTCGATACATTCATCTCGTTTGCCGCGACCGAGCAGCGGCACACGGCCGGCACGTCGCATCCGGAACGATACGATCCCGACACGTGGACCGACGAATACGCACACCTGTCGCGTCCGGGGCAACGCGAGATCCAGGGGGCGCTGCTATACGACTACCGGACGAACGTCGCTTCGTATCCGGCATGGCAGGCATGGCTGCGCGCGCACAGGCCACCGACCCTGGTGGTATGGGGCAAGAACGATCCGTCGTTCATCGCGTCGGGCGCCGAAGCCTACGGGCGGGATTTGCCCAATGCGGAAATTCATCTGCTCGACGCAGGGCATTTCGCATTCGACGAACAAGTCGACGAGATCGCGAGCCTGATGCTCGATTTCCTGAAGAGGAACGGCTACTGATAGCGGCCTGGGCGTGGTGGCAAGCCCCCGGCTCGCCGCGCCGATCGCAGAGAAGAGACGCCGGAGGTCGTTATGGAACACGTCCTGGTATTCCCCAGCCGCCGGCCAGGCATTCCGTACATGGGGCTCTGCGGCATCTACCTAGACCGGGTTCTGGGGAGACGCAGTCAGGCTGCCATGAGCTGAATGCGTCCTCCGAGCAGGGTTGCACGACGCGGCCCGACCATCATCTGTTTGTTCAGTAAAAAGGATTCGCCATGGATCGCCGTCTTCTTGTACTTGCTCTCGGCATGTTTGCGCTGGGCACCGACAGCTTTGTCGTCGCAGGCATCTTGCCGCAGATTTCGCGCGCATTCCACGCGAGCATTGGTGCGGCTGGCCAGATGACCACGGCTTACGCGCTTACCTATGCGTTGCTCGCGCCGACGATTGCGGCATTGGCTGCCGGCGTGCCGCGCAAGAAACTGATGCTCGTCGGTCTGGGGTTATTCGTTGTTTCGAATCTGGCGACGACGATCGTGCATGGCCTCGGCGCCGCGCTGCTATCTCGCGTGCTGGCCGGCGTGGGCGCAGCAACCTTCTCGCCGACAGCGACGGGGGCAGGGGCCATGCTCGTGCCGCCGGAGCGTCGCGGCTTTGCTTTGTCTATCATCGTTGCCGGACTCACGACGGCTACCGCCCTCGGTTCTCCCATTGGCGCGGTTATCGGCGGGCTTAGCGACTGGCGGTGGACGCTTGTGTTTGTTGCCGCATTGGGCGCCGTTGCGTTCATCGGCGTGTGGGCGCTCTTGCCCGAGATGCCGCTTGCGCCCGCCATTACGCTCGGAAAGCGCGTTGCGCCGATTGCCGATTCGCGTGTGGCATTGACATTGGCGACGACACTGCTTGCGATGAGCGGCATTTTCACCGTCTACACCTATTTTTCTGTCGTGTTTGATCGTGCCGTAGGCGGCCAGGCCATCGTGTTGGGCGTGTTGCTGGTGATGTGGGGAGCCGCCGGCACGGCATCCAATCTCCTTGCGGGGCGGCTGATCGACTCGATCGGCTCGCATAAGGTGATCGTTCTGATGCTGGGGTTACTTGTGGCAGATATCGCGGCGTTTCCATGGACGGGAGCCCATGTCTGGAGCGCCGCGTTAGCCATTGCCGTCTGGGGCGCGTGCGGTTGGGGGATACTCGTCCCGCAACAGCACCGGCTCGTTACGTTGGCGCCGGCTATCGCGCCGGTGCTTATCGGGCTCAATACGGCCGGAACCTATTTCGGTGTGACGCTGGCGGGCATTATCGGGGCAGCCGTGATTCCGGTCGTTGGAGGGCATCGTCTCGGGTTCGTAGCGGCAGCGCTGGTGGCGATTGCATTGTTGGTATCCGAACTCGCGACGCGACGCATCATGACTGCATCCAGGCGGCAGCCAGTCGAGATCGTCTCATCGGTCCGGTGACGCAGGGGTAGTCGGGGATGCTTGTTGCGCGGGTGATGGTCATATTTCGTGTTGCGCCGCTTTCGCGCTCGACAATCGCCCGACCCTGCGAATTTTTCGTCCAGTTGCTGCGCGCATGCCTCCGCATGTGGGGAGAGCGGCGTACAGGCGCGCAGCGGCAAAGCCGTTCAGCAAGCCGGGCGATCGGAGCGATCGGAGTCCCGGCTCGCGCGTGGCGGTTGTGCTCAATGCTTGAGGCACGTATCGGCGTTCTTCCAGGTGCACACGTCGAGGCCGGTGTGGACGATGGGCTTCACCGTCTTCCCCTGCGCCAGGTCACGCATCACCATCGCCGCCTGGTAGCCCATTTCCTCGGGCCGCTGCCCGACCAGCGCATTGACCTTGTGATCCTTGAGCGCCTGCAGTTCGGGCCCGAGCGTATCGGCTGAAACGATCGCGAACTGGCCGTTCCGGATCTTGTCCATGATCGGCGTGACGACCTGCGAATAGGCCTCGGGAGCGAAAAGCGGCCAGCCGCCCTCGAACACGAACGCCTGGAGACCGGTGGCGTTCGCCGTGAGCGTGTCCTGCATCATCTGGTTCGCCTTTGCGGCGTCGTCGTTCACGTAGAGCGGACAAGCGCTGATCTCGTGCCAGTTGTTCTCGCCCGCCAGCTTCTTGATTCCCTTCTTGCCCGAGAGCGCGTCGCGCGTGCCCTGGGCGCGCTGGTTGATGTTCTCGGCCGCCGGATTGCCCATCACGAGGCAGATGTTGCCGCCCTTGGGCATCAGCGTCTTCAACTGCTCGCCGAGCTTGACGCCCAGCTCGTAATTGTCGGTGCCGACGTAAGACTTGCGCAGCGACTGGTCCTTCGGCAGCAAGTCGGCATCCGCGGTGATGATGGGGATTTTCGTGTTGCGGCGGCGGATCACTTCCGCGATGGCCGGCGCGTTCGACGGCGAAATCGCGATCGCCGAGACGCCCTTGGTCAGCAGGTCGTCGACGATCTGCACTTCGGCGCTTTCATCGGCCGCAGTGGCGGGCCCTGTGTAGTAGCACGTGTAGCCCTGCTTGCCGAGTTCCTTGTTCGCCCGGTCGCAGCCCTGATGCATGAGGTCGAAGTAGGGGTTGTCGAGGCCCTTCACGACCAGCGCGAGGGTCTTGTCGGCTGCATGGGCGGAAGAGGCCAGCATGGCGAGCCCTCCGATCGCAGCGAGATACTTCCACGCTTTCTTCATGGTTTCCTCCTGTTCGGCGCCGCTTGCGCGGCGCGCATGTCTCGTACGGTTTTCGTCGTCGGATGGAAAGCCCGCGCCCGTGCCTCGGGCTTCCTGCGGAACCTCGTGCTTCTTGTGACGGCCGGCGTCCGGCGGTTCCGCGTCTTGACCGTCCGCGCTGCCTGCATGGGCGCGCGGCGCTCGTCGCGGCCGCGCGCCCAAAGGTCGTTCAGTCTCCTTGCCGATCGCCGCCAAGCCGGTTGAACAGCACGGCGACGATGATGAAGCCGCCCACGACCGTTCCTTGCCAGAACGAATCGACGCCGAGCAGGATCAGGCTGTTGCGGATCACCTCGATGAGCGCGGCGCCGACGATGGTGCCAAAGGCGCTGCCCACGCCGCCTGCGAGATTGGTGCCCCCGATCACGGTTGCGGCGATCACGCGCAGTTCGTCGCCGGTGCCAAGGCCTGTCGTCACCGCGCCGAGCCAGCCGACTTCGAGAACGGCAGCGACGCCCGCCATGAGGCCGCCGAGCACATACACCGAGCAGATCACGCGCCTTACCGGCACGCCGGTGAGATTGGCCGCATGGCGATTGCCGCCGACCGCGAAAACGTAACGACCCCAGCGCGTAAAGGCGAAGGCAAACCAGAACAGCACGCCGAGGACGATCAGAAACCAGACGGGATTGGCGACGCCGAGCGTCTTGCCGCCGCCGAGCGCAAGGAGCATCCTGCCGTCCGGCCCGAAGTCGAAAATGGTGCGGCTGCCCGAGATCACGAGCGCGAGGCTGCGGCCGACGCTCAGCATGCCGAGCGTCACAACGAAAGGTTGCATGTCGAGATACGCGATGAGCAGGCCGTTCACGAGCCCGACCAGTCCGGCGGTGAAAAGCCCGAGCCCGATGCCGGCCCAGATCGGATAGCCCGCGTTCATGGCGACCGAGAGCACGATCCCGCTCAGGCCGATCGTCGAGCCGACCGAAATGTCGATGCCGCCCGTCACGATCACGGCCATCATGCCAAGCGCGACGATGGCGACGAAGGCGAAATTGCGCGTGACGTTGAACAGGTTCTGCTGCGTGGCGAAAGTCGAAGTCGCGATCGAGAGCAGCACGCACGCGACGACCGTGGCGAGCACTACCCAGAACACCTGGCTCGCGAGCAGTCCCGCCCAGCGGGTATGGGTCTGCGCCGATTGGGGGTCGTCAAGCAAGGTTGGCATGGGGCGGGGCCTTTGCGGCGCATCGTTCAATTTCGGGTCTCCCTGGCTTTCTTTGGTGCCCCTGCAAAGCCGTGCGCGGCGGTTTCAGGCGGCGGCGATCGCTCCGGTGATGAGACCGGTGACTTCTTCCGGAGAGGACGCTTCGGTTTGCTTGTCCGCGACCTTGTGCCCGCGCCGCATGACGACCACGCGGTGGGCGACCTCGAAAACGTCAGGCATGCGGTGACTGATGAGAATGACGGCGATGCCATGCTCGGACAGGCGTTTGATGAGATCGAGCACTTGCGTCACCTGGCGCACGCTGATCGCGGCGGTCGGTTCGTCCATCAGCACGAGCCGCGCCTCCGAGAGGCGCGTGCGCGCGATCGCCACGGCCTGGCGCTGCCCGCCCGACATCTGCCGGACGAGGTCGCGCGGGCGTGTCTCGGATTTCAGTTCCTTGAAAAGCTCGGCGGCGCGCCGGTACATGGCCGCATGATCGAGCACGCGAAAAGGCCAGATGCCGATGCGCGGCTCGCGGCCCAGAAAGACGTTGGCGGCTGCCGTGAGGTTGTCGCAGAGCGCGAGATCCTGATAGACGACTTCGATGCCCTTCGCGCGGGCGTCGACGGGACGGTTGAAATGGACGGGCTTGCCGTCGATGAGGATTTCGCCGTGAGAGGGCGGGAAGTTGCCGGCGATGACCTTCACCAGTGTCGACTTGCCGGCCCCGTTGTCTCCCATGAGCCCCACCACCTGGCCCGGCTCCAGGCTGAGCGTCACGTCGGTCAGCGCATGAATGGCGCCGAAGTGCCGGGAAACGTCTCTGAGCTCAAGAAGACTCATGGACTGTCGCGCTCGCTCTTGTGGTGCCGCCCGTTGCCGTGGCGAAGGGCGGCCGTAGACGTGCTATCCAGCCTGTTTTTTAGAGCACGATGGCGCTTTTAGCAAGACTATTTCATCGCCCCCTCAAACGGGGCCACCTGCCGGGCGCCGATGAGATAAAATTGCGTTTTCGCCGAAGAACCCCGCTGGACGGGCCTGACGCGCGCCTGGCTCATGCCTCCAGCGGCATCGCACTCGTTCCCTTCAACTCATCGAGGCACACGATCGACTGCACGCTGTTCACGCCGGGTGCGCGCATCAGCGTGTCGAGCAGGAATTCGGAAAGCGCCTTGAGGTCGCGCGCCACCACCTTCAGCACGTAGTCGATATCGCCAGTCACGGAGTAGCACTCCTGCACCTGCGGCAACGTCGCGACGAGTTCCTTGAACTTCACGAGCTCGCGCATGTGCCCGCGCTCCATCGTCACCTGAATGAAGGCGACCACGCCGAAGCCTAGCATCTGCGCGTCGAGGCGCGTCTCGTAGCGGCGGATCACGCCGAGCTCCTCGAGCCGCCGGTGACGCCTGAGCGTCTGCGCGGGCGAGAGCTTGATCGCGGCCGCGAGTTCGAGATTCGAGGCGCGGCCGTGCTCCTGGAGCGCGGCGAGTAGCCGCATGTCGATCGTGTCGAGCGCGAGATTTTGCATTTATCTTGCGTTGGGTGAGGTCAAGGCGAGACAGAATTGTATCAATCAGGGTTTGCCTGCGTACGAGATGAAATCCTATTTTCTTGTGTCAACTATACACTGGGCGCACCCGATCGGGCTGGCAGCCAATACCGTCAAGCCTGGCAGCGCGCCGGCGCAGAATGTTGTGCGCGCAATTTTATTTCGTGTAGCGGAGCCAGCGTCCTACCCGGATGCCTTGGCCTCGTGTAGATAAGTCGGAGACAGGAAGAGACATGGTTTCAAACGACACGCGTGAAAACCGCAGTCAGCTAAAACGCGGCCTGAAGAATCGTCACATCCAGCTCATCGCGCTGGGCGGGGCGATCGGCACGGGGCTGTTCCTCGGCATCGCGCAGACGATCCAGACGGCCGGCCCCTCGGTGCTGCTCGGTTACGGCGTCGCCGGCATCATCGCGTTCTTCATCATGCGGCAACTGGGCGAGATGGTCGTGGACGAGCCCGTCGCCGGTTCGTTCAGCTATTTCGCCGACAAATACTTCGGCCCGTTCGCGGGCTTCCTGTCGGGCTGGAACTACTGGGTGCTCTACGTGCTCGTGAGCATGGCCGAGCTTTCCGCGGTCGGCATCTACATGCACTACTGGTGGCCGGCGTTGCCCACGTGGGTGTCGGCGCTCGTGTTCTTCGTCGTCATCAACGGCATCAATCTCACGAGCGTGAAGTCGTACGGCGAACTCGAATTCTGGTTCGCCATCATCAAGGTGCTGGCGATCGTCGGCATGATCGGTTTTGGCGGCTGGCTGCTGCTCTCGGGCTCGGCCGGTCCCGAAGCCGGCGTTTCCAACCTTTGGCGCAACGGCGGCTTCTTCCCGCATGGCGTATCGGGACTCGTCATGGCAATGGCGGTCGTGATGTTCTCGTTCGGCGGCCTGGAACTCGTGGGCATTACCGCGGCCGAGGCCGACGATCCTTCGCATACCATTCCGCGCGCGACCAATCAGGTGATCTATCGCATCCTGATTTTCTACATCGGCGCGCTCGGCGTGCTGCTCTCGCTCTACCCGTGGCAGAAAGTGGTGGCGGGCGGCAGCCCCTTCGTGCTGATCTTCCATGCGATGAACAGCGACCTCGTGGCCAACGTGCTCAATCTCGTCGTGCTGACCGCGGCGCTCTCGGTCTATAACAGCGGCGTGTACTGCAACAGCCGCATGCTCTTCGGCCTCGCGCAGCAGGGCAATGCGCCCAGGGCGCTGCTCAAGGTGAGCCGGCGCGGCATTCCGCTCGCCGCGCTCGGCGTTTCGGCGCTCGTCACGGCCGCGTGCGTGATCGTCAACTACTTCAAGCCGGGCAAGGCATTCGAGTTGCTGATGGGCCTCGTGGTGTCGGCGCTCATCATCAACTGGGCGATGATCAGCCTCATTCACCTGAAGTTCCGTCGCGAGAAGGCGCGGGTGGGCGAGACCACCACCTTCCGCAGCCTCGGCTATCCGCTGACGAATTACGTGTGCCTCGCGTTCCTCGGCGGCATTCTCGTTGTAATGTATGAGATTCCGGATCTGCGGATGTCCGTGTACCTGATCCCGGTCTGGCTGGGCGTGCTCGGGCTCGCCTACCGCCTGTGGCACCGCAAGGCGGCGCCGGTGCTGCAACGCGGCGTGCCGGCTCCGTAAGCGCTGCCTGCCCTATTTGTCCTGAATTCGTCCAGAGAGCTAATCAGCATGTTCGAACACATCGATGCCTATCCCGGCGACCCGATCCTCTCGCTCAACGAGAACTTCCAGAAGGATCCGCGTCAGAACAAGGTCAATCTGAGCATTGGCATCTACTTCGACGACGAAGGCCGCCTGCCGGTCATGAAGGCCGTTCGCGCGGCCGAGGCGGCGATTCTCGAGGAGCCGGGCCCGAAGCCCTATCTGCCGATGGCGGGTTTCGCGCAATACCGCGACGCCGTGCAGGCGCTCGTGTTCGGCGCCGACTGCCCGTCGCGCGCGGCCGGCCGTATCGCGACCGTGCAGACGCTCGGCGGCTCGGGCGCGCTCAAGGTCGGCGCCGACTTCATCAAGCGCTATTTTCCGGGCAGCCAGGTGTGGGTGAGCGATCCGACGTGGGAGAACCATCGCTTCATCTTCGAGCGTGCGGGTTTCACGGTGAACACGTATCCGTACTACGACGAAGTGACGGGCGGCCTGAAGTTCGAGGCGATGCTTTCGGCCATCGACGCGCTGCCGGCGAAGAGCGTCGTGCTGCTCCATGCGTGCTGCCATAACCCGACGGGCGTCGATCTGGATCGCGCGCAATGGGAGCAACTCATCGACGTGCTGCAAAAGCGCGATCTGCTGCCGTTCGTCGACATGGCTTACCAGGGCTTCGGTTCGGGCCTCGACGACGACGCGTTCGCGGTGCGCGAACTCGCGCGGCGCGGCGTGCCGGCGCTCGTGGCGAATTCGTTCTCGAAAAACTTCTCGCTCTACGGCGAGCGCTGCGGCGGGCTGCACGTGATCTGCGAGGACGCGGCGGCCGCCGACCGCGTGCTCGGCCAGCTCACGGGCTCGGTGCGCGCGAACTACAGCAATCCGCCGACGCACGGCGCGAAGATCGTCACCCGCGTGCTCGGCACGCCGGCGCTGAAGGCGTCGTGGGAAGAGGAGCTGGCGGCGATGTGCGAGCGCATAGCCCGCATGCGCGCGGCGATTCACGACGGTCTGCGCGCTCACGCGAGCGAGGCTGCGCTCGCACGCTATGTGAAGCAGCGCGGCATGTTCACGTACACGGGCTTGAGCGAGAAGCAGGTCGAGCGGTTGAAGGCGGAGTTCGGCGTGTACATCCTGCGTTCGGGCCGCATGTGCGTGGCGGGCCTCAACGAGAAGAACGTGGGCGTCGTGGTCGACGCGGTCGGCAAGGTCATGAAGGACCCGGCGTAGGGCGCTCGCGGCGGCTGGCGCCTGCGTGACACGAACGCCGCCGGCGTGCCGGAACGCTCCGGCATGCTGGCGGCGTTGTCATGTCTGCGGGTCAAACCCGCGCGCCGGCGCCGCGTCCGCCGAAACGCCTGCGTTGCTCGCGCCGGTTCACCCGGCATCAAACCGCTAGTCTGTCAAGCCGTAAGAAGCCGGCGACGCACACGTCCGGCACGGAGGGTCTTCCAGGTCTTACCCTGATAGAATGCGTGAGCCGCAACGTAGTGGATTGCTGATGAAATTGCTTGATGCCCTCGTCGAACAACGGATTGCCGCCGCGGCAGCGCGCGGCGAGTTCGACGGCCTGCCGGGCGCCGGTGCGCCGCAGGAATTCGACGACGACCTGCTCGTGCCCCAGGAAGTGCGCGTAGCTCACCGCATTTTGAAAAACGCCGGTTTCGTTCCGCCCGCGGTGGAACAACTGCGGGCCTTGCGCGACCTCGAGGAAGAACTCGCCAAGGTCAGCGACAAGGCTGCGCAGTGCCGCCTGCGCGCGCGCATGCTCGCGCTCGACATGGCGCTCGAATCGTTGCGCGGCGGCCCGATGGTCGTGCCGCAGGAGTATCGTCGCCGGATTGCGGAGCGCTTGTCCGAACGGGCGGCCAGCGAGGCGGACCAGGCGCCGCTGGCGGGGGCGGCGTGACGGGCGCTCCCGTGCGCCCTGACGCCCCGAGCGGCGGGCACGCCGAGGCGCGGCCTGAATCCGCGCCAGCCGGCGTCGCATGCGCTAACCGGTTCGCGCCGGCGTCCGGGTCCGATTCCAGCCCCGAATCCGCCTCAGAGCGCGACCGTCATTTCATGCGCCTCGCCCAGACGGCCGCCGGGCAAGCGCGCGCCGCAGGCGAAGTCCCCGTGGGCGCGGTGCTCGTGCGCGGCAACGAGGTGATCGCGACGGGCTTCAATCATCCGATCGGCGCGCACGATCCCTCCGCTCACGCCGAGATGGCGGCCTTGCGGGCGGGCGCACAGGCGCTGGGTAACTACCGGTTGCCCGGTTGCGAACTGTATGTGACCCTTGAACCATGCCTGATGTGCGCCGGTGCGATCATGCATGCGCGCATCGCACGCGTGGTGTTCGGCGCGCACGATCCCAAAACGGGTGCGTGCGGCAGCGTGGTCGATGCCTTCGCCAACGAGCAGCTGAATCACCACACGAATGTGTCCGGCGGCGTGCTGGCGGACGAATGCGGCGAGGCGCTGCGCTCGTTCTTCGCCGACCGGCGTCGCGCAAGCCGCGAAGCGCGGCGGGCGGCGCGGGCGCAGACCGGCGACGAAGCGCATACGCAAACCGGCGCCGCCGGCCCGGATGAAACCGCGGGCTAAGTCCCGATCGACATGACCATTCATCGCACCATCGAACTGATCGCACCGTCTGGTTATCCGCACGATTCGGAGGCGGTGCACCGCGCACTTGCACGCTTGCGTGCGCAAGGCCATCACGTCGACGGGGTACAGGCGACCGAGCGGCGCTATCAGCGCTTTGCTGGCACCGACGGCCAGCGCGCCGCAGAGCTGAACCGGCTCGCCGACCCGTCGCGCGACCTGCCGGACATCGTGCTCGCCGTGCGCGGGGGCTACGGCGCGGTGCGTATCCTGCACGGGCTCGACTATGAGGGGCTGCAACGCCGCTTGAAGGATCAGCCCATCGCGTTCGTGGGACATAGCGATTTCACCGCCCTGCAACTCGCGCTGCTGGCGCGCGCCGGGCTCACGACGTTCGGCGGTCCCATGCTCGTGAGCGACTTCGGAGCCGAGAATCTCAGCAGCTTTACGATGCACCACTTCTGGGACACGCTCTCGAAGCCGGGTTACACGCTCAAGGTGAATGCGCCTCAAGGGCAGTCGGTGAGCGTTTCGGGCACGCTCTGGGGCGGCAACCTGGCGGTGCTCACCTCGCTGATCGGCACGCCGTATCTGCCGGCGGTCGAGGGCGGCATCCTGTTCGTCGAGGACGTGAACGAGCAGCCGTTTCGCATCGAACGCATGATCTACCAACTGCACCTGAGCGGCATTCTCGCGCGCCAGCAAGCGCTCGTGCTGGGCGACTTTTCGGGCCACAAGCAGTTCGATTACGACAATGGCTACGATCTGCGCGAAATGGTGGAGCAGGTGCGTGCCGTAGTCGGCATCCCGGTGATTACGGGGCTGCCGTTCGGCCACGTTCCGGACATGGTGACGCTGCCGATGGGCGCCCCAGCCCAGCTGGATTCCACGCCACACGGCTTCCAGCTGACCGTGCGCGACTATCCGCATCTGGGTTGATTCTCCGCCGTGAAGAGCGCTCTAGGGCGCTTTTTAAATGATCTTCTGCGCAACTAACAGCCAAGCCGTCCGAATCGGGCACAATGGCGATACGCATATGGTTTGCCTGGATTGTTGACAAAATAAATGACCATCGTAGGGCGGGAAATCACCATGTCGGTGCCTTAATCCCAGAAATAAGGCGGTTGTTGCCAAAAAATGAACATGCGTTCCCTCGGCGGGTGTGGGTATCTTCCCCAGGTTTGCCCATAAAATTGTTGACAATATTTGTGTCCAATCTAGGATACCCAACATAGAGATCCGAGACATGCAAAAGACCGATATCGACGCCGAAGCAACCGGCACGAAGCCCGAGGCGATCGCCGCGCGCATTCGCGCCGCGATCCTCGAGCACCGGTTGCCACCCGGCGCGAAACTGACGGAAGCACAGTTGTGCGAAGTATTTGGCGTGAAGCGCGGTCCGATCCGGCAGGCGCTCGCGCTGCTGGCGACGGATCATCTCGTCGACCTGGAGCCCAATCGGGGCGCGTTCGTCGCAAGCCCGTCG
This sequence comes from Paraburkholderia lycopersici, assembly GCF_900096975.1. Taxonomy (GTDB): domain Bacteria; phylum Pseudomonadota; class Gammaproteobacteria; order Burkholderiales; family Burkholderiaceae; genus Paraburkholderia; species Paraburkholderia lycopersici. The sequence goes on from NZ_FMYQ01000019.1 coordinate 47,330, forward strand.
CTCCAGGAAGTGCACGAGGTGTTCGAGATGCGACGGATCATCGAGCTGGCCGTGGTGGGGCGCATCTGCAGCGCGCAGCACGGCAACCGGCGCCTGAGGAGCATCAGCGAGACGATCCGGCGGGAGCGCAAGGCGTTCGAGGGCCGCGACTTCCCGACGTGGATCCGCCTCTCGGGCGAGTTTCATACGTCGCTCGCGATGCTCACCGGCAACACGGTGCTCTGCGATTGCCTCAACGGGCTCGTGGCCCGCTCGACGCTGATTTCCGCGCTCTATGAATCGCCGGGGCGCAGCCCCTGTTCGTTCGATGACCACGAGGCGATTCTCGCGGCGCTCGAAGCCGGAGACGCCGCGCAGGCCACCGAACTCATGGTGCGCCACTTGCAGGGCGTCGAGCTCAGGATGCTCGACCGGCCGGCGGGTGCGTCGGTGGATCTGCAGGAAGTGTTCAGCGCTCGCGACGCGACGGCATTCGCACGCTGATTCGCCGCTACGGCGGCACGCAAACAGATTGCAGTAAAACGCGGCGGCGCACGGCGAACTGCGCCCGCCTCGGCTCAAAAGATGGAGTGGGGCGCGCATGCAGGCCATGCGCGCGGCTCAGGCCGGCACGGCGTTGCAGGGCGCGCGCAAGCAGCGACCGGCGCGGTTCCCGCGGAGGCCCCCCCTCGCGGACATAGCGGCGGCCGTGTCTGGCGGCGGCGCGCACGCGTTTCGAGGCGTTCAGGCGTCTTTTTCCCGTCGGCGTATCCATCCCAAGGAGCGGACCATGGCTCAGTTCAGCGCATCACCTGGCAGTCCTGCCGTACCCAACAACTTCGAATCCGGCGAGAGCAGCGAGTCCACGGAGACGCAGCGATTGCCGGCAGGCTACAGCGAGCGTCTCTACAACCACGACCTCGCGCCGCTGCGCGAGCAGACGTGGGGCGCGTACAACATCTTCGCGTTCTGGATGTCCGACGTGCACAGCGTCGGGGGCTATGTGTTCGCGGGCTCGCTTTTCGCTCTCGGCCTCACGAGCTGGCAGGTGCTCGTTGCACTGATCGTCGGCATCGCCATCGTCAACGTCCTCTGCAATCTGATCGCGCGGCCCAGCCAGCGGCACGGCGTGCCATATCCGGTTGCGTGCCGCGGCACCTTCGGCGTGCTCGGCGCCAATATTCCCGCCGTGATTCGCGGCCTCATCGCCGTTGCCTGGTATGGCATTCAAACCTATCTCGCGTCGAGCGCGCTCGTGATCGTCGTGCTCAAGTTCGTTCCGCAACTCATGCCGTATGCGGACGTTCACAGGCATGGTCTGCTCGGACTCTCGGCGATCGGCTGGGCCGGATTCATGACGCTCTGGGTGCTGCAGGCCTTCGTGTTCTGGAACGGCATGGACACCATCAAGAAGTTCATCGACTTCGCAGGGCCGGCTGTCTATGTCGTGATGTTCGCACTCGCAGGCTACATGGTGTATCGGGCCGGCTGGCAGAACATCGGCCTGAACCTCGGCGGCGTGAAGTACCACGGTACGGAAGTGATTCCGGTGATGATCACGGCGATTTCGCTCGTCGTGTCGTATTTCTCGGGGCCGATGCTCAATTTCGGCGACTTCTCGCGCTACGGTAAATCGCTCAAGAGCGTCCACAAGGGCAACTTCTGGGGGCTGCCGGTCAACTTCCTCGCATTCTCGCTCGTGACGGTTATCACGACTTCGGCCACGCTCCCTGTGTTCGGAGAACTGATTACCGATCCGGTGGAGACGGTCGGGCGCATCGATCATCCAACCGCCGTGATTCTCGGCGCGCTCACCTTCACGATTGCGACTATCGGCATCAACATCGTCGCCAACTTCGTTTCGCCGGCGTTCGACTTCTCCAACGTCGCGCCGCGTCTCATTAGCTGGCGCGCGGGCGGCATGCTCGCCGCCGTGGCCTCGATTTTCATCACGCCGTGGAATCTCTTCAATAATCCCGCCGTGATTCACTACACGCTCGACGTGCTCGGCGCGTTCATCGGACCTTTGTATGGTGTCCTGATCGTCGATTTCTATCTCGTGAAGCGCGGGCGTCTGGCCGTGGACGACCTGTACACGGTTTTGCCGCAGGGCGCGTACTGGTATCGCAATGGCGTGAACTGGCGTGCGGTGACGGCCTTGCTGCCTGCGGCGGTGATCGCGATTCTCTGCGTGATGGTGCCTTCGCTCGGCGGCGCCGCGAACTTCTCGTGGTTCATCGGCGCGGCGCTCGGCGCATTGTTCTATCGCGCCCTCACGATGGGCGAACGCGCTCGTGCAAACGCATGAACGGTATGCAAAACCAGGTTAGGACAAAGGAATCGACATGCGTATCAAGCTGATCAATCCGAACACGACGCAGCGCATGACCGCGGCGATGGAACAGTGCGCGCGCGCCGTGGCCGCGGCAGGCACGGAGGTCGTGGCGGTGAGCCCGACGATGGGACCGCCTTCGATCGAAGGCTATTACGACGAGGCGCTCGCCACGCCGGGCCTGCTCGCCGAAGTCGAGGCCGGCGAGCGCGAAGGCTTCGACGGTTACGTGATCGCGTGCTTCGGCGACCCCGGCCTTTACGCGGCGCGCGAGCTCGCGCGCGGACCGGTGATCGGCATCGCGGAAGCCGCGATGCATGCGGCGAGCGTGCTCGCGCCGGGCTTCTCGGTCGTGACGACGCTCTCGCGCACGCGCGCCATGGCCTGGCATCTCGCGGAGCGATACGGCATGACGCGCTTTTGCCGAAACGTCCGCGCGATCGACGTGGCCGTGCTCGAACTCGACGAGCCCGGCTCGGCCGCGCGCCGCGCGATCGTCGACGAATGCCGCCGCGCGCTCGACGAAGATGGCGCGGACGCGATCGTGCTGGGCTGCGCGGGCATGACGAGCTTGTGCGCGCAAGTGGAGGACGCGCTGGGCGTGCCGGTGGTCGACGGCGTGACGGCGGCCGTGAAGTGGGTGGAAGCGCTCGTCGCGCTGCGTCTGACGACCGCCAAGCGCGGCGACTTCGCGCGGCCGCTCGTCAAGCGCTATGACGGCGATTTCGCGCGCTTTAGCCCGACCAGTCCCGCGCCCGTCACCGAAACGCCGCCGCCGGCGCGGCCGCTGCGCTACGGGTAAACGCGCAACGCGAGCAAGCGGGCGTGAACGTCCGGCAGGACGACCACATACACCTCGCTTGACCCGTACTATCTGGGCGCGCGTATGGGCGCGTACGGGCGATTTCGCTACACTGGTCCGGTCCTGTCAGCCGGCTGCGCGGACCGCCCGCCGGGCCCCGCGGAACCGGCCGGCGGGCTTGCACGGCGCCACGCCGTCACGCAGATTTTTCGTTTCATCTTCTCTATTCGATTGATTCGATCAGCATGCCACTCGATCCCCAATATCCCCGCGACCTGATCGGTTATGGCCGGCATCCGGTGCAGGCCAACTGGCCCGGTCAGGCGCGCGTCGCGGTGCAGTTCGTGCTCAACTACGAAGAGGGCGGCGAGAACTGCGTGTTGCACGGCGACCCAGGCTCCGAGCAGTTCCTCTCCGAAATCGTGGGCGCCGCCGCTTATCCCGCGCGCCACATGAGTATGGAGTCGATCTACGAATACGGCTCGCGCGTGGGCGTGTGGCGCATCCTGCGGGAGTTCGAGAAGCGCGGTCTGCCGCTCACCGTGTTCGGCGTGGGCATGGCGATCGAGCGTCATCCCGAGGTCGCGCGCGCATTCGTCGAGCTGGGCCATGAGATCGCGTGCCACGGGTATCGCTGGATTCATTACCAGGATGCGTCGCCGGCGCTGGAAGCCGGGCACATGAAGCTCGGCATGGCAGCGATCGAGCGCGTGGCGGGCGTGCGGCCGCTCGGCTGGTACACGGGGCGCGACAGCCCCAATACACATCGGCTGGTCGCCGAACACGGCGGCTTCCTCTACGACTCCGACTACTACGGCGACGACCTGCCGTTCTGGATGGACGTGGAAGTCACGGGCGGCGAGCGCGTGCCGCAACTGATCGTGCCGTACACGCTCGACACCAACGACATGCGCTTTGCCACCCCGCAAGGCTTCAACACGGCGGAGCACTTCTTTACGTACTTGCGCGACGCATTCGACGTGCTCTACGAAGAAGGCGACGAAGCGCCGAAGATGATGTCGATCGGCATGCACTGCCGCCTGCTCGGGCGTCCCGGGCGCATTCGCGCGCTGCAGCGTTTTCTCGATCACATCGAAAAACACGAGCGCGTGTGGGTCGCGCGCCGCGTGGACATCGCGCGTCACTGGCGCGAGCATCATCCCTATCAACCGCAGCAGAACGACCACGGCGGGGCCGCCGCATGAAGGCAATGCACTACACCCTCGAACAGCTGAATCACGCCTCGGCCGACGCTTTCGCGGCGGCGCTTTCGGGCATTTTCGAGCACTCGCCGTGGGTGGCCGAAGCGGCTGCGCGGCAGCGCCCGTTTGCGAGCATCGACGCGTTGCATCGCACCCTGTCGCAGGCGGTCGAAACCTCGGGCGAGGCGAAGCAGCTCGCGCTCATCAGCGCGCACCCGGAACTCGCGGGCAAGGCCGCGGTGCGCGGCGAGCTGACTGCCGAATCCACGCGCGAGCAAAGCGGCGCGGGCCTGAACCACTGCACGCAGGAGGAGTTCGACAGGCTGCAGGCGCTGAACCGCGCGTATCGCGCGAAGTTCGGCTTCCCGTTCATTCTGGCGGTGCGCGGCTACGACCGCCACGGCATCATCGCGAACTTCGAGGCGCGCGTGAACAACAGCCGCGCGGATGAACTGCGCGCGAGCCTCGACCAGATTTACCGCATTGCGCGCTTTCGGTTAGATGAACTGATCGATGCCTGACGTGGCGCAGCGCCCCCGGCTATGCCGGGAGGGCGCTGCGTCGTTTTGATTCCCAGAAAAGACACGAAGGAAGACAACGATGGCACTCCCGACTCTCGACCCCAACGCACCTGACTTCACGCGCCGCTTCGTGAATCTCGCGGACCCGCGTCTGGGCGCGCAGGCGCTCGAGGCGAGCGACGACTTCTTCGCCCCGAAGGAGCGCATGCTCAATCCGGAGCCGGCCGTCTTCATTCCGGGCAAATACGACGACCACGGCAAGTGGATGGACGGCTGGGAAACGCGCCGCAAGCGCACGAACGGCTACGACTGGTGCATCGTGAAGCTCGCGCGCCCCGGCGTGATAAAGGGAATCGATATCGACACGAGCCATTTCACGGGCAATTATCCGCCGGCGGCTTCGGTGGAAGGCGCATATGTATCCGACGGCGCGCCGGGCGCTGCGACGCAATGGACAGAAGTCGTTGCCTCGACGTCGTTGAACGGCAATAGCCACCACTACGTGGAAGTGTCGAGCGGCGAGCCGTTTACGCACCTGCGCGTGAACATCTATCCCGATGGCGGCATCGCGCGTCTGCGCGTGTATGGCCAGCCCCAGGTGGATTGGGCGGCCGCGAGCCGAACCGAGCGCTTCGATCTCGCGGCGATGGAAAACGGCGCATACCTCGTAGCGGCGAACAACCAGCACTTCGGCCTCGCCTCCACGCTGCTCATGCCGGGCCGCGGCGTGAACATGGGCGACGGCTGGGAAACGCGCCGCCGTCGCGAGCCGGGTAACGACTGGGCGATCATCGCGCTCGCGCAGCCCGGCATCATCAAGAAGATCGAAGTCGATACGGCACACTTCAAGGGCAATTACCCCGATCGCTGCTCATTCCAGGCCGCACGCGTGACGGGCGGCACCGACAGTTCGCTCGTGACCCAGGCCATGTTCTGGCCCGTGCTCCTCGGCGAGCAGAAGCTGCAAATGGACAAGCAGCACGACTACGAAAGCGAACTCGCGGCGCTCGGCCCGGTCACGCATGTGCGCTTCAACATTTTCCCCGACGGCGGCGTTTCGCGCGTGCGCCTCTGGGGCACGCTCGCCTGATCCGCTGACGAGGCCATCATCATGAGTGAAACCACGCAGTCGACCCGCGCCACGCTCGCCATCGAGCCGCTCACGCGCGAGGCGTTTGCGCCGTTCGGCGACGTGATCGAGCTTGCTGGCGCGAAGCAGATTCCGATCAATCTCGGCACGACGATCCGCTATCACGATCTCGCGAAAGTGGACGTGACGGACGAGGGCGGCCGCACGCTCGTGAATCTCTTTCGCGGGCAGCCGCGCGAATTGCCGTTCGAGGTGAAGATGCTCGAACGGCATCCGCTGGGTAGCCAGGCGTTCATGCCGCTCAACGACAAGCCGTATCTCGTGGTGGTCGCCCCGGCGGGCGTGCTGGACGTCACGCAGATTCGCGCGTTCGTTTCGCGCGGCTGGCAGGGCGTGAACTATGCCAAGGGCGTCTGGCACCATCCGCTGATCGCGTTGGACGAGGTGAGCGATTTCATCGTCGTCGACCGGGGCGGCGAGGGGCGCAATCTGAATGAGCAGGATTTGCCGGAGTCGCTCTGGTTGACACAGGAGGCGATGGCGAGCGCGATGCGCTGATCGCCGGCATGGCGAAGCGGTTCCGGGAAGCCACGGCGCAGACCGTGGCTTTTTCGCATTTGGCGACCGGACGCATATGCTCGCGAATTGCCGGCGCGGCGAGCAGAGATGATCGGCCGTGCGGGGCAGCCCGATCTTGCCCGGTTGCACGCGTAGGTATCGCGTATCGAACGGCGCGCTGCGCCGTGCGTCTCAAGTCTGCACAGGCGGTTGCGAACCGGTACGCGCCGCCTGCTCGTCGCTGGAAACGTGTTCGCGGCATGTGCTCGCGCACGCAACGGACCGGAGGTCTGTGAAAGCCGCGATGCGTGCGGCGCACGTCCCGAACGAACGCGAGGCTGCAGGCCGGGCGGTACGCACCGCGCGACAACAAAAAGACCCGAAGCGCATCGCACGTCGGGTCCTTCGATTCACTATTCCGTTCACCACCCGGAGCCGCGCGCGAGTCAACCCATGCGCGCCCCCGACATTACGGCTTCGCGCCTCCCTGGAACCACGCCGCGATCTTCTGCCGCTCGTCGTCGGTCATGTGCGTGACGTTGCCAAGCGGCATCGCCTTGAGCGTCACGGCCTGCTGATACAGCCGTTGCGCGTTCTGCGAGATCTCGTCGGGCGTATCGAACATCACGCCGGCGGGCGCCGCGCCCATCATCGTCGGGTGAGCCGAGTGGCAGGCCGCGCAGCGCTGCTGCAGTATCGGCTGGATGTCGGCGACCTTCAGCGAAGGCGCGTTCGCGGCCTCGGCCTGCGGCACGACCGGACGCGGCAGCGTCCACACGAGCGCGACGAACATCAGCGCCACGCCGCCGATCGGCAGGTACCAAAGCTGCTGGCCGCGATGGCGCATCACGAAGAACTGGCGAATCAGCGCGCCGGCCAGCATGATGACGACGAGCACGGCCCAGTTGTAGGCATGCGCGTAGGTCATCGCGTAGTGGTTCGACAGCATCGCGAACACGACGGGCAGCGTGAAATACGTGTTGTGCACCGAACGCTGCTTGCCGCGCTTGCCGTAAACGGGATTCGGCACCTCGCCCTTGAGCATCGCGGCGACCATCTTGCGCTGGCCGGGGATGATGACGAAGAACACGTTGGCCGACATGATCGTCGCGAGCATCGCGCCCATGATGAGATACGCGGCGCGGCCCGAGAAGATGTGGCAGGCGAGGTACGCCGCGATCACGACGTAGATGCCGACGCAAACGCCGAGCAGCTTGTCCTTCGTGCCGAGCAGGCGGCACAGCGAGTCATACACGATCCAGCCCGCGGCGAGGAAGCCGAGCGCCGAGAAGATCGCGACCACGGGGCCCATGTCGAGCACGTTCTTGTCGATCAGATACGTGTTCGGCGCCATCAGGTAGAGCACCGTGAAAAGCGATGCGCCAGAGAGCCACGTCGTGTACGACGGCCATTTCGACCAGTGCAGGTCGTCGGGCATTTCGGGCGGGGCAACGGTGTACTTCTGCATGTTGTAGAAGCCGCCGCCGTGCACGTGCCACAGCTCGCCGAACACGCCGCGGCGGCGCTGGTTCGGATCGGCGGGCGGTTTGAGGCTGTTGTCGAGCGCGACGAAATAGAACGACTCGCCGATCCAGGCGATCGCCGCGACGACGTGGAACCAGCGCAGCGCGAGGTTCAGCCAGTCGGTAATAAAGCCTTCCATGAAACGCCTCCACTTCTGTTGCAATGCGCGTGCCCCGGCGCATGGGCTGACTGCGGAACATGCGCGATTCGGCGCCGCCGCGCGGCCGTTGTTGTTCGTATGACTTCGGGGTTCGGGATCGAATATCGCCCGGAATACGCGCGTCGCTCAACTGCCCCGATAGGTGCTGTACGACCACGGCGAAACGAGCAGGGGCACATGGTAGTGCGCTTGGGCATCGGCGATGCCGAAGCGCAGGACTACGCGGTCGACGAAGCGCGGTTCGGGCACGTTCGCGCCGAGGGCGGCGAAATAATCGCCGGCATGAAACACGAGTTCGTATTCGCCTTTCGCAAGCGATTCGCCTTCGAGCAGCGGCGCGTCGCAGCGGCCGTCGTGATTGGTGATGACGGTCTTGAGCGCGCGGCGCGCGTCGCCCGCGAGCGCATAGAGTTCGACTTTGATGCCCGCGCCGGGACGGCCGTTCGCGGTGTCGAGCACGTGGGTAGTCAGCTTGCCCATTCGCAGTTTTCCTTGTGAGTGCCTGGTGCAATTGCGAGGTTTCAGCGGCGGCTCGATCCCATGATGCAATGCGGCGGATCGAGGCTCCACGTCAGTGGCTACATACCCGTCGGCGGATCGAAGCGAGCGCCGTATGCGCATTTTAAGAACGATCGCAGCCGGCGCGCGCGCGCGATAGGAAAGATAAAGCTTCGAGCATGAGGGTGCGCCCTGGGAGAGCGCACTCATTGCTCCCCGGATTTGCAAGCGCCATGTGTGCATCGTAACGACGCCAAAAATCGACCTTTATATGCGCGGCGTGAATGTGGGTATCGCAGCGGCGTGAATTGCCACGATTATTTTGACCAGGGATCGTTGAGTCCATGCGCAGCGCGTGCTGCGCGTCCCGAAGACGGCGATGGACGCCGGGTAACCGGGCCAGCGGCGTCCTTCGCGGGACGCGTCGGCACCGGCGCCCCGCGACCGGGCAGCCGGCGGGTACGGCGAGGGCGTCTGGTTCACACGCCGCGCAAGCGCGCAGGGGCTCGCAGCGGCACGACAACGGAGCGAACAGGGACGATGGAACGCACACTCGCGCAGCGGCAAGATCCGCAACGGAACGCCAGGACCTTGCTGCTGAAGAACGCCGACATGCTGGTGACGATGGACGGCGCGCGCCGTGAGATCCGCGGCGGCGGCATCTATGCGGAGGGCAACCGCATCGTCGCGGTGGGTCCGACGGCCGAACTGCCCGCCACGGCCGACGAGGTCATCGACGCCGGCGGCCATCTCGTGACGCCAGGGCTCGTGAACACGCATCACCATATGTACCAGAGCCTCACGCGGGCGGTGCCGGCCGCGCAGGATGCCGAACTGTTCGGCTGGCTCACGAATCTGTACAGGGTATGGGCGAATCTCACGCCAGAGATGATCGAGATTTCGACGCTCACGGCGATGGCGGAACTGCTGCTCTCGGGCTGCACGACGTCGAGCGATCATCTGTACATCTACCCGAACGGCAGCCGTCTGGACGACAGCATCCGCGCAGCGCAGCGCATCGGCATGCGGTTCCACGCGAGCCGCGGCAGCATGAGCGTCGGCCAGAAAGATGGCGGGCTGCCGCCCGATTCCGTGGTCGAGCGCGAGGACGCGATTCTCGCGGACACCCAGCGCCTCATCGAGACGTATCACGACGAGGGCCGCTACGCGATGCTGCGCGTCGTGGTGGCGCCATGCTCGCCATTCTCGGTGAGCCGCGACCTGATGCGCGAATCGGCGGTGCTTGCGCGGCAATATGGCGTGTCGATGCACACGCATCTCGCGGAGAACGTCAACGACGTCGCGTACAGTCGCGAAAAATTCGGCATGACGCCCGCGCAGTACGCCGAGCATCTCGGCTGGGTGGGCCGCGACGTGTGGCATGCGCACTGCGTGCAGCTCGACGACCACGGCATCGGCTTGTTCGGCCGCACGGGAACCGGCGTCGCGCATTGTCCATGCTCGAACATGCGGCTCGCGTCGGGCATCGCGCCTGTGAAGAAGATGCGGCTCGCGGGCGTGCCCGTGGGACTCGGGGTGGACGGCTCGGCCTCGAACGACGGCGCGCAGATGGTGGCCGAGGCGCGCCAGGCCATGCTGCTCGCGCGCGTGGGCTTCGGCCCCGACGCCATGACCGCCCGTGAGGCGCTGGAAATCGCGACACTGGGCGGCGCGCAAGTGCTGGGCCGGGACGATATCGGCGCGCTCGCGCCAGGCATGGCGGCCGACTTCGTCGCGTTCGATCTGCGCCAGCCGCTTTTCGCGGGGGCGCTGCACGATCCGGTCGCGGCGCTCGTGTTTTGCGCGCCGTCGCAGGTGGCGTTGAGCGTGATCGACGGGCGCATCGTCGTGAAAGACGGCGTGTTGCTGACGGTGGAACTCGAGCCGGTCATCGAGCGGCACAACCGGCTCGCGGCACAGCTTGCGCAGATGGCGCGCTAAAGCAGGGAGGCGGGAAGCGGCGGTGCCCGAAAGCGCGCGCCGCCTGCTCGCGGAAACGAAGGAAGGGCCGACGAGCCGCGGCGCCGCGCGGCCGCCGGTTCAAGGCGAACGGGGCGCTCAGGGCTTGTCGATCAGCGTCTTCGTCGCTTCGGCCACGAGGCCGCGCAACCAGCGGACTTCGTCCGAATAATGACAGCGCTCGTGCCACAACTGGTAGTACTGCATCGGCGGGAAATCGAGCGGCGCGGGCACGACCGTAAGCGGCAGGAAGCGCGCGTAGTGGTCGGCGAAGAGGCGCGTGGTCGTGAAGATCAGGTCCGACTTGATGAGCACGTAAGGCGCGAGATTGAAGTACGGCAGCGTGACGACCACGTGGCGCTTGAGGCGTTCGCGCGCGAGGTGTACGTCGATGGCGCCGCGCTGGCCCACGGAGTAGGGCGTGGGCGCGAGGTGCGGGGCGTTCAGGTACTGATCGAGCGTGAGGCCGCCCCGCCTCGCGAACGGGTGCGTGTTGCTCATGAGGCAGACGATCTGGTCGACGAACAGATTCGAGAGGTGCAGTTGCTCGGGCGGCTCGGGCCAGTTGCCGATGACGATGTCGAGCTTGCCTTCCTCGAGCGCGAGCTCGTAGTCGAACGCGGGGCCGAGCGAATGGAATTCGAGCGTCGCGTTGGGCGCGGCCTGCCGAAAGCGCTCGACCACGGTCGGCACGAACAGCACGTTCAGGTAATCGGGGCAGCCAATCCGGTAACAGCGGATCGACGTGGCCGGGTCGAAATTGTGCTGCTGGAAGCGGATGCGCTCGATTTCGCGCAGCGCGTTCTGTACGGGTTCGAGCAGGCGCAGGCCGTACTCGGTCGGCACCATGCCGGACTTGCCGCGCACGAGGAGCGGATCGCCGGTGATGTCGCGCAGGCGCCGCAGCGCCGCGCTGATCGCGGGCTGGGACTGATTGAGCTTGACGGCGGCGCGCGTCACGCTGCGCTCCATCAGAAGCGTGTGCAAGACGCGCAAGAGGTAGGTGTCGATCGCCTCGCGTTGCTGACTCATGAACTCTCCGAATTATATGTTCAGGCTGATCGATAGGGCTTATGGGTATATGGTTTTTAATATGGACAAAAAGGGCCGTCAAGCGAGGCTTATCCCGCACGACGTGCAGCGGGGCAACGGTGAATTTTGGCGGCTCGACGTTGGCACGTCCAACAGGTATCGTCACCCCCGCACCGCGGCGCGATTCGGCGGGGCCGCGGCGGCATGCGCCAGACGGCTTTCGGGCAGCAATAAAGCAGCAATAACGGACAACGGCGGAACCTCCATGGGCGATTCTTCTCCACGTCAGGCCAGGGGCGGGCCGGGCGGCAACGACGTGCCCCGCCTTGCCCTCGCCGGCATCACGAAGCAGTACCCGGCGGTCCGGGCCAACGACGACGTCACGCTCTCGGTCGCACGCGGCGAAATCCATGCGTTGCTCGGCGAAAACGGGGCGGGCAAGAGCACGCTCATGAAGATCGTTTATGGCGCGGTGCGTCCGGACGCCGGCGAGATCCGCTGGGAAGGCCAGGCCGTGGAAATCGCGAGCCCGGCCGCGGCGCGCAAGCTCGGCATCGGCATGGTGTTCCAGCATTTTTCGTTGTTCGAAACGCTGACGGTCGGCGAGAACATTGCGCTCTCGCTCGACGAAGCCTTCGATCTGAAAGCGCTCGGCAAACGCATTCGCGAGGTGTCGGCGCAATACGGCCTCGACGTCGATCCGCAGCGGCACGTGCACAGTCTCACGGTAGGCGAGCGCCAGCGCGTGGAGATCGTGCGCTGTCTGTTGCAGAACCCGCGTCTCCTGATCATGGACGAGCCGACTTCGGTGCTCACGCCGCAAGCGGTGCGCAAGCTGTTCGGCACGCTGCGCCGCCTGGCTTCCGAAGGCTGCAGCATTCTCTATATCAGCCACAAGCTCGACGAAATCCAGGCGCTTTGCGACACGGCCACCGTGCTGCGCGGCGGCAAGGTCACGGGCCATGTGATTCCGCGCGAGGAAACGCATGCGTCGCTCGCGCGGCTGATGGTCGGTCGCGAGCTGCCCGACTACACGCGCCGCGCGCACACGCCCGGCGACGTGCTGCTGGAAGCGAAGCATCTGTCGATGCCGAGCGACGACCCGTTCGGCGCCTCGCTCAACGACGTTTCGTTCGGCGTGCATGCGGGTGAAATTCTCGGCATCGCCGGCGTCTCCGGCAATGGTCAGGCGGAGTTGCTCGCGGCGCTCTCGGGCGAGGCGCAGGCGAGCCGTCACGGCGCTCCCGCCGATGCGATCACGATTTGCGGCAAGCCCGCGGGACGTCTTTCGGCCGGCGCGCGGCGCAAGCTCGGTTTCGCGTTCGTGCCCGAGGAGCGGCTTGGGCGCGGCGCGGTGCCGGCCATGTCGCTCGCGGAAAACGCGTTGCTCACGGCCCATCGCGAAGGCATGGTGCGCTCGGGCTGGCTGAAGACAGGCGCGATGCGCGCGTTCGCCGAGCGCTGTATCGGTGCGTTCGACGTGCGCTGCGGCGGCCCCGATGCGCTCGCGCAAAGCCTCTCGGGCGGCAATCTGCAGAAGTACATCGTGGGGCGCGAGATTCTTCAGGCGCCGAAGGTGCTCGTCGTCGCGCAGCCCACGTGGGGTGTGGACGTGGGCGCGGCTGCGTTCATCCGGCAGCAGCTGCTCGACCTTTCGGCGCGCGGCGTGGCGATACTCGTGATCTCGGAGGAACTCGAAGAGCTCTTCGACATCTGCGACCGCATTGCCGTGCTCGCGGGCGGACGTCTCTCGCCCGCGCGTTTGACGGGCGAGACGAACGCCGAGGAAATCGGCCGCTGGATGGCGGGCCTTTTCGGCGAGCGCGCCGAACACGGCGACCAGTCAAACGGCGAGCCGCCCACGCAGACTGTCGCGAATGCCTGAGCGCGCAGCCGCAACAGACGGCGCGCGCATGAAAACCCTCACCGACCTCACCGCCATGATTCTTCCGTACCGACTCGAAGCCCGCACGACGCCGTCGCGCACGGTGCGCATCGCCGTGCCGCTCATTGCGGCGCTGCTGACGCTCGCCATCGGCTTCCTGATCTTCGGCCTCGTGGGCCGCGATCCCGTGCAGGCGATGTACGCGTTCTTCGTCGAGCCGCTTTCGAGCATCAACGGCTGGTCCGAACTGTTGCTCAAGGCCTCGCCGCTGTGCCTGATCGCGCTGGGCCTCGCGGCCGGCTATCGTGCCAATGTGTGGAATATCGGCGCGGAAGGGCAGATGGTACTGGGCGGCATTGCGGCGAGCGGCGTCGCGATCTGTTTCGACCAGTCGACGGGGTGGTGGATCCTGTTTCTGATGATGCTCGCGGGCGTGCTGGGCGGCATGGCCTGGGCGGCGATTCCCGCGTGGCTCAAGAGCCGCTTCAACACCAACGAGATCCTCACGAGCCTGATGCTCACCTATGTCGCCACGCAACTGCTGATCTGGCTCGTGAGCGGCCCGTGGCGCGATCCGAACGGCATGAATTTCCCGCTCTCGGAAATGTTCAGCGGCGACGCGCTCTATCCGACCTTCGGCGGCGACTGGCGCATCCACTGGCTGCGCGGCACGCGCCTGAATGCCTCGATCTTCCTCACGCTCGCGGCCATTCCGCTCATGTGGCTCTTCATGCGCCGCAGCTTCGCGGGCTACCGCATGAGCGTGGGCGGGCTCGCGCCGCTCGCCGCGCGCTATGCGGGCTTCTCGGAGAAAAAGACGATCTGGACTTCGCTGCTGCTCTCGGGCGGCCTCGCGGGGCTCGCGGGCATGGGCGAGATCGCCGGCCCGATCGGCCAGTTGCAGGCGACGTGGTCGCCGGGCTATGGCTTCACGGCGATCATCGTCGTGTTCGTCGGGCGTTTGCATCCGGTCGGCATCGTGCTTGCGAGCCTCCTGATGGCGCTCCTTTATCTGGGCGGCGAAGCCGTGCAAACCTCGCTGCAGTTGCCGCAAGCACTTTCGGGCGTGTTCCAGGGCTTGCTGCTCTTCTGCCTGCTCGGCGCGGACCTTTTCGTGAACTATCGCGTGCGCCGCCGCCAGCCTCTCACAGCGGCGAACTGATCGACGAGACCTCCAGAAAAAACGCATCCGGAACAGGCCACATCACATGGATATCCAGCAAGCCAGTTCGCTCGCATCGAGCGCCGTCACCGCCGCCATTCCGCTCATGTTCGCGGGCGTGGGCGAACTCGTCACCGAAAAGTCGGGCGTGCTCAATCTCGGCGTGGAAGGGATGATGCTGATGGGCGCCGTGACCGGCTACGCCGTCACGGCGATCACGGGCAGTCCGTGGCTCGGCCTGGTCGCGGGCATGGCGGCGGGCGTCGCCATGTCGCTGCTGTTCGGTTTTCTCGTGCTCACGATGCTCGCCAACCAGGTCGCCACGGGACTCTCGCTCACGATCTTCGGCGTCGGGCTTTCGGCATACGTGGGCAAGCCGTATACCTCCGCCGCCACGTCGGCGACCATCGCAGCCTGGCCGATTCCGGGACTGTCGCAACTGCCCGTGGTCGGTCAGGCGTTCTTCAGCCTGACGCCTGTCGATTATCTCGCGTTCGTCATGTTCGCCGTGGTCGGCTGGTTCCTCTATCGCACGCGCGCCGGGCTCGTGTTGCGCTCGGTGGGCGAGTCGCCCCAGGTCGCGCATTCGGTGGGCTTTCCCGTGATCGGCGTGCGCTACGGCGCGACGGCCTTCGGCGGCGCGATGGCCGGCCTCGCGGGCAGCTACTACTCGGTCGTGCAACTGCATTTGTGGCAGGAGCAGATCACGGCGGGGCGCGGCTGGATCGCGCTCGCGCTGGTGGTGTTCGCGACGTGGCGTCCCGGGCGCCTGTTGATCGGCGCGCTGCTGTTCGGCGCGGTCACGGGCGCGCAGTTCTACGCGCAGGCCGTGGGCGTGCCCGTGCCCACGCAGTTCCTCGCCATGCTGCCCTACGTCGCGACGATCGTCGTGCTCGTGCTCATCTCGCGCAACCCGAACACGATACGCCTGAACGCGCCGGCTTCGCTCGGCAAAACTTTCTTTGGTGCCGCATAGGCGGGGTCAATCAGTACGGAATGCCAAACAATACGCATTGAACGCTCGCAGTCATCTCATCCACGACAGGAGATCCACGATGAAAAAAACCATCCTGACCGCCTTTGCCGTCGCCGCGACCTGCGGCACGGCGGCGCTCGCGCCCGCGGCTCAGGCCGCCGACACGCCGGGCGTCGCGTTCGTCTATCTCGGCAATCCGGGCGATGCCGGCTGGACCTTCGCACACGATCAGGGCTCGAAGGCCGCCGAGCAGAAGTTCGGCAACAAGATCAAGATCACGCGCGTGGAGAACGTGCCGGAATCGGCGGACTCGGAACGCGTGTTCCGCGATCTCGCCAGCAAGGGCAACAAGATCATTTTCGGGACGAGCTTCGGTTATCAGGACTTCCAGCTGAAGGTCGCGAAGGACTTTCCGGATGCCGTGTTCCTGCACG
This sequence comes from Paraburkholderia lycopersici, assembly GCF_900096975.1. GTDB lineage: Bacteria > Pseudomonadota > Gammaproteobacteria > Burkholderiales > Burkholderiaceae > Paraburkholderia > Paraburkholderia lycopersici. Next base: position 63,444 of record NZ_FMYQ01000019.1, read on the forward strand.
CGACGGGCTACAAGAAGGCGCCGAACTTCGGCACGTATGACGTGCGCATGTATCAGGGCGCGTACCTGGCCGGCGTCGCCGCGGGCTATGCGACGAAGACCAACACGCTCGGCTTCGTCGCGTCGGTGCCGATTCCCGAGGTCGTGCGCAACATCAACGCCTATACGCTCGGCGCGCGCTCGGTGAATCCGAAGGTCCACACCAAGGTCATCTGGATCAATAGCTGGTTCGATCCGGGCAAGGAAAAGCAGGCCGCCGAAACGCTGATCGGCCAGGGCGCGGACGTGCTGCTGCAAAACACCGATTCGAGCGCCACGCTCGCCACCGCCGAGGAGAAAAAGGTCCACGCGTTCGGCTGGGATTCGAACATGAAGAAGTTCGGCCCGCACGCGCATCTCGGCTCCGTCGAGGCGAACTGGGGCGTGTACTACGTCGCCGCGATCCAGCAGGTGCTCGACGGCAAGTGGAAGAACGACCCTGTGTGGTGGGGCATTCCGCAGAAGGCCGTCGATCTCGGCGACGTGAACACGTCGGAGCTGTCGGCCGATGCGCAGAAGACCGTCGCCGCGAAGCGCGAACAGATCGCGAGCGGCAAGTGGGATGTCTTCACGGGCCCGATCAAGGATCAGACGGGCGCGGTGAAGGTGCCGGCCGGCAAGACGCTGACCGACCCGGAACTGCAGCGCCTGAACTGGTACGTCGAAGGCGTGGACGGTTCGCTGCCGAAATAAGCGGGAGCGGGGCACAACCGCGCCGTCGGCGCGGCGTGCGCCTTTTCCGTGCGATTTGGGCGGCCGCACGACGGACGGCTGCGCGTGGCCTCGGCGGCTCGCGCAGCCGTTTTACTTTGCCGCCGCGTCAGTCGTCGAGGCGGATGCCGACCTTGATCGTGACCTGCCAGTGCGATATCTGGTCGTTTTCGATCAATCCGCGCGTCTCCACGACCTCGAACCAGTGCAGGTAACGCAGCGTCTTCGAGGCGCGAGCAATGGCGCACCGGATGGCGTCGTCGCTCGATACCTTGGACGAGCCGGTAAGTTCGATCTGCTTGTAGACGTGGTCGCTCATGACAATGTCTCCTCGGAGGCGCGGCGTGGGGTGTCAATCGAGTATAGGCAACGCACGCGCGACGCAGACGCGAACAGGGAACGAGCCCTTGCGCCGGGTATCATGGCGCCTCGCGAGGGAGCGGGCATTGAATGCGCCAACGCGCCAACGCGCCAACGCAGAAAGGCGGCAACGACGGCCGCGAACCAGGCAGGAGACGGAGAAGATGGACGAGCAGGACAAGCAGGTATTGGGCTTTTGCGGACCGGGACTGATGGGCGCGCCGATGATCCGCCATTTGCTGCGCGCGGGGTACGCGGTGCGCGTATGGAACCGCACGCCGGCGAAGGCCGAGGCGCTGGCCGCCGAGGGTGCCCAGGTGGCGGCGACGCCCCGCGAACTCGCCCGCGAGACCGACGTCGTGCTGCTGTGCGTCGCGGATGCGTCGGCCGTCGAGCAGGTGGTGTTCGGCGGTCAGGGGCTTCTGGATGGCGCGCCGGGCGAGGGCATGCGCGTGCGGCGCATCGTCGATCACTCGAGCATCCCGCCCGACGCGACCCAGGCGTTCGCCCGGCGCGCCGCGGCGCACGGCGTGGCCTGGGTCGATGCGCCGGTTTCGGGTGGCGTGGCGGGCGCCCGGAACGGCACGCTCGCGATCATGGCGGGCGGTGCGGCAGCCGAAATTCGAGCCGTCGCACCGATCCTGGCCGCTTACGCGGCGCGCGTCACCCACATGGGCGCGGTGGGCGCGGGCCAGACCACCAAACTGTGCAACCAGGCGATCGTCACGGCGACGGTCGCCGCCATCGCCGAGGCGGTCAGCCTCGCGCGCCGCAGCGGCATCGACGCCGCGAAGCTGCCCGAGGCGCTTGCGGGCGGCTGGGCCGACTCGACGCTGCTGCGCACGTTCGTGCCGCGCATGACGCAGGACGGGCTCGAACCGATCGGCGCGCTGAAAACGTTCCAGAAGGACGTGGACACGATCGCTGCGGCGGCCGCGCAAACGGGCACGCCCATGCCCGTGTCGGGCGCGGTCCAGCAACTACTGCGTCTGGCGGCGGCGATGGGACTCGCGCAGGCGGACCTTTCGGGCTTCATCGAGGTGCTGCAGACGCCGCGTGTCAGCCAGCCTTAGCGCTCAGGCTGGCCCCGCCCCGAAGCGGGCAGGCGACCCCCGCTTTGGCGTTCAGCCCGGCCCCGCGCCGAGGGAGCCGGCCATTTCTTCGTGCCGGTTGCACCTGCGCCCCGCCCCGTTGCCACAAACAGGGCGCGAGCGCCGGCTGGAACTCGCGCGCCAACTGACATAACCTGCTAAAGTTACAGGTTTTTCTCCGATCTACTTTCCGGGACGCGCTGTGCTCTCTACCGCCAACATCACCATGCAATTCGGGCCGAAGCCCTTGTTCGAGAACATCTCGGTCAAATTCGGCGAAGGCAACCGCTATGGCCTGATCGGCGCGAACGGTTGCGGCAAGTCCACGTTCATGAAAATCCTGGGCGGCGACCTCGAGCAAAGCTCGGGCACCGTCATCCTCGAACCGAACGTGCGTCTGGGCAAGCTGCGCCAGGACCAGTTCGCCTACGAAGACGTGCGCGTGCTCGACGTCGTCATGATGGGCCACACCGAAATGTGGGCCGCGATGACCGAGCGCGACGCGATCTACGCGAACCCCGAGGCCACCGACGACGACTACATGAAAGCCGCCGATCTCGAAACGAAGTTCGCCGAATACGACGGCTACACGGCCGAAGCGCGCGCGGGCGAACTGCTGCTCGGCATCGGCATCGGCACGGAATTCCACAACGGCCCGATGAGCGCCGTGGCGCCGGGCTGGAAGCTGCGCGTGCTGCTCGCGCAGGCGCTGTTCTCGAAGCCGGACGTGCTGCTGCTCGACGAACCGACCAACAACCTCGACATCAACTCGATCCGCTGGCTGGAAGATGTTCTGAACGAGTACAACTCGACCATGATCATCATTTCCCACGACCGCCACTTCCTGAACCAGGTCTGCACGCACATGGCGGACATGGACTACGGCACGCTGAAGGTCTGGCCGGGCAACTACGACGACTACATGCTCGCGTCGGCGCAGGCGCGCGAGCGTCAGCAGGCCGCGAACCAGAAGGCCAAGGAGCGCGTGGCCGACCTGCAGGATTTCGTGCGCCGCTTCTCGGCCAACAAGTCGAAGGCGCGCCAGGCCACCAGCCGCCTGAAGATGATCGACAAGATCAAGATCGAGGAATTCAAGCCCTCGTCGCGCCAGAACCCGTTCATCCGCTTCGAGTTCGAGAAGAAGCTGCACAACATCGTCGTGGTCGCGGAAGAGATCACGAAGACCTACGAGCGCCGCATCTTCAACAAGTTCAGCCTCAGCGTGCAGCCGGGCGAGCGCATCGCGATCATCGGCGAGAACGGCGCGGGCAAGACCACGCTGCTGCGCTCGCTGCTCGGCAGCCTGGCCGTCGACGGCGGTTCGGTGAAGTGGGCCGAGAACGCGAACGTCGGCTACATGCCGCAGGACACGTACGAAGAGTTCCCGAACGACGTCACGCTGATGGACTGGATCGACCAGTACCGCCAGGAAGGCGACGACGAGCAGTCGGTGCGCGGCACGCTGGGCCGTCTGCTGTTCAACGCGGACGACATCAGGAAGTCGGTCAAGGTGCTCTCGGGCGGCGAAAAGGGCCGCATGATCTGGGGCAAGCTCATGCTCGGCCGCCACAACGTGCTGCTCATGGACGAGCCCACGAACCACATGGACATGGAATCGATCGAGTCGCTGCAGATCGCGCTCGAAAAGTTCGAAGGCACGCTGATCTTCGTGTCGCACGACCGCGAGTTCGTGAATGGCCTCGCCAACCGCGTGATCGAGGTGAAGACCAACGGCACGATCAACGACTACAGCGGCAACTACGAGGACTTCCTCGCGAGCCAGGGGCTGCATTGAACCTGGGCCGAGCCTGAAGCGGGCCGGTAAATGACAAGGACGGGCGGCGCGGGAGCGTCGCCCGTTTTGTTTTCGGGGTGCGCGGTCCGCGCCGCTCAAGGCTTTACGTAAGCGTCAACCACGCTAGAATGCGGGATCGCCGCGGCGCAGCCGCGATGCCACGCAAACAAACCGGAGACAGGAGCACGCCCATGCACAACTACGATCAGCTCTACATCGGCGGCCAGTGGGTCGCGCCGCGGGGCAAGGGGACGATCGAGGTGATCGATTCCGGCACCGAAGCGGCGATGGGCCGCATTCCCGAGGGCATCGAGGCCGACGCCGAAGCGGCCATTGCCGCCGCGCGCGCCGCCTTCGACGGCTGGGCCGCGACGCCCGCCGCCGCACGCGGCGCGTATCTGCAGAAAATCGCCGACAACCTCAAGGCCCGCACCGACGAACTCGCCCAACTGATCGCGGGCGAGGTGGGTATGCCGCTCAAGCTCGCGCGCGCGATCCAGGTGGGCGGCCCCGTCTACAACTGGGGCGCCTATGCGAAGCTCGCCGGCGAGTTCCCGTACGAGGCGCGCGTGGGCAATTCGCTCGTCGTGCGCGAGCCGGTCGGCGTCGTCGCGGCCATCACGCCGTGGAACTATCCGCTCAACCAGATCACGCTCAAGGTCGCCGCCGCGCTCGCGGCCGGCTGCACCGTCGTGCTCAAGCCTTCGGAAATCGCGCCGCTCAACGCGTTCGTGCTCGCCGAGGCCATCCACGCAGCGGGGCTGCCCGCGGGCGTGTTCAATCTCGTGACCGGTTACGGGCCGGTGGTCGGCGAACTGCTCGCACGCCATCCGGACGTCGACATGGTGTCGTTCACCGGCTCGACCCGCGCGGGCAAGCGGGTGTCCGAAGTGGCGTCGGCGACGGTCAAGCGCGTCGCGCTCGAACTGGGCGGCAAGTCGGCCTCCGTCGTGCTCGACGACGCCGATTTCGCGGCTGCGGTGAAGGGCACGGTGGGTGCGTGCTTCCTGAACTCGGGGCAGACCTGCTCGGCGCACACGCGCATGATCGTGCCGGAGTCGCGTTACGAAGAGGCGCGCGAACTGGCGAAGCAGGCCGCCGAAGCGTTCACGGTGGGCGATCCGCGCGACGAGACGGCGAAGCTCGGGCCGCTCGCCTCGAAGGTGCAGCAGGAGCGCGTGCTGAAGTACATCGGGCGCGGCATCGCGGACGGCGCCGACCTCGTGACGGGCGGCACCGGTATGCCCGCTGGCGTGACGAAGGGCTTCTTCGTGAAGCCGACCGTGTTCGGCCGCGTGCCGCGCGACGCGGCCATCGCGCAGGAGGAGATTTTCGGCCCGGTGCTCACGATCCTCACCGCAAAGGACGAGGACGACGCCGTGGCGATCGCCAACGACTCGCTCTACGGCCTTGGCGGCGCGGTCTGGGCCGGCAGCGACGAGCGCGCGCTGCGCGTGGCGCGGCGCATCCGCACGGGCCAGATCGACATCAATGGCGGCGCGTGGAACATGGCCGCGCCGTTCGGCGGCTTCAAGCAGTCGGGCCACGGTCGCGAGAACGGTGCGTATGGCCTCGAGGAATACCTCGAATACAAGTCGCTGCAATTCAAGGTGCCGAAAGCCTGATGAGGCATGTCGTCGCGCTATCGCAATCTTTTAGTGCGACGTGTTGATGTAAGTCATGAGTGCGGATGCCATTTCTGGCATCCGCGTTTTTGCTTGACGTGTATCAATGTCATATGTGGGGTACGCGCGACCATAGGCGCTTTGTCATCGACACAGCAAAGCGGGTCACCATGTTTCCTACACACTCCTTCGCACCGCTTCAGATTCGCGGCCGTCAACTCCTGCCCATCGTGCAGGGCGGCATGGGCGTCGGCATTTCGGCGCACCGGCTGGCTGGCAGTGTCGCGCGCGAAGGTGCGCTCGGCACCATCGCGAGCATCGACCTGCGCCATCATCACAGCGACCTTATGGAAATGTGTCGCGCCGATCCCCGGCACGAAACGCTCACGCGTGCGAACCTGATCGCGCTGGGCCGCGAGATTGCCGCGGCGCGCAAGCTTGCCGGCGGCAACGGCATGGTTGCCGTGAATGTCATGAAGGCGGTGAACGCGCATGCCGACTACGTACGCGCCGCCTGCGAGCACGGCGCCGACGCCATCGTGATGGGCGCCGGCCTGCCGCTCGACCTGCCCGATCTCACGGCCGGCGTCGACATCGCGCTCGTGCCGATTCTTTCCGACGCGCGCGGCGTCGCGCTCGTGCTCAAGAAGTGGATGAAGAAGGGCCGTCTGCCCGACGCCATCGTGATCGAGCATCCGGCCTATGCGGGCGGCCACCTCGGCGTGACCGACATTACCGACATGGACAACGAACGCTTCGCCTTCGCGAAGGTTTTCGAGGAGCTCGAAGGCGTGTATGCCTCGCTCGGCATCACGCGGCGCGACGTACCGCTCGTCGTGGCGGGCGGCATCAACAGCCACGAGGCCGTGCGCAAGTGGCTCGAGGCCGGCGCGAACGGGGTGCAGGTCGGCACACCGTTCGCCGTGACCGAGGAGGGCGACGCGCACCCCGAATTCAAGCGCGTGCTCGCCGATGCGAAGCCAGAAGACATCGTCGAATTCGTGAGCGTGACGGGCCTGCCTGCGCGCGCGGTGAAAACGCCGTGGCTCGAGCGTTATCTGCGCAACGAGTCGCGTATCCGCGCCAAGATCGGCTCGCTCAAGCTTGCTTGCCCCACTGGGCTCGAATGCCTTACGGCGTGCGGGTTGCGCGACGGCATCGAAAAATTCGGCCACTTCTGCATCGACACGCGGCTCGCCGCGGCGTTGCGCGGCGATGTGGCGAACGGCCTGTTCTTCCGTGGCCGCGAGGCGCTGCCCTTCGGCAACGCGATTCGCAGTGTTCGCGATCTGCTGGAGCTGCTGCTGACCGGTGTTGCGCGACCATCGGTCGCACAACGACCCGCCTTCGCACTGGCTTGACCCGTATCAAGACTGTGCCGCACCTCGTCTCTGACAATTTGTAGGCCTCTACGAGGCTATATCTAAAGACACGGGGAATATCGATGCAAAAAGCAATAAAAAGGACAGCGGCAACCGCTGCCCTTATGGGGGTAGTGTTTTTCGCGACGCCGGCCAGCGCGGCCGGAACGCCCGACACGGGCATCTATGGGGGCGACTGGCTGGTGCGCTTGCGCGCGATCAGCATCATGCCGGACGCGCGCTCGAGCGATACGCTCAACGTGCTCGGCACGAACGTGAACAACGCCATCGTACCCGAACTCGACTTCACCTACATGGCGACCAACAACATCGGCGTCGAGCTGATTCTCGGCACGTCGCGCAACCAGGTGACGTCGAACATCGGCGCGCTCGGCGGTGTGGGCGTGCTGCCGCCTACGCTGCTGCTGCAGTATCACTTCAACAATGCGGGCAAGGTGCGGCCATATGTGGGCGCGGGTATCAACTACACGCTCTTCTACAACAACGGCCTGCATGCGGGCGGACAGTCGGTTGGGATCGAGAACCACAGCTGGGGTCCGGCGCTGCAGTTCGGTATCGACTTCCAGGTGACGAAGAAAATGTTCGTGAACGTGGACGTCAAGAAGATCTGGATGCACACCGACGCAACGCTGGGCGGCACGCCGCTCGGCACGTTGCATATCGATCCGATCATAGTGGGTCTCGGCGTGGGTATGAAGTTCTAACCGCCGCTTCACCGCTTTTCAAACGCCGGCTTGCCCGGCGTTTTTCATTGGCGCTCGGGGCGCTCGGTCGTGCCGCTCAGGCGCGGTCCTTCTGGAAGCGCATGGCGGTGCCTTCGCTTTCAATGCGCGCCCACACGGCGCGCTTTTCCTCGTCGGCCATGAAAACCCAGTTGGCAACTTCCACTGCGGTGCGGCCACAACCTTTGCAGATGTCGTCGAAGAGGGTCGAGCACACGCCGATGCACGGGCTGTCGGGGAGGTCGTGGAGGTTGGATGCCATGGAAGAGCCTTGGGGCGTGGCCGACGCTTCGAGGTCGCCGGCTTCGGTACGAAACGCCGCTATGTTAGCCGATCCCGTGCGAGGCGGCCGTCCACCGTCTCCTGGCCGCGCCACGAGAGCTTTCGATGTGCGATGGATCGCCCCGGCTTGCCGGACGGCTGATCGGCCCATCCATCGATTGTCGGACGCAACTGCAAGGAGATAGCAAGGCGGCGTACGCACGCGCCTTAAGACGCGTGCGGGTACGCGAGAGGGGCAGCCTTCCCGCATCCCCTCGATGGCAGGCCGCGGCGGGCAGTGCCCGGGAGCGCACGCGGCGTCGTATGCATGTGTGCCCGAAGCGGTTTTTTATGGACACGGCCCGTGAAACGGCTAAAATTGCGCGCGATTTACCGTCCGCGCGCAAACCGCCATGCTTCTCACGGCCCATGTTCCGTTTGCGCGACACGCCGGCGTTTTTTTTGTCGCCTGGCATGTTTGATGGTAGGTTCGGTAAAGTCAGGGGAGCCGCGCAGCGCGCGGCGCGATGCGAGGCAGGCAGCCGGCAGGAACCGGCCAGGATCGGAGAACGGGATGAAGAAAGGAGTTGTGGCGCAACTGGCCGCGCTCGCGCTGTGCGCGGCGCCGTGGATGACGTCCGTGGCGAAGGACACGCAGTTGAACGTGTACAACTGGTCCGATTACATCGCCAAGGACACGATTCCGAACTTCACGAAGCAGACCGGCATCCAGGTCAAATACGACAACTACGACAGCGACGACACGCTTCAGGCCAAGCTGCTCGCCGGCAATTCCGGTTACGACATCGTCGTGCCGACCAGCAACTACGCGGGCAAGCAGATCGCCGCCGGCATCTTCGCGCCGCTCGACAAATCGAAGATCCCCAACCTCAAGTATCTCGATCCGCAACTGATGGCGCTCGTCGCCGGCGCGGATCCGGGCAACAAGTACGCGGTGCCCTGGGCGTACGGCACGACCGGTCTCGCCTACAACGTCACGAAGGCGCAGCAGATCCTCGGCAAGAACGTGCCGCTCGACAACTGGGACATCCTCTTCAAGCCCGAGAACATCTCGAAGCTGAAGGCCTGCGGCGTATCCGTGCTCGACGCGCCGGACCAGATGTTCGCGGCCGCGCTGCACTACATCGGCAAGGACCCGCTTTCGACGAACCCGGACGACTATCGCGCCGCGCTCGCGATGATGAAGAAGATCCGTCCGTACATCACGCAGTTCAACTCGTCGGGCTACATCAACGACCTCGTGGGCGGCGATATCTGCTTCGCTTACGGCTGGTCGGGCGACGTCGTGATCGCCAAGCATCGCGCCGTCGACGCGAAAAAGCCTTACAAGATCGAGTACTACATTCCGAAGGGCGGCGCGCCGATCTGGTTTGACGTGATGACCATCCCGAAGGATGCGCAGCACAAGGAAGCCGCGCACGAGTGGATCAACTACATCGAGACGCCGCAGGTCCACGCGGCCATCACGAACGCGGTCTACTATCCGAGCGCGAACGCGGAAGCGCGCAAGTATGTGAACAAGGACATCGCGGACGACCCGGCCGTGTACCCGCCGCCCGAAGTCCTCAAGACGCTGTTCCTGCTCAAGCCGTTGCCGCCTGAGATCCAGCGCCTGCAAACGCGTCTGTGGACCGAATTCAAGTCGGGCCGCTGACGCGGTCGGCGCGGTAGTCCGAAGTTTTACCCCGAGCCCTCGGTACGATGCCGGGGGCTTTGTTCGTCAACCCCGTCCAGTATCCAGGCAGAACCAGGCAGGGCAGAGAGAATCATGAGTGACCAGTCGAGCGCGCCGGCAGCCGCCGGTACGCTGCCTTCGGGCTTCGCCGCGGCAGATCCGGCCGCGGACAACTTCGTGCAGATCGTCGATGTCGTCAAGAAGTTCGGCGAGACGACAGCCGTCAAGGGCGTCAATCTGTCGGTGAAGAAGGGCGAGCTGTTCGCGCTGCTCGGCAGTTCGGGCTGCGGCAAGTCCACCTTGCTGCGCATGCTTGCGGGTCTGGAGACCGTCACGTCGGGCAAGATCCTGATCGACGGCGAGGATCTCGCGCCGCTCCCGCCGTACCGCCGGCCCGTCAACATGATGTTCCAGTCGTATGCGCTCTTTCCGCACATGACGGTCGAGTCGAACGTCGGCTTCGGGCTGCGCCAGGAAGGCGTGAAGAAGGGCGAACTCAAGGATCGCGTGGCGGCCGCGCTCGAACTCGTGCAGATGTCGCGGTTCGCGAAGCGCAAGCCGCACCAGCTCTCGGGCGGCCAGCAGCAGCGCGTGGCGCTCGCACGCTCGCTCGTGAAGCGCCCCAAGCTGCTCTTGCTCGACGAGCCGATGTCGGCGCTCGACAAGCAGATTCGCCAGCGCACGCAGATCGAGCTCGTCAACATTCTCGACAAGGTCGGCGTCACCTGCATCATGGTCACGCACGACCAGGAAGAAGCGATGACGATGGCGAACCGCCTCGCGGTGATGAGCGAAGGCGAGATCGTCCAGCTCGGCACGCCCAACGAAGTCTACGAATTCCCGAACAGCCGTTTCTCGGCGGAGTTCATCGGCTCGACCAATCTCTTCGACGGCAACGTGGTCGAGGACGAGCCCGACCACGTGTTCGTCGAGTGCGCGGCGCTGCCGGTGCGCCTTTATGTGAATCACGGCATTACCGGGCCGCTCGGCATGCCCGTGACGATCTCGGTGCGCCCCGAGCGCATCGCGCTCACGCGCAAGCCGCCCGAGGGCGTGTTCAACTGGGGGCGCGGCGTCGTGAAGAACATCGCGTACATGGGCGGCTACTCGCTTTATCACGTGAAGCTCGACTCGGGCAAGACCGTGGTCGCGAACATGTCGAGCCTCGCGCTCTCCGAGATCGACTCGCCGACGTGGGAAGACGAGGTCTACGTGCGCTGGAGCGCTTCGGCCGGTGTGGTGCTGACGTCATGACGGGCACGCTCAAGAGCATCCTCTACTGGCCGGTCAGGCGCTTTAACCTGACCGGCCGCACGGCCGTGGTGGCGGGCCCGTTCTTCTGGCTGCTGCTGTTCTTCCTCGTGCCGTTCGTCCTGGTCGTGAAGATCAGCTTCGCCGACCAGCAGCTCGGCATCCCGCCGTACACGGAACTCACGTCGTTCGCCGACGGCGTCTGGCACATCGCGCTCGACTTCTCGCACTACGCGTTCCTGTTCCAGGACACGCTGTACTTCGCGACCTACGTGAATTCGGTGGTCGTGGCGGCGATTTCGACGCTGCTATGCCTGCTGATCGGCTATCCGATGGCGTACTACATCGCGCGCTCGAATCCGGCCTCGCGCAACATCCTCATGATGGCCGTGATGCTGCCGTTCTGGACGTCGTTCCTGATTCGCGTGTACGCGTGGATCGGCATCCTGAAGAACAACGGGCTGCTGAACAATTTCCTGATCTCGGCCGGCATCATTCACTCGCCGATCGAGCTCTATCACACGAACACGGCCGTCTATATCGGCATGGTGTACTCGTACCTGCCGTTTCTCGTGATGCCGCTCTACGCGCACCTGGTGAAGATGGACCTCACGCTGCTCGAAGCCGCTTACGACCTCGGCGCAAAGCCATGGCGCGCGTTCGTGGAGATCACGCTGCCGCTCTCGAAGAACGGCATCATCGCGGGCTGCCTGCTGGTGTTCATTCCGGCGGTGGGCGAGTACGTGATTCCCGAGCTGCTCGGCGGCGCGAATACGCTGATGATCGGCCGCGTCATGTGGAACGAGTTCTTCGACAATGCCGACTGGCCGATGGCCTCCGCCGTGACCTGCGCGATGGTGCTGCTGCTGCTCGTGCCGATGGCGCTGTTCCAGCACTACCAGGCGAAGGAACTGGAGGGCCGCGGCAAATGAAACCGAATCGCGTTTTGCAGTTCATCGCGCTCGGCCTCGGCTTTGCGTTCCTCTATATCCCGATCCTTAGCCTGATCGTCTACTCGTTCAACGAATCGCAGCTCGTGACGGTCTGGACGCATTTTTCGACGCGCTGGTATCAGGCGCTCGTGACCGACGGCGAACTCATCACCGCAGCCTGGCTTTCGCTGCGCATCGCGCTGATGACGGCGTTCGCCTCGGTATTCATCGGCACGTGGGCGGGCTTCGTGCTTGCGCGCATGGGGAGCTTTCGCGGTTTCACGCTCTTCTCGGGCATGATCAACGCGCCGCTCGTGATTCCCGAAGTGATCCAGGGCATTTCGCTGCTGCTGCTCTTCGTGGAAATGGGCAAGCTGATCGGCTGGCCCGCGGGGCGCGGCGTGTTTACGATCTGGATCGGTCACGTGATGCTGTGCATTTCGTACGTCGCGATCATCGTGCAGTCGCGCGTGCGCGAGCTCAATCCGTCGCTGGAGGAGGCCGCGCTCGACCTCGGCGCGACGCCGTTCAAGGTGTTTTTCCAGATTACGCTGCCGCTCATTTCCCAGGCGCTCGCCGCGGGCTGGCTGCTCTCGTTCACGCTCTCGATCGACGACCTGGTGCTCTCGGCATTCCTTTCGGGCCCGGGCTCGACCACGCTGCCGCTCGTCGTCTTCTCGCGCGTGCGCCTCGGCCTGAACCCGGAGATGAACGCGCTTGCCACGCTGTTCATCGCGGTCGTGACGGCGGGTGTGATTGTCGGCAACTACTTCATGCAACGCGCGGAGCGCAGGCGCATGGCAATGGCGGTCTGATTTTCGCGGCGCCACGACGCGCCACGCAGCGCGATGCGAAGCGGCGCGGACAGCCATGTCCGCGCCGTTTGCGTTGGGACGGCGCAACCGCTTACAGCCGATACCCCATGCGGAACCCTCCCCAATGCCGCCCATTCACGAAGATCGGCGCGGAGGCGTCCTTCATCATCACGAATGTGCCGCCGCCCATGTCGCGCCGATAGGTCTGCAGCAGGAAGGGCTTGGTGTGGGAGCCGGCCGCGCGCCCCGCCCGGTCGTTGAAGATGCGGTGATTGCGGCAGTTCGCCGCATTCCACACAGGATCGGCGCCTTGCGGATGCGAGAACTTGCGATTGTGAGTCGGGATGTAGCCGCGCGGATCGATCGCCACGCAGAAGGCGACGCGTTCGTCGAACGTCAGCAGCGGTTCGAGGATGGAGGGCAGCACGCGGTCGGTGAACGCGGTGAAGCGCGTAAGGTGCTGCAGCGGATTCGTGTCCGGCACCGGCGCATAGACGCTGTCGAACAGATCCGCCTCGCCGATTTCGCCGCGTGCGAGCGCGCCCTCGAACAGCTTGCCGACCTGGGCGGCCGCGCGCTGCACGGCCTCGATGAAACGCGTGTCGTCGGTCTCCACGCCCGTGGCCGCCGAAAGCTCGATGAGTGTTTCCGAGACATCGAGCAGCTTGCCGAGCTGATCCTTGGCGTGCACGAAGTTGCGGCTCGAGTCCTCGACTCCGCTGACCATCTCGCTCACCTGGCTTTCCAGCCCGTCACACTTCGTTTCGATCTCGCCCGTGAGCTGCGCGATCTGGCCGGCGTGCTCGTCGAGCTGCACGATCGCCTCGCCGGTGCTCTGCACGGCCTCGCCGATGGTGTGCGTGCCCTCGCGCACGCGATGCGCGCGTTCGGTGTTCGCCGTGCCCTCGGCGATAAGCTGTTCGGTCTGCTGCGTGAGTTGCCCGAGCGTTTGCTCGATCTGCCCGGTGGCCTGCGCGGTCTTGGCCGAGAGATTCTTCACCTCGGCCGCGACCACGGCGAAGCTCTTGCCGGACTCCCCCGCGCGTGCGGCCTCGATGGCGGCGTTGAGCGCGAGCAGCTGGGTCTGACGCGCGATCAGCGAGATTTCCTCGGAAACCTTCGACACATGCGCAAGCGCGCTCTTGAGCGCGCGGATCTGCGTCTCGATGACGGTGACGCCTTCGACGAGGCCATGAATGTCGGCGAGCGAGTCCTCGATGGTCTGCTGCGATTGCTGCACGGTGGCGGTGGTGCCGGTGCTCAGCTCGCGCATGGCGCGCGCCGCCGTGGCGATCTGATGATTGCCGGCGAGCGTGTGGGCCGCCGACTCGCGCAGCGCGTGGCAAACGGCGGTCTGGCGCTGCACGCGGGCGGCGACTTCGTCGACGTGGCCGGCCACGTCGCAGATCTCGATGCCGAGCCGGCCGGCTTGCGCAGCGATGTCGCCGACGATACCGGCGGATTTTCCCGCGCGGTGGCGACCGCGCAGGCCCAGCAAACGCAAATTTGTCATCGGGAGTCTCCTTGCCCGGTGCGAACGAAAAACCGTGGGCCCGTTCGTGTGCAGGTTCGATCGCCGGGCCTTCTGAACGTGTTAACGGCGCGCGGCGCGGGGACTTGAGCGCAGGACAGTCGCCTGGCGCTATGATCGGGAACTCGCTCGCTCCCGGCCGGGCGGCGAAAGCCGGCGACAAAGCGCACAAGGGGCGACAAAGCGCACAAAGGGCGTCGCGACAGGAGCAAGATGATCGAGGCGATATTCGGCGGGGGCGCGCCGCTCGCGCTCTGGCAGCAGTTGATCCAGCTCTGGGAGCTGATCGTGATGGTGTTGCGCTTCCTCTGGGGGCTGTTGAAGCTCCTCGGCGGCGTTTGAACGACAAGAGGGCAGACGATGATCGACGATTCCACCCGGCGCTTCACCGACCGGGTCGCAGACTACGTGAAGTTCCGGCCTACCTATCCGCGCGAAGTGGTGACTTTCGTGCACGTGGAGTGCGGCGTCGCGCCAGGCTCGCCCGTGGCCGACATCGGCGCCGGCACGGGCCTCTCCACAAAGCTCTTTCTCGACGCGGGCCACCCCGTCACGGCCGTCGAGCCGAATGCGGCGATGCGCGCGGCAGCGGACGAACTGCTGGCCGGCTACAAGGGCTACCGCAGCGTCGCGGGCACGGCGGAGGCGACGACGCTCGAATCCGCGAGCGTGGATCTCGTGAGCGCCGCGCAGGCGTTCCACTGGTTCCACAAGACGGACGCGCAGCGCGAGTTCGCGCGCATCCTGAAGCCGCGCGGCAAGATCGTGCTGTTCTGGAATCGTCGCCCGCTCGGGGGTTCGGCGTTTCTGGAAGGCTACGAGGCGCTGCTGCAGCGCTTTTGCCCCGACTACGCGCGTGTGGCGCAAACCTGGCCCGACTCGGCCGCGATGGCCGACTGGTTCGGCGACGGCTTCGAGCACCAGACGGTGTTTCCCAATGCGCAATGGCTCGATTTCGAGGGGTTGCGCGGGCGGTTGATGTCGTCGTCATATGCGCCGCTGGCCGGCGACGAGCGCCACGAGCCCATGCTCGCGGCGCTGCGCGAGCTGTTCGACGCCACGCAAAAGGACGGCCGCGTGAATTTCGCGTACGAGACGCGCGTGTACGCCGGACGGCCGCTGCGCGGCTAACGCGTTCGCAAGCCGCTAGCGGACGAAGTCGTAGTCCGCGGTGCGCACGCGGCGCGTCTTGTGGCGGAAGATGAAAGTGAAGCCCGGCCACAGCGAAGTGTTCTTGCCCGCCTGCGTGAGGTAGTAGCTGTGACAGCCGGACTGCCACACGGTGCGCGCGAAGCGCGCCTGCAGGCGCACGTTCCACGCGCGCTGCGCCTCGGCGCGAACGTCCATCGTGCGCGCGCCCGCGCGTTGCAGCGTGCGGATACAGCCCGCGATATAGCGGATGTGCGACTCGATCATGTAGATCATCGAGTTGTGGCCCAGTCCCGTGTTCGGACCGATCACGAAGAAAAGATTCGGGAAGCCCGCGACGCTCGCGCCGAGGTACGCTTCGGGGCCGTCGCGCCGCCACGTCTCGCCGAGATCCCGGCCGCCCACGCCGGTCACCTGGAAGGGCGCATCGACGTCGTTGACCTGAAAACCCGTGCCGCAGACGATCGCGTCGAAACGACGATGCCTGCCGCCGGCGGTCACGATGCCATCGGCGACGACCTCGCGGATGGCGTCCGTCACCAGTTCGACGTTGGGCTGCGCGAGCGCCGGATAGTAGTCGCTCGAAAGCAGCACGCGCTTGCAGCCGAGCAGATAGTCGGGCGTGAGACGCGCGCGCAATTCGGGGTCCTTGACCTTGTGCGCGAGATAGCTGCGTGCGAACTTCGTCGGCGCTTTGAGCAGGCGCGGCTCGACAGAGAAGCCGAGCGCGCGCGATTCGTGCTGCCAGTAAATGGCGGCGCGCGCCACGCGCTGCGCGAGCGGCACGTGGCGATAAATCCAGCGCCAACGCTCGCCGATGACGCGGTCGCGCCGCGGCATGATCCATGGCGGCGTGCGCTGAAACACGGCGAGCTGCGCGACGCGCGGCTGGATCTGCGGCACGAACTGGATCGCGCTCGCGCCCGTGCCGATCACGGCGACGCGCTTGCCTTCGAGCGGATAGTCGTGGTCCCAGCGCGCCGAGTGAAAGAGTGCGCCCTCGAAGCGCTCGATGCCCGCGATGTTCGGCAGCGAAGGACGCGAGAGCGGACCGTTCGCGGCGATCACGATATCGGCTTCGATCGTTCTGAGCGCGCCGTCTCGCGCGATCTCGACTTGCCAGACGCCGTGCCCCTGCTCGAAGCGGGCGGCACGCACCTGCGAGCCGTATTCGATGAAGCGCTCGACGTCGTACTTGCGCGCGCAATGGCGCAGGTAGTCGAGGATCTCGCGCTGCGGCGCGTAGGTGCGCGTCCAGGCCGGATTCGGCTCGAACGAAAACGAGTAGAGGTGTGAAGGGATGTCGCAGGCGGCGCCCGGGTAGGCGTTGTCGCGCCAGGTGCCGCCGAGACTTTCGGCCGCCTCGTAGATCGTGAACGAATCGATGCCCATGCGGCGAAGCCGGATCGCCATGCCGAGTCCGGAAAAGCCGCCGCCGATGATGGCGATGCGCAACGCCGGCCCGTTGCCGGGCGTTTCAGTGGCCATGTGAGCGTCTGCCGTGTGGGTTGAGGTCGTTTGTGCGCGCCGATGCAAAACGGGCTCCGCGAGGGAGCCCGTCGTCGCTTTGTCGTTTCTTTGCGGCGGTCCGCGCCGGGGGCTGGGCGCTCAGGAGTTGTTCCAGTCGTCCGAGCTGTCGTTGCTGCCCATATCGACACCGCCGCCGCCCGAGCCGTCGTCCCAATCGTTCGAGCCCTGGCCGAAGTCGAGTCCGCCGCCGTTGCTGTTGCCGTCGCGGGAAACACGGCGGCCTTCGTCGTCGACCAGGACGTCGCGCTCGATCACGCGGTCGCGCCCGTGGTTGAGCGCTTCGCCAAGCAGCACGCCGGTGAGCAGGCCACCCATGCCGCCCATGCCGCCGCCTTGCTGGACGATGACCTGCGGCGGTTGCTGCGGCGGCTGCGCCGGCGGATATTGCGGCTGCCGCCCGAATGCGGCGTCGGCTTCGCGCGCGTAGGCGGAATCGCTGCCGTAGTTGGGCGCCGGCTGAGCCGGCTGCGCGTTCGGGTCGGGACGGCCTTCGGCGCGCGCCTTGAGGCTCTCGAACTGGTGCTCGAGGTCCTCGATCTCATACGGTGGCCGCGGATTCGCGCTGTTCGAGAGCGTTTCGACGAGACTGCGCAACTGCGCTTCGAGACCCTCGACTTCCTTTTCGAGCGCTTCGTGACCGGGCGCCGTCGAGAGCTTCACGTCGAGCTTGAGCGAGCGCACGCCATTGAGCAGCTCGGTAGCGCGCTTGAGCTGGTCGCGGCGCTCGTCGCCGGCTTTCGCGTCTTCGGTGGACTTCGCGCGGCGCAGCGTCCAGCGCAGCACGAGCGCAATGCCGATCAGCACGATGGCGATGCCGATCCACATGCCCATGCCGGGACCGTGGCGTTGGGGCACGGCGGCGGGCGTGGGCGCTGCGGACTGCTGGGCGAACGGGTTGTCGGCGCGGTTCGTCGTGGTCGTGGCGGCGCCGGCGCGCGTGGCGTCGGCGCGGAGCCTGGCTTCGACCTGCGCGAAACGCTGCGGCTGGGTGAAGCGGATCTGCGGATCGAGCGACTTCGCCTGCTCGACCTGGGCGAGCGCGTCGGCGTAACGGCCTTCGCGGTCGAGCACCTGGGCATAGAGGTAATGCGCGCGGGCGTTGTCCGGATGCGCCTGAAGGACTTCGGTGAGGCCGGAGCCGGCGCGCTGCCAGTCCCCTTGGGACATCGCGGATTCGATCTGCTGCACGCTCGGCACGGCGAACGCCACGCCGCTCGTGAAGACGAGCGAAGCGCACGCGATGCTGGCAGCGGCAAGAAACTTTTTCATGTTGCAGGCCGGGCGGATTGACGCCCGTCTCCATGGCATTCGATACGGGGATGCGGCGCCAGATGGCGTCGGCTGCCTGTTTCGGCAGCACGGACCATGCCGCGCCGCATCCGGCACGCCGGTGCGTGCGTTACTGCGCCGGCGTGTTCAGCTGTTTTTTGAGCGCTTCGAGGCGCTCGTCGACCGACGGCCCCTTGTTGAGCGCGGCGAGCTTCTCGTCGAGCGCCTTGCCGCTCGACTGGTCGGCCGAATTCAGGCGGGCGTCCGAGCGTGCGTTCGAGAGCGCGACCTTGTCTTCCAGCTTCTGGAAGTCGGCGTCGAGATTCTTGCCGCCGATGCCGCCCAGCGCCGTGGCCGCGACATCCTTCGCCTGCGCGATCTGCTGCTTCGCCTGAAGGATGTTCGAGCGCGAGTTCAGGTCGTTGCGGCGCGCGCGCATGTCGCCGATCTGCTGCTTCAGTTGATCGACCGACGGCTCGAGCTTCGCCAGTTCCGCGGCGAGCGCATCGCGTTCGGCCTCGGCGGTTTGCTGCGCGCCGAGCGCTTCGCGCGCAAGCGCTTCGTCGCCCGATTGCAGCGCGCGCTTCGCGCCGTCTTCGTATTTTTTCGCCTTGTCGGCGGCCACGTCGCGCTTGCTTTGCTGGGTCGCGACCTGTGCCTGGATCTCGACCAGCGAGTTCTCGGCGCGGCCGATGCTGTCGTCGAGCTCACGCACGATCTGACGCGCGTCGCGCGACGGATCCTGCACCGAGTCGGCCGCATCGTTGAGCAGGCCCTTGACGGTGCGGGAGATGGAGTCGAAAAGCGACATGAATTCCTCCAGTGAAATGAGATCGGCCGTTTGGGGCCGAGGTGCGTGCATGAGGTTTGCGCTTCGCGGCATTGGCTCGCGTTGACGATCGGGCGGGGGGACGTCTTGCGCCGGCCCCGCCGGCGATCGTCAGTCCGTCTGCCAGCTTACGCCGCTTTGCGCACGCCGCGCATGCTGCGCGCAAATCGGGGCGAGTGCGGCGATTGCAATAGAGCCATCGCGTTTTCGTGCATTCGTGCGTTCCTTACGACGGGCTTTGCCGCGCGGGCAGGGCGCCATCGATCGCGGATATTACACCACGGCCCGTCTTAAAAGGGACTTAAAGGATAGGGCCCGCCCCGGCGTTCCCAAACGCGTTGCGGGTATGGCGCGGCCGTCCATCGCGCCGGTGGATGGCGGCCAGCGTCAGGCGAACTTGCCGCCTTCGGGCGCGGCGTCGTCGCTGTGTGCGTCATCGTGCGAATCGGTCGCGCTGCGCAGCGAGCGCGCGAACGGCGCGGAGCTCAGCGATTGCAGCGGCTCGTCGTCGCGCGATTGCGTGGCGGTGGCGTCGAGCGCCTCGCTTTCTGCGGCGGCAGCCGCTTCGGCGCTCAGGCGGACGACGGCCTGAGCAATTTCGCGCGCGGCGTGGCTCACGTCCGGCTCGGCGGTATGGGCCGCGGGGAGGGGGGCGATATGCGCGTGAGGCGCTTCTTCGGGGATGCCCTCGACGTCGCGAGCGGCCGCCGGCGCTTCACTGTCCGCGAGCGCGTCATCCGTGTGCGTGGCCGGGACCGCGCCGTTCGCGCCGCCGTTCACACCGTTGGGCGCCGCCTCACCCGCCGCGAAGGGCCGCTGCGTGCCCGCACGGCCGGCGCGCAGCGGCTTCGCCGCCTTTTGCAGCACCTGGGCGAGCGCGTCGGGCCGGCGTGGCGCGTTCAGGCGGTCGACGATGCTCGCGGCCTTCACCTGGTCGCTCGTCGCGCTGAACGCGATCACAGCGCGGCGCATGAGCTCGCTGATACTGATGCCGAGTTCGTCGGCGGTAGCGGAGATCGCGCGTTTCTGCGCGGCGGTGACGAAGACGACGATGCGTTCGCTAGGCTTGTTCATGATCGGCGGGCCGTTGAACCGGCTTCGTATGGCGTCATTCCTGTTCGCGCAGCAGCATTTTGAGGGCAGCTTATGGGCATATCCGGGCGCAAACGGGGGCGTGTAGCAGATCTTTCATCATAAGACGAGCGCGCCGATGCGCAATCGGAAGGTGTGCGGGTGGGGCAGGCCATGCTCGCAAGAATATGCCGCCGATATGCGGATGAACCCGTTTCCCGCGCGGCTTGTCCGCTTGTTACGAAACTTTTCTCGCATAAAGCGGCGATCAGCGCAAGTCGCCGCCAATGCCTTCAAAAAATCGGGCGCGAAGGTTTCCCCAAGAAACTCTTACAAAAAAAGCGCGACTCGCCGCTCGCGATTTCTTTAGAATGCGCTGTTACATTTCGCGAATAGCGCCCGAACAGGCGTGCTTTCGCCTGTGGCGTGCCGTAGCGCGCGCCGCGCGGCCGGACGGGGGCGTTGCCGGTCGCGCCGCGTTGCCGGGATTGAGTCGGCGACGTCGGATGCCGCATTGGCGTCATTTGGCGCCATTGACGCCGTGGTCGAGATCCATGCGCGCGAATCGCGCGCAGCCGGCGCGCGCGAGCCGCGCCCATCATTCCAGTCATGCCTATCATCAAACGACCGCCTTCACCGCAGTACCCGAACGAAGATCGGGAACCCTCTTTCAACAACGGACGCCAGCCGCCGCGCCGCCCGGACGCGGGCGGCAACGGTTCGCGCGACGAACGCCCGGGGCGCGATAGCCCGGGGCGCGGCGGACCGCGTCGGCGTTCGATCGGCGCCTCGATCGCGCTCTGGTTCGCCGGCCTCGTGGCCACGCTCTGCGTGGTGGGCGCGCTGCTCGTCGGTTATGCGCTCGTCGTGATGGAGCCGCAACTGCCTTCGCTCGACGCGCTCACCAACTATCAGCCCAAGGTGCCCCTGCGCATCTACACCGCCGACCACGTGCTGATCGGCGAGTTTGGCGAAGAGCGGCGTCAGCTCGTGCGCTTCCAGGACATTCCGGACATCCAGAAGAAGGCGGTGCTCGCCATCGAGGACTACCGCTTCTACGAGCACGGCGGCGTGGACTTCGTCGGCATCCTGCGCGCGGGCGTGGCGGACCTCATGCGCGGCGGCGCCTCGCAGGGCGCGAGCACGATCACGATGCAGGTCGCGCGCAACTTCTTCCTCTCGAGCGAAAAGACCTATACGCGCAAGGTCTACGAGATGCTGCTCGCCTACAAGATCGAGCGCGCGCTCACGAAGGACCAGATCCTCGAGCTGTACATGAACCAGATCTATCTGGGGCAGCGCGCCTATGGCTTTTCGGCGGCGGCGCGCGTGTACTTCGGCAAGGACCTCAAGGACATTACGCTCGCGCAGGCCGCGATGCTCGCGGGCCTGCCGAAGGCGCCGTCGGCGTATAACCCGATCGTCAATCCGCATCGCGCGAAGATTCGCCAGGAGTACATCCTCAAGCGCATGCTCGACCTCGGCTACATCACCGAGGCGCAGTACGGCGAGGCGATCAAGGAACCGCTGCAGACGAAGACGGCCGGCACCGAGTACAGCGTGCACGCCGAATACGTCGCGGAAATGGTGCGTCAGATGATGTACGCGCAATACAAGGACGAAACCTACACGCGCGGCCTTACGGTTACGACGACGATCGACTCCGCCGACCAGGATGCCGCCTACGCGGCCGTGCGCAAGGGCGTGATGGATTACGAGCGCCGCCACGGCTATCGCGGTCCGGAAGGCTTCGTCCAGTTGCCGGCTGACGGCGACGACCGCGAGCAGGCCATCGAAGACGCGCTCACCGATCACCCCGACAACGGCGATCTCGTCTCGGCGGTGGTGACCGACGCGAGCCCGAAATCGGTGACGGCGCAACAACTCGACGGCACCTCGGTGACGGTGACCGGCGACGGCCTGCGCTTCGTGGCGGCCGCGCTCTCTCCGCGCGCCTCGCAGGCGCTGCGCATTCGCCCGGGTTCGATCGTGCGCCTGATGGCCGACGCGAAAGGCAACTGGCAGATCACGCAGTTGCCGCAGGTGGAAGGCGCGCTCGTCTCGCTCACGCCGCAGGACGGCGCGATTCGCGCGCTGATCGGCGGCTTCGACTTCAACAAGAACAAGTTCAACCACATCACGCAGGCGTGGCGCCAGCCGGGCTCGAGCTTCAAGCCGTTCATCTACTCGGCTTCGCTCGAAAAGGGGCTCGGGCCGGCGACGATCATCAACGACGCGCCGCTGTACTTTCCGCCCAGCACGCCTGGCGGCGACGCCTGGGAGCCGAAGGACGACGACCAGCCCGAAGGCCCGATGCCGATGCGCCTCGCGCTGCAGAAATCGAAGAACCTCGTGTCGATCCGTATCCTCTCGTACATCGGCACGAAGTACGCGCAGGACTACGTGACCCAACGTTTCGGCTTCGACGCGGACAAGACCCCGCCGTACCTGCCGATGGCGCTGGGCGCGGGTCTCGTCACGCCGCTCCAGTCGGCCGGTGCGTATAGCGTTTTCGCGAACGGCGGCTATCGCATCAACCCGTACCTGATCGCGGAAGTAGACGACGCGCACGGCCAGCCGATCCTGCGCGCGCAGCCGCTCGTCGCGGGCAGCAACGCGCCGCAAACGCTCTCGCCGCGCAACGCCTTCGTGATGAACAGCCTGCTGCATTCGGTGGCGACGGCGGGCACGGGCGCGGGCACCAACGTGCTCCACCGCGACGACCTGCAAGGCAAGACGGGTACGACCAACGACGCCAAGGACGGCTGGTTCGCGGGCTATCAGCGTACGCTGGTCGCCGTGGCGTGGATGGGTTACGACCAGCCGAAGAGCCTCGGCAGTCGCGAATTCGGCGCGCAGCTCGCGTTGCCGATCTGGGTGGAGTACATGCAGCGCGCGCTGCGCGGCGTGCCCCAGGAAGAGCCGGCGATGCCCGACGGCGTCACGACGATCAACGGCGACTTGTACTTCTCCGACATGACGCCGGGCAGCGGCTTCGTGTCGAGCATCGGCCTCGACGCGGCGAATCCGGCCGGTGCGGCTAGCGATGCGAGCGGCGCGACCGGCAGCATGGGCCCGGGCGGCATGACGCCGCCCAACGTGACCACGACAGAGAAGCAGCAGATCATGGACCTGTTCGAGTCGAACAAGCCTTGAAGCGGCTCTGCGCAAGAACGGTCAGCTCCGCGAAATGAACACGGCGCGTCGGCAACGGCGCGCCGTGTTTTGTTTGATGCACAGAATTTCCTTGCGAAGCAAAGGGTTGACTAAGCTGTCCAGGGATTTTCCACAGGGCTGCCAACAAAAACTGTGGGTAACTCCGGCTTTTACTTTTCCACAGTTTTTGTTGAAGCCCCTGTTCATAACCCTGGGATATCGAACCTAACTGCCTGACGCCAAAGGCATTGCACGCCGACGCGCTGTCCCGGGCAACGATCGGCCCGAACGACTTCGCCGTCACGTCGCGATAGGCAGGAATACGGACGAATGCGAGGCGCCGTCAATCGGGAGAGCCCGGCCTTCGGTGCAAAATCCTGGCAGAACAGAGGAAGGGTTCCGCGCGCCGGGCGGACGCTAGTCGCCGCCCGAAGCCTGGCGCGCCGTGAGCGCCGCGTCGAGCGCGTCTTCGAGCCGGTCGTTGCCCCAGAACATTTCCTCGCCGGCGAAGAAAGTCGGCGCCCCGAAGATGCCCAGATCGCGCGCCGCCTGAGTGCGCTCGCGCAGCCGCAGCCGGTTCGCGTCGCTACCGGCTTCGTCGACGATCTGCCGAGCCGGAAGACCCAGGGCCGTCAGTATTTGTGCGACCGCTTCGGGCGAATCGACCTCGCGGTCGTCGCCGTAGTTGCGCGTCATCACCGCACGGCACCATGCGGGCAGCCACGGCTCGTCGGCGGCGAGCACGGCAACGCGTGTGGCCAGCACGGCGCGGCGGGGAAATTCGCTGGGTTGCCGCCATGGCAGCCCGTATTTGCGGCACAGGCGACGCATGTCCTGCCACACATATGCACCTTTCTCCTTCTGCACGACGAAGGGCGGACCTTCCCAGCCGAGCGTGTCGAGAATGGGACCCAGCAGGAAGGGGCGCCAGCGCACGGTCACGCCGGCTTGCGCCGCGCGTGTTTCGATGCGCATCACGCTCAGATAGCTGTAGTTGCTGGCGAGGTCGAACCAGAAGTCGAGCGACGGCGAGGGCATGGGGTTGTCTCCGGGCGAATTTGCGCCGTCTCGCGCGGCGCGTTGGCGCCCATGGTACCGCGCGCGAGGCGCCCGGCCCCGATCGCCGGGTTCCGGTTTCCGTTGCGTGGCCGCCGAGCCGCGCGCGTTACTTGCCCCGCGCGGCCGAGGCGGCGGTGTCGGACGAATGCCCGTTTCCGAGCATCGCCGGGTTCACGGGCGGGTTGCCCATCGACTGGAACAGCGCGGCCGTGTCCGAGAGCCGCATGCCGCGATAGCGGATTTCGTCGAGCCGCGCGTTGCGCCACTGCTGCTCGCTTTGGCGCACCGCGTACCACGGCACCGCGCCGAGCCTGTAGCGCGCACCCGTATCTTCGTACACACCTTGGGCCGCGCGTGCCGAGATACTGGTCGCGTCGAGGGCCTGGGCGTCGTGGTCGAGCGCGGCAAGGCGATCGGCGACGTCCTGGAATGCCGTAAGCACCGTCTGCCGATACGTGTCGTTGGCGGCCTCGTACGACTGCAAGGCCGCCCGCCGCTGGGCGATGAGTGCGCCGCCGTGGAAGATCGGCTGGGTGAGCGACGCGCCGATCGCCCAGAGCGCGCCCGCGCCCGACGTCGCGACGGGCCAGCTGAAGCCGCCTTGGCCGAGCGCCGCCGATAGCGTGATACTCGGGAACAATTGCGCCGTCGCCGCGCCGACCTCGGCGGCGGCGGCCTTGAGCATGGCTTCGGCTGCTTCGATGTCGGGACGGGTCCTCAGGAGTTCCGACGGTACGACCACGGGCACCGCGGCGGGCAAACTCAGGCTCGCGAGATCGAGGTCGGGCGGCGCCTCGTCGGGCGTGCGGCCCAGCAGCACGGCGAGCGCATGGCGCGTCGCGGTCCATTGCTGGCGCAGTCCCGGCAGATTCGCCGCGAGCGAGGCGGCGCTTTGCTGTGCGCCGAGCAAATCGGCGCGCGAGGCGGAGCCAAGCGCCAGGCGCTTTTGTACGTCGTCGGCCTGGGCGTTCGCGAGCGCGATCAGTTGCTCCGTCGTGTCGATCTGGGCGTGCAGCGTCGCTGCGGCGAGCGCGCTCGCCACGATGTTCGCCGCAAGCGCGCGGCGGGCCGCTTCGAGCTGGAACGCCTGCACATTCACGCGCGAGGCGAGCGCCGCGTTGTTCAGGCGCGTCGCGCCGAAGACGTCGAACGTATAGCGCACGTCGATGAGGCCCGCGAAGATCTCGTATTGCAGATTGTCGATGCCGAACTGCGGGATCGCGGGCGCCCGCTGGCGTTGCGCGAAGCCGAGCGCGTCGACGGTTGGCCACAGCGAACCGCCGATCTGGCCGCGCAATTGTTCGCGCGCGGCCTGGAGGCTGTGATCGGCGGCCGCGAGGTTCGGACTGTTGGCGAGGCCTTCGCTCACGAGCGCGTCGAGCGCTTCGGAGCCGTAGAGCGTCCACCATTGCGGCACCGGCTCCGCGCCGGTCACGAACTGCTGCGAGACGCCCTGAGCCGCGACTGTTTG
The DNA here is from genome assembly GCF_900096975.1 of Paraburkholderia lycopersici. Classification (GTDB taxonomy): domain Bacteria; phylum Pseudomonadota; class Gammaproteobacteria; order Burkholderiales; family Burkholderiaceae; genus Paraburkholderia; species Paraburkholderia lycopersici. The sequence continues at coordinate 89,188 of NZ_FMYQ01000019.1, forward strand.
CGCCGGCTGCGGGTCGATGCCGTAGTGCGCGGGCTGCGGCATGGCGGGCGGCTCGCCGCTCGGGCCCATGGCGCAGCCGGCGAGCGCGAGCGCGGCACATGCGGCGAGCGGGCCGAGAGTCCGCGTAAAAGGCGGCGTAAAAGACGGCGCCGATGCGCGCGCTGCTTTGCGCGCAAACGCGTAGATCAACGAACGAATCTTCATGATGCCTGTCCCGGCGTCTTGCCGGGCTCGTCAGTCTCGCTGCTGCGCACGCCGAACGCGGCGGCGTAGGCTGCGGGCAGGAAGAACAGCGTGAGCACGGTCGCAATCGTGATGCCGCCCATCAGCGCTGTCGCCATGGGGCCGAAGAAGTTCGAGCGCAAGAGCGGAATGAGCGCGAGCACCGCGGCCGCGGCGGTCAGCATGATCGGCCGGAAGCGGCGCACCGTTGCGCCCACCACGGCGTCGAAGCGCTTGTGTCCCGCGCGGATGTCGGTCTCGATCTGGTCCATGAGAATCACCGAGTTGCGCATGATGATGCCGAACATCGCGATCACGCCGAGCATGGCCACAAAGCCGAACGGCTGCCGGAACACGAGCAGGGCGGCCACGACGCCGATCAGCCCGAGCGGCGCGGTCAGCACGACCATCATCACGCGCGCCAGGCTTTGCAACTGGATCATGAGCAGCGTGAGCACGACGATGGCGAGCACCGGCAACTGCGCGAAGATGGACGCCTGCCCCTTCGCGCTTTCCTCGACGGAGCCGCCCACTTCGACGCGATAGCCGGGCGGCAGCGCACGCCTGAGGGCAGCGAGTTTCCCGTCGAGCGCATGTGTGACGTCGATGCCTTGCGCACCCGCGCGCACATCCGCCTGCACCGTGATGGTGGGCTGACGGTCGCGCGACCAGATTACGCCGTACTCCAGATCATTGGCGAGATAGCCGAGCGCGCCAAGCGGCACCGGCCCGTTGGGTGTGGGCATCGCGAGCGTGAGCAGGTGCGCGGGATCGACGCGTTCGGCAACGGGGGCGCGCAAATCGACGCTGATGAGCTTGTCGCGCTCGCGAAACTGCGTGACGGTGTATCCCGAGTAGGTCATCTGCAGGAAGCTGGCGATGTCCTGCGTCGAGACGTTGAGCGCACGCGCCTTCTGCTGGTCGATCTGAAAGTGCAGCGAGCGTCCCGCGGGCTCGTCCCAGTCGAAGCTGACGTTGTCGGTGCGCGGATCGGCGCGCATCGTCGTCGCCACCTTGCTGGCGATGTCGCGCACGGTCGGGATGTCGTCGCCGCTCACGCGAAACTGCACCGGATAGCCGACCGGCGGCCCGTTTTCGAGCCGCGAGAGACGTGTGCGGATGGCCGGGAAGTCGTTGCGCAGCATCGGTTCGAGCCAGCCCGCGAGCTTTTCGCGATCGTCGACCGACTTCGCCGTGACCACGAACTGCGCGAAGTTGGGCTGCTGCAGTTGCTGGTCGAGCGGCAGATAAAAGCGCGGCGCGCCCGTGCCGACGAAATCGATGAAATGGTCGATCTCCGGGCGCCCCTCGAGCGCCGCTTCGAGGCGCTTCGTCTGACGCAGCGTCGCGTCGAACGAAGCGCTCTCCGGCAGGCGCACGTCCACGAGCAACTCGGGCCGGTCGGAACTCGGGAAGAACTGCTGCGGCACGAGCGTGAAGCCCGCGAGCGCGGCCACGAAGAGCACAAGGGTGAGCGCGAGCACCACGAAATTCCGCTCGATGCACCAGCCGACCCAGCCGCGCAGGCGCCGATAGAAACGCGTGTCGTAGATCTCGTGCTCGTGGTCCTCGCCGTGGGCGGCGTCCGGATCGGACTTGCGCTCCGGCAGCAGCCGGTAGCCGAGCAGCGGAATCAGCACCACGGCCGCGAACCACGAGGCGACCAGTGCGATGGCGGAGACCTGGAAGATCGAGCGCGTGTACTCGCCGGTGCTCGACCTCGCGAGCACGATCGGCAAAAAGCCCGAGACGGTAACGAGCGTGCCGGTGAGCATCGGGAACGCGGTGCTCGTGTAGGCGAACGCGGCGGCACGCGCGCGGTTCCAGCCCTGCGCGAGCTTCACGGCCATCATCTCGACGGAAATGATGGCGTCGTCCACGAGCAGGCCGAGCGCGAGCACGAGCGTGCCGAGCGAGACCTTGTGCAGGCCGATGCCGAACAGGTACATCGCGAGCGAGGTGACGGCGAGCACGACAGGAATCGTGATTACGACCACCATGCCCGTGCGCACGCCGAGCGAGACGAGGCTCACGAGCAGCACGATGCCCACGGCTTCCGCCACGGCTTCGACGAAGTCGTCCACCGAGCGGGAGACGGCGTCGGGCATGCTCGACACCTCCACGAGTTTCAGGCCCGCGGGCAGTTGCGCGCGCAACTGCACGACGCGCGCATCGAGCGCCTTGCCGAGGCGGATCACGTCGCCGCCCGTCTGCATCGTGATGCCGATGCCGAGCACCGCCTGGTTCTGGAAGCGCATCTGCGTGGCGGGCGGCTCGTCGTAGCCGCGCCGGATCGTGGCGATGTCGCCGAGACGAAACGTGCGCCCGTTCACGCGAATCAGCGTGTTCGCGATCGCGTCGAGGTCCTCGTACTGGCCGCTCGGGCGCACGAACACGCGGTCGTCGGCGGTCGTGAGCGTGCCCGCGGGCGAGACGCTGTTCTGCGCGCCGATCACCTGGCCGAGCTGCGTGGGCGAGATGCCGAGGCGCGTCAACTGCGTGTTCGGAATCTCGATGTAGATGCGCTGCTGCGGATCGCCAAAATAGTCGACCTTGCCGACGTCGGCTACGCGCAGCAGTTGCTCGCGCAGCTTGTCCGCGTAGTCATGCAGTTGCGCGGGCGAAAAGCCGTCGCCTTCGAGCGCGTAGATGTTGGTGTAGACGTCGCCGAACTCGTCGTTGAAGAACGGCCCCTGCACGCCCTCGGGCAGCGTCGAGGCGATGTCGCCCACCTTCTTGCGCACCTGGTACCAGGTCTCGCGCACCTCGCTCACGGGCGCGGAGTCCTTCATCGTGAAGAACACGAGCGACTCGCCGGGCCGCGAATAGCTGCGCAGGAAGTCGATATAGGGCGTTTCCTGAAGCTTGCGGCCGATGCGGTTCGTCACCTGGTCCTCGACCTGGCGCGCGGTGGCGCCGGGCCAGAAGGTCTGGATCACCATCACGCGGAACGTGAAGGGCGGGTCTTCCGACTGCGCGAGGCGCGTGTAGGCGAGCGCACCGAAGATCGTGGCGAGCACGACGACAAACGTGACCAGCGCCCGATGCCGAAGCGCCCACGCCGACAGATTGAAGCGCCCCCCTTCGTTGCCGGAGCCCGGTTTCGAGCCTGTCACCTCGCTCATGACGCGAAGTCCTCGGGATGCAGCGGCGCGACCGGGCGCACCTGCTCGCCCGCATGGACCGTGTGGACGCCTTGCAGCACGATGCGCTCGCCGTCCTGCAGTCCGGCCGCCACGGTGATGGTGCGCGCCGCGTAGCGCGTGACGCTCACGCGCCGCAACTGCAGGACGTTGTCGGGCGCGTGCACGACCCAAAGGGCGGGTGCCTCGCCGTCGTGGAAGAGCGCGGTGGCCGGCACGGTAAACACCGTGGGCGCGTTCGCCTCGCCCGGCGCCGCGAACGCCACATTGGCGGTCATGCCGAGACGCACGTCGGCGTCGGGGTGTTCGAGCGTGAGCTTCGCGCGCCACGTGCGGCTTTGCGGGTCGGCCGCGGCGGCGAGCTCGCGCAGGCGTGCCGTGTAGCGACGTCCGGGCAGGGCGCCGAGCGTGACCTGGGCGGCGTCGCCCGTGTGCAGGGCTGCGACGGCGCGCTCGGGCAGATCGCACACCACGTCGACGTCGCCGGTCCACGCGAGCTGATAGACGGGCTGGCCGGCCTGCACGTTCTGGCCGGTGTCGGCGTTCTCGGCTGTGATGACGCCGGCATGGTCGGCGACGATCTGCGTGTAGCGCAACTGGTTCTTCGCGAGCGCAAGCTGCTGCTGCGCCTCGTCGCGCTGGGCCGCCGCCGACGCATACGCGTCCTGCGTCTGTTCGAGCTGCGCGCGGGCGATGAGGTTGGCTTCGGACTGGGCCGTATCGCGATCGAGCTGCTGCTTCGCGAAGACGAAACGGTGCTGCGCGGCGTCGAGTTGCGCCTGCGCGCTCGCGGCGTTCTTTTCGAAATCGGCCGGGTCGAGCCGCGCGAGCGTCTGACCGGGCTTCACGCTGTCGCCAAGGCGCACGCTGCGCTCGATGATCTTGCCGTTCACGCGGAATGACAGCGGCGTCGCATTGCGCGCCTCGATGTCGCCGGGATAGCTGGTGCGCACCCCGCCGCCGTCGGGATGCACGGTCATCGAGACGACCGGGCGAGGCTGAGGCGGCGCTTGCTTTTGCTTGCCGCACGCCCCAAGCGTCGCGACGCCGAGCACGAGAAGAATAGTCGCGGTGCGCCGCCATGGCACGACAACGCGCGCGCTGCTGAACTCACCGGAACTACTGCGCACCCCGCTCGATGCGCCACGACCGCGACGATTCACTTGAACCTCGATACGCCTTGCGCGCACGCTGACCTTAAAACCGCGCGGCCGGTTGCGCTGCCGTTGAGCCGCAGGTGCGGCTGTTCGCACATGCACCTGGACTTGGGATGATGAGCCGGATTCTAATACAACGTTGTATCTGGATGCGAAATCGAATCTGAAGAATGTTTCAGTGCTAGACTCCCGCCAATCCACGAGACATATCGACGCCCCACGCCATGAAGCGCATCCGACTCACCCGTGAACAAAGCCGCGACCAGACGCGCGAGCGCCTGCTCGACGCCGCGCAGGCCATGTTCATGAAAAAAGGGTTCGTGGGCGCGAGCGTCGAGGACATCGCACACGCGGCGGGGTATACGCGCGGGGCGTTCTACTCGAACTTTTCGGGCAAGTCGGATTTGCTCGTGGAGTTGCTGCGGCGCGATCACGAGGCCATGCAAACGGACTTGCGCGCCATCTTCGAGACCGAGGTTTCGCGCGAGCAGATGGAGGCGCGCGTGCTCGCCTACTACAGCCGCATGCCGCAGGACAACAAGGTCTTTCTGCTGTGGGTGGAAGCCAAGCTGCTGGCCGCGCGCGATGCGCGCTTTCGCGTGCGCTTCAACGCCTTCATGAAGGAAAAGCGCGAGAGCCTTGCCGCCTATATCGAGGAATTTGCGGCGCGCGTGGGCACGCCGGTGCCGCTCGAACCGGAGTTGCTCTCGGTTGGGCTGATGGGGTTGTGCGACGGCGTGCAGTTTCTCGCCACGGCCGATCCGCAGCATGTCACGCCGTCTGTCGTCGAAGCCGTGCTGGCGAGTTTTTTCGCGCGCGTCGTGTTCGGGCGGGACGCCTGAGCCGGGCACCCGCGACGCGTACGGCTCAGGCGCCGAGGCCAGGGCCGTAGTTGCTGCCGATCAGCCGCGTGACGGACGCGACGTCCTGATAATCCTGCTCGGGTATGCCGTCGAGGATCGCGAGCACTTCGTTGCTCGCGCCGGCCGCGCGCGCGGCGTCCACGAGTTCGTCCTTGTTGGCCGGCCAGCGTACTTCGCGCAGCACGTCGGCGAATTGGAGGTCGATCGGCTCGTCGGGAATGCGGGGGGCTGACATGCGTGGCGTCCTTTGCGCGGGCGGCCGACGGTGGCGGTCCGCGTCGTCGTCTCGTTCGTTGTGGGGGAGGGCGGCGCATCGGTGGCATCGCGCCGCCGGCATCGCGGTTCAAGCATACACAATCCTCCTCGCAGATCGCCGCCGCGCGTGCATGCGCCGCACTGATTCCCTGCTTTTCGTGCCGCGCCGGGCGGGCGATCAGGTCTGTTGATGCAGGTCCGGGCTCAGCGTCTTGTCGAGGCGATGCGACCTGGGCAGCGAGAGGTACTCCCAGTGCTGCGGACCGTCCGTGCCGGTGATGGGCACATTGGGGGCGGGAGGCGCCACGGGGGCGTCGTCGGCGGGGGACCCGCTCTGGAGCGGGATGCGCGCGCTGGCCTGGTCGATGGGTGAGTCCTGCGCGGTGCGTACCGGTGCGGCAAAGCAAGAGGCCGACAACAGCACGGTGGTCATCAGTGTCGAGGTTTTCATCGCTCGACCTCCTTTCTCATGCGGCCCACTGGTCGCAGCAAGCGCCGTACCGCGTTCGCCACCGTGGCGAGGCGCAGGCAGCCGCGCCGGCCGGGGCGGCCCGGCGCGCCGCCACGCCTCGCGTGCACGAGCTGCTTTGACGGCCCGCGTAGGCGACGCGTACGGATAATTCCATCATGGCAGGAAATGCGTCGAGGCGTCTCGAACGCACGTGCTTTTCCATCGGCCAAGAGAGCGGCAAGCTTACGGCGGGGGCTGGCGCAGCGCTTCGAAGCGTGCCCAGGGCCACGACGGCCGGTCGCGCATATAACCGTTGAGCCAGTTCCACTGAGGATGGCGCTGCATGAACGCCTGGGCGTCGAACGGGCGGCCGCACGGATGGCCCCAGCGCGCCCAGAACGCCAGATCGCGCGCCATTTCGCTGTCGGCCACCTTGCCGTCGTTCGCGCCCCAAGGGTTGAACGGCCCGTGGTCGGCGCCGCCGAAGCGCGCGTCGTCGAGTTCGAGATGCCCGCAAATCGTGCGCGAACACGGGTTGTCGCTGCGTTCGAGGTAGACGTCGTGATGGTCCGCGATCATCGCCTTGGCGAGTTCGACGTCGATGGCGCCGCGATGCTCCTGCGCAAGCTGCATGAAACGCAGACGGCGGGCGCCGTTGCGGCGCACGTCGGTGTAGTCGTCGGCTTCGCCGGTACATTCCTGGTTGCGGATCCTGAGGTCCGTGGCCGCGTTGAAGCCGCTGTAAAAGCCGTCTTTCGTGCTCTCGAAGCCCGCATGCCGCAGGCCCAGTTCGTAGCGCGCGATCTCGCCCGTTTTCGTGTCGCCGAGCAGCCAGCTATTGACGTAGCCGGCGTTGTTCGCCTGCGCGAACATCTCGCACCATTCGCCGATGCCCGATGCGTACTGCGTCGCGCGCCGCGATCGATAGAACTCGGGTGCGCCGCTCGCGCGGTAGCCGACAAAGTTCGAAATGGTCGTCTCGGTCACCATGAGGCCCGCGCCGTTGATCCAGAAGTCGGTGAGGCTCGAAATGCAGCCGGGCAGGCCTTGCATGAGGATGCGGTGCCCCGAGTCGGGCACGATGTCGAACACGATGTTGAAGGCGTCGCCGGCGGCGTACCGGTCCCATGAGTTGTGCGCCATGACGATGCGACCGTCGCGCGTCGCGCTGCCCGTGGCGATGAACGCGCTGCAGTGATGGCCGCGCCGCCCGCGCCACGGCCGCACGGCCGGCTGCCCCTGCTGCGCGGCCACGTGGACGGGCCACCAGCTTTGCAGCAGGTCCATATAGCCGTTCCAGGCGAGCACGTCGGCGAACTTCAGGCCGGCGCCGTCGGCGATCCCCTGGATCTCGTCGGCAAATTCGGTGTCGATGCGTGGGGCGAACTGAGCGATCGCGGCGTTGACGAAGATGTCGAAGTCCTCGCCCGTGTCCCATTTCGCGAGATAACGCGCGGTGCGGATCGCGTTGCGTATCTCGTTGGCGAGCAGTTTGCCATGCTGCTCGCCCCGGTCGTAGGGCTCGCCCTGCAAGTGCACGAATATCCAGCCCGCATGGTCGCGGCGTACGGCTTCGAGTGAGGGGTCGCTCATCTTCGCTCCGGTCATCCCCGCATCGATCGTGGCTTCTTCGTGCGCGGGCGTCCGTGCGCAGGCGCACGGCGCCGGCCGCGAAGCGCGGTCGTTCCGAATCCCTGAATTCTAGAAAATCCCTCGGGCTTTGCCACGCGCCGCGTGTGCCGGGCGTGCCTACCGGTCCGCGTTCATGCGCTGATACGCATCGAGGAGCGACGTCTTGTACACCACACCCGCGAGCGTGGGTTCGCGCATGCTCTCCACCACGGGCAGGCGCTCGCCCTGGAACGACATGAAGTGCTGCAGGCCGACGGCGAGCGGCATGTCGGGCGTGAGCACGTCGAACGTCGGTTTCAGGTAGTCGCGGGCGTGCCTGTTCGACGTATCGCGCTTTTGCAGCAGGTCGGACGTGATGTCGGCCAGCGCGACCGCGCCGAGAAAGCGCCCCGTTTCGTCGGTCACGTAGAGATACTTCACTGGATACTCGAGGAACACGCGCGTCATTTCCTGCACCGTCGCGTCGGCGCGCACGACCGTCTGCGCGGGGCGGACCAGCTCGCGCATCTGCGTCATGCGCAGGCGCAGGCGCTCGGCCTCCTCTCGGTTGCGATAGAGCGTGATTTCGTACATCGACGCCTTGCCGATCGCGCGCGCGACGAAATACGCAACGACGCACGACAGCATGAGCGGCAGTACCACCTGATAGCTGAGCGTCATCTCGAAGATCATCAGGATCGCCATGAGCGGCGCTTGCGTCGCGCCCGCGAGGAACGCGCCCATGCCCACCATCGCGTAGGCGTACGACGCGGAGGTGCCGTCCGGCCAGAGCGCGTGCATGCCCTGGCCGAACAGGCAGCCGAGCACGGCGCCCATGAAGAGCGTCGGCGTGAACACGCCGCCCACGGCGCCGGAGCCGACGGTCGCAGCCGTCGCGATGAGCTTGAAAACCAGCACGGTGGCGAGCGCGGTCCAGGTCCACGGCGAGTGCAGGATCGAGTTCACGACGCTGTAGCCGTTGCCCCACACCTCGGGCGTCCAGACGGAAAGGACGCCGACCACGAGACCGCCGAGCGCGAGCCTCACGGGCAGCGGCGCGTTGAGGCGGCCGAAGCCTTTTTTCGCGGTGGACATCATCACGAGAAACTGCGGCGCAAGCGCGCCGCACAACAGGCCGAGCGCCACGAACAGCAGCACCTCGACGCCCGTCACCGGCGGGAACACGGGCATCTCGTACGGCGGCTTGTAGCCCGCGAATTCGCGCATGGTGATGTTGGCGACCACGGAAGCGACGACGATCGGCCCGAAGCTTTCCATGACGATCGAGCCAAGCACGATCTCGGTCACGAAGAAGGCGCCCGCGATGGGCGCGTTGTACGCCGAGGTGATGCCGGCCGCCGCGCCGCACGCGACGAGCAGACGCAGCCGCGACGGATCGAAGTGGACCCAGCGTCCGATCAGCGAGGCGGCGAGCGCGGCGAGCTGCACCATCGGTCCCTCGCGGCCGATCGAGCCGCCGCTCGCAATCGTGAAGAGCGAGGAGAGGCTGCGCCACACGCTCGTGCCGACCGGCATGACGCCTTCCCCGATCGCCACGGCCTCGATGTAGTCGGTGTGCGTCGCCTTGTTGCCGTTGGCGGGCGCCTTGCGCCTCGCGAGCAGCAGCAGGCACCCCGCGACGAAGCCGCCCGCGGCGGGCAGCCAGATGCGCCGTTGCCACGGCAGGTGCCGCGCCATCTCGACGAGACTGCCTTCGTTGCCGATGAGGAGCACCTGCACATACTGGATGCCTTCGCGGAAGACCACGGTCGCGAATGCGCCCGCCACGCCGACGATGACCGACCAGATGAGCATCGTGTGGGCGTCGGACAGGCGAAAGAGATCGCGGGCGCGAGTGCGCAGCTTCAGCAGGAATGACAGCACGGCGGGCGGGTCAGATGACGGGTGAAAGAAAATCGCGCGTGCGCAGGGCGCGACGCGCGACAGGAATCATAGCGGGTGCGCCGCCGCGCGTGCGCAGCGCATGCGGCATGGGCGGACGCATCCGGCTGCACATGCGCGCTCAGCGCACGGCCTTGTCGAGTTCGGGATAGTGCCGGAATATGCCGGTCTCGTTGAACGGCAGCCGCCGCTCCGAGGCGAGATAGGCGGCGATGTTCGGGCGCTTCGCCACCGCGTCGCGCAGTGCGACGACATGCGGATAGTGCTCCGCGAAGTGCTTCGTCGCTTTCGGGAACGCGTAGCGCAGCCCTTCGACGATCTGAAAGATCGAAAGATCGACGTAGGTGAGCGCCTTGCCGACCATGTGGCGCGGGCCATCCGGGTTGTGCGCGAGCACGCGCTCGAAGTAGCTCATGAACTTTGGAATGCGATGCGCGATGAAGTCGCCCGCGCGCGCCTTCGCCGCGTCCTTCTGGTCCTCGTAGTAAAGGCTGCCCGCGATCGGATGATGCGTGTCGTGCGCCTCGGTCACGAGGTCCGCGATCGTCAACTGCAGGCCGTTCGCGACGATGCGCAGGTCCTCGTCGTGCGGCGCCAGCTTGAGCTTCGGGCCGAGGTAGAAAAGGATGTTGGCCGTCTGCGGGACGATGAGGTCGCCGTCCTTGAGAAAGGGCGGCGCGTAGGGCGGATACGGGCCGTCGCTCTCCAGTTCGTTCATCATCGCGCCGATGCCGAGGCCGTCCTTCTTCTCGCCGCGCGCCACATCCACATAAGGTGCCTGCGCCTCTTCCAGCGCGAGCCGCACGAATTCGCCCCGGCCTTGCAGGCCGTCCCAGTAATAGAGCTCGTATGCCATCGGTCGTCCCCTTGCGTCGGTTGCCGTGCCCGCCACGGCTTGCGTGGCCGCTGTCCGTGCAATGGACAGCAGCGCACAGTATCGCTCGCAACCGTCGCGCCTGGCTCGCGGGTGCCGCGCGCCGGGCAGACGCCGCGAAAACGGCGCGCGCAGAAACGGAAAAAGCCCCGTCGCGGACGGGGCAAGCGGCGGGGCGAGTCGGCCCGGGGCGGAGCAGGGCGGATGGCACGGGGTTTTGCGCGGCCTGTCGGCGCACTGTCATCCGAACAGGCGCTCGACGCCCCAGGTGATCGCGAGACCGCCGCCGACCAGCCAGAGATAGATGAGGAAACCGGCGGTGAGCGCCCGCGGGCCAGCCTGGCGGATCTGCGAGACGCGCGTTTCGATGCCGAGGGCCGTCATCGCCATGGTGAGCGCGAACGTGTCGAGCGTGTTGACCGCGTGGGTGGCCGTTTCGGGAAGCATGCGAAGCGAGTTCACGATCACGAGCGCGAGAAAGCCGAGCGCGAACCAGGGCACCGCGAGTTTGCGCGCGCCGTTGTGACCGGCGTGCTGCGCCGTGCCGCGCGCCGCGCGGTTGAGCCACACGCCGAGCACGAGCAGCACCGGCACGAGCAGCATGACGCGCGTCATCTTGACGATGGTGGCGATATGCGTGGCTTCCGGGCTCACGTTGCTCGCCGCGCCGACGACCTGGGCGACTTCGTGAATCGTGCCGCCGAAGAAAAGTCCGGCGCCGAGCGTATCGAGATGCAGCCAGCCCGCGCGGAAGAGGACCGGGTAAAGAAACATCGAAAGCGTGCCGAACAGCACGACGCTGCCGACGGCCATGGCGCTCTTGTGCGGCTTGGACTGCAACGTGGATTCGAAGGCGAGCACGGCCGCCGCGCCGCAAATCGCGCTGCCCGCCGCCGTGAGGATGGCGGTATCGCGGTCGAGTTTCAGGAGCTTCATGCCGACCCAGGTACCGATCGCGAGCGTACTGACGACGATCACCGCCGATTCGACGAGCCCGGCCACGCCGACCTGGGCGATTTCCTGCAGGCTCACGCGCAATCCGAAGAACGCCACGGCGATGCGCAGCAGCTTGCGCGCGGAGAAGTTGACGCCAGCGGCCCAGCTTTCGGGCATGCCGTCGCGCAGCGCATTGCCGTAGACCGCGCCCGCGACGATGCCGACGATAAGCGGGCTCAGGCCGAGTCCGGCAATGGCGGGCAGCGACGCGATGCTGGTGACGGCTGCCGCGAAGAGCGCGACGAACAGCACGCCGTTGAGCTGCCCCCGTGTGGAAGGCAGCGAATGCGCAAGGGTGGGTGAAGACATTTGGGCCTCTTTCTCGAGCGGGCACCGGGCGATACCGATGCCGAACGGGGTAGCGAACAGATTGCTATCGAATGGCCTAATCCTAATTTGAATATATCAATATGAAAAATCGTGATTTGCGAAGTAATATATAGCTTGGCGCTATATTTCACCATCATGACCCCGGAACAACTGATAACGTTCGCGGCAGTCGCCGAGCATCTCAACATCAGCCGAGCGGCGCTGGCCCTGCATTTGTCGCAGCCCGCCGTGTCGGGCCAGTTGCGGCTCTTGCAGGAGGAATTCGGCGAGCCGCTTTACCAGCGTGACGGCCGGGGCGTGCGCCTCACGCCGGCGGGCGAACAGCTCGCGGGCTATGCGAGGCGGCTGCGCGACACCTGGCGCGACGCGCTTGCCTACCGCGACGCGCTGCGCGGCCTCGAGCGCGGCACGCTGCGGATCGGCGCGACCACGACGCCCGCGAGCTACCGGCTGCCGTATCTCGTCGCGCAGTTCCATGAGCGCTATCCGCAGGTCAAGCTCGAAACGTCGAGCGGAAATACGACCGATATCGTGACCATGCTTGGGGCGGTCGATATCGCGCTGATCGAGGGGCCGGTGGGCGAGCAGTTGCCGCCGGATACGGGCGTGTATCCCTGGCACGAAGACGAAATCGTCGCCATCGTGCCGCGCGGACACGCGCTGGCGCCGCAGTTGCCCGCGCAGTTACCCACGCAGTTGCCACCAGCGCCGGGCAACGCCGCGGAACCCATGCCCTCCGTCACCATGGAAGCGCTCGCCGCCTGGCCGCTGGTCCTGCGCGAAGATGGCTCGGGGGTGCGCCAGGTCGTCGAGCGCGCATTCGCGCGCGCGGGCGTGCCCATGCGCGTGGCGCTGGAGATCGCGGGGGTAGAGGGCGTGAAGGAGGCCGTACGGGCGGGCATGGGCATCGGCTTCGTCTCGGCCATGTCGATGCGGCACGAAAACGGCGCCTTGCGGCAGATCCGCCTCGGGCCCGAACCGCTCGCACGGCGTTTCTCGATTCTCGTGCCGCATGCGGGCGCGGCCTCGCGCGTCGCGCAGCGCTTTCTGGAGCTGTGCCTCGCCGATCTTCCCGGCGCCTGACCACCGGCCCAGGGCATACCAGAATGGCGCCGCACGCCGCGAGCGCGCACTATTCGCTTTAATCAACCGGCGCGCAGGCGCTTTTTTTCGGCCAGAATTTGGAACCGGTTCCAAAAAGTGGCGCGGAGAGCGTGGCGGCAGGCAACAACTGGGAAGAGGGCGATGGCGGAAGTAGCAATCGTGGCGAGCGCGTTCGGCGCGCAGGCGATCTGGCGCGACGGACACGCGGCATGGAGCGCGTCGGCGCGCCGCGCGGGTGCGCAGGCGTTCGAAGTGCGGCGCGAACTGATGAGCGATGCCGAGGCGCAACCCGAGGCGCTGCGCGCGCTCGGTACGACGCTTGCGGCGGCGGGGCTGTGGCGCGTCTGGTCCACGCCGGACGCGCTCTATCGCGAAGATGGCGCGCTCGACGATGCGGCGCTGTGCGCCGCTGTCGCGGCGGGCCGCGCGCTCGGGGCGCGCTTCGTCAAGCTGCAGTTGGGCGGCTTCTCCGGCAACGCCTGCGCGGCGCGTCTCGCGGACCTGCTCGGCGCACTCGGCGCGCGTACCGGCGAAGCGGGCAGCGGCCCGCGAGTCGTCGTCGAAAATGGCCAGCTCGAGCAAGGCGGCAAGCTCGCCCAGTTCGTCGGTCTCTTCAACGCGCTGCGCGACGCCGGCGTGCCGGGCGTGATCGGCATGACCTTCGACATCGGCAACTGGCAATGGCCGGGCGAGCCGCCGCTGCTCGCGGCCGCCGCGCTGGCGCCGCACGTCGAGTACATCCACTGCAAGGCCGTGACCGGCGAGGGCGCGCGCCGCTTCGCCGCCGCGCCCGCGGACGACGACGCCTTCTGCCGCGCCGCGCTCGCGCTGCTGCCGACCCATGTGCCTCGCGGCATCGAATTTCCGTTCGATCCGGCGCGCCTCGCCGCCGATGCCGCGCATTACGTCGGATGGCTCGCGGCCGCCTGAGCAGCGGCGGCTTCGCGCCCGGTTCCCCTAGATTTGCCCGGATTCAGGAATTGCATCACATGACCGACACACTCGATGTCATCACCTACGGCGAAGCGATGGCGATGTTCGTCGCCACCGAGCCGGGGCCGCTTGCCCAGGTCGGGCGCTTCACGAAGCGCGCGGCGGGCGCGGAACTCAATGTCGCCACCGGTCTCGCGCGCCTGGGCTTCAAGGTGGGCTGGATGAGCCGCGTCGGCGCCGACTCGTTCGGCCAGTTCGTGCGCGACGTGCTCGCGCACGAAGGCATCGATGCGCGCTGCGTGAGCACCGATTCGCGCTATCCGACGGGCTTCCAGCTCAAGTCGAAAAACGACGACGGGAGCGACCCGGCCGTCGAATATTTCCGCCGCGGCTCGGCGGCCAGCAAGCTTTCGACCTATGACTACCAGGCCGACTACGCGCTCGGCGCGCGCCATCTGCACCTGAGCGGCGTCGCGCCCGCTATCTCGTCGTCGTCGCGGGAACTCGGGTTCAAGCTCGCGCGCGAGATGCGCGGCGCGGGCCGCACGATTTCGTTCGATCCGAACCTGCGCCCGACGCTCTGGGGCTCCGAAGCGGAGATGGTCGCCACGCTCAACGAACTGGCGAGCTTCGCGGACTGGGTGCTGCCGGGTGTGGGCGAAGGCCGCGTGCTGACGGGTTCGGACGACCCCGAAGCCATCGCGCGCTTCTATCTTTCGCGCGGCGCCCGCGGCGTGATCGTCAAGCTGGGCGCAGAGGGCGCGTACTATGCCACGGCCGCGGGCGAGCAAGGTCGCGTCGCGGCGCAACGCGTGGAGCGTGTGGTCGACACCGTCGGCGCCGGCGACGGCTTCGCCGTGGGCGTGGTGAGCGCGCTGCTCGAAGGGCGGCCGCCTTGCGCGGCCGTCGCGCGCGGCAACCGCATCGGCGCGCTGGCCGTGCAGGTGATCGGCGACTCGGAAGGCTTGCCGACGCGGGCGCAGCTCGATGCGCTCGAAGGCGCGCAGACGCAGGCGGGCGCCCCGGCTGCGTCTGCAGCGTAGCAGGAACCGGCAGAAACGGGTAATACACGGCGCCACGCGCAGCGAGTTCGCAGACGGCGCGCCGAACGACAGCTTTGCATGGCACTGGGGCACGCGCCAACGCACCCGCTCCAGTCGACAAAGGAGACACCGATGACCTCAACCTCGCTCGCACCGCGCCGCTGGTGGGCAATCATGCCGATCGTGTTCATCACGTACAGCCTCGCCTACCTCGACCGCGCCAACTACGGCTTCGCCTCGGCGGCCGGCATCAACCGTGATCTGGGCATCAGCCCCGCGCTTTCCTCGCTGATCGGCGCGCTGTTCTTCCTCGGCTACTTCTTCTTCCAGTTGCCGGGCGCCGTGTACGCCGAGCGCCGCAGCGTGCGCACGCTCGTGTTCGCGAGCCTCGTGCTCTGGGGCGGCTGCGCCGCGCTCACGGGCGTCGTCACGAACATTCCGTCGCTCATGGCGATCCGCTTCGTGCTCGGCGTGGTCGAGGCGGCCGTGATGCCCGCCATGCTCATCTTCATCAGCAACTGGTTCACGAAGTCCGAGCGCTCGCGCGCCAATACCTTCCTGATTCTCGGCAATCCAGTCACGGTGCTCTGGATGTCGGTCGTCTCCGGCTATCTCGTGCATGCGTTCGGCTGGCGCCACATGTTCATTGCGGAAGGCGCGCCGGCGGTCATCTGGGCAGTATGCTGGTGGTGTCTCGTGCGCGACAAGCCGGCGCAGGCGAGCTGGCTTTCCGACGAGGAAAAGCGCGCGCTCGACGCCGCGATGCGCGCCGAGCAGGCCGCCATCAAGCCGGTGCGCAACTATGCCGAGGCGTTTCGCACGCCCGCCGTGATGCTGCTCTCCGCGCAGTATTTTTGCTGGAGCATCGGCGTGTACGGCTTCGTGCTGTGGCTGCCCTCGATCGTGAAGAACGGCTCGTCGCTCGGCATGGTCGAGACGGGCTGGCTCTCCGCGCTGCCGTATCTCGCGGCGACCATCGCGATGCTCGCGGCCTCGTGGGCCTCGGACAAGCTCGACAATCGCCGCGCCTTCGTGTGGCCGTTCCTGCTGGTCGGCGCGCTTGCGTTCGCCGGCTCCTACGCGCTCGGCTCGACGCATTTCTGGTTCTCGTACGCGTTGCTCGTGGTGGCAGGGGCGGCGATGTACGCGCCCTACGGCCCGTTCTTCGCCATCGTGCCCGAGCTGTTGCCGAAGAACGTGGCGGGCGGCGCGATGGCGCTCATCAACAGCATGGGCGCGCTCGGCTCGTTTGTCGGCTCGTACGTGGTCGGCTATCTGAATGGCGCGACGGGCTCGCCTGCGGCATCCTATGCGTTCATGAGCGCGGCGCTCGTCGTCTCGGTCGCGCTCACGCTCGCGGTCAAGCCGCCGCGCGAAGCGACCCCTGCCTATGCCACGCCGATTCATGGAAAATAACGAACCTTTCCGAGCGCACCTATGAAGCACAAAATCGTTGCCTACAAGGCCTTGCCCGCCGACGTCGCCGACTACCTGCGCGAGCACGCCGAAGTCGTGACCGTCGACGCAGACGAGCCGGGCGCGCTTGGCGCCGCGCTCAAAAATGCCGACGGCGCGATCGGCGCAAGCGTGAAGATCACGCCAGCGATGCTGGACGGCTCGCGCGTGAAGGCGCTCTCGACGATCTCGGTCGGCTACGACCAGTTCGACGTGCCCGATCTCACGAAGCGCGGCATCGTGCTCGCGCACACGCCCGACGTGTTGACCGAATCGACGGCCGACACCGTGTTTTCGCTCATTCTCGCGAGCGCCCGCCGCGTGGTCGAACTCGCCGACTGGGTCAAGGCGGGCCACTGGAAGGCCAGCATCGGGCCCGCGCAATATGGCGTGGACGTGCAGGGCAAGACGCTCGGCATCGTGGGGCTCGGGCGCATCGGCGGCGCGGTCGCGCGGCGCGCGGCGCTCGGTTTCAACATGAAGGTGCTCTACACGAATCGCAGTCCGAACGAAACGGCCGAGCGCGAGTACGGCGCGCGCCGCGTCGCGCTCGACGACCTGCTCTCCGGCTCCGACTTCGTGTGCCTGCAGGTGCCGCTCACCGAGGCCACGCGCCACCTGATCGGCGCCGAACAACTGCGCAAGATGAAGAAGAGCGCGATTCTCATCAACGCTTCGCGCGGCGCGACCGTCGACGAGCAGGCGCTGATCGCGGCGCTCGAAGCGGGCACGATCCACGGCGCGGGACTCGACGTGTTCGAGCGCGAGCCGGTCGATTCCGCTTCTCCGCTCCTGCGCATGCCGAACGTGGTGGCGCTGCCGCACATCGGTTCGGCCACGCACGAGACGCGTCATGCCATGGCGCGCTGCGCGGCGGAGAATCTCGTCGCGGCGCTCGCGGGCACGCTCGACGTGAACGTCGTCAACCGCGAGGTGCTCGCGCGATGAGCATGGCACCGGGCAGCACGGACAGCGCGGAAAACGGCGGAGGCGGTCCCACCTTGGCCCGCGCGCCGCGGCGCGCGACGATCAGCGACGTGGCGCGCGAGGCGGGCACCGGCAAGACGAGCATTTCGCGCTATCTGAACGGCGAACTGGGGGTGCTCTCGCCCGATCTGCGCGCGCGTATCGAGGCGGCGATCGAGCGGCTCGACTATCGCCCCAACCAGATGGCGCGCGGACTCAAGCGCGGGCGCAACCGCCTGCTCGGCCTTTTGCTCGCGGACCTCGCCAATCCCTATTCGGTGGAAGTGCTGCAGGGCGTGGAGGCCGCGTGCCATGCGCTCGGCTACATGCCGCTCATCTGCCATGCGGCGAACGAAGTCGAAATGGAGCGGCGATACCTGCAACTGCTCACCACGTATCGCGTGGAGGGCGTGATCGTCAACGCGCTCGGCGTGCGCGAATCGATGTTGAAGCCCGTGGGCAGCGGCGGCATTCCCGCCGTGCTGATCGACCGCACCGTCGACGGGCTCGAAGCCGACGTAGTCGGCCTCGACAATCCGGCGGCCGTGCGCCTCGGGACGGAGCATCTGCTCGCGCGAGGCTACGACGACATCGTGTTCGTCGTGCAGCCGTTCGAGCACGTGAGCTCGCGGCGCGAGCGCGAGGCGGCGTTTCGCGCATCGATGCAGGCGACGAAGGGGGCGGCGTGCGGCATGACGCAGGTGCTCGACCTGCACGACGACGCGGCCGCCGAGGCCGCGCTCGCGGCGCTCGATGCGCACGTGGCCCGTGCCGCCGCACGCGGGGCGCGCTGCGCGCTCTTCGCCGCGAACGCGCCGGTGGCGCTGCGGCTCGCGCTGCATCTGAAGTCGGCGCTCGGTGCGCAGTGGCAGCAGCGCGTGGCGCTGATCGCCATCGACGACCCCGAGTGGGCCGAGCTTGCGGGCATCACCACGATACGCCAGCCGACGCGCGAAATCGGCTATCGCGCGGTGGAGTTTCTGCACGAGCGCATCGAGGGCGCGGCGCCGGCCGCGCGCGCGGCGGCGTTCGAGGGCGAACTGGTGGCGCGGGCGTCGACGCTGGGATGAATGCCGCGCCTTCCCGTGCATGGGGCGCGGGCTGACGGCGCTTTGCGCGCGTGGACGCACGGCCGGGGCTGCGCGCCGCCCCCGATATCTGCGATGATTCGGGCTGCGGCGCGCGTCCACGCGCGTCGACCGTCACAAGGAAGCCCATGTCCGTAGCCCCGATCACGCTCGTTTGCCTCTCGCTCGCGACGCTGTTCGTCGCCGCTTTGCCCGTGTCGCTCTATCGCCGCCTGCGCGTGCCGTTTGCACTCGACTGGCGCGATACGATCGCGGGCGTCGCCGTCTTCGCATTCTTCGCGACCGTGCTCGAGCGCGCGCTCAACGACTACGTGCTCCACGGCAACGCCGCGGCCGCGCGGGTGATGGCGAATCCGGCATTCTTCGTGCTGTACGGCGCGCTCGCTGCGGGCGTCTGCGAGGAGGTCGGGCGCTACATCGCCTTGCGGCTCATCGAGCGCCGCGGCGCCCGCAAGCCCACTGCCCCCGCGGACGGCGCGGCGCTCGGCTACGGCATCGGGCATGCGGGCGCGGAGGCGTGGTTCGTCGGCGTGCTCGTGCAACTGCAATGGATCGTGTTCGCGGTGCTCGCGAACCGCGGCGATCTCGACGAGCATCTGTCCAATCTCACGCTGGATTCGGTGTTGCGCGTGCATCTGATACTCGCGAGCCTCTCGCCGCTTTTCGCGGGCGTGTTCGCGATCGAGCGCACGGCGGCGTTCGTGTTTCAGATCGCTTTCTCGGTGCTGATGTGGCGCGGCGTGCGGGCGGGATGGACGGGTATTTTGCCGCTCGCAATCGTGGTGCACGCGCTCATCGACGTGCCCGCCGCGATGTATCAGGCCGGTCTCGCGCCGCTCGCGGCGGTGGACGGTTTCTATGCGGTGGCGGCCGTCGTGGTCGCAATCGTGCTTTTCAGGACGTGCCGCCGCGAGCGGCGCGGCGTGAGCGTGGCTTGAGCACGCGCGTTTCATCACTCTTTTTCTGGCGTCAATGGAAGCCTATCTGTTTGAATGTGCGAGCCCCGAGTTCGACGAACTCGCCCGCGTGATCGCCGACATCTTTCCCGAGCAGACGCGCTTCGCCGAAGAACCCGGCGAGAACGGCGTGCCGCAACTGGTGGTGCACTGGGTCGCGATGCGCTTCGGCGCGAAGGCGCGCCGCATGGCGCTCACGATCGCGCTCGCGCCGGCCGCGCTCGCGCGCTATCGCGCGCTGCCGCCGCGGTTGCGCGGCCGCAGCTTCGCGGTGTTGCGGGCCTACGTGGAGGCGACGATCGAATCGCTCGAGGAACAGCACGCGAAGGGCGAAGACGTGCCGCGCGACGTGACGATCGCGCTCGACGAAGAATTTGCTTGATTTGCGTAATGCGATGAACGGACTGTCGCGTGTCTGACGCCCGCTTCGAGGCTCAGTCGGCGAGCCGATAGACCTTGGCGAAACGCGCGGCCTGCACGACGCCGTAGTCGCCGGGCGCATATTGCATGACCCAGTCGCCGGACACGCCGCTCAGGCGGTCGCCGCCAGCCGAGCGCACGAGCGTGAACGGTTCGTCCATGCGCTTTGCGAGCACCACGACCTGGCGGTTGCGATAAGCGCCTGCCTCGCCGTGGGCGAGGGCGGCACTGGCCGGCAGGTACTTCGCGTCGAAGCGATCGCGCGAGACCACCCAGCGATCGCCGGTCGAGCCCGTGACGATCGCGTCGCCTTGCGCGTAGCGGTTGGGGCCTTCCAGGCTCATCAGCTCGCCGGCTTGCGCCGCGAACTCGACGCTCACGGTTTCGTCCTTGACGACGCGCTGCGCAGCGGGATCGACGCGCAGGTCGAGTTGGGTCAATTCAATCATGGTGGCGGCAGCGGACCTGCCTCGCAAAAGTCGTGTTTCCAATGTAACGACGGCCGGGCGTGAGTGCCCGGCCGTCGCGCGGTCCGCAAGGGTACCCTGGATCGGGCCGCCGCGCACACATGGCAGTGCGGCGCGCGACTCGATCGACGGGTGTCGCGCCTTACTGCGCGGCCGGCGTGCTGGCCGGCGCGGCGTCGCTCGCAGCAGCGCCCGCGGACGGCTTCGCCTTGCCCTTGTGCTTCTTCGGATGCGCCGGCTTGCCCGCAGGCCCATGCTCGTGGCCATGGCGGAAGGTCTGGTCGGCGAGCGCCTTCTGTTCGGGCGAGAAGCTGTTGTAGAGCGGCTCGAACGCCGTGACGAGCTTCTGCATGTCGTCGGCATGCGCCTGCGAAATTTGCGCGTACTGCTTCATGTCGTCGAGCGCGTTGCGCGTGTTCTCGCTTTCGAGGCGCTGCTTGTAGAGATCGGCCATGGTCTGGCCGTTGCCGCGCATGACGTCGGCGAAAGTCTTCCACTGCGCTTCTTGCTCCGACGTGATCTTGAGCTGCGTATGCAGCCACGTGATGCGCTCCTCGACACGCTGCTGATGCTGCGCGGCGCGCACGTCGGCGCCTGACGCAGCTGTGGCCGCGGCGGTGGCGGCCGGCGCGGCGGTTTGCGCGAACGCGCCGCTCATCGAGAGCGTGACGGCAAGGATGGCGATGGCTTTCTTCATTGTGACTCCTCGAATCGTTGCGTAGCGGGTAGCACGGCCAGAACGGCTGCAACCGTTATTAGTACCACGTTATCGCGTCACGAAGCCCGCGCTGCGACACTTGCTTACAAACGAAACGCGTGGAAATACCCGTCGGGCATCGGTCGCGCCGCAAGCCAGCCGCCTGCGCGTGCGCCCCGGCGCTCCGTGCCGCGCGCGATAATGGCGGCGTCCCAACCCGCCATGACGATACCCGCCCGATGAGACCGCCGCGCCTCGATCAACTCGACGACCTCGACCGCAGCCTCGTCGCGCTGCTGCAGGAAAACGCCCGCGAGAGCGTCGCGAATCTCGCGCGAAGGCTGGGCGTTGCGCGCACCACGGTGCTCGCGCGCATCGCGCGCCTCGAGCGCACACAGGTGATCGCCGGCTACGGCGTGCGGCTCGGGCAGGACGTGCTCGATGCGAGCCTGCAGGCGTGGGTCGGCCTCATCATCGCGCCGCGCCACGGGCCTGATGTGCAAAAGCGCCTCGGCAAGATGCCAGAAGTGCAGTTGCTATGCGCGGTGAGCGGCGAGTACGACTACGTTGCCTGGCTGCGCGCCGATTCGCCCGATCGCCTCAACGACCTGCTCGACCAGATCGGCGGCATACCGGGCGTTGAGCGCACGACCACGTCCATCGTGCTCGCGCGCAAGGTCGATCGCGGCTCGGTGGCGGGCTGAACGCGGCCGAACCTGGCCGAATGCCGGGCCGGATTTCATAGAAATCGGGCGCTCTCGACATTTCGACGAAATCCATGGTCGAAATGACGAAATCCTTGGTCGAAGCGCATCATTTTGTGTCTATGATCCGGTTTTGCCTCTCCCTAGACTGTGCTTGAGCGGGCTCTGCCCATCCGCCGGCATAGAAAACCAAAGGAGATGACAAATGAAAGTTGCGATTGCAGGCGCCGGTTTGATCGGCCACACCATTGCCCACATGCTGCGTGAAAGCGGCGACTACGAAGTGGCAGCATTCGACCGCGATGCGAAGGCACTGGAGCCGCTCGCGGCGCAGGGCATTCCGACCGCGCGCGTCGATTCCGGCGACGCCGCCGCGCTGCGCGGCGCGCTCGACGGCTATGACGTGCTCGTCAACGCGCTGCCGTATTACCTGGCGGTGAATGTCGCTTCGGCGGCGAAGGGCGCGGGCGTCCATTACTTCGACCTCACCGAGGACGTACGCGCCACCCACGCGATCCGCGCACTGGCCGAGGGCGCCGATCACGCGTTCATGCCGCAATGCGGCCTCGCGCCCGGCTTCATCGGCATCGCCGCGCATGCGCTCGCGAGCCGTTTCACGGAAATCCGCGACGTCAAGATGCGTGTGGGCGCGCTGCCGCAATTCCCCACCAATGCGCTCAAGTACAACCTCACGTGGAGCGTGGACGGTCTCATCAACGAGTATTGCCAGCCGTGCGAGGCGATTCGCGAGGGCCGCACGCAGTGGGTGCAGCCGCTCGAAGGCCTCGAGCATTTTTCGCTCGACGGCGTCGAGTACGAGGCCTTCAATACGTCGGGCGGTCTGGGCACGCTGTGCGAGACGCTCTCGGGGAAAGTGGAGTCGCTCGATTACAAGTCGGTGCGCTATCCCGGCCATCGCGCGCTCATGCAGTTCCTGCTCGAAGACCTGCGTCTGTCCAGCGACCGCGACACGCTCAAGTCCATCATGCGCCGTTCGGTGCCGGCCACCGAGCAGGACGTCGTGCTCATTTTCATGACCGTCACCGGCATGCGTAACGGCCAGCTCGTACAGGAAGTGTTCACGCGCAAGATCTTCGCGAAGACGGTGTGCGGCGTGCCCAT
This sequence comes from Paraburkholderia lycopersici, assembly GCF_900096975.1. GTDB lineage: Bacteria > Pseudomonadota > Gammaproteobacteria > Burkholderiales > Burkholderiaceae > Paraburkholderia > Paraburkholderia lycopersici. The sequence goes on from NZ_FMYQ01000019.1 coordinate 111,947, forward strand.
GAGCGCGATCCAGATCACCACTGCGGGCGCGATGTGCGCGGTGCTCGATCTGTTCCGCGAGAAGCATCTGCCGCAAGCCGGATTCGTGCGCCAGGAGCAGGTGCAGCTCCAGCAGTTCCTCGCGAACCGCTTCGGCCAGGTGTACGAAGGCGCGACGCTCGACAGCCGCGCGAAGGTCCCTGCCTGAGCGTTCACGCCGCCGAAGCCGGCTTGCCCGCCGCCACGATGCGTTGCAGCAGGGCGGCGTAGTCGGCCTCGGCGGGCGCGGTGTTGTCGAACAGGATGAGGCCTTCGAGCTGCGCGCCCGAAGGCATGAAGCGCCGCTGCCGGTATTCGTCCCAATGAGCGAGCTTGTAGGCGTCGATGGGGTGCGCGCGCGCGACGATGCGCGCGTGCGCCGTTTCCTCGCTCGTATGCACCCAGACCACGCTGAGCGCCACTTCGGGCCCCACGCCGAGCCAGGCGCGATCGAACAGCTTGCGATCGCGCACCTCGCGCGAAAGCGGGCCGACCACGAGCGCGCTCACGCCGAGCTCGAGATTCTCGCGCGCGGTGTCGATGAGCCCCTGGTACTCGGGGTCGCGCAGATGCCGCAGGAACAGCGGGCTGTCGCGGTCGTTCGGGTCCTGCGTGAGCGCCCCCATCGCCGCCGCGCTATAGCGGCCGTAAAGCGTGTCCTTGTCCAGCAGGCAGAATGGTTCGCCGGTCGCGTGCGCGAGCGGGGTGAAGAGCCGTTTGGCCAGCGACGTCTTGCCGGTACCGGCGTGGCCGCAGAAAAACACCAGATGCGTCACGGGCGGCGAGCCTCGCCGTCGCTACGCAGACCCTGCGGGAAGTGCCGCATCGCCGTCGTCTCCTCTTCGTGATGGTTACGCGCGCTGCCGCGCATTGCGCAAAGCATATAACATCGATCATCGTATGGCGCCCCTGTCTCCGCCGCGGGCGCGAACGGGCTCGAGGCCCGGAACGACGCGAAACAACGAGGGGAAAGCGCTCATGCCATTGCGCATGTTGACTGCGTGCATCGCCGCCATCGCCGCGGCGCTCGCGCTCGGCGGCTGCGCCGAGGAAGCCGCGCAGCCGGTGGCGTTCAAGACCGTGCCGGCGGAGCGCATCCTGAGGCCGGGCTATACGGAGCCGGGCGAGGGCCTCGTCGCGGTGGACGTGCGCCGCGAGCGAACGCGCAACGTCATCGTCAAATTTCGCGACGCGCCGGTCTACCTCGATGGCGAGCCGGTCACCGATCTCATGGACGGCGAGCACGTCACGTTCTATCTCAAGCCCGGCCTGCACCGCATCGGCGTGACGACACAGTTCGATCCCGTGGTGGAGCTTCGCTTCCTCGTAGACCCGCGCTACACGAACCGCGCGAGCGTCACCTTCGACAAGGATCATCGCATCGGCATCCGCCGCGTCGCGCAGTAGGCCGCCACGCGCTTGCGGCCGGCATGGCCGGTGCGTGCGCGCCGGTCCGGCAGGCGGGGCGCAATCGAACCGGAGGCAAACCGTAAGCGAATCCCACGGCAACCTCACCCGACGACGCTCGCGAACGGAACGCCTTAAACTTGGCAACCGGTGCAACTCGAAGCGGCGCGGGCGCGACCCGCCGCCGGAAAGAAAGGAAACATGCTCATCAACTGCGTCGCGTATCAAGGCGGCAAGAAACTGGCCGACGTCTCCGTCGAGGCCATCAGCGACTATCTGGCGAAGCCCGAATGCTTCGTCTGGGTGGCGCTCAAGGACCCCGACGCCGGCGAAATGGCGGCGATGAAGGAGGAGTTCGATCTGCACGAGCTCGCGATCGAAGACGTGATGAACGGCAACCAGCGGCCGAAGATCGAGGAATACGGCGACACGCTCTTCTGCGTGATGCATACGCTCGAACTCGACGACGACGGCGAAGTCATCGCGGGCCAGGTGAACGTGTTCGCCGGCCCCAATTTCGTGCTCTCGGTGCGCCACCGCGCGCAGCAGGGCTTCACCGACGTGCGCGCGCGCTGCGAGCGCGAGCCCGAGCTGCTGCGCGAAGGCTCGGGCTTCGTGCTCTATGCGCTCATGGACAGCGTGGTCGACCGCTATGCGCCGGTGCTCGAAACGCTCTCCAGCGAGATCGAGGAACTGGAGGACCGCATCTTCGAGAAGCACGACCTCGCGGGCTCCCGCGCGATCATCGAGGATCTCTATTCGCTCAAGCGCCGCCTCGTGATCATCGCGCATCACGTCACGCCGCTCGTCGATACCGTCGGCAAGCTCGTGGGCGGGCGCATTCCGCAGATCTGCATGGGCATGCAGGCCTATTACCGCGACGTCTACGATCACCTTCTGCGCGTGTCCAACATGATCGACGCGCGCCGCGAAATGATCGTCACGGCCATTCAGGTGAACCTCGGCATGATCTCGCTCGCGGAGAACGAGGTGACGAAGCGCCTCGGCTCGTTCGCCGCGCTCTTCGCCGTGCCGACCATGATTGCGGGTATCTACGGGATGAACTTCGAGCACATTCCGGAGCTACATTTCAGGTTTGGCTACCAGATCTGCCTTGGCGCGATGCTCGTCATCGACCTTTTCCTGTTTTTCCTGTTTCGCCGGATCAACTGGCTCTGAGGCGGCTTCGCGCTGCTGCGGCGCCGCATTGCCGCCCGGCGCGGGCCGGCACCATCGGCGCCATTGACATCGCGAAGCGCCCGCGCCGAGAATGGCCCGGCAGAAAAACGTTTGCGCATAACCAGAAAGCAGGGCCCGTCCGGGCCCGACAAACCGGAGACTCCGACAATGAACTCCCGCATTCGCCGCCGCATCCTCCTTTCCGCCACCGCGCTCGCCACGACCGCCGTCGCCGCCGCGTTTCCGCTCGCGGCCCACGCGCAGGCGGCCGGCCACAAACCGAAAGTCGCGCTCGTCATGAAGTCGCTCGCCAACGAATTCTTCCTCACCATGGAGACCGGCGCGAAGGACTATCAAAAGCACAACGCCGCCGAGTTCGATCTCATCACCAACGGCATCAAGAACGAGACCGACACCGCCGCGCAAATCCAGATCGTCGAGCAGATGATCGTCTCGAAGGTCGACGCCATCGTGCTCGCGCCGGCCGACTCGAAGGCGCTCGTGCCCGTCGTGAAGAAAGCCGTGGACGCCGGCATCATCGTCGTGAACATCGACAACCGGCTCGACCCCGACGTGCTCAAGTCCAAGGACCTGAACGTGCCGTTCGTCGGCCCGGACAACCGCAAGGGCGCGCGCCTCGTGGGCGACTATCTCGCCAAACGCCTCAAGTCGGGCGATCCGGTGGGCATCGTCGAGGGCGTCTCCACGACGACGAACGCGCAGCAGCGCACAGCGGGCTTCAAGGACGCCATGCAGGCCGTGGGCGCGAAGATCGTTTCGGTGCAGTCGGGCGAATGGGAAATCGACAAGGGCAATGCCGTGGCCGCCGCCATGCTCAACGAGTATCCGGACATCAAGGCGCTCCTGTGCGGCAACGACAACATGGCGATCGGCGCCGTGTCGGCCGTGCGCGCGGCGGGCAAGCAGGGCAAGGTGTACGTGGTCGGCTACGACAACATCGACGCCATCAAGCCGATGCTCAAGGACGGCCGCGTGCTCGCCACGGCCGACCAGTACGCGGCGAAGCAGGCGGTATTCGGCATCGACACGGCCTTGAAGGCGATCAGGGAGCACAAGAAGCAATCCGGGCTTTCGGGCATCGTCGAAACGCCCGTGGTGCTCGTCACGAAGTAAGCGGCGCCTGCTCCCGGGCGGCGTCTGCCGCACGGTCGCCGTTCGGCGCGACGGGCAGCCGCCGCGCCGCGGCGATATTTGTATGAGTAATTCAATAAACGCTCAAGAATCCCGCCGCGCCGCCGTTATTTGTACCGGGACGGCCGCATGGGCGGCCGTCTTTCGCCGGGCAGCCGATTGCTGCCGGCGACTGCCCGGCGCGCCGTTCGCTGCTCGCCCTACCGGGGCGTGCAGCGTCGGCGCGGACACGCAGCATCCGGGCGGCGCATGTGCCGGCGTATCCCCGGCCGCGCGGCTCGCGACTACAGGATCGTGATGGATGCAAATGCCCCCGACGTAGCGTCGTCTGCGCCCGCCGTGCTCACGGTCTCGGGCGTGGGCAAGACCTACGAGCAGCCGGTGCTCGCCGACGTCAGCCTCGCGCTGCACGCGGGCGAGGTGCTTGCGCTCACGGGAGAAAACGGCGCGGGCAAGAGCACGCTTTCGAAGATCGTGAGCGGCCTCACGGCGCCGGGCGCGGGCAGCATGCAGCTGATGGGGCGCCCCTATGCGCCGGCGAGCCGCCGCGAAGCGGAGGCGCTCGGCGTGCGCATGGTGATGCAGGAGCTGAACCTGCTGCCCACGCTCACCGTCGCCGAAAATCTTTTTCTGGACCGCCTGCCGCAGGCGGGGCCGCTGCGTCTGGGCTGGATCGATCGCAAGCGGCTGCGCGCGAATGCGCGTGCGGCGATGGCGCAGGTCGGGCTCGATGCGATCGATCCCGACACGCCGGTGGGCGAACTCGGCATCGGGCACCAGCAGCTCGTGGAGATCGCGCGCAGCCTGATCGGCAGCGCCGACGGCGCGGGCAGTGCCGGCGAAATGCGCGTGCTGATCCTCGACGAGCCCACGGCCATGCTCACGGGCCGCGAAGTCGAGTTGCTGTTCGAGCAGATCGCGCGGCTCAGGGCGCGCGGCGTGGCGCTCGTCTACATCTCGCACCGGCTCGAAGAACTCGAGCGCATCGCGCAGCGCGTCGCGGTGCTGCGCGACGGCAAGCTCGTGCGCGTGGACGCCATGGCGAACCTCACGCCGGAGCGCATTGTCGCGCTGATGGTGGGGCGCGAGCTCGGCGAGCGCATCGATCTGGGCCAGCGACGCATCGGCGCGCCGCTCCTGAAGGTCGAGGGCGTGACGCGGGCGAAGGCCGTGCGCGACGTGTCGTTCGACGTGCGCGCGGGCGAGATTTTCGGCATCTCGGGGCTGATCGGCGCGGGCAGAACAGAGCTCGTGCGGCTCATTTACGGCGCCGACCGCATGGAGCGCGGCGTCGTGGCGCTGGCGCGCGCGCCGGGCGCGGCGCCCGAGCCGGTGCAGATCGCCTCGCCCGCCGACGCGGTGCGTCTGGGCATCGCGCTCATCACCGAGGACCGCAAGGGCGAAGGGCTGCTGCTGCCGCAGCCGCTCGCCGCGAACGTGACGCTCGGCAACGTGGGCGCGGTCTCGCGCTACGGCGTGGTGGACGCGGCGCGCGAAAACGCGCTCGCGCGCACGCAGATCGACGGGCTGCGCATCCGCACGGCCGGGCCCGCGCAGCCCGTGGGCGAGCTCTCCGGCGGCAACCAGCAGAAAGTCGTGATCGGCCGCTGGCTCGCGCGCGACATCACGCATGCCATGCGCGTGGTGCTGTTCGACGAGCCGACGCGCGGCATCGACGTCGGTGCGAAATTCGACATCTACGCGCTGATGGGCGCCCTCGCGCGCGAGGGCCGCGCACTCGTGGTGGTGTCGAGCGACCTGCGCGAGCTGATGCTGATCTGCGACCGCATCGGCGTGATGTCGGCAGGGAAGATGACGGCCGTCTATGCGCGCGACGAATGGAGCCAGGACAAGCTGCTGGCCGCCGCGTTCGCGGGTCTGCGCGCAGAAGATGCGCTGCTCGCCGACGCGAGCGATCTGCCCGAGGCGGCGGGCGTGCCGCACGGTGCGGCCGCGAAGACGCAAAAAGGAAACGACGACCGACGAGGAAGCGCTCCATGAACGATCCGTTGCGCGAGCAACCGTCGCCCGAAGGGGAAGAAGGCGCTGGGCGAACCGGTTCGGCCCAACGCGCGCCCACGTTGGCTGCGCAGGCGGGCGGCAGACCGGCGGGCACGCGTTTTGGCCTCTCGAACTACCTGGGCCTCGCGCTCGCGCTGGTGGCGATGATCGCGCTGTTCTCGCTGCTGAGTTCGCATTTCCTCACGTACGATACGTTCAGCACGATCGCGAACCAGATTCCCGATCTCGTGGTGATGGCGGCGGGCATGACGTTTGTGCTCATCATCGCGGGGATCGATCTCTCGGTGGGTTCGGTGCTCGCGCTCGGCGCTTCGGTAGTGAGCGTGGCGTCGCTCAGGTGGGGCTGGGGCGCGCTGCCGGCGGCGCTGCTCGGGCTCCTCGCGGCAGCGGCCACGGGCACGCTCACCGGGGCCGTCACCGTGGGCTGGCGCATCCCGTCGTTCATCGTTTCGCTCGGCGTGCTCGAAGCGGCGCGCGGGCTTGCGTACCAGATGACGAATTCGCGCACCGCGTATATCGGCGACGCGTTCGATTTCCTCTCGAACCCGATTGCCTTCGGCATTTCGCCGGCTTTCCTGATCGCGGTTGCGGTCATGGTGATCGCGCAGCTCACGCTGACGCGCACGGTGTTCGGCCGGTATCTGGTGGGCATCGGCACCAACGAGGAAGCGGTGCGGTTGGCGGGCGTCGATCCGCGACCGTACAAGGTAATCGTGTTCGGGCTCATGGGCGCGCTTTCGGGGCTCGCGGCGCTCTTTCAGATCTCGCGTCTCGAAGCCGCCGATCCGAACGCGGGCGTGGGGCTCGAACTGCAGGTGATCGCGGCCGTGGTGATCGGCGGCACGAGCCTGATGGGCGGGCGCGGCTCGGTGATCAGTACGTTTTTCGGCGTGTTGATCATCTCGGTGCTGGCCGCCGGGCTCGCGCAGATCGGCGCGAACGAGCCCACCAAGCGCATCATCACCGGCGCGGTGATCGTCGTCGCGGTCGTGCTCGACACGTACCGCAGCAGGCGAGGCGGCAAGAGCAAGGCGTAACAAGCGAGGGCGCGGCCCGCAATGCAGCGCGGGCCGGGTAAATGACCGGGAATGCAACGCCTGACTATTCCAACAACGGGCGTGCTGGGAGCCGGCAGCAATATAAAGCGGGAAAAAAGCAGGAGCAACAGTAAATATGGCGACGATCAAGGATGTGGCCGCCGTGGCGGGGGTGTCTTTCACGACGGTGTCGCATGTGGTGAACAACTCGCGTCCGGTGTCGGCGGACGTGCGGGCCAAGGTCGAACGTGCGATCCGCGACCTGAACTACGTGCCGTCGGCCGTGGCGCGCTCGCTCAAGGCGCGCGCGACGGCGACCGTGGGGCTGCTCGTGCCGAACGGCACGAACCCGTACTTCGCCGAGCTCGCGCGCGGCGTCGAGGACGCCTGCGCGCGCAAGGGCTACTGCGTGTTCTTTTGCAATTCCGACGACGACCCGGCCAAGCAGCGCAACTACCTGCGCGTGCTGCAGGAAAAGCGCATCGACGGCCTCATCGTCGCGTCGGCCGGGGACGACGCCGTTCTCGCCGCGGCGCTCGCCGACGCCCGCGAGCCGATCGTCGTCATCGACCGCAATATCGAGGGGCTCGACGCCGATCTCGTGCAGATCGACCACGAGCGCGGCGCGTGGCTCGCCACGCGGCATCTGCTCGAACTCGGGCACTCGCGCATCGGCTGCATTACCGGCCCGGTGGCCACCGCGGTGAGCGCGATGCGTGTGCATGGCTTCCTGCGCGCGATGTCCGAGCGCGGCGTGGACATCGCGCCGGGCGCGATCGTCGAAAGCGATTTTTCGGGTGCGGGCGGTTACCGCGCGGCGGCGCATCTGTTCGACAGCGTGCGGCCGACCGCGATTTTCGCGGGCAACGACATGATGGGGATCGGCGCCTTGCGCGCCGCCGCGGAGCGCGGATTGCGCGTGCCGGCCGACTGCTCGATCATCGGCTTCGACGACATCGAGCTCGGCAATTTCACCTGGCCCGCGCTCTCGACGGTCGGCCAGCCGGCGCGTGCGCTCGGCGACATGGCGGCGCTCACGCTGATCGAGCGCATTACCAACGCGCGCTCGGACGGCACGAAGGCGCGTTGCCGCGTGATGTCGCCCACGCTCTTCGCCCGCGAATCGACGGGGCCGTGGATCGGGGCAGAGGACTTTGCGCCGCTCGCGGCCTGAGCCGCGGGTGGCCGCACCCAACCCAGGGAGGCATCGTTGACGACTGACGCAGCAAAGCCAGCCGGCGCGCGCGGGCGCGTCGCCGTGGTGGGCAGCCTGAACATGGACCTCGTCGCGCGTGCGCCGCGCCTGCCGAACCCCGGAGAAACGCTCGCGGGCAGCGCGTTCGCGCAGGTGGCGGGCGGCAAGGGCGGCAACCAGGCGGTGGCCGCCGCGCGCCTCGGCGCGCAGGTGGCGATGATCGGCCGCGTGGGCGCCGACAGCAACGGCGAAGTGCTGCGCGCGGGACTCGTTGCGGAGGGCATCGACTGCGAGGCGCTGGAAACGTCGTCGAGCGCGCCGAGCGGCGTGGCGTTGATCGTCGTCGACGACGCGAGCCAGAACGCCATCGTCATCGTGGCCGGCAGCAATGGCGAACTCACGCCGGAAACGCTCGCGCGCCACGAGGCGGTGCTCGCGCAGACCGATGTCGTGGTTTGCCAGCTCGAAACGCCTGCCGGCGCCGTGGCGGCCGCGCTGGCTGCCGCGCGGCGGCTCGGCAAGATCACCATCCTCAATCCGGCGCCCGCCGCCGGACCGCTGCCGCCGCAGTGGCTGCCGCTCATCGACTATCTCGTGCCGAATGAACTGGAGGCCGCCGCGCTCACCGGCCTGCCGGCCAGCACGCCCGAAGACGCCGCGCGCGCCGCGCTGGCGCTGCGCGAAGCGGGCGCGCGCAACGTGCTGGTGACGCTCGGCGCGCAGGGCGTGTGCGCGCTGCTCGACGGCGCCGCGCCCGCGCATCTTCCCGCGCCGCGCGTGAGCGCGGTGGACACCACGGCGGCCGGCGACACATTCATCGGCGCATTGGCGGCGCGCCTCGCCGCAGGCGAGCCCGCACTGGACGCGATCGCGCTCGCGCTGCGCGCGGCGTCGATTTCGGTTACCCGCGCGGGCGCCCAGCCCTCCATTCCCACGCTCGCCGAACTCGCAGGCTGACCGCCGCACCAGCCATCCGGTAGCCGGCCAGTGGTCGGTTATTTCCGGATGTTCTGAACGTGCCCCTTTAATACCTCATACCATAGGCAATTTCAAGACGGCGAAAGACCCTGCCGTTAACGCCCAATAGAGTCGCAGTCGAAACGGGGCTCAGCGTCGGACACACTAGACAATATTGGGGGAGTCATGGGCAAGGGCATCAGTATCAAGGCGCGCATCGGCATCACAATGGGTTTTCTGGCTGCGCTGATCGTCGCCATCAGTACGGTGGGGCTGATCGGTCTCACGCATTCGAACGACGCCTACCGGGAGACGTTCACCGACCAGATGCCCAGCTCGCATGCGGTCAATCTGGCAGAGATCTATGCCGCGCGCGAGCGGCTGGCGCTCGACCGCGCCGCGTTCGAGGCCGGCACGCCGGACGCCGCTGCCACGTTCGACCGCGCGCGCATGCTGCGCGGTGTGTCCGACGACTTCTGGAAGAAGTACATGGCGCTGCCGCGCGGCGCGGAGGAAGAACGCCTCGCGCAGGACGTTTCGGCACGCCGCGAGGCGCTCCACCAGACCGCGGACCAGTTCGTCGCCACCATTCAGTCGGGCGACCAGGCGAGGATCGTGGCGGGTGCCAAGGCGCTCAAGGAAGCCTACGACGGACTCTCGAAGGCGGATGCCGTGCTCGACAAGTTCCAGTTGACGCAGGCGCAGAAAGGCTACGACGACGCCCAGTCGGCATTCTCGCAACTGCGCATGGCGAGCATCGCCGCGTTGCTGGTCGGCATCGGTGCGGCCGCGTACTCGTTCTTCTCGCTGCGCCGCGCGATCTCTGAGCCGCTCGGCGAGGCGCTCGGCGCGTTCCAGGCCATCGCCGCCGGCGACCTGCGCCGGCCCGTGGTAGTGCGCCGCAACGACGAGATGGGCGAACTGCTTGGCGGCGTGGCGCGGATGCAGCGCAGCCTGACAGAGACGGTGCGCTCGGTGCGTTCGGGCACGGAATCGATCGCCACGGCCACGCGCGAAATCGCGGCCGGCAACGTCGATCTGTCCTCGCGCACCGAGGAGCAGGCCACGGCGCTCCAGCAGACCGCCTCGAGCATGGAGCAACTGACGGGCACCGTGAAGCAGAATGCCGACAACGCCCGCCAGGCCAGCGCGCTCGCGGCCAACGCCTCGGAAATCGCCAACAAGGGCAACTCGGTCGTCAACCAGGTAGTCGGCACGATGGGCGACATCAACGATAGCTCGGCGAAGATCGCCGACATCATCACGATCATCGAAGGCATTGCGTTCCAGACCAACATCCTCGCGCTCAATGCGGCCGTCGAAGCGGCGCGCGCGGGCGAGGAGGGGCGCGGCTTCGCCGTGGTGGCCGGCGAGGTGCGCAGCCTCGCGCAGCGCTCGTCGGCGGCGGCCAAGGAGATCAAGGGACTCATCGACACGTCGGTCGAGCGCGTGCAGGCGGGCTCCGCGCTCGTCGACGAGGCTGGCCGCACGATGACCGAGATCATCGGCGCGGTGCGGCGCGTGACCGACATCATGGGCGAGATCGCGGCGGCTTCGCAGGAACAGTCGGGCGGCATCGAGCAGGTCGCGCGCGCGGTCACGCAGATGGACGAAGTGACGCAGCAGAACGCCGCGCTCGTCGAGGAAGCGGCGGCTGCGGCGCAGTCGCTCGAGGACCAGTCCGCGCGCCTGCGCGAGGCGGTCGCGGTGTTCAGGGTCGAAGACGCGCCGGGCGCCGCGGCAAGGCCGCCGGAGCCGGCTGCTGCAAAGCGGGCGCCAGTCCGGCTTGCTGCCGCAGCACCGCATCCGGGCTCCGCATCTGCAGCGGCGCCCCGACGCGCGCCACGCGCCGTCGCCACGGCGCGCCAGCCGGCGGCCCGGCAGAAGCCGGTCGCGGCAGTCCTGGACGCAGCGCCGGCTGGCACCGCGTCGAGCGGCGACTGGGAAACCTTCTAGGCCGCTGCGAGCCCGTTCCAGCCGCAAGCGCGGCCCCCGCGATCCGATTCCCGGCGGGCGCGCGCGACGCTGCCGCGCGCGCCTGCGAGCCGTTACGGCCTTTTTTTGCATCCTCGGCCTCGGAGACCGGCCCCGCCATGCGCCATGCTCGCGCGGTTACGGTACATTGTCAGCCGTGTCATCTGCGCGGCCGGGTCGGCGCGCTACACTGCGGCGCTCGGCGGCGCGCGCTTTCTGGCATGTCCCGCGGGGCGTCGTTCCCGCGTACATGCGCGAGCGCTGGCCGCACGGGGTGGTGCCCGGGGACGGCATCCCCGCCGCACGGCGAGGGAAGGCGCGCAGCGCCATGCAGGACGGATTGAGCCGGCTTCGAGCGCCGGCTTCGCGTGACAGCACAAATAAGGAAACCGACATGACGCATGACGATCTCGCGCAACGTCTCGTGAATGCGCGCCGGCATCATCATCTGATCGACGCCCTGGAGCCCGAGCGCGTGCCGCCCGACGCGGCCACGGCTTATGCGATCCAGCAGGCGGTGCTCGCCGGGCTCGAGACGACCACCGGCGGCTGGAAGGTCGGCGCGCGCGCGCCGGGCGGCCCCGCTTCGGGCGCGCCGATCCCCGCGCCGCTCGTGTATGCGTCGCCCGCCCGCCTCGAGCGCCGCGCGTTCTTCCGCGTACTGGTGGAGCTGGAAATCGCCTTCCGCTTTTCGGAGCCGATCGCGCCGCGCGCCGAGGCTTACGCGCGCGACGAGGTGCTTGCTCGCGTCGGCGGGATTTTGCCGGCCATCGAAGTGGTCGACAGCCGTTTTGCGCAATGGCCCAACGTGGCGCCGCTCGCCCAGCTTGCCGATGCGCAGAACAACGGCGCGCTCGTGACGGGCCACGCGCTGCCATACCCGACGCTTGCCCGCTCGCTCGACTTCGTCGCGCCGGAGCTCGAACTGACGTTCGACGGCGCCTCGCTCGTGCCCGAGACGCCTGGCAATCCCGCGGGCGACCCGCGCGAACTGCTCGTCTGGTTCGTCAATCACTGCGCGGCGATGGGCATCACGATCGAGCCCGAGTGGACGATCACGACCGGCACCTACGTCGGCGCACACCGCATCGATACGCCGGGCCTCCTGCATGGCCACATCGACGGGCTCGGCGAAGTCGAGGTCGAATTCGTCTAAGGTCGCATCTGTCACATTTGTTGTAACGAACCTGCTGTCACGAGAGGCCGCCGGCGCGATGCCCGGCGGCTTTATTTTTTTGTACGCATCCCGGCAGCCATGGGTGCAAACTTGGCAACCTGTCATGCGGTGCGCCGTTTCATTCGAGTGCGTGTGTCGACTCGCTGGAGCGGGAAAACCACTACCGCCGGCAGGGGCTGTCGCAGACGCTCAGCGTGCGCGGAGGAATGCGCGGCAGGTCACCGACGCTAGCGAAGTCGACGCGTAAAACGGGAAAAAAATCGCATTGATGCGTGCTCACAACAACTGCGTTGCCGCACGGAACGCGAGGCCGCGCGCAAATCGTAACGAGCGTTTGTACACCGGCGTTGCGCTGATGCGTTTGATGAAGAAGCACTGCATACGCCGTAGCGCCGAAACCATGCGTACGGTGAGCAAAAAAACAGTCAAAACACTGTGTGACGACGACGCTGACGGCCGGCAGTTTGAGTCGCAGCAAGTGAGGGGAACGAGACCCGGTCTGAAATTTGCACCAGTGGGGAAAGTCATTGTAAGTCGATGTCCGGCGTCCCTCCAAGCGCTCAATTTTGCTTAGCTTTAGAGGGAACATCCGGCGCGATTTAACGGTGCGAAAAAATTCAAAAGGGTTTAGGATGAATTTGAGCGATGTCGTTTCCGAATAGCGCGCCGCGCACGACATCGGTCGCAGATCTCGGCGAGGAGGTAGCATGGATATCTACAGCAGCTTCGCGACCCGCTTCGAAAAAACGCGAGAGGAAGAGCTCTCGCTTGAGGAGTATCTCGCGCTCTGCAAGGAAGATCCCAATGCGTACGCCACGGCTGGCGAACGCATGCTGACGGCAATCGGCGAACCCGAACAGATCGACACCCGCAACGATCCGCGTCTGTCGCGCATCTTTGCGAACAAGGTCATCAAGGTGTATCCCGCATTCCGCGAGTTCTATGGCATGGAGGACGTGATCGAGCAGGTCGTCGCGTACTTCCGCCATGCGGCGCAAGGACTCGAAGAGAAGAAGCAGATTCTCTATCTGCTCGGTCCGGTGGGTGGCGGCAAGTCCTCCATCGCCGAGCGTCTGAAGCAGCTCATGGAGCGCGTGCCGTTCTATTCGATCAAGGGTTCGCCCGTGAACGAATCTCCGCTAGGGCTGTTCGACTACGACGAAGACGGCCCGATACTCGAAGAGCAATACGGCATACCGCGTCGTTATCTCAAGAGCATTCTGAGCCCGTGGGCGGTCAAGCGGCTGCATGAGTACAACGGTGACATCCGCAAGTTCCGCGTGGTGCGCCGTTATCCTTCCATCCTGCGCCAGATCGGCATCGCGAAAACCGAACCTGGCGACGAGAACAATCAGGACATCTCGTCGCTGGTCGGCAAGGTGGACATCCGCAAGCTCGAGCAATACGCCCAGGACGACGCAGACGCGTACAGCTACTCAGGCGGCCTGTGCCTCGCGAATCAGGGCCTGCTCGAATTCGTGGAAATGTTCAAGGCGCCGATCAAGGTGCTGCACCCGCTGCTCACGGCCACCCAGGAGGGCAATTTCAAGGGCACCGAAGGATTCGGCGCGATCCCGTTCAATGGCATCATTCTCGCGCACTCGAACGAATCGGAATGGAAGGCGTTCCGCAACAATCGCAACAACGAGGCGCTGCTCGATCGTATCTTCGTGGTGAAGGTGCCGTACTGCCTGCGCTACTCGGAAGAGATGAAGATCTACGAGAAGCTTTTGCGCAACTCGTCGCTTGCGGAGGCGGTGTGCGCGCCGGGCACGCTCAAGATGATGGCGCAGTTCTCCGTGCTCACGCGCCTGCAGGAGCCCGAGAACTCGAGCCTCTTTTCGAAGATGCAGGTGTACGACGGCGAAAATCTCAAGGACACCGATCCGAAAGCGAAGTCGTACCAGGAATACCGCGACTTCGCAGGCGTCGACGAAGGCATGAACGGGGTCTCCACGCGCTTCGCGTTCAAGATTCTCTCGCGCGTGTTCAACTTCGACTCGACCGAAGTGGCCGCGAATCCGGTGCACCTCATGTACGTGCTCGAACAGCAGATCGAGCGTGAGCAGTTCCCGCCGGAAACCGAGCAAAAGTATCTCTCGTTCGTGAAGGACGTGTTGGCGTCGCGTTACGCGGAGTTCATCGGCAAGGAGATTCAGACCGCCTACCTGGAATCGTATTCCGAATACGGGCAGAACATTTTCGACCGCTATGTCACGTATGCCGACTTCTGGATTCAGGACCAGGAATTCCGCGACCACGACACCGGCGAAAGCTTCGATCGCGCGGCGCTGAACGCCGAGCTCGAGAAGATCGAGAAGCCCGCGGGCATCAGCAATCCGAAAGACTTCCGCAACGAGATCGTCAACTTCGTGCTGCGCGCGCGCGCAGCCAACGCCGGCAAGAACCCGGCGTGGATCAGCTACGAAAAGCTGCGCGTGGTGATCGAGAAGAAGATGTTTTCGAACACGGAAGAACTTTTGCCGGTCATCTCGTTCAATGCGAAAGGATCGGCGGAAGAACAGCGCAAGCACGAAGACTTCGTCAACCGCATGGTGGCGAAGGGCTACACGCCGAAGCAGGTCCGGTTGCTCTGCGACTGGTATCTGCGGGTGCGCAAGTCGTCGTGAACGTAGAGGCTTTACCGTCCGAGTGCTCCGCCGCTGCAGTTTTGCGGCGGTGCAAAAGGACCTCCGGCGGGGCGCAGGCTGCGTGGCCATGAGCGGGTGAACGCGGCACGCATGATGGCAGACGCGGCAATGAACACTGCGCACCTCGCCCCTTCGCAACTGGAGCGGGAGACTGGATGTGCTTCATCAAATCATCGACCGCAGGCTAGCCGGCAAGAACAAGAGCATTGCTAACCGCGAGCGCTTTTTGCGCCGCGTGAAGAACTATATTCGTCACGCCGTCTCGGAAGCGGTGCGTGACCGCAGCATCAAGGACATACAGAGCAACCAGAGCATCACCATTCCGCGCAAGGACATCGCCGAGCCGTCGTTCCGGCACGGCCCAGGTGGCAAGCGCGAGATGGTTCACCCCGGCAACGAGGACTACGTGCGCGGCGACCGCATTCCGCGGCCGCAAGGCGGCGGGGGCGGCGGCGGCAGTCAGGCGAGCAACGAAGGCGAAGGTCAGGACGATTTCGTATTCGAACTCTCGCGCGAAGAATTCATGCAGTACTTCTTCGACGACCTCGAACTGCCGCGCCTCGTCAAGACCCATCTCATGGCGGTGCCCACATGGAAGAGCATCCGCGCGGGATGGGCTGCGGAGGGCACGCCGAACAACATCGACGTCGTACGGTCGCTGCGCAGCGCGCTGGGCCGGCGTATCGCGCTTGGGGCGCCGCTCGTCAACGAACTGCACGATCTCGAGGAACAGCTCGAAGCGCTCAAGGCCGACACGGCCGACCGGCGCCAGGAGATCGCGTTGCTCGAAGAACAGATTCATCATCTGCGCGGGCGCATCTGGCGCATTCCGTTCATCGACCCGTTCGACCTGCGCTATGTGAATCGCGTGAAGCAGCCGCAGCCTTCCAGCCAGGCCGTGATGTTCTGCCTGATGGATGTGTCGGGCTCGATGGACGAGCAGCGCAAGGACTTGTCCAAACGCTTCTTCATCCTCCTGTACCTGTTTCTCAAGCGCAACTACGAGAAAATCGAGGTGGTCTTCATTCGCCACCACACGCGCGCCGAGGAAGTGGACGAGGACACCTTCTTTCACTCAACCGAAAGCGGCGGCACGGTCGTGTCGAGCGCGCTGGAACTGATGAAAAAAGTGATCGAGGACCGTTATTCTCCGAGCGACTGGAACATCTACGGCGCGCAGGCATCGGACGGCGACAACTGGACAGACGATTCGCCCAAATGCCGCAAGATCCTCGCGGATGACATCCTGCCTCAGGTGCGTTATTTTGCGTATATTCAAGTGACGCCGGAGGAGCAGAACCTCTGGCTCGAATACGCGCAACTGGCGCTCACCGAACCGCATCTGGCGATGAAGAAAGTCGACACCGCGGCGGACATCTACCCGGTGTTCAGGGAGCTTTTCGAAAAGCAGGTGGAGCACTCATGACGACACGCCACCTGCACAATGAGGCGCGCGGCTATCAGCCCGAGCGCCGGAAGACGAGCGGCCACGAAAAAGGGCATCATGGCGAACACAAAGGCGAGCGCAAGCCCGACCATCGCAAAGACGCCGAAGCGCCCGGAACTGCCGCCGGGGCTGCTCGCAACAAGGAGCATGGGCTCGCCCAGCAAAGGGAAGTGCAAATGAACGTAGCCGACCGACGGCCGTTGCCGTGCCCATCTGACTGGACCTTCGAACTCATCGAGGAATACGACACCCATATTTCGCATGTTGCGGAGCAATACGAACTGGACGTCTATCCGATCCAGCTCGAATTGATCAGCGCCGAGCAGATGATGGACGCCTATGCGTCTGTCGGCATGCCGGTGAACTATCGCCACTGGTCGTTCGGCAAGCACTTTCTCTCGACCGAAAAGAGCTACCGTCGCGGCCAGATGGGTCTCGCATACGAAATCGTCATCAACTCGAATCCCTGCATTGCGTATCTCATGGAAGAGAACACCATGACGATGCAGGCGCTCGTGATCGCGCACGCCGCGTACGGGCACAACTCGTTCTTCAAGGGCAATTACCTGTTCCGTTTATGGACGGATGCGCACGCCATCATCGACTACCTCGTCTACGCGAAGAACTACATCGCCGAATGCGAGGAGCGTTATGGTATGGACCGCGTGGAGGAACTGCTCGACTCGTGCCACGCGCTCATGAACTACGGCGTGGACCGATACAAGCGTCCGCAGAAACTCTCGCTCGAACGCGAGGCGGCACTGCGCCGGGAACGCGAGGCTTATCTGCAATCCCAGGTAAATGAACTATGGCGCACGTTGCCCAAGCAGCAAACGCCCGTTGCCGAGGAAATCGACGAGCGCTTTCCGCCCGAGCCGCAGGAGAACCTGCTGTACTTCGCCGAAAAGAATGCGCCGCTGCTCGAGCCGTGGGAGCGCGAGGTGATTCGCATCGTGCGCAAGATCGGCCAGTACTTTTATCCGCAGCGGCAAACCCAGGTCATGAACGAAGGCTGGGCCACGTTCTGGCATTACACGCTGCTCAACACGCTCTATACGCAGGGCAAGCTCGAAGACGGCTTCATGATGGAGTTCCTGCACTCGCACAGCAACGTGATCTATCAGCCGCCGGTGACGAAGCCGTATTACAGCGGCATCAATCCGTATGCGCTCGGGTTTTCGATGATGAGCGACATTCGCCGCATCTGCGAGAACCCCACGGACGAGGACCGCAAGTGGTTCCCCGAACTGGCCGGCAGTCCGTGGCTCAAGGCGCTGCACTATGCGATGCGCAACTTCAAGGACGAGAGCTTCATCGCGCAATATCTGTCGCCGCATCTGATTCGCGAAATGCGGCTCTTCTCGGTGCTCGACGACGACATGCGCGACGCGCTCGAAGTCTCGGCCATTCACGACGAAAGCGGCTACCAGTACGTGCGCCAGGCGCTTTCGCGCCAGTACGACATGCATCATCGCGAGCCCAACATTCAGGTGTGGTCGGTGAACACGCGCGGCGACCGCAGCCTCACGCTGCGCCACTTCATGAGCGACAACCGCCATCTTTCGGGCGATACCGACGAAGTGCTGCGCCACATGGCGCGCCTGTGGCAGTTCGACGTATTCCTGGAAAGCGTCGATGAGAACGGCACAGTCAGAAAGCGCTACGAATGTCGCTATGTGCCTCCGCCGGTGCGGGTTTAGTCGGCTCGCTGCATCAAGCGAAACAGCGTATAAGTCATGAGGCCAGCCTGCGGGCTGGCCTCTTTCATTGATGCGCATGCATCGATACTGCAACCCGATATATGCCGTAACGCCCACGCGCGCTAACATACTGCGCCAGTGAACCGGCAGCAAAAGCACCGCACATAGATGCGGATTCGAAAAGGATGGCGTAATGGCGTTTGAATTCTTTCGCGGCGCGCGGCCGCTTTCGCGCACCTCGGCTTTGCGCGACGCGCTGGCCGGCGTGCAGCTCGCATCGATGAACGTGCCGCAACTGCTCGGCTATGCACGCATCGCGGGGATGCCTGCCGTCACCGGCCTCTACACGGGCTTTTTGCCGCTCGTTGCGTTCGCGCTCTTCGGCGCGTCGCGCCATCTCGTGGTCGCTGCCGACTCGGCCACGGCTACGATCTTCGCGAGCCGCCTCACGACCATGGCCGCGCCGTCGAGCGCCGAGTACGTCGCGCTCGCGGGCATGACGGCCCTGCTGACCGCGGTGCTGCTGCTGATCGCGCGCGTGTTTCGCCTCGGCTTTCTCGCGGACTTTCTTTCCCGCACCGTGCTCGCGGGCTTTCTCACGGGAGTGGGCGTGCAGGTGGGCGTGGCCATGCTCGGCGACATGCTCGGCATTACCGTCGATTCGCGCCGCACGGTGCTGCAAGTCAAGCAGATCGTCATGCAGTTGCCCGCCATCCACTGGCCGACGTTCGCGATTGCGGTGGCCGTCGTCGCCGCCATTCTGATCTTCAAGCAGGTCCGGCCGCGTTGGCCCGTGCCGCTCGTCGCCGTGGCGGGCAGCATCGCCGCGAGCGCCGCGTTCAACTTCGCCGGCCACGGCATTTCGGTGATCGGCCCCGTCGAAGGAGGGCTGCCGCGCGTGAGCTTTCCCGCCGTCGGCTGGTTTCAGATGATCGACTTGCTGCAGGTGGCGGCGTCGTGCTTCGTCATCATCGTCGCGCAGAGCGCGGCCACGAGCCGCGCGTTCGCCGAGCGTTACGGCGAGCGCACCGACGAGGACGCCAACCTCCTGGGCCTTGCGGCGGCGAACGCCGCGGCCTCGATGAGCGGCGCCTTCGTCGTGAACGGCAGCCTCACGCAAACCGCCATGGCCGATCAGGCCGGCGCGCGCAGCCAGTTCGCGCAACTCGTGTTCGCCGGCGTGGTGCTGATCGTGCTGCTCTTCTTCAGCCGCCTGCTG
Source organism: Paraburkholderia lycopersici (assembly GCF_900096975.1). GTDB lineage: Bacteria > Pseudomonadota > Gammaproteobacteria > Burkholderiales > Burkholderiaceae > Paraburkholderia > Paraburkholderia lycopersici. The sequence goes on from NZ_FMYQ01000019.1 coordinate 131,082, forward strand.
CAATACTTGCCGCACTGCGTCCTCGCCGCGATCGTCTTCACGATTGCCGTGGGACTCGTGAACGTTCGCCAGATGATCGACATTCGCCGCGAAAGTCCCGGCGAATTCCGGCTCGCGGTGACGACGGCGCTGGCCGTGGTCGTGATCGGCGTGGAGAACGGCATTCTGATCGCAATGGGCCTTTCGCTGCTGCGCCACGTGCGCCATAGCTATCGTCCGCACACCATGGTGCTCGTGCCGAACGAGGGCGGGAACTGGCTGCCCGAGCCCGCGCAGCCAGGGCAGGTCACGGCGCCAGGGCTGATCGTCTATCGCTTCGGCGCGGATCTGTTCTACGCGAACGATCATCTGTTCGTCGACGAGCTTAGAGCGTTGATCGACGCCGCGCCGTCGCCCGTGCATTGCGTCGTCGTGGATGCGTCGGCGATCACCGATCTCGACTATTCCGCGGGCCGCGCCGTGATCGACCTCTGCGCCGCGCTTGCGGAGCGGGGCGTGAAGGTGATTTTCGGGCGCGTGACCCGCTATCTGCTGTCGGACATGGACCGGCACGGCATCACTCCCGTGGTCGGCGAGGCGAACATCTTTCCGAGCTTGCACGAGGCGCTCGCGGCGGTGCGGCCTGATCTGGAATCGCCCCCGGATGCCTGATGAACGCGTAGCTGCAATCCATGCGCGGTCCCACCAAGCCGGTTATCGCAAACGCAGGAACTACTGAAAAACGTCCAGAAAAACCCTGATCGGGCGCAGTGAAAGGCCAGGAGCAGGCATGGGCAATCTCGCCAACGTTTCGGTTCGGCTTCGCGGGCGATATCGGGCAACGGCCCGGTGTCGGCGGAGGCGGCCGCGCGCGTGCAGGCTGCGATCGAGCAGCTCAATTTCCGGCCTTCGTCGATCGGACGGGCGATGGCCACGAAGCAGCTCGGCATCATCGGCATTTTCGTCCCCACCTTTTTCGGTTCGTACTACGGCACCATCCTGAAGGAAACCGATGCGCAACTGCGCGCCGTGCGGCGTCACTTGGTCGTGGCGACCGGCTGCGGCGAGGCCTCGCCACGCGAACAGGCCATCGAGGCCGTGCGCTTCCTGATTGGCCGCGATTGCGACGGCGTGGTGGTCATCAGCCACAATCTCTACGACGACGACCTGCGGATGCTGCACGCCATGCACCCGCGCATGGCCTTCCTGAATCGTTCATTCGATCAGTTACCCGAAGCATCGTTCTGCGCAGATCACTTTCACGGCGGCGAGATCGCCGCCCGCACGCTCATCGAACACGGCCATCGCGATCTTGCGGTGATCGGCGGACCTTCCACTTCGTCGGACAATGCAGCGCGTCTGCATGGTTTTTTCGAGGAGCTGGCACGCCATGGCATCGAGCGCAAAACGGTGCCTCACATCGTTTCGGATTTCTCGCCAGAGGGCGGCTATCTGGCGGCCGGCGCGCTGATCGAGAGGAAACACCGCTTCACCGGGCTCTTCTGCGCAAACGACACGATGGCCATGAGCGCGCAATCCCGCCTGCAACAGGCGGGATTGCGCGTGCCCGAGGACGTCTCGGTGATCGGCTACGACGACGATTATTCTGCGGCCTACATGGCGCCCGCGCTGACCTCGGTGCACATTCCAACCGCCGAGCTCACGCGCAACGCGGTACGCTGGCTCATCAACCAATGCTACGGCACGCAGTGGTCAATCGAGCGGACGCTCCCGGTGAGCGTGACGATGCGCGATTCGGTGGCGCGGGCGAAACGACAAACGAGGTGAGCCGAGCGGCGGGTGCGCGAAACACGGGCGATATCGCGTAAAATCGGACTCGTTTCCCGTTCCCGCCATTCCCCCTCATGCCCGCGCAAGATCCGGCCGGTACTGTCAAGAAGGAAGAGGGCGTCGCAGTCATCGACCGCGCTTGCGCCATCCTGTTCGCCTTTCGCCCCGGAGACGGCGCGCTCACGCTCGCCGAGCTTGCGTCGCGCACCGGCCTCTACAAGAGCACGCTTTTGCGGCTGGCCGGCGCGCTGATACAGCATCGCCTGCTGCTGCGGCTCGACGACGGACGCTACCAGCTTGGTCCCGCCACGTTCGCGCTAGGCGCGCTCTATCAACGCAGCCTCAATCTCGGCGATATCCTGCTGCCGCTCATGCGCGAACTGGCCGCCGCGAGCGGGGAGAGCGTTTCGTTCTACGTGCGCGACAATGCCGTGCGCGTTTGTCTGCATCGTGTCGATTCACATCACGTGGTGCGCCATCATGTGCGCGAGGGCGACGTCTTGCCGCTCGAAAGCGGTTCGGGCGGACGGGCGCTGCTAGCGTTCAGCGGCGAGCCGGGCGAGCCGTTCGAGGCCATTCGGCAGCGTTTTTACTGCATATCGATTGGCGAGCGTGAGCGCGAGACGGCGGGCGTTTCGATGCCCGTGTTCGGCGTTCACGATACGCTGCGCGGCGTGCTCACGCTCGCGGGCCCGAGCTCGCGCATCGATGGGGCGTTCGTCGAGCGCCATCTCGACGCGCTGTTCGATTGCGCCGTGCGCGCGACCGACGCGCTCGGCGGCGACTCGCGCGCGCTGCGCGCCGCACAACGCACGCACGCGCGGCAGGATGCCTGAGCCCACGCGGGCTTTCTGCGCGACCCGTTGTTCAGGATGGCTCCAGGTGCCGCTCCGGCGCGCCGGTATAGGCATAGGGGATCTGGCGCGGCATCGGCCCCTTGTTGCGTTCGGCGCGCCCGCGTTGCTCCCACGCATGCGCGAGGATCCCGACTGCGCGCGAGAGACAGAATACGCCGCGCGCAAGCTCGGGCGCAAAGCCCAGCTCCGCATAGATGACGGCCGTGACGCCGTCGATGTTCATCGGCACGGGCCGGTGCTTGCGCTTCTTCAGCAAGGCCTCGATGCCGCGCGCGATCGCCGCATGGCGACCGTTGATCGTGCCCGACGCGACGCGCGCGTCGACGAGCGCAAGCAGTCGTCCCGCGCGCGGATCGACCGGATGAAAGCGATGGCCAAAGCCGGGCAGATACTTGCCGTGAACGGCGATGAACGCGTCTACGCCTGATTCGACCGCCGCATCGAGCGTGTTGCCCGCGGCGATGCGCGCGGCGATGTCGGCGTAGAGCTCGACCGCCTGCTGGCCTGCGCCGCCGTGCACGTCGTCGAGCGCGTTGAGCGCCGAGGCCATGGCGCCGTTGATCGGCAAGCCGCAACTCGTGGCCATGCGCGAGATCGCAATCGAAGGTGCGTGCGGCCCATGATCCACGGAAGCCACGAGCGCCGCTTCGAGCAGTGCGGCCTCTTCGTCACCGGGCAATTCGCCGCGCAGCATCAGCCAGATCATCTGCGGGAAACTCACGTTGCCGACCAACTCCTCGATCGGATAGCCGCGCACGTTGATCTTGCCCGGATGGATGTCGATGATCGAAGTGCTCCAGTAGTCCGCGCAAAGGGCGGCGAAATCGGGAGCGGCGGAGAAGGGCGTCGTCGACATGATCAGATCACTCCGTCGTGGTGCAGCGAATCGATTCGGGCAGCGTCGTAGCCGAGTTGCGCGAGCACTTCGCGCGTGTGCGCGCCGAGCGCCGGCGCGGGGGAGGTGGGAGCCGCGTCGGCATCCGAGAGCCGCAGGCCCGCGCGCGTCACGCGCTGGGGCGCTTCTCCCTGAGCCGTTTCGAATTCGCGTATGAAGCGCCGCTCGGCGAGATGTGGATGCGCGAGAATTTCGGGCACCGAGAGCACGCGGCCAACCGGCACCCCGCGCGCCAGCAGGCGCGCTTCCCAGTTCGCTGCTGTATCCGCGGCGAGCGCGGCCTCGATTTCGGTCTTGAGTTCGCCGCGATATTGCTTGCGCGTGTGACGCGCCGAAAATCGCCCGTCGCGCGGCAGGTCCGGTCGGCCGATCACGTCGCACAGGTTTTCGAACTGGCGCGTTTCGTTCGCGGCGATATTGAGGAGGCCCGCGCCGGTACGAAACGTGCCCGAGGGCGCGGCCGTGAAATTTTCGTTGCCCATCGGCTCGGGCACGACGCCCGCGTTCAAATAGTTCGATACGACCCAGCCCATCGTTGCGAGCGTGGCTTCGAGCATCGATACGTCGAGACGCCGCCCTTGGCCGCTCGCGCGCGCATCGACAAGCGCCGAGCAAATGCCGAACGCGGCGGTGAGTCCGCCCACCGTATCGGAGACGGGATAGCCCACGCGCAGCGGAGCGCTCTGCGCGTCGCCGGTCACGCTCATCACGCCCGACATGCCCTGGATGATCTGGTCGTAGGCGGGCCGGCTCGAAAGCCCGCCTTCGTCGCCGAAACCGGAAATCGCACAGTAGACGAGCGCCGGATTCGTTTCGGATAGCTGATCGTATCCGAGACCCAACCGGTCCATCACGCCGGGCCTGAAGTTCTCGACGAGCACGTCCGCATCGCGCACCAGGTCGAGCAGGATGGCCTTGCCGCGCGGATCCTTGAGGTTCAGCGTGATCGAGCGCTTGCCTGCGTTCACGGCCACGAACGACGCGCCCATGTTGCGCGCCGCTGCATCCTTGTCGGCGCCCAGTCGGCGCGCCAGATCACCGCCCTCCGGGTGCTCGACCTTGGTGACTTCGGCGCCGAAAAGCGCGAGTTGATAGGCGCAGAACGGACCGGCGAGCACATTCGACAGATCCAGGACGCGCACGCCGGCTAACGGGAGCATGAAGATTCCAGCCTCTCAGTGAGGAGGTTAGCGAGAGATGTCGTCGAGTGCGCGATTTTTCGTGCGCGGCCCGAAGATGCCAATGGCCGCCATGACCGCGATCATCGCGCCGGTAATGAGCGCGAAAACGCCTGGCACACCGAAGTGGCGCAACGCGAACGCGATCATGAAGCCAGATAACATGGCGGAAAGACGCGACATCGAATAGACGAAGCCGACGGCCGTGGCGCGCATGCGCGTAGGGAAAAGTTCGACCTGGTACGCGTGATAGCCGACGGAAAGCAGCGTGCCGCCGAGCGTGATGAGCACGCCGAGGAACATGAGCATGGCGGCCGATGTCTGCATGGCGAACAACGTGCCGCACACGGCAATGGCAAGTGCGGAGAGCACGATGAGCGTCTTGCGCTCGATGCGATCGGCAATCGCCATGCCGAGCAGCGGGCCGAACGGATTCGAGGCGGCGATCACGAACGAGTAGAGCAGGCTGTGCGTGACCGTGACGCCCTTCGAGACGAGCAGCGTCGGCACCCACGAGGCGAAGCCGTAGAAGCCGATTGCCTGGAAAAGATTGAATACGAGCAGCGTGATGGTCCGGCGGCGATAAGGTGGCTGCCAGATTTCAGCAAAGCGCGCCCTGGCAGCGACTTGCGGGCCGGCAGGCTCCACGACGGGCGCAGGCAGCGGGCGCCCGGACTGCGCCTCGATCGTGACTTCGAGTTGTGCGAGTACGCGTGCGGCTTCTTCGGTGCGGCCGCGCTGGGCGAGCCAGCGGGCGCTTTCGGGCACGCGGCGGCGAATTGCCCACGCGATGAGCGCGCCGAACGCGCCGAACATCACGACCCAGCGCCAGCCTTCGAAGCCGAACGGCGCACGCGGCACGAACCACCAGGCCAGAAACGCGACCACGGGCACGGCCGTGTACTGCACGAGATGCACGAAGGCGAACGCACGGCCGCGCAGATGCTTGGGCACGAGTTCGCTCACGTAGGTATCGATGGTGACGAGTTCGATGCCCACGCCAATGCCCGCGACGAGCCGCCAAAGGTTGATGGCGGGCGCGCTCGTCTGCAGCGCCATGATGCAGGTCGCGGCTGAATACCAGAGCAACGACGCGGTGAACATGGTGCGGCGGCCGTATCGGTCGGCGAGGCCGGTCAGGCAGAACGTGCCGACGAAGAGCCCTGCGAACGACGCCGCCACGAACGCGCCGAGCCCGGAGAAGCCGAAGAACGAGGCCGTGGTGGTCGAGTAGAGACCGCTTTTAACGAGGCCCGGGCCGACATAGGCCGTGAAGAATAGATCGTAGAACTCGAACCAGCCGCCCACCGAGAGCAAGAGGACGAGCGTCCAGATCGCGCGCGTGCCCGGAAGGCGGTCGATGCGCGCATTGATCTCGTCCGCACTGGCGGAAGCGGCATGGTCTAGAAGCGATTCGCGCGTCGCTTCGATTGGCAGGCTGGACATCGGGCTCTCCTGAATTTTTTCTGGTTGGCCGGTCTTTCGTTCTATCTGTCAGAATTGCGTTCTGAAAATATGGCGTGATAGTACTGTGGCGCGGTGTGCCGGCGGACCAGGGCTTTTACTGAGGAGACAATGCGCCGAAGGGACGCTTAACGGGTTTGCGACGCCCTGCGGGGCTGGTGTGCCGATCTGCCGATGGACGGAGGGGTTTGCTGGAGGGACCTCGATATTTTTGTTATTTTACATAAGATAAATTATCAACCGAAAATCTGTAGCGGCTATATCCTAATGTCGTGTTCTGGCTATTTACAGATGTCGTGTTTTTGACCACTGGCATGCTGTCCGGCTCGTGCGAACTGCGGAGCCGGCCATGCGACCAGGCGAACTGGTGACACTGACGATGCGGGAGCCTGACCGACTCAAGATGATTCAGGCGGTGGCCGAGACGGGTCTGAAGCCCGGCCGCGCCGCTGAACGGCTGGGCCTGAGCGTGCGCCAGGTTGAGCGGCTGCCGATCCGGTATCGCGGGCACGGGCCAGCCGGCGTGGCTTCGGGCCGTCACGGACGGCCAGGCAACCGCAAGCTCGACGAAGGCCTGGCATAGCGCACGCTTGGCACCATCCGCGAGCGCTACGCCGACGCTGGCCCGACTAGTCGTAGCTATAAACGCCCCGTCCCGTCTTCCTGCCCAAACGCCCTGCGGCCACCAGTTCCCGAAGCAGCGGGCATGCGCGGTATTTAGGATCGCCAAAGTCCTTGAAAAATACGTCCATGACCGAAAGGCACACGTCGAGACCAACGAGGTCGGCCAGTGCTAGCGGGCCGATCGGGTGATTCGCTCCGAGCCGCATGCCGGTATCGATATCCTCGGCTGGCGCGACGCCTTCGGCAAGCAGGAAGAAAGCCTCGTTGATCATCGGCACAAGAATGCGGTTGACGACGAAGCCCGGCGAATTCCGCACACTGATCGGCGACTTGCCGAGCCGCAATGTCAGTTCGCGAACCGCTTCGGCTGCGGCGCTGCCCGTCGCGAGGCCCTGGATGATTTCCACGAGCGGCATCAACGGCACCGGATTGAAGAAGTGCATTCCGACAAATCGCGACGGATCGGAAAGCGCCGCGCCCAGCGTGGTGATGGAAATCGACGACGTATTGGACGCGATAATGGCATCGGGTCGAGCAACCGCTTCGATCTGCTTCAAGATGCGGAGCTTCAAATCGAGGCTTTCGGTTGCCGCTTCGATAATCAGCCCGGCAGCGCCGAGCCGCTGATAATCCGTCGACGTCTCGATGCGCGTAAGCGCGGCATCGCGCGCCGCCGCATCCAGTTTGTCTTTCGCTACGAGTCGCTCGATGCTTCCCTTCAATGCCGTGACGCCCCTGTCGAGCGCCGCGTCGGCGACGTCAACCATGATCACGTGCAGGCCGGCGAGCGCTGCCACCTGGGCGATGCCGGAACCCATCGTACCGGCACCGACGACGCCCAATGTTTCAATTTGCATGCTGATTCTCTCCCCGCGCGATGACGCGAGCTGAAGTTATTTGATGTTTTCGAAAATAGCGGCGATCCCCTGCCCTCCGCCGATGCACATCGTGACGAGCGCGTAGCGCCCGTCGATGCGCTTGAGCTCGTGCAGCGCCTTCACGGTGATCAGTGCGCCGGTCGCGCCAATCGGATGGCCGAGCGAAATGCCCGAGCCGTTCGGATTCACCTTCTCCGGATCGAGTTTCAGTTCCTGCGTGACCGCGCACGCCTGGGCCGCGAAGGCCTCGTTCGACTCGATCACGTCGAGGTCTTCGACGGAAAGTCCCGCGCGTTGCAGCGCAAGCTGCGTAGCGGGCACGGGGCCAATGCCCATGTAGAGCGGATCGACGCCCGCGTGCGCGTAGGCCACGAGCCGGGCCATCGGTGCGAGACCGCGCTGGTCGGCGGCTTCGCGCGACATCAGCAGGACGGCTGCGGCCGCGTCGTTTATGCCGGAGGCATTGCCCGCCGTGACCGTACCGTTCTCTTTCGCGAACACCGGCTTGAGCTTCGAGAAGTCATCGATCGTTGCGTCGAGCCGCAGATGCTCGTCGGTATCGAAGACAGTCTCGCGCCCTTTCACCACACGCTTGACCGGCACGATCTGACCGGCGAAACGCCCCTCGGCGATAGCACGCGCTGCGCGACGATGGGACTCGAGCGCGAGGCCATCCTGGCGCTCGCGCGTGATGCCGTAACGAGTCGCGACATTTTCAGCCGTCACGCCCATCGGCAGCGTATGGAAAGGGTCGTTGAGCGCGCCCAGCATCATGTCGATGAGCCGCACGTCGCCCATGCGAGCGCCGAAGCGGGCGTCGGTCGTAACGTACGGCGCGCGGCTCATGTTTTCGGCGCCGGCGCCAATCGCCACGTCGGCATCGCCGAGCAGAATGGTCTGCGCGGCCGAGACGATCGCCTGCAAGCCCGAACCGCACAGCCGGTTGACATTGAAGGCGGGCGTCGATTCGGGAATGCCGGCATTGACGGCGGCGACGCGGGACAGATAAAAATCCCGCGGCTCCGTGGCGATGACGTTGCCGAACACCACATGACCGACGTCCTTCGCATCGACGTTGCTCCGCGCCAGCAGTTCACGCACGACGATTGCGCCAAGTTCTGTCGGCGGCACGTCTTTGAGGCTGCCGCCGAATTTCCCGATCGCGGTCCGCACACCGCCCACCACCACGACTTCCTTACTCATATGGATTCCTCAATGATCTGTTTTCTGTCGACGACACGCTGGTTTTGCCTGTTTCCGCAAATGGTCCGGCCGGCTTTTCAACGTGCCGGATCCTCGTCATGCGCCAATCCTAGCGTCAACGGAATCGGACAGGCTGGTCAAACCGGCCGACATACTGACAAAACCGGCCATGTTGTGCCGTTAAACGCGCGGCGATCCATGTCCCGAGATACGGCTGCACCTCCCCTCGCCACATCCGCCGATGCGCATCTCGTTCGATGCCGCATCCACAGCCCCGTGTCCGCAGCCGGGTAACGCTGGTCGCCTGCAGAGATGTGGAAGCCAACTAGAAAGATAACTTTTCTTATCAAAATAGATCGATTTTCTGTAAAAACTTGATGTCCCGAAATCGTGCCGGTGTGAGGCGCTACGACGCCGACGCGCTGCGCGCCGAATTCGGCGCGCCTTTCACGCAGCTAGAGCAGTAACGCGAGGAACACCGCATGCCGGGCGGCGCCACGCAGAGGTTCATCTACTGTGTGCCGTAAAGAACCTACCTGATCGTTTTCTTGTAGATGTTGGTATCAGGAAGCGAAGGCGAGCGCGGCATTTTCCGGCAGATTTTCGAGCGCGCGGCTACCATCGCGCCGGGCCTCGCTTTCACCGTTGAAGGTCCTTTCGCTGTAGGCGATGAGCTTGAAGCCGCCGCCTGCGGACCTGGGGATTGTGATGCCCCAATGCCACCCTCCTTCCTGTTCGAAGACATGTAGCATCGGGGATACGTGCACTGCGGGAGATCGAGTCGTCATGTCACGCCCTCCTTTTCGAAAGCATCGAGGCAGTCGGCAGACCTGGTCAGTGTAGGCATCATTTTGTTGCAGCGCAATAACAATCGATATTGAGGGCCGATACTACGCGATCGGGCATCGTTATCCGGCAACAAAGCGCAACAGGCGGCAACGAGAAGCAACAAGCGGAAACAAAGGTAAGCGATTCGCACACGGCGCAGCCTCATTCGCGCCATGGCGTCTCCCAGATGGGGCAGAATACGCGAGCCAAGCTGCAAAGCGTTGAATCCAAACCCACAAGACGGACGACTTTGGAGCGTTTCATGCCACTCCGAAGCATCATTCATCCGGGGCGTGCAATGCGTATGGCCGCCGCTTCGGTGCTCCTGCAGGGCTGCGCCTTCTCGCCGTCCATCAGCGTGCTCGGCGCCTATTTTCCAGACTGGCTGTTCTGCATCGTCGCGGGCATCGCGCTCGCCGTCGTCTCCTTTCTTCTGCTCAGACGCTCGCGTCATGACCGGCTGCTGGGTCCGCCCGCACTCGTGTATCCCGCGCTCGTCACGCTCTTCTCACTCGTTGCCTGGCTGGCTTTTTTCCAACACTGATTTTCCTTCAGGTGGACGACATGGCGACGACAGCCAGCAAGACATCGAAGAGAAAATGGCCGGCCATCATACTGGTCGTGCTCACGCTGCTGTTGCTGCTGATCGTGATCCGGCAGCTCGACCGCGCGCCGCGCACCGACGACGCCTACGTCTATGCCGACACGATCGACGTGGTTCCCGAAGTCAGCGGCCGCATCATCGACTTGCCCGTGCGCGACAACGAGGCCGTCAAGCAAGGCGATCTTCTGTTTCAGATCGACCCGAGGCCGTTTCAGGACGCGCTCGCGCGAGGCAAGGCATCGCTCGTCGCGCTCGACCGGCAGATCGAATTGACCCAGCGCACGGTCAATGCGCAGCAGTACAACGCCGAGTCGGTGCGCGCCGCGGTGGAGCGTGCACGGGCAGCCGCCGCTCAGGCAAGCGATACGCTGCACCGCATGGAGCCGCTTTTGCCGCAAGGCTACGTATCGGCGGAGGACGTCGACCATGCCCGCACGGCGCAGCGCGCCACGCAGGCGGAACTGAGCGCCGCGCAACTGCAGGCGCAGCAGGCCGCCGCGGCCGTGAGCGGCGTGGACGCGCTCGTTGCGCAACGCGCGGTCGCGATGGCCGACATCTCGATTGCGGAGCTGAACCTCGAATACGCTACCGTGCGTGCGCCGTTCGACGGACGCATCGTTTCGCTGAAGACGTCTACGGGGCAGTATGCGTCGGTGCTCAAGCCCGTCTTCACGCTGATCGACACGCGCCGCTGGTACGTGATCGCCAATTTCCGCGAGACCGAACTCAAAGGCATCCGTCCGGGCACGCGCGCCACGGTCTACCTGTTGAGCGACACAGGCCGCCGTTTTCAAGGCACCGTCGATTCGATCAGTTACGGCGTCGCGCCGGACGAAGGCGGCTTCGCGCTGCCCGGCGGGCTGCCGCGCATCCAGCGCACGCTCAACTGGGTCCACGTTTCGCAGCGCTTTCCCGTGAAGATCCGCATCGACGATCCCGACCCGAGCCTGTTTCGCGTCGGCACCTCGGCGGTTGCGGTGCTCCACCCCGAGCGCCGTGATGATGGCGCACGCCATTGAGGAGCGCACATGACCATCGCCGAATCGATTGCGGAATACGTGCCCGACTGGCTGCGCGACACGGGCCGTTTCGTCGTGCGCGAGCTCGCGCCGTTTCCGGGACGCACCAACGTAATGCTGCGCTGCATGCTGACGAGCGCGATCGTGATCGTCGTTTCGATGGCGCTCGAAGTCCCCTCGCTCGCGCTCTCGCTGCTCGTCGTGTTCTATGTCACGCAGGCGAATGTCGTGATGACGCGCCTCGTCGGCCTCATGTTCATCATCGGCTCGACGCTGGCAATCGGCTTGTCGATCGTGCTGCTCAAGTTCACGTTCGATTATCCGCTCGTGCGTATCGTCGCCGCGAGCGTGCTGTTCTTCTGCAGCGTCTATTTGATTCGCGTGCTGAAGATCGGCGTCGTGTTCTTTATCGTCGCGATCGTCATCATCTATGTGCAAAGCTTCGTCGACCAGACCGACCAGGCTGATCTCCTGATCCGCGCAGTGCTGTGGGTGTGGGTGGCCGTGAACTACCCGATCGCACTGACGCTTGTCGTCAACACCCTGCTGCTGCCCGCCGAGCCGCAAGTCCAGCTTCGCGAGGCGATCCACAGGCAACTGGACGCCGTACAGGTACGGTTGGGACAACTGATGGATGGCGCCGTGAACGCGGAACCCATTGCGCTCGCGGCTGTGCAGCAAGGCGCGTTGACGCTGCAGAAACTGCTGCGCTTTTCGACCATGCGCGACGCGCAGTATCGCGAGCATCAGGCTATGCAGCTCGCTTGCATCGCGACGGTTTCGCGGCTCTATCGCGCCGCGAGCCTGCTGCCGCGCGAATGGCCGGGCACGAACGTACCGCATGCGATGCTGCGCGAATTGCGCGCTAACACGCAGGCGCTCGACCAAGCGGTCATGACGCGCACGCCCTACCGCTACGTGACGAGCACTGCGCCCGACGATCGCGCCGCCATCGATGCGATTCCTGCCGCCGCGGAAATGCAGCGCGCGCTGCACGCGTTTTCGAGTCTCGTGGAGCACAACGCAAGTCCCGTGCGATCCGCAGGTAAAACTGCCGCGACCGAACCCATGCTCGCGCCCGATGCATGGACCAACCCCGCTTATCTGCGCTTCTCGCTGAAGACATTGTTGACGGTGCTGGCCTGCTATGTGTTCTACAACGCCGTGGACTGGCAAGGCATTCACACGATCATGCTGACCTGTGTGATCGTGGCGCTGCCCAGCCTCGGCGCTTCGACGCAACGCGCCGTACTGCGCATTGCCGGCGCGCTCGCGGGTAGCGCGCTGGCGCTGTTCATGGTGGTGTTCGTCATTCCGCGACTGGAGAGCATCGTGGGATTGCTCCTGATGACGCTGCCCGTCGTCGCGCTGGCCGCGTGGATCGCGGCCGGTTCGGAGCGCGTGGGATATGCGGGCATCCAGCTCATCTTCACGTTTTCGCTGGCGCTGCTCGAGCAGTTCAGCCCGACGACGAATCTCACCGAAATCCGCGACCGCATGGTGGGCATTCTTTTGGGCGTCGGAGTCTCGACGTTCGTGCAGACGTCCTTCTGGCGCGAGGGCGAAGGCGACGTGCTGCGGAAGAAGCTCGGCGCATTGCTACGCGCGATCGGCTCGCTGCTGCGTGCGCCGCCGGCCAACGCGAGCACGGTGGACGAGGCGCCCTACGCGCAGCTCGAACTCAAAACGTGGTCGCAACTGGACGACTGCGCAGCGACGCTCTTGCGCGTCACGCTGGAGCCCAACTGGCAAGAAGGCGAGCACGCGCGGCTCACATTGCGCGCTCAGACCGTGCTCGCACAGAGCCGCGAGATCATGCTTGCGGGAAACGCGCTGCATAATGCGCTGGCGGTGCAGGACCGCACCATGATCCCGCAAGCGCTTGCGGCTGCGCGCGCCGTTCAGGGGCAAGCCGCAAGCGAATTAGAGCATTACGCGGATGACCTGGAGGGCTACCCGCCCACCGCCTGTGCGCCGCGACGTATCGTGGTCGCAGCGCTTGCTTCCGCGAGTCCGCTGAACGCCGCAATGGACGAGCTGTCGCGGCAAATCGCGGGCTTGCCCGACTGGCACGTCGAAGCCCCGGCGGTCCAGGCGTCTTCGCAGGCGGTTCAGACATGAAGACGCAATCATTTCGCACCTCGAATCGTTGGCGACGAATCGCCCTCAGCATTGCGTGGATCGTGTGTGCGCTCGCGGGCTGCGCGCTGATTCATCACAACGGCACACCCGCGGCCGCAATCGCGCCCGAGCAGATCAACCTTGCCGACGACATCCATCTCGCACGAGAGGGCTGGCCTGCCGCACGCTGGTGGACGCGGTACGACGACCCGCAGTTGAACATCCTCATCGATCAAGCGCTCGATCGTGCGCCGACGATGCGCATTGCGCGCACGCGCGTCGCGCAAGCGAAGTCCGATGTCGAACTCGTGAGCGCGGGGTCCGGTCTCCAAGTGGTGGCGCTCGCGATGCTCGATCGCGAGCATGTTTCGGCGAATGGCTTTCTCGGTCCTTTCGCAAACAACGTACCGGAGGAAGGGCTCACAGGGCCGTGGTACACGGAGGGCATCGTCGGACTCGGCGCGAGCCTCAACGTCGACATCTGGGGCAAACAGCGCGCCGAGGTCGCCGCATCGCTCGGCGTGAATAATGCACGGCTTGCAGAAACGTCGGCAGTGGAACTCGAAATCTCCTCGGACGTGGCGCAACTTTACTATGGCATTCAGACCACGTACGCACTGGTCGCGCTGCTCGAACAGTCGCGCGATATCGCGGCGTTCGCGGTCTCGGCGCACCGCGCGCGGGTCGCACGAGGCCTCGAAGCACGGACCGAACTCGAAACCGCGAAGGCGCAGCAACTGGCCATCGAACAGCAGATCGTCTCCGCGCAGGACCGCATCGTCTCATTTCGCGAGTCATTGCGCGCGCTGATCGGCGCGGGCCCCGCCGACCTGCCCGTCATCGCCCCGGTCGCGCTGCCGGGCCAACAGGCTGCGTTGCCTGCAACCCTCTCCTACGAACTGCTGGCGCGGCGGCCCGACCTGCAGGCGATGCGCTGGTACGTGCAGGCGTCGTTCGATCGCATCGACGCGGCAAAAGCGGCGTTCTATCCGAGCTTCGATATCAAGGCGTTCTTTGGCTTGAACGCACTGCATCTCGCCGACCTCTTTACGCGCGCCAGCCAGCAGATCAATCTGATTCCCGGCCTCTATTTACCCATTTTCGATGGCGGGCGGCTCAACGCGAACCTCGGCGGCGCGCGCGCGCAAAGCAACATGCTGATCGATCAATACAACGCAGCCGTGCTCGACGCGGTGCGGGACGTCGCGCAAACGGGCAGCCGTTTGCAGGCGCTCGATACACAGTTCGATTTACAGCGTCGCCGCGTCGAATCGATTACCTTTGCTGGTGACAGCGCCGAAGCCCACTATCGGCGCGGCTTGAGCAGCCGGCTCGCGGCACTGCAAGCGCGCCAGCCCGTCATTGCGGAGCAGGCTGCCCTGCTCGCGCTGCATGGAGAAATCATCGGCCAGGACATTGCGCTGACGAAGGCGCTCGGCGGCGGCTATCGCGCCGACTCGCCCGTCGAACTGAAGCCGCGTTGAAGGTCTTGAAACGATGCTGGACTGGCCTCGGCCAGGGGTTCAGCTAAAACGGTATATACTGTTTATACCGTTTTCAATTGAAGAGATGAACATGAGCGAAGTCACCGCGCGCAAGCCGACCAAGAAGGCTTTTTATTTCCCGAAGACAGCCGATCAGGCGAAGCCAGAAGACAAGCCGGCCGGCAAAACCAAGGCGCCGAAGTCCGCGGCATCCACCGGCGCGCGCAAGTCGAGCGCTCCGAAGTCGAAGGCGAGCGCTGCCGCTCCGGCTCCCGATGCTGTGAAGAAGCCGGCGCGCGAGACCGTCGCAAAGGGCAAGGACAAGCGCGCGAAGAAAGACAAGGTCGTGCGCGACAGCTTCACCATGCCGAAGGCGGACTACGACCGTATCGCCACCCTCAAGCAGAAATGCCTCGAAGCGGGCGTTACCGTGAAGAAGAGCGAGCTTTTGCGTGCCGGCCTGCAGTTGCTCGAAGCGTCTTCTGCAAAACGTCTCGTGGCGGCGATCGCGGCACTCGAAACCGTCAAGACGGGCCGTCCCGCCAAGGACGAATAAGTCGTTAAAAGGAAAACCCCCACGTTTTCGCTGAAAACGTGGGGGTTTTTCTATCGTGCGCCAGGTTCGCAATGGCTTTCGCTTTCACGGGCGCACAGAGCGGCCCGGTTGAATCCATACCGCAGCGGTGGCCGCTTCGGCAGAACCTATCGGCTCGGCTCGGCTCGACGAACTCGAACTCACATGTTCGGATAATTCGGTCCGCCGCCGCCTTCCGGCGTGACCCAGACGATGTTCTGCGTCGGGTCCTTGATGTCGCAGGTCTTGCAGTGCACGCAGTTCTGCGCGTTGATCTG
>NZ_FMYQ01000074.1 GCF_900096975.1 Paraburkholderia lycopersici
ACCCGCACGATCCGCGCGCCGCGCGGCGCGGAGAAGGTCTGCAAGACCTGGCTTGCCGAAGCCGCCTACCGCATGATCCAGAATAATCTGGACCCCGAAGTGGCCGAGCATCCGCATGCGCTCGTCGTGTACGGCGGCATTGGCCGCGCCGCGCGCAACTGGGAATGCTTCGACCAGATCCTCGCCTCGCTCAGGGACCTGAACGAGGACGAGACGCTGCTCATCCAGTCGGGCAAGCCGGTGGGCGTGTTCCGCACCCATGCCGACGCGCCGCGCGTGCTGCTCGCGAACTCCAACCTCGTGCCGCACTGGGCCACGTGGGAGCACTTTCACGAACTGGACCGCAAGGGCCTCATGATGTACGGCCAGATGACGGCGGGCAGCTGGATCTACATCGGCTCGCAGGGCATCGTGCAGGGCACCTACGAGACGTTCCATTCGGTGGCGAACCAGCACTTCAACGGCGACCCCACGGGCCGCTGGATCCTCACGGGCGGGCTCGGCGGCATGGGCGGCGCGCAGCCGCTCGCGGCGACGATGGCGGGCTTTTCGATGATCGCCGTGGAATGCGACGAGACGCGCATCGACTTCCGCCTGAAGACGCGCTACGTGGACCGCAAGGCGAAGACGCTCGACGAGGCGCTCGCCATCGTCGAGGAGGCCAGGCGCACGGGCAAGCCCGTGTCGGTGGGCCTGCTCGGCAACGCGGCGGACGTGTTTGCGGAGTGCGTGAAGCGCGGGATCACGCCGGACTGCGTGACGGACCAGACGAGCGCGCACGATCCGGTCAACGGCTACCTGCCGCAGGGCTGGACGGTGGCGCAGTGGCGCGAGGCGCAGAAGGTGGCGCCCGAAACGATCGTGAAGGTGGCGAAGGAGTCGATGGCGCACCAGGTGCGCGCGATGCTCACGCTGCAGGCGCGCGGTGCGGCCACGCTCGACTACGGCAACAACATCCGGCAGATGGCGCTGGAAATGGGCGTGGAAAACGCGTTCGACTTCCCGGGCTTCGTGCCGGCGTATATCCGTCCGCTGTTCTGCGAGGGCAAGGGGCCGTTCCGCTGGGTGGCGCTCTCGGGGGATCCGGAGGACATCTACAGGACCGACGCCAAGGTCAAGGAGCTGATTCCCGACGATGCGCATCTGCATAACTGGCTCGACATGGCGCGCGAGCGCATCGCGTTCCAGGGGCTGCCGGCGCGCATCTGCTGGGTGGGCGTGAAGGACCGCTATCGTCTGGGCCAGGCATTCAACGAAATGGTGAAAAACGGCGAGCTGAAGGCGCCGATCGTGATCGGGCGGGATCATCTGGACACGGGTTCGGTGGCGAGCCCGAACCGCGAAACGGAATCGATGAAGGACGGTTCGGACGCCGTGAGCGACTGGCCGCTGCTCAATGCGCTGCTGAATACGGCGGGGGGCGCGTCGTGGGTGTCGCTGCATCATGGCGGCGGGGTGGGCATGGGCTTTTCGCAGCACGCGGGCGTGGTGATCGTCGCGGACGGCACGGCGGGGGCGCACGAGCGACTTGGTCGCGTGCTGCTCAACGACCCGGCGACGGGGGTGATGCGTCACGCGGACGCCGGCTACGAGCTGGCGCAGCACACCGCGCGCGAGGCGGGCCTCAAGCTGCCGATGCTCGGCCGATGAACG
>NZ_FMYQ01000018.1 GCF_900096975.1 Paraburkholderia lycopersici
TTCCATTCTTCGTCCGACACATCCGTCGGGTAGGGTTTGCGTTTTGCCATCCAGCCAGGATACCAGGTCTGGCCGGAAGTGCCTAACACGCTCTAGCCGTGCGGCGAGCGCGCGCAATGCTGTTTTTTGAATTTTTCCCGTTGAGGCCTTCGGAATTTCGTCGATGAATTCCACCGCGTCAGGCAGCCACCAAGACGTGAAGTGTGTCGCCAAACGGCCGATTAGCTCATCAGCCGTCGCACTGCGGTCAGCTCGAAGTTTCACAAACGCAAACGGCCGCTCTTGCCACTTGGGATCGGGCATCGCCACTACCGCCGCCTCCTGCACGGCGGGGTGGCTCAGTAGAGCGTTCTCAAGTGCCACCGAGCAGATCCATTCCCCGCCGGACTTGATCAAATCCTTGAGCCTGTCGGTGATCTGGATATAACCCTCTGTGTCAATATGCGCGGCGTCTCCTGTTCGCAGCCACCCGTCGCCGCTCCACGAATCCGGTGAGACCGTGTCGTAATATCCTGCTGCGACCCATGGTCCACGAACATGCAGCTCGCCGACGCTCTCGCCGTCCCAACGGGCCGCGCCCTGCCCGGTCATGATCCGCACGTCGACGAACGGAAGTGGCAAGCCCTGCTTCAGCCGATAACGCAGCGAGTGACCGGTATCGGCACCGCCCGCTTGCGTCAAATGCGGTTTGAGCGTCGAGAACGCGCCGACCGGCGACAGCTCGGTCATGCCCCAGGCGTGCGTGGCGCGGATGCGGTGCCGGTCCAACGCGACCATCATCGATTCCGGGCAGGCGGATCCGGCAACGACAAGACGCAGCGACGGCGAAAGCCGCTCACGGAGTTCCGGCGCTGAATCCAGCTTGTCGATCAGGCCATGCCATAACGAAGGCACGCCAGCGGAAAGTGTCACCTGCTCGCTAGCCAGCAGATCGAACAGGCTCCCGGCGTCAAGGCGCGGGCCGGGCAGTACCATCCGGGTGCCTGTCAGCATGGCCGGCAAACGGTAGACACCAGCCATTGACATGAAACATCGGCACCACGGGCGCCAGAGTCTGCCGCATTGACAGATCGAACACGTCGGGTAACGAGATACAAAACGCGTGAAGCACCAGCGCTCGATGACTGTAGACGACGCCCTTCGGCCGCCTGGTCGTGCCCGACGTGTAGCACATGCTTACCGGTGCGTTTTCGTCGGGCCGCCGAGAGGCACGACGATCACGTGCTCGAATCGCGTCGATGTGCGGATTCGCCTGTAGAGCGACAGCAAAACGTCGGCGATGATCAGAATGCGCGCACCCGCGTGATTCGCGATGTAGGAGATGTCGTTCGGAGCGAGCCGCAAATTCAGCGCATTGAGTACGCCGCCCGCTGCAGGCACGCCGAAATATGCCTCGATGTGCGCATAGTGATTCCACATCAGCGTCGCTACCCGCTCGCCCGGTCGAAGCCCCAGATCGCGCAGAGCACCTGCGAGCCGCGCGACGCGGCTCGCCAGATCGGCGACGCAACACCGGTGCGCGCCGCCATCCGGCATGCGCGAGACGATCTCCATGCGGCCGTGCACATTTGTCGCGTGAGTCAGAGTCCCGCGGACGGTGAGCGGAAAATCCATCATCGTGTGTTGCATCATCCGTTCACCCCTTCGTCATATTGAGCACCGGCACCAGCGCCGGCTCGGCATCGGCCGTCGCCGACGCAGCGTAGACTCCGGCCAGCTCCCGCCAGTTCTCGCACCCATCCCCGCGCGCCCTGCCCGGCGACGCGCGTCACACCGACCATACCGGTCGCCATCACTGCACAACGCTGGTCCGATTCCAGAAGCCTGGCCTCAAGAAACACGACGCCTGACGCACGACGCACCGCATGGCACTCGACCATCTGCGCTTTGCAGCGCACCGGCTTCATGAAATGAAGCGATAGCTGTACGGTGCCGCAGGTGCGGCCGCGAAAGTGCAGAATGCCCGCAATCGACATCGCGCAATCCATCATGCCTGCGATCATCGCTCCGTTCAGCCGCTCGGTGCCCAGCCCGCCTGCATGCGCGGGCGTGCCGGCGCTCGAGCACGAGCCGCACCGCGACGTCGTCGGCGAGGTCGAGCCGGACGCCCAGGTGATCGAGGACCGCCATCCGGGAAAGGCGCGCCTGCCAATCTGCCCGCTGCACCGTGGACATCGGAATGGAGAGAGCCGCACCCCCTTCAGGCCTGGCACTCATGCTGGCACACGCTCGACAGCCAGTTCCGTCGGCGTCTGAGCATCGACGAGCGCCGTCGCGGCACGATACGGTGACCAGATGAACCGACGCCAATAGCTCTCCGCAACGTCGACCCACAGTCGCAGCACATCGAGACTTTCGACGGAATTCGCGAGGCTCACCATCAGCCAGCTATAGACCGCCTGTCTGTCGCGACAATCCTCGCAATGTCCCGATGTGCAGCAGCGCTCGAGCGTCTGGAGGTCCGCTTTCCAGGTGTTGAATAACGGCAGCGTCGGGTGGCCATTTTCCATGCGCCGCGCGTTGTCTGGATGATTCTGGCTAACGCTCGGGCACGTGTGGCGACCGAAAGCGCCGGGCCACGCCTTGCCTGTCACCATCGCCTCGATGTGGGCCGGATGGTTGACGACAACCTCGGGATAGGCCGCCTGCACGCGCAGCATTTCGGCGAGCAGCCGTCGCTCGTTCAGCATCTTGAGCGGGTGGCCGGTATTGTATTTGCTGTAGAAGTTGAAGCTGACCACATTGCCATTGTCGCGAATGCGCCTGACCGTAGGCTCGATATGCGTGATGTCGTCCTCGGTGGCTGCATACACGAACGTCGCGCGCGCGTCCTGATAATAGTTCTCAAGCGCGGTGTCGAAGAGTCCGGTGAACGGCACGCCGCTCGGCTTGATCGCGCGCAGCTTGTCGTCGAGCGGGCCGCCGCCGAAAAGCGAGATGAACACCGTCACGTTGCGGAATGGCTCGGCGTTTGGGAACGGCTTCAGCCCGTTAGTCGAGATCGAGACGAAGCGCATCGCGGTCACGAATGCCTCGATACGCTCGGGAAACAGCGTCGGCTCGCCACCGATCAAGAGTGCCGTATTCACGCGATGCTTGCGCTGCGCGTTCGCGAACTCGCGTCATGCGTCTATATCCTTGTTCTCCTTCGCATGCTTGTCGTGGCCGAACTCGAAGAACCAGCATCCCTTGCAGCGGATATGCATAGTACGGCCGCTCCCGGAAGGGCTGCGCGAGCATGTTGCTCGTGTCAACGCCGATGTCCGCCAGCACTTCGGCACTCAGCTGATAGTGCTGCACTTCTTCAGCGGCGCGCGCTCGCAGCAGATAACCTTTTCGTAGGCGTTCGGCGCCAGGCTGTAGAACACCTGTGTGTAATCGTCGGCCCCCGTCAACTCGCCTTCCGTATGCACGAGCATCAGGTGCGTGACGAGTTCCTGGTACTCCTTCGGCATGTTGCGTAAGTCTTCCGGCGTCTTGACCGCATGTTCTCCGAGCGTGGATTCAATCTTTGAGGAATTCATTTCTATTTGAGTTGCCATCGTGGTGGTTAGAATTCGGGAGGATGCTCCAGCAGAAGCCGGGGCTGGCGCATCCACATCGCCGCAGAACCGACAAGAGCATCATCAATAAAAAAGTAGTCCGAACTTATTTGATAGGGTACCGGTCTATCTGCATGTCAATTTTTGCGTTTGAATAAATTCGTCTACTTGCAGGAGTCGGCTAACCAGCACCGATGCGCTCACACTACCGCTGTTCTTTCGCGTGCCCAGGGCCTGAACGTGAGCCAAAGCAACAGGCCGGGGCATTGCAGCGCGAGATTGATGCCGAACGCCCATTGATACGCCTGTACAGGATACGCACCGCCCTGCGACGGCCAGTGCGCGATGACGGCGCCCAAGGCGGCCTGGATCACAAATGCGAGCAGGAACACGAGCAGATTGAATGAGGTGCTGACGCGCCCCGTCAGATGCGCCGGCACGCTCTGCGCGATGATCGCGTAATTCATGGTAGCCGCCGTGCCGAAGAACGTGAACCCGCAGGCGAGCAGTAGCGGGCTCCGCCCGTGGCCCCAGATCATGAGCGCCTGACAGACGAGAAAAACGGCGATGCCCCCTCCGCACACCGTGATCGGATTGACACCGAAGCGCTTGAGCCAGTCGGTCAACCAGCCGAAGCAAAGCGACCCGGCGATCATCGTCACGGTACCGGCAAGCAGCACGTCGGCCGCGCGAGCGCTATCCAGCCCGCCGGCATCGCGCAGCCATGCGCCCATCCACAGACCCTGCACGGCCATGTAGGTCGCGTGCGCGAAAATTGAATAGAGCGATATACGCCAGAACGAGCTGCTGCGAAATAGCTGCCCGATGTCGCGCCACATGTCGCCCAAGCGCGCTGTTTGTGCGACCGGGCGCGGCTCGGGCACAGCGAAGTAGATCAGCGCGCTGACGGCGACTGTACACATGCCGAGGACGACGAACACCTGCCGCCAATCGAGGTGTCGCAGCGCGACTTGCATCGGCGTCGTCGATGCCATCGCGCCAAAGCCGCCGACCGCGAGCAGCGTCGCGGTCGCCAGCGACAGGCGTTCGCGCGGTAACCATTGCGAGCTGGCCTTGATCGCGGCCATCAGCGAGCCGGCGACGCCGAAGCCGATCAGTCCGCGTCCGATTGCAAGCATGGAGAGGCTGTGCGCATACGCGAACACTACCGAGCCGGATGCCGCGATCAGCATCAACGGCGCTTGTCCGCGGCGGCAGCCATAGCGGTCGAGGGCGACGCCGATCGGCAATTGCGCGAGCGCGAAGGCGAGCAGATAGGCGCTCGTCAGCCAGCCGAGTGCGTTGGCGTTCAGGCCGAGTTCACGCGCCAGATCGGGATACACGACGGCGTTGACGTTGCGGTAGAGGTAGGACAAAAAGTGCGCCAGCGTGAAAGGCAGCAGAACGAAGACGACGATGGCCGCTTGCGAGCGGCCGCCGGGTTGCGCGGACGTGTCGGGTGAGGAAGGTGCAGACAGGTTCTTCATGACGTTTGCGTTCCTGTTTCCTGTGTCGAATGTTTCACGCTGCTCCCTCGCGCACTTCGGTGGCCTGCCACGCTGGATCGGCAAGACACACGTGCGAGGTGCGGAATTCGCAGCAGTAGCGCCCGTTCTCGTCGGCGAGCCACAGATCGCCAGGCGCGGGCTGCATCTCGGAGAACAGCAGCGGCTCCCTTTTTCTCGCCCACTTAGCGAGCAGATCGATTGCGAACGGGTTGTAGAAGTCAACGTAGATCGGCTTCGGCTCGCTCGCGCACTTCACGAACACGTAGCGCGGCAAGCCGCTCGCAGCGCCCCAGCCGCGCCACGCGAGGTAGTGACCGGCGTTTTCGAACGAATCGTCAGCCGCCTCGGGAAAACCGCCATCGATGCGCCACATGCGGCGCTTGAGCAGCACGCGGCCGAACGTCAGACGCCGTGGCTCGCTCTGGCCGATCAGCTCGCCCGCCAGGGCAAAACCCAGCCGGTGGAGCTCGGTGGGCATCACCGTAAGCAGGTCCTGCTCCGCTCGCGCGGTGCCGGTATGTCAGAATCCCGTCGCGCAAGGCAACCTCGCCCGCGCCCGCCCGCAAACGCCGCTTGCGGGCCACATGGTCGCCGCCGCTCGGTCGCGACTTGGGCAAGCTCATCGACATCGAGCCAGTCGATGTGCGAGCGCTGATAGTGCCTCGGCGAGTCGGCCGCCACGATCGTCGTGGGCGAAAGCGCCGCCGCGACCTCTTCTCGAATCGCCTCCGCGTACGGGCAGAAGGGTTGAGCTACGGGCTGCGATACCGTATGCACGGCCGGGTGCACCTCACCGATCACAATCTGGAAGTCGCCGCACCCTACCGCTTCGAGGCTTGGCGACGCGACCATGAAATCGGGCGAATGGACCCGCGCAGCGGCCAGCGTAAAGTGCTTCGCGCGCGGTTCGTGCCGATCCGATGCCGCCATCAGGACCTCGAAGTCCGCGCTCGTCAGCGCGATCTGATCCGGTGTCGTGTGCCGCACCGAGACTTGCCCCCACGCATCGCGCACCATCGCGCGAACTGCTTCGGCAATCGGCTCGCATCCGAAAGCCGCAGCACAACCCAGTGCTCGAAGAACGTCTTGCGGGACGTGAGCCGGGGGCCAGGCGCTGTGTGTATGTCGAGGTTCGGCGCGGCGGCGCCCGCAAACCGGCCCCACGCGATCGGGCCGAAGAAGCTCGACGTATCGTTTTTCGCGCACAGCTGCTACAGGTAGTTCCATGCGAGCCGATATCGCTGGCGCGCGCGGCTGTCGTTACGCGCGGCGCCGTGTTCAACTAGCGCGTCGACGCGCAGCATCGACTCCGGATTCGAGAGGTACAGCGCTTCACGCGCTTTGGGCGAACGGAAGAAATCAATGATGCGTTGCCGGCGCTCGGACAGCTCGCGCTCGTACGCTTTGTGCAACGCCGCTTCGCCTACGGCGAGCGGCGCCAGCTGAGCGTCGCACACATCGAGCAGGGGCGCCGCTCCAGCTTCGCGACCGATTCCGGCGCGGCCTTGCGCGCCACCTCCAGCAACGCGTGCTCACCTTGGGCCAACGCGGTCCGCGACTCGTCAACGCCCGCAATGTCGTCCGCACCCTCTCGAACAGCAGAAATGCGCCACCCCAATTCAGCGACTGGTAGATGCGATCGAGCAATTGTTGCCGCACGCGCGGCGCGATGAACTGCACGGTGTAGTACGCAACGATCAGATCGCTCGGCTCGTACTCGAAAGACAGGGCGTCGCCGACGAGATACTGGACGTTGTCCGGCTGCGGCGACACCTGCGTCA
Organism: Paraburkholderia lycopersici; assembly: GCF_900096975.1. GTDB lineage: Bacteria > Pseudomonadota > Gammaproteobacteria > Burkholderiales > Burkholderiaceae > Paraburkholderia > Paraburkholderia lycopersici. The sequence goes on from NZ_FMYQ01000018.1 coordinate 6,832, forward strand.
AATAGCGCTTCGCCTGATCGATCATGTTGGCTTCGATATCGATCCCCACCCAACGCACCGTGCCAGCATGGCACTGTGCGAGCTGACGCGTAAGCGTGCCTGTCGAGCAGCCGATTTCATAGCAGACCGAATCGCGCTTGACGAAGAAATCGCTCAGCCCGAGGACGATGCGATGACCGTCCGCATAGCGCGGCACCGATTTCGACACATGGGCTTCGAAATGGCGGGAAGTGTCCCCGCCGAAGCTCCATGAGGCATTGCCGGTCACGATGCCGTCACCGGCAATGAGCGGCTTCTCGACAGCGGGGGCTTGCGGTATCTCTTCCATATTGGGCTCGTTTCGAAATCGTCGTCATTCAAGCCGACACAGATTAATCTGCAATCCAAATCGAAACCTAGTCAAAAATTGCCGTAACCCAAAGAATGTTGAAGCGATTTTCGACGGCGAATACGCGCGGCGCCTCGACCCGGCCAGCGCTCAGGATAACCGCGCGAGCGCCGCCGCAAGCTGCGCCACGCCCTCCTCGATGCGCGGCGGCGGCACGGTGACAAACGACAGGCGCAGCGTATGGGTATCGGCTACACCGGCGTAAAACGGAGAGCCGGGCACGAACGCGACGCGCGGTCCGCTCACCGGCGCCAGCGTTGTTTCGAGCAGGCGCGTGACGTCGACGGCGTCGAGAACGCGAGCCCACAGGAACATGCCGCCTTCGGGCACGTTCCAACTCATGCGCGACGCGCAGTGCGACGCGAGCGACGCCAGCATTGCATCGCGCTGCCCCACATAGAGCGCGCGGATCTGCTTCACGTGCGCATCGAGAAAACCCGTGCGCAGCATCTCGTAAACCATGCGCTGCACGAATCCGGATGTGTGCAGATCGGACGCCTGCTTCGTCTGCACAAGCTTCTTCATCAACGGCTCGGGCGCAATCGCGTAGCCGACGCGCAGGCCGGGCGCAACGATCTTCGAAAACGACCCGAGATAGATGACGCCTTCGCCATTCATCGACAGCATCGTCGGCAGCGGCTCACCAATATAGGCCAACTCACCATAGGGGTCGTCTTCCACGATCACGACGTTGGCCTCCCGCATGGCTGCGACGAACTCACGGCGCCGTGCCAACGGCAAGCGCCGACCTGTCGGGTTCTGGAAATTCGGCATCGTATAGACGAAGCGGGCGCCGCGAATCGCCGCCCCTGTCAGCGCTTCGGGTACGATGCCTGCGTCGTCGCACTCGATCGGGACCAGGGCCGGCTCGGACAGCGAAAAGGCCTGCAGCGCGCCGAGATAGGTCGGGTTCTCGACGAGAATCCGGCTACCCGGGTCGACGAGGACTTTCGCAAGCAGGTCGAGTGCCTGCTGCGAACCGGTGGTGATCAACACCCGGTCTGGAGTCACGTCATGACGATCGGCGATCCATTCGCGCAGCGGCGTATAGCCCTCGGTCGGTGCATATTGAAGCGCGGCATCCGGTGCCTCATCAAGGATTCTTGCGCACGCTTCCTTCATCAAGCCGACCGGAAACGTTTGTGGCGAGGGGATGCCACCGGCAAACGAGATAACCGATGGATCTTCGGTGATTTTCAGTATTTCGCGAATAGCTGACGAAGTCAGACGCTGTGCTCGCTGGGAGATATCGAAATGCATATATACGTCTCATGTTTGAGCCGTGGGGCGTTCGGTGACAAGCCCGCAGTGGGCCTGTCACTGTGGATTTCACAAGCCTAATTGCCGCGTCGAGACGCGCCCTAGTCAAAATTTGCGGCGTCTTCGCTTTTTTGCGCTATCCGAGACGGTAGTGAAACGATAGAAGCGGAGCCGGCGCGATGCATCAAGTGATCGAGACGAAGGCGGCACCTTTGCTGACGTGGCGGGCGCGATAGACAGACGGCGTAAAACCACAAGCGCGCCGGAACTGCTTCGAAAACTGCACCGGGTCGCCGAAGCCGCTTGCGAACGCCACGTCCTGAATCGACATGTCATCGCGTTTCAGGCACGCACAGGCGTGCTCGATGCGCTTCTTCAACAGATACTGGTACGGAGACGTACCAGTGGCCTGCTTGAAGCTGCGGCAGAAATAGTATTCGCTGAGCCCCATCTGGCTCGCCAAATCGGCGAGGCCAATCGGCAACGCGATATTTGCCTCGATAAACCGGTCGAGACGGCCGAGTTTCACTGCGTTGATCGACGGCAGCTTGCTGTTCGTCTTACCAGCTCCACGGTAGCGCGTGACAATGTACCCGGCCAAGGTCCGTGCGAACGTTTCCGCGAACAGCTTGCCATGCGGATTTCCGTTTGCCAGCTCGGCGTCGATAAGTTCTGCGGCCTCAAGCACGAAGTGGTCCTCTTCGATAGCGAAGTGCGGCGCGAGGTTCACGCGGCCAAGGCCCATCTCCGAGGCCACGGTGTCAACGATCGACTGCTCGAGTGTAATCAGATGCAGGCTTCCAAGCGCTGTCGAGTACTGCACGCGATGCGAACAGCCGCTGGGAATGAAGGCCGTGGTCCCCCGTCGCTGAATTTCCAGCCGCCGCGTTCCGTCCAGCACCCGATTGGCCTTCGACATAGGGTTAAGCTTAACCATCAGATAGTGCTCCAGGATCACGTGCTCGACTGTCTCGAACAGGCCATCCTCACGATGCTCGAAATATAGGGATCGCCACCCGGATAATGCGCTCGCCCGCACAGCCTCGGAACGCAGAACAGCTAAGCGGCTCGTATCATCGCGGAAATTGAGGATCGGGATCGGCTTGCTCACTAAAATGGCCATCCTTTATGTTGAACAGGTTCCGAATGTTGGAAATGCAAGCTAGAGCTCATGCGCCAGGACATGCGTACCCGTTATGGGGCAATTTGGAAAAAAGATAAACATTATTCTTTGCGAAATAAAGTCGCCGTCCCATGCTGGCCGACCTATCTCCGTGCTTATTCCAATAACGCGACGCACTACATCACATGCAAAATTTTTGGTTGGTAACATTAACTTTCTGCATCAGCCAATTTATATTTAAATATAATTATATGAATCGGGAATTTAATATGCGTCAACATCCCGTTGTGTCGCCATGTTCTCGCGCTAAAAGGGAGTAATTTAGACGAATATATTTAAGCGACAAACCTATCGATTGAGATAGGTTGTTATAAGATAGATATGTGGATTGAAACTGGCCTCAGTGAGCGGGGATAAGTTTACTTTATCAAAAAAAGAACCAATGTGTTGAGTAGTCGCGGAACGGCGAAATGTCGATGCGCAGGTTTTTATTTGGAATAGCTGATTAAGATCTTGAAACGTTCGCCCCGTCGCTCGCAGCTGTCTCTACATGGGAGGGCGTCCGCTGCTACGCGCGGATCGCAGTTCCTCCGCTACGCATCGACTAATTCCCGATAAATCAAAAACTAACAATAAAAAAAAGACCCATAAGCTTTTCAACTTATGGGTCCCAGATTCTCAGGTTATGCGGCTATCTACAACACAAATCAAACGTCAATATTCCCCGCCCGCAATGCATTGCTTTCGATAAACGCGCGACGCGGCTCCACGTCATCGCCCATGAGCGTCGTGAAGATGCCATCGGCGGCAATCGCGTCTTCGATCTGCACACGCAGCAAACGCCGCACGGACGGATCCATCGTCGTTTCCCACAGCTGCTCGGGGTTCATCTCGCCAAGCCCCTTGTAGCGCTGCTTCGACACGTTGCGCTCGGCGTCGGCAATGAGCCACTTCATCGCGCTCTTGAAGTCGTTCACGGCCATGCTGCGCTCGCCGCGCTTGATCACGGCGTTCTTGCCGATCAAACCCTTGAACGTATTGGCCGTGTTCACGAGCTGCTGATAGTCGGCGGTGAGCTGGAACTCCTCGTCGATGACCGACACCTTCACGTTGCCGTGATGGCGGCGCTCCACGCGCAGCGAACGTTGCTCGCGCACCTGGTCGTACATCGGCACCACGCTCACTTCGGGCTTCAAAGGATCGTCGCGCAACTGCGCTTCGAGCGCGCGCGCCGAAACTTCCGTCGACACTTCGGTCGACAGGTCGATCGCCACGCCGTCCATGATCGCTTCGAGCGCGCGCTCGTCGTAGAGGCGCGAGAGACGATCGACCACGCCGCGCGCAAGCTGGTACGAACGTGCAAGCTCACCGAGCGCGTCGCCCGAAATCGGCGTCGCGCCTTCGTTCGGCACGAGCTCCGAGCCTTGCAGCGCGAGGCGCAGCATGTGCGCGTTCAGGTCGGCGTCATCCTTCAGATAGCGCTCGTCCTTGCCCGCCTTGAGCTTGTAGAGCGGCGGCTGCGCGATATACACGTAGCCGCGCTCGATCATCTCCGGCATCTGGCGGTAGAAGAACGTGAGCAGCAGCGTGCGGATGTGCGCGCCGTCCACGTCCGCGTCGGTCATGATGATGATGCGGTGATAGCGCAGCTTCTCGAGGTTGTAGTCGTCCTTGCCGATGCCGCAGCCCAGCGCCGTGATCAGCGTGACGATCTGCTCGGAAGACAGCAGCTTGTCATAGCGCGCCTTCTCGACGTTGAGCACCTTGCCGCGCAGCGGCAGGATCGCCTGGAACTTGCGGTCGCGGCCCTGCTTGGCGGAGCCGCCTGCCGAGTCGCCCTCGACGATATAGATTTCCGACTTCGCCGGATCCTTCTCCTGGCAGTCCGCAAGCTTGCCCGGCAGGCCCACGCCGTCGAGCACGCCCTTGCGGCGCGTCATTTCGCGCGCCTTGCGCGCGGCGTCGCGCGCACGCGCGGCGTCGACGATCTTGCCGCAAATGGTCTTGGCGTCGTTCGGCGTTTCGAGCAGGAACTCTTCGAGCGCCTTCGCCACGACTTCTTCCACGGGCGCGCGCACTTCCGACGAAACGAGCTTGTCCTTCGTCTGCGAGCTGAACTTCGGCTCCGGTACCTTCACCGAGAGCACGCACGAAAGACCTTCGCGCATGTCGTCGCCCGAGGTTTCGACCTTGGCCTTCTTCGCGATCTCGTTGTCGGCGATGTACTTGTTGATGACGCGCGTCATCGCGGCGCGCAGGCCGGTGAGGTGCGTGCCGCCGTCGCGCTGCGGAATGTTGTTCGTGAAGCACAGCACGCTTTCGTTGTAGCTGTCGTTCCACTGCATCGCCACTTCGACGCCCACGCCTTCCTTTTCGCTCTGAACGTAGAAGATGTTCGGGTGCAGCACCTGCTTCTGTTTGTTGATGTACTCGACGAAGCCCTTCACGCCGCCCGCGAACGCGAAATCGTCTTCCTTGCCGGTGCGCTGGTCGGTCAGGCGGATGCGCACGCCGTTGTTCAGGAACGAAAGCTCGCGAATACGCTTGGCGAGAATGTCGTAGTGGTACTCGACGCTGCCGAAGATCGTTTCGTCGGCCATGAAATGCACTTCGGTGCCGCGGTTTTCCGTGTCGCCGAGCAGTTGCATGGGCGACACGGCATGACCGTCGCGCTCTTCGAGCATGCGGTTTTGCGGCACGCCGCGGTGGAACTCCATGAAGCGTTTCTTGCCGTCGCGGCGCACCGTGAGGCGCAGCCAGCTGGAAAGCGCGTTCACGCACGACACGCCCACGCCGTGCAGGCCGCCCGAGACCTTGTAGCTGTTCTGGTCGAATTTGCCGCCCGCGTGCAGTTCGGTCATCACGATTTCGGCGGCGCTGCGCTTCGGATCGTGCTTGTCGTCCATCTTCACATCCGTGGGAATGCCGCGGCCGTTGTCGGTGATCGAGATGGAGTTGTCCGCGTGTATCACCACGCGGATGTCGTTGCAGTAGCCGGCGAGGGCTTCGTCGATCGAGTTGTCCAGCACTTCGAAGACGAGATGGTGCAGACCGGTGCCGTCCGACGTGTCGCCGATGTACATCCCGGGACGCTTGCGCACCGCCTCCAGACCTTCGAGGATCTGGATCGACGAGGCGCCGTAGCTGTTGTCGGGTTGCGAGTTGTTCGTATCAGTCATGGATGTTTTCCGGTTCTGCGTACTGCCTGTGTTACTGCTCTGGACTCTTTCGAAAAGCCATAAAAACGCCAAAGGGGCGCAGCGCCCCCTGGTGTTCTTCTTCTGTCGCGCTTTTTAGATGCGCATCGGCATCACCACGTACTTGAATTCCTCGTTCTCGGGAATCGTGATGAGCGCGCTGGAGCTGGCGTCGCCGAGGCTCACTTCCAGCGTGTCGACCTTCAGGTTCGCGAGGACGTCGAGCAGATACGTGACGTTGAACCCGATGTCGATGGTGTCGCCCTGGTAGGCGATTTCCAGTTCTTCCTGCGCCTCTTCCTGGTCGGCGTTGGTCGACATGATCTTGAGCTGGCCCGGCTCGATGATGCAGCGCACGCCCTTGAACTTGTCGGACGTGAGGATCGCCGCGCGCTGCAGCGAGCGCTGCAGCTCTTCGCGGCCGATCTGGAAGGTGTTCTTGTGCGCCTTCGGAATCACGCGCTGGAAGTCGGGGAACTTGCCTTCCACGAGCTTCGAGACGAGTTCGACCTGGCCGAACGTGAACTTCACCTGCGTGGAGCCGATGTCGATCTTCAGTTCGTCGTCGATGTCTTCGAGCAGGCGCTGGAGTTCGAGAATGGTCTTGCGCGGGATGATGACTTCCTGGCGCGCGAACGCGCCCTCGATCTTCATCGACGAAAACGCGAGACGGTGGCCGTCGGTCGCGACGGCCATGAGCTGGTCGCCGTCCACGACGAGCAGCATGCCGTTCAGGTAATAGCGGATGTCCTGCTGCGCCATGGCGAAATACACCATGCCGAGCAACTGGCGGAACGTCTTTTGCGGCACCGAAAGGCTCGCGCCGAAGTCCTTGGCCTGCGCCACCGTGGGGAACTCGTCCGCGGCGAGCGTTTGCAAGGCGAAGCGGCTCTTGCCCGACTGCACCGTGAGGCGCTTGTCGGCGAGGGTGAGCGTGACCTGGCCGTCGGGCATGGCGCGCAGGATGTCGAGCAGCTTGCGGGCGGCGACCGTCGTGGCGACCTGGTCGTTGCCGACGCCGAAGTCGGCGGTCGTGGTGATCTGCAACTCGAGGTCGGTCGACAGGAACGAAACGTCGGAACCGGTTTTGGTGATCAGCAGATTGGCGAGGATCGGCAACGTGTGGCGGCGTTCGACAATGCCGCTTACCGTTTGCAGCGGCCTCAGCAGGTTATCGCGTTCGGTCTTGACCAGTTGCATAGAGTTCCTTCGTTGATATGACGGTCTGCGCCCGCCTGGCGCCGGTTTTGCCGGCATGCATGACCCCACGAACGTCACGCGGCGAGAGGCGCCGCTCAGGCGGTTGATGCAGCACAGGCCGCGGCGTGGTTACCGCCCCGGACCGCCGGGCGGTTAAACCCATATTGTGCCTGAAAACCGACCGCTTCCCTAAATTGGGGGCGATCCGCAAAATAAACAGGGCAAACCGGCCGGGTTACGGCCTTCGGTCCCGTCATTCGCCGCTGCTCGCCCGCCGTTACCCCTTCAGCGTCTGCTCGAGCACGTGCAGCTCGTGATTGAGCTGGGCGTCCTTGGTACGTTCGTCGGCGATCTTGCGCACGGCGTGCAGCACCGTGGTGTGGTCGCGGCCGCCGAACAGCTCGCCGATTTCCGGCAGGCTCTTCTGCGTCAGTTCCTTGGCCAGATACATGGCGATCTGGCGCGGCCGCGCGATGTTCGCCGGACGCTTTTTCGAATACATGTCGGCGACCTTGATGCTGTAGAAGTCGGCGACCGTTTTCTGGATGTTTTCGACCGAAATCTGCCGGTTCTGCACCGTCAGCAGGTCCTTGAGCGCTTCCCTGGTCAGCTCGATGGAAATGTCGCGGCCGTGGAATTTCGAGTATGCGAGGATCTTGCGCAGCGCGCCTTCGAGTTCGCGCACGTTCGAGCGCAGGTGCTTGGCGACGAAGAACGCGACGTCCTCGTTCAGGCTCACGCCTTCCGATTGCGCCTTGCGCATCAGGATCGCCACGCGCATTTCCAGCTCGGGCGGCTCGATCGCCACGGTCAGGCCCGAGTCGAAGCGCGAGATCAAGCGGTCGTCGATACCCGAGATTTCCTTCGGATACGTGTCGCTCGTGATGATGACCTGCGCCTTGTTCGCGACGAGCGCCTCGAACGCGTAGAAGAATTCTTCCTGCGTGCGCGACTTGCCCGAAAAGAACTGAATATCGTCGATCAGCAGCAGGTCGAGCGAATGGTAATAGCGCTTGAAGTCGTCGAACGCCTTGCGCTGGTAGGCCTTCACCACGTCGGACACATACTGCTCCGCGTGGATGTAGCGGATGCGCGCGCCCGGCTTGTCGAGCAGCAACTGGTTGCCGATCGCGTGGATCAGATGGGTCTTGCCGAGGCCCACGCCGCCGTAGAGGAACAGCGGGTTGTACGAGATGCCGGGATTGTCGGCGACCTGGATGGCGGCCGCGCGCGCGAGCTGGTTCGCCTTGCCGGTCACGAAGTTGTCGAACGTGAGCACCGGGTTCAGCTTCGAGCGCTCGTAGGTCGGGTCGGCTTCGCTGCCCGACGCCGCAGCGGCCGCGCCTTGCCCCGGGCGCCAGGTGCGTCGGCCGGCGGCGGCTTCGTTGGCGTCGAGGCTCGGCAGGTCGAGGTCGGCGGCGTCTTCGGCGGTTGCATGCGCAGCGGCGGCCGAAGCCGCCTGAACCATGCCGGCGAGCCCCGTTCCCCCCGCCACGGCAGCCGGTTGAGGCGCTGCGGCGCTCACGGCGGCAGGCGCGGCCGCCAGCGCCGTGCGTGGCGCGGCGGGCGGCGCCACGTGTGGCGCACGCATGCCCGCCTTCGGGTCGAGGACGAATTGCACGTCGACGGGCATCTGCCAGAAGTCGCGCGCCAGATCGGTGATCCGGCCCGAAAACTGGCTCTTGACCCAGTCGAGTTTGAAGCGGTTGGGAGCGGCTATCTGCAGCGTGTTCGCCGCAGCATCGAAGGCAACCGGGGCCAACGGTTTAATCCACGTCACGTACTGCTGGGGCGTCAGCTCACGCTCCAGCAGTGCGGAACAGTGTTGCCAGAAATCGTTCATCGAGTTGCTGTGGTCGTTTTGTTTGCATGCATTGTTGCGACCGCCCCGCTCTTGCCGCACACATGCGACGAGGCCCTGACGAGGCGACAGCAAATGCTCCGGACGCCCGCGCGGCAAGGGTTTTGCGGCAAGCAGGCGGGCCGGAGCGGCATGCAGGATTCTTGGGATAGCCGAGATTCTAACGCCGAAATCCCCTCGCCAGGAAGTTATCCACAGGGACGGATCAACGCACGGGCGTTCGGCTCGCACGGTAGCCAATCCGGCCTTCGCAGACGGCTCAATCGCCTAACCTATTGACGGCCAACGAAAAACCGGCTTAAATAGCGGGTTCCGCGAAAACCAATCCCTAGTACCACCGGCCATTGCTTTTTTCCGCGATGCTCGCCGCGGTCAAAACTCAACAGTGAGAGCAACATGAAACGTACTTTCCAACCTTCCGTTACCCGTCGCAAGCGTACCCACGGTTTCCGCGTGCGCATGAAGACCGCAGGTGGCCGCAAAGTGATCAACGCACGCCGTGCGAAGGGTCGCAAGCGCCTCGCCGTCTAAGTCGGGCAGCATCGCCATTAGCGAAATCACGGGTAGCGGTCCGCTCGCGGACAAGGCGAACAGGGCGAACCCGGTAACTGATCGGGGCGTCATGCCGTCGCGAACGCAAGCCGCTTTTCCGAAAGCCGCAAGGCTACTGAAAACGGATGAGTTCTCATCCGTTTTTCGTTTGCGCCCCTGGCGCCGCACCGAGCACTTCGTCGTGTATGGGCGGCCCACGGGCAACGAGGCGCGGCTCGGGCTCGTGATCGGCAAGAAGTTCGCGCCGCGCGCGGTCACGCGCAATCTGGTGCGGCGTCTCGCCCGCGAGGCGTTTCGCGTGCGCCGCGCGCAGTTCGAAGGTTTCGACCTGCTCTTGCGCCTGCATACGAAGTTCGACCGCAAGGCGCTGCCGGGTGCGTCGTCGCCGGGGCTCAAGGCTTTGTGCCGCGGCGAGATCGAGACGCTGCTCGAAAAGGCCGCGCGCGAAGTCGCGCGACGCGGCAGCGCTTCGCCTGCGGCAACTGCGCGCACCCCTTGCGCAACGCAGACGCCGGCACCAGTTGCAGAACCGGCGCGTGACCAGGCCGGTAAAGATTTGCCGCCGGACCACGGCAATTCCCGCACATCATGAGCGGGGCGCGCGAGTCCGGCATATCCGACGTAGCTGCCGCGCAAGCGGTATGTCGTCCGTCATCGAGCGCGGCGCAGTCCGGCCGCAACGCCATGCAAACGGTTCTGATCGCACTGCTGCGTTTCTACAAGCTTGCCGTGAGCCCACTCCTCGGCAGCCGGTGCCGTTTTTATCCTTCCTGTTCCGATTACGCGCGCGAGGCAATCCAGTATCATGGCGCCGCGCGTGGGACTTACCTCGCCGCGCGGCGGCTGTGCCGCTGCCATCCGTTTTCGGCGGGCGGCATCGACCTCGTCCCGCCTGTATCTCCGAAAAAGCGCTGACGCGCCATTCCATCGACACTGAGACAACGCATGGATATCAAACGCACCGTCCTATGGGTCATCTTCTTCATGTCAGCCGTCATGCTGTACGACAACTGGCAGCGCGACCATGGACGCCAGTCGATGTTCTTCCCGAACGCGACGCAGACGCAAACCGCCGCCAGCGGCCCTGCGCCCGCTAGCGCCGCCAATGGCGCGTCCGACCTGCCGGCCGCCACGGCCACGGGTCAGGCGCCGACGAACACCGCCCAGCCGGCCGCAGCCGCAGCCCAGCTCGTGCACTTTCGCACCGACGTCTACGACGGCGTGATCGACTCGCGCGGCGGCACGATCGTGAAGCTGGCGCTCGTGAAGGAAAGCGCCGACGGCAAGGGTCCCGAGCAGTACATCACGCTGTTCGACCACACGAAGGACCATACGTACCTCGCGCGCACCGGCCTGCTCGGCGGCGACTTCCCGAACCACAACGACGTGTTCACGGTCGTCGACGGCCCGCGCGAGCTGACCGGCGACGCCAACGCCTTCCAGGTCACGCTCCAGTCGCCCGAACGCGGCGGCGTGAAGGTCACCAAGACCTACACGTTCACGCGCGGCAGCTATGTGATCGGCCTCGATACGAAGGTGCAGAACGTCGGCGGCACGCCGGTTTCGCCTACGCTCTACATGGAGCTCGTGCGCGACAGCCAGCCGGTCGAAACGCCGCGCTTCTCGCACACGTTCATCGGCCCGGCGGTGTATTCGAACGAGCACCACTTCCAGAAGATCACGTTCAGCGACATCGACAAGAACAAGGCCGACTTCGTGAGCCAGGCCGATAACGGCTGGGTCGCGATGGTGCAGCACTACTTTGCGACCGCGTGGATTCCGCAGCAGGGCGCCAAGCGTGACATCTACGTCGAGAAGTTCGACAACGACCTCTACCGCGTGGGCGTGAAGCAGCCGCTCGGCACGATCGCGCCGGGCGCCACGCAAAGCGTGCAGTCTCGTCTGTTCGCCGGTCCGCAGGAAGAGCGCATGCTCGAAGGGGTCGCGCCGGGTCTGGAACTCGTGAAGGACTATGGCTGGGTGACGATCATCGCCAAGCCCCTCTTCTGGCTGCTCGAGAAGATTCACAGCTACGTGGGCAACTGGGGCTGGTCGATCGTGCTGCTCACGCTGCTCATCAAGGCCGTGTTCTTCCCGCTCTCCGCCGCGAGCTACAAGTCGATGGCGCGCATGAAGGAGATCACGCCGCGTATGCAGGCGCTGCGCGAGCGCTTCAAGAGCGATCCGCAAAAGATGAACGCCGCGCTCATGGAGCTTTACAAGACCGAGAAGGTCAATCCGTTCGGCGGCTGCCTGCCGGTCGTGATCCAGATTCCGGTGTTCATCTCGCTGTACTGGGTGCTGCTCTCGTCGGTGGAAATGCGCGGCGCGCCGTGGATTCTCTGGATTCACGACCTCTCGCAGCAAGACCCGTTCTTCATCTTGCCGGTGCTGATGGCCGTCTCGATGTTCGTGCAGACCCGTCTGAACCCGACGCCGCCGGACCCTGTCCAGGCCAAGATGATGATGTTCATGCCGATCGCGTTCTCGGTCATGTTCTTCTTCTTCCCGGCGGGCCTCGTGCTGTATTACGTCGTGAACAACGTGCTCTCGATCGCGCAGCAGTACTACATCACGCGCATGATGGGCAAAGGCAAGAAGAAGGCAGCCTAAGACACATGGGCGGCGGTGATGCCGCCGTCTGAACCAGGGCTCGAAAAAGCCGTCCGGTGCGAACCGGACGGCTTTTCGCTTTTGGGGAGCGGGTTTTGTCTTTTGTTTGACGGCGCAGAGCGCGGTGTGCGCGGACGCGCGTTAATTCTTGTCCGCGTCCCCGTAAAATTGGGCGACCAGTTCCTGCACGAGATAGCGGTGATGCGGGCTGAGCGACTCGATCTTCGAAGCCAGTTCGAGCGTTTCCTCGGAAAGCGGATATTTTTCGTCCGGCTTGCGAGGTCTCGGCACGGACGAAGCCGTGTTGCCGGGCGGCCCGTAGTGCAGCCAGTGGAGATCGACGTCGAACCATTTCGCGAGCGTCTCCAGCTTGTCATGCGTGGGAATGGTGCGGCCGCTCAGCCATTTATGCGCTGTTTGCGGCGAGACCGGATGTTCGCCGTGATGGCGCAGGTTGAACCGGTTGGCCAGATCGGTGCTGCCTCGCAGTTTTTCGGGCGCGCGCTTCATTGCGAACTTCAGACGTTCGGCAAAGGCGGCTTTTTCTTCGGGTGTCGGCATGGGCCAGATTGTGCCGCCGCGGATAGACGAAGAAGACAACCAGTTGAGCTACATTTAACGTGTAAAAGCGATAATTCGCCCGTTTTTGCAAGCTTTGTGACTTTGGTCGGATCACCTCGAATTCCTTTATGAGATTGGAATCCACCCGACAAAGCGAATCTCTCTTAGCAAAACCGACAGAATCTCTTAAGATCAATCTTATCTAATTTGAGATAAGGCGCGATCGTTCCGAAGGCGACAACTGCCCAAAGTTCGCCGTATCGCCGCGTTACAATGCCTCGCGCTTCGCGACCGCGATCAACTTCGATTTCCGCCCTGCCTCACGATCCACTTCCGCCATGCTCGCCACCGATTCCGATCCCATCGTCGCCATTGCCACTTCGCCCGGACGCGGCGGGATCGGGGTCGTGCGCGTCTCGGCCGGGCGTGCTGGCGCGGCGGCCACCGAAGCGCTGATGCAAGCCCTCATCGGCCAGACACTGGTCGCGCGCCACGCGAGCTACGCGCCGTTTCTCGACGGCAGCGGAACGGTGCTCGACCGGGGCATCGCGCTCTCCTTCCCCGCGCCGCATTCGTACACCGGCGAGCACGTGCTCGAACTCCAGGGCCACGGCGGTCCGATCATCCTGCAGCTTGTCCTGCAGCGCTGCATCGAGGCGGGTCGCGCGTTCGGACTGCGCCTCGCGGAACCCGGCGAATTCACGCGCCGCGCGTTCCTCAACGACAAGCTCGATCTGGCCCAGGCGGAAGCGGTGGCCGACCTGATCGAGGCGAGCACCGAGGCCGCGGCGCGCTCGGCGGGCCGTTCGCTCGACGGTGCGTTCTCGCGCGACATCCACGCGCTCGTGGACGACGTCGTCACGCTGCGCATGCTCGTGGAGGCGACGCTCGATTTCCCAGAAGAAGAAATCGACTTCCTCGAAGCCGCGGATGCACGCGGCAAACTCGCGCGCATTCGCGATCAGCTCGACCACGTGCTTTCGGAGGCGCGCCAGGGTGCACTGCTGCGCGAGGGGCTCGCCGTCGTGCTCGCGGGGCAGCCCAACGTGGGCAAGTCGTCACTGCTGAATGCGCTCGCGGGCGCCGAACTGGCGATCGTGACGCCCGTAGCCGGGACCACGCGCGACAAGATTTCCCAGACGATCCAGGTCGAAGGCATTCCGCTGCATATCATCGACACGGCGGGTCTGCGCGACACCGAGGACGAGGTGGAAAAGATCGGCATCGAGCGCACGTGGAGCGAGATTGGTCGCGCCGACGTGGTGCTGCATCTGCTCGACGCACGCACTGGCATGAACGCCGAAGACGAAGCGATCGCCGCACGCTTTCCGGCGGGCGTGCCGGTCGTGCGCGTGCTCAACAAAACGGATTTGACCGGCGTGCCGCCCGAAGTGGAGAAACACGTGTCCGCGGATGGCGCCGAGGTCTGCGAGCTGCGTCTTTCGGCGAAACAGGGCGATGGCATCGGGCTGCTGCGCGCCGAACTTTTGCGCATCGCGGGCTGGCAGGCGGATGCGCAGAGCGTCTATCTCGCGCGCGAGCGGCATCTGATTGCGCTGCGCACCGCGCGCGAGCATCTCGAACAAGCGGCGGCACACGCCGACCAGCATGCGCAACTGCTCGACCTGTTTGCCGAGGAGTTGCGGCTCGCGCAGGAGTCGCTCAATTCGATCACCGGCGAATTCACCTCGGACGACCTGCTCGGCGTGATCTTCAGCCGGTTTTGTATCGGGAAGTAATCCTCCGCCCCGCCCGTTGCAGGAGCCGCGCAAAGAAACGCAAGCCGACGGCTAGCGGAATGTTCGGGTTCGTGCGGCTGTAGATAACCAGGGTCACATCGTTTTGTTGGCACTACTGGCTCACTCCATTCTTCCTCCGCCTGGAACAATGCTTTCGAAGCATAGGGGTTAACCCTCGGCATCGATCGGCCTAGACTTTCACTTGTCGGATGCAGACACGTTGTCGCTCCGAACTAAAAGTCAATGGAGGTAGTTAGCATGAAGTCCCTGATCCAGACCGTAGCCGTTGCCGTTGCACTCGTCGTGCCGGTGGCGTCGTTCGCGCAATCGAATGCGCCCGTCACTCGCGCCCAGGTGCGCGCCGAACTCGTGCAGCTCGAGAAAGCGGGCTGGCGTCCGGGCGCGGGGGCCGATCCGCACTACCCTGACGACATTCTCGCCGCCGAAGCCAAGGTAGCGGCCGCCAACGGCGCAACGAGCGGCTATGGCGGCACGGCAGCCGGTACCTCGGACGCCGGACGCCCGGCAGTGTCGAAGGCCGACTGGAACGCGATGTATAACCATCCGTAACACGGCAACTTTGCGCAAGCGCTTGCCATGAGCCCTGCAAGCGCTTCGCATATCTAAACGAATACCTCCGCCGTCGTTGACTCGACGGCTTCGCTCGGGCCTTCTGGCCTGGGCGCTTTTTCCGGCCACCTTTCCCCGTGACCGTCAGCGCGTGCGGCGCCCGTCTTGAAAGCACGCACATTCACGCGCATCCGCGCACTACGAGCTAACTGCATCGCCATTTAGTTCGTAGTGCCATTCATCCCGATTCATTTCGATTCTTCCAGCGCCGACAACCCCTCCGCGCCCACCGCGAGCGGTATGGCAGCCTGGTTCCCCATCGCGGCCACCGCATGCCGCTGTAATTTGCAGACACACATCGTTGCGATTCCAAACGCTCGCCGCCACGCCGATCGACGACAATTTCAGGCATAGGAGAACGACGATGAAAACACTCTTCTGCGCAATGGCTCTGGTTGCCTTGTCTGCTGGCCTGTCGGGTTGTGTCGTAGCGCCGCCGTATGCTTACGCCCCGGCGCCGGCGTATGGCTACGCGCCGGGCTACTATGCCGCCCCGTCCGTGGATATCGGGGTTGGCGTGGGCGGCTATTATGGCCGCGGCTGGCGACATTAAGGGAACCGTATCAAGGCGGTTGAAAGACTGCTGCCCGACCTATCCGATGTGATAGCTGTACACGTGCAGCCGCCGCACTAAAGTGGTGAGACACGTTCGGACAACACGCTGGACCATCGCACGGGGGCGGTCATGAAATTCATCGACGGAGAAATCGCGCACATCACGCGCGCAATGGCGCCCTCATTGTCCGCCGGCACGACGCCAGCGGTTTTCTCGTTCGACTACTGGTACAAGCGCCTTTCCGCGCTGCTCGACCTCACGCAGCTCACACAGACCCAGTTCAAGACGATCGACGCTCTCATGGTCGAGCTCGAAGCAATTCAGCTCGCTCTCGATACCGTCGGCACCGATGCGGTGGAGATTCTGGCCGCCTGACCCAGCGGTCCGGAATTTCGATCCGCGCTCGCCTGGCGCCGCGAATCCCACCGACCAACCTCGCCATGTCACCCGAGCATGGGTTAGCCCGCGCAAGCGGGCTTCTTTCTTTGCGGGCCACAAGCCGCGAGGCAGGCCGCGGACGAAAAAAAACCGCGGCAGGGGCCGCGGTCAAGAGCTTGCCATTTACTTCATACACGGCGCCGGGGGATGTCGCCGCTCAACCATTCTCATGGCTCCCCCGCGCCGCGGCAACGGCAAACGTCCAGGTTTGACAATCGTTAACCCTTCGGGCGAACTCGCGCCTCCTCTTGAAAACGTCTTGCGCCCCCTGCATGTAGAGCCCACTTTTCCCGGAGATTCGGATCGTGGGCAGACGACCTTCCTTCATTGACGATCTGGCTCGCGGCGTCCCGTCCGGCGGCGCGGACCAGCGTCCGGGCATCGACGACGACGCGCTTCTCGATGCCTATTCGCGAACCGTGATCGGCGCGCTCGAGCGCGTCCAGCCGGCCGTCGCGCACATTGCCGTCGCGCGCCGCCCGTCCGGCCAGGCCGGCGCACGAAGCGGCAGCGGCTCAGGCTTCCTCTTCACCCCCGACGGCTACCTGCTGACGAACAGCCACGTCGTGCACGGCGCGAGCAAGCTGAGCGTCACGCTCACGGACGGCTCGACCCAGGCAGCCGACCTCATCGGCGACGACCCGAGCACGGATCTCGCCGTGCTGCGCATCGGCGCGCCCGAGGCGCTGCCGCACGTGCAACTCGGCGACTCGGCGCGCCTGCGCGTCGGGCAGATCGCGATCGCCGTGGGCAGCCCGCTCGGCCTCGCGCAGACGGTGACGACGGGCGTGGTGTCGGCGCTCGGCCGGTCGCTGCGCTCGGAGTCCGGACGCATGATCTACGACGTGATCCAGACCGACGCGGCGCTCAATCCGGGCAACTCGGGCGGACCGCTCATCAATTCGGCCGGTCAGGTCATCGGCGTGAATACGGCCATCATCCCGGGCGCGCAGGCCATCTGCTTCGCAACGGCCATCGACACCGCGAAATGGGTCATCACGCAGCTCTTCGCGCATGGCCGCGTGCGGCGAGCCTACGTCGGCATTGCCGGCACCACGGTGCCGATCGCGCGCAAGGTGCAGCGCTACTTCGACCTGAGCGCGGCGACCGGTGTACGGGTGATGGAGATCGTCAAGGGCAGTCCCGCCGGTGTCGGCGGCCTGCGCGTGGACGACATGATCGTGACGATCGACGGCGTGCCCGTGGACGGGATCGACGCGCTCCAGCGTCTGCTCGACGCATCGCGCATTGATCGCGCAGTGGAAATCGGTGTAATCCGCTTGACGCAGCGCCTGAACCTGCGTGTGACGCCCGTCGAGCAGACAAGCTAGAAAACGGCGTAGGCGTGGTCGATGCGAGCGCGCCAACCTTGCTCGGGTCTGGCGCGCCTATGGCTGAACTACCAGCCGTAGCCAGGCTGTGCGTAAGCCGGCTGTTGCCCGTAGCCGTCGTCGTATTGCGGCGGCGGTGGCGGCGCGGGCTGTGCCGGAGCGCAAGCCACGTAGCGGCCGGAATACTGGTCGTAGCACGCTGCGCCGCCCGGGGCGGCCGCGTAGACCGGGGCGGGCTGCGCATAGACAGGCGCGGGCTGCACGTAGGCCGGCTGTGCCGGATACGCCACCGCCGGGCCGCCGTTCAGCACCGCGCCGACCGCGGCGCCGATCAGTGCGCCGCCAACCAGCGCTCCCACCACGTCGCCGCCGTGACCGTGCGCGCTCGCCGGCCCGGCCGCGACCGTACAACCCGCCAGCACCAAAACGGCCGCCATCTTTCGCATGTCGTTCTCCCTGAGAACCTTTGAAAACATGCGAGCAATTGTCGGCTCGATCGGTGGATACAGGTGCTGCAAGTGGTAACGACGAATTACGCGGCGCGCGCGCGTGCGCACGCCTCGTCGGCGCCTTGCCGCTAGTGTGCGTGCGCGTCGTCGTCAGTGATGCAGGAAGCTGCGTACCGGATGACGCCAGTCCACATGATGTCCGGCCCCCGCTTCCACGCGCTGTCTGTGCTCCTCGATAATTTCGTCGGAAAACAGGAAGACGACAATGACAAGGGGAATGACCAGAAACGCACCCAGTATTACGTGTTCGATCACGATAACCTCCTGGTTGTCAAGCGGTTTGCAACTGCATTGTAGCCGGGACGCTACAGTTTGCACATCAGGGTACACCGACGCGCGAAAAGAAATGTTCGCCAACCATCAAAGGCGACGCAGAGCAGCGCGCATGCCCGGCGTCCACGGCGACTTGCGCAGCCCGGACAGCCGCTAGACAACAGGGGCGGGACTGGCGCCGGCAGCACCTTAACTTTACGCCCCCGCCTTTCTCCACGCTGCGGCGAAGAGCCCCGCGCCGATGAGCAGCGTGCCGCCCGTGCGATTGATCGCGCGCTGCACGCGCGGACTGCGCACGAGCTTGCGCGCGGCGGCCGCAAGCATGGCGTAGCCGAACGCATTGAGCGTGGCGAGCACGAGGAACGTCGCTTCGAACACGACAATCTGCGGCGCGATGGCCATATGCGGATCGATGAACTGCGGCACGAAGGCAACGAAGAAAATGATGCTCTTCGGGTTGAGCGCGGTGACGGCGTACGCGTGCGCAAAGATCCGGCCGGTACGCGTTTCGGAAGTGTCAGCGGCCGGGCCTTCGCCGGCGGGCGCGCGCCAGAGCTTCACGCCGAGGTAGACCAGATAGGCCGCGCCGATCCATTTGAGCGCCGAGAACAATGCGGCGGATGCCGCGAGGATCACGCCAAGGCCAAGCATGGAAGCGGTCATCGACGTGAAGTCGCCGAGCGCGACACCGGCCGTGGTCGCGAGCGCGTAGCGGCGGCCGTGGCCGAGCGCATAGGAAACGACGAGCAGCACGGTCGGACCAGGAATGGCAACGAGAATCGCCGATGCGATCGCGAACGGCAGCCAGTGAGCGAGAGTCATGGGGGTTCCTCCAGCGGGAAGCCCGATTTATCCATGAAGCCCGGCGCCGCGCAAGCGTGTCGCGCGACGGCATGTCGCGAGGCGCGGTAACGCCATTGGCATCCTTTTTATTCGGCAGACAGTTCATTAACCGGCCTGCTTTCAAACCGCACATTGCCGACTTTAGGTGCGGCGCGTCATTCGCCGATTGGCGCGCTATTAAATCGCTTAAATCACTACAAGCGTGACCGCCCTATTTCCGATATAACCTGCGGCGCCTTGTCGAACAAGGCGCCGGGCTTGGTAATCGATGCTTCGGATTGCTCTCGAAGGCGGGTCAATGCGGCCGCTCGCGGTATGGATAGGCGCTGCGCCACGGTTGCACATCGCACGGCTGTTGCGAATGCACACAAGTCGGGCTTGCAGTCTTTCAGCAGTTATCTATTTTGGAAGACGCGGGTTCGGCATGAGCGTTAAATACATAGCTAACCTGAGTTAAAACCCGCAGGAGGCAAAACATGAAAATGCTATCCGGAATGGTCGTCGTGGCGGCAAGCCTTGCTTGCGCCGCAGCCGTGCAAGCTCAGGATGCCGTGGTCAAGCCTCAGCAAACGGTGCAATTCAAGCCCGGTTCCTATGGCTGTCTGTCGAAGGACAAGCTCGATGCGGTCGCGCTGCACGAGCAGGCCGGCGAGCATCAGCAGATGCAGGAATACTTCAGCGGGTTCCAGTGCCTTTCCACGCCGGATAACCAGTCGTTCCGCGTGGTACAGGTGGTTGGCCACGACGTCGAATTCGTGAACGCGGCCAACGCCGACGAACAAGGTCTCTGGACCAACGACCGCTTCATCAAGCAGTAGCGCCGCCTCCACCGCAGGTTTTACGCGCGCCGTCCCGGAATCCGCCGATACGCCCCTCGCAACATGGCCCGGCGCACGCGCGCCGTGACGTCACATCAAACGCGACGTAGATCGCCGTGCGCCGCTGTCAAACCACCGTCATTTTCGCGTCAGACCATCCGCATTGCGTCGCGCATGCGGTGCGCCGCGCGCGTTGCGCGCCCGTTCAAGCGGCACATGGCTTGCTCCAAATTTCGCTATCATGTGCGGCTTTTGCGCGCCCGGAATCCGGCATGGCACTCAAATCGACCATCTACAAGGCAGAACTGCAGATCGCGGACATGGACCGGCACTATTACGCCGACCATGCGCTCACGATCGCGCGCCATCCGTCCGAAACCGACGACCGCATGATGGTCCGCATCGCCGCGTTCGCACTGTTCGCGAGCGAGCGGCTCGAATTCTGCAAGGGCCTCTCCGATACGGACGAGCCCGACCTCTGGTGCAAGGACTACACCGGCGCGATCGAAACGTGGATCGAGGTCGGCCAGCCCGACGAGCGCCGTATCGCCAAAGCCAGCGGCCGCGCGGGCGAGGTCATCGTGATCGCCTATGGCGGACGCACGTCCGACATCTGGTGGCAGGGCGTGCGCGGCAAGGTGGAGCGCCTGCGCAACGTCACGGTCTGGTCGCTGGGCGAGGGCGTTGCCGCATCCCTGGGTGCGCTGGCCGAACGCACCATGCGTCTGCAGTGTACGGTTCAGGACGGCGCCGCATGGATCGGCAATACGAGCGCCGAGCCGGTCGCAGTCGAATGGACCGTGTTCAAGGCGCCCGAAAACGTCTAGGAGCGTCTGGCTTGCGTGGCGCGCCCGCCGCGGTCACGCGCGCGGCGGCCCCTTGAGTTCCACCATGTTGCCTTCCGGGTCGAACAGATACAGCGACGGTCCCAGCCCCTCCGCACCGTAGCGCTCGACAGCATTCCCGGGACGCGCGCCGTGCCGGTTCAAATGCGCCCGGAGTGCTTCGGCGTCGAACGGCTCGACGCGCAGACAAAGATGATCCATGTTGCCGCCCGAGCCGTCGGCCGGCGCGCCGGCGCCGCGATCCAGCGGCCCGCCTATCGTCACGAGATCGATGAGCGAACGCCCCGCGCGCAACTGCACGAGGCCGAGGTCGCGCTGCTCGCGCTCCGGTTCGCAGCCGAGCACTTCGCAATAGAAGCGCGTCATCGCGGCCGTATCGGCCGTACGGATTACGACGTGATCGATCTCGCGAATGTGGATCCGCATGGCGTCCTCCGGGGCGTGCAGAGTTTTCCATCATGAACCCGAAGGCGAACGACTGCGCGTCATGCGTCCACGGGGAACGCGAGCAGGATGCGAGCGGCAAAAACGAACGGAACGAACCGGCCGAAAATAGCCGCGGTGGCTGTGACCGTGATGGATGATACGAAGCGGTGATACCAAGCGCGGCGAAACCGGCTCGACACGCGCGCAAAATTGCTGGACGAAAAAAAGCCCGCTGCTGTGAGCGGGCTTAATCCATATCAGGAGGAGACATGGAGGAGACAGAAACCACTATACACAGCCGTCTGACGCAACGCAACAACTTTTTAAGGGAAAACCCGCAATTTGTGCATTTCGTCGCACGGGAGCCCGCAAAGCGCCACCAGGGATTCACCGAAGGCCGAAAAAAGTGCCAGTGCGACAGGGTGTCGGCGGTAATGACAGCGCAAGATCCGGCGCGCCGTCGCCCGGAAGCGGGGCTACAGTGAAGCTATCCAGAAGGCCCTACGAGGAGTTGTGAGATGAGCGCCGTCCCCAACAGGAAACCGGCCACGAAACCCGCCGACGATACCCCCGGCGGCGCGTGGACGAGCGACGCCGACCGCTGGCAGGCCGTCACTTCGCGCGACGCCCGCGCAGACGGCGCGTTCTTTTACGCCGTGCGCACGACCGGCGTGTTTTGCCGTCCGTCGTGCGCGTCGCGGCTGCCGCGGCGCGAGAATATCGAATTCTTCGCCGTTGCCGACGCCGCGCGCGCAGCCGGCTACCGCGAATGCAAGCGCTGCCGTCCGGGCGGCCTGCCGCGCGAGCTCGAAATCGTGCGGCGCGCCCGCGCGGCTCTCGAAGCCGATCCACAGCAGCGCCTTACGCTCGCGCAACTGGGCGAGGCCGTGCACCTGAGCCCGTTTCACCTTCAACGCCTCTTCAAGCGCGTGCTCGGCGTTTCGCCGCGCCAGTACCAGGCGGCGCGCCGCGGCGCCGTGCTGCGCGACGCGCTGGGCGAGGGCGCCGACGTCACGCGCGCGAGCGCCGACGCGGGCTTCGGCTCGTCGTCGCGGCTCTATCACAGCGTGCCGGGCGAACTCGGCATGGCGCCCTCGGCCTACCGCCGCAAGGGTGCCGGGCTGACGATCCGCTACGCCGCAACCCCCACGCCGATCGGCTTCGTGCTCATCGCCGCGACCTCGAAAGGCATCTGCCGGATCGCGTTCGGCGACGATGCCGCAACGCTAGCCGCCGCGCTCACCGAAGACTTCTCGAACGCGCGATGCATCGAAGACCATGCGGCGGTCGCGCCGTTCGTCGCCCAGGTCGATGCCTATCTGCACGGCCGGCGCGAACGCTTCGACCTCCCGCTCGACATCGCCGCGACGGCGTTCCAGCAGCGCGTCTGGGACGCACTTCAGCGCATTCCCTACGGCGAGACGCGCAGCTATACGCAGATCGCCGAGACGCTCGGCGCGCCGCGCGCGGTGCGCGCCGTCGCGAGCGCGTGCGCGTCGAACCCCGTGGCGCTGGCGATTCCCTGCCATCGCGTCGTGCAGAAGAGCGGTTCGCTGGCCGGCTATCGGTGGGGACTCGAGCGCAAGGCGGCACTGATCGACGCCGAAGCGCGCGCGGGCGAGATCCAGCCAGGCGCTCCGCGCGCCGATGCCGCGCAAGCGGGCGGCCGCGGCGCATCGGGAACGGCAGCGAAGGAAACCCGTTCGGCCACGGACCGCGCCGGCACCCCGGAGACCGCCGCTTGAGCGCCGTCGCCCAGCCGTCCGACGCCCGCTGCCCGGCGCTGACGGAAAGCGCCACGCTCGAACTGCCGTTCCGCGCGCCTTACGACTGGCCGCGCGTGCTGCGCTTTTTCAGCGGCCGCGCGACGCCGGGCGTCGAGGCGGTGGAGGACGGCGCCTGGCTGCGCGCCATCGACTTCAACGGCGCGAGCGGGACGCTCGCGGTGCGCCGCCACGCGCGCAAGCATTGCCTCGTCGTACGAATCGACGGGCCCGTCTGCGCGCATGCGGCGGCGCTCGCCGTGCCGCTCTCGCGCATGTTCGATCTGCAGGCCGATCCCGCCACGATCGCCGCGCATTTGCGCACCGACCCATGGCTCGCGCCGCTCGTCGCCGCCGTGCCCGGCCTGCGCGTGCCGGGCGCGTGGTCCGGCTTCGAGCTCGTGGTGCGCGCGATCGTCGGCCAGCAGGTCAGCGTGAAAGCGGCGACGACGATCGTCGGACGCCTCGTCGAGCGCGTCGGCAAGCGCATCGACGACCATGCGCACGCCCGCACCGCGTGGCGTTTTCCGACACCCGCCGCGCTCGCTGCCGCCGATCTCGCAGGCATCGGCATGCCGGGCAAGCGCGTCGCCGCGTTGCAGGGCTTCGCGCAGGCCGTGGCGGGCGGCGCGGTGGTCATCGAGCGCGACTACGGCGCGGCGGATACGCTCACGCCGCGCGGCAAACGTCAAAGCAGACAAATCGACGCCACCGCGACCGCCGACCTCGACGCGATGCGCGCCGCGCTGCTCGCCTTGCCGGGCATCGGGCCGTGGACCGTCGAGTACGTCGCGATGCGCGCGTGGCGCGACGCGAACGCGTGGCCGGCCACGGATCTCGTGCTCATGCAGGCGATCGCGGCGCGTGACCCGGCGCTCGCGCGCGCGACGCAACAGCGCACTCGCACCGACGCATGGCGCCCCTGGCGCGCGTACGCCGCCATGCATCTGTGGAACGAGATCGCCGACCGCGCGGGCGCGGCGCGCGGCGGATAAGGCCACGCGAGGACGAGGGCGCGCGCCAGCCGCCATTGCCCCTGCGAGACAGCGCGCGAGCCGGGCAAAACCCGCCCGAAGCCGCCCCGAGCAGGTCTCCCGGCGAGATGTTAAAGTGCCCGCTACCGAAAAAAATCCCGGCCGGCGAGCGCGTGCAGCACCGCGGCGCCGGCCCGAGCCCGACTTGCCTCAATGTCCGACACGACCTCTACACGCACGAACGACGTTCTCGCGCAGCGCCTTTCCGTGCTGGGCGACGGGCCACATCGCGACGCGCTCACGCGCGGTCTGCGCGGCATCGAGAAAGAGAGCCTGCGCGTGACGCGCGACGGCCGTCTCGCCATGACGGCGCACGCGGCGGCGCTCGGTTCCGCGCTCACGCATCCTTCGCTCACGACCGACTACTCGGAAGCGCTGATCGAAATCATCACGGCCGCCGAGCCCGATGCGTCCATCACGCTCAGCAAGCTCGACGAACTGCATCGCTTCGTCTACGCCGTGCTCGCGCGCGACGGCGAAATGCTCTGGAACGAATCGATGCCGGGACTCTTGCCCGACACCGACGACGGCATCCCCATCGCGCGCTACGGCAGCTCGAACATCGGCCGTCTCAAGCACGTGTACCGGATGGGGCTCGCGCTGCGCTACGGTCGCACGATGCAGTGCATCGCCGGCATTCACTACAACTATTCGCTCAGCGAAGACGTGTGGCGCGTGCTGCATGCGCATCATCAGTCCACGGCCACGCTCACCGACTACCAGTCGGAGCGCTACCTCGCGCTGATCCGCAATTTCCGCCGCACGAACTGGCTGCTGATGTACCTGTTCGGCGCGTCGCCCGCGCTCGATGCGCGCTTCCTGCGCGGCCGCGAGCACAAGCTCGAAGCGTTCGACGCCGACACGCTCTATCTGCCGTATGCGACAAGCCTGCGCATGAGCGACCTCGGCTACTCGAACACGACGGGCCAGTCCGCCTTGCGCGCCGACTACGACACGCTCGCGGGCTATCTCGACGCGCTCGCGCAGGCCGTGAGCCAGCCGTATCCGCCGTACGAGGCGATCGGCACGCATCGCGACGGCGAGTGGGTGCAGATCAACACCAACGTCCTGCAGATCGAAAACGAGTTTTATTCGACGATCCGCCCCAAGCGCGTGACGCGTCCGGGCGAACGGCCGCTGCATGCGCTCGCCGCGCGCGGCGTGCAGTACGTGGAAGTGCGCTGCATGGACATCGACCCGTTCGAGCCCACCGGCATCTCGCTCGAAACTGCGCGCTTTCTCGACGCGTACCTGCTCGCGTGCGCGCTCGACGACAGCCCTTTCCTGTCCGCCGGCGCCTACGCCGAATCGAATGCGAATTTCGGCCTGGTGACGAAAGAAGGGCGCCGCCCGGGTCTCGCGCTCAAGCGCGATGGCGAGGACGTGCCGATGCAGGACTGGGCCGAAGAACTGCTCGAGAAGATCGGCCGTGCCGCCGCCACGCTCGACGCGGCGCGCGGCGGCGACGAGCATGCGCGCTCGCTCGCGACGCAACGCGCGAAGCTCGCCGACCCTGTGCTCACGCCTTCGGCGCGCGTGCTGCAGACCATGCGCGACGGCAGGCAGTCCTTCCTGCAGTTCGGGCTCGCGCAGAGCGAGCGCCATGCGGCGCATTTCCTCGCGCGTCCGCTCGACGCCGCGACCACGGCGGAGTTCGAAGCGCTCGCGCGCGACTCCCTTGTCGAGCAGGCGCAACTCGAACGCGACGAAGTCGGCTCGTTCGACGCCTTCGTCGCCGCATACCGCGCCTACACGCTCAACCGCTTCAGCGTCTGAACGCGGCGCGCTCGTCCTGTCGGCGCTATCGGCGCTCGTCCCAGGCACCGCATTTGCTCGCAACGCCAGCGTGCAAATGCGGTCCAACCAGGGTGGGTGGTGCGTTGTCCGTGCGTTGACATACGGCGGCCTCACCGGGCGAACCGCGCCATGAACATCAAAAAATGCACGGGCCGCGCCACGCGGCTTACTCTGGGAGGAACCCACGCGATGAAACGAATCCTTGCGATCCTGCTGTGCGCGACGGCTGCGGCCTGCGCGTCGCGCGGGCAGGTCAATCCCGACGTCATGCAGATCGCAACCGCGCCGCTCACCTGCGCGAACAAGGCGGAATGCGATCTCTGGTGGCAACGCGCCGAGGACTGGGTGCGCAGTCATTCGAAGTACGAAGTGCAGACCGTGACCGACACGTTGATCCAGACCTCGGGCCCCGGAGGCGGGCGGCGTCTGCTCGCCTACGAAATCACGAAGTCGGCGAATAGCGACGGCACCGCCACGATCGGCTTCGCCGCGCACTGTGACAGCTCGCTCGGCTGCAAGCCGAACCCCTGGTCGGCGGGTGCCGCGTTCAAGCAATACGTGCGCAGCGGCGTCGACGCGCCCATTCCCGGCGACACCTCCACGGGCAGCGGCGGCGACACGGCCGGCGTGAGCGGCGCGGCCGTTGCGGAGCCCGCGTCCAGCGCGCATTGATCGTGTCGAAGATCCTCGCCGCCGCTGGTTGGCGGCGAGATCGCAAATCAGCGGGTTTCGAACCGTATCGGCCGACGATGCAGCTCGTCGCGCATCGCACGGCGCAACGTTCGCGGGGCGATCAATGCCCCATTGCCGGTCCCGCGCCTTTTCTCGGCTTCGTCACCCACACCAGCACGGCCAGTGCGATGAACACCACGCTGGAAATGCGGAAGAAGTCGTTGGTGGCCATCATGTAGCCCTGCGTCGTCACGACGTCGTTGAGCCTGGCAGTCAGGCTCTGGCCCGCGTAACCGAGGCTCGCGAGCGCATCCTGGTAGGCGACCGTGTTCTGCGAATACGGGCTCACCGATTCCGACAGCACGGCGTGATGGTAGATCGCGGCGTCTTCCCAGAACGTCGTGCTCACGGCCGTGCCGATCGCGCCCGAGAGCGTGCGCAAGAAGTTCGACAGACCCGAGGCGCTGGCAAGACGCTCGTCGGGAATGCTCGAGAGCGTGATGGTCGTCATCGGCACGAAGAAGCAGGCCACGCCGATACCTTGCACGAGACGCGGCAAGATCACGTGGTTGAACGGCACGTCCAGCGTGAAGGTGGAGTTCCAGAGCGAGACGAGCGCGAACACGATGAAGGCCAGGCTTGCGACCATGCGCAGATCGAGCCGGTGCATGTTGCGCCCGATGAGCGGCGAGAGCACGAGCGCGAGCAGTCCGACAGGCGCGGTGGCGAGGCCCGCGAGCCCGGCCGTGTAGCCCATGACCGTCTGCAGCCAGAGCGGAAAGATCACGACCGAGCCGAAGAACGCCATGAAGCCGAACGAGATGATCATCGCGCCGAGCGCGAAGTTGCGATCGCCAAAGAGCGATAGATCGACCACGGGCTCTTTTTCCGTCGCCTCCCAGACGAGCATGAACGCGAGCGACACCGCCGCGACGATGGCGAGCGTGACGATGAACTTCGAGTTGAACCAGTCGCGGTCCTTGCCGAGGTCCAGCATCATCTGCAGGCACGACACGCCGATCACGAGCAGCGCAAGACCGACGGCGTCGATGCGCTGCTTCGTCGTCTTCGTCTCGCGGCCGCGCAGCAGCAGGAACGCGCAGGCGCCCGAGAAAAGACCGATCGGCACGTTGATGTAGAAGATCCACGGCCAGGTGTAGTTGTCCGTGATCCAGCCGCCCATCACCGGGCCGAAAATGGGCGCGACGATCACGGTCATCGCCCAAAGTCCGAGGGCGAGGCCGCGTTTGGCGGGCGGGTAGGAGCGCATGAGGATGGTCTGCGAGAGCGGCACCATCGGCCCGGAAACGAGCCCTTGCACGAGACGGAACGCAATGAGCGTCTCGAAGTTCGTCGCGAAACCGCAAGCGGCCGACGCCACCGTGAAGAGCAGCACGGAGAGCGTGAAGAGGCGCACTTCGCCCACGCGGCGCGCGAGCCACCCGGTGAGCGGCACCGCAATCGCGGAAGCGACTGAATATGACGAGATGACCCACGTGCCTTCGCTATTGGCGACGCCGAGGTTGCCCGAGATGGTCGGCACGGCCACGTTCGCGATCGAGGTGTCCAGCACTTCCATGAAGGTGCCGAGCGCGAGCCCGACCG
Source organism: Paraburkholderia lycopersici (assembly GCF_900096975.1). Classification (GTDB taxonomy): domain Bacteria; phylum Pseudomonadota; class Gammaproteobacteria; order Burkholderiales; family Burkholderiaceae; genus Paraburkholderia; species Paraburkholderia lycopersici. The sequence continues at coordinate 34,866 of NZ_FMYQ01000018.1, forward strand.
TGAGGAGCGCGAGCGTGCCGCCGGAAAACGATGCGGATTCGGCCTGCGCGGGCGCCGCGGGGGAAGCTGCCATGTTCCGTGTCCTTGTTTGACCGGCTGGCGCGGTTGCATCAAAGCGGCCGCGCGGGCCGGTTGCCATTTCGTGTCTGTGCATTCTCTGCCCAGACAGTGAAATTTCCAAAATAAAGCGCGTGCTGCGCTGCCGCGCGACGCGCCGTTTTTATCCGTCTATGCTAGCGCTCGCCGTCTTCCTTCCCCGGCGCTTGCTCGCCGTGGCCGGGTTCATCGATGGACGCGCAGAGCGGCGTAGTCGAGCCGTCATTGGCGATGAAGCGCTGCAGCAAGTGAACGAGCGTCGCGACTTCCTCGGGGGCGAAGCCGCGCAATTGCTCGGTCATCACCGACGCGATCAGATCGGGCAGTTGCTGCGCCGCTTCGCGGCCTTGCCCGGTGAGCGCAAGTTCCACCACGCGCCGGTCCGACTGGCTGCGCTGGCGCACAAGAAACCCCTTCTTCTCGAGACGGTCGAGCATGCGGGTCATGGAGCCGGTGTCATAGGAGAGCACGCGCGACATCTCGTTGGGCGTGCGGGCGCGCTCGAACCACAGCAGAAGAATCACGCCGATTTGCGACGACGTGAGCCCGAGCGGCGCAACCGCGCGGTCCATGCGCCCGGCGAGCACATTGCGCGCGGTCGAGAGGAAATAGCCGAGACTCGGCTCCACGCCCATCCTGGCCGGAACGGAAAGACCGTCGCTCATGGCATCGCCTGGCTGCATCTCAAAAAAACCGGCGAATTATAGCCGGTTGCTTCCCTGCTCAGGCAGATAAATCGGGGGACGGATCGCAAGAACCCGAAGAGGCGATGGTTGCCACATCGGCGCGAAAAAACAACAGATCGATTGATGCAATGCAAAGTATGTTGTGACTTGATTGCATAGTCAATATTATGACAGGCAAGCACTCGCAGGCTTTTCCATTCTCCGCCGCGCCTTCATTCCTTCACTCGCCACACCATGCTTTATCTGATCAACGCGCTCGGCGGTCTTGGCCGCTCCGTCACCGGCACCGCCCGTCTCGCGTTCGCGAAGGCCGGCGCGTCGTCGCGCTGGCGCAAGCTCGCGTTGTATGCAGCCATGTTCGCGCTGCCGGGCGGCTCGATCGCCGTGGTCGCCATGGTCTGGGCACGACGCCGGCGCGCGCGGCATGAAACGGCGTCCGCGGGGGCAGTCGTTCCGGCTGCGGCCGCGGCGCCCGTATGCGGCGGCGGACAGCTCGCGTGTCGTGTGTCCAAACGCCGTCGTAACGACGCGTAACCTGTGCGTGTCGTCGCGTAACACCCGCGAACCCCTCTCGCGCGTAAGCTTCCGGATTCCGCGTAACAAATAGCACGTGCGCTACCATTGCCGCAGCGCGACAACCCCGTGCGCGCCCGGCCGCCTGACCGTGCGCCGGTTGCATCGACAGGAATCCTTGCATGCCTTGCCGTTTCGTCCGCCCCGGCGCAGCCGCCGGGGCCGTTGCGCGCCGCGCGCCCACGTCTTTTTTCACACTGGCCTTGCTGGGCGCGGCCGCCGCACTCGCGTTTGAGCTGACGGGCTGCGCCGTCGGCCCCGACTATCATCGGCCCGCCGCCGACGTGCCGGCTTCCTACAAGGAAGCGCCCGAGGGCTGGAAGGTCGCGCAGCCAGCCGATACCGCCGACCGCGGCGCCTGGTGGCTCGTCTACGACGACGCGCAGCTCAATGCGCTAATGGATCAGCTCAACGCCGGCAACCAGACCGTCGCGCAATACGCTGCCGCCTGGCGCCAGGCGCGCGCGCTCGTGGGCGAGGCGCGCGCGGCGTACTTCCCCGTGATCAGCGGCTCGTTCTCGGGCACGCGCTCGCATACGCCCACGCGCGTGTCCAACTCGAGCGGCGGACTCTCGAGCGGCGACATCGCGAACAACGTGAACCTCGGACTCGACGCCACCTGGGAACCCGACCTGTGGGGCAAGGTGAGCCGTACGGTCAGCTCGCAGGAGGCGAGCCAGCAGGGCGCGGCCGCCGATCTCGCGAATGCGCGTCTGTCGGCCCAGGCCACGCTCGCGCAGACGTACTTCACGCTGCGCTCGCTCGACGCGCAGCAAAAGCTGCTGGACGACACGGTCGTGGCCTACCAGAAGTCGCTGCAGCTCACGCAGAACCAGTACGCACAGGGCGTGGCGGGCCGCGCCGACGTGATCCAGGCGCAAACGCAACTGCAGTCCGCCCAGGCCGCCGCGATCGACAATGGCGTCGCGCGCGCGCAGGACGAGCATGCGATCGCCGTGCTGGTTGGCCAGCCGGCTTCCACCTTCTCGATCGCGCCGTCGCCGCTCGCCGCCACGCCGCCCACGGTGCCGCTCGCAATGCCTTCGGCGCTGCTCGAACGCCGGCCCGACATCGCCTCGGCCGAGCGCAAGGCGGCCGCCGCCAACGAGCAGATCGGCGTCGCCATCGCGGCGTACTTCCCGACGCTCACGCTTTCCGCGAGCGGCGGCTTCGAAAGCTCGGTGTTCTCGCAGTTGCTGCAGATGCCTTCACGCTTCTGGACGCTCGGGCCTTCGCTTGCCGGCACGATCTTCGATGCCGGCCTGCGCAAGGCGCAGACCGAGGCCGCGCGCGCCGCCTACGACCAGCAGGTGGCCGCTTACCGGCAAACGGTGCTGGCCGCGTTCCAGGACGTCGAGGACAACCTCGCTTCGCAGCGCATCCTCGCTCAGGAAATCGTCGTGCAGCAACAGGCGGTGGAGTCGGCGCAGCACGCGCTCGCGATCGTGACGAACGAGTACAAGGCCGGTACGACCGATTTCCAGAACGTGCTTTCCTCGCAAGCCACGGCGTTCACCGCGCAGCAAAAGCTCGTAAGCATTGGCGGGCAGCGGATGGTGTCGTCGGTGGGGCTCGTGAAGGCGCTGGGCGGCGGCTGGGATGTCTCGCAGATGGACCGCGAAACCGGCAGCGTGGCCGCGCCGGCCGCGGCTTCGGCAACTTCGGCGGCCTCCGTGCCGGTGTCCGGCACGCAATCGCAGTGACACGCGCGAGCCCGCTCACGCGGGCGCGCACCGAAGTCAGCGCATGAACGTCAGCGCGACGGTTCCCGGCGAGACCGGCCGGCCGAGCAGGTTGAGCAGCCCGGCGAGGTTCTCGCGCTGATCCGGCGACGCGCTCGCGGTGCCCAGAAACGACGCCGACGCGCGCGAAAACGTGCCGTGCCCGTCGAGCATGAGCGGTCCTTTCCGTGTCGAGAGATCGAGCGTCGACGACGCGCCCTGCGCCTGCAGCACCACCTGGTACGTGCCGAGCGGCTTCACGAGCGACACGCGCGAGCTCATGTCGGCGAGCGACACGGTCAGGCGGCCGAACGCGTCCGTGCCGAAGATGCGCCACGGGCTCCATTCGAGGCGCACGTTGCCATCCAGATCGAGCGTATTGAACGGCGCGCCGAGGCCCGCGAGCAGCGAAGCGGGCACGGCGATCGCGCCCGCGCTCACGTTCGCGCCGCGCGGCGACGCCTCGACCGTCACCGCATCGGGCATCGCCTCGGTTTGCGACATCTCCATGCGCACGCGCGCGACGAAAAGCGGCCAGAACGCCGTGCGCCAGACAATGCGCCCCGGCAGCAGCGTCGCGCCGCTCGCGTCGCGGCCGGCGGCGAGCATCAGCGTCGCCGAGCCGTGCCAGAGCGAGCCTTGCGGATCGACGAGATTCACGTGCCCCTGGGTCGCGCGCGCGAACTGCGGCGCGATCCAGGCCGCCGGCAGACGGGCGAGCAGCACCGCGCCGCTCGACAGCACGCCCACGATCAGCCAGGGCAACGCGGCGCGCAGGCGCCGCATCCAGTCACTCATTGCGTCGTTCTCCGGGCAGGCGTCAGCGCGTGTTCGCCGGTTGCAGCGAGGCCGTGATGTCGACCTGGCCGTCAGCCTTCAGCGCGCTCACGTGCGCCTCGACCACCTGCACCTTGAACTGCTTGCGCACGTCGTCGAGCCACGCGGTCCACGCCGCAAACGACGCGTTCTTCATCTGCACCTGCACCGTCGCGCCGATCAGCTGGACCTGGGCAGCCGTCAGCGCGTGATCGGACAGCGAGGCCGTCAGCGCGTCCTTGAGCGCCTGACCGCCGGGCGCCACGCTCGCCGCGGCGCCGGCAAGCGCGCGCGACTCGTCGGCCTCGGCCGTCATCTGCGCAAGCTCGCGCTGCATGCCGGGCAAGCTCTCGCGCAAGCGGGCGCGGCCGTCGGATGCCGGCTGCCACAGCACCGACCAGCCTATCGCCAGCGCCAGCACCGCGCCGCCCCACGTGAGCAGCGTCTTTTCGCGCACCGAGCGCGCCTCCCAGAACCCGGTCCAGGCCTCGGACCAGGCACCGCCCACAGCCGTTGTCTTCACGATGCGCTCCTGATGGTCCATTTGCCGGTGCTCGCGTCCGTCGTGCCCGCGAGGCCGTTGCGCGCGAGGCGCTTGACGAGATCCGCGTCGACGTTGACGCCGGGCTTGAAGGTCACGTCCAGACGCCGGTCGTGATAGTCGAGCGCCGCGATGCCGTTCGAGGGCACCGGGCCAAGCGAGCGCGCGAGGCCGTCGGAGAGCGCGAGGAAGTCGTCGCGCGAGGGCTCGCCCGCGGCGAGGCGCAACTGCTGGAGCTGGCGCGCCATCTGGCCGGCGGGGTCGAGCACGACCGTCGTTTTCGGGAACGCGTTGAGGAGCAGTTCGGTCATCTGCGCGCTGATGGCGTCGCGCTGACGCGCCATCATGAGCCACTGCACGTTCGCGCCGACGATGGCCACGACGAGCGACGCCGCCACGAGCGCGATCGGCACGCGCAGGCGGCGCAGCGTCGCGCGGTCGAGCCGCCACGGCTGCGAGGCGAACTCGAACTGGCACAGGTCGAAGCGGCAGGCCAGGGCGCGGCGCGCGAGCGCCTCGAACGTGAGCGTTTGCGCGCCGGGCAGCGCGGCGGACAACGACGCGCGTGCGGCGGCGCTGGCCGGCTCGCCCGGCAGACTGGCGAGGACGTAGCCCGAGACCGGCGCCGCGCCGGCGAGCGCCGAAACGGTCGCGGCGACGCTCGCGGCCGGCACCGCGAAACCCTCGGCCAGCGCGCCGCGCACGATCGCCAGTTCGAGCGCCGCGTCCGCCGTGGCGGCCGCCGGCTCCGGCGCGGCGCCGGGCAGGAGCGCCGGCGCGGTCGATACGACGTGTCCAAGCACGCAGGCGGTCACGGGTTCGAGGGCGGGAACGTCGGCACTCCCGGCACCCTCGGCATCGGTGGCGATCGAGCCCGGCTCGGCGGGCCCGGCCGTCTTTGGCGCCTGCGCCAACGGCAGGCAGCGCGCCACCGGCACCGCGCGCAGATTGCGGTGCCCCGCGGCGGCGAAGCCCTCCACGAGAAAGCGGAACCAGCCGCGATCGATGGCGACGACGACCTGGCGTCCGTCGGCGAGGCGCTGCGGATCAAGCGCGAGGTGGCAGGTCTGCGCGTCCTGGATCAGATGATCCTCGACCACGTTCGGCAACGCCTGGCGCAGCCGGGGCCCCTTGAGCGGCGGCACGGCGGCGGCGAGCGTGAGCAGGTCGCGCGCGGCGATCAGCAGGACGGTGGCCGAGGCCTTGGGCAGCAGCCCGAGCGACGCACGGCCCGCACGCTGCGTGTTGCCCGCCTTGTCGAGCAGCACGAACGGCAGCTCCGGCAGTTGCCATTCCTGCGAGTGGACCGCCGGGTCGCGCGGCGGCATGAGAACGATCAGCGTGCTCAAACGCACCTCTTTTCGATGTTGATCGGGGACGGGTTCATGGTTCGTCGCTGACGCGCACGATGCGCGTCGTATGGGTGAGCGGGTCGCGCCAGACGAGCGTCGTGCGGTCCACCTCGGCGCGCTCGTGCTGCACGCGCCCATGCACGAGAAAATAGCTCGTGTTGACGTCCATCTGCGTGGTGTCGATCGAGACCTGGTTCACGCCGACGCCTTCGAGCGCGAGCTGCACGTCGCCCACATTGCGGAAAAACACGTTCTGGCGGTGCGCGACGAGAGCTTGCGCGCTCGACAGACTCATGCCCGTCACCATGGAGGCGATCACCTCGGCGCTCGCCGTGTTCATGTTCACGGGCGTCACCGTGGGCAGCACCGTCACGAACGGGCGCAGCCGCGCGACGGCTTCGGGCGTGAAACCGGGCACGTCGAGCAGGGAATCCACGCTCGTCATGAGGAGCGGCGCGACGCCGTTGTTGTTGTCGGCGTCGGCAAGGCCGGGGTTGTCGGTGAAGTTGCCGCCACCCGCCGAGCCGCCGCCCGCCAGAAGCTGGGTTTGCGAGGCGCCGCTCGCCGCCGTGCTTTGCGTCTGGAAGCGCGTCGCCGAGTAGGCAAGGCCCGCGCGCAGGTATGCCGCGGCGTTCTTCGCGAGTTGCGGGTCGATGCCGAGAATCTGCAGGAGGCGCGCGAAGGCCTCGATTTGCGTAACGTTCAGCTGCAGCGAGCCGGGCGACGTGGTCGCCACGAGATCGCGCAGATTGAAGCGCGCCTGCGCGTCCTCGATCGCGCCCGAGAGCCACGTTTCGGCGCCTTCTTCCGCGCGCACCTCGCCGATCTGGCCGAGAAAGTCGGAGAGCCGCGTTTTCGCGAGCGGCACGCCCCACGCGCCGCCCAGATAGGTGATGCCCGCCGACGTGTCCGCTTCGGAGCGCAGCACGAGGCGCGTCCAGTCGAGCGACGCGCGCGCGATCCATTGCGCCTGCGCCAGCAGCCGCTGGTTCTCGATGCGGCGCAACTGCACCTGCTGACGCCAGAGCATGCCCGAGACGAGAATCGCGGAAAGCGCCACGACGAGCAGCGCGCTGATAATCGCCGCGCCGCGCCGTCGCCTGCTTGCCGGCGCGTGAGCGCGCGTCGATCGCCTGTGAGGAGCTCGTTGTATGCGCAACGTCATTCTCCCACCAGGAAGATGCGCGTCACGGGCCGCTCGAGCGAGCGCGAACTCACGCTCACCTGCACGCCCGTCACCGCGCGCGGCAAGGGGGCGTTGCCGAGCTGCGGCACCTTGAGGCTGTTGGCGTTGCCGTTGAGCTGCGAGCGCACGTCCTCCATGTTCGAGGTCCAGCCGGTCTTCGGCACGTAAAGGCGCGCGCTGATGGCACCCACGCCGCGCATCATCGGCAGCGCGCTCCAGTCGTCGCTCTCGCCGCCGCGCAACGCGCGCCGCAGCTCCCCGAGACTGGCCAGCGGCGGCGACGCATAGCGCACCACCTGGCCGCCCGTCACGCGGTAACGCACGACCTGGAGCCGCGGCGCGGCGCCGGGCGGCACCGCGAATGCGCGCACGATCTGCAGCGCGCCGCCGCCGAGCGAAATGGCGGGGCCCGCTGCTTCGTCGTCGGAAACCGCCTCGCGTGCGTCGATGCGCATCTGGTCGAACATCTGCGCGAATACGCGTTCTTCGGCCATCGAGCGCGTGATGGTCTCGCGCCCGCGCACGATTTCGTCGAGCCCGCGCCACGAGAGGATCGCCACCACGGCCATGATGGCGATCGCAACGAGCAGCTCGATCAACGTGAAGCCGCGCGGGCGCCGCGCGCGGTCACAGCGAGCGGTTCGTCTCATTGGCGAGCACCGTGACGAGTTGCGCGAGATTGCCGGAGCGGCCGGGCGTCGTCACCGACACCTCCACGCGGCGAAACACAGGATTGGGCGTGGTCGCCACGTGCTGCGTGCAGGTGAGCTGCAGATTGCCCTGCGAACAGTCGAAGCGGCTTTCGCCCACGTCGGGCCACGCATGCGCGAGCCGCAGCTGCGCGAGCGCGTTGTCGGCGCTCCAGCCCGCGAGCAGGCGGTCGTGCAGGTCGGCCTCGCTCGCGGCGAGGCTGCCCACGGCGCGCAGCGAAGCGGCGAGGGCGATCGCGATGATTGCGAGCGCAACCAGCACTTCGATCATCGTGAAGCCGCGCCCGTTGCGCGCGCGCGGCGGGCGACCCCGCCGGGCGCTGCGGCGGCCCTGGCTCGCACGCGTTTCGCTACGCATCGGAAAGCGCATCTCAGCGCACCTCGAAGCGGCCCGTGCCCGTGCCGACGATCGTCGCGCGGCCCGCTGCCGAAAAGAGCGTTACCTGCACCGGTACGTCGACGGCTTCGGTGCCGAAAACGAGGCGGTCAGCCTGCGTGTCGCCGCCGCCGGGATAGGTGATCGCCACGCCCGTCACGCCGCCTTCCCACTGGCGCTGACCGAGCAGATCGTCGCGCAGCGGACGCCAGCCGTCCTCGGTGCGAACATCGAAGCGAAACCCGCCGGCGAGCGGCTGCCAGGCGATGGGCCGCGCGCGCACCTGCGCCTCGTCGCCCGCCGACTCGAACAGCAGCGCGAGACGCTGCGCTTCTTCGTTCAGGTCGGTGCGCGGATTGCGCGACAGCGAAAGCGAAGCGAGCGAGATGAGCAGCCCTGCGATCAGCAGCACCACGAGCATTTCAAGCAGCGTGAAGCCCGCCCCACGCGAACGGAGGTTCGCGTGGGGGTATCGGCGGTCCCGGCAAGGGGAAGGGCGGTGCGGTTGCATGATTGCGGGGCGCGGGGCGGCCGGTGAATTACTGCCAGGACCCCACGTCGGCGTCGTTGCCTTCGCCGCCGGCCTTCCCGTCGGCGCCGTAGCTGAAGACGTCGATCTCGCCGTGCACGCCCGGGTTCAGATACTGGTACGGATTGCCCCACGGATCATTCGGCAGACGCTCCAGATAGCCGCCGTCCTTCCAGTTGTTCGGCACGGGGTCGGTGGTCGGCTTTTGCACGAGCGCCTGCAATCCCTGGTCCTGGGTCGGGTAGCGACCGTTGTCGAGCCGGTAAAGCTTCATCGCCTGCATGATCGTGCCGATGTCCTGACGCGCGGCGACGCGGCGTGCTTCATCGGGACGACTCATGATCTTCGGCACGATCAGCGCGGCCAGAATGCCGAGGATCGCGATCACGACCATGATTTCGATGAGCGTGAAGCCGCGTTGACGGCGCGCGCGCATTGCCTGGATTTCGCCACGGCGTTGAGCCCACATGGACATGAGTTCCTTCCTCCCTCTCTAGATATGGTTGCGGAGCACGCCTGTGCGCCGCGCTTCGTCCCGCCTGCCGGGGCGGCCCGCCGGTTCCGCCGGCGGGGCCGCTGCACGCGTGACGGGTCATTGTAATGTCACACGATGACGCCTTTTCGGCGCCGTGCCGGCACCGCGAACGCGCACATCAAAAATCTCATAAACCTTCGTACAATGAGCGCATGAACCCACTGCAAATCCGACTACTTTCCCTCGCCGCATTTGCGGTGTTCTGCGCGACGGCCACATGGTGGACAATCACCCTCGCCACCGATCGCGCGGCGCCGGTTCAGGCCGCCGCCGCGCAGGCGCCGGTTTCGGTCGACCAGGCCGGCACGCTGTTCGGCGGCAAACTCGAGCGCAACCCCGTGCAGGACGTCCACCTCTTCGGCATCCTCGCGCTCGCGCAGGGCGCCGCGGCCATCGTGAGCGTGGGCGGCGAACCGCCGAAGGCCATTTCGCTCGGCGGCCCGCTCGACCAGAATTCCAGGCTCGCCGAAGTGCGTGCCCGCTCGATCGTCATCGACCGCCACGGCGTGCACTCGGAAATCTTCCTGCCGCCCAACGCAGCCGGTCCCACCATTTACATGCGCTAGCTCCCGCCGCTTCGTGCGGTTCGTACGCCTTACTGCACGAGGTTGTTCAACTCGATGATCGGCAGCATCACCGCGAGCACGATCACGAGCACCACGCCGCCCATCGCCAGAATCAGCAGCGGTTCGAGCAGGCTCGTAAGGAACATCGTGCGGCGCTCCAGTTCGCGCGCTTCGCCTTCGGCGGCGCGATCGAGCATGGTCGTCACGTCGCCGGTCGCCTCGCCCGAACGGATCAGATGCACGAGCACGGGCGGAAACGTCTTCGTATTGCCCAGCGCGCGCGACAGCGACGTGCCTTCGCGCACGCGCACGATGGCTTCGTCGATGTTCATGCGCATCGCCTTGTTCGAGAGCGTTTCGCCCGCCGCCTGCAGCGCGCGCAGGATCGGCACGCCCGCCGCGCTCAGAATGCCGAGCGTGCTCGCGAAGCGCACCGTGTTGTAGCCGCGCACGAGCTTGCCGGCGAGCGGCGCCGTGAGCATCCAGCGGTCGAAGGCGAGCCGCGGGCCGGGCCGGCGCAAGGTCGCGCGCGCGATCCACGAAAGCACGGCCACCGCGATCAGCACCGCCCACCACCACTGCCGCACGAACGCCGAGAGCGCCATCATCACGATCGTGAGGAAAGGCAACTGCTGTTTGGTGCTCGCAAACACGTTCACGACCTGCGGCACCACGTAGCTCAGCAGGAACGTGACGATGCCGAACGCGATGATCGTGACGATCGTCGGGTACGTGAAGGCGAGCACGATCTTCTGCTTGAGCGCGTTGCGCTGCTCGATGTAGTCGGCCAGCCGCGACAGCACGATGCCGAGCTTGCCGGTGTGCTCGCCTGCGGCCACGAGCGCGCGGTAGATATCGGGAAAGTCGCGCGGATGCTGTTCGAGCGCGCTGGCGAGCGAATGGCCGCCCAGCACCTCGGCGCGAATCGCCGCCATCAGTTCGCGAATGTAGTCGCGCTCCGCCTGCTCCGTGAGCACCGCCAGCGCTTCGCCGAGCGGCAGCCCGGCCACGAGCAGGCTCGCGAGCTGGCGCGTGAGGATGGCCTGTTCGCGCTGCGAGAGCTTGCGCCCGAGCGCGAGCCGCTGCGCGCGCTCGCCGCGCGTGCGGCTCGCAGCCGGTTCGACCACGAGCGGCGTGAGGCCCTGGCCACGCAACTGCGCGCGCGCGCCGCGGGCGCTGTCGGCGTCGAGCACGCCTTTTTGGGGCTTGCCCGTGGCGTCGATGGCTTCGAAGCGAAATGCCGGCATGTTGCTGATCGCCCTCGCGCTTATTGTGAGTCCGTCTTGCGGTCCATCATGCGCCGCCCGTCACGCGCAGCACCTCTTCGAGCGACGTCGTGCCGGCGTTCAGCCAGCGCTCGCCGTCTTCGCGCAGCGTGCGCATGCCTTGCGCGCGGGCGGCCGCGAAGATTTCCGCATCGGCCGCATTGCGGTGGATGAGCGCGCGAATCGGTTCGTCGATGAGCAGCAGCTCGTACACGCCGCGCCGCCCGGAATAGCCCGAATGGCCGCAACGATCGCAGCCCACCGGATGCCAGCGCTTCCTGCCGTCGTCTTCCACGCGCTCTTCCTTGCAGGCAGGGCAGAGCTGGCGCACGAGCCGCTGCGCGAGCACGCCGAGCAGCGACGAGGCGAGCAGATAGGGCTCGACGCCCATGTCGGTGAGACGCGTGACGGCCGAGGCCGCGTCGTTCGTGTGCAGCGTGGCGAGCACGAGGTGGCCCGTGAGCGAGGCCTGCACGGCGATCTGCGCGGTTTCGAGGTCGCGGATTTCGCCGATCATGATGATGTCCGGGTCCTGGCGCAGGATCGAACGCAGCGCGCGCGCAAACGTCATGCCGATGCGCTCGTTCACCTGGGTCTGGCCGATGCCCGAGAGGTCGTACTCGATCGGGTCTTCTACGGTCATGATGTTGGTCGTCGCGGTTTCGAGCCGCGACATCGAGGCGTAGAGCGTCGTGGTCTTGCCCGAGCCCGTGGGGCCCGTCACGAGCACGATGCCGTGCGGCTTCGCGATCAGCTGGTCGAACTTCGCGAGCGTGTCGGCGGCCATGCCGAGCGCTTCGAGGTTCAGGCGCTGCGCGTCCTTCTCCAGCAGACGCAGCACCGCGCGCTCGCCGTGGCCCGTGGGCAGCGTGGAGACGCGCACGTCCACCGGGCGCCCGCCGACGCGCAGCGTGATGCGGCCGTCCTGCGGCAGCCGTTTTTCGGCGATGTCGAGCTGCGCCATGATCTTGATGCGCGAGATCAGCGCGCCGTGCAGCGCCTTCTTCGGCCGCACGACGTCGCGCAGCGTGCCGTCCACGCGAAAGCGCACGACCGAGGCGTTCTCGAACGGCTCGATGTGGATGTCCGACGCCTGCTCGCGCGCGGCCTGCGTCAGCAGCGCGTTGATCATGCGGATGATCGGCGCGTCGTCTTCGGACTCCAGCAGGTCTTCCACCTCGGGAATGTCCTGCATGAGACGCGAGAGATCGACTTCGCCTTCGACTTCGCCCACCACCTGCGCGGCGCTGCCGTCCTGGCGCGCATACGCATGGTTGATGGCCTGCGCGAGTTCGTCGGCGGGCACGCGCACGAGCGAAAACGCGCCGAAGTTGCGCGCCACCTCGGCGATGGCCGCCTGCGACGTGCGCTCGCTGATCCACACTTCGAGGCCCTCGGCGCGCTGCTGGGCGACCAGAATCTGGCCGCTCCGCGCAAAACCGTACGGCACGAGGCGAGCGGCGAGCGGCGAGGGCGGCTCGCGATCCGCAGCGCCCGGCGCGTGAGGCGTGCTCACGGCTGAATCCTCGTCGTGCTCGTGGCCGGCTGCTGCACGGGCGCGGTTTGCACGGGCTCGGCGGGCTGCATCTGCGTGGCGGGCGAGCCGGGGCTTGCCGGGCTTGTGGGCGCGGCCGGCAGCGCTCTGATCGCCTGTTGACGCCGCATCTGGTCGAGATCGAACAGGTTCAGCGCCGATCCGCCCTGGCTCGGGCCGAGCGGCATCGGCGGCAGGACCGGGTCGTCGTTGTCCTTGATCAGGTTGTTGTCGGACCGGTACGCGCCCGTCACGCCCTGAATGTAGTCGTAGCGGTTCGACGTCACGGCTTGCGCCGTGTCGCGGTCGTTGATGATCACCGGACGCAGGAACACCATCAGGTTGGTCTTCGCGCGCGTCTTGTTCTCCGAGCGGAACAGCTGGCCGAGCCAGGGGATGTCGCCGAGCAGCGGTACCTTGCTGTTGCTGACCTGGTAGTTGTCCTGCATCAGGCCGCCGAGCACTATGATCTCGCCGTTGTCGGCCAGCACGGTCGACTGGATGGAACGCTTGGTGAACTCGGGGCCGGCCGGATTCGTCGCCACGTTGGTCGTGCCGGTCACGATCGCCGAGTCCTCCGTATACAACTGCAGCTTGAGGATGCCGCCGTCGGTGATCTGCGGCTTGATATGCAGCGTCAAACCGACGTCGACGCGATCGAACGTGTTGAACGCCGTGCTCGCCGTGGCGCTCGTGAGATTCGAATACGAGCCTGTCTGGATCGGCACGTTCGTACCGACGACGATCTTCGCTTCCTGGTTGTCGAGCGTGATGAGGTTCGGCGTGGACAGCACGTTGGCGTCGGCCGTCTGCGAGAGCGCCTGCAGCAGCGCGCCGAGCCCCTGCACGCCGAAGATATTCTTGATCCAGCCGACGTTCAGGCCCTGCTGGAGATTGGACGCCCCGAGCGCGTTTGCGAGGCCGCCGGTACTGGCGGCGGCCGCCGCTGCTTCCGTCAGGTTGACGATGCTGTTGCCGTTGCCGGTGGCGAGATTGGTGCCCGCGTACACATTGCCGCTCGCGACCTGCCACTGAATGCCGAGGTTCGCGTTCGTGTTCGAGTTCAGCTCGACGATCAGCGCTTCGATGTAGACCTGCGCGCGGCGCGCGTCGAGCTGGTTGATGACGGCGCGCAGGTTGCGGTACACGGGGTCCGGCGCCGTGACGATCAGCGAGTTGGTGGCCGCATCCGCCTGGATCATGCCGCCCGCCGTGTTGTCGTCGCCCTTGTCCTTGTCGCTGCCGAGGAACGGCGCGTCGTTGTTGCCGCCCGAGGAACCGCCCGACATCGAATTGCCCGACGACGAGCTGCCGCCGAGCGAGCCGGGCAACGGCGGCGTGCCCGAAAGACCTGTCGAGGTGCTGCTGCCGGAGTTGTAGCCCGAGCCACCCGCGCCCTGGTTGAACGAGTTGGCACCGTTGCCCGACGACGACGACGTGTCGTTTCCGCCCTTGCCCAGCATGCCGCGAAGCGTCTTGGCGAGCTGCACTGCGTCGGCGTTGCGCAGCGGCACGACGTGCATGTTGCCCGGCATGCTCGTCGGCGCGTCGAGCTGCTTCGACAGCTGAACCGCCGAGGCGAGGCGCTGCGCGTTCGAGGCGCGCAGCATCAGCGAGTTGGTGCGCGGGTCGGCGATCACCGAGACCTTGAGCGACGGGTCGGAAGCGCCGATCGCGCCCGGATCGAGCATCTTCGCGATCTGCGGCGCGATGTCGAGCGCATTGGCGTTGTGCAGCGGCACCACCTGGACCTGCTGGCCCGCGGCCGTGTCCACGCCCGCGATGATCGACGCGATGCGGCGCACGTTGTCCGCATAGTCGGTCACGACGAGCGTGTTGTTCGACGGGTAGGCGGCAATGGTGTTGTTCGGAGAGATGAGCGGACGCAGCACCGGCAGCAGGTTGTTCGCCGACTCGTTCCTGAGTGTGAACACCTGGGTCACCACCTGGTCGCCGCGCCCGGTGGGCGCGTTGCCGACGTAGGTGGGCACGCCCTGCAGCTTGGCGTCGGCCTCGGGCACGACTTTCAGCACGCCGTGATCCTGGACGAGCGCGAAGCCTTGCATGCGCAGCGCCGACTGCAGCGTCTTGAGCGCCTGGTCCTCGGGCACCGGGTTCTCGGAGACGAGATTGAGCTGCCCCTTCACGCGCGGGTCGACGATGATGGTTTTGCCCGTGGCGGCGCCAATGGCCTTGGCCACCTGGTCGATGTCGGCGTTGACGAAATTGAGCGTGACCTGCGCGTGTGCGAGCTGCGCCGTAATGAGTCCGCTCACGAGCAGCGCCGTGGCGACGCGGCGCAAAGCCATACGATTTCTTCTCATGGATGTCATATCGAAGCCGGCGGCTGGCGCGCGCGGCTATTCGTCCTCGACGCACGGCCGACTGGCCGGCTCGCCTGTGCTTTTCCGACCCCTGCCGGCGCCGGCTCTCCTCAACCGGACATCCGTGGTCAACAAAAGATGGAACAGTAGCAGTTTTTCGTGTCGAATTTGTCACAAAAAAAGGCGCTCAGGGGAATTCTTCTAATCCCCAAACCCTTGCCGCCCGCCATCCCCAAGCTCCCTGTAAGCATCTGCCCACCTCGCAGGCAGCGAGGATGGGCGGGCTTTCGCTTGCGGCGCAGCGCTTGTCCAATCGGCCAGCTTGACGCGTCGTCGGTGACCGGTATCATACGAGCGGCCCGAAGCACGGCTAGCCTCGCTTTCCCGTTTCCATGCGGGGATGACGCAACGCTCGCCGACTTCAGGCAAGCAAGCATGAGTGGGCGCCGTTGTTCAAGCTGCACGGGCCAACTCGATGACCGCGCGTCGCCCGTCCACGATGGGCTGCCGCCGGTCCGAACCCTCCAACCGCATTTGCCAGCTTTCCCGCGAGTCGCCATGCAAAACGTCTGGTCCGCCACGCTTGCCGCCGCCGTGGTGCTCGCCCTCGCGAGCGCCAGCACGCTCGCCCGCGCGGATTGCTTCGACGAGGCCGCGCGCTACCAGAAAGTCAATCCGCTGATCCTGCGCGCCATTGCCTGGCAGGAATCGCACAACCGGCCCGACGCGCTACACAGGAATGCGAACGGATCGACCGACTACGGCGTCATGCAGATCAATTCCGTGCATCTGCCCACGCTCTCGCAATACGGCATCTCGTCGAGCACGCTCATGGAGCCGTGCAAGAACGTCTATATCGCCGCGTGGCATCTGCGCCAGAAGATGAACAAGTACGGCAACAGCTGGGCCGCCGTCGGCGCTTACCACTCCGAAACGCCCGCGCAGCGCGACCAGTACGCGCGGCAAATCGCCGACATCCTGCGCAAGTGGCATCTCATGCAGTAGGGCGGCAGTAGGGCGGTGAGCGTGCGCGGCCTGCGCGGCGCGCGTGCATGGTGCAAAATGCTGGCTGGCGCGGCGCGCATTCCCGCTTTGGGCGCGGCGCTTCCCCCCGTTTTCACTTTCTGCACCACACTGCGATGAACCAGCCGCCACTGCCCGTCACCGTGCTCTCCGGTTTTCTGGGCGCGGGCAAAACCACGCTGCTCAACCATATCCTCTCGAACCGCGCGGGCCTGCGCGTGGCGGTGATCGTCAACGACCTCGCCTCGGTGAACATCGACGCCGCGCTCGTGCGCGACGCCTCGGCGCTCTCGCGCGTCGAGGCGCGCGTGGTCGAGATGTCGAACGGCTGCATTTGCTGCACGCTGCGCGACGACTTGCTCACCGAAATCCAGCGCCTTGCCGATCCGGCGCGCGCCGGGCAGCGCTTCGACGCCATCGTGATCGAGTCGACCGGCATCGCCGAGCCCATGCCGATCGCCGAGACCTTCACGTTCGCGGCCGACAACGGCGTGGCGCCCGGCGAATTCGCGCGCCTCGACACGATGGTGACGGTGGTCGACGCGTTCAACTTCCCGCGCGACTACGCGAGCGCCGACCAGCTCGCGGAACGCGGCGTCGCGGCGAGCGACGAAGACGACCGCGCGATCGTCGAGCTGCTCGTCGAGCAGGTGGAGTTCTGCGACGTGCTCGTGCTGAACAAGGCGGACCTCGTGAGCGAGGACGAGCTCGCGCGCCTGCAGCACATTCTCGCGCGCATCAATCCGCGCGCGGTGCAGGTGGTGAGCCGCTTTGGCGCCGTGCCGCTCGAGGAAGTGATCAATACGGGCCGCTTCGATTTCGACGCAGCATCGAGCGCGCCGGGCTGGCTCGCTTCGCTGCACGACCACGACCATTGCGACGATCCCGCGCATTGCCACGATCCCGCGCATTCGCATGCGGCTCGCAACCAGGCGGACGAATACGGCATCAGCAACTTCGTTTATCGCGCGCGCCGCCCGTTTCATCCCGAACGCTTCTGGGCGCTGCTCAACCAGGAGTGGAAGGGCGTGCTGCGTTCGAAGGGTTTTTTCTGGCTCGCCACGCGCAACGAAGTGACCGGCACGCTCTCGCAGGCGGGCGGCGTGTGCCGGCACGGACCTGCCGGCACATGGTGGGCGGCGCTGCCACGCGAGGCGTGGCCGCAGGACGCCGAGCTCGAAAAGGAAATTGCCGCGGACTGGTACGGCCACCTCGACGACGCCAGCATCGGCGACCGGCGCCAGGAACTGGTGATGATCGGCGTGGATCTCGACCGCGAGGCGTGGCGCGCGAAGCTCGACGCGTGTCTTCTCACCGATGCGGAATACGCGGCAGGCCCCGGCGCCTGGCAGGGCTACGCCGACCCGTTCCCGTCCTGGGAGCTGGACGACGACGATCACGACCACGACGGCCACGACCACGGCAATGCGCAGGGCGAAATCGTCCGTCGACCCGACTGACCGCAACGACGCGACCGCAACGAACGACGGCGCCGCAAATGCGGCGCCGTCTGCTTTTGTGCCTGTTTTTGCACCTGAAGCGAGCGAGCCGCGCAAGCGAAAAAAAACCCGCCAGGGGCGGGTGTCAACTTAAAGCGGCAATGCTTTAGCGCTTGTTGACGGCGTCCTTAAACGCCTTGCCAGCCGTGAACTTGACGGTCTTGGCTGCGGGAATCTTGATGGTTTCGCCGGTCTTCGGGTTGCGGCCCGTGCGGGCGGCGCGCTTGCCCGAACCGAAGCTGCCGAAGCCGATTAGCTGAACTGCGTCGCCCTTCGACACCGACTTCTTGATCACCTCGAGGAGCGTGTCCAGCGTCTCGCCGGTTTGTGCCTTGCTAGCGCCCGTCTGTGCTGCGACGGCGTCGATCAGTTCCTGTTTATTCATTGAGAAGTTCCTTTCTGTGTTTAGGTTGACACGAACAGCGCGAACGCGCCGATTATACGGACGCGTGCCGCGCCGTCGAGCAGCGACGGACCCGGAGCACCCCGGCGTTTTCGCGTTGCGGCGGCTAGCGTGTGTCCTGTGCCGCAACGGCCGTGCTGCCGCTTCCCTGGGCGGCGCTTGCTATGATAGCGCAGCGCAAACCCAATAACGACAAGGGTTTCGAAGAATTCGCAGCGGAAATACGTGTTTTTTGGGGCGTGCAGATGTTTTTGAGCCGCGCACCCATGCAAATCGCTCCGCCAGCGACGTTTTTCCTGCTGCCACGCGTTGCGCCGCGCCAACGCGGCATGACCGCAAACGCCGGCCAGACAAGCGTTTGCGACGGCGCCGCCACGCTGCGCCAGATGCTTTTTCCAGCTTCGTTTCTTCCTCACTGCTCGCTTCGCGCTTCTCATGACCGCCATCCTGACACCCGCCACGCTCGCCTTCCGGGAAGACGGCACACCGTTTTCGCCCGCTTATGGCGACGTCTACCACAGCACCGCCGGCGCATTCGCCCAGGCCGAAGCCGTCTTCCTGCATGGCAACGACCTGCCGCGACGCTGGCAAAGCCGGCGCATCTTCACGGTGGTGGAAACGGGCTTCGGCATGGGCGTGAATTTCCTCGCTACGTGGTCCGCCTGGCGCGACGATCCGGCGCGCTGCGAGCGGCTCCACTTCGTATCGGTGGAAAAACATCCGTTCTCGCGCGACGACCTGCGCACGGCGCTCGACGCGGTCGTTGCGCGTGCAAGCGAAGCGCCGCTCGCGCGCGAACTCGTCGACGCCTGGCCGATGCTCGTGCCCGGCACTCACCGGATCGAATTCGCGGGCGGGCGCGTGACGCTCACGCTCGTTTTCGGCGACGCGCTCGACGCATTTCCCAAAATGTGGATGCGCGCCGACGCGATCTACCTCGACGGCTTCGCGCCCGCGAAAAATCCCGAGCTGTGGTCGCCGATCGTCTTCAAGGCGCTCGCGCGCATTGCCGGCGATGACGCCACTTTCGCGACCTGGAGCAGCTCCGGCGACGTGAAGCGCGCGCTGCTGCAAAACGGCTTCGAATACCGCAAAGTGCAGGGCTTCAGCGGCAAGCGGGCGATGCTGGTCGGACGCTTCGCGCCGCGCTGGCGCGTGCGCCGCCACGAACCGCCGCTGCCGCTCGCGCTACGCGAGCGGCATGCTGTCGTCGTGGGAGCGGGACTAGCCGGTTGCGCGCTCGTCGAGCGGCTTGCCGCGCGCGGCTGGCGCGTGACGCTCATCGAGCGCAACGCCGCGCCCGCGCTCGAGGCCTCGGGCAATCCGGCCGGCGTATTTCATCCGCTGATTTCGCGTGACGACAGCAGCGCCTCACGCATCACGCGCGCGAGCTTTCTCTATGCGCTGCGACGCTGGGACGCGCTCGAGGCAGCGGGGCACGCGCCGCGGCGCTCGCGCGCCGGCTTGCTCCACCTCGCCACCGACGACGAATCGCGCGCCGTCGCCGCGGCGCTCGATTCGTTCTGCTATCCCAACGAATTTGTGAGCGCCGTCACGCGCGAAGCCGCCGAAGCGCTGGCCGGCGTCGCGCTCGGACAAGGTTGGGAAGGCGGCTGGTTCTATCCGCGCGGCGGCGCGATCGACCCGGCGTCGCTGTGCCGCGCGCAATGCGCGTTCGCGGCCGCGTTGCCGGGCGCGCAAGTCGAGACGCGTTTCGGTGTGCGTATCGGTCGCATCGCGCGCGCCGGCGGCGAGGGATCCGGCGAATGGCAGGTATTCGACGAAGCAGGACAGCTCGTCACGCAGGCGGGCGCGGTGATCTTCGCGAATGCCCACGACGCCTCGCGCACCGCTGCGCTCGCCCATGCGCCCACGCGCATCGTGCGCGGCCAGCTCACGCTCGTCGATCCGAGCCCGCTCGCGAACCTGCGCGTGCCGGTGATCGGCGAGGGCTATGCGATACCGCTGGCCGGCGGCGTGACGCTAGCGGGCGCCACCTATGAAGTCGACGACGCCGACCACGCGCTGCGCGCCGCCGGCCATGCGGAAAACCTGGAGCGCGTCGCACACATGCTGCCGGAGCTTGCCGGCGCGCGAGGCGACTTCACGGGCCGTGTGGGGTTTCGCTGCGTCACGAGCGACCGCATGCCGATGCTTGGCCCGCTCGCCGACGAAGACGCCGCCCGCCGCGACGCGCAGCGCCTCGCCGGTGCGTGGCCGCTCGATCTGCCGCGCGCTCCGGGCCTCTTCGGCGCGTATGCGTTCGGCTCGCGCGGGCTCGTGTGGGCGGGGCTGGGGGCGGAACTGATCGCGTCGCAACTGGAGGGCGAACCCTGGCCGCTCGAGCGGGAACTCGCGGACCAACTGGATCCCGCGCGGTTCCTCCAGCGTGCCCTGCGTCAACGCAGTCTTTGAGCGCCGCGCGCGAGCAAGGGCTCAGGTTATCCCCGCCCGTCTGTGGATAACCGCGCGAATTGCCAGCGAATCGAATGTGGACGCGATGTGGACGTAAACGGGGTAACTCCGTGTGCCCCGAACCGGTCCCAAAAGTTACTCTCCGAAGCGCTCGCTGGCCGCACATGCTTTGCGCGCGGTTGTGCGAACGCCAACTTGCTGATCCTTTTGGGTAAACACCGGTTATCCACAGGAAAACCGGCCTCTTGTTAACTTCTACTACGTATACATACGGTAAACCGTAAACCCGAAGCTGATGCTATCGCCATCGGCAAATACGACCTCGCAGAAATCGAAAACTTCAGTCGAAAGCCTTCGGCCGATGCGGTCATTTTTTCCGCATGTCCTGCCAAAAGTGCGCAATGAGGACGCAATTACCGACTTCGTCGATGCTTTCGGGAAGCCAGGGGCAATTGCAAAAAAGCTATGGCACAATCGCCGTTCTTTCCGCGTCGACCGCCGCGCAGACGGCCGACGTATCCAAGGAACGGTTGCCCCTCATCCTGAATCTGAGTGCTCAGGGAAGACGGCAGCGTTCGTTCATCCAACGCGGGCGCAGCCACACCGCACGCAAAGCGCCCGTACCGGCTGTTCGCCGCACCTCAATGTGCCGGCGCATGGTGTCCCGCACTCGCCGCAGGAAACGCAGTTCATGTCGGCTCGCCGCATGGGCGCGCCCGCCGGCGCATCGAATCCCGCGATCCGCGTGCGCGAGGGCGAGGAAGCAGCGCCGAACCGGAATAGAGGCGCCGTTCGCCTCGCGCGGCACGCGGCTTGCCTGAGTGCCAGTCGTTTGTCGATCCAACGTCGGACAGCCGGGTTCGATCCCACGCAAGTCGTTGTTGCCAAGGAGAAGCCACCACGATGAAGTCGGCGTTTTCGTTTTTTCCCGCCTGGCCGTTCCAGCTCGACGGTATTTTCTGGGCCGGGCTCGCGCTGCTCGCCGCCGGTTTGTGCGGCGAGCTTTGCTATCGGGCGTGGCGCTTGCCGCGTATTTCCGGCTACGGGGTGATCGGGCTCATTGCCGGATCGGCCGGGTTCGGCGTGATCGACGCCAATGTCGGCACAGCAGCGCGGCCGCTGCTCGATGTCGCACTCGGCCTGCTGCTCTTCGAGCTGGGCAGCCGGCTCGATTTGCGCTGGATTCGCCGCAATCCGTGGCTGATCCTTTCGAGTCTCGCCGAAGCGTCGCTCACGTTCGTGCTCGTGCTCGCGGTGATGCTGTTCCTCGCCGTGCCGACGATGATCGCGCTCGTCGTGGCCGCGATCGCCATGGCCACGTCGCCCGCGATGGTCATCCAGCTCAAAACCGAGTTGCGCGCCGAAGGCCAGGTCACGCAGCGCCTGCTCACGCTCACGGCGCTCAACAGCATGTATGCCGTGATCGTCGAAAAGCTCGCCTCGAGCTGGCTGCACCAGGAAATCTACGGCAACGTCTTCGCCACGATTCTTCAGCCGCTTTACCTGCTGATCGGCTCGCTGATCCTCGCGTTCGTGCTCGCCCGTGCGTGCACGCTCTTTTACCGGCGCCTGAGCCCGCAGGACGAGCACTCGTTCGTCGCGCTGTTCGGGCTCGTGCTGCTCGCCATCGCCGTCGCGCACCTGCTCAAGCTTTCGACGATCCTGAGCCTGCTCGCCGCAGGCATCATCGTGAAAAATCTCGAGCCGCGTCCGCAGCTGTGGCCGCAGCACTTCGGCACGGCCGGGTGGCTCCTCACGGTGATTCTCTTCGTGCTCACGCTCACGACCTTCGAGTGGCGCGACATTCTCGTGGGCGGCGTCGCGGCGGCGGGACTGATCGTCGCACGGCTCGTCGCGAAACTCGTCGGCGTGCTGATGTTCGCCAAGCCGAGCGGGCTGCACTGGAAGCAGGGCGTGGCGCTCGGTATCGCGCTTACGCCGATGTCGGCGCTCGCGCTCCTGCTCGTCGAGGACACCTACGAGCTTTATCCGACCTTCGACCCGCGCCTGCGCGCGATCGTCCTTTGCGCGATCGTCGTGCTGCAGCTCCTCGGGCCGTGGCTCGTCTATCGCGCGCTTGCGCTCGTCGGCGAACGCGGCGAAAAATGAAACGCGGCGCGCGCGGCGCAAGTGTGCTGCGCGCGCCGAACAGCAACCGGCACGCCCTTGCGGGCGTGGGACCAGAGCGAACGGTATCGGACCGGAGCAAGCGCTAAAACGCCAGCTTTGGCCGATACGCCGATTCCGGTCGACAAGGGGACGCCATGTCACTTGAAACGTTTGTCGATTCGAAGCCGTTCACGTTCGGCATCGAACTCGAAATGCAGATCGTCAACACGCACGACTACGATTTGACCAAGGCGGGTAGCGACCTCATGCGTCTCGTCAAAGATCAGGAGATTCCGGGCAACATCACGCCCGAAATCACCGAAAGCATGATCGAGCTTTCCACCGGCATCTGCACGACGCACGAGCAGGCGGTGGCCGACCTGCGCAAGATTCGCGACGTGCTCGTCGCCGCGGCCGATCGCCTCAACGTCGGCCTGTGCGGCGGCGGGACGCACGCATTCCAGCAGTGGAGCGACCGGCGCATCGTCGATACACCGCGCTTTCAGTACCTTTCCGAGCTCTACGGCTACCTCGCGAAGCAGTTCACGGTGTTCGGCCAGCACGTGCACATCGGCTGTCCCGACGCGGACAGCGCGCTTTTCCTGCTGCACTCGCTTTCGCGCTTCATCCCGCACTTCATCGCGCTCTCGGCGTCTTCGCCCTACGTGCAGGGCGTGGACACCGGCTTTCACTCGGCACGACTGAATTCGGTGTTCGCGTTTCCGCTCTCGGGCCGCGCGCCGTTCGTGCTGAGCTGGGAGGAGTTCAAGCAGTACTTCTCGAAGATGGTGCATACGGGCGTTGTCAACAGCATGAAAGACTTCTACTGGGACATTCGCCCGAAACCCGGCTTCGGCACGATCGAGGTTCGCGTGATGGACACGCCGCTTTCGGTGGAGCGTGCGGCCGCGATTGCCTGCTACATCCAGACGCTCGCGCGCCATCTGCTCACCGATCGCCCGATCGCGCCGCTCGAGGACGACTATCTCGTGTACACGTTCAACCGCTTCCAGGCGTGCCGCTTCGGTCTTGCCGGCACCTGCGTGAATCCGCAAACGGGCGAACGCCGCACGATTTCCGAAGACATCCTCGAAACGCTGGACCAGATCGCGCCACATGGCGCGGCGCTCGGCTCGACGCGCGCGCTTACCGAAGTCGGCACGATCGCCCGCGCGCAAACCAACGACGCCACCTGGCTGCGCAGCGTGGTGGCCGAGGAAAAATCGCTGCACGAAGCCGTGCGGCAGCAATGCCTGCGCTGGCGAGCTTGATGGACGTTCGCGCGGGGCGCACGCTTACATAGAGGACCACTGACCGAATTTGCGCGGAACGCCGGTAAAGCCGCGCGCCGGATGGGACAACGCATGAGGGCAGCTTTCGGGCTGCCTTTCATTTTTGCGGGAAGCATGCAAAGCATGCGGAATTCAGGCTGAGCCGGGCCATCGGGCCACTTTTTTCGCGGCCTGGCAAAAAATTTTCGCCGGCTTCGAGGTACCTGGGGGTTCTTATTTTTTTGACCTCGGTCCCGGCGTGCGCCATATTCATCGGCGGGCGAGCCGCTGCGCTGCGGGCAATTTTCGTTTTTCCCGCAAATTCAATGGACTGCGTAATGATCGGCGCGCGACGATCGAGCAGATTCCAGTTGCGTTCGGCACAGAAATCCGCGATAACGCTGCAAGCATCCGAAGCGCAAAGATTATGCGCCGTCAAGAAGCTGTGCACAGCAATGGCGTCTTTATCAACGGGTTATCCACAATTCGCGCTGGATAAGTTAGCTGTGCGATTTGCCACTCTCGCATAGAATGGCGGTTTGCTGCGCTGGTGTCGGAACAGGAAGGATGTTTCCGCCGCCCGCGGCAAGAAACATGACAGCGCAACGCACACCATGGCGTACGCGAAGCATGATTTTTTTGAGATGGTGCGGCGTTCGGTATGACGGGACGCCGGCGTTCCCACAGGTCGTCGGTCAAAGCGGCGGCTGACGATGCAGCGCAAGCTGCCAATAACCAGCGAAAGACTATGAGCGAAGGCGTATACGGAGAGCAGGCAGCCGGGCGGGTGACCCATAGCCTGCTGCGACTTAGCACGGCAATGCGGAGCCAGGCGTGGGACTGGGCCGAAGGGGCAGGACTCACGCCTACCCAGGGCGAAATTCTCGTGCTGCTGATGCAGCGCAAGGGGCCGATGCGCCTCGGCGAAATCGCGCGTGAAACGGCCCTCACGGCCGCGACGACCAGCGATGCGGTGAGCACGCTCGAAACCAAGGGGCTCGTCGAAAAGCGCCGCGCGCTCGACGACGGCCGCGCACTCGCGGTGCGCCTCACTACGCGCGGCCGCACGGCGGCGAAGAAGGCGTCGCAATGGCCGGACTTCCTTTCGAAGGCAGTCGGCACGTTGAAGGCCGACGAGCAGTCCACGCTCTACCGCACGCTGCTCAAGACGGTTTATCTGCTCGAGTCGCAGGAAACCAGCCCGCAACACCGCATGTGCCTGACCTGCTCGCATTTCGAGCCGAGCAAGAACCCGAAGAAGACGCCGCATCATTGCCAGCTTCTCGGCATCGATATGGCCGATACCGATCTGCGCCTCGACTGTTCGGTGTACGAACAAGCCGACGCGACGACCCAGAAGAAGAACTGGAAGATCTTCGCGGTATAAAGCCGGCGCCACGCGGCCGTCCCGAGGGCGGCCGCGCGCGTTCGAGTCTGCTCGCGCGTCGTGCATGTGACGCGTGGTAATGCGGCGCATCCGATGGTGATCGCGACATGACGCGTGCGTGTCAGTTCGCGTAGTTCCAGTAAGTTTTTGCCACGGCGCGTTGGCGCAAACGTCGGTCAGTCGCCATGCGCGAGCGACGACGCGCACGGCGACTGACAAGCGGCCAGCTGCCGACCCGGGAATTTGCCGATGAATCGCGAAGTATTGGCTGTGCGCCATGTCTATTTCGAGGACCTCGGCAGTCTGGAGCGCGTGCTCGGCGACCGCGGACGTCCCGTGCGCTACGTCGATGTCGGCTTCGCTCGCATTGGCGCGCTCAATCCCTTGTCGGCGTCGCTCATGGTGATCCTCGGCGGCCCGATCAACGCGTGCGACGACGCACGCTATCCCACGCTCGGCCCCCTCGTCGCGATGATCGAAAAGCGCATCGCGGCGGGACTCCCCACGCTCGGCATCTGCCTCGGCGCCCAGCTCATCGCGCGCGTGCTCGGCGCGCGCGTCTATGCGGGGCCGCAGCCCGAAATCGGCTGGACGCCGCTCACGCTCACCGACGCCGGCCGCGCCTCGCCGCTGCGGCACGTGGATGGCGCCGCGACCTCCATGCTGCACTGGCATGGCGATACCTTCGATCTGCCGCACGGCGCGACGCGTCTCGCTTCCACGCCGCTCTGCGAGAACCAGGCGTTTTCGTGGGGCACCAGCGTGCTCGGTCTGCAATGCCATCCCGAAGTGCGCGCCGACCGCTTCGAGCCCTGGCTGATCGGCCATGCCGCCGAAATCGCCGCGGCGGGCGTCGACGTAAATACGCTGCGCGACGATACGGCGCGCCATGGCCCGCTTCTCGAAGCGCAGGCGAGCCGCATGTTCGGCGAATGGCTCGACGCCGTCCCGGCTAACACGGCCGCACGGCAACCCTGACACGCCTCGCTCGGCCCCGTGCCGCACGCGCTGATCGCTGTCGAGCGCGTGAAAAAGCCGCGTGCTATTCTCGGACGCTTCCGCCCAACCGTCCGTGGACCTCCCCATGAGCAAGCTTTTCACTCCGCTCGAACTGCGTGGCGTGACGCTCGCCAATCGCATCGTCGTCTCGCCGATGTGCCAGTACTCCGCCGTGCGCGGCGAAGCCACCGACTGGCACATGATCCATCTCGGGCACCTCGCGCTCTCGGGCGCCGCGATGCTCTGCATCGAAGCGACGGCGGTCGAGCCTGACGGCCGCATCACGCCGGGCGACCTCGGTCTCTGGGACGACGTGACCGAAGCCGCGCTCGAGCCCGTCATCGCCGCGATTCGCCGCCATTCGCCGATTCGCATCGCAATGCAGATTTCGCACGCTGGACGCAAGGCGTCGAGCCATGTGCCCTGGGAAGGCGGCCAGCTGATTCCGGTCGCCGAGGGCGGGTGGCTGCCGCATGCGCCGTCGGCGCTTGCGCACAAGGACGACGAGCCGCCGCCGCTCGCGCTTGATGTCGCGGGTCTGAATCGCGTGCGCGCCGCGTTCGTGGCCACGGCGCGCCGCGCCGCGCGTCTTGGCATCGACGCGCTCGAAGTGCACGCGGCGCACGGTTATCTGCTGCATCAGTTCCTCTCGCCGATCGCTAACCAGCGCAGCGACGAATACGGCGGCTCGCTCGAGAACCGCATGCGCTTTCCGCTCGAGGTGTTCGACGCCGTGCGTGCGGAGTTTCCCGCCGACCGTCCGGTCGGCGTGCGCGTTTCCGCGACCGACTGGGTCGATGGCGGCTGGACGCCCGACGACACCGTTGCGTTCGCGAACGCGCTCAAAGCGCGCGGCGCGGACTGGATCGACGTGTCGTCGGGAGGGGTGTCGCCGTTGCAGAAGATTCCGCTCGAGCCGGGCTACCAGGTGCCGTTCGCGCGCAAGGTGAAGGCCGAAACCGGCATGACCACGATTGCGGTGGGCCTCATCACCGACGCGCTGCAGGCCAACCAGATCATCGAAGACGGCGAAGCCGACATGATCGCGATGGCACGCGCGATGCTCTACGATCCGCGCTGGCCATGGCACGCGGCCGCGCAACTCGGCGCGAGCGTGAGCGCGCCGCCGCAGTACTGGCGTTCGCAGCCGCGCGAGCTGAAGAAGCTGTTTGGCGAGACGACGCTCGGCCAGCGCTGATGCCCCGCTGTTGACCCTCGTTGACCGTGTGCGCCGCGTGGTTTGCTCGGTGCATACGGGTTGAACGAAAGAGGCGCGAGCGTGTACGATGCCGTCTGTGGCGCGCCGGGCGTCGCACGAGCGCGGCGCCAATCGGCGCCGCGTTTGCGTACGGGCCGGCGCAGGAGCGGATGCAAGGCTTGATGCAATACGCCACAGACCGTCAGGCACGCTTCGCTGGAAGGCCGCGAGCGGCGTGCAAGCGGATCTGTCTCGCAGCGCTTGCCATGACCGGGGCAGTCTCCCCCAGGACTTCACAAGGATTCATTCAATGAGTGTACGCAGGATCGTCGTGCGCCAGTCGGGCGTGCACGGCAAGGGCGTGTTTGCGGCGGTCCCCATCGAGACCGGTCAGCGGCTGATCGAATACAAGGGCGAGCGCATCTCGTGGAAGGAAGCGCTGCGGCGTCATCCGCACAATCCTGCTGATCCGAATCACACGTTTTACTTCGCGCTCGACGACGGCGGCGTGATCGACGGCAAGGTGAACGGCAACAGCGCGCGCTGGATCAATCACTCGTGCGCGCCGAACTGCGAAGCCGAAGAAGTCGACGGGCACGTCTACATTCACGCGTTGCGCGATATCGCCGAGGGCGAAGAGCTGTTCTACGACTATGGCCTCGTGATCGACGCGAAGCAGACGAAGAAGCTCAAGCGCGAATACGAGTGCCGCTGCGGCGCGCGCAAGTGCCGCGGCACGATGCTCGCACCGCCCGACGGCGAGAAGCCGGCGAAGGGTGCAAAGGCTTCGAAGGGCAAGAGCAAAAAGAAGCGATAAGCGCACGCTTCGTGCGTGATACGGCACGCCGTATTGCACGCTATCGCGCAAACGACAGGGGCCGCTCATGCGGCCCCTGTCGTTTCCTTCGCGCGTGCGGATTCAGAGATCGATGCTCGCCTGCTGTGTCGGCTTCCTGTCATCCGGCGGCTGACCGGCAGCGGCCGTCTGAAAATTCGCGGTTTCGGCGGGCTCGGCATTCCGGTTGTCTTTGGCGTCCCGGGCGTCCCTGCCGGCGCCTGGCGCACGGCGATTCGCTAGCGGCACGCGCACGATGAAGCGCGCGCCGCCTTCGGGCGCATCTTCGTAATGCACGCTGCCGCGATGCAGCGCCATGATGTCGTGGACGATCGCGAGGCCGAGGCCGGCGCCGCTGTCCACGCCGCTCTCGCTCTGACCGTCGCCGCGGAAGAACCGCTTGAAGAGGTCCGCTTGTTGCGCAGCCGGCACGCCACCGCCGTTGTCCTCGACGATGATCTCGGCCATCGGTACGCCGTCGGCCGATGTCTGCGAAACGGTCACGGTGATGCGTCCGCCTTCGAGTCGCGCGGGCGGCAGGTACTTGAGCGCATTGTCGAGCAGGTTCGCGATGACCTCGTGCAGCAGCACGGGATTGCCGCGCACCATGAGCGGCGTGTCGTTCTCGGGGTCGTCGAGACGCTGGAAGCCGAGATCGACATGGCTCGCCAGCGCGCGCGGCACCCATTCGGCGCCGGTTTCGAAGGCGAGCGCGGCCATGTCGATATCGACGAAACGTGCCGCCTGCTCACCGGGCTCCGCGCGCGCGAGCGAAAGTAGCTGATTCGACAGACGCACCGCGCGATCGGCGGCCGCGCGCAGTTCCCGCACGGCGTCGCTGACCTTTTGCGGCTCGCGCGCGTTCACGGCCTGCTCGGCGTGCAGCTTCACGGCCGTGAGCGGCGTGCGCAGCTGGTGCGCGGCGTCGGCGATGAACTTGCGCTGCGCGTCGAGCGCGCTCTTCAGGCGGCCGAGCAGCGCGTTGAGCGCGCCGGTGAGCGGACGGATCTCGACCGGCACGTAGGTTTCGTCGACGGGCTCGAGCGAGGTGTGCGTCTGCCGGTTGAGCGAATCGGCGAGCGCGGTGAGCGGGTTGAGCTGCTGGTTGACCACGCGCCACACGATGACCCAGCCGGCGAGCAGCAGGAGCAGGAGCGGCATCATGATCGCGACGAGAAATTCGGCCGCGATGCGGAAACGATGGTGCACGGGTTGTCCGACTTCGACGACGATCGGATTGCCGTGCGGCTGCGACACGCGCACTTGAGCGACGCGAACGCTCACGCCCTCATACATCGTTTCGAACACGTACGCGTAGTGCATGCGGCGCACGTTGGTGCCTTGCAGCGGCAGGTTGTGGTCGCCCGCGATTTCGGTTTCACCGTTGCTGATGCGATAGACGAGATGCTCGACCGGATCGGAGAACATCGCCTGCGCGAGCGGCGGCACGGTCCTGGGCGCATCGGCGCCGGCGATCTGGATTTGGCGGGAAATCGCGGTGGCGAGATCTGCGAGGGAGCGGTCGACCACGTGCTGCGTGTACTGCCACGCAAGCCAATAGGCGATCAGGCCGCTCATGAGCGCGAGCAGCGAAAGCGGGGCGGCGAGGCGCCGCAGCAGCGTGCGCCGCAGGCTCGTTGCGGCTGGCAAGGGCATGATGGGCTTTGGGGCGAATGATGAATCGTGGGTGCGGCGGCGTGCGCCGCACGGGATCGATCCATTGTACGCGGGCCGCAGGGGAGGCGGCGCAAGTGCCAAGGACGCCAGGAGGCGCTACCGGGCACCGTCAGGCGAAAGGGGGGCGGAGCGCGCCGCCTTCTCGCCCTCGCACCGTCTTCGAGCGAGGCGGATCAAGCCGCCTGGCGGATTTCCTGAAGCAGATAGCCAAAGCCGCGCACCGTGACGATTTCGACGCGGCAGCTCTCGAGCTTCTTGCGCACGCGGTGCACGTAGACCTCGATCGCGGTGTCGCCCAGGTCGCCGCCGAAGTGCGTGAGGTGATCCTGCAGTTGCGCCTTGCTCACCACGCGGCCATGACGCAGCAGCAGCATTTCGAGCACGGCGAATTCGCGCGGCGAGAGTTCGAGCGGCTTGTCGTCGTTGAAGATGCGGCGATCGACGCCGGACAGACGCACACCGCCAAGCGACACTTCGGGGCGCGGCACGTCGCCGTGCGGTCCGCTGCGGCGCATCACGGCGCGAATGCGCGCCTCGAGTTCGGCCGGTTCGAACGGCTTGAGCATGTAGTCGTCCGCGCCCGAATTGAGGCCCTGAACGCGGTCGTTCAGTTCGTCGCGGGCGGTGAGCACGATGACGGGCGTGTGCCGGTTGCTTTGACGAAAGCGCGACAGCAGCGTCATGCCGTCGATGCCCGGCAGCCCGAGATCGAGGATCACGAGCTCATGGCGATTTTGCGTGAGGGCTTGTTCGGCGAAGATGCCGTCGTGGACCATGTCGACCGTGAAGCCGGCTTGTTCGAGGCTGGACTGGATGCCGCGTGCGATGGGGCGGTCGTCTTCGATCAGAAGGAGTCGCATGGGATTCGCTCAAGTACAATGGGTTTAGCGTTCAGGCACGCAGTTCGCGAAGCGTCGCTCGCAAGATTCGAAGCGCAGCGACTGAGCGGCGCCGCGTGCGACGGTTGCACGGTCACGATCCACATGTCCGATATTTCGATCACCGAACTCGAAGCCGCGATCAACTTCTGGCGCAACCGCTCGCCTTCGAGCGGCGACGAACTTGCGTTGTGCCAGGAGGCGAGTGCGCTCTCCAAGCCGTATGCGCTGCTGATTGTACAGCGTCGCAACGCCATATCGCCGGAACGTTTGGACCCGATCGCCCGCACTGCCTGGGAGTCTTACGTATTCTTCAAGAATAGCCTTCAAAGCTGAAGGTTTGAAGATCTGGCACCCTGCATTCTGCTTTCACGACGCGATGCGCGCTCGCCGTGCGCGCATCGCGTGTTCATGATTTGTGCGCGATTCGCAGCGCGGCTTATGCGCTGAGCGGGCCCGGTGCGATCGAATCGATGAAGCGCGCGAGTTCGATGTCGCGCGAGGTGAGGCCGTCGGCTTCGTGCGTCGAGAGCGTGATCTCCACGCGGTTGTAGACGTTGAACCACTCGGGGTGATGGTTCATTTCCTGCGCCTTGATCGCCACGCGCGTCATGAAGCCGAATGCTTCGTTGAAGTCGGCGAAGCGAAAATGGCGCTGGATCGCATCGCGGCCCGCAACGGCTTGCCAGCCGCGCAGGTCGGCGAGTTGCGATGCGCGCTCTTCGGATGTGAGTCGGTTGATCATCGTTGCACCTTTATTGAGCTTGGGGCCCGGCATGCGCCGTTAGCCGATCACCCATTTTTTCACGGATGGGGCGGGTGCGCTTGCGCACTCGTCGAGGAACGGGTGCATGCCGCGGCGCAAGGCGCCCCGCTCGAAACTTCCGCTCGTGCGTTGCCCAGACGTCTGCGTCATCGAGCCAGCCTTCGCGCGTTCCGCGCGTGATGATCGTGTCGCCGTGCAGCACGTGGCCGGCGGCATGCGGATGCGCCGCGCTGAGCGCCGACGGGTCGGCGAGGCGCGCAGCGATGCCCGTGCCGGGCGCGTCGAAGAGCTGCGCGAACGAGTCGATCAAGAAGTAAGTTTTCTGGAACGTGCCGATGCGATAGCGCATGCGCAGGGCGCGCTGGCGACGGTATAGAAGGTTCCAGACGGCGTGATCGACGGCGCCGTAGCGCTCGAACGGTTGGTCGATCGTGAAATCGGGACGGGTGGCGAGACCGGCGTCGAACTGCTCCTGCTGTTTCGCGGTGACGGCAACCATGTTTTTGAGGCTCCACTAAAGGGGCCTGCTGTCATGCAAGTGTAGAGCGGGTAGTGTGCGATAAGTACGCGAATCGGGCGAAATTCCGCTCCTATGTGCGATAATCGAGCACAGATAAGCTAAATCATGCGAATTTAATTCATGCTCGAACTCGACCATTTCGACCTGGCGCTTCTCGACGTACTGCAACGCTTTGGCCGCGCCACGCATCAGCAGCTTGGCGAGCAGGTTCCGCTGTCGCCTTCGCAGATCGGCAGGCGGCTGCAGCGCCTGGAGGCGTCGGGGGTGATCGACGGCTATCGCGTGGTGCTCCGGCCCGAAAAGCTCGGCCTTGGCGTGACCGCGTTCACGAGCCTCAAGCTCAAGCATCACGGCGATTCGATCATCGAGCAGTTCCAGCAGCAGATCGACGTGCTGCCCGAAGTGCTCGAATGCCACGCCGTGGTCGGGGACGCCGACTATTTGCTGCGCATTGTGGCGCCCGACCTGAACGCGCTCTCGACCTTCGTCATGAAAAAGCTCATGCGCGTGCCCGGCGTGGACAGCGTGCGCTCGAACATCGTGCTCACCACGTTCAAGCGCAACGGGCCGTTGCCGCTCGGGCATCTGGAACCGGGCGCGCCGGCCGCGTGAGCGGGCGCGACGCGTTAGGAGGAGAACGGGCTGCCAGGGCCCGCCATGTAGAGGCTCGACGTATCAGGCCGCGGTGGCCGTGTTGAGCAGGTCGACATACGCCACGGCGACGAGATCGCTCTCGTCCACGCCCAGCTTAGCGAAGACGGCGTGCGCTTCGGCTTCGCCGCCTTGCTCGTCATCCTCGGGGCCGAGCACCACTTCGAGCTCGACGAAGTCGCCGAGGCCGTCCACGCGATCGAGGTGAATGCGCGTGCGACCCGCCAGGTACACGTGGCGCTCCTTCGAAACGATGCCGCGCGTGGTGAGCGCCGTGGCGAGCAGCGAGTGCATCGCCTCGGCGTTGGTGACGGGGCTGCGCGTGTAGTACGAAGCCTTCGGGCCGTCGCGGTCGTCGCGCTGGTAGAAGATCAGCTCGGGCGGCGTGCCGTCGTCGAACTGGCGCAGCTTCAGACGGCCGCGCGGCACGTCATAGAAGAAGTCCTGCTGGCGAAAGATCAGCGGCGCTTCGGAGGTGAGCTCGGCAGCGCGCTCGCGCAGGGCGTCGAATTGACGGGCGCGGGCTTTGATTTCGATGTTGCGGGCCATGCAGGGCTCTCCTGTCAAACGGGAAACGAGGGAACGATGGACGAGGTCGGGAATGCGCCGCGCGGGTAGACAGGCCGGCGAGCGTGTCCAAAACGCGGAGCGGATTCCCAATCTATCAAAACTCGTGTGACAGCGCTGTTACGTGCTCACTTCAGACAAATGCACCGCGCGCCTCTCATGAGCTGGGCTCATATCGCCCACAGCGTTTCGATGGCTTTCCGCGCCGCCGCGATGGCAGGCTCGTCGCGGCGCGCGGCGAGCGCGATGAACGTGAGCTCGGTGGGCACCGTCACGCCTTCGACGATGGTGAGCCCGTGCGCATGCGCCTCGGCGATGGCCGTCGAATCGCGCGCGAGCGAGAGGCCCACGCCGGATTTCACGAGATCGAGCATCGACGGCTCCTGATCCACTTCAGCGACCTTCACGGGCTTCGCGTGCGCGGCTTCGAAGAGCCCGGTGAGCAGGCGGTTGTGCGCCGAGGCGGGCGGCGTCCAGATCCAGGGCAGCGCGGCTAGCGCGCGCCAGTCGCGCGCATCCTTCACGCGGTCCTTCCAGCCCGCGGGCGCGAGCACGCGGTACTGGAAGCGCGTGAGCGTGGTGACGTGAAAGGTCTCGGGGTCGGGCGCGGGCTGACCGATGTAATAGCCCACGTCGAGCTCGCGCGAGCGCACCTCGTCGAGCACCCAGCCCGACATGCCGTGGCGCAGCGCCGTTTCGACCCGCGGCCAGGTTTCGACGAGCTGGCGCAGAAAGCCGCCAAGGCGCAGGAACGCGGGATCGAGAATCGTGCCGATGCGTAGCCGCCCGCGCACCTCGTGCCGCAAGGCGGCCGCCGCGCGCTGCACGTCGCCGGCTGCGGCGAGCGCGCGCTCGGCGTGCGGCAGCAGCGCCTGGCCGTCGCGCGTGAGCGCGAGGCCGTGCGAGGCGCGTGTGAAGAGGGCGACGCCGAGCGTCTCCTGCAGATGCTTGATCTGCAGGCTCACGGCCGGCTGCGTGAGATGCAGATGCGAGGCCGCGCGCGTCAGATTGCCTTCACGCGCGACCGTGACGAAGGCGCGAAGCAAGGTCAGGTCCATGGCCTGATATTAAACCGCCTTATATCGCAGTTGAGCATTAATCATTGGATGGCGCCTGCGTCTCCCGATTACGCTAGCTGTCTCAAGGCTTCATCACCAAAAGAGGTGCACATGGGCGAGACACATCAGGGCGAAGCCGGCGTGCGCACGCTGACGCACTTCGTCAACGGCAAGCCGCTGGCCGGCACGAGCGACCGTTACGGCGATGTCTTTAACCCGGCCTTCGGAAAGGTGAGCGCCCGAGTGCCGCTCGCGAGCGTGGCCGAAGTCGACGCTGCCGTCGCCGCCGCGCAAGCTGCGTTTCCCGCGTGGGCCGAGACCGCGCCTGTCAAGCGCGCGCGCATTCTCTTCAAGTTCAAGGATTTGCTCGACCAGCATCACGACGAACTTGCCGGGCTGGTCACGCGCGAGCACGGCAAGGTGTTCGCCGACGCCAGGGGCGAGGTGATGCGCGGCATCGAAGTGGTCGAGTTCGCGTGCGGCATTCCGAACTTGCTGAAGACGGACTTTACCGACCAGATTGGCGGCGGTATCGACAACTGGAATTTGCGCCAGCCGCTCGGCGTCGTGGCGGGCATCACGCCGTTCAACTTCCCGATGATGGTTCCGTGCTGGATGTTCCCCATCGCGATCGCGTGCGGCAACACCTTCGTGCTCAAACCTTCTGAACGCGATCCGTCGGCGGCGCTGCGCCTTGCCGGGTTGCTCAAGGAAGCGGGCCTGCCCGACGGCGTGTTCAACGTCGTTCACGGCGACAAGGTGGCCGTCGACGCGCTGCTCGCGCATCCCGACGTCACCGCGCTTTCGTTCGTGGGCTCGACGCCCATTGCCGGGTACATCTACGCGGAAGGCACGAAGCACGGCAAGCGCGTGCAGGCGCTAGGCGGCGCGAAGAATCATCTCGTCGTGATGCCCGACGCCGATCTCGACCAGGCTGTCGACGCGCTCATAGGCGCGGCCTACGGTTCGGCCGGCGAGCGCTGCATGGCGATTTCCGTGGCCGTGGCCGTGGGCCACATCGCCGACGAACTGGTCGAGCGCCTCGCGCCGCGCGTGAAGGCGCTGAACATCGGCAGCGGCATGGACGGCGCTTCGGAAATGGGGCCGCTCGTCACGGACGCGCATCGCGAGAAGGTGCGGGGTTATATCGAAGCGGGCGTGAGCGCCGGGGCGAAGCTCGTCGTGGACGGGCGCGGCCACACGGTGGAGGGTCACGAGAACGGCTTCTTCCTGGGCGGCACGCTATTCGACGACGTGAAGACCGACATGACGATCTATCGGGAAGAGATCTTCGGCCCGGTGCTTTCGGTCGTGCGGGTGCCCGATTTCGCGAGCGCGGTCGAGCTCGTCAATGCGCACGAGTTCGCCAACGGCGTCTCGTGCTACACGTCCGACGGCGGCGTGGCGCGCACATTTTCGCGGCAGATCAAGGTGGGCATGGTGGGCATCAACGTGCCGATTCCGGTGCCGATGGCGTGGCATTCGTTCGGCGGCTGGAAACGTTCGCTCTTCGGCGATCACCATGCTTATGGCGAAGAAGGCGTGCGCTTCTATACACGCTACAAGAGCATCATGCAGCGCTGGCCGGACAGCATCGCCAAGGGCGCGGAGTTCACGATGCCGGTGGCGAAGTAGCGCAGGTTTCGCCCGGCGGGTTCACAAGGATGCCGAAGTAATGGCGACGCCGGGCGCGGCAACAGTGGCACGAAGCGCACCATGACAAAGAAAGCAGCAGCAAGAACAGGAGACACATCATGCCTGCAACGAGCCCATCCTCCGGCGGACGCAGCACCTCCACGCGTCGCCTTGAAGGCGAATTCGATTACGTGATCGTCGGCGCGGGCACCGCGGGCTGCGTGCTCGCCAACCGCCTGACCGAAGACGCGGACGTTTCCGTGCTGCTCATCGAAGCGGGCGGCAAGGACGACTATCACTGGATCCATATTCCCGTCGGCTACCTGTACTGTATCGGTAATCCGCGTACCGACTGGCTGTACAGGACGGCCGCCGAGAAGGGCCTCAACGGCCGCGTGCTTGCCTATCCGCGCGGGCGCGTGCTCGGCGGATCGTCGTCGATCAACGGCATGATCTACATGCGCGGCCAGCGCGAAGACTACGATAGCTGGGCGCGCGAAACGGGCGATTCCGGCTGGTCGTGGGACAGCGTGCTGCCCGTGTTTCGCCGCAGCGAGGATCACCATGGCGGCGCGAGCGAATTTCACGGCTCGGGCGGCGAGTGGCGCGTCGAGAAGCAGCGCCTGACGTGGCAGATTCTCGAGTCGTTCGCGAAAGCCGCGCAGGAGCAGGGCATTGCCGCCACCGACGACTTCAATCGCGGCGACAACAGCGGCGTCGGCTATTTCGAAGTGAACCAGAAACGGGGCGTGCGCTGGAATGCGTCGAAGGCGTTTTTGCGCGCGGCGATGAAGCGGCCCAACCTCACGGTCGTCACTGGCGCGCTCACGCAACGCGTGATTTTCGAGGGCAAACGCTGCGTGGGTGTCGAGTATCGCGGCGACGTCGACTACGTCGCGCGGGCGCGCTGCGAAGTGGTGCTGAGCGCGGGCGCGGTGAACTCGCCGCAGCTGCTGGAGCTCTCCGGCATCGGCGACGCGCAGCGGCTTGCGCAACTCGGTATTGGCGTCGTGCAGGATCTGCGCGGCGTGGGCGAAAACCTCCAGGATCATCTGCAGCTACGCATGGCGTATCGCGTGGACGGCGTGCGTACGCTCAACACGGCTTCCGCGCACTGGTGGGGCAAGCTGATGATCGGCATGCAATACGCGTTCCTCCAGAGCGGGCCGATGTCGATGGCGCCCTCGCAGCTCGGCGCCTTCGCGAAATCGGACCCGAACGATCCGGCGCTCACGCGGCCCGACCTCGAATATCACGTGCAGCCGCTTTCGCTCGACCGCTTTGGCGAGCCGCTGCATCGCTTCAACGCGTTCACCGCTTCGGTGTGCAATCTGCGGCCGACGTCGCGCGGCAGCATCCACGCCGTTTCGGCGGACCCGTTGCAGGCGCCCGCGATCGCGCCCAATTATCTTTCGACCGATCATGACCTGCGCGTCGCGGCCAATTCGTTGCGGCTGACGCGGCGCATCGCGGCCTCCGCGGCGCTCGCGCGTTATCAGCCGCACGAAATCCTGCCGGGGCTCGCGTACCAGAGCGAGGAGGAGTTGCGCGAAGCGGCGGGCAACGTCGGCACAACGATCTTTCACCCCGTGGGCACCTGCCGCATGGGCCGTGCAGACGACCCCGACGCCGTGGTCGACGCGCGCCTGCGCGTGCGTGGCGTGTCGGGACTGCGTGTGGTGGATGCCTCGGTCATGCCCGCCATCACCTCTGGCAACACGAATTCGCCGACGCTGATGATCGCGGAGCGCGCCGCCGGGATGCTGCGCGCGGATCGCCGCGAGGGCGTGCGCGCGCCAATGGAGGCCGCCACGAGGGCGACGCTGACGACTGCCTGAGAGCGTAGGGCGACACGCGGAAAGGCGTCGCTTTGACGACTATGTGGGACGCGCGCGGAATGGCTTCGCGCGCGTGTTTTGTTACGCCCATGGTCTTTGTGTCTTCGCCTATCTTTCGCGGAACGTGCGCTCATCTTGCGTTCATCTGTCGCGAACGGCGTGATGTTGCATGGGGCGTCTTGTGGCGCTCCCTTAAGTGCAAATCCCAATGATTGCGCTGCATCATTGGCGCGACAATGTTGCGGAAGTCGGGCGCGCGTTGCGCGCATCGGGAGGCGCGCCGGAACGTCCGCGCCGGACCCCACCGTGCAACAGGAGGCACGGACGGTCTGCAGTGTTACGCCTTATCACGCTCGGAAGGGGACATGATTCTCGGCGACACGATTCTGGAGACGCGCGGCCTCACGAAGCAGTTCAAGGGCTTCACGGCCGTGAACGGCGTGAACCTGCGCGTGTGCCGCGGCTCGATCCATGCGCTGATCGGACCGAACGGCGCAGGCAAGACCACCTGCTTCAATCTCCTCACCAGGTTTCTCGTGCCTAGCGCGGGGCGCATCGTTTTCAACGGCATCGACATCACGCACGAGCGGCCCGCGCAGATCGCGCGGCGCGGCATCATCCGCTCGTTCCAGATTTCGGCCGTGTTTCCGCACCTCACGGCGCTGCAGAACGTGCGCGTGGGGCTGCAGCGCTCGCTTGGCACCGCGTACCACTTCTGGAAGAGCGAGCGCACGCTCGCCGAGCTCAACGACCGCGCCATGGATCTGCTCACGCAAGTGGGCCTCACCGACTTCGCCGACGTGCCCACCGTCGAGCTGGCCTATGGCCGCAAGCGCGCGCTGGAAATCGCCACCACGCTCGCCATGGAACCCGAACTGATGCTGCTCGACGAACCGACCCAGGGCATGGGCCACGAAGACGTGGACCGCGTGACCGCGCTCATCAAGAAGGTGTCGAACGGGCGCACCATCCTCATGGTCGAGCACAACATGAACGTGATCGCGGGCATTTCCGACACCATCACGGTGCTCCAGCGCGGCGAGGTGCTCGCCGAAGGCAGCTACGCGGATGTTTCGAAGAACCCGCTCGTCGCCGAAGCCTACATGGGCAGCGCGGACGCGGCGCTAACGGGGGCACACGCATGAACACGGTCGCCGAACGCGAGACGGCCGCGGCCGCCGGCGTGGCCGGGGGTGCCAACGCGCTGGAAATCGCCGGTCTGCAGACCTGGTACGGCGAGTCGCACATCCTGCATGGCGTCGATCTCTCCGTGGCGCGCGGCGAAGTCGTGACGCTGCTCGGGCGCAACGGCGCGGGGCGTACCACGACGCTGCGCGCGATCATGGGGCTCACGGGGCGGCGCACGGGGTCGATCCGCATCGGCGGGCGTGAGACCATCCAGATGCCGACCTATCGCATCGCGCATTGTGGCGTCGGGTATTGCCCCGAAGAGCGCGGCATCTTCGCGAGCCTCTCGTGCGAGGAGAACCTGCTTCTGCCTCCGCACATCGGGGCGAAAGGGGGGAAGTCGGCCGAGGGCATGTCGCTTGACGAGATCTACGCGATGTTTCCCAACCTCGCCGAGCGGCGTCACAGCCAGGGCACGCGGCTTTCGGGCGGCGAGCAGCAGATGCTGGCCGTGGCGCGCATCCTGCGCACGGGCGCCAACCTGCTGCTGCTCGACGAGATTTCCGAAGGCCTCGCGCCCGTGATCGTTCAGGCGCTCGCGCGCATGATCGTCACGCTCAAGGCACGCGGCTACACGATCGTGATGGTCGAGCAGAACTTCCGCTTCGCGGCGCCGCTCGCCGACCGTTTCTACGTGATGGAGCATGGGCGCATCGTCGAGCATTTCGGCACCGCCGAGCTCGAAGCAAAGATGCCGGTGCTGCACGATCTGCTGGGCGTTTAACCCTTTTTTTGCATTGCGCGCGACGTCGGGCGCGCCGCGCGTATCGTCTTGCCTCCGTTTGTTCATGGAGTGTTCCTGAATAACAACGTAACCATATGAAGGAGACTGCAATGAAGAAAACCACGTTCGCGCGGCTCGCGGGCCTCTTTGCCGCCTCGGCGGCTGCAATGGCGTTCAGCGCGGGGAACGCGCAGGCCGCCGCCGACGCGGTGAAGATCGGCTTCATCACCGATATGTCCGGCCTTTATGCCGACGACGACGGACAGGGCGGCCTCACCGCGATCAAGATGGCGGTGGCCGACTTCGGCGGCAAGGTGCTCGGCAAGCCGATCCAGATCATGTACGCGGACCACCAGAACAAGGCCGACATCGCGGCGTCGAAGGCGCGCGAATGGATGGACCGCGACGGCCTCGACATGCTGCTCGGCGGCACGAACTCGGCGACGGCGCTGTCGATGAACCAGGTCGCGCAGGAGAAGAAGCGCGTCTACTTCAACACCGGTGCGGGCTCCGACGCGCTGACCAACGAGCAGTGCACGCCGTACACGGTCCACTATGGCTACGACACCGTCGCGCTCGCGAAGGGCACGGGCCTTGCGGTGCTCAAGCAGGGCGGCAAGAGCTGGTTCTTCCTGACGGCCGACTACGCGTTCGGAAAGTCGCTCGAGAAGAACACCGCCGACGTCGTGAAGGCGAACGGCGGCCAGGTGCTCGGCGAGGTGCGGCATCCGCTCTCGGCGTCGGACTTCTCGTCGTTCCTGCTGCAGGCGCAGGCGTCGAAGGCGCAGATCCTCGGCCTCGCGAACGCGGGTGGCGACACGGTCAACGCGATCAAGGCCGCGAAGGAATTCGGCATCAACAAGACGATGAAGACTGCGGCGCTGCTGATGTTCCTGCCCGACGTGCACAGCCTCGGTCTCGATACGACGCAGGGTCTCGTGCTGACCACCGGCTGGTACTGGGACCAGAACGACGACACGCGCAAATGGGCGCAGCGCTACTACGACCAGACGAAGAAGATGCCGTCCGAGCTGCAGGCAGCCGATTATTCGGCGGTGACGACGTATCTGAAGGCGGTGCAGGCAGCCGGCACGACGGACGCCGACAAGGTCATGGAGCAGTTGAAGAAGACCAAGGTCAACGACTTCTATACCAAGGGCGGCTATATCCGGCAGGACGGCGTACTGATCCACGACATGTATCTGGTCGAGGTGAAGAAGCCGTCCGAATCGAAGAAGCCGTGGGATTACTACAAGGTGCTGCAGACGATCCCGGGCGAGCAGGCGTATACGACGAAGCAGGAATCGAAATGCGCGCTGTGGAAGTAAGCGCTGCGGCGCTCTAGTGGCGCGCGGCACGGTTGCCCGGTGCACCGTGCCGCGCGCCGCACGAATGCGATCTTGAGGAGATGGCGGCTTTCATGACGATCTTTGGCATTCCGCTTCCGGCAATGCTGAGCCAGTTGCTGCTCGGGCTCGTGAACGGCTCGTTTTACGCGATCCTGAGCCTCGGTCTCGCGGTGATCTTCGGCATGCTCAACGTGATCAACTTCGCCCACGGCGCGTTGTTCATGCTGGGCGCGATGCTCACGTGGATGGGGCTCGCATATTTCAATCTGCCTTACTGGGCGATGCTTGTCGTCGCGCCGCTCGTGGTGGGCGCGTTCGGCATCGTGATCGAACGCTCGATGCTGCGCTGGCTCTACCGGCTCGATCATCTGTACGGACTCCTGCTCACCTTCGGCCTGACGCTCGTGGTGGAGGGTGTGTTCCGCTCGATCTACGGGGCGTCGGGCCAGCCTTACGATGTCCCGGATCTGCTTGCGGGCGCGACCAATCTCGGCTTCATGTACCTGCCCAACTATCGCGCGTGGGTGGTGGTGGCTTCGCTCACCGTGTGCTTCGCCACGTGGTTCGTGATCGAGAAGACGCGCCTCGGCGCCTATTTGCGCGCGGGCACGGAGAACCCGAAGATGGTCGAGGCGTTCGGCATCAACGTGCCGCTCATGATTACGCTCACGTACGGCTTTGGCGTGGCGCTCGCGGCGTTTGCGGGCGTGCTCGCCGCGCCCGTGATCCAGGTCTCGCCGCTCATGGGACAGTCCATGATCATCACGGTGTTCGCCGTGGTCGTGATCGGCGGCATGGGCTCGATCATGGGCTCGATCCTCACGGGTCTGCTGCTGGGCGTGATCGAGGGTTTTACGCGCGTGTTCTGGCCGGAGGCCTCCGCGACGGTGGTGTTCGTGATCATGGCGATCGTGCTGCTGATTCGCCCCGCTGGCCTCTTCGGCAAGGAACGATGATGCAAAGAAAAGCGCTTTATGGTGTGTTGCTGATTGGCTTGATCGTAGGGCCGTTCGTGGGCATGTACCCGCTCTTCGTGATGAAGGTGCTGTGCTTCGCGCTCTTCGCAGCGGCCTTCAATCTGCTGATCGGCTATACGGGGCTGCTCTCGTTCGGCCACGCGATGTTCCTCGCGAGCGCGGGCTACACGGCCGGCTATGCGATCCAGTCGCTCGGCGTCACGCCCGAGCTCGGCGTGCTTGCGGGCACGGCGGTGGCCACGCTGATCGGCCTCGTAGTGGGCATCTTCGCAATCCGGCGCCAGGGCATCTACTTCTCGATGGTCACGCTCGCGCTCGCGCAGATGGTCTACTTCGTGTTCCTCCAGGCGCCGTTCACGCACGGCGAGGACGGCCTGCAGGGCGTGCCGCGCGGCAAGCTGTTTGGCCTGCTCTCGCTCGATCCGGATCTCGCGCTCTACTACGTCGTGCTCGTGGTGATGGTGCTTGCGTTCATGCTGATCGTGCGCGTCGTGCATTCGCCGTTCGGGCAGGTGCTCATTGCGATCAAGGAGAACGAGCCGCGCGCGGTCTCGCTCGGCTATGACACCGACCGCTTCAAGCTGCTCGCGTTTGTGCTTTCGGCGGGTCTCGCGGGTCTCGCGGGCGCGCT
This sequence comes from Paraburkholderia lycopersici, assembly GCF_900096975.1. Lineage (GTDB taxonomy): Bacteria > Pseudomonadota > Gammaproteobacteria > Burkholderiales > Burkholderiaceae > Paraburkholderia > Paraburkholderia lycopersici. The sequence goes on from NZ_FMYQ01000018.1 coordinate 77,274, forward strand.
CAAGGTGCTCGTGCTCGGCTTCGAAACGCTCGGCGACGCCTACTGGACCATGTCCGGCCTCGTGATCCTCATGACGCTCGTGGGCGGCATGGGCACGCTGTTCGGGCCGCTGCTCGGCGCGGCGCTGATCGTCGCGCTGGAGGACCGGCTGGGCGACATTGGCAGTGCGCTCGCCTCGGTCACCGGCGTGGACTGGTTCCGCTCGCTCGGTGAGTCCGCAACGATCGTCACGGGGCTCATCTTCATTGCCTGCGTGCTGGCGTTCCGGAGGGGCATTGTCGGCGAGATCGTGGCGCGCGTGCGCCCTTTGCGCGCTTGAGCGGCGTCGCCGCGAGCGTGGCAGCGAGGCTCGCACGCCAAGTTCCTGGGACTGCGATAGAATCGCGTTGCTTTTGCGCGGGCATGTTGCGGCATGCCGGGTCGCCCCGAAGTGCGACAGCGATATGGCAGAGCGCCCCATTTCGGTGCCGCACTGCACCACTAGGGTAAATGCTAGTTGCCGCTTCAAGGGGTGAAGTTTAAAGTTTCACCTAGTTCTGATGCACCGAATTTGCAGGTGGAGAACGAGGAGACAACTGAGGCACCAAGTGCCCGGACAAGGAAGCGCTGTTGGATGAGAGTCCAACAGCGCTTTTTATATTTCTGCCGCGCTTTCATCGATTATCACTTCCCCACGATGGAGCGTTCGATTTATCCGCCTTCGCCCGCGCGGATTTTTTCTTCCTTTATTACGCAAATCTCGTCGCCGGCTGTCGGGTGCCCGCAGCGCAAGCCTTCGCGCGTTACGCAATTCGATGACCGCGTCATGCTCATTGTAAGCGGATGGAAAGCGCTTGCCATTTGAATACGCAGACCGCTAAACTCGCCATTCACCGACCATGCGGTCAGCATTTGTGCGTTGATTTCCGGCAACCGATTATCGGTCTGCGCATGAGGTAATCGGCCGCGGCGCGCCACAAAATCCGGTGCAATAAAGAAAACGATTATCGAAGGAGTGGAGATGCAGTTGGTTTGGCGTTGGATGGGGGCGGCTTGCGTCGCGACCGGGGTGCTCGCGGCGACGGCCAGCGGGGCATATGCAGACGTGAAGATCGGTGTGACGCTGTCGGCCACGGGGCCGGCCGCCTCGCTCGGGATTCCGGAAAAGAACACCGTTGCGCTGCTGCCGAAGGAAATCGCGGGCCAGAAAGTCGATTACATCGTGCTCGACGACGCCACCGATTCCACGCAGGCCGTGAAGAACGCGCGCAAGCTGACGAGCGAAGACCACGTCGACGCGTTGATCGGCTCGACCGTCGTGCCGAACTCGCTTGCCATGATCGATGTGGCCGCTGAAACCTCCACGCCGATGATCTCGATGGCCGCCGCGGCCAGCATCGTCGAGCCGATGGATGCGAAGCGCGCCTGGGTCTTCAAGACACCGCAGAACGACGCGCTAATGGCGGGCGCCATTGCGCAGCACATGGCTGCCCACGGCGTGAAGACGGTGGCCTTCATCGGCTTCGCGGATGCCTATGGCGAGAGCTGGTACAAGGAGTTTGGCGCGGCCGCGGCGAAGCGGAACATCAAGATCGTCGCAAACGAGCGCTTCGCGCGTAACGATGCCTCGGTCACGGGGCAGGTGCTCAAGATGATCTCGCAGCACCCCGACGCCGTGCTGGTCGCGGGGGCGGGTACGCCGGCCGCGCTGCCGCAGAAGACGCTCAAGGAGCGCGGCTACGCGGGCAAGTACTACCAGACGCACGGCGTCGCCAACAACGACTTCCTGCGCGTGTGCGGCAAGGATTGCGACGGCACGTATCTGCCCGCGGGGCCGCTGCTCGTCGCCGACCAGTTGCCGGATTCGAATCCCGTGAAGCAATCGGCGCTTGCCTACAAGGCCGCTTATGAAAAGGCCTACGGCGCGGGCTCGATCTCGACGTTCGGCGGTCATGCGTGGGACGCGGGCCTGCTGCTCCAGCACGCCATTCCGGTCGCACTGAAGGCCGGTCAGCCGGGCACGAAGGCGTTTCGCGAGGCGCTGCGCGCCGCGCTTGAAAACTCGCGCGACGTGGCGGGCGCACACGGCATCTTCGACATGAGCGCGACCGATCATGCGGGCCTCGACCAGCGGGCTCGCGTGATGGTGGAGATCGTCGGCGGCAAGTGGAAGCTCGCCGGCGACTGAGCGCCGGCTGAACGTCACACGGAACAAAAAAGGCACGCTCATTCGAGGTGCCTTTTTTGTTGCCGGTACAACGGCTTTGCAGCAGCAGGGAAGGCAGCAACGGCAGGGGCGTCTTGCACGGAATCGGAACAAGCGCGAAGCGCCGGTTCCGCCCGGCAAGGCGGAAGTCGATAAAGCGGAACGCGCGCCCTTTGGCGCGGTGGCTTGTGCAGCGCCGCAGGCAGGGAAAACCATGCATCACACGCGCGTTCCCGATTACTACACTCAAAGGCCGGCGTCGATTTACGAACATCGTAGTGATTTCGTGACAAAAGCGGCGCAGGATCAATCGACAGCACGCAGACAAAGCGTTTGGAGACGCGCAATGAAAACGAAGAATTGGGTTTTGAGGTCGGTTAGTGCCGGACTCGCAGCGGCGCTGATGGGCACGGCGGGCCTTGCCGCCGCGCAGGTGAAGATTGGCGTGACGCTCTCGGCAACGGGGCCGGCGGCGTCGCTCGGCATTCCGGAGAAGAACACGATCGCGCTGCTGCCCAAGGAGATTGCGGGCAAGAGCGTGCAGTACATCGTGCTCGACGATGCTTCGGACACGAGCAAGGCCGTGCAGAACACGCACAAGCTGATCGACGAAGACCACGTGGACGCCATCATCGGCTCGTCGGTCACGCCGAATTCGCTCGCGATGCTAGACGTCGTTTCGCAGGGCAAGACGCCGATGATCTCGCTCGCCGCGTCGGCGGCGATCGTCGAGCCGATGGACGCCAAGCGCCAGTGGGCCTTCAAGACGCCGCAGAACGACAGCCTGATGGCCGACGCGCTCGCGAGCTACATGGAGAAGCACGGCGTGAAGACAGTGGGCTTCATTGGCTTCACCGACGCCTATGGCGACAGCTGGTACAAGGAGTTCAGCAACGCGGCCGCGAAGCACAACCTCAAGATCGTCGCGAACGAACGCTATAACCGCACCGATTCGTCGGTGACGGGCCAGGCGCTCAAGCTGATGTCGGCCAATCCCGATGCGGTGCTGATCGCGGGCTCGGGCACGCCTTCGGCGCTGCCCGCGACCACGCTCAAGGATCGCGGTTACAAGGGCAAGATCTATCAGACGCACGGCGTGGCGAACAACGACTTCCTGCGCGTCTGCGGCAAGGACTGCGAAGGCGAGCTGCTGCCCGCGGGCCCGATCCTCGTGGCCGATCAACTGCCCGATTCCAACCCGGTGAAGAAGTCGGCGCTGGCCTATAAGGCGGCTTACGAGAAGGCGTATGGCGCCGGCTCGGTGGCGACCTTCGGCGGTCATGCCTGGGATGCCGGCCAGATGCTCGAGCGCGCGATTCCGGTCGCGCTGAAGGCGGGCCAGCCGGGCACCGAGGCGTTCCGCGTGGCGCTGCGCGGTGCGCTCGAGAACGTGAAGGAACTGCCGCTCTCGCACGGCATCATGAACACGACGGCCACGAACCACAACGGCCTCGATGAGCGCGCACGCGTGATCGTCGAAATCGTCGACAGCAAGTGGAAGCTGCAGAGCGAGTAATTCGCGACGCTCGGGAAAGCGCTGCGCGTTTTCCCGTGAAACACGCGCGCGTACCACAGCGTCATTCTGGCCGCTGAGAATTGCGGCCGGCATGGCGACCGGTGTGCGGCCAACGGGCTGCGCGCCGGTTGCGCACCGGCTGTTCATACACGAAATCCGAACCGCGCGTTCGCCGGTTCTTTCCCGCATTGCCGCTTTTTCGACGTTGCTGTTTTCCGGGTTCCAGAAGGTTTCAGGAAGAGGGGAGTATGGATTTATCGATCGCCGCGATCCTCGCGCAGGACGGCATCACCACCGGTGCGATCTACGCGTTGCTTGCACTCGCATTGGTGCTGGTGTTTTCCGTCACGCGGGTGATCTTCATTCCGCAGGGCGAATTCGTTTCGTACGGCGCGCTCACGCTTGCCGCGCTGCAATCGCAGAAGTTTCCGGCCACGTGCTGGCTGCTCGTCGCGCTCGGCGCGGCGTGCTTCGTTGTCGAGACAGCCGGGCTCGTGCGCCACGCCGAGCGCCGCCGTCACGCGGCGCGCACGCTCGTCGCGCTCGCGGGCAAATATCTGCTCTTTCCCATTGCGCTCTATGCGATCACGCGCGGCGTGGCGAGCCAGCAATTGCCCATGGTCGTGCAGATCGCTCTCACGCTTGCGATCGTCGTGCCGATGGGGCCATTCATCTACAGGCTCGCCTATCAGCCCATTGCCGAGGCGACCACGCTGCTGCTGCTGATCGTGGCAGTGGCCGTGCACTTCGCGATGGTGGGGCTCGGGCTCGTGATGTTCGGCGCGGAAGGCTCGCGCACCAATGCATTCTCCGACGCCACGTTCAACATCGGCAGCCTCTCGATTTCGGGGCAAAGCCTCTGGGTGATCGGCACGGCAGCCGTGCTGATCGTCGCGCTGTATCTGTATTTCGACCGCACGATTTCGGGCAAGGCGCTGCGCGCGACCTCGGTGAACCGGCTCGGTGCGCGGCTCGTCGGCATCGGCACCACGCAGGCCGGGCGGCTCGCGTTCACGCTGGCCGCGGGACTCGGCGCGCTGTGCGGCATTCTCGTCTCGCCGCTCACCACGATTTACTACGACTCGGGCTTCCTGATCGGCTTGAAGGGCTTCGTGGGCGCGATTATCGGTGGGCTGGTGAGTTATCCGCTGGCTGCGGCGGGCTCGGTGTTCGTGGGCCTGCTGGAATCGTACTCGTCGTTCTGGGCGAGCTCTTACAAGGAAGTGATCGTGTTCACGCTGATCATCCCCGTGCTGCTGTGGCGCTCGCTCTCGACGCCGCACGCCGAAGAGGAAGAGGAGTGACGCGATGAAACGAATCGTCATGCACAACCGCTTCTTCTGGCTGTTCCTCGTGGTGGTGTTCGCGCTGCCGGTGCTGCCGCATCCGCTGCACGTGCCCGAGTACTGGATCACGCTGCTCAACTATATCGGCCTCTATTCGATCGTCGCGATCGGACTCGTGCTGCTAACGGGCATCGGCGGAATGACGAGCTTCGGGCAGGCCGCGTTCGTCGGATTGGGCGCCTATGCGACCGCGTACCTGACGACGCAGTACGGCGTTTCACCGTGGCTCGCGCTGATCGTCGGCGTGGTGCTCACGGGGCTCGTGGCGCTCGTTCTGGGGCTCGTCACGATGCGGCTCTCGGGGCACTTCCTGCCGCTCGGCACGATCGCCTGGGGCCTTGCGCTGTTCTTCCTGTTCGGCAATCTCGACATGCTGGGCAAGTACGACGGCATTAACGGGATTCCCGTGCTGAACGTGCTCGGCGTCGACCTGGAGTCCGGCCGCCATATCTATTACCTGATCTGGTTTGTAGTGCTCGCGTCCGTGCTTTCTGTTCAAAACCTGCTTAATAGCCGCATGGGCCGGGCGATCCGCGCGCTGCGCGGCGGCGGCATGATGGCCGAGGCCATGGGGGTGAACACCGGCTGGATGCGCGTGGTGATTTTCGTCTATGCCGCTGTGCTCGCGGCCGTGTCGGGCTTCCTCTACGCGCATTTGCAGCGGGCTGTGAACCCGACGCCGTTCGGCCTGAATCACGGCATCGAGTATCTCTTCATGGCCGTAGTGGGCGGCGTGGCACACGTCTGGGGCGCGGTGCTCGGCGCGGCGATCCTGACCGTGCTGCAGGACTGGCTGCAGACGCTGCTGCCCAAGCTGCTCGGCGAGAACGGTAACTTCGAGATCATCGTCTTCGGCATTTTGATGGTGCTGCTGCTGCAATACGCGCGGCGGGGCGTCTGGCCGTTCGTGGCGCGCTTCTTCCCGCGAGGTCCACAGGCGCATGTGCCCGAGCACGCGGAAGCATTGCCGCAGCGCAGCAAGCCTGCGGCGAGTGAAATGCTGCTGAAAGTTGATAAGGCGCGTAAGCAGTTCGGCGGTCTCGTGGCCGTGAACGATGTGAGCTTCGAGGTGAAGGCGGGCCAGATCATCGGCCTGATCGGACCCAACGGCGCGGGCAAGTCGACGACGTTCAATCTCGTGACGGGCGTGCTTCAGCCGACCAGTGGAGAGATCACATTTCGCGGGGAGCGCATCGACCGCCTGACTTCACGTGAAATCGTGGCACGCGGCATCGGCCGCACGTTCCAGCACGTCAAGCTGCTTCCGACGATGACGGTGCTCGAGAACGTCGCCATTGGCGCGCATCTGCGCGGCCACGCGGGTGTGCTGCGCAGCGTCGTCAAGCTCAACGGGGCGGAGGAGGGGCGGCTCATGAGCGAAGCGGCGAAGCAGATTCGCCGTGTCGGGCTTGAACAGCATATGTATGACGAAGCGGGTAGCCTTGCGCTCGGCCAGCAGCGGATTCTGGAGATTGCGCGCGCGCTGTGCTGCGATCCGACCTTGCTGCTGCTCGACGAGCCGGCCGCCGGGCTGCGCTACCAGGAAAAGCAACAACTCGCAGCGCTGCTGCGCAAGCTCAGAGAAGAGGGGATGAGCGTGCTGCTCGTCGAACATGACATGGATTTCGTGATGAATCTCACGGATCGGCTAGTGGTGATGGAGTTCGGTACGCGTATCGCGGAAGGTTTGCCGGAGGACGTGCAGAAGGATCCGGCCGTGCTCGAAGCGTATTTGGGCGGAGTGGAATGATGACGGCACCTGTACTGGAAGTCTCCGGGCTCGCGGTTCGCTACGGCAAGATCGAGGCGCTGCACAAGGCGGCGATCAAGGTGGGCGCTGGGCAAATCGTCTCCGTGATCGGTCCGAACGGCGCCGGCAAGTCCACGTTACTCAACGCCGTCATGGGCGCACTGCCCGTAACCGGGCACGCGAGCGGCCGCGTCGCTTATATGGGCGAAGAGATCGGCGCATTGCCGATCGAGCGCCGCGTCGCGCGTGGCATGTGCCTCGTGCCGGAAAAGCGCGAGCTGTTTGCCTCGATGACGGTAGAGGACAACCTCGTGCTCGGGGCCTATCGACGCAAGCGCGCGGGTGAACGTAATTTCCTCGACCAGCTCGAGCCGGTATTTGCGTTGTTTCCGCGGTTGAAGGAACGTCGTGCGCAGGCGGCGGGGACGCTGTCCGGCGGCGAACGGCAGATGCTCGCGGTGGGCCGCGCTCTCATGGGCAAGCCGGATCTGCTGATGCTCGATGAACCGAGCTTGGGTTTGGCGCCGCTGATCGTGAAGGAAATCTTTCACATTATTAGTGCGCTGCGGCAAACCGGTGTCGCGACACTGCTCATCGAGCAGAATGCACGGGCTGCCTTGCAGATTTCCGACTATGGCTATGTGCTGGAAACCGGTGATCTGGCGCTTGAAGGGGCTGCCGATGACTTGGCGCAGAATCCCCGAGTTATCGAGACGTACCTCGGCTTGGCCAAGAAGCCGGTCTAATCTCATCAATCGCTGTAGAAATGGGCGGCGTGTTTCACGTGAAACACGCCGTTTTTTTGCGCCCTATGGCCCTTGGAGCGTGCTGCCGTGGAGCCACAAAATTCGGGTGTGAACGGCGCAAAACCTGAAACCGTTATAATTCGCGTATACCACTTTTTCTGAGAAGGCTCACGCGGTCGTTTCCGTCCATGCGTGAGGTCCCCGCCATGCTTTATCCCACAGAGTTTGACGTAATCGTCGTCGGCGGCGGCCACGCCGGAACCGAGGCTGCACTTGCTGCCGCCCGTATGGGCGTCAAGACGCTTCTGCTTACGCACAATATCGAAACGCTCGGCCAGATGAGCTGCAATCCGTCGATTGGCGGCATTGGCAAAGGCCATCTGGTCAAGGAAGTCGATGCGCTGAGCGGTGCCATGGCCGCCGCGACGGACGAGGGCGGAATCCAGTTCCGCATCCTCAATTCGTCCAAGGGCCCAGCCGTCCGAGCCACGCGCGCGCAGGCCGATCGCATTCTTTACAAGGCGGCGATCCGTCGGCGTCTCGAAGATCAGCCGAATCTCTGGCTGTTCCAGCAGGCCGTCGAAGATCTAATGGTCGAGGGCGACCGCGTGGTCGGCGCCGTGACGCAAGTCGGAATTCGCTTCCGTAGCCGCGCAGTTGTGCTGACGGCCGGAACCTTCCTCGACGGCAAGATCCATGTGGGCCTGAACAACTACACGGGTGGTCGCGCCGGCGATCCCGCCGCCGTGACCCTTTCGTCGCGCCTTAAAGAACTGAAGCTGCCGCAGGGCCGCTTAAAGACGGGAACTCCACCGCGCATCGACGGCCGGACGATCGACTTTTCGGTGCTCGAAGAACAACCGGGTGACCTCGATCCCGTGCCGGTGTTCTCGTTCCTCGGCCGCGCGGAGCAGCACCCACGGCAGATTCCCTGCTGGGTTACGCACACGAACGAGCGCACGCACGACATCATTCGCGGCGGCCTCGACCGTTCGCCGATGTACACAGGGGTGATCGAAGGGGTGGGGCCGCGTTATTGTCCGTCGATCGAGGACAAGATTCATCGCTTCGCCTCGAAGGCATCACATCAGATCTTTCTCGAGCCGGAAGGCCTGACGACGAACGAGTTCTACCCGAACGGAATTTCGACGAGCCTACCGTTCGACGTGCAGCTGGAACTCGTGCATTCGATGCGCGGGCTGGAGCACGCACACATCCTGCGTCCGGGCTACGCGATCGAGTACGACTACTTCGATCCACGTGGGTTGAAGGCCTCGCTCGAAACGAAAGTGATCGACGGGCTGTTCTTTGCGGGCCAGATCAATGGCACGACCGGTTACGAAGAGGCAGCAGCGCAAGGTCTACTTGCTGGTATCAACGCGGGCCTGCAGGTACAGGGCAAGGATGCCTGGTGCCCGCGTCGCGATCAGGCTTATCTCGGCGTATTGGTCGACGATCTGGTGACGCGCGGTGTATCCGAGCCGTATCGCATGTTCACGAGCCGCGCCGAATACCGTTTGAGCCTGCGCGAAGACAATGCGGATATGCGTCTGACCGAAATCGGGCGCGAGCTGGGCGTTATCGATGACGTTCGGTGGGATGCGTTCTGCCGCAAGCGTGACGCTGTTTCACGTGAAACAGAGCGTCTGAGGTCGACCTGGGTGAATCCCAAATCGCTTTCCGCTGAAGAGGCGACCGCGCTGCTCGGCAAGCCAATCGACCGCGAATACAATCTCGCCGACTTGCTGCGTCGTCCAGGCGTGACCTACGACGGCGTCTGTGGACTGCGGGAGGGCGTCTGCGCACCCGATGCGCCGCTCGCCGAAGATGAGGTCCTGCTGGCTCAGATCAAGGAGCAGATCGAGATTGGCATCAAATATCAGGGCTACATCGACCGCCAGGCCGACGAGATCGAGCGCAACGGCGCAAACGAGAATACCCGTCTGCCGGAAGGGATCGATTACGCAGAAGTGCGCGGTTTGTCGTTCGAAGCACGCCAGAAGCTGAACCAGTTCCGTCCCGAGACCATCGGCCAGGCGTCTCGCATTTCGGGTATCACGCCCGCCGCAATTTCGCTGCTGATGGTGCACATCAAGCGCGGCCTCGGCCGCCGTCGCCAGAATTCCGGCGATACAGGCACCGACTCGACGCCGGTGACGCAATGACGGGGCGCGCAAGGCAACCCGGCATCACGGACCGGGACGCGCTCGCTCGTCTGCTGAAGGATGGCGCGCAGGCGCTCGGCGTCAATTTGAGCGAGCACCAGCACGAGCAACTGCTCGACTACGTTGCGCTGCTCGCAAAATGGAACGCCGTTTACAACCTGACGGCGATTCGCGATCCGCGCCAAATGCTGATCCAGCACATCCTGGATTCGCTTTCGATACTGCCGCACCTGCCGGCGCGCAGCGACGCGGCCGTGCTCGATGTCGGCTCAGGCGGAGGCCTGCCGGGCGTCGTGATCGCGATTGCGCGTCCCGATTGGCAGGTTACGCTCAACGACATCGTGCAGAAGAAGTCTGCGTTCCAGTCGCAAGCGAAGGCTCAGCTTGGTCTGACCAATCTCTCGGTAGTCACAGGACGGGTCGAATCGCTGCGTCCTGGCGTCGAAGTGGCGAAAAAATTCGATTTGATCGTCTCGCGGGCATTCGCGGATCTCGCTGATTTCGTTACACTGGCCCGTCATCTCGTTGCGGATGGCGGCGCGATCTGGGCGATGAAGGGCGTGCACCCCGAAGGCGAGATCGAGCGCTTGCCAGCCGGCACCAAGGCGCTGAATACGATCCGCCTGAACGTGCCGATGCTCGACGCCGAGCGTCATCTGATAGAAGTATCGGTCGATCCGGTCGCGGCGGCCTGAACCGGGCTGTCGATAGCCAATTGGCCGAATGGCGTCGCAGGTGAGTACGCCGTAACGTAAGCAAACTTTTCAAGGCAGTAAAAAGGGACACCCAAAAGATGGCAAAAATCTTCTGCGTTGCGAACCAGAAGGGCGGCGTCGGCAAGACGACGACAACGGTCAATCTCGCCGCGAGCCTCGCATCGCAGGGACAGCGTGTCCTTCTCATCGACCTCGATCCGCAGGGCAACGCCACGATGGGCAGCGGCATCGACAAGGCAGCGTGCGAGAACACGGTGTACGAGGTGCTCGTCGACGGCGTCACGGTGAACGACGCGCGCAAGCGTCCGGAGCAGGTGGGTTACGACGTGCTCCCGGCCAACCGCGAACTGGCTGGCGCCGAAGTCGAACTGGTGACGGTCGAGCAGCGCGAGCGGCGCCTCAAGACCGCGCTCGCCGAAGTCGACGATCAATATGATTTCGTGCTGATCGATTGTCCGCCGGCCCTGTCGCTGCTCACGCTCAACGGCCTGTGCGCGGCGCACGGTGTGGTGATCCCGATGCAGTGCGAATACTTCGCACTCGAAGGCCTGTCGGACCTCGTCAACACGATCAAGCAGGTGCACGCGAACATGAATCGCGACCTGAAAGTGATCGGTCTTCTGCGCGTGATGTTCGACCCGCGCATCACGCTACAGCAGCAGGTTTCCGAGCAATTGAAGGAACACTTCGGCGACAAGGTCTTCGACGCCGTGATCCCGCGCAATGTCCGCCTCGCGGAAGCGCCTAGCTACGGTTTGCCCGGCGTGGTATTCGATCGTGCCTCGCGCGGCGCGCAGGCCTATGTGCAGTTCGGCGCGGAAATGATCGAGCGCGTGCGCGCACTCTGACGAGAGACTGGGGAAGCACGATGAACGCAGTAGCACGGAAGAAGGGGCTGGGCCGAGGGCTGGAAGCATTGCTCGGCGGCAGCGCGGACATCACCGAGGCGGTGAAGATCGACGGCGCGCCTAACACGCTGGCGCTCACGCAGATGCAGGCCGGCAAGTACCAGCCGCGTACGCGTATGGACGAGGGCGCGCTGCAGGAGCTGGCCGCGAGCATCCGCGCGCAGGGCCTGATGCAGCCCATTCTTGTGCGCCCGATCGCGACGGGGCGCTACGAGATCATCGCGGGCGAGCGGCGCTTTCGTGCGGCGCACCTCGCCGGGTTGACCGAAGTGCCGGTGCTGGTGAAGGACGTGCCCGACCAAGCCGCCGCGGCAATGGCGCTGATCGAGAACATCCAGCGTGAGGACCTGAATCCGCTGGAAGAGGCGCAGGGTATCCAGCGCCTGCTCGACGAATTCAGCTTCACGCACGAGCAGGCGGCCGAGTCGGTCGGACGCTCGCGTAGCGCGGTGTCGAATCTGCTGCGCTTGCTCAATCTCGCGGCGCCCGTGCAGACCATGCTGCTGGCCGGCGATCTCGACATGGGCCACGCGCGCGCGCTGCTCGCCGTGGACGCCGCTACGCAAATCACGCTGGCGAATCAGGTGGTCAACAAGCGGATGTCGGTGCGTGAAACAGAGAAGCTCGTTTCGGCCACGACCAAGGCCGCTCCGGCGGTGAAGGCGAAGGCGACGCATGACGGCGGCCGCGACACGCGCCGCCTTGAGGAAGAGTTGTCGGACCTGCTCGCCGCGACGGTGAAGATCAAGCTTGGCCGGCGCGGGCGAGGGCAGCTCACGGTCGACTTCGGCGATCTTGACGCGCTCGACGGCATTCTGCTGCGCTTGCGCGGCGAAACGGCGGCGTGATGCGCGTCGCGGCAAACGCGCACACCGGCGCATAAAGCCGGTGCACGAATTCGGGCACGGCACGCGCGGGTCCCTGAGCCTGATGCGCCATATCGCCGCATTTGCAGCATCGGAACCGGTGCTCGCGATCCTCATTGTGGCGCTCGCGGCGTTGCAGATCTTCGCGCCGCGTCCGCTTGCCACGCTGCCCGCACTCGTCGACTGGCAAACGGTCATGACGCTTGCGGGCCTGCTCATCCTGACGAAGGCGATCGAATATTCAGGATTGCCGACCTGGCTCGCTCACAAGCTCGTTCATCATATTCACACCGAGCGCGGACTCGCACTGCTGCTGGTCGTGCTTGCGGCCGCGCTTTCGACGATCGTGACCAACGACGTCGCACTATTCGTCGTGGTCCCGCTCGTGCTCTCGCTGCACAAGCTCACGCCGTTGCCGCTCAAGCGACTCGTCATTGTCATCGCACTTGCGGTGAACGCCGGGTCGGTGCTGACGCCTCTCGGCAATCCACAAAACCTGTTTCTCTGGCAGGTGAGCGGCGTATCGTTCGGCCGCTTCGTGGTGGGACTCGCGCCGCTGTGCGCGTTTCTGATGGCGATGCTCATCGTGCTCACTGCGTGTCTTTTCAAATCGAGCGCGCTGGATCTTTCGAAAGACGCTGCGCCCCAGCGCGTCGATCGCCCGCTGGCCGGCGTCGCGGCAGTGCTCTTCGCCGCATTCGTCCTGCTCGCCGATGCGCACCACGCAGGCGTCGCGCTGGCCGCCGTCGGCGCCGGTTTCGCGATCTGGCGCATCCGCATCGTGCTCAAGATCGACTGGCTGCTTCTGCTGATCTTCGTGCTGATGTTCATCGTGCTGCGCAGTGTTGCCGCGCTGCCTTGGATTCATCACGCGCTGACATCGCTATCGCTGCAAACGCCGATGCGTGCTTTTGCCGCAGGCGCCGTGCTGTCACAGGTTATCAGCAACGTGCCGGCCGCCATCGTGCTTGCCGGATTCACGCACGACTGGCGCGCGCTCGCCTTCGGCGTGAGCGTCGGTGGTTTTGGGGTCGCTGTCGGCTCGCTCGCGAATCTCATCGCGGTGCGGCTTTCAACCGAGCGCGGTGTTTGGCTGCCATTTCATCTCGTCTCCGTGCCGTTCTGGATCGCGGCCTTTTTGGGCGGCGCATTGCTACTGCGCCTATTTTGACGCCGTCTGTCCCATATTCTGAATTACTCGGCGAATGTGCCGAATTTACCCGGTCCTCCTGGCGACTCTTCGTTCCCTTACAGTTACCGGTCGCATTTTTTTGGCGTCAGGTTTTTCGCATCATGAAGTCGCATTTCATGGGTGTTATTGAACGGCCTAAAGTCTTGAATTGCCTGCAACTATCGCTTACAATCGCCCGGATTTATTTGGTTGGCGGTGCCGTAAGCGCGTTGTAATAAAACGCGCGCAAGGCGAATTTTTCGGAATAACGCGATGGTGGGTCAGAGGCCAGACGAAGCGCCGCAGGCGCATGAAGGGCCCGATGTTCCGCCGGGCGCGGCCGAGGCATCCAGCCAGGAGCAGGATGTGGCGGCAAAAACTTCCGGGCGCGTCGATCACAACGCGCGCTGGGATGAGCTGGACGCCAGCCAGCAAGATAACAACAATATCGTTCCGCTCACCCGCGTCGAAGCCGAGCAACTCTTCGGCGCGCAGGTGAGCCGCCCATCGCGCGTCACGCCGTTTCGTGTCGTGGCGGCGCAAGTGGTTTTGTCCCTGGTTGCAACGTTGGCGTGGTGGCTGTTCTATAAGCCGCCGGGTGGTGCTGCGCCGGGCGGCGTTCCACTGTCTGCGTTCCTGGGCGGAGCGATCTGCTGGTTCCCCGGCGCGCTGTTCGCGGCGCGCCTGAATCAGTTGAGCAAGGCCGGCACCGTGCTGAACTGGATGCTCGGTGAGGCGTTCAAGATGGGGGCGACGATTGCGATGTTCGTCGCCATCGCGTTCTGGTATCGCGACGTGCAGTGGATTCCGCTGCTCGTTACCTACCTGATCGCACTAAAGACGTACTGGATCGCGCTCGCATTGCGCTGACCCGCCAACATCGCGCCGCCCTTGTGCATCCTCGGGGCGTAGAGGCGATGCAGGTAGAAGTCGGCAGGTCGATGCGAAGAACATAAGACGCGATTCGCGGCGGTGCGTTCCCGCAATAGAGTATTGCGGCGGGAGCGGCCGAAAACGATTTTCGACAATTTGGGTGGCTTTAACGATATGGCAGCTAGCGAAGGAACGCGCGCTCTGGATCCGTCCGAGTACATTGCGCACCACTTGCAGAACTTTTCCACCTCGCACCAGACGTCGATCGTCGACTTCAGCGTCTGGAACATCGACACGCTGTTCTGGTCGATCCTGTGCGGCCTCGTGACCATCTTCGTGCTGCGTCTCGCCGCGCGCAAGGCTACGTCGGGCGTGCCGGGCCGCTTCCAGTGCGCCGTCGAGATGCTGGTCGAAATGGTCGAAGACCAGTCGAAGTCCATCATCCACGGCAACCGCAAATTCATCGCGCCGCTCGCGCTGACCGTATTCGTCTGGGTCGCGCTCATGAACTCCCTCGACTTCATTCCAGTCGACCTGCCCACGCGCGTGATCGGCTGGCTGGGCCTGTCCGAGGTGCTGCCGCACCAGCGTATCGTTCCGACCGCCGACCTCAACGGCACGTTCGGCATCGCGCTCGGCGTGTTCGTGCTGATGATTTACTACAACCTCAAGATCAAGGGTCCCGGCGGCTTCGCCCATGAGCTGCTCTCGGCCCCGTTCGGCGCGCATCCGCTGCTGTGGATCCCGAACCTTGCACTCAACATCATCGAGTTCGTCGCCAAGACGGTTTCGCTCGCCCTGCGGTTGTTCGGCAACATGTACGCAGGCGAACTGCTGTTCCTGCTGATTGCCCTGCTGGGCAGTCTGTGGACCTTCGGCGCGGACACGACGGTGCTTGGCTTCATCGGCCACGTGATTGCGGGCAGCGTCTGGGCGATCTTCCACATCCTGATCGTTCTGCTGCAGGCGTTCATTTTCATGATGCTGACGCTGGTGTACATCGGCCAGGCACACGACAGCCACTAAGCGGTTGTCGAACCACGAATTGCAGTTTTAAATCCCCAGTTCCAGAAAATCTCACAAAGGAGTGATCATGCAAGCTTTCATCGCCAACATCCAGGGTTTCACGGCCATCGGTATCGGCATCATCATCGGCCTGGGTGCAATCGGCGCCTGTATCGGTATCGGCCTGATGGGCGGCAAGTACATCGAAGCCTGCGCACGTCAGCCTGAACTGATGAACCCGCTGCAGACGAAGATGTTCCTGCTGGCTGGTCTGATCGATGCAGCGTTCCTGATCGGCGTGGGTGTTGCAATGCTGTTCGCGTTCGCTAACCCGCTGCTCTCGAAGCTCGCGGGCTAAGTTCCCTGGAAGGTTGCGCCTGACCTATAACGGGTAGTGGGCGCATGGCGGAACGGGAGACGAGGCGCTGATCGAGTTCACAACCGATGAGCGCCTTGCCGTTTCAATTCCCCGGAATAGCAACGATTAAGGAAACACCGTGAATCTCAACGCAACCCTGTTTGCGCAAATGGTCGTGTTCCTGATCCTCGCGTGGTTCACGATGAAGTTCGTGTGGCCGCCGTTGATCAACGCCCTCGACGAGCGCTCGAAGAAGATCGCAGACGGCCTCGCCGCTGCGGAAAAGGGCAAGGCGGAACTCGAAGCGGCGCACAAGCGCGTCGGCGAAGAACTCGCTACGGCCCGTAACGAGGGTCAAAGCCGTATCGCCGACGCCGAAAAGCGCGCGCTGGCCGTCGCAGAAGAAATCAAGGCCCAGGCACACGCCGAAGCGGCACGCATCATCGCCCAAGCGAAGGCCGATGCCGACCAGCAGGTCGTCAAGGCACGCGAAGCGCTGCGCGCCGAAGTCGCCGCCCTCGCTGTGCAAGGCGCCGAGCAGATCCTGAAGCGCGAAGTCGATCAGTCGGCCCACGCCGAACTGCTGAATCAACTGAAAGCCGAGCTCTGATCATGGCCGAACTTGCAACCATCGCCCGCCCGTACGCAGAAGCACTGTTTGGCGTGGCCGAAGCTGGTGACACCGCCGCCTGGTCCACGCTCGTTGCGGAGCTGGCACAGGTTGCGGCCTTGCCCGACGTGCTCTCGGTCGCATCGAGCCCGAAGGTGAGCCATGCCCAGGTCGTCGAGCTGCTGCTCGCGGCGGTGAAGTCGCCGGTCAAGGAATCGGCCGAGGTGAAGAACCTCGTGCAGATGCTGGTCGAGAATCACCGCCTCGCGCTGCTGCCGGAAATCCACGCACAGTTCGAAGCGCTCAAGAACGCCAAGGCAGGCGCCGCGGATGCGGTGATCGTCAGCGCGTTCCCGCTCGAAGGCGCGCAGCTGAACGATCTCGTCGCCAGTCTCGAACGCAAGTTCAAGTGCAAGCTGAAGCCGACCGTCGAAATCGACAAGTCGCTGATCGGCGGCGTGCGCGTCACGGTCGGCGACGAAGTGCTCGATACCTCGGTCCGCGCGCGGCTCGCCAGCATGCAGGCGGCTCTGACCGCCTGAGCGCCTCCACCGGGCGCCGCGGCTGGCACGCAACAGAATTGAACATCAGGAGCGAATAATGCAACTCAATCCCTCTGAGATCAGCGAGCTGATCAAGAGCCGGATCCAGGGCCTTGAAGCGAGCGCGGACGTTCGCAACCAGGGCACCGTGATCTCCGTGACCGACGGTATCGTGCGTATCCACGGCCTGTCGGACGTGATGCAGGGCGAAATGCTCGAATTCCCGGGCAACACCTTCGGCCTCGCGCTGAACCTCGAGCGCGACTCGGTCGGCGCCGTGATTCTCGGTGAGTACGAGCACATCTCGGAAGGCGACATCGTCAAGACGACGGGCCGCATTCTCGAAGTGCCGGTTGGTCCCGAACTGATCGGCCGCGTGGTCGATCCGCTCGGCAACCCGATCGACGGCAAGGGCCCGGTCAACGCCAAAATGACCGACGCGATCGAAAAGATCGCTCCGGGCGTGATCTGGCGTGAAGGCGTGTCGCAGCCGGTGCAAACGGGCCTGAAGTCGATCGACTCGATGGTGCCGATCGGCCGCGGCCAGCGCGAGCTGATCATCGGCGACCGTCAGTGCGGCAAGACCGCGGTGGCCGTCGACACGATCATCAACCAGAAGGGCAAGGATCTCATCTGTATCTACGTCGCCATCGGCCAGAAGGCGTCGTCGATCCAGAACGTGCTGCGCAAGCTCGAAGAAACGGGCGCGATCGAATACACGATCGTCGTTGCCGCCTCGGCTTCGGAATCGGCCGCGCTGCAGTACCTCGCGCCGTACGCCGGCTGCACGATGGGCGAATACTTCCGCGACCGCGGTCAAGACGCCCTCATTATTTACGACGACTTGACCAAGCAAGCCTGGGCATACCGTCAGATTTCGCTGCTGCTGCGCCGTCCGCCGGGCCGCGAAGCTTACCCCGGCGACGTGTTCTATCTGCACTCGCGTCTGCTCGAGCGCGCCGCGCGCGTGTCGGCCGACTACGTCGAGAAGTTCACGAACGGCGAAGTCAAGGGCAAGACGGGTTCGCTCACCGCGCTGCCGATCATCGAAACGCAAGCCGGCGATGTGACCGCGTTCGTTCCGACGAACGTGATTTCGATTACCGACGGCCAGATCTTCCTGGAAACCGACCTCTTCAACGCAGGCATCCGCCCGGCAATCAACGCCGGCGTTTCGGTGTCGCGCGTGGGTGGCGCGGCACAGACGAAGGTCGTCAAGAAGCTGTCGGGCGGTATCCGTACCGACCTCGCGCAGTACCGTGAACTGGCGGCGTTCGCCCAGTTCGCATCGGATCTCGACGAGGCGACCCGCAAGCAGCTCGAGCGCGGCCGCCGCGTGACGGAACTGCTCAAGCAGCCGCAGTACCAGCCGCTGCAGGTTTGGGAACTGGCCGTGGCGCTGTTCTCGGCCAACAACGGCTATCTCGACGACCTCGACGTCAAGGACGTCCTGCCGTTCGAAAAGGGCTTGCGCGAATACCTGAAGTCGAAGCACGCGGACCTCGTCGCGCGCATCGAGGACAAGAAGGACCTGTCGAAGGACGACGAGAACGCGCTGCACGCGGCTCTCAAGGACTTCAAGAAGTCCGGCGCATATTGATCCGTCCGGGAATCAACCTAGATAAACGGACTGGGACCCGAGTAAGCGCTGAGGCGCAAACTCGGGTCGACAAAGGAGCAAGCAATGGCTGGAATGAAGGAAATTCGCGGCAAGATCAAGAGCGTGCAAAACACGCGCAAGATCACCAAGGCGATGGAAATGGTCGCGGCGTCCAAAATGCGCCGCGCCCAGGAGCGCATGCGCGCCGCCCGCCCGTATGCCGACAAGGTCCGCGACATCGCTGCGCACATGAGCCGGGCGAACCCCGAGTATCGCCACCCGTTCATGGTGGAAAACAACGATGCGAAGGTCGCCGGCGTGATTCTCGTCACGACCGACAAGGGGCTGTGCGGCGGGATGAACACCAACGTGCTGCGCGCGACGCTGCAGAAGTTCAAGGATCTGGAAGCATCCGGCAAGTCGATCGAGGCAACCGCGATTGGCAGCAAGGGGCTCGGTTTCCTGAACCGTCTGCGCGCGAAGATCGTCTCGAACGTCGGGCAGCTCGGCGACACGCCGCACCTTGAAAAGCTGATCGGCGCGATCAAGGTGCAGCTCGACCAGTACTCGGAAGGCAAACTCTCGGCGGTGTATCTCGCGTACACGCGCTTCGTCAACACGATGAAGCAGGAGCCGGTGATCGAGCAACTGCTGCCGCTGTCGAACGAGCGCCTCGAAGGCAACGACGACGGCACGACGCCGAAGTCGGCATGGGACTACATCTACGAGCCGGACGCGCAAACCGTCGTGGACGAACTGCTCGTCCGTTATGTCGAGGCACTGGTCTATCAGGCCGTGGCGGAAAACATGGCTTCGGAGCAGTCGGCCCGTATGGTGGCGATGAAGGCGGCGTCGGACAACGCGAAGACGGTTATCAACGAACTGCAGCTCTCGTACAACAAGAGCCGCCAGGCCGCGATTACGAAGGAACTTTCGGAAATCGTCGGCGGCGCAGCAGCGGTCTGACCGGGCAAAGCCGAACGCGAAACCGCGCCGCTGCGCCATACACGGCTAGCGGCGGCCGAGTGAAGAATTCAGGTATCTAAAGGAAAATCGATGAGTACAACTGCTTTGGTAGAAGGCAAGATCGTACAGTGCATCGGCGCGGTGATCGACGTGGAATTCCCGCGTGAGCACATGCCGAAGATCTACGACGCGCTGATTCTCGAAGGGTCGGAGCTGACCCTCGAAGTGCAGCAGCAACTGGGTGACGGCGTTGTCCGCACCATCTGTCTGGGTGCTTCGGACGGGCTGCGCCGCGGCGTGATCGTGAAGAACACGGGCAACCCCATCAGCGTGCCGGTCGGCAAGCCGACGCTCGGCCGCATCATGGACGTGCTCGGCCGCCCGATCGACGAAGCGGGCCCGATCGTCAGCGAGCACACGCGCTCGATCCACCAGAAGGCTCCGGCGTTCGACGAGCTGTCGCCGTCGGCGGAACTGCTCGAAACCGGCATCAAGGTGATCGACCTGATCTGCCCGTTCGCAAAGGGCGGCAAGGTCGGTCTGTTCGGCGGCGCCGGCGTGGGCAAGACCGTCAACATGATGGAGCTCATCAACAACATCGCGAAGGAGCACGGCGGCTACTCCGTGTTCGCGGGCGTGGGCGAGCGTACCCGTGAGGGCAACGACTTCTACCACGAAATGAAGGACTCGAACGTGCTCGACAAGGTCGCGCTCGTGTACGGCCAGATGAACGAGCCGCCGGGCAACCGTCTGCGCGTCGCGCTGACCGGCCTGACGATGGCCGAGCACTTCCGCGACGAGGGCCTCGACGTGCTGTTCTTCGTCGACAACATCTACCGTTTCACGCTGGCCGGTACCGAAGTGTCGGCACTGCTCGGCCGTATGCCGTCGGCAGTGGGCTATCAGCCGACGCTGGCTGAAGAAATGGGCAAGCTGCAAGAGCGCATTACGTCGACGAAGAAGGGCTCGATTACGTCGGTCCAGGCCGTGTACGTCCCTGCGGACGACTTGACCGACCCGTCGCCGGCTACGACCTTCGGCCACCTTGACGCAACCGTCGTGCTGTCGCGTGACATCGCCTCGCTCGGTATCTATCCGGCAGTCGATCCGCTCGACTCGACCTCGCGTCAGATCGACCCGAACGTGATCGGCGAAGAGCACTACTCGATCACGCGCGGCGTGCAGCAAACGCTGCAGCGCTACAAGGAGCTGCGCGACATCATCGCGATTCTGGGCATGGACGAACTGTCGCCGGAAGACAAGCTGACCGTCGCCCGCGCGCGCAAGATCCAGCGTTTCCTCTCGCAGCCGTTCCACGTCGCGGAAGTCTTCACGGGCTCGCCGGGCAAGTACGTACCGCTGAAGGAAACCATCCGCGGCTTCAAGATGATCGTCGACGGCGAATGCGATCACCTGCCGGAGCAGGCGTTCTACATGGTCGGCACGATCGACGAAGCCTTCGAAAAGGCCAAGAAGATCCAGTAAGGGTCGAGTTGCGGACAAAGAGGCGAGATTCGTCGCGCGGTATCGGTCAGCGTTGACGAGTCTCGCCACTGCAACCCATTGACCCCAAGGAGTCGATACATATGGCAGCAACCATCAAGGTAGACGTCGTCAGCGCCGAAGAGAGCATCTTCGACGGCCAGGCGAAGTTCGTCGCGCTTCCGGGCGAGGCGGGCGAGCTGGGCATTCTGCCGGGTCACACGCCGCTCATCACGCGTATCCGTCCGGGTGCGGTGCGTATCGTCGCGGAAGACGGCGATGAGGAATTCGTGTTCGTCGCGGGCGGCATTCTCGAAGTGCAGCCGGGCGCCGTCACGGTTCTCGCCGACACGGCGATCCGCGGCAAGGATCTGGACGAGGCGAAAGCCACGGAAGCGCGCAAGCGCGCCGAAGAGGCGCTGCAGAACTCTGGCTCGAACCTCGAGTACGCCACCGCTCAGGCCGAACTGGCTTACGCGGTCGCGCAACTCGCGGCGATCCAGCGCCTGCGCAAGATGAATCAGCACTGATTCCGGCGCGCGCCTTCGTGGCGCGGCGTCCGAAGCAAAAAGGGCTCCCCAGGCGGGGAGCCCTTTTTCATTGGGCGCGGGAAAAGAGCGGTGAGCGAAAGGGCCGTGAATAAAAGAACCCTGAACGAAGCGCACTGCTGGATGGCATCGCGATGAAAAAAGCAGCGTAAATGGCATGAACCGACGTGACCGACCAAAACGCTCCGACATACTTGACGTTTACGGAAAGGTAATGCCAAATCATGCGTTCGTGCCCGGCGAGCCGGGAAACGCTGGGCACGACGCAAGGGAATGCGCTGCGGGTAAGACTTGATGCCGCCCCGGGGAAAGCAGGTGGCACAATGTTTTTCAAATTCATTTCAAGCGGGAGTGACGCTCCCCAGGAGACAGCCATCATGGCAATCGACGCAGCAGGCGCGACCGCCGCGCCCGGGGAACATGAAGCGCTCATCGCGCCGAAGGACGGGCTTTCCTATGTGCGAGGCACGACCGACGCGCGGCTCAGCGACGCGACCCTCGGCGCGTTCCTGCTGGAGACGGCGAACCGGTTTCCCGAGCGCCCTGCCGTGGTGTTTCGGGAGCAGAGCATTCGCTGGACGTGGCGCGAGTTCGCGGCCGAGGTCGACGTGCTCGCGGCCGGCTTCGCCGCGCTGGGCATCGTCAAGGGCGACCGCGTGGGCATCTGGTCGCCCAATCGCGTCGAATGGCTGCTTACGCAGTTCGCCACGGCGCGCATCGGCGCGATCCTCGTCAACATCAATCCCGCTTACCGCCTCGCCGAACTCGAATACGCGCTGAACAAGGTCGGCTGCAAAGCCATCGTTTCCGCCGAGAGCTTCAAGACGTCGAAATACCTCGAAATGCTGCAAACGCTCGCGCCCGAACTCGCGAGCGCCACGCCCGGCCAGCTCCAGTCCGCGCGCTTGCCCGAGCTGCGTGCGGTCGTGCGCATGTGCGATACGGCGACGCCCGGCATGTTCTGCTTCAGCGAGCTCGTGGACATGGGACGCGAGCGCATCGCCCGCGAAGGCGCGGCATGGCTCGACGCCATCGGCGCGACGCTGTCACCAGACGACGCGATCAACATCCAGTTCACGAGCGGCACGACGGGCAACCCGAAGGGCGCGACGCTCACGCACCGCAACGTTCTCAACAACGGGCGTTTCATCGCCCAGGCGATGCGCCTTGCCGAAGCGGATTCGCTCTGCATTCCGGTGCCGCTCTATCACTGCTTCGGCATGGTGCTCGCGGTGCTCGCGTGTGTCTCGGTGGGCGCCAACATGGTGTTCCCCGGCGAGGCGTTCGACCCGCGCGCGACGCTCGAAGCCGTGTCGGAGGAAGGCTGCACGGCGTTGCATGGCGTGCCCACGATGTTCATCGCGGAGCTCGACCACCCCGAGTTCGCGCGCTTCGACCTTTCGCGGCTGCGCACCGGCATCATGGCCGGCTCGCCGTGTCCGATCGAGACGATGAAGCGCGTCGTCTCGAAGATGCATCTCGCTGAGATCACGATCGCCTATGGCATGACGGAGACGAGCCCGGTGTCGTTCCAGAGCTCGACCACCGATCCGCTCGACAAGCGTACGACGACGGTCGGCCGCATCCAGCCGCATCTCGAAGTGAAGATCGTCGATGCGCTCGGCAACATCGTGCCGGTGGGCGAGACGGGCGAGCTTTGCACGAAGGGCTATTCGGTGATGCAGGGCTACTGGAACGACGAGGCCCGGACGGCCGAGGCCATCGTCGACGGCTGGATGCATACCGGCGATCTCGCGACGCTCGACGCCGAGGGGTATTGCAACATCGTGGGCAGGCTCAAGGACATGCTCATTCGCGGCGGCGAGAACATCTACCCGCGCGAGATCGAAGAGTTTCTGTTCCGCCATCCGAAGGTGCAGGCGGCGCAGGTGTTCGGCGTGCCGGATGCGAAATACGGCGAAGAAGTGTGTGCGTGGATCGTGCTGCGCGCGGGCGAATCGGCCACGGCCGAAGAGATCCAGGCGTTCTGCCAGGGGCAGATTGCGCATTACAAGATTCCCAAGTACATCCGCTTCGTCGACGAACTGCCGATGACGGTGACGGGCAAAGTGCAGAAGTTCGTGATGCGCGCGCGCATGATCGACGAACTCAAGCTCAGCGAGCAGAAAACGGCTTGACGGGCGGTGGCCGCGGCGTGCGAGCGAATCGCGCCGCGGCGGCGGCTTTTCCGGGGCATGCGCAACAGGCTCGGGAGACCGGAGACGGTTATCTGGATGGCAGCGGGGCCGCTCGGGCGCGGCGAGCCCGGGGAATGGGGCGTTGAGGAAAATGAGGACGAAAAAAAAGCGGGCCTGGAGCCCGCTAAAAACCACACGCTACGGGGTTAGCGCGAGGAGACCAAAGGAGGAGCCGGGTCATGAAACGTCCTCGACGCCGGTCACGGCTCCAGCAAGGATGCCCCTCAAGAGGGCTTCGGCGTAGTGCCGACCGGCTGGTGTTTTGTGTCCGCTCACACTGGCACCGGGCCACATCCGTGTTGAAACCGTTGAAGGCATTGTGGGCGAATTAGAGCGGCTTCGCGGTAACAAAGTGTTTCAGGTTGTAACGCCCGCCAGATAAGGCTTCGCGGGATTTCTTGCCATCCTTGGCGCTTCGCGGAGGTCATTTTTACTTCTATTTTCGGTGGTGCCGGGCCGCTCAGGCGAAGCGTTACGAGCGAAGATTCGTCTCGCATGAGCAAAGGCCCGCCGCGCGGGCATTGCATGCGCGACGTCGATCGCGAGCGTTCGAGGCCTGCGCACATGCACAATGCGTCGCCGTGAGCCTGTGCGCCACCTGCACGCTTCGCGCTGCCGACACGCCTGCAACTCATCGTAGCAATTTGAGGGGCCACAACGAAGCGGAGAGAAGGGCGGCGACCGCAATGCGAAGCGCGGTTGCGTCGCCGCGCCCGAGCGTTCAGCGCCTCACTTCAGCCACTTGTCGGAGATTGCCTGATATTCGCCGCCCGCGCGCGCAAGATGCAGCCACTGGTCGACGTATTGCTGGAACACCACGTCGCCGCGCGGCACCATCCACGCCTTTTCGCCGTACTGGAACGGCTTGTCCGGATGCACCGAGCACAGGCCGGGGTTGAGCTTCTGCTGCAGCAGGGTTTCGGACGCGTCGGTCACCATCACGTCGGCTTTGCCCGCGAGGATCTGCTTGAAGATCGTTACGTTGTCCGGATACATGATGAGATTCGCGTGCGGAAAGAACTGCTTCGCGAAGCGTTCGTTCGTCCCGCCCGGATTCATGATCACGCGCACCGACGGCTGGTCGATCTGCGCGACCGTCTGGTACTTGCTCACGTCGTCGCAACGCACGATCGGCGTCTTCCCGTCGACCTGATAGGCCTCGGTGAAGAACGCGCGCTTCTGACGGTCAAGCGTGGTGGAGACGCCGCCAACGGCCACGTCGCACTTCGCGAGGAAGTCGTTCATGAGATTGGACCATGACGTCTTCACGAACTCGGCCTTCACGCCCAGCGACTTCGCCAGCGACTCCGCCATGTCGATGTCGATGCCCTCGAACGTGCCGTCCTGTCTGTAGAACGAGTAGGGCTTGTAGTCGCCGGTCGTGCAGGCACGCAGTGTGCCGCGCGCGATGATTTCGTCGAGCCGCGAAGGTGTGGCGGCGGCCGGCGCACCGGAGGACTGAGCGAATGCGCTTGTGCCGAGCAATGCGGCGGTCAGGGCGAAGGCGGCTATTTTCATCGTGTCTCCTTTGTCGGCCGGAGCTGACGCTTCGGCGCTTTCTGCGGTCCCGTACCGCGTTGGCGGTACGAATCGGGTTCTGTTGATGTAATCGTTCGGAAAGCCGCTCGATCATAGCGCCCGCGTGCGCCATGGTTAAGCGTGGACTTACCTGGGTAGGCGGAACTTGCGTGTCGCGGGCTTTGTGCTTCGGGTCCCGTTCATCGGCGGCATGGCGGGGCGGCCGCTCCGGTTAAAATGAACGCTTGCTTCCGAACCTTGGCGCGATTTCGCGCATTCCGCACGTGGCACACAACCTCCTGAACGACACTTTCCTGCGCGCGCTGCTGCGCCAGCCGACCGAGTACACGCCGATCTGGCTGATGCGCCAGGCGGGCCGCTATCTGCCGGAGTACAACGCCACGCGCAGCCGCGCAGGCAGCTTCCTCGGCCTCGCGAAGAATCCCGACTACGCAACCGAAGTCACGCTGCAACCGCTGGAGCGCTATCCGCTCGACGCCGCGATTCTGTTCTCGGACATCCTCACGATTCCCGACGCGATGGGCCTCGGCCTCTCGTTCCAGGCGGGCGAAGGGCCGAAGTTCGCCCATCCCGTGCGCACCGAAGAAGACGTGGCGCGCCTCGCCGTGCCCGATATCGGCGCGACGCTCGGCTACGTGACCGACGCGGTGCGCGAGATCCGCCGCGCGCTCACCAATGCGGAAGGACGCCAGCGCGTGCCGCTCATCGGCTTCTCGGGCAGCCCGTGGACGCTCGCGTGCTACATGGTCGAAGGCGGCGGTTCGGACGACTTCCGCACGGTGAAGTCGATGCTGTACGCACGGCCCGATCTCATGCAGCGCATTCTCGAGGTCAATGCGCAGGCGGTGGCCGCTTACCTGAACGCGCAGATCGAAGCCGGCGCGCAGGCCGTGATGATTTTCGACACCTGGGGCGGTGCGCTTGCTGACGGCGCCTACCAGCGCTTCTCGCTTGCCTGGATCGCGCGGGTCGTGGCGCAGCTCAAGCGCGAGCACGACGGCGAGCGCGTGCCGGTCATCACGTTCACGAAGGGCGGCGGCCTGTGGCTCGACGAAATCGCCAATACGGGCGTGGATGCGGTCGGCCTCGACTGGACCGTCAATCTTGGTCGCGCGCGCGAACTCGCAGGCGATCGCGTGGCGTTGCAAGGCAATCTCGACCCGACCGTGCTGTTTGCTTCGCCGGCCGCGATTCGCGAGCAGGCGCGCGCGGTGCTGGACAGCTTCGGCGCGCATTCCGGCCACGTGTTCAACCTCGGCCACGGCATTTCCCAGTTCACTCCGCCCGAAAACGTGGCCGAGCTCGTGGACGAAGTGCATCGCTACAGCCGGACCATCCGGGCGGTCGGCGCGTGACATTTTTGTTGCGTTGCAGCGAGCTGGGCTCCGGGCATCAGGGTATGACCGGGCTCCAGAGGCCATGCAGACGCCATTGCGGTCCTGTCAAGACTTGACTTATACACACTTGTCTCGTTGCGGCGCGCAAGAGGGAAAGGTTGTCGCCGATGCCTGTTCAGGTCTGCGCAGAATCAATCAGACCCTTGACAGACAAGGCTTTCGGCGCTCCATGGCTCTGTGTGCGGTATCCCACATAGCGGCCATGCGCGGGCACGCAGCGGCGGCGCCCGGCGAGTTCTCAACAAAGTTATCCACAGCCGCCGGATCGGGGGCGCGATTGTTCTGCGGAATCCAAAACTTAGCGCGGAATTTCAAGTATTACTTTAGGTTCGCATGTCGGTGCGCTAGCGTACGGAACCTTCCTGGGAGCCAGGCGTGACGGGACGTTACGTGCGCGTGGCGCTGGACCATCCGCTGGACGCGCTCTACGACTACCGCTATACGCTGGACGCCTGCGAGCCCGAGCCAGGCATGCTCGTGCGCGTGCCGTTCGGGCGTCGCGAAGCCGTTGGCCTGATCTGCGAAGTGAACGCTCACAGCGACGTGCCGGCCAACAAGCTTCGCGACGTGGGCGCGATCTGCGCCGCCTGCCCGCCGCTTTCGGCACCGTGGCTCGCGCTGGCGGGTTTCGCCGCCGATTACTACCAGCGCGGTTTGGGCGAAGTCGCTTTGCCCGCGCTGCCGCAGGCGCTGCGCGATCCGTCGCGCTGGGCACGCCTGCTTGCGCCCGAGGAGCGCTATCGTCTGCTGCCGGAGGGGCGTGCCGCGCTGCCCGACGCCTTGCCGGCGCGCGCCCAGGCGTTGCGCCGGCTTGCGCGGGCGCTGGCCGATGCCGGCGAACTCGAAGCGGCCGAAGCCCGCGCGCTGCATCCGAAAGCGATCGCAACGCTCGACGCGTGGTGCGAGGCCGGCTGGGTCGAACACGAATGCATCGAATTCGGCGCGGCCGCCGGTGCGGCAGGCCGCGTGCCGGCGGCCGGCGCCGCAGTCGAGGCACCGCGCCTGAGCGACGAACAGGCGCAAGCTGTGGAAGCGATCGGCGCGGCGAGCGGCTTCGCGTCCTTCCTGCTGCACGGCGTGACGGGCAGCGGCAAGACCGAAGTCTATCTGCGCGCGCTTGCCGCCCTGCTCGAGCGCGACCCTGGCGCCCAGGCGCTCGTGCTGGTTCCGGAAATCAATCTCACGCCGCAGTTCGAGGCGGCCTTTCGCACGCGCTTTGCGGCCACGCTCGCCGACGAGGCTATCGTCACGCTCCACAGCGGCCTCGCCGAAGGCGAGCGCGCCCGCAACTGGCTCGCGGCGCACACGGGCCGCGCGCGCATCGTCCTCGGCACGCGGCTCGCGGTACTTGCCTCGCTGCCGCGCCTCGCCATGCTCGTCGTCGACGAGGAGCACGACCCCGCCTACAAGCAGCAGGAAGGGCTGCGCTACTCGGCGCGCGATCTCGCGGTGTGGCGCGCGAAGCAGCTAGGCGTGCCGGTCGTGCTGGGCTCGGCCACGCCGTCGCTCGAAAGCTGGTGGCAGGCTGAGCAGGGCCGCTACACGCGCCTCACGCTGTCACGCCGCGCGATCGCCGACGCGGCGCTGCCCACCGTCAGGCTCATCGATCTCGAAGAGGAGCGGCGGCGCGGCCGTGCGTCGTTCGAAGGGCTTTCGGGGCCGCTGGTGGCGGCGATGAAGGCGCGCCTCGAACGCGGCGAGCAGAGCCTCGTCTTCCTCAACCGGCGCGGCTATGCGCCCGTCCTCTCGTGCGACGCCTGCGGCTGGGTGGCGGGTTGCCCGCGCTGCAGCGCCTATGTCGTGCTTCACAAGCCCGAACGGGCGCTGCGCTGCCACCACTGCGGCTGGGAATCGCGCATTCCGCATTCGTGCCCCGACTGCGGCAACGTCGACATCGCGCCGATGGGACGCGGCACGCAGCGCATCGAAGAGGCGCTCGCCAGCGCGGTGCCGGGCGCGCGCGTGCTGCGCATCGATGCCGACAGCACGCGCCGCAAGGGCAGCGCGCAGGCGCTGTTCTCCGACGTGCACGCCGGCGACGTCGACATTCTCGTCGGCACGCAGATGATTGCGAAGGGGCACGACTTCCAGCGCGTGTCGCTCGTCGGCGTGCTCAACGCCGACAATGCGCTCTTTTCACACGACTTCCGGGCGAGCGAACGGCTTTTCGCGCAGCTTATGCAGGTGAGCGGGCGGGCAGGGCGCGCCGGGCTGCCCGGCGAGGTGCTTGTGCAGACGCGCTATCCGCGCCACGCGCTTTATCACGCGTTGGCGCGTCAAGACTACGTGGGGTTTGCGAATGCGCAGCTAGGCGAGCGGCGCGACGCGCATTTGCCTCCCTTCGTCTATCAGGCGCTGCTGCGCGCCGAGGGACGCACGCTGGAGGCCGCGCTCGCGTTTCTCGCCGAGGCCGCCGGCGCGCTCGCGGCCGTTCCGGCCGCCGAGCGCGTGACGGTCTACGACGCAGTGCCGCTGACCATCGTGAAAGTGATGAACGTCCATCGCGCGCAACTGCTCGTGGAGAGCCAGTCGCGCGCCGCGCTGCAGGCAACGCTGCGTGCGTGGCAACCCGCGCTGCGCGCCCTGCGCGGCGTGCTGCGCTGGAATCTCGAAGTCGATCCGCTCGACATCTAGCAGCGCTGCGCAGGGGCAGGCGCCATTCTGCGCTTATCGGCCGGCGCTGTCGGCCACGTCATTGGGCGCCGCGCGCCTGAGGTTCATGCGGCGCTCGTCGGGCGCCGTCGCGCCGCGAATGAAAAACACCGCGCACAGCGCGCACATCGTCCAGATTCCTGCGATCACCAGCACCTTTTCCATTTTTCGGTCCCTTGCGCCATCTCTTTTATCAACAGCCCCCGCTCTGTTTGTATAACGGCACGGCGACGGAATCGATTAGGGTTGTCCAGAGCGTTGCGGGCCAGGGAAAATACCGAGCGCAACCCGAGTAGCCCAGCCGGCGGTCATCGGCCGCAAAGCCCGGCTGCACAAGGCTTCGGGCGTGGTGCAACCATTCCGGTCAGATGGTTGCACCTTTTTATTTGTAGCGGTACGATTCGCCAACTTTTTAGTCACCGCCGGTGCGGGTCTGCCGGCATACGAAGGAAACATGGCTAGCACCACACTTGGCGTCAAAGTCGACGATCTCCTCCGCTCCCGTCTCAAGGACGCCGCCACGCGCCTCGAGCGCACGCCGCACTGGCTCATCAAGCAGGCCATCTTCGCTTACCTCGAGAAGATCGAGCACGGTCAACTGCCCCCCGAACTCAACGGCCACGTCGGCGCGACCGATCTCGCCGACGGTGCCGCCACGGACGACGACGAAGCCGCGTCGCACCCGTTCCTCGAATTCGCGCAGAACGTGCAACCGCAGTCGGTGCTGCGCGCGGCCATCACGGCCGCGTACCGCCGTCCCGAGCCCGAGTGCGTGCCGTTCCTGATCGGAGAGGCGCGCCTGCCCGCCAATCTCACCGGCGACGTCACGAAGCTCGCCACGCGCCTCGTCGAGACGCTGCGCGCGAAGCGCTCGGGCGGCGGCGTCGAAGGGCTGATCCACGAGTTTTCGCTGTCGAGCCAGGAAGGCGTCGCGCTGATGTGCCTCGCCGAAGCGCTGCTGCGCATTCCCGACCGCGCCACGCGCGACGCGCTCATTCGCGACAAGATCAGCAAGGGCGACTGGAAGTCGCACGTGGGCCACGCGCCGTCGCTGTTCGTGAACGCCGCCACCTGGGGCCTCATGATTACCGGCAAGCTCGTCACGACGAATAGCGAGACGGGCCTTTCGTCGGCGCTCACGCGCATGATCGGCAAGGGCGGCGAGCCGCTGATCCGCAAGGGCGTGGACATGGCGATGCGCCTGATGGGCGAGCAGTTCGTCACGGGCGAGAACATCTCCGAGGCGCTCGCCAACAGCCGCAAGTTCGAGGCGCGCGGCTTCCGCTACTCGTACGACATGCTCGGCGAGGCGGCCACGACCGAAGCCGACGCGCAGCGCTACTACGCCTCCTACGAGCAGGCGATCCACGCCATCGGCAAGGCCGCGGGCGGCCGCGGCATCTATGAAGGCCCGGGCATCTCGATCAAGCTTTCGGCGCTGCACGCGCGCTACTCGCGCGCGCAGCACGAACGCACGATGAGCGAGCTGCTGCCGCGCGTGCGCGCGCTCGCCGTGCTCGCGCGCCGCTACGACATCGGCCTCAATATCGACGCCGAGGAAGCCGACCGTCTCGAAATCTCGCTCGATCTGCTCGAAGCGCTGTGCTTCGACCCGGAACTCGCCGGCTGGAACGGCATCGGCTTCGTGGTGCAGGCCTACCAGAAGCGCTGCCCGTTCGTGATCGACTACATCGTTGACCTCGCGCGCCGCAGCCGTCACCGCATCATGGTGCGGCTCGTGAAGGGCGCCTACTGGGACACCGAAATCAAGCGCGCCCAGGTGGACGGACTCGAAGGCTACCCGGTCTACACGCGCAAGATCTACACGGACGTCTCGTACCTCGCGTGCGCGAAGAAGCTGCTCGGCGCGCCCGACGCCGTCTATCCGCAGTTCGCCACGCACAACGCCTACACGCTTTCCGCGATCTATCACCTCGCCGGCCAGAACTACTATCCCGGCCAGTACGAGTTCCAGTGCCTGCACGGCATGGGCGAGCCGCTCTACGAAGAGGTCACGGGTCCGCTCTCGGCCGGCAAGCTCAACCGTCCGTGCCGCGTCTACGCGCCGGTCGGCACGCATGAAACGCTGCTCGCGTACCTCGTGCGCCGCCTGCTCGAAAACGGCGCGAACACCTCGTTCGTGAACCGCATCGCCGACGAAACCGTGCCGGTGAGCGAACTGGTCGCGAACCCCATCGACGAAGCCGCCAAGGTCGTGCCGCCCGGCGCGCCGCACGCGAAGATTCCGCTGCCACGCGAACTGTACGGCAAGGAGCGCCTCAATTCGATGGGCCTCGATCTCTCGAACGAGCATCGCCTCGCGTCGCTTTCGTCGGCGCTGCTGGCGAGCGCGCATCATCCGTGGCGCGCCGCGCCGATGCTCGCCGACGCCGATGCGGCCGTCGGCACCGCCGCCAATGCACGCGATGTGCGCAATCCGGCCGATCATCGCGATCTCGTCGGGACCGTTGTGGAGGCAACGAGCGAACACGTGAGCGCCGCGCTCGCGCACGCCGTGGCCGCCGCGCCGATCTGGCAGGCGACGCCCGTGGAAGCCCGCGCCGACTGCCTCGCGCGCGCCGCCGACCTGCTCGAAGCGCAGATGCACACGCTGATGGGCCTGATCGTGCGCGAAGCCGGCAAGTCGCTGCCGAACGCCGTTTCGGAAATCCGCGAGGCGATCGACTTCCTGCGCTACTACTCCGCGCAGATCCGCGAAGAGTTCTCGAACGACACGCATCGTCCGCTCGGTCCCGTGGTGTGTATCAGCCCGTGGAACTTCCCGCTCGCGATCTTCATGGGCCAGGTGGCCGCCGCGCTCGCGGCCGGCAACACGGTGCTCGCGAAGCCCGCCGAGCAAACGCCGCTGATTGCCGCGCAAGCCGTGCGCATCCTGCGCGAAGCCGGCGTGCCGGCCGGCGCCGTGCAACTGCTGCCGGGCAGCGGCGAAACGGTGGGCGCGGCGCTCGTCGCCGACGCGCGCACGCGCGCCGTGATGTTCACGGGCTCGACCGAGGTCGCGCGCCTCATCAACAAGACGCTCTCGGAGCGGCTCGACTCCGAAGGCCGTCCGATTCCGCTGATCGCCGAAACCGGCGGCCAGAACGCGATGATCGTCGATTCGTCGGCGCTCGCGGAGCAGGTGGTGGCGGACGTGCTGCAGTCGGCGTTCGATTCGGCCGGCCAGCGCTGCTCGGCGCTACGCGTGCTGTGCCTGCAGGACGACGTCGCCGGCCGCACGCTCGAAATGCTCACGGGCGCGATGAAGGAGCTCGCGGTGGGCAACCCCGACCGTCTCTCGATCGACGTCGGCCCCGTGATCGACGTCGACGCGAAGCGCGGCATCGATACGCACGTCGCCGCGATGCGCGAAAAGGGCCGCGCGGTCACGCAGATGCCGATGCCCGAAGGCTGCGCGCAAGGCACGTTCGTGCCGCCCACGCTCATCGAGATCGACAGTCTCGACGAGCTCAAGCGTGAAGTGTTCGGTCCGGTGCTGCACGTGGTGCGCTACCGCCGCAGCCAGCTCGACAAATTGCTCGAACAGATCCGCGCGACGGGCTACGGCCTCACGCTCGGCATCCACACGCGTATCGACGAGACGATCGCGCACGTGATCGGGCGCGCGCACGTTGGCAACATCTACGTGAACCGCAACGTGATCGGCGCGGTGGTGGGCGTGCAGCCGTTCGGCGGCGAGGGGCTCTCGGGCACCGGTCCGAAGGCGGGCGGCGCGCTCTATCTCTCGCGTTTGCTCGCCAAGCGCCCGACCGGCCTGCCGAAGTCGCTCGCCGCGGCGCTCGTGGTCGACGCGCCGCAAGGCGCCGCGGACGACAACGGCGCGCCGCAGTCGGCGCACGCCGCGCTCACGACGCTGCGCGACTGGCTCATCGCCGAGCGCCAGCCCGCCCTCGCGGCGCGCTGCGACGGCTACCTCGAATACGTGCTCGCGGGCGCCACGGCGGTTCTGCCGGGCCCGACGGGCGAGCGCAACACCTACACGCTTTCGGCGCGCGGCACGGTGCTGTGCGTGCCCGCCACGGCGACGGGCGCGCGCGCCCAACTGGCCGTTGCGCTCGCAACGGGCAATCGCGCGCTGTTCCAGGGCGCGGCGGGCGAAGCGCTCGTCAACGCCTTGCCGGCGGCGCTGAAGGCGCACGTGGCGATCAGGAAGGCGGCCGACGCCGACTTCGACGCGGTGCTCTTCGAGGGCGACAGCGACGAGCTGCTTGCGCTCGTGAAGGAAGTGGCCAAGCGGCCTGGCCCGATCGTCTCGGTGCAGGGCGTGGCGGCTCACGCGCTCGCCAACGGCGATGAAGATTACGCGCTCGAACGACTGCTCGCGGAGCGTTCGGTCAGCGTGAATACGGCGGCAGCAGGCGGTAATGCAAATTTGATGACGATCGGTTGAGCACAAGCCATACTGTCGGTCGTCTCAAGACAAGGAAGCGGCAAGGCCTTCGCCGAAGCCGCTCATTCGATACCTGGTACCAAGGAGAAGCAATGCAACACACGATGAAGCAGCTGGCAGGCGCAACGCTTGTTGCGGCCGTGTCGCTGGCGGGGACTGCGCACGCACAACAAGCCGAAGACGTGAAAATCGGTTTTGCCGGTCCGATGACGGGTGCGCAGGCGCACTACGGCAAGGACTTCCAGAACGGCATCACGCTCGCAGTGGAAGAGGAGAACGCAACCAAGCCCGTGATCGGCGGCAAGCCGGTTCATTTCGTGCTCGACTCGGCCGACGACCAGGCCGACCCGCGCACGGGCACGACGGTCGCGCAGAAGCTCGTTGACGACGGTATCAAGGGCATGCTCGGCCACTTCAACTCGGGCACGACGATCCCGGCTTCGCGCATCTACGCGAACGCGGGCATTCCGCAGATCGCCATGGCGACGGCGCCGGAATACACGCAGCAAGGCTTCAAGACGACGTTCCGCATGATGACCTCGGACACGCAGCAAGGTTCGGTGGCGGGCACGTTCGCGGTGAAGAGCCTCGGCTTGAAGAAGATCGTCGTGATCGACGACCGCACGGCTTACGGCCAGGGTCTCGCCGACGAGTTCTCGAAGGCGGCGAAGGCCGCGGGCGGCACCATCATCGACCGCGAGTACACCAACGACAAGGCCGTCGACTTCAAGTCGATCCTGACGAAGGCGAAGTCGCTCAATCCCGACCTGGTCTACTACGGCGGCGCCGATTCGCAGGCCGCGCCGATGGTCAAGCAGATGAAGTCGCTGGGCATCAAGGCACCGCTCATGGGCGGCGAAATGGTCCACACGCCGACTTTCCTGCAGATCGCGGGTGACGCGGCGAACGGCACGGTGGCGTCGCTCGCAGGCCTGCCGCTCGAGCAGATGCCGGGCGGCAAGGACTACGTCGCGAAGTACAAGAAGCGCTTCAACGAAGACGTGCAGACCTACTCGCCGTACGCCTACGACGGCGCAATGGCAATGTTCGCGGCCATGAAGAAGGCCAACTCGACGGACCCGGCGAAGTACCTGCCGTTCCTCGCGAAGACCAGCATGCCGGCTGTCACGACGTCTGAACTCGCGTACGACTCGCGCGGCGACCTGAAGAACGGCGGCATCACGCTGTACAAGGTCGTCGACGGCAAGTGGACGACGCTGCAAAGCGTGGGCGGCAAGTAAGCGCCTGACGCCGCACAGTCGTCAAAAAGCCCCGCAGGCTCATCGGACCTGCGGGGCTTTTGTTTTCGCGCTCGCCACGAAAGGCGCGTCTGGTCAGGATTCCTTTCCAGTCATTCTCCGCGCGATTTTTTCCCCGCTTCGCGAATCTGGTCGAGCGTCGCGGCGGGCGTGCTCGCTTCTTTCGGCACGCGGATCTCGATCAGCGCGGGCTTGCCGGCCGTGAGCGCGCGCTCCAGCGCGCTCGCGAATTGCGCCGTCGTCGTGACGACTTCGCCGTGTGCGCCGAACGACTGCGCGAACGCGGCGAAGTCTGGGTTCGTGAGCTGCGTACCGTGCACGCGGTTCGGATAGTGGCGTTCCTGGTGCATGCGGATCGTGCCGTAGTGCGCGTTGTTCACGACGATGAACACGACGTTCAGGCCGTACTGCATGGCCGTGGCGAGTTCCGACGACGCCATCATGAAGCAGCCGTCGCCCGCGAGCGCGACCACGGTGCGCGAGGGATAGAGCGACTTCGCGGCGATCGCGGCCGGCACGCCGTAGCCCATCGCTCCGCTCGTGGGCGCGAGCTGCGAGCGGAAGTGACGGTACGCGAAATGCCGATGCAGCCAGGTCGCATAGTTGCCCGCGCCGTTCGTGACGATGGCGTCGTCGGGCAGGCGCGCGCGCAGTTGCTGCATTACTTCGCCCAGTTGCACGTCGCCGGGCATCGGCAGCGGCTTGCGCCAGTCGAGCCAGGCCGCGTGTGCTTCGGCGGCGGCGCCGGACCACGCGGGTTGAGCGGGCGCGGGCAGCGCGGCGAGCAGCGCCGCGATTTCGGCGAGGCCCGAGACGATCGGCAGATCGGCTGCATAGACGCGGCCCAGTTCCTCCGCGCCCTGATGCACGTGAATGAGCGTCTGTTTCGTCTTCGGGATGTCGAAGAGCGTGTAGCCGCCCGTCGTGGATTCGCCCAGACGCGGGCCGAGCGCGAGCAGCACGTCGGCTTCGCGGATGCGTTTTGCGAGCGCCGGATTCACGCCGAGGCCCACGTCGCCCGCGTAGTTGGGGTGCTCGTTGTCGAGCGTGTCCTGGAAGCGGAACGCGAGACCCACCGGCAACTGCCAGTTCTCGATGAAACGCTGGAAGTCCGCGCATGCCTGCGCGGTCCAGCCATGGCCGCCCGCGATCACGAACGGCTTTTTCGCGCCCGCGAGCAGCTCGCGCAGGCGCGCCATCTGCGCAGCGGAAGGCGAGGCCTGCACGCGTTGCGCAGGCGGCGCGACGGGCTGCGCAGCGGCTGCCGGAATCGCGCCGCTCAACATGTCTTCGGGCAGGGCGAGCACGACCGGCCCGGGCCGCCCCGACATCGCGACGTGGAACGCGTGGCTCAGGTATTCGGGCACGCGGCGCG
Source organism: Paraburkholderia lycopersici (assembly GCF_900096975.1). Lineage (GTDB taxonomy): Bacteria > Pseudomonadota > Gammaproteobacteria > Burkholderiales > Burkholderiaceae > Paraburkholderia > Paraburkholderia lycopersici. The sequence goes on from NZ_FMYQ01000018.1 coordinate 113,458, forward strand.
CGTCGTCGATTTGCGCGACCCACTTCGCCATCTGCCCGAACATGCGGCGGTAGTCGATCTCCTGGAACGCTTCGCGGTCCATCTGGTCGCGCGCGACCTGGCCGATCAGCAGGATCATCGGCGTGGAGTCCTGGAACGCCGTGTGCACGCCGATGGACGCATGCGTGGCCCCCGGCCCGCGCGTGACGAGCGCAATGCCCGGCTTGCCTGTGAGCTTGCCGATCGCTTCCGCCATGTTCGCCGCCGCCGCTTCGTGGCGGCACACCACGGTTTCGATCTGCGCGGTTTCGTCGGACAGCGCGTCGAGCACCGCGAGATAGCTCTCGCCCGGGACGCAGAACACGCGCTCGACGCCGTTGGCGACTAGCGCATCGACGACGAGGCGCGCCCCGGTGGTGGCGGCTGCGGTGGCGGAATCGTTCGGCTGCTGCATGGCGGTCAAGTCTCCTTCAATCGTTGCGTGAATGCGTCCGGATAGGTCGGGCAGAGCCTCGGCACAGCACAATCAGCACTCGACGATGTTCACCGCGAGGCCGCCACGCGAGGTTTCCTTGTACTTCGTCTTCATGTCGGCGCCGGTCTCGCGCATCGTCTTGATGACGGAGTCGAGCGAGACGTAGTGGGCGCCGTCGCCGCGCAGCGCCATGCGCGCGGCGTTCACGGCCTTCACCGAGGCCATGGCGTTGCGCTCGATGCAGGGAATCTGCACCATGCCGCCCACGGGGTCGCAGGTGAGGCCGAGGTTGTGCTCCATGCCGATTTCGGCGGCGTTTTCCACTTGCAGCGGCGTGCCGCCGAGCACGGCGGCGAGCGCGCCGGCCGCCATCGAGCAGGCCACGCCCACTTCGCCCTGGCAGCCCACTTCCGCGCCCGAGATCGAGGCGTTGAGCTTGTAGAGAATGCCGATGGCCGCGGCCGTGAGCAGGAAGTCGATCACGCCCTGTTCGTTCGCGCCGGGCGTGAAGCGCACGTAGTAGTGCAGCACGGCCGGGATGATGCCCGCCGCGCCGTTCGTGGGAGCGGTGACGACGCGTCCGCCCGCGGCGTTTTCCTCGTTCACGGCGATTGCGTAGAGATTGATCCAGTCGATCATCGAAAGCGGATCTTGCAGCGCGCGCTCGGGGTGGCCCGTGAGCGCGCGATAGAGTTGCGGCGCGCGGCGCTTCACGGCGAAGGGACCGGGCAGCGTGCCATCGGCGTCGGGGTTGTCGATGCCGCAGCCGCGCGAGACGCACGACTGCATCACGTCCCATATGCGCAGGAGACCTGAACGGATCTGCTCGTCGCTGTGCCAGACGCGCTCGTTCTCGAGCATCAGCTGCGCGATGCTCTTGCCCGTCGAGGCGCACAGCGCGAGCATTTCCGCGCCCGTGCGGAACGGCTGCGGCAGTTGCCAGGCGGCGGCGAGCACCTTCGTGTTCGGGGCGCCCGCCGTGACGACGAAGCCGCCGCCCACCGAGAGATAGGTGCTCTCGCGCACCGTCGCGCCGTCCGCGTCGAGCGCGCGCAGCTTCATGCCGTTCGGATGCTCGGGCAGCGCCTGGCGATAGAACGCCACGTGCTCCTTCGGCACGAAAGCAATCGGATGGCGGCCGAGCAGCGCGAGCTGGCGCGAGGCGCGCACGGTTTCGAGGCGCGCGTTGATGGTGTCGGGATCGACGGTGTCGGGCGCGTCGCCCATCAGGCCGAGCATGACGCCGCGATCGGTGCCGTGGCCCTTGCCGGTCGCGCCGAGCGAGCCGTACAGCTCGACCTTCACGGCGGCGGTGCTCGCGAGCAGTCCGTCGCGCTCGAGTCCTTCGGCGAACATCAGCGCCGCGCGCATCGGTCCGACCGTGTGCGAACTGGAGGGCCCGATGCCGACTTTGAAGAGATCGAAAACGCTTACTGCCATGGGTACTGCTCCTGCTTGTCTGACGCTGGTTGGTGGGGATGCTGCGCGATCGCGACATTGCAAATGCTGTGCCGCCGCCGCAACCCTCGCGCGTGTTTCAGCGCGCCGGCAATGGCAGACAGACGGCGAGCCACGCGGGCGGCGCGGACGCGAGTTTGAGCGCGATGGGCGTAAAGCGGCCGTCGAGCCGCGCCGCGAGATGGAACAGTTCGGCGGCGTTTTTCGGGTCCCATTGGCCGGTATAGCCGGGCAGGCCCGCTTCGCGCCGCTGCGCGTCGAACGGCACGCTCGAATGCGCGAATTCCTCGTGCGTTTTCTGGCCGAGCGCATACGGCGTGAACCAGTCGAGCGCGGCGGCGAGCGTTGCGCCGTTGGCCGCGCGTTCGGGCAGCCAGTTGCGGTTGTGGCGGCGCGCGGCGAGCGCGGCCGTCACGAGCGGCTGCAGATCGTAGGTCACGTAGTGCAGCGCGTCGCGCTCGGTGAAGTCGCGCGTCGAGCCGTCGGGTGCGATGTTGTCGCCGATATGCTCGATGAAAAGCCGCTGCGCCGTCGCGATCATCTTCCGGTTGTCGAGCGTGAACGCCACCATCGCGATCAGCTTGACGCGATGGCTCTGCCAGTTGTTCGCGAAATTGCCCTTGAGCGGCCGCGGCTGCGCGTCGATCTGCGCGATATAGCCGTTCGCGAAGGTGTTCAGGAACTGCATCGTCGCGTTGCGCGTTTTTACGGGTAGCGCGCTCGCGGTCATGTCGTAGGCAAGAATCAGCCCCTCGAAACGTGTTTCGTCGATGGGATTGAAAGTCGGCTTGTACGTCGTGACCCAGGCGAGCAGGAAGCGGTCCACGAGCTTCAGGAAGCGCTCGTCGCTCGTTGCGCGCCACGCGAGCGCGGCGTTGCGCATGAGGTCGAGTTCCTTCGCGGCTTCGACGCTCTGGTCGTAGATGCCCTCGTGCGGCAGCGTGCCCTCGGTATGCAGGCGCGGCAGCGGATGCGGCACGTCGTTCACGTGCGCCAGCACTTCGGCCACGAGGGCCTTCACGCCCGGGTCGGCGTTGGTGCGCTCGCTCGATTGCAGCGCCGGAGCCGCGCAGAAGTTCATCGCCGCATGCGCCGCGCCGGCGAACGCCGCACAGACGAGCGCCAGCGCGACGGCAAGGCGTTGCGGACCGCAGCGTGCCTGCCGGGTCGTCTGGAGGAATGGGCGGATCGGGTTCCGCGTCGAGTCCCGCAGTGGATCCATTCGCACCTTCCGCGCCATGCGCGACTCCCTGATTCAAGGCTGACAGGTGTGTGATGTTAGCGGTTTGCGGCGGCAAATGTGAGGGAGATGACAGCCGCTGCATCGACCGGCGTCGACACAGCGGCCCTGCGGGCTTCGCGGTGGCTTATTCGCCCGCGGCTTGACCGTCGTATTCGGCCATCGGCACACACGAGCAGAACAGATGGCGGTCGCCGTAGGCATTGTCCGCGCGGCCGACCGGCGGCCAGTACTTGTTCGCCACCAGCGAGCGCACCGGATACGCGGCCTGCTCGCGCGAGTAGGCGTGCTGCCACGCGTCGGCGACGACCACGGCCGCCGTGTGCGGCGCGTGCTTGAGCGGATTGTCTTCCTTGTCGGCGCGGCCTTCCTCCACGGCGCGGATTTCCTCGCGGATCGCGATCATCGCGTCGATGAAGCGGTCGAGTTCCTCCTTCGATTCCGATTCGGTCGGCTCGACCATCAGCGTGCCCGGCACCGGGAAGCTCATGGTCGGCGCGTGGAAGCCATAGTCCATCAGGCGCTTGGCGACGTCGTCCACGGTGATGCCGCTCGCGTCCTTGAGCGGGCGCAGGTCGAGAATGCACTCGTGCGCGACGAGCCCGCCGGGGCCGCTGTAGAGCACCGGGTAGTGCGGCGCGAGCTTCTTCGCCACGTAGTTCGCGTTGAGGATCGCGGCTTCGGTGGCGGCCGTGAGGTTGGCCGCGCCCATCATGGCGATGTACATCCACGAGATCGGCAGGATCGAGGCCGAGCCGTAGGGCGCCGCGCTCACCGCGCCGATGCCGTGATCGTCGCGCTTGTAGCCCGACGAAAGCTGGTTCGGCAGGAACTGCGCGAGATGCGCGCCGACGGCCACCGGACCGACACCCGGGCCGCCGCCGCCGTGCGGAATGCAGAAGGTCTTGTGCAGGTTCAGGTGCGAGACGTCGCCGCCGAACTGGCCCGGCGCCGCGAGGCCGACCATGGCGTTCATGTTGGCGCCGTCCACGTACACCTGGCCGCCGTGCGCGTGCACGATCTCGCAGACTTCGCGCACGTTCTGCTCGAACACGCCGTGCGTCGAGGGGTACGTAATCATGATCGCGGCGAGCTTCGCGGCGTGCTGCCCGGCCTTCGCCTTGAGGTCGGCGAGATCGACGTTGCCCTGCGCGTCGCACGCGACCACGACGACCTGCATCCCCGCCATCTGCGCGGAAGCCGGGTTCGTGCCGTGGGCAGAAGCCGGGATCAGGCAGACGTTGCGGTGGCCCTCGCCGCGCGAGGCGTGGTACGCGTGGATGATGAGCAGGCCCGAGTATTCGCCCTGCGAGCCCGCGTTCGGTTGCAGCGAGACGGCGGCGTAGCCGGTGGCGGCCACGAGCATCTGTTCGAGCTGGTCGATCATCTCGCGATAGCCGACCGTTTGCCCGGCGGGCGCGAACGGGTGGATGCGGCCGAATTCGGGCCACGTGACCGGCAGCATTTCCGAGGTCGCGTTCAGCTTCATCGTGCACGAGCCGAGCGGGATCATCGAGCGGTCGAGCGCGAGGTCCTTGTCGGAGAGGCTGCGCAGGTAGCGCAGCATTTCCGTTTCGGAATGGTGGCGGTTGAACACCGGATGCGCGAGGTACGCGCTTTCGCGCACGAGCGAGGCGGGGAACGAGGCGGCCCCGGCCGGGGCGAGCGCGGCGTCGAGCGCATCGACGGACGGCGCCTCGCTCGCGAACGCGGCCTGCGCGAACACGGCGAGCAGGTCGGCGAGATCGGCGCGCGTCGTGGTTTCGTCGATGGATACGCCCACGCGCGTTTCGCTCACGTGGCGCAGGTTCATGCCGCGCGTGAGCGCCGCGTCGACGAGCGCCTGGGTGCGCGGACCCGACTCGAACGTGAGCGTGTCGAAGAAGGTGTCGTTGACGAGCGCGTAGCCGAGCTGCTTCGCGCCCGCGGCGAGGATCGCGGCGACGCGGTTCACGCGCAGCGCGATGGTCTTCAGGCCCTGCGGGCCATGGTAGACGGCGTACATGCTCGCCATGATCGCGAGCAGCGCCTGCGCCGTGCAGACGTTCGAGGTGGCCTTCTCGCGGCGGATGTGCTGTTCGCGTGTCTGCAGCGCGAGGCGCAGCGCGGGGTTGCCCTGCGCGTCGACGGTCACGCCGACGAGGCGGCCCGGCATCTGGCGCTTGAATTCGTCCTTCACGGCGAGATACGCGGCGTGCGGGCCGCCGAAGCCCATCGGCACGCCGAAGCGCTGCGCGTTGCCCACGGCCACGTCCGCGCCCCATTCGCCGGGCGGCACGAGCAGCGTGAGCGCGAGCAGGTCGGCGGCGGCGATCACCGCTCCGCCCGCGGCGTGGACGGCGGCCGCGAGTTCGCGATAGTCGCGCACGTCGCCGTTCACGCCCGGATATTGCAGCAGCACGCCGAAGGCGCCCGCCTGCGCGGCGTCCGCGGCCGGACCGACCTTCACCTCGATGCCGATCGGCGTCGCGCGCGTCCGCACGACTTCGAGCGTTTGCGGCAGCACGTCGTCGGCGACGTAGAACACGTTCGACTTCGACTTGCTCGTGCGGTGCACGAGCGTCATCGCCTCGGCGGCGGCCGTGGCTTCGTCGAGCAGCGACGCGTTCGAGATCGCGAGGCCCGTGAGGTCGGTGATCATCTGCTGGAAGTTCAGGAGCGCTTCGAGGCGGCCCTGCGAGATTTCCGGCTGGTACGGCGTGTACGCCGTGTACCACGCCGGGTTTTCGAGCACGTTGCGCAGGATGACGGCCGGCGTATGCGTGTCGTAATAACCCTGCCCGATATAGGAGCGGAACACCTGGTTCTTGTCCGCGAGCGCGCGCAGGCCGGCCAGCGCTTCGGCTTCCGTGCGCGGCTGCGCGAACGGGCCGAGCGGCAGCGTTTCCTTGCGGCGGATCGCGGCCGGAATCACCGCTTCGATCAGCGCGGCGCGCGAGGCGAAGCCTAGCGCGTCGAGCATCGCCTGCTGGTCGGCCGTGTCGGGGCCGATGTGGCGGGCGGCGAAAGCGTCGTGCGCTTCGAGCACGGCAAGCGAGAGCGGGGAGTTCATCAGACGATCCGGGTGTTCGAGCTTCATAGGGATTCCTGCGGGCGCGGGCGGCACGGGCGAAAGGCGCGCCACCGCGCCGTTACGATTACAAATGCGGGTGTGGCGATCAGGCGCCGATGGCCTTTTCGTAGCCGGCGGCGTCGAGCAGCTTGTCGAGCGAGGCGCCTGCGGCGGGCTTGATCTTGAAGAGCCACGATTCGTACGGTGCGCCGTTGACCTGGTCGGGCGTGTCGACGAGCGAAGTGTTCGACTCGATGATTTCGCCGGAAACCGGCGCGTAGATGTCCGAAGCGGCCTTGACCGACTCGATCACGGCGACGGCGTCGCCGGCCGCGACCGTGCGGCCCGCTTCGGGCAATTCGAGGAACACGATGTCGCCGAGCGCTTCCTGCGCGTGGTCGGTGATGCCGACGGTCAGCGTGCCGTCGGCTTCGACGCGGGTCCACTCGTGCGATTCGGTGTATTTCAGATCGGCCGGGATGCTCATGGGTTGCTCCAGTGCGTGTTTGGTTTGAGGCTTCGAAAAAGGGGAGAGCGTGCGCGCGCCCGTTGTGCGGTCGAGCGCACGGATCAGGCGGCCAGCACCTTGCCGTTGCGCACGAACGGCAGTTTTACCACGCTTGCGGGAAGCGCCTTGTCACGGATCTGCACCTGCACGAGGTCGCCCGGCTGCACGCCCTGGGGCACGCGCGCGAAGGCGATGGATTCCTGCATCGTCGGCGAGAAGGTGCCGCTCGTGATCTCGCCTTCGCCGAGCGGCGTGAGCACCTTCTGGTGCGCGCGCAGCACGCCGCCCGCCTTGCCGTTCTCCTTCTGCAGGATCAGGCCGACGAAGGCCGAACGCGCGCCGTTCGCTTCGAGCGCCTGGCGGCCGACGAAGTCGCGCGGCTCCTTCATGTCGACGGTCCAGGCGAGACCGGCGTCGAGCGGCGAGACGCCGTCGTCCATGTCCTGGCCGTAGAGGTTCATGCCCGCTTCGAGGCGCAGCGTGTCGCGCGCGCCGAGGCCGCAGGGCTTCACGCCCTGGCGCTGCAGGGCGTCCCAGAATTCGCATACGGCGACGCTCGGGAGCACGACTTCGAAGCCGTCCTCGCCGGTGTAGCCCGTGCGCGCGATCATCAGCTCGCCGAACGGCGTCGCCTCGATCTTCGCGGCGTTGAAGGGCTTGAGGATTTCGGTGGCGCTGCGCGAGGAGGGCGCGACCTGCCAGACTTTTTCGCGCGCGTTCGGGCCCTGCACGGCGACGATGGCCAGGTCGCGGCGCGGCGTGATGGTGAGGCCGAAGCCGCCTTCGGCGTTGAGCTTCTCGAACCAGGCAATGTCTTTTTCGGCGGTGCCGGCGTTGACGACGGTGCGGAACTGATCGTCGGCGAAGTAGTAGACGATCAGGTCGTCGATCACGCCGCCTTCGGGATTGAGCATGCACGAGTAGAGTGCCTTGCCCGGCGCGGCGAGCTTCGCGACATTGTTGGCGAGCGCGCGGGAGAAGAACGCGCGGGCCTTCGCGCCCGCGAAATCCACGACGCACATGTGCGAGACGTCGAACATGCCGGCGTCGGTGCGCACGGCGCGATGCTCGTCGATCTGCGAGCCGTAGTTGACGGGCATGTCCCAGCCGCCGAAGTCGACCATGCGGGCATTGAGCGCGCGGTGCGTGTCGTTCAGCGGGGTGCGTTTGAGTTCGGTCATGGGGCCTCAGGGGGTCACGAAAAATCGCGCGAAAACGAAAAAGGCCATGCAGGAAACGCCGCGGGCACGATGCCCGTGGTCATTTCCTGCATGGCCCCTCTGTCCTCGGTACCTGAGAGATTGCGCCGTTGATGCCGGCGCGCGCCCCTTCGGTGGGCAGCCTGAACGTCCGGCGCGTGCACGACGCGCCACGGTTCTACTGCCGCTCTCCAGAGTTGCGGACTTGTCGGCTGTTCCGTTTGCCTCGCACTGGGGTGTGACCCGGGGTGTGAAGCGGACGAATCAGCGGTCCGGCGCGCACGGTCCTTTTGCCTGAGAGTTTGTGGGTTGCCCCTTCGGCGGCGCCGGTTGCACATATCGCGGCAACCGGCGCGCTCTCCCGGCGCGCGCAGCGATTGTGCGCGACGCCTTGGGCCTGTGTCAATGCGGAAAAATTCTGCGCGCGGCGCGTGGAGGCGGCCGGAAGGCATGCTGGTATGGGCTTGCGCCGACTGGCCGCGTGCATTGCGCAGCGCCGTGGGGAAAACGGGGGCGGGTCGTCTGGCAGGGAGGCGCGCATGACGAAGCGCACGAACCGCTGTCGCGCGGCTCGCGCCTGGCTTGCGCCTATTCGCCGATGGCGCGTGCGGCGGTATCGAGTTCCTGATTCAGCACGTGCTGCTCGTCGACGGAAATACCGCCGCCGTGCTGGGCTGCCATGTCGTGCGCTTCGCTGTGGATCGTCTCGAGGCGGTGATGGAGCGCGCCGCCTTGGGGCGGCGGGTAGTAGCCCTGATCCACGCGCGTGTCGATGCGATGGCTCAGGCTTTCGATGCGGCCATCGACTTGGTGCAGGCGATCGACGGCGGCCTCGTGTGAACCTGGCCCGGCGGGCCGCGGAGGCGCCGGCCGCTTGACCGTGCAGGCCGCGAGGATCGAGACGACTGCGCCGGCGACGGCAAGGCGCAGAGCGCGAGGGTAACGGGTCATCGAGATTCTCCTTCTATGGCGTCCTGCTCCGTTTCCTGTGCGGCACGTCCGCAAACGCCTGGCTATTGGTGCCTGATGACCAGGCTGCCGCGCCCGGATGTAACCGTTTGCATGGGCCTTTCGGCGGCGTCGGGCGAATGCAGGCGCACAGTGCAACGGCGGTCGCGGGCTCGGGCGCGGAATCGAGGTGCCCCGACCCGCGCCGCAGCGCTATCAGGACTGACGCACGAATGCGAGCGTGCGGCCTTCCCTGGCGCTTTGCATCGCGAGCTCGATCAGCGTCATGACGTCGATGGCGTCCTGCGGGCTCACCGGAAACGGCTTGCCTTCGCGGATCGCCGCCGCGAGCGCGCGATACAGGTCCGCGTAGTTGCCGGCCGCATTGGGCACTTCACGGCCGGTTTCCTGGCCGTCGTCGCACAGCACGTGCAGGCGGCCCGCTTCGTTGCCGTCGCCGAAACCGGGCTGGCCGGGGCGCAGTCCGGCTTTGAGCTGATCTTCCTGCGTGTCGAGCCCATTCTTCAGATAGCTGCCGCGCGTGCCGTGAATCGCGAAGCGCGGCGCGAACGCGGCGAGCGCGCTCGCGTGCAGCACGGCGTCGTGGTGCGGGTAGCGCAGAACGAGGTGCGCATAGTCGGGCGCGCTCGCGTTGTCGCGGCGCGTGTGGACGAATGCCGTGATCGAGTCGGGCGCGCCGAAGAGCGCCAACGCCTGGTCGATCAGATGGGGTCCGAGATCGTAGAGCAGGCCGCCGCCGCGTGTGGCGTCCTCGCGCCAGCGCTGGCGCACCAGCGGGCGGAAGCGGTCGAAATGCGACTCGTAATGCGTCACGCGGCCAAGCTCGCCACCCGCGATCAGCTCGCGAACGGTGAGGAAATCGCCGTCCCAGCGGCGATTGTGGAACGGCGCGAACACGAGGCCGCGCTGCTTCGCGATGGCTGCGAGCGTGCGCGCCTGCCCGGCCGTAAGCGTGACCGGCTTGTCGACGAGCACGTGCTTGCCGCGCTCGAGTGTGCGGCGCGCGAGCTCGTAGTGCGTGTCGTTGGGCGTGGCGATCACGACGCATTCGATGGCGTCGATCGAGAGCAGCGTGTCGAGGTCGGGGACGATCGCGGCGTCGGGATAATCGGCCTGGGCGCGATCGGCCTGGCTTGTCGCGATGGCGGCAAGCCGGGCCGCGCCGCTATGCGCGATCACGGGTGCGTGGAAGGTCTGGCCGGCGAAGCCGTAGCCCATCAGGCCGATTTGCAGCGGGGAAGTCATGGGGCGATTCCTCAAGGGACGGCGCGGCGCGAGCCGCGGCCGCGGTGGGCCGGAGGGCTTATTGTGGCACGCGGTGGGGGGCGGGTGGGATGGGCGGGCGCGTGGCGGGCAGGGGAATTCGGGCGGCGTGGGACGCGGTGGCGAGGCTGCGGCGGCGCGGTGTGGCGGGCGGCCGCGTGGGCGCCGCGCCGCGTGGCTTGCCGGGCGGAGATCGGGTGGATGTCGCCGGATGCGGGGCGGCTCCTCGTCCGGATCGTCATCGGGGCTTCGTCGGGTCGCCGTGTTAACATCGCACCTCTCGCGTGCCGGTCCGGCCGCCTCGCGCGGTGCGGCCGCGGCGTTTCGATGCCGCCCCTTTGACGCGCCGCACGCACCCCGTCTTTTACCCGTTTTTCCAGTCCAGCAACGATGTCCGCAGGCCTCAATTCCGCCCAAAGCGAAGCGGTGCGCTATCTCGACGGTCCCTGTCTCGTGCTCGCCGGCGCGGGCAGCGGCAAGACGCGCGTCATCACGCAGAAGATCGCGCACCTCATCGAAGCGAAAGGCTTCGAGCCGCGCCACATCGCGGCCGTCACGTTCACGAACAAGGCCGCCGCCGAAATGCGCGAGCGCGTGGGCAAGCTGCTCGAAGGCAAGACGCTCACCACGCCCGGCAAGGAAGGCCGCAAGGTGCCGGTGAACCAGCTCACCGTCTGCACGTTCCACTCGCTCGGCGTGCAGATTCTGCGTCAGGAGGCCGAGCATCTCGGGCTCAAGCCCCAGTTCTCGATCATGGACGCCGACGACTGCTTCGCCATGATCCAGGAGCAGGTGGGCTCGACCGACAAGGGTTTCATCCGCAAGATCCAGTCGATCATCTCGCTCTGGAAGAACGGCCTCGTGATGCCCGAAGAGGCGCTCGCGACGGCCTCGAACGAGGACGAGCACCAGGCCGCCATCGTCTACCGCAACTACGTGGCGACGCTGCACGCGTACCAGGCCGTCGATTTCGACGACCTGATCCGCCTGCCCGCCGAACTGTTCGCGAAAAACGAGCCCGTGCGCGACAAGTGGCAGAACAAGCTGCGCTACCTGCTGATCGACGAGTACCAGGACACCAACGCCTGCCAGTACGAATTGCTGAAGCTGCTGGCGGGCCCGCGCGCGGCGTTCACGGCGGTGGGCGACGACGACCAGGCCATCTACGGCTGGCGCGGCGCCACGCTCGAGAACCTCGCGCAGCTCGGCAAGGACTTCCCGAAGCTGCACGTCATCAAGCTGGAGCAGAACTACCGCTCGACGGTGCGTATTCTCACGGCGGCGAACAACGTCATCGCGAACAACCCGAAGCTGTTCGAGAAGAAGCTCTGGTCCGAGCACGGCATGGGCGACTCCATCACCGTCACGCCCTGCAACGACGAAGAGCACGAAGCCGAGTCGGTCGTGTTCCGGCTTTCGGCGCACAAGTTCGAGCGGCGCGCGCAGTTTCGCGACTACGCGATCCTCTACCGCGGCAATTTCCAGGCGCGCATCTTCGAGCAGGTGCTGCGCCGCGAGCGCATTCCGTACGTGCTCTCGGGCGGCCAGTCGTTCTTCGACAAGGCCGAAATCAAGGATCTCTGCGCCTACCTGCGCCTGATCGCCAATCACGACGACGATCCCGCATTCATCCGCGCGATCACCACGCCGCGGCGCGGCGTCGGCAACACCACGCTGGAAGCGCTCGGCGCGTTCGCGGGGCAGGCGAAGGTGTCGCTGTTCGAGGCCGTGTACATGGGCGGCATCGAGGCGCGGCTCTCGGCGCGCCAGGTCGAGCCGATGCGCGTGTTCTGCGACTTCATGCAGCGCCTCGCCGAGCGCGCGCACAAGGATCCGGCGACCGTCGTGCTCGACGACCTGATGGAAGCGATCCACTACGAGGCGTATCTCTACGACGCCTTCGACGAGCGCCAGGCGCAGTCGAAGTGGCAGAACGTGCTCGAATTCCTGGAGTGGCTCAAGCGCAAGGGCACGAAGCCCGAGCCGGAGATCGGCGAAGACAGCGAAGCCACCGGCTACGACAGTGCCGATGGTCTGGCCGACACCGGCAAGAACCTCATGGGCCTGATCCAGACCGTGGCGCTGATGTCGATGCTCGAAGGCAAGGAAGAGGACCCGGATGCGGTGCGGCTTTCGACCGTCCATGCGTCGAAGGGGCTGGAGTATCCGCACGTGTTCCTCGTGGGCGTGGAAGAGGGGATCATGCCGCACCGCGGCGGCTCGGACGACGACGTGATCGACGACGCGCGCATCGAGGAAGAGCGCCGCCTCATGTACGTGGCGATCACGCGCGCGCAGCGCAGCCTGCACCTGAACTGGTGCAAGAAGCGCAAGCGGGCGCGCGAGACGGTGGTGTGCGAGGCGTCGCGCTTCATCCCGGAGATGGGTCTCGACGACGCGCCGCCGCCCACGGCCGAGGAAGCGCCGATGACGCCGAAGGACCGGCTCGCGAGTTTGAAGGCGTTGTTGCAGAAGGGGTGATGACCCTGCGCGCGGGGATGTTTTAGATTTTCGAGATGTACCTGGCAGTAGAGTGAGCCCCCTCCCTTGTTTGCTCACGTCGGGACCATGAAAAACTCATTGCTCGCTCATTACCGTCACGCGCTTGAAACTTATATCGATGCGAAGGACAACACGAAACCGGCGCGCATTCACGAAGCGTTCGCGCCAGAGGCCGTGCTGACATTTTCGCTGGCCACGCAGAACATCGCGTTTCCGTCGCGAAGCGTTGGCGTGAAGGCGATCGCAAAGACGCTGGTCGGCGATTTCGGCTTGCGCTATTCGCACTGCCGCACATACTACCTTTGCGCCTCCGAAGCTCTTGTCGCTCATGAGCGCGTAATCGACGCGCTGCCGTGGCTGGTCGTGATGCGCGAGGCGGCGGCGGGCGCACTGCGCATCGGGCACGGCACCTATCGGTGGACTTTCGATGCCAACGACGCCGCGCCGCGCGTTGTGCAATTCCACATCCGCATTGCGAGAATGGATGTAATCGATGACCCGGACGGCGCGTTGCTCACGCGCTTGCAGGACGGCCTGAGCTATCCGTGGCTCGCGCCCGGCGATCTGGCCGCGCGCTACGGCGCACTCGCCGACGATGCTTCGGGGTCGTTTGCGTTCGCGCGCGAATTTGCGCAGCCTGCGCGATGACGCGCGATTTTCCTGTGGCCGCCGGATAAAAAAATCCCCGCTCGTAGCGCTACGAGCGGGGAAAGTCGTGCGCCGCGCGCGCGGATCGCCTTACTTCGCGGCGCTCACCATGTAATCGACAGCGGCCTTCACGTCGGCGTCCGAAGCGCTCGAGCCGCCCTTGGGCGGCATCTGGCCCTTGCCGTGCAGCGCGTAGTTGTAGACCGTGTCCATCGGGTCCTTGAGTCGCGGCGCCCAGTCGGCCTTGTTGCCGAATTTCGGCGCGCCCAGCACGCCCGCCGCGTGACACGCCTGGCAGACCTGTTGATAGAGCGCCTTGCCGGCCTGCGAGGCGTCGGCGCTTTGTGCGCCGCCGCCCGCAGCGGGCGCGGAGGCGGTTTGCGGGATGGCTGCGATCGCTGCCGCGGCGGCCTGTGCCTGGGCGGCGTTCGCATCGGCGCCCGATGCCTCCGAAGCCGGGGCTGCCGCCGCGCCCGACGCGGCGTTGGCTGCGCCCGGTGCGGGCCTGGGCGGATCCTGGAAACTCGCGCCGCCATGGTTCGCCATGTAGGCGACGGCGAGGCCGATTTCATAGTCGCTGTAGTCGTCGGGGCTCGTGCCGCCGCGCGGGGGCATCGCGCCCTTGCCGGAGAGCGCCGTTTTCCAGAGCGTGTCGTAGCCCTGCGCGATGCGCGGCGCCCAGTCGCCGGAATTGCCGAACTTCGGCGCGCCGGCCGCGCCCGAGGCGTGACACGCCGAGCAGACGGCCTGATAGACCTGCTCCCCGGTCTTGTAGACGCGCGGCGCAGTGGCGTCGCGGACATTGACCTGCGCGATCGGCGCGATGCGCGCGGCGACTTGCTGGGCGGAGAGTTCGTCGGTGCCTGCGCCGGTGCGCGTCGTGTTGTCGACGTAGTAGGCGAGCAGAACGATGATGACGATGGGGACGGCAAAGCCGGCGATGACAGCGGCGATCAGCTGACCGGGCGTTTTGATCGGGGCTCCGTGGGGTGCTTCGCTCATGCTTGTCTCGTCTCCCGTTGGTTTTTTGGTGAGCGGTACAGCAGGACGGCAATGGCCATGCGGCAGATCAAACACCGACGATTATAGACGGAAGGTTTTCCGGCCGGTGGGCGCACGCGGACATCGTTCAGCGGGCGTTTACCCGGAGCGCGGCGGACAGACGTGCATATCGCGGCGATGCGCCCCCCAAATCCGCTGGCGGCCCGTGCGGTGGACGGTTTAACGGAAACCGGTTATTCTCTCGGTCTCTCTTCGGCGCTGCCTTCCCCGTGTTCTTCGGTTAGACGGCGGCGCCCGCAAGTCAAGGCGCCCGTAGCTCAATGGATAGAGTACTGCCCTCCGAAGGCAGGGGTTGCTGGTTCGATCCCAGCCGGGCGCGCCATCCGCATTTCCGTAGTCATCCCATGAAATCCTGAAAAGCCCCGCCGGATAAGGCGTTGCGGGATTTTTGCGTCCGGGGAAAGCCGGTGGAATCCGACCAAAGCCGGCGTTTGCATATCCCAAATTTCGTACCCAAAATGGTTGTACCGAGGTTTTGCCATTTTTGGGTACGAAATCATGGGACAACTCACTGATTTAAAAGTAAAAAACGCGGAGCACTGCGCAAAGGATTACTGGTTGCCCGATGGCGATGGGCTGTACCTGCGGGTGCGGCCGACTCGCAAGATCTGGGTCTATCGCTACATGCGCGATGGGAAAAACATCAAGCTGTCGCTTGGTCGTTATCCGATTGTGTCGCTGGCGGCGGCGCGCAGGAAGGCCCGTGAGGAAATGAGGCGGCGGGAAGACGGGATCGACCCCCAAAAAGCTCGGCGCGAGAAGCGGGAGCAAGAACAGGCAGCTCGGCTCAACACGTTTGAATTGGTGGCGCGAGAATGGCATAAGGCATCGGAAAAGGATCGCCAATGGTCTGCCGGTTATGCCGAGAAAATCATTCGCTACCTGGAACTGCACGTGTTTCCCTGGGTAGGGCGACTTCCGGTGGAGGAGATCAAGCCGACCGAAGTTGTGCGTTGCCTGCACCGCATCAAAGAGCGCGGCAATCTTGAAACCGCTATGCGGGTACGCGAAACGATTCAACATGTATATCAGTATGCAGTCGATACCGGCATTCTGGAACCAGCCAAGAATTTTGTGAATGGCCGTACAGGCGGGCTCCCGGCGGTTCGCAGCCGTCATTACCCAGCTATCACTGATCCGCAGCAGCTTGGACAGCTGCTGCGCGACATTCGAGCCTACAACGGCCATGTAATTACTCGTGCGGCATTGCAGCTCGCTCCGTTGCTGTTCCAGCGACCCGGTCAGCTACGTTTTGCCCACTGGGAGAATATCGACCTAGACGACGCTGTCTGGATCTGTCCGCCGGAAAAAATGAAGATGCGGGAATGGAAGAAGCGGGATAGTCGCACGCCAGCGCATGTGGTGCCGCTTCCGTCACAGGCCATGGAAATCCTGAGAGATCTGCACCCGCTAACCGGACCGAAAGGGCCGATTTTTCGCAGTGTCGCCAAACGCTCCGAGGCGACGCGTTACATGAGCGAGAACACGGTCAATAGTGCGCTACGTACGCTGGGTTATGACACTAAAGAGCAGATCACTGGTCACGGTTTTCGTGCGACGGCTCGCACGCTGATCCGAGAATATCTCGGATGGGATCGGGAGGTGATCGAGCGTCATCTCGCCCACGCATCAAGCGAGGAGCTGGGTGATAGCTACGATCGCGCAACGTTTCTTGAACAGCGCCGTGAAATGGTTCAGGACTGGGCCAATTTTCTCGATGAACTAGCGGCGGGGAGCGTTCCGAAGCCTGCTAGGACGCTGCGCTTGGTGAGCAGGACTGCCTGAGCCGTCGCCTTAGAGATTTTCGGTGTCTGGGCTGATCGGAAACCCAAACGTACCTCGTATCGGTGTGATGCTCGGTTTGTTCAGTTTCTCGCGCTCTCGCAGTGGCGGAGCGACGTGCGATTGACCATTGCGTACCGGACTAGTCAGTCCTGCCCTTTTTCTCGAAGACTGAGCATTTCCCGTCCCCGCAGATCCACCCGATACCTGCGAATGCTTTTTTTCCTCGGCGACTACGCGCAGGGCGTATTTCAGCGTGCCGACACTCACACGGACTCCCGCTTTGGAGATCACGTCGGCGATTTCCTCGAAGGTATATCCCTTCTTTTGTGCTGCGAGAATATGTGCCTGGATGGACTTCACCATATCGCGCGTACTCAGGCGATGTTCGCTTGCGGGCTTTTCAGGCAATGCTGCCAGGTTCTGTGCGGCCGTATCCCGTTGCGTCCGAGTAAAGCTCTTTGCATTCGGCATGACGAGCTCCCGTCGATCACTGTCAGCACATTTTGCAAAGCTGCACGCAGCTCGTCAACGCGTGTCTCTAGTGCGAAGAATCGTTATGGAACGTGTCGGACGCGCACGGACAACGCCGGAATTTCGCTTTATTTTTGACGTGTCGCGAGCATGCGACACATGTCAAAACGCAAGGAATTTGACCGGCGCATTCAAGACATGCGTGATCGAGCGCGCAAGTAAACTCCGCAGACCTCATACATCGACCTCGACCAAGCGGCGCATCTAGTCCAAGCCCGATTCGCACTTAACTTCGATACTTTCGCACATCGGGCACGCATATTATTTGACTGGGCGGGGTGAGGTCGGCGCACTCGGTACGCAAAATTTCCGACTGAAACAGGCAACCTCGCGAACTGGACACGGGTACCTCGCAAACGCACTTGCTCAACCTCACGAAAAATTTTTGGCGGGCGCAGGCGACCTAGCGAACTGGGCATGGGTACCTCGCAAACTTACTTGGTCAGCCGCACGCAAAAAACTTCGACTAGGCTCCGTAAAAGCGACATAAAAACAAGGGAAGGCAGGATAGGCTTGCGCCGGTTTGCGGCACCATGGCTTTGACTTGGGTACGGGGATCCTATCGGTCAGCTGTTAGCGTAAGCCGTACCTAACTATTAATCGCAGCCAGAACGGATATCGAGGCGCGGCGGGCGGCTATCGGATGTCAGCCGTTATCAAGGAAGCTCGCTTGAGTGACAGCTTTAGACTGGATGCGGACCGCCGGCTTTGGTAAACGAAACGGATGAGTGCCGCCACAAGTGCCAGTCATTCGAATGTTTGGATGCTGGGTGGCCGCAGCATCTCCAGAACCGGACGTCGTTGGATCTTCCGCAACAGGGCAGCCGAGTTGCGGCAACGCTTGCGAGCTGTCAGGAGGCACTCTCAGTTACAACGGTTCAGAGTGGAGACGGCTCGATCGAAAACACGAGGTACACTTGGCCGAACTCGATGGCAGCTCGGACCACACGCTCGATCTCAAGCGCTTGCTGGGCGCCTACGATAGCGCCGGTTTCAAGGTTCCGGAGCAAGGCATTGCCAGTCAAATTGGCCGAACCGATTGCCGCCGAAACGCCGTCGACCACAATAAGCTTGGAATGGAGCAGAACCGGTGTGGTAACTGGCGCGGAGTACACGAGGAGGCGCCCCGGTAACCCCCCTGCCTCACGCCGAAGCGACTCCAGCGAATCTGAGGCGCACGATCCAAGTGAGTTCGCGTCCTGCGTCACGAGGACCACCGACACGCCCCTAGCCAACGCACCGAGCAACTCGTCCTGCAGTTGACCAATGCCCTGACCCTCTAGGTACGGCGCAACGAGTATTAGGCGCTCTCGCGAGCCCCTTATGAGAGCTCGGACGCCGTTAACGTATCCCGTGGGATCGATACCGTCGACCTGAAGTCCCTCGGGCAGGGTCCACAGAAGTGGCACGTCGGCCTCGGGCGCAGCGTCCCATACTGCGCAAAGAAGGGCTGCCAACGGGCGCGCGAGCAGCTGACCTTCTACGCTCAAGCAACGCCAGTCCGATAGTGCTTGCCAAAGGAGGCGTTCACCGCCCCTGCCGAGCAAGGAGTTGGCCCAAAGCAAGTCCTCGTGTGAGCCTATGCGCTGACCGATCATCATCCACAGCGCTTGCCCTAGCCGTTGGACCCCTTCAGGACGCTGGATACGCGATGAAATCGCCGTCGTGGCCATCACTTGACAGGCGCCGCCTTCCACGCGTCCCTCCAGTATCCGTGCTTGAGCTTCGTCCCCTCGAATGCGCTGGATTGGGGCGTCGGACCACCATAGACAGTCGCGCGAGAGAGCTCACGGTTGAAGCTGATGCAGCTGTGCTCACGGTGTGTGCAGCCTGCACAGCTTCCACCATCGTCTTCGCAGATAGGGTCATAGACGCATTCGCGGCCCGACTGCACAGCGTCCCATAGCCAGGTATTCAGGCGTTGCTCAAACAACGTTGTTAAACCACCGATCTTGGTCTCGGCATGGCGGTTGGCGTACAGGATAAATGAAAGCGAGCCAGGGATGAGGTACTCGCCGACGCTGGACGGAGCGAAGCCGCTCCACTCGACGCGCCTCAAGAAGAGGTGGCTCATGGTGTGAAGCAGTGTGCGGATAGCGACCGCCTCCAACTGGCCGTACGCCGGCTCATGCGGGGCCTCGCGAAGGCCCGGCACTTCTACGTATAAGCGAGCCCACGCCTCTTCGCGTGAAGCAGGCATAGTGCCACCGGTGATCCCATTCTGAAGCAACCAGCCGTAGACCTTCAACGGATCAAGCTCGAACCAGAGAGCTTCGGTCTCAGCAGCAATGGCATACACAGGAATTCGGCCGCGTTCATCGACCGGAAACGGGGTGATGATCGTTCGGGATGGGTCCCGCGCTGTCCGGGTATAGCCGTATGCACAGAGGGCAAGCGGGAAGTCGTTGACGACTCGGATATTACCGATGCCGAGCAGTTCAGATGCCTTGCGCTGGCCCTCCTCGATATCTAGGGCACCGTCCTCATCCCCTGACCGCCGCAACATACTTGCGACGTCAGCGATGGTGCTGACGTCGGTTTTGTCCAAGAGTGTTGTGTGCTCGGCCAGCCATCGCCGGGGCGCACCGGGCGATGTCACTTTGCAGGCTTTGAGAAGCTCGTTGACTCGGTCGATTTCGGTTTGGCCTTTCGGCTGTTTCTTCTTGGCGTCGTACTCACGAACCACCGGATTGTTCGGCTGAAGCTTGCGGAGCTGCTCGACAAGAGACGCTGTCATATCGGCGTCCTCTGGTTTGCCGAGGCTCGCCCGCTCCCGAACGGTATCGGAGACGCTGTCGCGCAGCAGGCCCCATGTCCTAGCGAGCATCAGTTGCAAGGCATCAGGTGCGGCTCGCAGCCGTCCCTGGTCGTCTTCGGGAAAGTTGACGAAGGCCACTGTGTGGGGGATGTAGAGCGACGGATCACCTGTGGGTACGACGCGCAAGAACTTTTCAGCTCGTGGCCCCGGCGGCAACGAATTGTTGTACGCACATTTACAAGGCGTCATGCGCAGTGCTTGAACGTCGGCCTTGCACTTCGCGCAGTACCAGCGTGCCTGCTTGACTCGGCCAGGGTCATAGAACGCCAAGTCTGTGCCGCTGCCGCAGGCGGGGCATCGCTGTGACGGAACGTAAAGCTCCTCGAGACGCCCGCAATTGTGAGCCTGGACATAGCGCATCTGATTCAGATTCCCGCCGCAACTACAACGCCCCACCGCCGATGCGCCGCGCTTGATGAGGTCGGTGAACTTCCCAGTTCTTGCGCATGACCGACAGCGGAAGACTTGCGGATACGGCGTGAATCGTACCTCTCTGGGCGAGCCTATGGCGTAGTATGACCTGCGGGATGCATCTCTGGTGTCGGGATATTTCGTCGCGAAGTCGGCGGGCCACATCGCCAGAGCGTCGGCCATTGCATCGAAGAGCGCGTCCCGGTTCACCTCGGTATCTCCGAGCGCAACCTGAGTCACCTTGCACAGACCGTAGTCGTCGTGCTCGAAGATTGCCTCGGGGAGGTGCCGGAACAGAACCTGGGTCTGACCTCGTGAGAAACCTTTGTTGGCCATAGTCAGTCCTTGGACTTTTGAACGAAGGTAAGCAGCCGAGAGTCACAGTGGTCAGGCCAGAACGGGACACCTGTTTCCACGTCGCGCAAGCTGGTCATGGGTACAGGCCGTACAGCGTCCTTGACCTTCTTCTCTGTACTGTTGCGAATCGACATCGCCACCCGCCCGAACTGCTCAGTCAGGACATCTGCCAGGGACTTCTCAAGACGTTCGTCGTAGACGCCCTCCCCGAGGGAATACGCCTTCTTGAGCTCGTCTAGGAAGTCCGGGCCCTGCAGGTCGAGGAGGTCTACAACGTTCGCGCGATTGTTGAGCTTCGAATTGCCCGTTTGCGCCGTGTGAACGCCGTAGATGACTCCCAGTGCAACGCCCGGCAATGTCCGTCCCGCAGCGTATTTTGCGAAGCGGTTGACTGGCACCGGGGAGACCATACGGTCGAGGTGCTGGTGATATTCGATAAAGCGGTGATAGATGCTGTTAGCCCGCAACGAGAAGCCACTCAGGACGACCACCACGAGGCCGACGTGGCGCCGGCCGCTTCGACTGGACGCTTGAATGTACTCGGCCGTTTCCTCGGGCACTCCGTCCATCGTCATCAAATTGACTCGCTCAAGGTCGACACCGTGGCTAATCATGCTCGTCGCAACCAACGCGTCGAGAAAGCTCTCGTCCGACCATGCAGGTGGACTCTCCACCCGATGGACGACGTCCGCAACCTCGGCGCTTGACGAACGGCTGGAGTGGTATTCGACGTTCAGGTCACGGGCCCCAGGCCGCACCTTCGACGCTACCTCGTCCAGTGCTTGGCGTACGCGCGAACCCTTCGCGAGACTGCCCACGTAATTCAGAGTCGTGGAGTAGTGGTTCAGCAGCGCTTCCACGTCTTCGTCCGTCTTGGCGTCCTTCAGAATGGCCCGAGCGAGGTGCGGCTTGGCGAAGAGCCTACCGATTTCAGCATGGAGGATTTCGGAGCAGAAGGCTGACGCGTCTGCCGGCGAGAGTGACGAACTTTTGAATGCCACGAAGATTCGAGCCGTCTTCGGTTGGCCCTCAGCGTCTAGGTCTGGTACTGCATAAAAGCTTTTCATCCGGTCGTATCCCCGACCCGGAAAGCGCCTCGCGTTCTTCACGCCGTACAGGTGCCGTACCTGGTTCTCAAAACCTTCGATAGTTGCGGTAGCAGCAATGACCTTCGACGGCAACCCGCCCACGGTCTGCTCGCAATAACGGATGAGCGTTTCGTAGTGCCCTGAAAACGCGCCAAGCTCCTCTTGCAGAAGGTGCAACTCATCCTGGATGTGGAGCGACGGCGCGGGGTCGTAGGGCTTTACCGTTCGGCGCTGCTTCTTGTCTACCTTGCAGCCGAACGCCGTGCAGTATTCGCCGAAGCCATAGCCGTGCTCGGGGCACTTCCACTTCGCGCCGCCCCAGAGCAATCCAAACTTAGGCTGCTGGCCGACCGTGGCCATCTTGTCGATAGTCCCCACGACCAGCGCGGGCAGATGCCGATACACCTCGTCATCCGACACGTCCAGCGGAAGCTCTGCTTTGCACCTGGTACAGATGTGCTGAAAACGAATGCGCGGAATGTCAGCTTGAGTCTTGACCGTCCCACGCCCGCCACATGCGGGACAGTCGGGTACCGCGCGTACCCGCTCAAGGCTCTCGTCGGTCGAGAGGTTGCTTAAATACTCGACTGATAAACTGTTCGGCGTCGTTGTGCTGCCAACGAAGTAGCCGAGCCGTAGCGGTGCGGACTGCTTCGCTTCGTCACCGAGAATACGCTTGCGCTCTTCCTCGGCCTCCCAGATCACGCGCATCGCGCGCTGCAACTGCTGGATGCTCAGCATGCGCAACGGAAAGCGCAACCAAGCAGTCATGCCGAAGCGCTTATTCCGCAACCTGTCGTAGAGCATGGCGCAACAAGCAAGGCCGAGATACGCCTCAGTCTTACCGCCACCGGTGCGAAACCAAAGAACGTCACCCCAGTCCAGCGTATCCTTCCACTCGCGCTTAGTGCCGGTTGGGAACTCGCCTTGCACGTGGTTCTCGCGAACTGCCAACGCCGGCAGCTGGGTCACGATGTAGACAAGCTGAAAAAGCCGCCACGAGTCATATCCGCTGGCGAGCTTGGCGAATACGCGATTGGCCGCCTGAAACGCTCGCAGCAGACGCTCATCGCATCGCAAGGCAGCGACGCCACATGCGAACCGACGAATCTCGTCTTTGAAACCCGCGTGGTCGCGCTGGCATTCGACCATGGCGGCTGGGTCTAGCTTCAGTTCGTTGTCGTCAAGGATGCGCTTCTGCCAATCCCGTTCGTACTCGACCATGGCCTCGTAGATGGCCTGAAGCGTCTCGAACGGGCTGCTCACCAACGCGGCGAACTTGGCGGGCACTACGTCGCGCGTCATGATACGCGGCTGCTCGAACACTGCCAAAGCCGCAGTTCGAATCACGCCCACCTGGTAGTCGGTAACGACACTTGTGTTGTGCCCAACAGCCCACACCCGCCGGTCATACTGGTAATCCTGCGGTACCGGCAGGATTTCGATTGGGTACAGCTGACCGCTCATCTTGGCATCGATGCGAACATCGCTGATGACCTTGAAGGCGTCCTTCAGGCCCTTGCCGTTAGTCAGCGGAGGCGTCTCAGGCGTCTCATTCTTGAAGTAACAGCCGATTCGAACCTTACCGTCAGGTCGCGGCACAGCTCGGACCTCAAGTGACGCGTTGAGACGCCATTTCTCCACGTCGAAGGCATTGAACCTAGCCGCCAGGAATGACTGGAATGCTTCGGGCGTCTTGATGTCAGATTCGGAGACCTTCGGACGCGTCCCGGGAAGAACGCGCTCTGCATCAGAGCGAGCGAATGCACGCTCGAGCGTATCGTCAAGCAGACCTTGGACGGCACCCTGATCATTCAACGTGCCACCAGCCGCAGGAACTTTAAGCACAACGTTGTGCAGATCAATCGGCCATCGCTGCACGACCTCGGCCAATGGTGCGCCGACTGACGCGCCGGCGTCGAGGACGTTCGTCTGTTCCGTCAAGTCAGGCAAGTGTTTTGTAAAGATACAGAACTGTGCGCTAAGCGTCAGCGTGATAGTGCCGTCTGCGTCAGGTTGAACCAATGCTTCGAACCCAATCGCCGAGGGCGGGCGACGCGTACCTTCACGGTCGTCTGTTTTCTCGGTCGCTTTTGGGTCCTCCAGTTCCGGGGCTGCATCTGACGACGCTCCCGCGTGGGCCTCGGCCGGTGAACTGGTCAATTGGCCATTAACGGCAGGGGCTACGCTGCCAGCATTGGCCCCAGGGGAGTCGTCGGAAGCAGCTTCGGCTTCGAGGATTGCCGCGTCCAACTCCACTGGAGCGTGCTGCAGCTTCGCAGGCCCAATGACCCCGAGGTGGCACCAATCCAACGGGTTCACGTTGGTTCGGCGCACGTTGTCCCGGCCAGCAAGTCGCTGCTCGAGCACTTGAACGAAGTGCCGTGAGATAGCAAGTTCGTCGCGGTACGTGGGGCTATACGTGTTCTTCTCAGCCATCGTGTTTCCTTTGAATTTCGCGAACTGAGTCAACCTCGAGAATTTCCACCGCGGCGAACACGTCGGCAATAGCCGCGTCAATCGTGCGTGCGCCGGCTAGGGCTTCTTCGTAACCATCGCCAGAGACCACCGCTCGGAGAAACGTTCGGAGAGTGCGCCCCAACTTTCGGTTGCGTCCACGCTCGTGCTGGACAGCCCTGAAGGCACTTTCCATCATTACCTTTGAGCTGGCATACGTGTCCATTTCAGAGGCAAGCACCTCGAACTCATGAAACTGTTGTGGGGCGATGACGTCCTCGTCGCCCGCACTGAGCCAGCTGACGAAGGCTTCGTAGCTGGATATCAAGCCCTTTGCTACCAACTTGTGATAGAGCTCGCGCTTGCTCTCGAATCTCGCGACCAAGTGCTCCTTCGCTTGGCGCCAAAGCTCCAGAGCAACGCGTTCGGCAGGCGGAAGGCGAGAGTTGACAACGTCGGCAAGCCGCCGAAAGAGACTGTCGTACTGGCCGTCGACGAAGGCTATAACCCGCCACCCCGGCCGCACTTCGCGTGCGAGGTTGCGCTGGATTCTCGACGTCTCCGATAGGTAGATGTCCAGCTTCTGCTCGCCGTAGAACTGACGTCGCTCGCCATTGGTGAAGCGAACTTCGGTGATTGCGCCCGCGGTGCTGATGGAGGTGTGCACCTTCGGCTCGTAGCCGTCAAAAAAGTCGACGTCAGTACCGCCCACCAATGCATCGATATCGATTTCGCCTGAGACTTCGGCGCTGGTTACCAACGAAACCACATGTCCGTTGGACTTGCGAACGACAATGGCGGGAGGCTGAGCGGCGGGACGCGGAACGGCCGACGATAAAGGCTGGAAGCCGAAGGGCGCGAGGAAGCGAACGCGAGTCTCGTCCTGCAGTCTAGGTGACCAAGCAGAATGAAGTCGCGCTTGATTGCTCCGCTCGAGATCCACCTCATGTGGATAGAGCAACTCGTCAACGCGCGCGGAGGGGAATACATCGAGATAGCGGTGTCCATTCGTCCTGGGCGCCAATAGCACCGTCGGGCAGACGCCACCCTCGGCAATCAACTTTGCCTCCTTGCTGCCAGTGACGAACTCGACTCGGCCCGATGCAAGTGCCTCAGAGAACCCTTCGACCACTAACTCGAGCGCAGGAGTCAAAAGGGTGACTTCTGCCTCCGACCCGACCACGACGCGGAGGTGCGGGGTGGTTGAGGGAAGGAACGCCTGTAGGTTGCTTGCCACCCCCCAGAACTTCGCGGTCTCTTCCCGCCGCAGGAGCGTTTCGTATGCCGACTTCAGCGCAGCTAAGAGTTGTGGCCACGTCGTGTCCCAGGCAACACTGCCATGTCCACTGACGTTCTCCAGTTCGGCGATGCGCTGTCGCAGGCTACCCGCCCAGGTCGAAGCTGCCACCTCTTCAAGGTGTGCAAGCGGGACGGCCACTTGGCGTAGGCGGTTGTACAGCCCCCAGCATTGCCACAATCCCGGGTAGCTGCGACCTTCAGCGGCTCGAGCAGCGGCGGTGAGCCTGCGGTAAACCTCCGCCAGCGCTTGCGCCGCCTCTGCGTCCGAATCACAAACCCACAGGTGGCGGTCGCCATTGGCGTGGGACTGGGGGTCCCTCGCCTCGACGACAGTTTCCGCATCATTCTTTGCTTGCGAGTCCCACAGCCAAAGCTGTAGCTTCGATGGATGTCCGCATGCTGCGAGCACGTCCTCGGCCGGAGGTGGGGAAACCGCAATGCGCAGAGATGCACATCCCGCGGCGGCTCGCATCAACTGCGGCAGTCGGGCGAAAGTACTCGGGTGCGAGGCGTCGATGACCACCGCGCCAAATCTCCGTCCTCCCATGGTCTTCTCTAGCCAACCTGGGTTGGCTAGGAACACCCTTGGCTTGGTAGACTTGGCTGCGGTATACCTGCTGAGCGTGGTAACCTCCCAAAGATCACAAAGCCGTTGCCCCCTGCCCACGGACAACTCTTCAAGCCGAGCCTTGCCATTAGATGTGGCCTGTGTGACAAGGACGATGTCCCCTCGGAGTAGGTGCCTGACCTCGACTTGAGGCACTTGCCCTTGCGCGTTTGCATGTGCGTAGTCGCCGATGAGCAGCGCCGCCAAAATATGGCGTGCCGTTGATGCGGTTGCCTCGGGTACAGCGAACAGCAGGCTTTGCTCACCCGTTAGTAGTCGCAGCGCGGTTCGCACCGCAATGGCGCCGCTGACCTTTTCAAACGCCAGCGCGTCCTGAGGCAGAACGCTGCGATGCAAAAGCGCATCGGTGACGCGCTGGGTGGATAACTGGATGGCACGATCCCACATCGCTATTCGATGTGTCGTTTGCGAACGCCAAGACGTTCGAGGTGGGCGCGGTATTTAGCACCGATATTGGTCGCGTCGCAATCGGCCACGCAGTCGGCCAACGCGAACCCCATGGCGGCGAGATTTTTTTCGGCGCACGACTTTGGCGTGAACTCAAGCGATAGCTTGGGCGGCCGAGACGCCGTTGTTGGCATGCACTCGATGACCAAGTCGTGGAGCATCGCGTTGACGTTGCGCTTGCAATGGTCGCCTTGGTTTTCCGCCAGTACTGCTGCTAGAGCGGTAACCTTGAGTCCGGCAGCAGCGATTGCGCCGGCAAGTGCTCGCCAAGCAGCAAGCTTCTTGTTGTGAAACGTGAGGATGAGCCGGCCGTTCGCTTTCAGCGTTCGCCTGCTTTCAGCCAGACATGCAGCAATCGTTGCTTCATAGTCGGCGGTGGAAATACCTCGTGTGCTGTTCGGCACGGCTTCAGCGCTTTCGTCGACGGTGACGCTCGGGTCATAAACCGTCAGCCAGACGTGGAACAGCCTTGCCAGTTCTCCGTACTGCACATCGTCGAAGTAAGGCGGGTCCGTCACGACGACGCTCACGGAACCCGTTTGCAACGCCTGTTTGACGCTGCTACCGGTGGTCACGAGCACGTCCCAGTCGGTCTTCTTTCGCCCACGGCGGCCTGGGACCGTTGTCTGCACCTTTGGTGGCCGCTGTCGCGAATCGATGAACCACTGGAGCGCCTGTGTGGCGGCCTCAAGGCGGCGCGGAATCGTGCCCCTTCCCACCGGAGACAGAAGGTTGCATTCCACCGCAAAGGTCGTCTGGGTGTAGCGATGGTTCGCCATCCCTTCGAATGGTTTGAGGTTGAACCGGTCCCACCGGCTAAGAAAAGCGGGCATTTCGGCAGCGCCGAGAAGCGAGAACGCCAGCCGGTCTTTGACGGCCGATGGGCAGTCCAGTGCAGCTACAGTTCTCAAACCATCGACGAGAACTTGAGTCTGCCGGCGCGAGTAAAGGTCGCCCCATCTCGCGAACCCGTTGTCAAGAAGTCGCTTGGTCTCCTTGCCCGGGGGAATCTCGATAGCCAGCGCCTCATGCAGCGTCATGGAATTGTCGAAAACGACGGGGTCGCCTTCTGAAACAGGCCTCAAGATAGCGCGGAGCTGGCCTTTGAGCATCGCCAACTCTTGAACCAAAACGGCACGCCAGCTTTGAGGCTGTAGGCTGTCCTCATGCAGGCAATGAGGGCAGCCGCTCGCATCGGCATCTACGTTCCAGAGTGTCTGGCAGCCGTCGCAGGAGAAGCTCTTGGTATTCCGATTGAGTCGAGTGAGTTGACCACAGCTGCGGCAGCCGAAGAAGGCGTCAGTGTTTTGTAGGCTGCGGCTGGTCAACGAAACCAAGCGATGCGGATACTCGTGGACATCGCGGGTGCAGTGCGAGCACGTTGATACGCGGACGCGGAGAACATGCGAGAGTTCAGCGCCGGCATAGGTGCGATAAGCAGCGCGATGTGGCGCAAGGGCTGCTAGCACCCGGTCGGCAGCAGCCCGGAGGTCGGCGGTTTCGCAACTTCCCAGCGCCGCGGCGAGTCCACGGGCAGGCCAAGGGTAGAGGTCTTGGGCGTATGTCTTGAGCCCTCGCTTGGCAGCCTCGAACGTCACTGTTCCGCCGCCGCTGAACGGGTCCGACACGGTAAGGTCGGTTCCATATTGCGCCACGGCGGCGTCGAGTAACGCTCCCATGACGCTGTGCGGGCGCCGAGCCCACCAACGGTAGGCCGACACCACCGGAGCGTGGACTTCTCGGCTGCTCACCTCTCTGGCTGCACGAGCGCCTACCGCCCGCCAGTTGATACGCGCTAGCAGAGAAGTAGATGGAGCCGTGCGTTGAGGCTGTGGCATGTAATTTGTAGGCCCTATTTAGGGTTACGCCTTCAACTCGTCGATGTTTGCACTGTCCTTCACAGATGCTCCACCCCTATTTAAAACAGTTTGTTACATTCTCCAGCGCGCGAGCGGCGCGGTCAATACTAAAACCGGCTGCTTGGTGCCGGTCAGCGTGCGTCCTGCAGCCAGCAACGAAGGTTCGCAGCTGTTAAGCGGGCATTGACTTGGCCGTAACGGGTAGAAAAGCGGTGGCTGCGTTCGACGTATTCCGGCCGCAAGCCGCGGTTCAAATCCGTCATCGATTGGACGTTCACGCGTCAGCTTGCCTAGTAACTGGCGGTCCGATTGTCAAAGGCGAAAGGTGCTTCATCTGCCTTGGCCGACGTTGGGCCAGCGACATTTGGATGACCGCCTATAGTTGCAAACCAGCCATTTTGGTATGGCGCTTTCGGTTAAGCTTACAGGGACCGCCGTTCAGACAGCTTCTGCAGTGCACTGTAGCGGCTTGCTTTTGATGCATCGATAAAGCCGTCTTTAAAAAAGGCCTCGACAATGAAAATCAATGGGTTTGAAATAGACCAACATCTATGGGGTGCTTTGCGAGAGGGCCAAAAAAGTAGCATCACAACCGCATTGAGCTACTTGAGAAAGGCGAAAGAGACGAAGTCCTGTCTGCTCAGCATGCCAACCGGCGCGGGAAAAACGGGTGTAATTACTGTCATTTCACATTTTTCCAGTCAGCGACGAGTTCTCGTAGTTAGTCACCGACGCGCCGTTCGTGAGCAACTTTTTGACGAGATTAATAAGAAATTTTTTCAAAAGATCGCACCTGGAAACGAGCTCGGTAGGAAGGCCGTGAAACCGTTCTCCGGGTTACCTCTAGATAAAGGGATCTACGTCACGACTTTCCAAAAGCTGTCCAGCTTGACACCTGATATTCTCGAAGCAGTGAAGGAAAGCGTAGATCTTTTGATTGTCGACGAGGGTCATTCTGAGCCATCTCCTGTCTGGAGTCAGGTGGCTCGCGGTCTTGATGCCAAGAAAATTGTTGTTACCGCAACACCGTATCGCAACGACCTCTTCGCTTTCGACATTGATCCCGCATCAAGCCATATTTACACCTTCGACGAGGCTGTCAAGCAAGGTGATTTGGTTAGTCCTCGCTTCGAACAGGATGATCGCGATCGCCTTGTGACCCGCCTCCAAGAGCTGTTTAACGCGTATCCGGAAGCGAAATGTATAGTGAAGTGCCGGAAGTTCATGGACATCGAGGCATACTATGGCTTGTTTGCCGCACACTTCAAGACCCTTGCTATTCACGAAGCATTCAAGGGCGAAAGATCTGACTCAAAACGCGTCTCCGTTCCCGCCAATCTGGGAAATTCTGACTGGAAGGTCATCATTCATCAACATAAGCTTGATGAGGGCGTCGATATCCCGCAAGCAAGAGTGCTAGTTCTCACCTATACAGTGGGTAGTGGACGCGAGCTTGTACAGGCTGTAGGACGCGTCGTTCGAAAATTCAAAGGACTGCCTTCGTTCGTCATCGAGTGCCAAGGGGCAGCTAATCGCACGATGTGGTCGAATTACCTCGAATTCGATACCTATCTTGCGTCACCAATTAAACGAACTGCATTTCTACGCTCACTCGATACTGCAGGCTTGCTTCGAAAGTATCTTGAAGCATTTCCTGATGTTAGCTATTTCGAATCGTCGTTTCGTAAGAAGTTCGAGCTTAAGAATATCGATGTCGATACATCGCTCAAGGTTCCCCTCGCCTCTGTATGCTTTATCCGCAAGGCGGCAGGATTTAGTCTCGCGGGCATAACCGATCGACTTCTATGGGATTCAACGCGGGACGGGGAGCTGGTGGACCCGAGATATGACGTTCACGGAATGAACGTCATTCTTTCCGTTTGCTTCAAGAACTCACGGTTCCTTGACGAGCACCTATTTTTCGAACCGTCGTTAGAAGTAACGATAATCAAAGAGTTTGACGAGATCATCGCAATTTTTGATAGTCGAAGCAGGGACTTTTCGGAAAAATCCGAATACGATTTAACAACCGCGATAGATGTCAATGCCCTTCTTACGCTGACAGCCCGTGAAGAGGTTACCCGCACGAAGGAGACGCATGCATTGGCGATCTCTAGAGTGCCAGGCGTCCAGAGCGAACATCGATGAGCGGCCACAACCTCGAAAATATTGGTTATGGCCAGAGCAATTCCAGCTATGCGATCACGACTGTCAAAGTTGACAACATTGACGCCGTGGGCAAGCGGAAGAGCAGCTACTATTTGGGCGTGGGCTCGGGACGCGTTTCGGATCAGATGCGCAGAAATTTTTCGCTTGCCGAACTCAATCTTTGGATGCAGGACGTTGCAGAAGTCATTCAAAAGCCACCGGCGAGTCGCAGCAACTTGCTTCGCTCCTACGCAAAGGCGATAAAAAGTCGACCAGTAGCGGCACCAGTGAGCGCTCTCCTAGATCTTTCCGACTTCTTGCATCCTATAAATCTGTCTTATGACGGCAAACAGGTGGGCGTCGAAAATAGCTTCATTTATGCACAGTATCAAAACGGATTCGAGTTCGTCGACGGTGCTCCGGAGCTAAAGTTCGACCTAAAATTCGATGAGGAAGAACGGCCTTTTCTGTGTTGTGAAGTTGACGTTTCCTATGATCTGGGGCGCGACGTTATCCCGGGAGTGAAACAACAGGGGCGATTTGTCGATCTACTCAATAAAAATGGACGTTTGAAGCTTCTCTACAAAGACGGGACGTCTTATGTCAATGGCCACTTCTACCAAGTGATGTTGCCAACGGAAAAAGGTTTTGAACTTAACAAGTCTAAGCTTGGCGGTTCGCTGATTCCGGTTACTGAGCTACTCGCAGCGAACCTGTCAGAAAAGGAAGAACATGCTGTGTCAGCTGACGAATTCGGGCGAAATTCTATCTTTTTCCTGATTGATAAACTAAAGGCTGTAGGTGTTCAAGGTTCGACAATTCCCGAGTTCGGTCCGTTTTTTACGCATATTGCCAATCTCGATATTATGCTTTGCTCAGACATGGGTACTGAGCCGGCGGATTTTATCCTGTCATCACCCGATAAGCTCGTCTTCGTTCATGTTAAATGTGGGGGTGCCGAGAATCGGCCGGAGTCTTCAGCGGGAGCACTAGCGGAAGTGGGTGGCCAAGCAATCAAAAACTTGGAAATACTAACCACAACGCAACGTGACCTGAAGCCAGGAAATTGGTCGATCATGCCAAGCCATTGGCCAAGACCTGCTTCCGCTCCCGCACTTAACGAACGCATTCGACTTGTCGATGGAAAGCGTTTTGTGAACGTTGGGCGAACTAAAGCAGCACGCGAAGAAAAATTAGTGGATATCTGGGACACGATTGCCGAACGCCGAGCAGCACCCAATGTTGGAAAGGAGATCTGGATGGTTGTTGGGAACGCATTTTCCCGACAGCACTTTGAAAACCAACTTCGCAAAGGGCGTGAGGCTGCAAGTGAATCGTTACAAGCATTTCAACTCATTGACAGTTGGCAGTCGGCCGCGGCTAGCAACGATGTTGTTCTCAAAATTTTCGTCTCACCATAGTATGAAAGCCGGAATTTCGATCGATGCTTCCAGAGCAGGAACATAGGCAAAGCTGGTCACCAAACCGCTCATCGGAGGAGGAGCAAGATATCTCGCAGACGCGCCGTTATTGAAAGAATGGGCGGATCGAGACGTTGATGTTTTTCGACAAATTGTTACAAAATATCTGCAGCGAAGAGCCTATTGTTTCCGATGTTGTACCCGTAAGGATGCGGCTGCCCCGAATGCCTTACCTGGCGCACCTCTGCCCGGTTTTTTCGATCCCAGCCGGGGCCAAGTTATCTCTTCAAAATCAAGAACTTAGAAACTGTGAGTTTTCGCCACAGATGTCGTAAACGACACCTGTGGCTACTACACAAAGTCCAGATTTAGACTCCTCGGTTTTCCAGTTCCAAACCTGGACGAGTCGCCATTCTTCTACCAGGCGCTCCCGAGGTGCTCAATCCTGCTGCAGCCAACGCTTCGCAGTGGGCGTTCTGGATGCGTCGAAATCGCCCGAGCATCACTTTCCCTTCTAATCGCCCGAGCACGCGCCTTCGTGACGGATAGACGCCTTCCGCGCGAAGCGCATTTGCCTCTTTCAAATACATCTTGTTGAAGGCATCGGTTGCCTCCCTGCGAACAGAGTCAGCCCGCTCCCGGTCGAGTCTGACCAAACGCTCGTGCTGCTCGGGGAAGTTCGCCCGCATGAATTTCAGCGAAATCCCGACTGCGGTGGCAGCTTCACTTGCATTCGTTGCGCCGCCGCTGCGAATCAGCTCGTCAAGCTCTGCGCGCAAGACGTCCTTCGAGCGCCGAGCACCGGTCACTCTGCGAATAGTCAGACGACGGCATTGCCCTTCCGGCAGGGGACGAAGCGAAAGCATCACCCTGTTTCCGAGCAGAATGTCGGCGATAGGACAGCCACAGCAAAACGCGGTCTGCACGAGGCGCGTAAAGCTCATCTGCACGGTACCTTTCACCCATCCATGAATTTGGGATTTATTGACACCCAGATGAGCTGCGAAGCGCGCCGGGGAGCCTTCGAACAGGTGATTAATCGCATGTGTCAGAAAGACGATTTGAGCGGAGGCCGAATAGCCCGCGTGGGAAAAAAAGACAGCGTCGTCAAGAAGCTCTGCAATAAGGCGAGAGGTCTCGACTTCGAAGTCCGAAGCCGGCTGATGGATGGGCAAGTCGCCGATTATGTGCTGTTTCTTCTATCTCTGGGAGGAGCTTCCAGTTTCGCTTCTAAGGCCGCGGGGCTTCTTCACCTGACGCCAGCTTACAAGTTCGAACGGGACTTGATCGTTGAGCGGACGCAAGCGGGACTCCAGCGCACGGGAGCCGCAGGGAAGCGCCTAGGCCGGAAGCCTTCTCTCAGCGAGCAAACCCGCAAGGAGATACTAGACCACCTCTCGCGCGGCGCTACGGTCTATTCGCTCGCGAAGCGATACGACACGACTCGCCAAACGATAATGCGTGTTCGGAAGCAGGGCCGCGGCTTAACCTGGCGGAGGCACTTACGCCCGATTCGCTACCCTTCGGCACACGATCAATACCGCGCATACGGCAAACGTAGCCCATGCCCAATATCCGACCAGCGCCACATTGACGGCGCGTTCTGGGTCCGGAGAAGCAAAGGCGCGAGCGGGGTCATAGGCGAACGCAAACGCGCCGCACGCCACGAACCATCCTCCTATTACGGAAGCTGCTCCGAGTCGCGCCGCAAGCCACCCGCGAGCGCGCGGCCTTATCCATCCCTTCGCGGTTTGAACGAATACCGCAAAAAGGATAGAGGTCACGAACCAGTAAAGAAGTATGGCCAGTGTCTCTATGTCGTCCGTGTTAGCAAGAATATTCAATCGGAGCAAAGACAAGGACGTCCGAATAAATATATACACGCTATACGGCATGTTGGTTGGGATAAAGTCGTACAGGTGCGCGATGTAGAATCCGGCTACCACGCAGACCACTACGAATGATCCCCAGCGAAGCGCGCTCTTCATTTAATCTCTAGCGTTCCGTACGCTTTCAAATCCGTTTCGGGAACCGGCAAGGATGGCTTCTGCGAGCGTAAAAACTTCTCCAACCGGTCAAAATCATACGGGTTCACGACCGTAACGCATCCTTCGCTTAAACGGCGCGGCCCCATCGGATGTAGGCGAAAGCTGCCGCGCGTGATTCCGTCAATATTCGTCTTATCACCTGTCGCGGGATTCCAGATCATAAACCAGCGTGTTCTATCCGTTGTTCCAAATCCATGCGCGCTCCACCAGTCCCGGAACCCTCCAAGAATGCCGCCCGATTGGCGATCCACGAGAAAGTATTTGCCTTTGGGAAGCGGCCCAATATCCTCCTTTGCGGTATCGTCCGGATTGTCGCGGCCTTCCTTCTGACCTGAGAAGGCGGTCATCGGCGCGATTCCGTCACACGCTAAAACAGACGTAGTTTTCCGATTCAATACGAACGTGCAGCTAACCGGCATATATCGGCTCCGCGAGACTTAGGTGGATTGATTCGCCTTAATGTCAATCAGGGCCGTCACGGTTCCGCCAGTCCCGCCGAGAGGATCTTGAAGAATGTACTCATGCTTCATTCGAGCGAACGAAAGCTTGACTTCTTCGCTACAAAACTCCCCGCCCGCAACCGGTTCAACGAGAGAGATAATCACGTCATACATCGTCATCCGGATAAATTCGTGCGGCAGGCCGCCCGATTTTCGCATCGTCAACTGAGCTTCCGGAATGTGCTTGCCGGTGAAACAGTATTTGGCGAGATTCGGACTAGCCCGATCCATCATGTGAGTAAACTCCAAATCAGATACCGTAGCCTTTGCAGCACCACCACCCGATCCGGAATGCATTGCCGAGTTTTGCGTAACTCGCCAGCGCCACGAGATAACATCAATTCCGTTCGCGTGGGTCATGTCTTGCGATTCCCCGTCAATCCCGTTGATCTTGAGGAAAATATCCTGCAGCCATAGCTGCGAATCCTTTAAGCGATTTTAACAATTGACGGTTATTTCAGACCGAAAGCATAGTAGAGCGCGGCATAAGAGGAAAATCAAGTGGATAGAAGCAAGGTTGGATGGGTTTTGTCAGAAATTATTTTTTTGATAATCGGATTGAATATTTAGCGCGCGCATCTAATGTCTGCATGGTGAATGGGCACAAGTGCGAGATAGGTCTCTATAGCTTCCCTTGCTTCCCTCTCGTCAAACGTGGCGCGCGGCGGGAACCCGCGCGGCCCGTGATAAGAGCGCCGCCCCGCCATCCAATTAGCGTATGGGCGCGCGGCAGGGCGCTCTATGCCTTCCAAGTAAAACGGGCCTATCCGGTAGAGTCTTCCAGCCGCGAGCGCCCCGCGCACCTCCTCGTAAAGATCGGGCGGCAGGTCCAATCGCGAGAAGGTCACGGAGAGCGAAGGGAACCGGTGCTCAACGCCATGAGCCGTCGCGATAATCCCGTACTCTATGCGCCTGCGCGGCTGCGTTAGTTCGCGGCATATCGTGGTGAATGCGACTAGACCTGTCGGGTCAAAATCCGTCCATCCTTCATCGTCCGTGAAGAGCACAGCCTCTCAAAATAACATATGTAGGAGTCGGTATCGCGCCCGTTCGGAGAAAATCGCGCTAAACTCGAATAAGCGCCCGCGACTGGAGAAGACAAATTCATCAGTTACTCGTCACAAGCGAGACGCGCATAGACGGTACGCGCCCGTACAACGCCAGGTTCAGACTTACTGCTTTGATGGTTGGCTTGCTCATGGATGCTCTCCTATGATTCAGCACATTTGCGCGCTCGACGCGTCCCGTTCAGGTCAGTAGTTCGGTCGCCGCCTTGTCTATCGGAGCGTCTCTGCGTTGACGCTCGATGGCCCTTCCGATCTGCCTGAATGCGCTCTTGATGGTTTATGGTCGACAAGGTCTGGCTCCTTAGCTCTGCGTCTGGGTAGATGAATCTGATCGAGCATAACCGGTCAGCTACCGTGCGCCCTGATGACGGCACCATTCGCTACGATTATCCGGTGAGGCTGTCAGCTACTTCACCAATATGCACGGTGGCGAGTCTTACCAATGCCATCTAGAGAAGCGGAAGCTTACCCGGTGCGGGGGCCGGGTACGCACGGCCCCGGATTGGCCGTCAAATTCGAATTCACGTATTTCGACGGCTACTTTTAGATCCTTCCCGGCTAACGTACTTCAGCTCGCGGGCCATCCCGCAATATGCGGCAGTTGACGGGCCTTAAGCTCCGGTCCGCCCGCCGGATGTATCCAGTGGTTGGAGCAAATCGGGGATTGTGGCGGTCAGTGCCGCAGCCAGATCTTGGAGGTCGGCAACAGCAATGCCAATCAGCGTTTACGGCCCCAACGACGGCCCCGACACAGTTAGAGCGTGTTAGGCACTATTGTTAAGGGCTGCAAAGTGGACAAGCATAAGCACGGCGAAAATGACGAAGTGCAGGCCGGCCAAGGTTTCGGGCA
>NZ_FMYQ01000065.1 GCF_900096975.1 Paraburkholderia lycopersici
GTAAGCGTCAAGCCGAGGCCGTCTTGACGATCAGAACTTGACCTCTGAGAGCCGCTGATTCGCATGCACGAGATCGAAGGCAGCGGGATCGAAGCTGCCGCCACACCAGTCAAGGAAGTGGCCGTGCTCCTCGTGCGTCGGATCAGCGATCGCTTCGAGGAAGTCGGCATATCCGGGCACTCCACCGACGTCTTCCGGGGGGCACGCATTCTGCCCGTCCAGGCACAACGGTCGGCGCATGTCTGGATCAGGCACGAGTGCCTTCTCGACCTTGATCCGATGCTGCCAGTTGTCGCCGTAGTCGTAGATGTAGGTGAATGACTTCAAGCCACCCAGCGCCTTCGCCAGCGTGACCCGTGCTTCATTGAGCATTGGCGGATCGCTCTGGAATCCGAAGTCATCTGGTTCACCATAGTTGGTTTCGCCGAAGACGAATTCGTGCAGGTGCCCACCTTCCCAGCCCATGGCCAGTTGCAGCACGACATGCAGCTTGCCCAGCCGGATCGGGCCGGGAATGATGATTCGTCGCCAGATCGCCGGCTTGATGTATTGCAGTTCAACGCGCAGCACGTAATCGGGCACTGGCGCCTTGACCAGGCGCAGGGAGGGTTTGCGGGCTTGGGCCATCGAATTATTACGCGGCTTGCTGCTCGACGTGTTCGGCCGGCATCAGGCGCCACGGCAGCAACTCGTCGATGCGGTTGATGGGATGATCGGCGATGCGCTCAAACACCGTGCGCAGGTACGCAAACGGCTCAATGCCGTTCAGCCGCGCCGTACCGATCAGGCTGTAGATCACCGCCGCGCTTTCGCCACCGCCGTCGGAGCCTGCGAACAGATAATTGCGCCTGCCGAGGACCAGCGGCCTGATCGCGCGCTCCGCCGTATTGTTGTCCACCTCGACACGCCCGTCTTCGCAATACCGTGTGAGCGCGTGCCAGTGCCCCAGCGAGTATCTGATCGCCTTCGCCAGCCCCGACTTCGCCGAGACCTGTGACAGCGTGTGTTCGAACCAGGCCTTCAGCTCAGTGAGCAATGGGGCCGAGCGCTGCTGACGCACAGACAGGCGCACGTTCGGCGTCTCCCCGCGAACCTCGCGTTCAACAACATATAGCGCCCCAATGCGGCGCAGTGCTTCTTCCGCAATCGGTGAGCTGTCCAGCTTGTACAGGTCGTAGAACTTGCGCCGCGCGTGCGCCCAGCATCCGGCCTCGATGACCGTGCCGTCACGATACAGGGCGTCATACCCACTGAAGGCGTCTGCCTGCAGGATTCCCGTGTAGCCCGCCAGATGTTCCCGAGGTCGCTCACCTTTGCGGTCGGGTGAGTACCTGTACCAGACTGCTGGTGGCGCGCGGCTTCCTGCCGGGCGGTCATCGCGCACATAGGTCCACAGACGCGCCGTGCGTGTCTTGCCACGCCCCGGCTCCAGCACAGGCACGGGCGTGTCGTCGGTATGGATCTTGTCTGCGTCGAGCACGTAACGACCGAGTGCATCGGACAGCGGTTGCAGCAGCGCAGCCGCTTCACGAACCCACGAAGCCAGTGTTGCCCGGTCCAGTTCGATGCCCGCACGGCGATAGATGCCGGCCTGCCGGTACAGCGGCGTATGGTCAGCGTACTTCGCAACGACGACCTGCGCGAGCAGCCCGGCACCTGCCATCGAGCGCGCTATCGGTCGCGAAGGTGCTGGCTCCTGCACCACTGCAGCACAGCACGGGCAGCTCAGCTTCGGACGTACGTGACGCAGCACCTTGAAGTAACCGGGCACATAGTCGAGCATCTCCGATACGTCCTCGCCCGGCGCACGCATCTGTTTGCCGCATTCCGGGCATCCGCAGTTCGTCGGCGCATGAACAATCGTTTCGCGAGGTAAATGGGCAGGGAAGTGCCGCGGCTTGCGGCGCAGCGGAACAACGTTCGTTATGGCCGACGTATCCGCAGTCGCGTCGGCGTCAGGCGCCTTCGCCGATGCGGGCATATCTGGTTCAGGAACAGGCAGTTCACCGAGCGCGAGCTGCAGCTGGTCCATGAGTTCTGTCATGCGCTCCGATGAGCGGCCATACTGCCATCGCTTCAGTCGCGAGATCTCGGCCAGCAACTGCGCAATGGTCTCGTCGCGCGAGGCAACGATGCGCTTGAGGGCGGCGATGTCATCGGGCAGATGGCTGGCTGGCATGCATGCCAGTGTAAATCAAGCCCCCGCGCTTGTGGGCTCCCGCACCCTGCCTTATGCCGCGTACGTCGGCTGCCACGTCCGCTCTGGATGCCGCCAGTCAATTCCCTCGAGCAGCATCGACAGTTGGGCGGCAGACAGATGGACTGTTCCCGAGTCAGCCTGCGGCCACACGAAGCGTCCGCGCTCAAGTCGTTTCGCGTACAGGTTCATGCCGTCGCCGCTCCACCATAAAATCTTGATGAGATCACCGCGACGCCCCCGAAACAGAAAGATGTGGCCCGAGAAGGGATCACGTCCGAGTGTCGATTGCACCAGCGCGGCAAGTCCATCCATGCCACGGCGCATATCGGTAACGCCCGCTGCCAGCCATACGCGGGTACCGCTGGGCGGAGCGATCATGCGGGCATCAGGCAGCGCAGCACGAGACGCAACTGCACTGGATCGACCATACCCGTGACGCGCACGCGGGCACCGTTCAGTTCAATCTCGATACCCGACGCTACCGGCACGCTCTCGCGATGTGGCTCGCCCGGCTGGAGTGCCAGCGGCGCCGGTTCGGCCTTCTCGTCTGTCGGTGCATCAGGTAGCGCGACGGGCAGCAACACCGCTGTGCCGTGCGCCACTCCGTCAAACAAGCCCGCCCGCAGTTGCCGGCGCCACTTGAACACCATATTGGGATTCAGTCCGTGCGCCTGCGCAAGCTTGGCCACAGAAATACCCGGCTCGCTCGCCGCGACGGCAACCTGGCGTCGGTACTCCGGTGCGTAATTCGGTCGGCCCTTGCGGTTCGATGGTCTCGCAATCCGTGTGTCCAAAGTAGTCCCCACCACTTGAAGTAACGGGCATCACTTTGGACACCGGGACCAGCCCTGTCCATGCGGCCTTCAAATGACGCTTAC
>NZ_FMYQ01000022.1 GCF_900096975.1 Paraburkholderia lycopersici
CGGTCCTCGAACCCGGCATGACGTTTCACTTCATGCCGGGCCTGTGGCTCGACGACTGGGGCCTCGAAATCACCGAAAGCATTCTGATAACCGAAGCCGGCGTCGAGACCCTCTGCAACACGCCGCGCAAACTGTTCGTGAAGGCATAAGCCGACGCGAGCTTCGCAGATATGGCCGGCCGTCTCGATCTCGACGGCGTCGCGGCGCGATCATGGGCCTGGTTCCCCGATCCGCCGCGGCGGGCGAGACGTCCATGCCCGATGCGCGCGCCAAAAACCCGAGCAAAAAAAGCGGCCTCCGAAGAGGCCAAAATTCAGGCAAAACGATATGCGACTGGACGGCGTATGGCGCCCTGTATCCTGTGTCGACCTTACTTTCCGTCGACAGAGTAGCGACCCGGGCCGGTCACTGCGAGAAGCAGCAGGCCACCGGCGATACTGACGTTCTTGTAGAAGTTAATCATCGCCATGTACTGGTCCATGCCCGTCAGCGCCCAGTAGCGGTGGCCGATGAGTGCCGTGGCGACGGTGTAGACGGCGAAGATGATCGCAACGGGACGGGTGAAAAAGCCGATGGCAATCAGGAATCCGAATCCAAGCTCGACGACCACGGCGATGATTGCGGACAGTGTGGGGAGCGGCGCGCCAACGGAAGCC
Source organism: Paraburkholderia lycopersici (assembly GCF_900096975.1). Taxonomy (GTDB): domain Bacteria; phylum Pseudomonadota; class Gammaproteobacteria; order Burkholderiales; family Burkholderiaceae; genus Paraburkholderia; species Paraburkholderia lycopersici. The sequence continues at coordinate 657 of NZ_FMYQ01000022.1, forward strand.
ATGTAACCGACGGTGCCGGCGAAGCCAGCCAGCTTCTGCCAGCCGAACAGGACGAAGAGCACCATCATCAGAACGCGGGCAGCGAGGATGAAGCCATCGCGCTGATTGTCGAGAGAAAGATAACGCATGATTGATTCCTTTAACCAGGTGGGATGCGATTCATCGCCGGACCCGCGTTGCACGCGAAGGCTTTGCAGCGTTATCGGGATCATCGGTGGGCCCTTGACGAGAACGGAACGCGTCATTGCCGGGCCTGCATCAATGGGACGAAGTTTTACGCAACCGACGCGTCGGATCAATCTGGTGACGGCGTATTCAGAGTCACGGAAAAGTTGACAATCGCGCTGCCCGGACCTTACCTTGCCGGCTCGCTGCGGAACGCGCTGTGAGTTGGGACACCCCGGAAGGGCTAATCGTGCCGGACGCGCTGGACGCGAGGCCGGACGACCGTGCCGGCGAGGCGCTCCTGCAGGAACGAGAGGAACGTGCGCATGGCGAGCGAGCCCTGGCGATGCTGGGGATACACGGCACTCAGCCGTAGCGGCGGCGGGGCGAAGGACTCGAGGACAGGGATGAGCTTCCCGTCTTCGATCGCCGGGCCGACGATGAAGTAAGGCAGCAAGGCGATGCCGGAATCGGCCACGGCGGCGTCGCGCACCAGCTCGCCATTGTTGGCCACGAGCATTCCCTTGACGTCGCACATCTGGCGGTTTCCGTCGATCACGAACTCCCAGCCCGTCGTGCCTTCCTTGCCGTAGAGAAGGCACGTATGGCGCGCAAGGTCCCCCGGAGATGCAGGGACGCCGTATCGCTTCGCGTAGGCTGGGCTGCAGCAGGCGGTCATCGGCAGGTCGCCGAGCGAGGCGGCGATGAGCGTGGAATCGGCAAGCGGGCCGATTCTCAATGCCAGGTCGAAGCCTTCGCCGATGAGGTCGGAGCGGCGGTCGCTCAGCTCGACGTTGAGCTGCACGCGGGGATGCAGCTTCATGAACTCGATAATCAGCGGCGACAGGTGGCGCGTGCCGAACGACAGCGGGGCGCTGATGCGCAACGCGCCGTGCAGCACGCCATGCCGCTCGGAGATGGCTTCTTCGGCGTTGGAGACCGCTTCCAGAATGCGCTGCGCGTGGTCGTAGAACTCACGCCCCAGGTCCGTGACGGTGAGCTTGCGCGTGTTGCGGACCAGTAGCCGCACGCCAAGTGTCTCTTCCAGCGACGCCATGCGCCGGCTGACGTATTGCTTCGACTGCTGCAACTGGTCAGCCGCTGCGGTAAAGCTGCCTGCGTTGACCGTCGCGACGAAAATCCGCACATCTTCGAGTTGCATGATTGTCAACCAATTCGTGACTCAGAGTAGTCGCTATCATACTTGAAGCAACTTTGCATTGACGTAGACTCACTCACATCTTTAGCGATCCGACGAGTTGTCGTTACGACGCACCCGACATTCTCGGCGGCACATTCCGTGGATTCACGGCGGTTTACGCAAACGATGAGAGTCAAACACTACGATTCACTGCGAGCCCTGGCTGCGGTCTACAAGCACCGGAGCTTCACGCGCGCCGCAAAGGCGGTGGGCGTTTCGACCGCGTCTCTCAGCCGCTGGATTGCGCAGCTCGAGGAAACGCTCGGAATACGCCTGATTAACCGGAACACGCATAGCTTGTCGTTCACCACCACGGGCGAGCTATACGCTTCCAATGTCGCGCGCATTCTCGAATCGCTCGAAGAAACGGAGAAGCGCCTTGGGGACATGCCTGCCAAACCTCAAGGCACGCTGCGAATTGCTTCGCCCACGAACTTCGCCACGAGTGTCCTGGTCAAGAACATTTCGAGTTTTCGCGCCTTGTACAAGGACGTGAACGTCGAACTGTTCCTCGAAGATGGGGAGTACGACCTGATCGAGAACGGCTATGACGTCGGCGTCATACCGTTGTCCGTGAACCGGTATTCGACGTTGATCACGCGCCCGCTCATACACGATGAGGTGGTGTTGTGCGCCGCGCCGTCGTACCTCGGAAAGCGCCGCAAACCCGCCCATCCGGCCGAGCTCAAAGCGCATGACATGCTGGCGACGCCGTGTGGCGACTTCGACCTTTCGTCTGCGGTGTTCGAGCGCGACGGAGAGCAGTTCGAGTTTCGGGCGGCGCCGTCGTTCGTTGCGGCCAACGTTGACGTGCTGCGAGACGCGGCACTGAACGGCATGGGCATCGGCGCTTTTCCAATGACGCTGGTTCGGCAGCATTTGTCTGAAGGTACGCTGGTTCGCCTTCTGAGCGGATACGAACTGCCGTCTTCCAGATACCAGATTGCATATGCGAGTCGCGCGTTTCTGCCGGCAAAGGTTCGTACGTTCATCGACCATCTCGTAAGCAGGATCGAAACATAGGCCACTGCCTAGCGTCACGGCTTGCGTTCATATCGTTCGGACTGTTATGCGATGAGGATGGTCCGCTTTCAGCGATCAATAAATTAAGGAAGGTGTGCAAAAGCCCTGGCATTGATAGAGCTATGGGTCGGGTGTTCGTTAACCCCGGAGAAAAAAGCGTCTTTCATGGCCGGCCCAATTTATTGGGGGGCGGCGCGCACATCCCATCATGGTCTTGTTGTCAAAAGGGGGGACTCGAAAAAGGCCGAAAACAATTGCTCAAACGGCTTCGTTTGCCAGTGCTCGCTTGGGGAACTGGACTGAGGCCATACATCTTTTGCCCGACCATACCGACTGTTTTCCAGAGAATCTCGATCCCCTCGTCTTCTCGCCGGGAATCCGTGCAGATTCGCAAATCTGCTTGAGCGCAATCAACCCGTACCTACACGCCGGAACCACTTACTCCTCCGCCTTGGCCGCTGACAGGCTCCCGTCCCGGTACCGTTTGAGTCACTTGAATAACGTTCGGATTCACGTCGTGCTGACGTGCAATGATCGAAACGGACTCCTGCATCGAGCTCTCGTTTGCCAGATTCCGCTCCGCTGTTCAGCGCCGCCGACGCTCCGGCACCGTCAACACCAACCTCACCTCCCGCATGGTGTTAGTCGAAAAAGCAGCCTTATGCTGCATTGCTCCCTCTCTGTGGAGCGATTTTCGGGGTTCATGGCACGACTGCAACCGTGCGATGTTGCGACGGAGGTCTGCTCATCCATCCATCACTGGGTGCAGACTTTCTGCAAGGGGCCGCAGGGTAGAGCTAATCGCACCGTAGTTTGTTGTTTCATACCGCAAGGGCAATGCGGGTTGCAAGGATGATACGGTGGATGCTTAAGCAATTTGTGAAGCCGCCGCGCGGTCCACTGTGCGCTTCGGCGAAATCAAGACGATGGGGCAACAGGGCATTGCCGCATTTTGTCGCATGCGCCAGGTTTGGCTAGAAGAGTGCACCGGTCTCATCGATCGCCTGCGCGGCCCGCAAGTGGAATTTAGGATCGCAATACCCCGACGAATCGAGGCGTCAGGACGGTCCGCCGCACGGACCGATTGTCTGGATCGTTCCAGGACATGCAAGTTGAAATGTTCCGCATGCTTAACGCAATGCCATTGTCCGGATGAAGCACTGCTGAGTGGTTGGCACTCTAGCCCGAGCCCGATGCGCTTGCAGGCTGATTGCAGGTGAGCAACGCATCGCGTTGCTATCGTGCTGCAGCGTGGAGTTGTCAAAATGACACTGCTCCGAAGATACTTGCAGGTGTTTCGAGGGACGGATCCATTTGCGAACCAGAGGAATTTCCCCGAATGTTTTTTATTTTCTTTCCGCGCAAACGTTTGGCCATTAGTTGTTATGCAAGTGCTGAATTTGCGAAGTCGAGTACGAATTTCTTTGCATGCGATGACGCCACGCTGATCCGCCTCTTTTTTTGATTCACTTTTCGATAATGGCTGAGTGCAAACGTTTGGCCTTTAATAGTCGCGCGAAAAATCTGTATTCCATGAGATCGCTGTAAATTTCAGTGATGAATTACTGGTGTACGTCTCTTAAAGTTTTTCTCGATATGGCCGTTAAGTTTCCAGGCGGTTAAAGCGCGCCACAAGTCTGGCAGAATTTGATGAGCCGAATTGAGCGGGCTTTTCTCGTCTTTTCCACCCGGTGAAATCCAGTTCGCGCAGCTATGATGCCGGTTCGTGGAATCCACAGCGACCGGGAGATCCGGGCGATCGACCAACGTTTTTTTTTTGAGGCGCAATATGAAAATTCGTCAATTCGTCAAGAAATTCGTGCGCGACGAACGCGGTGTGACCGCGCTGGAGTACGCGATTCTGGCAGGAGTCATCGTTGCAGCGGTTGCTGTCGGTGTCGGCTATCTGTCGACCGCACTCAAGAGTGGCTTCGGCTCGCTGAGCAACCAGATCAGCAGCGCGACTTCCTGATCCGGTTGAAATTCCCCCGAGTTTCGCGCATATGGCGTGAGCTCAATGAGAGGTGGCGATGTCTTTGCTTTCACTCGTAGTCCGGCTGGCGGCGATGGGGACGCTGGGTTGGCTTGCCGTGACGGATGTACGCGACCGCCGTTTGCCCAACAAGGGCGTACTGGCGGTCGCCATACTGTTTTTTACCGATGCGGCATTGGCGCACATGTCCTTGTCGGAGACGGGCGGGCATGTGCTGGTTGCAGCGGTAGCAGCCGTGCTGTGCGTTGGCCTCTATCTGATGAACATGCTGGGCGGAGGCGACGTCAAGCTGATTGCGGCGCTCGCCTTGTGGGTCGGCACCAACCTGCTGGTCGCTACGTCGACGCTGATGCTGGTTGCCGTGACCGGGTTGTTCATTGCCCTGCTTGGCCTCGCGACACGTCGACTTGATCCTGCTGCGTGCTTCGGACCCATGCGTGGTCTCGCATTCTTTTCCTGTCGGCGCGGAGTGCCATATGGAGTCGCGCTTGCGGCGGGCGGCAGCGCGGCAATTCTGTTACCGCTCTGGTTGCCCGGGGCGATAGCGCATTTCGTGATGCATTAGAGAACGACTTCGGGCCTTTGCTTTATATGTCCAAGATAATAAAACTGGCAGTCCTCCTGGTGGGGGCACTGCTTGTTGCGTTGATGGTGCGTTTCGTCGTCAAGGCAATGACCACTCCGCACAGTCAGCAGCCGCCCGCTACGAAACGTGTGCGCGTGGCGGCCGCCGATCTTCCCGCCGGCCTGCTGCTGCGAGACGCCGATCTCGCCTGGAAGGAGATGCCGGCGGCCAGCGTGCGGGCCGGTGCGCAGCTGGAGGGCGATACGGCCAATGCAATCGAGCTGAAAGGTGCGTTGCTGCGTCAAGCCGTGTCGGCCGGTCAGCCCGTCTTGTCCGACGAAGTCATCTTGCCGGGCGACCCGGGCTTCCTGGCCGCCACGCTCAAGCCGGGCATGCGGGCGGTATCGGTTGCGATTGACGAGGTCTCGGGCAATGCGGGCCTGATCGAGCCGGGCGACTATGTCGACCTGTTGCTGACCCAGCAGATGAGCGGCCGTACCGACGAGCCGGCGCTCGCTGTGTCGAGCGAAACCATCGTCCAGCATGTGCGCGTGCTGGCCGTCGGTTCAGTCATTCAGCGTCCGAAGACGGATGGCAATACACCCGATGCGGGCAACCGGGCGCGTACCGTCACCCTGGAAGTTACGCCGGAGAGGGCCGAGGTCGTGTCCGTGGCGGCCCGGCTCGGTAGTTTGTCGCTGGCCCTGCGCAGCTTCGCCGTGGCCAGCCGCAATCCCGGCACCGATTCCGCCGACGCAGCTTCCGCTCCGCCCGCGCCCGTCTGGGCCGGCGATATCTCTCGCGCCGTGCGCGCGCTACCGCGACCGGCGGGCAACAAGTCGCAGGCTGTCGCCACAGGCCAGGCCGTGATGATTTATCGCGGTTCGCAAAAAAATCTGGCTGAGGACTCGACTGTGCCGCTACGCGCCGGTGGTCAAGTGCCTCCGCTTCCGACGCAGCCCTTGCCGCAATAAGAACATGAAACCAATTTATCTATCCAGGGTGGGGTCAAGCAGGTGGCCTGCGGTGGCGTGCACGGCGGTATTGGCAGTCGGGCTGGCAATGGCTGTCGGCGCGCAAGCGCAAACAAGCCGGCCTGCATCGGTGTACGGGGGGCGGAAGGCCGAACCCGTCTCCGCGAGTACGCGTGCTGCTGCCGGCGGTAGCGTAAGCGTGACGGCTGGCCAGGAAGTGCTCGTGCGCCTCGATCAGGATGCCAGTTCGGTTTTCGTGGCCGATCCGGAGGTAGCCGACGTGCACATGCCGACCCCGCGCACGCTGGTGCTGCTCGGCAAGAAGCCCGGTACGACGACGCTGTTCGCACTGACGGCGAACGGCGCGCAGTTGCTCAAGCGCAGCGTTCTGGTCGGCGCCGATCTGGACACGTTGCGCCGCATGATGTCGGCGCGTTTCCCTGACGCCAATCTGCGGATCGACGCCGGGGCGGGTTCGCTGCAGGTCTCGGGCGAAGTGTCGGGTTCGGATGTCGCCGATGCCGTGGTGCAGATGATCACGCCGTACCTGGCGGAAAAGCAGGTGCTCGTGAATCGCATGACGATCGCGCGTCCGTTGCAGGTGCAGCTACGCGTGCGCATGACCGAGGTCGACCGTACCGTCACACAGCAACTGGGCGTGAACTGGCAATCGCTCGGCTCCGCCGGCAACTGGTATACGGGGCTGTTCAACGGCCGCGGTATTTACACTACGAGCAGCACCAGTAGCAGCGGCACGGCGGTCAGTCTGGCGTCGAACGGCGCGTTCTCGTTGCTGACCGGTTTCGTGACGAAACACTGGGACATCCAGATGTTGCTGGACGCGCTGAATCAGGAAGGATTGCTGACGATGCTGGCCGAGCCGAATCTCGTCGCATTGTCGGGGCAGACGGCCAGTTTCCTCGCGGGCGGCGAGTACCCGATTCCGGTTTCGCAGACCAACGGCGCAATCGACGTCGAATTCAAGCAGTTCGGCGTGAAGCTGGACTTCACGCCGACCGTGCTCAACGACCGCCGGATCAGCCTCAAGGTCCGGCCCGAAGTGAGCCAGATCGATTCGTCAGTCAGCATCAGCACCGGCGGCATCACGATTCCGGGCCTCAGCGTTCGAAGCGCGAATACCACGGTCGAACTCGCCAGCGGTCAGAGCTTTGCCATTGCGGGGCTGCTGCAAAACAACATGAGCAACACCATTACGCAGATACCCGGCCTCGGTTCGATACCGGTACTGGGCAAGCTGTTTTCGTCGAGCAACTACCAGAACAACAAGACCGAGCTGGTCATCATCGTGACGCCGTATCTGGTCGAGCCGACCAGTCCGGACAAGCTGCATGACGCGCTGGATTCGGTCATGCGGCCGGTGGGCGACATCGAATACAGCTTCGAGCACGCGTACGGCTCGAAGGGCGCCAGGGCGGCCGACGGGAACGCGGACGGCCAGCCGCGTCTGGTGGGCCGGGCCGGATACGTTTATTGACTGGAGCGACCATGACAATGCGATTGAGGATCCTGTTTGCTCCGTTCGTTTTGCTTGCCACGCTGCTGGGCGGGTGTATTCATCCCCCGTTCGACATGCCTGACGCCTCGATAATCCGCGACAACGACGGCGTGGCCGTGTCGCCGGATTGCAGGCAGCTTGCCGTGCGGTCCGGGCTCACCGACGCCGGTTTGAAGCAGCCCGCGGTGGCATGGGGCTGTGCGACCTACTCGAATCTGGCCGCACAGGTCGCGAATCCGCGCGACCTGGAGCAGCCTGCACCCGTCGGGCCGGCCGATGCTGCGGTAGCAGCCAATGCGATGCGCCGTTACGAGCAGGACAAGGTCACGCCGCTCGACAAGCAATCTTCGCGCGACGCAAAGTAACGAACCGTCTGAACCCACATCGCCCCCCGGATTTCACATGAGCATGATTGGATCCTTCATCAAGCCCGGCAAGTCCGACGGGATCGCCGCCGACTTCGTTGCGTTCGTCGCGGACCGGGAGTCCGAGCAGGTACTGAAAAACTTCGTTCTGGACGAGGCCGTTCCGCATACGCATATCGAGGAAGGCGGCATTGAGGATGCCATCGCGCGGCTGTCCAGCATGGACCGTTCGCCGAAGCTGTTGCTCGTCGATCTGCAGAGCTCCGAAATGCCGCTTTCGGATCTGGCGCGGCTTGCCAGCGTCTGCGAACCGTCGGTGCAAGTGATCGCGCTCGGCGAGCGCAACGATGTCGGCCTCTACCGTAGTCTGCTTGGCATCGGCGTGCGCGAATATCTGGTCAAGCCGCTGACCGTCGGACTGCTCAAGCGCACGATGAACCTGCGCGAAGGCCGCGCGATGCCGGTGTCGCAAGAGCGGGCGGGCAAGGTGCTCAGTTTCGTCGGCGCGCGCGGTGGGGTGGGCACGACCACGATCGCGATCAACCTGGCCTGCAACCTGGCGCACTCGCGGCGTCGCGTCGTGTATCTGGACCTGAACTTGCACGGTGGCGCCGGCCCCAGCATGGTTGGCCTGACGAGCAACAACGGTCTGCTCGATGTGCTGCAGAACGTGCATCGGCTCGACCCGGCCTATCTCGAGCGCGCGATGCAGTCCGTGGAGAACTCGCGGCTATTGTTGTTGTCCGCGCAACTGGAATGGGGCGACGATCGTCGCTTCGGCGAGGCTGCGCTGGGGACCGTGCTCGATTTGCTGGTGTCGAGCTTCCATTACGTGATCCTGGATATCGGCGAGCGCGCCGACCCGCTGGCCGAGGAAGCGTTCGGCCGCGCCGCGCGCAGTTACGTGGTGGCGGACCGCTCGGTTCATGCCGTCCGTGAGACTGTCCGGCTCATCCGGTATATCGAAACCTGCAGTACGGGCCGGCCCGTTACTTCGGTTCTACTCAACAATCCGAACATGGTGACGGCGGGCAAGGTAGATCCCGGTGACCTGGAGGCGGCTATTGGTCGGCCCGTGCTGGCCGAGGTGCCGTTCGAACGTAGCGCCCTTGCGATTGCCGAAAACGTCGGCGTGCCCCTGGCGGCCGGCAAGTCACAAGCGTTCGAGCAGATGATCGTGCGCCTGGCCGACGATCTGACCGGCAACAACCAGAACACGGTTGTGCAAACCAGTCTGTGGCAACGGCTCAAGTCGAGGATGTGATGCAATTCGGTCAAAAACGTGTCACTGGACCGGCCTCCGCGCCCAGCGAGGCTCATGCCGAAACGCTTGAACCCAAGGTGCGAATCGACGGGAACCCGTTGGGGCCGTTGCTCGCAGTCGAGGCTCGGAACGACGCGAATGCCGCTCCGGATACGTCGCTCGTGCGCTCGGGAACGTACAAGACGGTGCGCAATGCCGTGCTGTCGACCATGAATGCCTCTTCAGTGCTCAATTACAGCCGCGAACAGTTCAAACCCGAACTCGGGCCGCTGGTTGCCGCAGTCATCGAGCGCGAGCGCCTGAACATTCCGCTCTCCGAACAAGGGCAAATCGTCGAGGAACTGCTCAACGACATGTTCGGGCTGGGGCCGATCGAGCCGCTGTTCGCCGACGAGGCTGTGACCGACATACTCGTCAACGGCCCAGATCAGGTCTACGTCGAGCGGCGCGGCAAGCTGGAACTCACGCCGTACCGGTTTCGCGACAATGCGCACGTGACTACCGTGGCGCAGCGCATCGCGGCGGGTGTTGGCCGGCGCGTCGACGAAAGCAGCCCGATGGTGGATGCCCGCCTGCCCGACGGCAGCCGCGTCAACGTGGTACTGCCGCCGCTGGCATTGCGTGGACCCGCCATCTCCATCCGTAAATTTTCCAAGCGCAACCTCACCGTCCAGCACATGGTGAATCAGGGAAACATGTCGCTCGCCATGGCGCACGTGTTGAAGATCGCGGTCACCTGCCGCCTGAACGTGCTGATCTCGGGCGGCACGGGTTCCGGCAAGACCACGCTGCTCAATGCGCTCTCGCATTTCATCAATAACGGCGAGCGCGTAGTGACGATCGAAGACGCGGCGGAACTTCAATTGCAGCAGCCTCACGTGGTCAGCCTCGAGACGCGGCCGGAAAACACCGAGGGGAGGGGTGGCGTCAATCAGCGCGATCTGGTGAAGAACGCTCTGCGGATGCGCCCCGACCGCATCATCCTCGGTGAAACGCGCGGCGAGGAAGCTTTCGACGTGCTGCAGGCGATGAACACGGGCCACGACGGGTCGATGACCACGATCCACGCCAATACGCCGCGCGATAGCCTGACCCGGCTCGAAAGCATGGTGACGATGGCCAACGGCAATCTCCCGCTGGCGTCGATCCGGCGGCAGATCGCAAGCGCGCTGCACCTCATCGTCCAGGTCGAGCGGATGCGCGACGGCGTACGCCGGCTGACACGGGTAACCGAGGTGGCGGGCATGGAGGGCGAGGTGATCATCACTCAGGATCTGTTCACCTTCCGTTACGACGTCACGGCCTACGACGGAGAGGTGAAGGGCGGCTTCGAAAACGCACACCTGCGGCCGGCATTCACCGAACGGGCCTCGTACTATGGGCTCGAGGAAGCGTTGCTGGGGGCCGTTGCGTGAACGCCGTCGTCAACCTCGCCACCATCGCCGGTTTCCTTTGCGCGGTGATCGTCGGCATCATGCTGATGATCTGGCAGGACCTCCGCAATCATCGTCCGCAAGCATTGATCCGGGCACGCGTCGCGGCACTGTTTCCGGAAGCGGCGTCCGACGCGACGGCTTCGAGCGAAGTCCGGGCGATCATCAAAGGGCATGTGCTGGGGCGGTCTGACGAAGCGCATGTCGTGATCCGGTGGTTCCGTGCGCGCCGCGACCGCTTGCGCACCGTCGCGCCGCGCGGAATGCCGGTCGTGATAGCCGGCGGCGTTGTCGCATTGGGTGTGGCACTGGCGTTCCCGCGGTTCACGCCGGTGCCGACCATTCTCCAGGTCGGGCTGGCGCTCGCGTTGCCGGTGTTCACCATGCAACGCATCTACCAGATGTTCGTCGACCGGTTTCGCGAACGCTTTCTGGCTGCGTTGCCCGATGCGATCGACATGATCGTGCGTGCGGTGCGCGCCGGCGTTCCCGTGGTTCAGGTATTGCCCGTGGTTGCCAGGGACGCTCCACAGCCGCTGGCCGGCGAGTTCGAGCGCATCGGCGATTCGCTCCAGGTGGGGATGGACCTGGAGGAAGTGCTGACCGTTGCGGTGCAACGCGTGCATGTAGCCGATTTTTCCTTTTTCTGCGTGTGCCTGCTGCTGCAGCGCGAAACGGGCGGACAACTGGGCGAGACGCTAGAGAACCTGGCAGGGATCGTGCGGGCTCGCCGCGAAATTCGTCAGAAGACCAAAGCATTGACGGCGGAGACACGGATTACGGTCAAGATTCTCGCAGCCATTCCGGTTCTCATCATGTTGACGCTGTACGTGGCCAATCGCGACTACGTCATGGTGCTGTTCACTACGCCGACTGGCCGTTCCATATTGACGTTCGCCGTGACGGCGATCATTTCGGGCGTTGCCGTCATCAACAGGATCGCCAACCTGGATACCTCGCGATGAACGCGATGCCTGTCGATTTGCTGGTCAATCTGTTCATGCTGCTGGCGCTGCTCGGCGCGCTCGTCCTTTGGTGGGCGCTCAACCGGGGTGGGTACCGGGGCCGGATTGCCGAGCGCGTACGCCAGGTGGGCGTGAATGCTGCCAGGGGCGCCGATTCGTCGAGCGAAGACACGCCCGGAAAAGGCTTTGCCATCGCCAGCCGTTTCATGGCGCCGTTGATCCGGTTTGGCGAGCGCATGCCGCTCTTCACGTCCGAACAGCGGCTGAAGCTGGCACAGGATCTGGTCAAAGCGGGCTTTCGCGGTTCCAGCGCAGTGCCGACGCTGATCGCCGCGAAATTTGTTTCCGGCCTGGTATGGGCCGCTCTGGTCGTACTGTATGTAGCGGACCTGTTCGCGCTCGGCCACGTTTTACCGATCCGCATGCTGATGATGTTTGCCGCATTCATGTTCGGAATGATCGTGCCCGAATACGCGCTGGACATTTACTCCCGCCGCCGCCGAAAGCAGATCCTTGCATACTTTCCCGATGCGCTCGATTTGTTCGTCATCTGCACCAATGCCGGTAACAGCCTCGGTGTAGGGCTGCGTCGCGTCGCTCAGGAGATGGCGCTCATCTGCCCGGCACTGGCATCGGAGTTTGCATTGACCGCCGACGAGCTGCATCTTTCCGGCGACGGCGCGCGCGCGCTTCAAGCCATGGCCGACCGTGTCGACGTGGCGCCGGTACGCGCCCTGATCTCGACGCTGATCCAGTCGATGCGCTACGGCACACCTATCTCGCAGGCACTGCGCACGCTTTCGCGCATCGAGCGTACCGCCCACATCGTGCGCATCGAGGAAACCGCAGCCAAGCTCGCACCGAAGATGGTCGTGCCGATGATGCTGTTCATCTTGCCGGCCGTCATCGCGATTTCCGCCGGACCAGCCATCATGCAACTCGCTACATCGCTCAAGCACCTGACATGAAACTCACTCGCTCATTCCGTGCCCGTTTGATTTCCGCCGCCGCGGCGCGCAGGCTGGGTACGGCCGTGTCGCTCCTCGTACTGGCGGCTTGCTCGACCACGGTCAAGCAAAGCATCGGGCCGGTCGAGCCGGTGTCCAGCCCGACCACCCTGAGCCTCAAAGGCGAACTGCACGTGGCAGAGGCCGCGCTGGCTTCGGGCAATCTCGATCTGGCCACCACCATCTACATGCAGATCGTCCGGTCCCACCCGGATTCGGTGCCCGGCCTGACGGGCCTCGGCGATACGCTCTATGCGGAGGGCGACCATACGCGAGCGAACGTGTATTACGACAAGGCGCTGTCGCTCGAACCGCAAGCGCTGCCGGCCATGACGGGCAAGGCCCGGGTGGCCATCCGGCAACGGCGCCTGGACGACGCCATTGCCGGGTACCGGCGCGTGCTCGCGCTATCCCCGAATGATCCGATGGCGGCGGCGGGGCTCGGCACGGCACTGGACATGCAGGGGCACCACGACGAAGCCCAGTCGGTCCTGCGCTCCGCACTGCAGACCAATCCGGGCGATCCGCGGCTGGAGACCGATCTGGGGCTTTCTCTGGTCTTGGGGGGCAAGCCGCGCGAGGGTGTGAACGTGCTGCTCGACGTCACGCGTTTTCCGGCTGCTCCGGCCGAGGCGCGCCAGAATCTGGCGCTGGCCTACGGCATGCTCGGCAACGACGATGCCGCCGAGGAAATTCTGAACGCCGATCTGCCAAAAAAATCGACGCAGGACAATCTGCGCTATTACGCAATGCAGCGCATGCGTCTGGCCAAAGCACAAGCCAATCCGCCGGGAACGGGCAAGCCCGCTTTCTCTACGGAGCAAAAGGCGCAATGAAAGATCTGGTCCGCTCGCGGCCCTGCCTCTCTGCCTGGCGGCGTCTGCGGACTTTGCCGCGGGACGAACGGGGCACCAGCGCGATCGAATTCGCGCTGGCCTCGCTGCCGGTGTTTTTTCTGATCGTCGCGACGATCGAGTTCGCGCTCGATATGACCGTCGACGTTACCGTGCAGATCGCGGCCCAGGCGGCTTCACGAGCCGGACTGACGGTGACTGCGCCCGCGACCGGCACGCGTGAGGCGCAAGCGCAGCAGATCGTGATGCGATACCTGGGCATGTGGCAGAACGTTGGCGCAACGGTGAGCGTGACGGAATACGACTATTCGAACTTTAGCAACTTCGGTTCGTCCACCTACTCACCCACCACCGGAGCGGGCAACTGCGGAGACGTGGAGATGTACAACATCCAGGTCAGCATGCCGGCCTTCACGGGGCTGGCCTCGTGGTTCGGAATGCCCAACCTGAATTTCCAGCGCAACTTCATCGTGCAAAACGAACAATGTTCAAGCTAACGGGGGCCCGGAAAGCCGGATGCGGGCGGCGCCGCTCACGCGGGGCGGCGGCGCTCGAAGTCGTCATCATCGTGCCTGTGATGGTGCTCATGCTGTTCGGTTTCACCGAGGTGTATCTGTACCTGCGCGCAGTGAGCATGGTCGAGCACGCGGCATTCGCGCTCGCCAATTCGCTCGGGCAGATGCCGAATGTGACGGATGCATCGGGCACGGCCAGCGCAAACAATCTGGGTTCGCTATGGGCGGACGCGAACTGGCTTGCCAGTCCCGATACATTGGCGGCTAACGGCAACGTGATCGTGACTTCCATTTGCGACAAGTCGCCTTCGGAAAACAATTGCGGATGGAACGTGGTCGGCACGCCGTCCTTGTCGAGCGGCACACCGGCCATCTGCTGGCAGGCCGAGGCCAGCTCGATCGCGGACATGGCCTCGAAGATAACGCCCAGCAACGTTCTGCCGTCCACCTGGCCGTTCTATCAGGGCGACGCGGCGCTCGTAATCGAGGTGTTCTACCGCTATACCCCGTTTCCTCTGCTTTCCACGTTCTGGCCCGGCGCGCCGGGTTCGACTGTTCTATACCGCCGGGTCTATACGCGGCAGCGCGCGATGAACTGGACCTCCATGCCATTGATGAACACCAACGGTACTGCCGTCACGGCGGGAAGCGGTTTGTCGGCCGGCTGTTCGGGTTCGACGGTCATCGTGGGCTCCTGACATGGGTCACCCGCCGATGAAGCCAGTGCTCGCGTGAGGCAGCCCAGATGATCACGAATCTCGCCACCCTTGTCCGTTCCGCTCGCCTTGGTGCGATGGCCGTGCTCGCGCCATGTCGTAAATACCTCGCCGGCCGTGATCGCGGAGCGGTCTCGCTGGTGTTCGCGATCAGCGCGAGCGTGATGCTCGGCGCGTTGTCGATGTCGATCGACCTCGGCCGGTACGCCATTTCGCAGGCCCGCATGCAGTCCGCGCTCGATGCGGCGAACCTCGCCGCATCGGTGGACATGGGGCACTACGGGAGCACGGCCTGTCCGACGAACCTGACCGCGTGGCAGAGCGACGCGCTCAAGTATTACAGCACGAACATGCCGGGCGGCTATCTCGACCTGCTGCTTTCGAGCAGCAATTTCACGGCGACCTGCACGAACAATTCAAGTGGCAGCGGGGGCCAGGTGGTGCAGCTTTCCGCGACCGGTGAGTTGCCGTTGATGATGCCGTCGTTTCTGGCATCGAACAGCACGGGCAGCAGCGGTGGGTCGACCGGTGGCAACGACATGCAGGTCGGTGCCACGGACCAGGTGACGCGAATTCCGCAAAGCACACTGGAACTGGCGCTGGTGCTGGACAACACCGGTTCAATGGCCCAGACGCCCAGCGGCAGCTCCACGAACACGCTCTCGAAGGAAAAGATCTATGGTCTGCAGACGGCAGCCACCACGCTGGTGACGCAACTGTTCGGCCAGTCGGGGGCGTCGAGGTACTACATCGGGATCGTGCCATTTGCCAGCACGGTCAATGTCGGGATGGCACCGCCATGGCTGGATGGCAATGGAGCGACGATTTCCGCGGCGCTGAGCCCGGGGGCGTGGCTCAACCAGACGTTCAGCTACAACCCGACCGGCGTGTCGATGAGCGGTTCGCCGAAGGTCAGCCTCTCGAACGGGTCGTGGGCGTGGAGTGGTAGCGGATGGGGCGGCTGCACAGCGGAGCCGCGCGACGGCGCCGGCAATCTTGCCGCGCTGGCCTATTCGCCGTCCGCGACCACGGCGTCAACGACGTCGCCCTATATCCAGTTCACGCCTTACTACTACAACGTGCCGCCCGGGGGGCTCACGGTCTATACGTCGCAGTATTGGCTATTTGGATTATTCGGCAGTTGCACGAGTTCCACTATCCCGGGCGTTCCCGCGACAGTCGGATCCGGGAGTGAGGGCACGTGCAGCACGAACAGCTCGGTACTGCCGATCAGCGCATGGAACCAGACGTCGTCAAATAACGCTTATACGTTGAATCAGAACAATATGTGCATTGGCACGCCAGTGACGTTCCTGACCAACGACTCGAAGCAACTGAAAAATGCGATCAATGCGATGCAGCCGGCGGGCAGTACGATCATCCCGACGGGGTTATTGTGGGGGTGGCGCATGCTGTCTTCGAACTGGGCCGGCACGTGGAACCAGCGTCCGACCATCACGACCCCGCTGCCGTTGCCGGAAAGCACGTTGGGGCTGCAGCGCGTGATCATCCTCATGACGGATGGGGAGAACGACGTCAGTTCGAGCAACATTCCGGGCCAGGAGGTCACGTATTTCAACGGGCTTTCCGGCGTCGGCACCAACAGCCTGCAGGCACCATCCGTGGCGAGTCCGGATGACCCCGGCGGTACGCTGGCCGGTGGAAAGATCAATCTGAACGACATCAACTCCTATCAGGCAGCGGTCTGCACGGCGATCAAGAGTGCGGGCATCACGATCTATACGATCGCGTTCGGTTCGGGGGCCGCCGCCAATACGGGGTTGCAGTCGTGCGCGTCGCCTGGCGATTACTACTCCGCGTCCAGCAACTCGGCGCTGAATACGGTTTTCCAGCAGATCGCCACGAACATCGGCGTGCTGAGGCTCACGCAATGACGACGCCCGACAACGCATCGATCGAGCTACCGGTGGTGCCGGAGAGCCATGCAGGCAAATGCGATAGCCGGCGGCGGCATTGGCTGACACGGCAACGTTTGTGCGTCTACTCAGGTGCATTGTTGCTCATATACATCCTTGTTCCCGTGGCGCAAATCGTTCATGCAAACTGGCTGCACCAGTTTTCGTTCGCCAGCAAGGCACGGGACTACATTGCGTTCTGGAGTGCTTCGCATCTTGTACTGCAAGGGCATGCCGCACAGGCGTACAGCCTGAAATTGCTGGGTGCCGTGGAAAAATCCGCCGTGCCTGATCTCAAGGGCATCTTGCCCTGGGTTTATCCGCCGACATTCCTGTTGTTTCTCTACCCCGTAGCGCTGCTTCCTTACGAGCTCTCGGCCTGGCTTTTTTTTGGCCTGACGCTCGTGGTTTTCGTCGTGGCCATCAACGCGATCGTGCCCGGCAGGATTTCGACCTTGCTCGCACTGGCCTTCCCGGGTGTGATCATCACGGCACTGTCGGGGCAGAACGGCCTGCTGACTGCTTCGTTTATGGGTTTCGGGCTGGCACTTTTGCCGCGGCGTCCCGTATGGGCCGGCGTTGCGCTAGGACTGCTGTGCATCAAGCCGCATCTCGCCGTATTGATACCGCTCGCATTGATCTGCTCGCGCTCATGGAAAACGCTAGTGGTAACGGGAGCGACCGCGGTTGCGCTGAGCGCGATATCGGTCGGATTGTTCGGCGTGGAAACACTCGCTGCTTTCGTGTACAGCCTGCGGGAGATACAGCATATGGTCATTGCCGACAACAAGCTGCTGCCTCGCATTCCCACTTTTTTTGCGCTGGCAAGGCAATTGTCCATGCCGGTCGCTGCGGCTTATGTGTTGCAGGCGGCATCGGCATGCGCGGCTGTCGCTTCAATCGTCTACGTCTGGTCCCGGCCAGCCGCCCACGAATTGCGCGCGGCGACGCTGGTCTGCGCGACGCTCGCTTTCAGTCCGTATCTTTACGATTACGACCTGACGTGGTATGGCATCGTCATTGCCTGGTATGGCCGATTTGGGCTGGCCCACGGCTTCCGGCGCTACGAGCGTGAGGGGCTCATCCTGCTCGGATTCGGTCCGCTAATGGGGCTACTGGTCGTACCACACACTCATTTCCAGTTCCTGCCCATCATGACTCTGGCCGCCCTCGCAGCGCTCGTTACGCGGGTACGCAAGGAGAGCCACGTCGCAGAAGGACGCCGCATTGCTGCGTTCGCTGCGGGGAGCTTCCGATAACCATGATGGCCAGCGCCGACATATTGAAACGGTCCAATCGACCACAGGTTCCGTTCGTTTCTATCGTCACCCCGTTTCATAACGAGCGTGATGCGGTCAATCTGTTCTTCACGGAAATACGAGCGGTCATTTCCTCCCTTCAGGGGTTCCGTTTCGAGATCGTTTGCGTCAACGACGGCAGCGATGACGGCACGCTCGACCAGTTGCTCGCGGCTGCCGCCGACGATACACGCATTCGCGTACTTGATCTGACTCGTAATTTCGGAAAGGAAGCGGCGTTAACCGCCGGTCTCGACGACGCGCGAGGTGATGCCGTCATCGTCATTGATGCCGATCTGCAGGATCCGCCGGCGCTCATTCCCGAAATGATCCAATGCTGGCGGGATGGGGCGCCGGTCGTACTGGCGCATCGCGCCGACCGCAGTACCGATTCGTTCGCGAAACGCGTGACGGCCGGGTTCTTCTATCGCATGCACAATGCCGTGTCGAATGTGAAGATCCCGCCCAACGTCGGCGACTTCAGGTTGATGGACCGGCAAGTCGTCGAAGCGCTGCGGCGGCTGCCGGAGCGGCGTCGATTCATGAAAGGGCTCTTCGCGTGGGTAGGCTTTCCGGCCATAACGCTCCACTACGAAAGAGCTCAGCGCAGCGCGGGCCGTTCGAGCTTTTCGGGCTGGCGCTTGTGGAACTACGCGATAGAAGGCATTACGGGTTTCAGTACGGTTCCGCTGCGTGGCTGGACGTACGTCGGAGCATTGATTGCCCTGCTCACTTTTTGTTACGGCGCGTTCATGGTCGTGCGCACGTTGCTGTTCGGCAATCCCGTGCCCGGTTACGCATCGCTATTTTCGGCAGTCCTGTTCATAGGAGGAATCCAGCTTATCGGTATCGGCGTGATTGGCGAATACATCGGCCGGATTTATGACGAGTCGAAACAACGGCCAATTTACCTGGTTCGGAAACGCTATTGCGCAGCCGAAACGGTGAGCGATCCGCGTTTCGCCGAGAGCATACGCGGATTCCGACGGCAAAAACGCGTCAGCCACACGGTTCGGCGAGAGGTTCGGAGCGTTCGTCAGCCGGCGCGGAAAGACGTTGCATCTGGGAATGCGATGCCAGATGCCGCCGTACGATCGCAGTCAACATCAAGAGCATCGCGACGGGCGCCAGATGAAATGGCGAATGAAATATAGCGCCAGTCAATTCACACGCTGGCATCGACCAGGCTGCGCCGACTGCGAGCCGGTCCAGGCGCGTTAGCCTGGCCGCTGCCGCGTCGCGTATCAGAAGCGCCGCCGGAAAGCCGAGCCACGCGAGGTCGTAGCTCATCAAATAAGGTTGTACCAGCAGGCTGGCGACGAGCAAGGCCGCAGCCCTCAATTCGTACCGTGCATTCACAAGCCAAAGATAGGCTATCGCAAGTGCGGCTGGAATGGCGGCTAGTGCCTGGACTGTGTAGGCCACAACGACCGGCGCACCAAGGAGTCGCGCGGTGGCGAATAAGGTCGGCATCCCGAACCAATGATCCCGGCCATTCAGCAATGCGGCTTGTTTGAATTCGGAAAGACAGGAGAAAAATGACGACCATGCCTCGGTCCCCAGGATTGCGATACTCGACAGCACGAATATCGAGCAAAAAACGCTGGCGGCGAGCAACATTTTCCAGCGGCGTCCGCAGATGAGCGCGAGCGGGAAGAGCACAGCCAGTTGCGGCTTGATTGCGAGTGCAGCGAGAAACGCCGCTGCGCAAACGGGAGTCGCCTCCATCAGCATAAGCGCCGCGGCCGCGGCGGCGGCGGTGAAAAGCGTATTCTGTCCCGCATAGATCGCCAATGGCATCCCGCCAAGAGCGGCGATCAAGATGGACTGACGCTGTGTTTTTTGCAGGCGGCGGCCCATGGATAGCGCAACAGCGAGATAAGCACCTATGCCGAGCGACAGGAACAGGAAGAGGCCGCCTGGATAGCTCAAATAGCCCAGTGGACGGATGACGAGCAGGAAAGTTGGCGGATAAGGGAGGGGATCATAGTGCGACGTGGCGCGCACCATGGCTTCCAGCGGTTGCATCCAGCGAGGCGAGAATACCGCTGCCGCGCCGTGCGCCAGTTCGACACGGGCTGCGGCCCAAAAAATCCCGAAGTCAAGGCCAACGGTCAGTGCGTGAAAGCCGAAGATATACCGCGCGGCGAGGCTGAGCGCGAGAGGGATGAACTGCGCGCTGAGCAGGAAACTCGACACGAAAATCAGCAGTAAATGGGAAGCGGCGGCGCTTTTCGTGGGAGTCTGTTGGGCAGTCATGGTTATTGCGGAATGTTCTGGCGCTGTGCACAGGTCAGCGTCGGCAATGATTACCGTATCAGCCTTCCATTCGACAAGTCCACCGTCTCTGGTCTACATATACGAACACACTAAAACGCAGCAGACGACAAAGAGCGTGGATGTCCAGATGTGCTGGCGACCGCTTGTCAGCGGCACAAGCCCCGAAAAATCGAAGCCTGGACAGACCGTTGGCCTGCTGGCGAAGCTCGCAAATGTTTGCGGCGGAAACGAGACCGTAATGGCAGGTTGGGAGTTGCCGAATCTGCAATGCTCCAGTTGAAAGCTGGCCAGGCGGCGGAAAGATGCGTGGCGGTAGCGATGCTGTCGATTATGACGAAGCGGATGTTCCTGGACATAGGGAAAACGCGACCGTTTACGAATTAGCCATTATCTCATCGTTACGAGTTTTAGAGGATAAGATCATCCGCATACGGTGGTCCCCATTGGAGGATTCCGCCTCGCCGGCCAATCATTTCGAACACTGCCCAGCGCGAGCTTCACAAGCCGGGCAGGGGCCATCCGCGCCGCTACATCCTGGTGCCGGTGAAATTCAATGGTGCTAACCGATGCTCGTCAAAACCTGCGTTGATCGACGATTTTTTCCCACGCGCGGAAAGGTATCCCTGAACGGGAAAATTTGTCGAATCCGTTTCGAGATCATGGTGTGCCACTTCCACTTCGGTGTCGGCCGGCGGAGTCGATTCTCAGGTAATGCGCCGCAGATGCTGGGCGCCGCGCAGGTTAGCCGCGGATGGTTTTGTCGAGCGGACGCAGATCGAACAGCAGGACTTCCGCGTTCTCGCCTTCGGCGAATTCGAGAGCCGATTCTGCGCGAATGCGCGCCCCGTCACCTTCGACGAGACGCGTGCCGTTCAGCTTCACCGAACCCGACGCGACGTGCACGTAGGCATAGCGGTCGTTTGCCAGCGGGTATGTCGCGCGCTCCTCTCCATCGAGCAGTCCGGCGAAGATGCGCGCGTCCTGCTTGATGACGAGCGAATCCGCGAAGCCGTCCGGCGAGGCGATGAGCCGAAGGCGCCCGCGCTTCTCCGCAGCCGGAATGCTCCGTTGCTGGTACAGCGGCTTGCCGCCTTGTTCGTCGGGCACTATCCAGATCTGGAGGAAATGCACGCGCTCGCGATTCGAATGATTGAATTCGCTATGCGTGACACCGGAGCCGGCGCTCATGAGTTGCACGTCGCCGGGCACGATGACCGAACCCGTGCCCATCGAGTCGCGATGCTCCAGCGCGCCCTCGAGAACGTACGAGAGAATCTCCATGTCGCGGTGCGGATGGGTGCCGAAGCCCTGGGATGGCGCAACCCGGTCGTCGTTGATGACGAGCAGATCGGAGTAGCCGGGCTGCTTCGGGTCATAGTAGCTTGCGAAGGAAAAGCTGTGACGGGAACTGAGCCATCCGTGCTCGGCACGGCCGCGTTCATTGGCTGCTCGTACTTGAATCATCATGTACTCCTTGAGCGATGCTGTTACGAAGTCGGCTGAAAGTAACGTGGATGCTTCACGGGAACAAGCCGCTCTGCGGGTACTCTCAGTCGCGATTTTGTTGACGCAACGAATCAAGCCTTTCGTGCGCGTCGCCTCGAACAATCACGCCCGCGCGACGCCTGCGAAATGGCTATTCGTCAACTAAAACGCGACACAAAGTAACGCTGGACGCGATTGACTCCCTATCGTGTTCGCGTAAGCTTTGCGCGTATCGCTCGCTGTCGCCGGCTTGCACGCGAAACGGCGCAGGCGGTGCACGATGACGCGGGCACCGCTGTATGAGTCCGTCTCAGAAAGTCCTCAGTGCAATACCGAAGTCAAGGTTCGACTCTCCCGAGTCGTGAGCATCACCCACACGATGTTGATGGTGAAACGGGTGCGCCGCGCATGGCGTTGCGCACGTCATTGCGGCGCGCCGGACTGCGGTGCAAATCGACCTTTCAGGTCGCCATGTAAACCTGGAGATTCCAAATGGCAAAAATTCTGGTGCTGTATTACTCGTCGTACGGCCACATCGAAACGATGGCGAACGCCATTGCCGAAGGTGCGAAATCGGTCGCCGGTGCGACCGTGACGCTCAAGCGTGTGCCCGAGACGATTCCCGCCGAGCAGGCGAAGGCGGCCGGCATCAAGCTGGACCAGGCAGCGCCCGTTGCTACGGTCGACGAACTCGCTGATTACGACGCCATCCTCTTTGGCACGCCGACCCGCTTCGGCAACATGGCGGCGCAAATGCGCAACTTCCTCGACCAGACTGGCGGCCTGTGGATGAAGGGCGCGCTGGTCGGCAAGATCGGCAGCGTGTTCGTGTCCACCGGCACGCAGCACGGCGGCCAGGAAACGACCATTGCGTCGTTCCATACGACGCTCCTGCACCACGGCATGGTCGTGGTCGGTGTGCCGTACGCATGCGCCGGCCTCACGAAGATGGACGAAATCACCGGCGGCACGCCGTACGGCGCGACGACGCTGGCCGGCGCGGACGGCAGCCGTCAGCCGAGCGCGAACGAACTGGAGATCGCGCGCTACCAGGGCAAGCACGTCGCCGAGCTGGCATCGAAGCTCGCCTCCTGACAGGCCGCGCAGGGCGCTAGAACGAGGACGCACCGGCGAGGCCGGACCTCGCCGGGCAAGCGCTATGGAGGGGCAAGCAGCGCTTGCCCCTTTTTCATGCCGAACGCCGGGTTCCGGTTCCCGCACCTGTAGGCATCAGACACCGGAAGCCGGGCACCGACTTCGGAGAAATCGGCTTTATCGCGGTTCCCGAACGGGTAGAGGCGTCCACTCCGTTTCGTCCGGGACTTTCGGGAAGGTTTGCCCGGTCCATGCCTTCTTTGCGGCCTCGATCTTTTCCTGCGAACTCGACACGAAATTCCATTCGATGTATCGCAAGCCAGGCAGGTGCGCACCGCCGAGCAGCATCGCGCGCGCGCCGCGCGCGCTC
This sequence comes from Paraburkholderia lycopersici, assembly GCF_900096975.1. Classification (GTDB taxonomy): domain Bacteria; phylum Pseudomonadota; class Gammaproteobacteria; order Burkholderiales; family Burkholderiaceae; genus Paraburkholderia; species Paraburkholderia lycopersici. The sequence continues at coordinate 23,657 of NZ_FMYQ01000022.1, forward strand.
TCCAGCTTGACCTCGGCGCCGGGCGTCAGCACGGCCATCGTCGAAACCTGCAACGCTTCTCCATCGATTGTCAGATCGCCGTCGACAAGGTAGACCGCGCGCTCCTCGTGTTCGTCGTCGACGCCGAGCGCGCCGCCCGCATCGAATTCGGCCGCGGCGAACAGGGTCGGCGAGAATGTTTCGACCGGCGACGTCATCCCGAAGGCGGTTCCGACCAGCACACGCACGCGCACGCCATCTCGCTCAAAAGCGGGCAGCGTCGCCGCCGGATGATGCGAAAACGACGGCTCGGCGTCTTCGTGCTCGACCGGGAGCGCAACCCACGTCTGGATGCCGTTGACGACATGACCGCTGGCGCGCGCAGCATCGGGCGTGCGTTCCGAATGCGCGATTCCCGTGCCTGCGGTCATCCAGTTGATGTCGCCCGGCAGGATGTCCCGCAGGGAACCGAGGCTGTCACGATGCGTGATCGCGCCTTCGAAGAGGTACGTCACCGTTGCGAGCCCGATGTGAGGATGGGGTTTGACATCGAGGCCTTTACCGGGGGCGAAGGTAGCGGGGCCCATGTGGTCGAAGAAGATGAATGGCCCGACAAGGCGTGCAGCGCGTTGCGGAAGGATGCGGCGAACGATGAGATTGCCGATGTCGCTCCCGCGCGGCGACAGGATGACCTTGATGGTGTCGGACATGATGCGCTGATGCTCCTTGCACGGGTTATGTTGGGCGCGCTGTCCGCCGTCCCGGCATCATGCCCTTACAGGCGGTGAACCGGCGACGCGTCACCGGCCGCTTCACCTGGCATTGTCGCCATGTTTGGCAACGAGCGCAAAGCTCGCAAATGGCTTCCGGCGAGTGGACCGCCGCTGCGCATCTCTCGTGTCTACGAGGGATTCCCCCGGGGACGTCGCCAGATATGCGATTGTCTTGGCTTTCCTGCCGCGCAGCGCTTTCCGGCACATGCTCGTTACGCGTCGGCGGCGATTATTCGCGTTTCGCGAATGACGCGTTCGCGCGTTCGCCGATACCGGAGTGGCGGACCTTGCAACTATCTTTGTAGCGTCGGCCCGGCGAGTTCGACATGCCGCGCACCGAATAGCAGGCCGACCATCCTTCGCGACCGAGGTCGCATACAAAGACATTGGCGTTGGGCCGTGCGTTGCCGCTTCCGGCACGCGCAGGCGAGCCCGCGTCCACGGAGACGGAAATGAATGCAAACGAGTGGGACACCTCCTACGAATGGAAAGCGGTGACGCTGCTGGCGCTTGGCTTCGGCCTCGTGGGCCTCGACCGCTGGCTGATCGCGCCGCTTTTTCCATCCATCATGAAAGACCTGAACCTGAGCGCACAGGACGTCGGAAACTGCATTGGCGTGCTCGGCCTTTCGTGGGGCGTCTTTGCCGCGCTGATGGGCGGCATCTCGGACAAGGTCGGGCGCCGGAAGGTGCTCATCCCCGCCATCGTCGCTTTCTCGCTCCTCTCCGGTTTTTCGGGACTCGCGGGCGGGCTCTTCAGCCTGATCGCCATCCGCGGTCTCATGGGCGTAGCCGAAGGCTCCTTCTGTCCCACGAGCTTCGCGGCTACGGCAGACGCCTCGCATCCGCGCCGGCGCGGCCTGAACCTCGGGCTTCAGCAAAGCGGCTTCGCGCTGTTCGGGCTCGCGCTTTCGCCGATCATCGCCACGCAGTTGCTCAGCTTCGTCACGTGGCGGTGGGTGTTCGGGCTCGTTGCCGTTCCCGGGCTGATACTCGGCCTGGTCATGCTGCATGTCATTCGCGAGCCGCGGGTCGCGCCGAAAGTCGCCACGGAGCACACCCCGGCGTCGCTCGGCCGCGTGCTGAAGAGCCGGAACATCGTCGTCGCGATGGGTGCGCTGTGCTGCGCGATGACCGGCGTGTTCGTGCTCGGCGCGCTGCTCCCGCTGTATCTCACGGGCTACCTGTCGCTGGACACTCAAAAGATGGGCCTTGTCGTCTCTGCAATCGGGTTTGGCGGGTTTCTCGGGCAGTTTGGCTTGCCGGGGCTGTCCGACCTCGTCGGGCGCCGCGTAGCGAGCATCGCGGGCTTTGCGGGCACCGCGGTGTTGCTCTACGTTTTTCGCGGTCTCGGGCCGCAGCCGCTCGCGCTGTTCGCGGTTCTGTTCGTCGCCTCGTTCTTCACGCTCGGGCTCGTCTCGTTGCTCTCCGGCCCCGTTGCGACCGAGGCGGCTCCCGTGGGACTCGTGTCGACTTCCATTGGCGTGGTGGTGGGCGCGGGCGAGATTTTCGGCGGCGGCATCGCGCCGGCCCTCGGCGGCTACGTCGCCACGCACTTCGGGATTCAGAACATTCTCTGGCTGCCGATGATCGCCGTGATGCTGGGCATCGTCGTCAGCATGCTGCTAAGGGAGACCGCACCGGCCGTCCTGCTGCGCCGTCGGCCCGTGCACGCCGAACTGGCGGCAGGCGAGCAGCCGCGGTAAGGCGGTCGGGTTCGCGCCGGGGGGCCGCGAGCCCAACCGGCCGCGGAACTAGTCGCGGTTATCGACCCGTTTGTTGAAGGCATGGATGCTCACGCTTTGCCACAGCCCGATCTTCGCGAACGGGTCCCGCTCGTTGAATGCGACGACGTCGTCCTTGCTATCGGCCTCGACCAGGAAGAACGAGCCGATCATCGTTTCTCCGTCGTCGTCGAGCAAGGGCCCCGAAATGAGCGTTTTGATGCTGGCGCCGGATAAGTACGCCTTATGGTCCGCATAGTGGGCGAGCCGCGTGTGAGCATGGCCAGTTTTGTCGAACGCGTGAATGACGTAGAACATGAGCGTCCTCGCAGGAAGTGCCGTATCGGGAGCAGGGTGCTGTTGCCCAGCGTCGGGGCACGCGAGGTAATCCGCAAGCAAACGTTCTTTGGCGATCGTATGGCGGTCGCATGCGGGATTGACATCGATCCGGTGACAGAGAGACGCCCCCGGTATGACGCAGCGAGTCGCCGGCTCCCTATACACTGGCGCTTTCGCTGACGACAAAGGCGCGGTATGGACCGGTTTCTGAGCATCGAGGCATTCGTGAGGGTCGCGGAGGCGAGCAGCTTCGCCGAAGCGGCCAGGCAGCTTGGTGTGACCAGTTCGGTGGTGACGAACCGCATTCAGCAACTGGAGAAATTTGTCAATGCTCCCCTGTTTCATCGCAGCACGCGCCATGTCCGGTTATCCGAAGTCGGGGAGGCGTTCTATCGCGAATGCGCGGACGTGGTTGGCCGCGTCAACGAACTGACCGACCAGATGCGCGAGCTTCGGGCCACCCCGACGGGGCGCCTGCGCGTCCAGATGCTCCCCGGGGAAGACCTTGCGCTCGACAGGCTCATGGACGAATACAGGGTGCGCGTCAGCAACAACGAAAGAGCGCATCGCGAAGGCGTCGAGCAGGTGAACGCCCGGGCGCGGCAGTTGCAGCTGGAACTCGACATGGTGAGCGTGTCGCGCCAGGAACTGCTGAAGCTCAAGGAGGCCGGTCGTATCGACGATTCCGTCCTCCACCGTATCGAAGCCGAGCTCGATTTCGAGGAGTTGAGGCTGCTGCGCCTTCTTGAGCCATAGCGCCGCCAGTTGCACCGGGAAGTGAAAACGGGTTTGTCAGGCTCTCGCAAGAGAGCGATCCAGCGGCTTGAGCTTTTTTATGCGCTTGAGTTTTCATGATAAATAAGTCCATTACGATAAGAAAACTTATCTCAATGGATGTATTAAATCTTGATTTCTCGAAAAGCTTTAAGCTCCGGTAACGCTGGTAATTCTAAGGCAACCTTGCAACGAAAACGGACGATTCAGGCTTGCCTGCTGGCCTTGCGGTAGACGTTTTGCGACATACACCGGTAGAGCCAACTTTGCGGTCGTGAAAGCAGCCGGCCACTGCGGCTGGCAGGCGAGGGCAGCGTTGCCTTGCGTGGCATCGCAGGCCTCACGCCGTTACCGGTAGTACGTGTTGCGAACCTCGGCTCCCCGGTCAGTCAATCTGCCGCCGCGTCTCGTGCGTGAATTTCAACGTTACAGCCGTGACGACACCGAGCGCGGCGAGAAACAGCGACACTGGCCAGTAAGCATGAAAGCGGGAGAGGAGTGCAATGGCGATCAGCGGAGAGAGCCCTCCCGCGAAAATCGACGCCACTTCGTGGCCCAGTGCAACGCCCGAATAGCGCACCTCAGTGCTGAAGAGTTCGCCGACGAGCGCGGGGAGCGTGCCGATCATCGCGCCGTGGCAAATCGCAGTGCCTGCAATGAGCGCTAACCAGATGAGAGGAGTGGAGTGCGTGTTGAGCAGCCAGAAGAAAGGGAAGGCCATCGCGACGAGCGAAAGCGCGCCGATCATGTACACGGGTTTGCGTCCGATACGATCGGAAAGTCTGCCCCATGCGAGCATCGCCCCCATTTCGATAATCATGGCGAGCATGACGCCAGTGAGCATCGTCGAACTCGGAATGCCCGCGAACTTGCCGTAGACGAGCGAAAACGCGAGGAAAATGTAGGCGCCTCCGTTCTCTGCCACACGCAGGCCCATCGCCATGAGGATTTCTTTCGGGTGGCGCCGGATCACTTCGAGAACCGGCGTGTGCGAGGTTTTGCCCGCTTGTTCGGCAGACGCGAAATCGCGGCTTTCAGGCAAACGGCGGCGGATATAAACGCCGAGCACGAAGATGACGACGCTCGCGAGGAATGGCAGACGCCATCCCCACGTGACGAATTGTTCCCGGGGCAACGCCTGGACTGCAAGAAACGCCGCGGACGAGAGCACAAAGCCCGCGCCCACGCCCAACTGGCTCCATGCCGCATAGTAGCCGCGCTTCTCGGGTGGTGCGCTTTCGCTGATCATGAGGACGCCGCCGCCCCATTCGCCGCCCGACGCAATCCCCTGAAAAACGCGCAGAACGACAAGCGCAGCGGGCGCCCACATGCCGACCTGGCCATAGCTTGGCAGAAGCCCGATGCCGAAGGTCGCGACGCCCATGATCAACAGCGTCCAGACCAGTGACGCACGGCGTCCGTAGCGATCGCCGATATGCCCGAAGACGATGCCGCCTAGCGGACGTGCGACGAAGCCGACAGCGAACGCCGCGAACGCACCCAGCGTACCAACGAGCGGGTCGGCGTCAGGCGGGAAGAACAGTTGTCCGAATACGAGCGCAGCGGCCGTGCTGTAGACGAAGAAGTCGTACCATTCCATCGCGTTGCCTGCAACGGACGCGATCACGATGCGATTGAGGGAACGGTCCGAATTTGCGCTCGTATGTGTCGCGCAGGCCGGGGAATGTACGGACGCCATAGGTACTCGCGTTGAAGAATCCAGTGCACGCGTCCACGAAAGGGCGGTGACGTTATGGCAGCCAGTGTCCATGCACAGGTATCGTGGGTCAAATCAACCGAAATCGGGTGCTGTCATCAGCACGACGGATATATGTCAGGCTTCGGGCCGACGGAACATGTCATAGATGGTCTCGCGCAGCCACGCGATTCCCGGATCGGAGGCGAATTGTGCGTGCGAATGCACCTGGATTTCGATGGGGGGCAGCGTGAACGGCAGCGGCAGAATGCGGAAAGCCTTGCCCCTGTTGAATCGCTGCGCAATGCTCTTCGGAAAGATGACCGCGAGATCCGTGTTCATGACGATCTCCGGCGCGACGACGAAATGCGGAAGCCTGAGCACCACGGAACGCTTGAAATTCAGCTCGTCGAGCCATTGTTCGACCATGCGATGGCCGGTTGCATTGGTGCTCGCGTAAATGTAGCGCAAGCCCATCAGGTCCTCGCGCGTGGGCTTCGTCTTTCGTAGGGGATGCCCCGCGCGTACGACACAGACATGCTCATCGACGAAGAGCGTCTGTGTCGTGCAATTGCCATCGAGCCCCGGCACGTAGCCCAACGCGAGATCGATTTCGCCGGCACGCATGGCCACGCTCACCGATTCGACTGGCAAATTGGTCACTTCGATCCGAATGCCGCGCGTTTCGCGGTCTAGCCTGGCGAGCAGCGGCGGCAGAAAGTAGAACTCCGACATGTCCGACATCGAAATGCGGAAAACGCGCTGCGCCGTGGAGGGTTCGAAGCTTGCGAGCTGCTGGACGGCCTCGTTGATCATTGCAAACGCTTGCGCGAGGGGCGGATAGAGGCGGAATGCGGCATCGGTCGGCACCATTCCGTTCGGCGTGCGCGCAAAAAGCGGGTCGTCAAAGAGCGTGCGCAGCCGGCGCAGTGCGTGACTGACGGCAGACTGCGTGAGTGCAAGCCGCTCTCCTGCTGCAGTCAGGCTGCGCAAATCCCAGATGGCGAGGAATACCCGCAACAGGTTCAGATCGACGCCGGCGAGGTTCGGTTGACTCATGCGCTGCGTCTCGAGGTAGGCGCGCGTGCTGCGCGCCAGTGGCATCGGGCCGGCGTGACGCCCCCTGTGGTTCGACGACGGTGCGTAAGCCGGTTACGGTGCTGCGAATTTACCGTAAATGCTGCGCATTGGGTAATGCGGGGTCGCCCCGCTATACGGCGGCAATGCCTGAAAATCGCGCCGCATCGCGTCGCGAGCTGCCGACGCGAGCGCTCGCGCGAGTGCGTCCGGGTCGTCGAATACGACTTTATTGCGCTGCATGAGCGCGGCGCGCGCGAACGGCAGCGCGCTGCGGCTCTCGACATGCGTGTAGATCTCCAGTTCGCGCAACGCCGGCAACTGCAGCATCAATGGCGGATGGTGCGTCAGATAATGCGTGAGCCACGCGTTGAAGTCATCGGCGGGCCCCTCATAGCCGACCATGTAGCTGCAGCGTTCCATGCCGTTGTGCACGGCGGCGGGTTGCGGCGGCGCGAACGTTCGCACGGCCATGGTCTGCTGCGAGAACGCGTGTGCATCCATCATGAGCGCCGCGCCTCGCAACGCGCGATCAATTGCACCGTCTGCTACGAGCGCGGCTTCGAGCGTTGCAAGGTCGTTGAAATACCATTGCAGTATGCATGAGGGCGCCTGCGGGTCCGGGGCGATGCGTGGATCAACTGCTTTCGTGATTGGCAAATGCGTTAACAGCGCGTAAAGGCCATCGATCTCCCTGGCCTCGCGTTGCAATGCATGGACATCGACAGGCGGCTCGGCGCCGCATGCCCCACTAAGAAATAGGCAGACTGGCATGCTCACTCCGCCACGCACGTAGCGGCCGCTCGCGCAAGCCGGTGGAACTGCCGCCCAAAATAAATGAGACCTTCTCCCTCTTCGTGCCAGGCAATATGCTCGATACGAACGAAGATCACCGAGTGCGAGCCCACGGTCTTGCTTTCGCAGACGGTACCTTCCAGGCTCGCGATGGCGTCGTCGAGCACCGGAACGGCAAGCCGACCCGATTGCCACGCGCATTGTGCGAAGCGCTCCTCCATTGAACAGCCGGTCATGCCCGCGAAGAGGCGCGCCAGTTCCTGGCCGCGCGCGCCCAGCACGTTGATGCACACCTGCTCGTTGCCATGCAGGATGTCATGCACGTAGCTCGATTGATTGATGCAGACGAGCATGGTCGGCGGTGTGTCCGTCACGGAACAGACCGCGCTCGCGGTAATGCCGCAGCGCCCGTGCGGACCGTCGGTCGTGATTACGTTGACGGCCGCCGCAAGGGAGGCCATCGCATTGCGAAACTGCAGCCGCGCATCTTCCTGATTCATGGTGGTCGACCCTCTTCGATCAGGGATAGGGCGTCACGGGCGCGATGCCCACGAACAGCGCCCCGGATGCGTCGTAGGTCCCTTCGCCGAGAAACGCGTGTTGTGTCACGACGATCGAGTCGCGCACGAGGCGCTGCAAGCGGCTCTCGCGATATATCGCGCCGATGCCGGCCATTTTGTATGCCGCCATCACGACTTCTGCGCAGGTATGGGCCGCATGCGTCGCGCTCAGGCGCAGGATGTTGGCCTCGGCAGGTGAGACGGCGTCGCCCGCAAGGATGGTTTGCCACGCCGCTTCCGCGGATTCGAAGAAGAACGCGCGGGCGCTGCGCAATTGGGCCTCGGCTTGCGCAAGACCCGAGCGGTAATAGGCCCGGTCGGCGAGGCGCGGCGCACCTGTCGTGGTTTGCGTTACCCCCGACATGCCGGCGAGCAGATCGAGCGCAGCCCGCGCGAGGCCGATGTTCACGGCGGCGTGCACCTGCGCCTGATAGGCGACGGTCGGATAGCGATAGAGCGGCTCGTCGATCGTGGCTGCGCCGCCTCGCACGAAGGTCCATTGCTCGCCGACGAACTTGTCTTTCAGGCGCAAATCGTGGCTCCCGGTACCTTGCATGCCCACGACGTTCCAGTTATCGACAATTTCGACTTCGCTGGAAGGAAATACGGCTGTGAACGGCTTGCCCGCATTCGGATCGCCGGTATTGCCTGGTGCTCCGCCAATGCCAACGCCAATCCAGTCCGCGCCTTTGCAGCCGCTCGCGAACCGCCATTGGCCGCTGACCATGAAGCCGCCGGGCACACGTGTGCCTTTTTGCAGCGGATAGAGGCCACCGGCAAAAACCTGATCCGGTCCGGTTGCATAGAGTTTTGCCTGGGTTTCCACGGGCAGGGAGGCGAGGTACGTATTCGCCGAGCCGAACGCGGCGACCCATGCGGTCGAGCCGTCGGCAGCGGCGATGCGTTCGAGCATTGCCAGGAACTGGTGGGGTGGCAGCGCGTCGCCGCCGAAACGGCGTGGCGTGCCCGCTCGAAAGATGCCGGCACGCTTCAATTTCCCTACCATGTCGCGCGGGACGTGCGAGAGTGCATCGAAGTCGTCGCGCCGCCGCTTGACTTCCTCGATCAGGGCGTCGAGCGAAAGCGGACCAGCGTACTCCGGATAATCGTCTTGCGGGGCGGCGATGTGCAAACTGGAGGAACCGGCATCGGAGCTAACGGTGTTCAAGGCGTGCATATGGGATACCCCTTGGTCAATTTGGAACAGTGCGTGTGTCGCTGGTTCGGTCCGAATTACCTGATTCGGATTCCTGACGAGACTTTTCGCGCATGGCTTTGGGAAAGGTTTCTGGTGCAAAGCAGGTCGCGATGACCGTGACCAATCCGAGGGCGCCAAGGTACAGTGCGACAGGCACAGCGCTGCGGTAGTAGGCGAGCAGGCCCGTGGCGATCATGGGCGAAAGGCCGCCGCCCAGCACCGAGGATATTTCCCGCCCAATCCCTAGCCCCGAGAAGCGCAGATGCACGGGCAACAACTCGCTGATGAAGGCTGGCTGCGCGCCTTCGAGAATGCCGAGCGTCAGGCTGTTTGCGAGCAGGAGCGCGGCGATGACCTTCCAGTACTCGCCCGAGCCGAGTAGTGCGAAGTACGGCCATGCAACGAGGACCATTGCGATGGCGCCGAGCAGATAGACCGGCTTGCGCCCCACCTTGTCGGTAATGTGTCCGACGAGCAGCGATACCGGAATCATGAGCAGCATCGAGAGTGTGAGGCCACCGAGTATCCACGACGATTTCACGCCTAGAAACTGGCCATAAGCGATCGAGAACGCGAAGAAGATGTACGATGCGCCACCTTCGCCGAAGCGCAGGCCGAAAACCGTCAGCACTTGACGCGGACACTGGCGCAAGACGTCGATGACAGGCATGCGGCTTTCGTGCCGCGCGGCCTTCGCTTCCGCGAATTCGGCGCTCTCGCTGACCGAGCGTCGCATCCACAAGCCGAGTACGACGAGTGCGGCACTGCCGAGGAAGGGCACGCGCCATCCCCAGTTCTGGAAGTCGGCGGCCGAGAGGTTTTGGGCAAGCAGAAATGCGGCGGTCGAGAGCACGAAGCCGAGCGCCGCGCCGCACGGGCTCCAGGCAGCCAGTGCGCCGCGCCTGGAGGGCGGAGCGCTTTCATGGATGAGCAGGATGCTGCCGCTCCATTCGCCGCCCGCAGCCAATCCCTGGAGTATGCGCAGCATCACGAGCAGCACGGGAGCCGCAATGCCGATCTGGTGATACGTAGGCAGGACGCCCATCAGCATGGTGGCCGTGCCCATCGTCATGAGCGTAAGCATCATGACTCGTTTGCGGCCGTAGCGATCGCCCAGATGTCCGCAGAGCACACCGCCGATCGGCCTCGCGATAAAGCCGACGGTGAAACCGCCGAATGCCGCGATAGTGCCCGTCAGCGGGTCGCTGCCTACCGGAAAGAAAAGCTTGCCGAATACCAGCGCAGCAGCCGTTCCATAGAGAAAAAAGTCGTACCACTCGAGTATCTGGCCGAGTACGGCCGTGGTGACAGCCCTACGGACTGCACGCGCCGGACGCGCTGTGCGGTGCGAGGCGAGGGGAGCACTCAGGTTGGAACTGACGGCGTCTGGAATCATGGCGGATGGTGTGCACGAGATTGAAGTTCCGCGCAGCGGCAATTGCAGACGGCGCGGGCGATCGCATCGGGTTACATGGCCGAACGATAGGAGCGACGCAATCAGCGGTCAAATTCGAGCCAAAAATGGGGGCTATGAACGCGCTTCATGTTTGTCGAGCACGTTTCTCGAATCAACATGAAATCCATTTCATGGATGAGGGAGGGTATTTATGGCTGATTTGACACGCGCGTTTCGTCGCTTTGCTGGCCATTCATCAGACGTACCCGACGTGCTGATGCGCCTGCCCGAATGCTGGTGCGTCGTTCCCGGCGCGCAACTGGAAGGACTGCATGACGACGAGGCAAGGGGCTCGCAGGTTTCCTCGTCGATCTAAAGGTTTTACCAGGGTGCCGGTGCTACGCCACGGCGCACGGCCGCGCAAGCCGATGAAAATTGCGGTCGAAGTAGACGAGCCCGTCGCCATCGCTGCGCAGACGGATATGGGTCGCCTTGACGAACATGACCGAGTGAGACCCGACGTCCTTGAGCTCGACGATTTCGCCCTGCAAGCTCGCGAGCGCATCGCGCAGCACGGGCACGCCATGCTTGCCTTCGTCCCAGAACGGCAGGTCGAAGCGCGCGTCCATGGGCAGTTGCGTGAGGCCCGCGAAATGCTTCGCCAGCAGCTCGTGCTCCCCGGGCAGCACGTTCACGCACACGCGGCCATTGCCTGCGAAGGCCGCGTGCATCGCGCTCGAACGGTTCAGGCAAACGAGCAGCGTGGGCGGTGTGTCCGTGACGGAACAGACGGCACTTGCGGTGATGCCGCAGCGGCCGAACGGACCGGCAGTCGTGATGACATTGACGGCCGCACAGAGGTGCGCCATGGCCTGGCGAAAGTCCTTGCGGGCGTCGCTCGCGGGGAGCGTGTTCGTGCTGGAGGTGTCGGACATGATGTGTGATTTTCCGCGCAATGATTGAGCTTGTGATTCACAGCGTACGGCAAGCGCCGGGCGAAGAAAACTGTCGTCAATCGCCCATGCGCTGGCGTCGTTACCGAGTCGTCTAAAGCTTTCACCAGGTATTGCGTTGAACACGGCGCACAGTTTGGAATAGCCTGAGGGAATTACGGGGTAGTGCGCATTTTCAAGGCTTTTTTGACTGGTTATGATGAGAAACGCAACTGCAGGAGCGCAAGATCGAAACGAGGCGGCAGAGGGCACGTCTCGCAGCGCTCGGCAATGAACCGATGAACAACAGCGGAGAGAGCAGATGACTTTACCTGCTCCGGTCATTTACATCGTCGACGACGACAACGGCATGCGCACTTCGCTCGCATGGCTGCTGGAGTCGGTCGGCGTGAAGTCGGAAGGGTTCGCTAACGCAGCCGATTTTCTGCGCGCGTTCGATCCGGACATCCCTGCGTGTCTGGTGCTCGATGTGCGCATGCCGGAGACCGGCGGTTTCGACGTGCAGACCGAGTTGAACCGTCGTGGGGCGACGTTGCCCATTATTTTTGTGAGCGGTCATGGCGACATTCCGATGTCCGTGCGCGCGCTGCAAAACGGTGCGATCGACTTCGTCGAAAAGCCGTACAACTCCCAGCAGATGCTCGATCGCGTGCAACGCGCGATGAAACTCGCCACGCAACGTCACGCGGTCGACCAGAAACTGCGCGATTTGCGCAAGCGTCTGGAATCACTCACGGGGCGCGAGCGCGAAGTGCTGCGCGGCGTGATCGACGGCAAGGGCAGCAAGCGTATCGCGGCGGAACTCGACATCAGCGTGAAGACGGTGGACGTGCATCGCGCGAGCATCAAGGAAAAACTCGGCGTGGCGTCGATTGCGACGCTCGTGCGCGATGTGATGGCGGTGTGGAATCAGGACGCGCAGACGCACACGCCGTGAGTCGGTGTGCGTCCAGCGCGCGCGGTGCGCATTCACGCATTAACGCATGTAGAGGCCGCCGTTGATGTCCCAGCACGCGCCGCTGGCGAAATACGCGTTGCCCGAAGCGAGCAGCACGGCGGCGTCTGCGATATAGTCGGCGGCGCCAAGGCGCCCCACTGGAATGCTGGCGATTACCTTGTCGAGCTTGTCCGCGGGCACGCTCTCGTGCACGATCGGCAAATCGAGCGGCCCCGGCGAAATGGCGTTGACGGTCACGCCCGAAGCGGCGAGATCGCGCGCGAAGACCTTCGTGAGCGTGATGACACCGCCCTTGGCCGCGGCGTAGTGCGCCCCGGTTGCCGAGCCGCCGTTCTGGCCTGCGAGCGAAGCGATATTGACGATGCGCCCTTCGCCCTGACTGGCGAAGTGCTGCCCAAACACCTGGCAGCCGAACAGCACGCTGCGCAGATTCACGTCGATGACCTGATCGAACTGTTCGGCCGTGATCTCCATGACAGGCACGACCTTGGATGCGCCCGCGTTGTTTACGAGCGCGTCGACGCGGCCCCAGCGCGCGACGATCGCATCGCGTGCGCTCACGAAATCTTCCTTGCGTGTGACGTCGAGCTTGATCGCGAATGCACTCGACTCATTGGCGCTCAGCTCGCGCGCGGTGGCGGTTGCGGCTTCGATCGCCACGTCCCCGAAGGCAACGCGGTAGCCCGCGACATGAAAACGCGCGGCAATCACGGCGCCGAGGCCGCGCGCCGCGCCTGTAATGAGGACGACTCTGCTGGACATGGGTTTTCCTGTATCTTGAAGTGCTTCAGCTCGCAAGCGCGGTTTCGAACGCCGCAGCGACGGCGCAGACCTGTTCGTCGGCGCCATGCCGGCCGATGATTTGCAGTCCGGCCAACAGCGGCGAACCCTCGATAGGCAACGGCAGGCTCAGGGCCGGATGGCCACTGAGATTGAATGGGCGGATCAGCGACGACATTGCGATTACCGAGACACCGCGACGCGCCTCTTCGATCGTGATCGGCAATGCGGGAAGCGTCGGCATCACGATGACATCGACGCCGTCGAACGCGCGATCGACCGCCTCGGTGAAGCTGCGGCGCACGCGCTCCGCCGCGCTCACGTGGTCGGGCGTCGTGGAAGAAGCGGCGCGCAGACGTGCTTCGAGATCCGCGCCGAGCTTGCCGCTATCCACTAGATGGCCAAACGCGGCCCACGTTTCGGCGTTGATGATCGCGAGCCCTGCCTGGAAAGCATCGGCGAAGCCTGCAAGTTCGATGGCGTGCGACGACAACCCCGCGCGTTGCGGCGCGTGAGCAACGGCGGAAAGCAGTTCCGCTTGCGCATCGACTCGCGCGATACCCACCTTGCACGTCGTCACGCTCTTTAACGCGGTTTCCCGGTCGAACGCGGGCGCGATTACGCTCATTGTGTCGATGAGCATGCGCACGTCGCGCGCAAATGGACCCACACAATCGAGCGTCGATTCAGCGGGCGCGACGCCGCTGCGGGAAACGCGTGCGAATGTTGGCTTCAGGCCCACGACGCCGCAACATGCGGCGGGGCCGCGAATCGAGCCGCCCGTGTCGGTACCGAGCGCAGCGTCCGCAAGCCCCAGGCCAACTGCGCTAGCGGAGCCGCTGGACGAGCCGCCCGGGATGCGCGTCGGGTCCTGCGGATTGATGGGCGTACCCGTGTAGTCGTTTATTCCCGTCATGCCGAACGCGAGTTCGTGCATGTTGGCCTTGCCGACGATTCTCCAGCCGGCGTCGAGCAGCAACCGCACGACCTGCGCGTGTTCCTGCGCGCTCGCGGCGTTGGCGAGGGCACGGCTGGCGCCCGTCGTGGGCATGCCCGCAATGTCGATGGTGTCCTTGATGACGATGGTGGGTCCGTCGCCGCCAAGCGTGAAGGCATTGATCAAAGCGCTCATCGAGTCGGTTTCCATGTGAGGTCAGGGGGCGGGACGCGGCGAGACGTGCCACGGCGCATCGAAAAGACGCTCGGTGCGAAAGTGCGTGATAAGCCACGCGGACGCATCGGGCGAGCCGGCAGGCGCAGGCACGAAGTCCACTTCGAGGCGTGCCCCGATCAACTCGGCGCGCCCGTCCACGTAGCCCGATGCCTGCAACATGATCCAGCGGCCCTTGGCGCGCTCCGGTGTCACCATGTCGATGCTCTCTGACGTGAGAAAGTGCACGTTGGTGGCGAAGTGCGGCTCGGGCGGCAGATAGCGCGAGAGCATCGCGACGATGGCCTCGCGTCCTTCGATGTGGCCGAACTTGCTCGTATATTGCCGGCCAATGCCTTCCCACACGGCATCTTCAGTAAACAGGAGTCCGAGCGATTCGCCATCGAGCGCGCCGCTCGGTACATCGCACAGCGCCATGTAGCGCGCCATCATGCGGCGCGCCGCGGCGGCGCCTTCCAGTGCGGCGAGGCGCGCTTCGAGCGCCACAATCGTGCGCGCAGCGTCAGTGTTCATCGCCATGCCTTACGCGGTGGCAGCAGGCGGCACGACGAGCGCGCGGCCCACGCGCGCTTCGATCTTGCCGTAGCGCCACAGGTTGTACTCGCCCACCGGCGTCGTGCGATAGAGATTGCAGACGGCCACGGCGGTGTCGAAATCGGCGACGTCGGCCATGATGTAGAAGGTCCACGGCGCGCCGTCGGACTGGCCGACCACGAGGCGGTCGTCGTCCATGACGCCGAGCACCTTGACGCCGTCCATTGCCTCGACGGCGGCGAGCATCTTGCCGTATGCCTGCCATACTTCGCCGATCTTCTCGCGCGGCAGGTCGAAGAAGTTTTGCGTCACACCGCAGCAGAACAGCACGCGCAACGGCAGGGTAGCGCTTGTTTCGGACATGAAATGATTTCCTTGCGACAGGTGATGATTGTGGTTACAGATAGCCCGGAATAGGCGGCACGCCAACGAACACCGCGCCTGCGCCGTCGAAATTGCCTTCGCCGAGGAAGGCGTGCTGCGTGACCACCATCGCATCGCGCAGCAAACGCTGCAACGGGTGCGTCTTGTAGATCGCCATCGTGCCGCCGAGACGATAAGCGCGATTCACGACATCGGCGCCTTCATGTGCGATCTGGGTGGCGGAAAGGCGCAGCAGGCTGACTTGTTCGGGCGTCACGGGGTTGCCGGCGAGAATCGACTGCCAGACGCTGTCGGTCGACTCATAGAAGAACGCACGCGCCGAGCGCAGCTGCGCTTCGGCTTTCGCGAGTTCGATGCGATAGTACGCACGGTCTGCGAGTTGCGGTGCGCCTGTTGTCGTGCGGCGTCCGCCAGACATATGGTTGGCCACGTCGAGCGCGGCGCGCGCAAGGCCAAGGTTCACGACCGCGAGCACCTGGGCGGCGTAGGCAACGGTCGGATAGCGATAGAGCGGCTCGTCCACGCAGGGGGCGCCGCCGCGAACGAAGGTCCAGTCGTTGCTCACGATCTGGTCGGTCACGCGCAGGTCATGACTGCCGGTGCCCTGCATGCCGACCACGTTCCAGTTCTCGACGATCTCCACCTGCGCGGGACGGAACACGGCTGTGCGCGGCTTGTTCGGGCCGCTGCCCGCAGTGTCGCCGGTGCTGATGCCCACGCCGAGCCAGTCGGCGCCCTTGCAGCCGCTCGCGAACTTCCACGTGCCGGTCACGCGCCAGCCGCCTTCAACGGCCTGCACGGCCTGCACCGGAAAGAGGCCGCCCGCGAATGCCTGATCGGGGCCGCTCGCGTAGATCTGGGCCTGCGTTTCGAGGGGGAGCGCCGCGAGGTAGACGTTGGCCGAACCGAAGCTCGCGACCCAGGCAGCGGAGCCATCGGCAACCGCGATGCGCTCGATCATCTCGAGGAATTCTCCGGGCGCGCGCGCATCGCCGCCGAAGCGCTTTGGCGTGCCCGCGCGATAGATGCCCGCGCGCTTGAATAGGTCGATGACGTCGCGCGGCACGTGTGAAAGACGGTCGAATTCGTCGCGGCGCGCAGCCACCACGTCAATGACTTCGTCGAGCGTGAGGCTGCCGTCTGGCTGCGCCATGCAAGCTCGTGCATGGTGCTCGCTGTGGGACGCGACGGCGGTCGCAACTGATGCCATGGTGTATCTCCTGAGTTCCTGAGCCGGTGGTGGTGTTTGGGGCGTCGCTTTCGAGGGCGAAAAGTCCAGTCTGGAACTCAGTCTAAAAAGGCAAAAAGGGGCCATCAATTGGGACGCCGCACGCATTTTTAAGTAGCGTTCCCCGCGCGCCTAAAGAAATCTTCAGTTTCCCCGCGCAGCGGCCGGATGTTATCGTTTGGGAACCACCTGGCGGGCATGCGGCCCGCTTGCGGATCGCTTGCCGCTCACGATCATGACGTACCCCACCGAAGACGATTTCCGGCGTCTGCTCGACGCCTTGACGATGTGCGTGCTGCTGCACGATGCCAGTACGAAGGCCATCGTGTGGGCCAATCGCGCGGCCTGCATCGCGCTCGGCTTTTCCGTCGAGGAATTGCTGCCGCTGAAGGCGCGCGACATGACGCGCCCCGAGCCGAAATATGCGCGCGAAATTGCCGTCTCGGCGATGGACCGGTCGATCACCGAAGGCCCGCAGGGCTACGAATGGTGCTATCGCTCGCGCACGGGGCAGGATATGCTTTCCGAGGCGATTGCAACCTACGTGCCGCTCAAGGAGCGCGGGGTCGTGATGGTCCAGTTTCGCGACATCAGCGCGGAAGAGGCGATGCGCGAGGCGCTGCGGCGTTACGAAACGCGGCTGCGCGAATTCATGCAGGACTTGAGCGAAGGCGTGGCTGTGCTCATGCCCGGCGGCGCCGTCGAGTTCATCAGCGATTCGGGGCGGCGGCTGCTCGGTCTCGCCGCCGAACAGGCGCCCGGTTCGGTGTTCGACTATTGCAGCGAGCGCAACCGCGCGCGTCTCGCCGAGCAACTCGACGACGCGCCGCAACAGCGCCCTTCCGAGCCGCGGCGCTACCGCATGGTCCGGCGCGACGGGAGCGCGTGCTGGCTGCGCATCACGTGCCGGCGGCTCGTGATAGAAGGCGATTTCGACGGCCTGTTGATTCACTTTCGCGACATCTCCGATGAAGTGGGCATCGAGGAAGCACGCCGCACCGAAGCGCGCATGCTCGAATACGCGGGGCGTTACAACGCGATGGGCGAGATGGCTACCGCCATCGCTCACGAGTTGAGCCAGCCACTCGCGGCCGTGCGCAACTTCATCGAAGGCGCGATCCGGCGCCTCGAACAGGCGGGGCCCGTCGAGGATGCGATCTGGGGCCTGCGCAGCGCCGACCGCCAGGCGGAGCACGCCGCGCTCATCATCAAGAGCGTGCGCGAATACATCGTGAAACGCGAGCCGACCGAAACGCGCTCGGACCTGCGCAACATTCTCAGCGAGGTCGCTTACTTCATCGAACTGCGTGCGCGTGACGCCGGCGTGCGCGTACACATCGTGCAGCCCAAGGCGCCGTTGCCCGTGCTGTGCGAACGCGTACTGATCGGGCAAGTCGTCCTCAATCTCGCGTTCAACGCGATCGACGCACTGGCGGCCGTCGATGCCGACCGGCGCGACCTCACACTCGCATGCGCGCAACACGAAGGCCGGGCGCTCGTGAGCGTGACCGACAACGGCCCAGGCGTGCCTACCGATGCGCATGGACGCCTCTTCGACGGCTTCTCCTCGTCGAAGGCGGGCGGCAACGGCATCGGCCTTTCGCTGTGCAAGAACATCGTCACGCGGCATCAGGGTGCGATCTGGGCGCAGCCTGTGCCCAGCGGCGGCCTCGAATGCTGCTTCGCGCTGCCGCTGATTTCGCAGCCCGGCGCGGACGAGCGCGCCCATTAGCGCCCGAGCGAACGCGCCGTCTTGCCGCCGATGCCGAAGTCGGTGTTCGCGATGTCCTTGATGATGACGCGCGTCGCGTCGAGCGGCGAGTCGAGCACGTCGGCGCTGGTCGTTGCGAGCGCATCGATCAGCGCGGCCTTCTGTTCGAGCGTACGTCCGGCTATCAGTATCGCGACGATTACCGGCAACGAAGGCGGCGCGCCGTCCGCGGCGCGCTTGCCGCCAATGCCGTAGTGCGAGTCGGCCAGTTCGCTCAGGAGAATGCGCACGGATTCCGCAGGCGCGCCGATCGCTTCGACGGTGGCGTCGGTGAGGCGTTCGATCAGCGTCGCCTTGCGTGCTTCCGCGTGGCCCGCCGGCAAATAGACTTCGAGTGTAGGCATGGGTTCGACTGGAAGCCGGGCGCGCGAACATGTCCGCGCGCCCGTGGTTTTAGAGCAGGAAGCCGATCGCGCTCAACGCTTCGGTTGAGTCGATCAGGCGGATCACTTTCTGCTGCAGTTTCGGCTCGCCGCTTGCGAAGCTGATGCGGTGCGTGAGATCCGCGGCGAAGATCGTGTTCGCGCCGCGCTTGTACGCGACGATGATCTGCGCCGATTTCGCTTCCACGGTATCGGCCGCGTCGCTCGACAGCGTGAAGCGCGATACCGTGCGGACCGTGCGCGCCGCATCGCTCGCCGAAGCTGAATAGCCCGACGTCATGCGCTGCACACGCAACTCGCGCATGTGCTGGTCGTCGTACGCGTAGTTAAGCGTGGCGGCGAAGTCGGTCGTATTCGGGTCGATCGGCACGACGTAGTGGCCCTGCGAATCCCACAGATCGAGCCATGCGCCATATTCGCGCCGGTCCAGCATCTCGGCTTCGCGCCAGATGAACTGCACGGCGCGCGTAAAAATCTCTTGCGTGTTGAGTACGTTTCGATCGTCCATCATGCCTCCATCATCGCGCGCCACTGCGCATACGCTTCGCGCATGCCGGTTTCGTCGGTGGCGTGTGCGGTCTTTTCTCCGTTGGGTGCCGTCGTTTCGCGGTTCAGGCCGCGATTCACGAGAATCGGAATATCGGGGCCGGCGTGGGAACCGCGCTGCACGCGCTCCCAGGCTTCGGCGTCGTCCGGGCTGCCAAAGCCGAACGGGCCCTGGAAGTGCTCGTGAATGCGCAGGCGCACGCGGTTGGCTTCCTCCGGACCGCCGTCCATGGCGAGCGCGACGTGGCGAATTTCGGTCTCCTCGACGGAAACGGGACGCAGCACGCGGAAGAACGCCATCGAAAGCGCGAGGTTAGGAAACAGGTTCAGGTTGAAGCCCACCCCCATCAGCGAGCGCACGATGCGGCGCACTTCCTCGGGCTTGTGGCGCTCGCCGAGTTGCGCGGCCAGTTCCCGAAAGCGCTCGGGCAGCGGCGCGCCGTCGTCCTGATCGAGGTCGACGAGTTCGGGCACGAGCACGGCGAGGCTATGGCCGTTGCCGAGCGAGCGGCAGAAGGCTTGATCGCTCGTCATGAAGCTCGTGATCGCGGCGGCCGTCTCGTCGTCGATCGACTTCATCCACGATTTGTGCACGACGGGGAAGTGATAAAGATCCGTCGTGTTCTCGAGCTGGATCTTCCAGTTGCCCTTGAATTTGAACTTGTGCTCGCCGTTGGCCTTCACGGGGTAGCCGGCGCCCTGCTTCATGAAGAGGTCGATCCACGGCTTCGCGCCGCCGAGGAAGTCTTCGAGCGGTTCGATATCCT
This sequence comes from Paraburkholderia lycopersici, assembly GCF_900096975.1. Lineage (GTDB taxonomy): Bacteria > Pseudomonadota > Gammaproteobacteria > Burkholderiales > Burkholderiaceae > Paraburkholderia > Paraburkholderia lycopersici. The sequence goes on from NZ_FMYQ01000022.1 coordinate 43,443, forward strand.
TGTTGAAGCTCGCGAAGATGAGGCCCTGATAAATGCCCACGCGCAGCTTTTCGAGCGGCAGGTCGCCCTTTTCGCACACGCCTTCGTAACCGTCCCCATAGGGCAGCGCGCGCAGCGTGCCGTCGAGCGCGTAAGACCAGCTATGGTAGGGGCACGTGAAGCCCTTCGCGTTGCCCTTGTGCTCCTCGCACACGGTGGCTCCCCGGTGACGGCAGCGGTTCTGCAGCACGTTCACCGCGCCTGTCTTGTCGCGCACGACGATAACGGGCTGCCGGCCGATGGTCGTGGTGCGGAAATCGCCCGGATTGGGCAGTTCGCTTTCGTGCGCGACCCAGATCCACGTCTTATAGAAAATGCGTTCGAGTTCCGCTTCGAACAGCGCCGGATCGTAGTACAGCGAAGGTGCGATGCGGTCCGTCTCTACGCGGCCGCGCAGCGTACTCGTGTCGATGGTCTGCCAGGTATCGCTCATGGTGTCGGAGTATCGGGGGTGGTTGGTTGCAGGGCGTTTAGGGCCTGCGCGTTGAGTAAAAGTCTCGTCGGTCGTGCTCTATACGTCAAATCGATCTAAAATTGAGCTTCACATAAATCCGGTTGATAAAGCCATGCCCTCTCTGGATCACGTCGATCTCAATCTGTTGCGGGTGTTTCAGGCCATCGTGGAGGAGCGCAGTCTGACGAAGGCGGGCGAACGGCTCGCCCTCTCGCAGCCCGCCGTCAGCTATTCGCTTTCGCGCCTGCGCTCGCTGTTCGACGATCCGCTCTTCATCCGCACGCGCGCGGGCATGCAGCCCACGCCCGTGGCACTGGAGCTGGCGACGATCGTGGGCCGAGCGCTCGACACCGTGCGCGAGGCATTGCGTTACGCCGAGCGCTTCGATCCGGCGGTGAGTACGCGCACATTCAGGCTCTCGCTTTCGGATGCGGGGGAAATGGCCTACTTGCCCTCGATTTGCGAAGCGCTTCATCGCGAAGCGCCGCGAATCAAGGTATGTGTCGAGCCGTTGCCGGTGGACGAGATCGAGGATGCGTTGCGCGCGAGCCGCCTTGATTTCGCGATCGGCAATCTGCCCGAACTGACCGCGCGCACGCGCCATCAACTGCTGTTCGAGGAGACCTATGTCTGCATGACGCGGCGCCGCCGTGGCTTGCCGCGCGGCGAGAAGCTGAGCCTCGCGCAGTTCGTCGAGGCTTCGCATGTGCAGGTGCGTTCGGTCGAGCACAGTCATCACGCGCTGGACGACGCGCTGCGGTCGCAAGGCGTGGGCAGAAATATCGCGCTTGAATTACCGCACTTTGTTGCGCTGCCAGGCGTGCTGGCCGTGACCGATCTGTATGCGACGCTTCCGCGCCGGCTCGCGCACATCTTCAATCCAGACGGGCGCTTTCGGATCTATGAACTGCCGGTGACGATGCCCGTTGCTGCCGTGACGATGCACTGGCATGAGCACTTTCACGAGGACGAGGGCATTGCGTGGATGCGCGAGCTCATTCAGGGCATCATGGAGCGGTTCGACGCCGGGACGCCCTGAATGGCGTGAAATGCGTCGAGCTCGCGCTCAAAGGTCGAGCACGAGAACCGGCGAGCGCGAACGCGAGATGCAGCAGCAGATGACCTTGTTGCTCGCGCGCTCAGCCTTGCTCAGGCAATGGTCACGATGCTCCGGCTCACCCGTCACCACATCGACCATGCAGGTGCCGCACACGCCTTCACCGCATGAAGTATCGACCTCGATGCCGATCGTTGCGAGCGCCTCGACAATCGAGGCGTTCTTCTCCACACGCACGGTCTGACCTGTGCTGGCCACCTGCACTTCGAACGTGTCGAGCGTCGCGCCGCTCTCGGGCGCAGCGGGTTCGGCCGCGAAGCGTTCGAGATGGATCGCATCTTCGGGCAGGCGCTTTTCGGCTGCGGCGACCACGCGCTCCATGAAAGCGGAAGGTCCGCAGGTGTAGACATGTGCACCTGTGCCGTTATCGGCCAAACTCGCGGCGAAACATGAAGCGAGCGCGTCGTCCAGCGCATCGGGCTTCACGCCGAAATGCAGCTTCACGTAGTCCGTGAACGGGGCGCGCGCGAGCAGCGGCAGGAACGCCGCATCTTGCTCGCTGCGGGCGAAGTAGTGCAATTCGAACGGTGCGTTCTGCTTGATGAGGCGGTACGCCATCGAAAGCAGCGGCGTGATGCCGATGCCCGCGCCGACGAGCACGTGGCGCTGCGCTTCGGGCGCGAGCTGGAACAGATTGCGCGGTGCGCCGACCGAAAGCTCGGTGCCAACTGTCACGTCGTCGTGCAGCGAGCGGGAGCCGCCGCGCGACGCGCTCTCCCGCTTTACCGCGAAGAGTTGCGCGTCGCGCCGGTCGGGGTCGCCGCAAAGCGAGTACTGGCGCGTGACGCCGGACGGGGCCGTGACGTCGATATGCGCGCCCGGCTCGTAGGCGTCGAATGGCTGACCGTCGAGCCGCGTAATGCTGAATGAGCGGATACCGTGTGCTTCGTCGCGCAATGCGTCGACGCGTACCTTGTATGAGGTGGCTTGCATGATGAGGCCCGATCGCTGATATGACTGAATGCTGTGACTGAATAAAGCGCTCGCGCCGCACACCATGTCACGCGCGCGAGAGATTGAACGAGCATAAGACCGCCCGGTCGATCGGGCAAATCGATAAAAAATCTCCTCCCGCATAAATAACGTTGATAATAAGGCCGCGCGAAGCGCGTTCCCGCGTCAGGCGCGCGTGACGCTGAGCGTCGCCGCGGCCACGCCTTGTTCGTCCCCGCTGAGGTCGGCGCTTTGCCGCTCCTCGCGCGCCAGGCTCAGACGAAAATGGCGGCAGCCGAAGCCCAGCAGCACGGTCGCGAGCAGCGCTGCGACGAGGCTCACGATCGACATCGAATTGCCGACGGCGAGCGGCGAGCCGAACACCTTGTCGGTCAGGAGCGCGACGAGCGTCGTGCCGATGCCGAGGCCGATCAGGTTCGACACGAGCAGGAACACAGCCGAAATCTGCGCGCGCATCTGGTTGGGCGCGAGCGTTTGCATCGCGGCGGTCGAGGTCGGCATCGGGAACGAGGCGAAGAACATCGCGATGACGAGCAGCGTGAGCGAACTGCCCAGGCTGTTCACCTGCGTAAAGGCGGCGGCGGGCAGCACCATTGCCGCCGCGCCGATGCAACCGGCCAGCATGGGGCCGTCGCTGCGACCCCGGCGCAGCAGCCAATCGTTGAGCCATCCTCCGCAAAAAACGCCGGTGGTGTTGGCGACGAGCAGGATCGTGCCGAGCGTGTAGCCCGCTTCCACCGGCGACAGGCCGAAGCGACGGATATAGAACGCCGGGGTCCAGCTCATGAGGCAGAACAACGTCATCGCATAGAACGAGAAGCCGATGTAGTGGCAGAGAAACGTTTTGCCATGCGAACGGATGAAGCGCGCGGAATCGGCAAGTGAAACACGCCGGGCGTTGCCGCCCGCGTCCTGCACGAGCCCCTTGCGTTGGGGATCGCGCACGGTGAGTATGAAAACGAGGCCCACGAGCAGACCAGGCAAGCCTACGATGAAGAATGTGACCTGCCAGGCATGCACCGCGCCGACAATGGGCAGCGTGACCATCGAAGCCTGCTTGAGCAGCGCGATCACATAGCCGCCGATCAGGAACGCAATCCCGCCGCCGATGAACGAGCCCAGCGAATACACGCCTGCCGCGCGCCCGAGTTTCTCCTTGGGGAAATAGTCGGCGAGCATCGAATAGGTGCCCGGCGAGAGCGAGGCTTCCCCGACGCCCACGCTCATACGCGCGAGGAACATATGCAGGAAGTTCTGGCTGACGCCGCACGCCGCCGTGGCGACGCTCCAGAGCGCGATGCCTGTGGCGATAATGCGCGGGCGCGCAAAGCGGTCGGCGAGATACGCCAGCGGAATGCCCATCAAGGCATAGAAGAGCGAGAACGCAAAGCCGTGCACAAGGCTGAACTGGGTGTCGGTGAGATGCAGGTCGCGCTTGATCGGCTCGATCATGAGCGCCAGAACCTGGCGATCGACGAACGAAAAGACATAGGCAAGCATGCAGATCAGCACGACGTACCACTCGTACGTATAGCGTCTGGTGCTCGTTGCGCTGGCGGGGTTGGGGTTCATTGTGTATCTCCGGTGTGTCAATCGTGTTGTCTCTGGTGCATGCACACAGATGAGCCAGCGTACGCAAACAAATTTCGCAGACATAGGAGCAAATTCCCCGCTCGTCTGCTCACAACTACCGAGCGGTCTAAAGAAATTACCAGGCGCATTGCCGCGCATCGTGCATAGACAGGCGTTTTCGGCTTCATTGGCCGTACGCCGCCGCACTCATGAATTGAATCTATAAGTGATATATGGCCGGATTGATCGACGTTCGATATTGGCCTTTCTAGACTCGCCCCGATTCTTCAACAACGTGACACGCTTCGCTGGCTGCGTGCGAAGCGTCGATTCACTCTCGCCGGGGACGACAGGAATGACCAACTGGAAGTGGTGTATTTCACTCGCGGGTTTGGCGGCAATGCCGGCGCTCGCACAATCGAGTCTCACGCTTTATGGCCGCGTCGACACCTCGATCGAGTATGCGAATTTCGGGCCGAACCACGTGGTGCGCATGGGCACTGGCAATCTGTTCGCGACGCAATGGGGCTTGAAGGGCGTTGAAGATCTCGGCGGCGGCTATGCGACGATTTTCAAACTCGAAAACGGCTTCAATTCGGCAAACGGCGCGATTAGCGGCAACGGCTCGCTGTTCGGCCGCGAAGCGTGGGTAGGACTAAACGGGCCTTTTGGCGGGCTGCAGGCTGGCGAGACTTATACGATCCTGCACACCTCGTTCGTGACCTACAGCTTGCCGGGCTATGGCGCGGGCCTTGCGTGGGGCAACGCGTCGAACAACTTCGTGCAGCCCTGGTTTCTGCGCACGAGCAATACGCTGCGCTATACGTCGCCGCGCGTCGCCGGGTTCCTGCTGCGTGCAGCGGCCTCGCGCGGCGCGAATGGCGCGACCAATGTTCCGTCGACCCTTGGAGACACCTACGGCGCCGGGCTCAACTATGCGAGCGGGCCGCTTTCGATCGACGTCGACTACATGCAGCAGAAGTTCAGCACGGCAACCGCTGCGGCGCTAACGGCTGCGAGTCCCACGGGCACCGGCAACTACGCGCTAGGTGCAATCTCGTACGACTTCGGCTTCGTGAAGCCCGCGTTCATCTATTTGCGGCACCGTGGCGGCCCCGATGTCACGACCGCTGTGGCGAGCGCGTACTCGAATCCGCACAACGACCTTTTTGAAGTCAACGCGACGGTGCCCATCGGCCGCGCTTCGCTGCTCGTGAGCTACGGCCACTATCGCAAGATTGCGGATAGCGAGGGCAACGCCGATTCATACGGCCTGCGTCTCGACTACCCGCTCTCGAAGCGCACGGTGCTCTACACGGGCGCGGCGATGGTCCACAACGGCGAGCACGCGGCGTTTTCGATCAACGGCGCGGGCGGCGGCGCAGTGCCGGTTGGCAAGCCGGGGGCGACCGCAAGCTCGATCGTGGCGGGCATCCTCACGTCGTTCTAGGCGTGCGTTATGGCGCCCCGCTCGTGCCGTCAAGCATTGAGCGCGGGCGGCTTCAGATTGGGCGGTATCGCGAGCCAGCTATCGTACGGTTCGCGCGCGCCGATACGGAAAAGCTCCATCAGAAGGGCACGGAGCCAGCGGTGGCCCGGGTCGGCATCGAAGCGGCGGTGCCAGTAGGCATTGACCGGCCACGTCGATGCGTTGGCAATTTCGAACGCGGCCATTTCGCCGAGTGGCGCGAATGCCCGCGCAACGGTCCTGGGCAGGATCAGCGCGTAGTCGCAGCGATAGAGGATGGCGGGCACGACCATGAAATTGGGCACGGCGACGCGCACGCGCGAGGTAAGCCCGTGTTGCTCCAGCAAGGCGGTGGACTGCGGATGCGAACTGACCGCTATGAACTGCAGCGCGGGCGGCGCGGCGCCGTCGAGCACGAAATGATCGTCGAGCCCGTAGCGTTCGGCTACGCGGCGCGCCATCATCAGGACATAGCGCTCCTGTAGCAGTTCGCTGCGATGGAAGTGGCTGAACGCGTGGGGGAAATGGCCCATGGCGAAGTCGATGCGACCCGATTCCACGGCCACGTTGAACCGGCTTTCCTCGATATGCTGCGTTTCGATCACGACGCCGGGCGCGCGTTCGTCGAGTTCGCGCATCAGCGTAGGGAGGAATGCGGTTTCCGCGAAATCGCTCATGTGCAGCCGGAAAGTCCGGCGCGACGTGGCGGGCGAGAATTGCGCGCCTTCGTCGAGCACGGCCTGGAGGATGGCGAGCGCGCGGTCGATCGATGCCGCAAGGCGCTGCGCGCGCGGCGTGGGCTCGACGCCGCCGCTTGTACGCACGAAAAGCGCGTCATGAAACAGGAGGCGCAGGCGGCCGAGCGCGTGGCTCACGGAAGGCTGCGTGATGCCAAGGCGCAGCGCCGCGCGCCCGACATGCTTCTCCGCATAGACAGCGTTGAAGGTCTTGAGCAGGTTGAGGTCGAGATCCTGCACGCGCAGCGCGTCGGCGGGTTCGACGCTCGCGTTTGCCATGGAGTCGCTGGAGTTCGGCATGGGGGGCGCTTCACAGGGCGCGCCTGGCGGTCGCCGAAGGCGGATAGCCGTAGCGCCGTCCATATGCTTTCGCGAAGTGGCCAAAACTATGCACGCCGTGCTCGAGCAGCACATCGGTCACACTGCGCTCCGGGTCCGTTTTCAGCACGCGATGCACGGCTTCGATGCGCCGCTCGCGGATGTATTCGGCGGGCGACTGGCCGAGAAACTGGCTGAACCCGTTTTGCAGGGTGCGCGGCGACACACCTGCCGCTTGGGCCAGCGTCGGGATGGAGAGCGTTTCGCCAAGATGCGCGTCGATATACTCGCGCACGCGTTTGACATGCGCGGGCAGCGGCGGCTTCGCGCCGCGCGCGAGCGTCTCGCTATATGAATGCGGTAGCTGCATGAGCAACAGCGTCGCGAGCCACTGCGTGAGTTCGGGTCCGAGCAGGCTGTCGCGCGTGCTCGGCTCGATCTGCTCGCACAGGCCGCACAGGTAGCGCAGCGTGGAATGGAAGACGGCGGCCCCGCTGTGCGCGCGGCCAATTTCGAGGTCGAACACGAGCGGACGGCGCAGCGAGCTTTGCAGCATCTCCGCGAGTTTGATTTCGAGCGCGGCGCGATCGATGCGCAACAGCAGGCTGCGGCACGCCGTGTCGGTGCGGATTCGGCTCTTGCGCGACGGCGACGACACGCTGAGACTGCCTGACGACAGCGACACGCGCTCATTGCCCGATTGCAACTCGCAGCGGCCCGCGAGGGTCGTGCGAAAAAGGTAATGGTGGTCGAGTTCGCCCGCATCTATTTCGGTTTCGCGGCCGTAGCACAGTTCGAGCAGGCTCGCGCGATGCATCGCGACGCTATAAAGCTCGGCGTTCAGCGGCTCGCGCCCAGACACTTCCATGCGGTGCTCGCAAAGCAGCTTCGCCACTTCGCGTTCGACGTCCTCGCGCGCGCGCGTGGCGCCGAGCCGGTTGCTGTGTTTGCGCGGAATCGCAATTTCCATTCGTTCAATGGCCTCGGAAAGGCGGCAGAGCCTCGGCACCTATGATCCGATGGCCAATAAGTCTGCGCAAGAAAGGATTGCCCCTCATAGCCGCCAACCATTGCGTTGCCGGAGTTGAACAGCGTTTGCGCGTGTTGAAGCGCAGTGTGCAGGCGGTCCCTTTAATCTGAACGCCAGCTAATGCTCAAGCAATTGCACAAGGAGGCGAACAATGAAGGTTAGCGTACTGGGTGGCGGCCACGGATGCTTTGCGGCAGCGATCGACATGCTCGAAAAAGGCCACGACGTGACATGGTGGCGGCGTGATACCGCGGCATGCGTGCGTCTGCGCGAACTGGGCGTGTTGAACGTACAGGACTGGCGCGGCAAGCGTCGCGTGCCCGTAGGGGAGGCGCGCGGCGAGATTCGCCTCGTCGACGGTCTCGGCAGTGCGGTGCGCGAGGCGCAACTGATCGTCATTCCGCTGCCGTCTACGACGCACGAATCGCTGGCACGCCAGCTTGCACCGCTCCTCGCGGACGGGCAAGTGGTCTATCTGCCGCCCGGCACGTTCGGCAGCTACGTGTTTGCGAAGGCAATGGCCGACGCGGGCAACCGCGCGCGCGTGGCGTTCGCGGAAACGGGCACGCTGCCGTATCTCGTCCGCCGCCACGGTGAGAACGACGTGGTCATCAGTGCCTACGCGACGCGCCTGCCCACTGGCGTGTTTCCTGCGAATGCGGCGGGCTGGGCGTTTCCGTTGCTCAAGGCGGGTTACCCCAGCGTCGAGCCGACCGAGGATGCGCTAAGCGGCGCGCTGATGAACGCCGGGCCGGTGATTCATCCGCCGCTCATTATGATGAATGCCGGGCCGCTCGAACATTTCGAAGCGTGGGACATCCACAACGAAGGCACGCAGCCGTCGATTCGCCGCGTGACGAATGCGCTCGACGCGGAGCGAGTGGCCGTGCGCGAGGCGCTGGGATACGGTGCGCCGCACTTTCCGCTCGCCGATCACTACGCGAGCGAAGGCGAGGAATGGATGTATGGGCGAGGCGCGCACGGCAAGCTCACGGACAGCGGCGACTGGCGGGAGAGCATCGACCTGAAGGCACATCGCTACATGCTGGAAGACACGCGGCTCGGTCTCTCGTTCATCGTGTCAGTCGGGCGCTGGGCGGGCATGCCCACGCCGGTGGCGCAAGGGTTGCTGAGCGTGGCGAGCGTCGTGTCGGAGCGCGATCTGTACGCTGAGGGACGCACGCTCGAGAGCCTCGGGCTGGCCTCGCTCTCGCGCGAGGCCATGCGCGAACTGCTGGCACGGGGGCTCGCATGACGCACAGCGCCGCCGACGTGAAGCATATTCACGTGCTCGGTGCGGGACGCATGGGGCAGGGCATCGCCCTCGCGTTCGCCTTCGCAGGATTGAGCGTGACGCTCATCGACTTCAAGGAACGAGCCGCGCCCGCGCGCGCGGAGTTCGCGGCGGCGGCGCTCGGCGAGATCGACCGCCACTTGCAGACACAGGTCGATTTCGGGCGCATCAATGCGCACGAGGCAGCGCAAGCGCTCGCACGTGTCGAGGTGCTCGACCGCGCGGGCGCCGAGGTCGCGCTGGCCGGCTGCGAGGTGGTGTTCGAGGCCGTGCCCGAAGTCATGGCGGCAAAGGAGGCGGCATTCGCCTGGCTGTGCGGGCATATCGCTGACGCGGCGACGATTGCGTCCACGACGTCGACGTTTCTCGTCACCGAACTGCAAAAGGCGGTCACGCATCCAGAACGGCTCGTCAACGCGCACTGGCTCAATCCAGCGCATCTGATGCCGCTCGTCGAAATCAGCCGCAGCGGCATAACGGACGACGCGGTTGTCGCGCGGCTCAAAGAACTGCTGCGCTGCGTGGGGAAGGTGCCCGTCGAGTGCGCGCCATCGGCGGGTTATATCGTGCCGCGCCTTCAGGCGCTCGTCATGAACGAAGCGGCGCGCATGGTGGAAGAGGGCGTGGCGAGCGCGCACGACATCGACACGGCTGTGCGCACGGGCTTTGGCTTGCGATTCTCGATCCTTGGACTGCTCGAGTTTATCGACTGGGGCGGTTGCGACATTCTTTATTACGCGTCGCATTACCTGGCGAAGGAAATCGGTCAGCGCTTCGAACCGGCCGCCATCGTTTCTCGGCACATGGAAGAAGGGCGCGACGGCATACGCGACGGCAGGGGGTTCTACGATTACGCGGATGTCGAAGTGCCCGCCTACGTGAAGCGCCGGCTCGGCGAGTTCGGGCAATTGCTCGAGCATCTTCGGCTGGCGCCGCGCTATAACTCGGCAGCATGAAAATCTATACCATGGATGATGGGCGCCATATATGATTGATTTGCCAGATATGGCGCCGGTCTTATACCTGTGGTTTGAATCTACGTACACTGCCTCACGAAATCATAGAGGAACTCACCACTCTGCTAAGCGAATTTAGTTTGGAATATTAATTAATTGAGCGATGGGCGAACGTATCGAAACCCGCCTCGTAGATCCGCCGACGATTCGCCCTCACAAGCTATCCGTCGCCACGATGTATGGGCAAACCCTGATGCTGGTTGCCACTTTTTCCGTACATGAAGATAACGGTCACGCCGTTGTGTACGATCGAAAGACCGCTTTACGTTGCGGGCGCCCCGGTGCGCAAGAGCGTTTCGTGAATCGACATCAACGCGGACGCGGATGCCGGTCCGCCCGTCATTCACGGCACGGTCACCGACCTTGAAGGCAAGCCGCGCGCTGGCGCCCTGGTGGAATGCTGGCACGCCAACTCGAAGGGCTTCTATTCGCACTTCGACCCGACCGGCGCGCAGGACGATTTCAACCTGCGCGGCGCCGTCAGGACGGGGGGCAGACGGCAAGTATGAATTCCGCACGCTCATGCCGGTGGGCTACGGCTGCCCGCCGCAGGGCGCAACGCAGCAACTGTTGAACGGGCTCGGCCGCCATGGCAACCGCCCGGCGCACGTGCACTTCTTCGTGACCTCGGAAAGCAGCCGCAAGCTGACCACGCAATTCAATATCGAAGGCGACCCGCTGATCTGGGATGACTTCGCCTACGCGACGCGCGAAGAACTGATTCCGCACGTAGCCGAAAAGACCGGCGGTACGGCGATCGGCCTGAAAGCCGACACGTACAAGGACGCTTCCGCGCCTGGGCCACGGCCACAGAGATGGCGTAGCTGTCCAGGAGGGCGGCGCATCGCCGTACCTTGAAGCGAAGGGAAAAAAGTCAATCCTTCGTTCGAAGCTTCGCCGCGTGAGGCGTCGGTGTTCCACCATACGCCCCGCGCGGCGAAGCCGTATCGGAACTCGTGGCGCATGCCCATACGGATGATCGCCTGTTTGTCGTCCGCTAATGCGAAGGGGCCATTGATGGTCGCCACGGCGGCGTTGCCGGTCGAATCCGCGTCGAAGCTTTCTGATAAACGCCAATCAGACCACGCGGATTGGGGCAGGAAGAAAGGTCGCCAAGATTGCGAAAGCGCGTGTTCGAATAGACGGCACCTTGCAGTGCCCAAGGCCATCGGCCATGCGGCGGCGCCCAGCGTTGTGCTTAAGGGGCTTTTATCTTTCGTATATTATTTTACATAATCAAAGTTATCGCATTTTTGATTGTAGCGGCTATATCCTAATGTCGTGTTCTGGCTATTTACAGATGTCGTGTTCTTGACCACTGGCATGCTGGGCGGCTCGTGCGAACTGCGGAGCCGGCCATGCGACCATGCGACCATGCGACCAGGCGAACTGGTGGCACTGATGTTGATGTGCACGCCGAATTGACCCACCGGAGCCACTAATGGCTGCATGCGTCGAGTATCGCAGCAAGATACGCAAAGCCGGACGCCAGTGCAACGTAGGTGATATCGGCAACCCACACCTGGTCAGGTCGATCCGGAATGCGGTTGCGGTACAGGTTCGGGAAGACAGGGTTGTCGTGCTGGCTGCCAGTGGTGCGCCACGTAGCGACGTCGTCGTATCGCGCCAAGGCCATGCTCGCGCATGATGCGCGCCGTGCGTTTGTGATTGATCTGATAGCCACGCGCCGGCGGCAATCGGGAGAGGTCGTCTTCGTTCAGGCGCCTCACGATAGCGGACTGCTGCGTGCAGTGGGTTTACGTCAATTTGTAACGGCTCCTCGAGCCGTTGTTTACTGGCAACGCCCGGCGTTCAGCTCGCGTGACGGTACGGCCGTACCGGATGGCGGCGCACTGCATCAACGTCGATGCCCTCGATCAGCCAGTGCCGCTGTTCGGTCGTCAGTTCGATCACCGCCTGCTGCCGGCGTGGCCAGACGAAGCGATCTTCCTCAAGGCGACGCAACATCAGCCAGAAACCGGTGCGCTCGTACGGCAGCAACTTAACCCGGTTGCGTTTGCGGTTATGGAAGGCAAACACCGAGCGTGCGAACGGATCGAGCTGCATCGACTGCTCGACCAGCATCACCAGATTGTTGATACCGGCCCGGAAGTCGATTGGCTCCCGATGCAGGAATACCTTCAGGTCGGCCTCAAAGCGAAACATCAGCACGCTCCCAATGCGGTAACCATTGCGGCCACCAGTTCGGCATCGCCTCCCGCGCATTCGAGCTCGAGCTTTACGCCGTTGGGCAACTGCGCCGACAGCCGCGCCGACGTCGTTGATCGCGGCGACAGACGCGATGGTTCCCGTTCTGGTACGGGCCGCGCAGCAGGTGCCGCTGCCAGCACTGGCACCGGCGCCGGACCATCGTTCGCGACGACGACCGGCACGAAGGCCGATGACCCGCACGCCACGCCGTTTCTCACCGGGGTATTTGAGCGTTCGTGCTGCCGAACCCATTTGTGCAACTGGTTGGCGTTCACTCCAGCCTTCAGGGCCAGGCCAGGCAGCGATGCGCCCGGTTGCCGGCAGGCCTCGATCAGCCGTCGCTTGCCCGCTGGATCGAAGCTGCGCTTGCCGCCGACACCAACGCGCGTCACCCGTAAGGGCAAAAAGGTCAGGTCATCCTTGGTCATGGATTGCGTCCGCAAGTTGGGTTGCGGACGCAATCGTGGACCTTCTCAAACACGGAAGTTAGGTGGGCGGAAACTGGCGCTGACTTTCAGACGGCGTTGTCGGCTGCTCTGGAGACCCGATAGCCGGCACGGCTTCCTCGCGCCCAGTCCCCCACAACACCAACCCCGGGTTTCTCGACCCGGACGGAGCCCGCCCCGCTGCGCTTCGCCACCTGTCTGCTCCCCTCTTTCCCTCTGCCTCGTGCCCGCCCATCGCCCCCTTCCGAGGGGCCCAGCGACGAGTCCAGCCATGCGGCAGGAATTTTTTCCTGTTGACGATCATTTTTTAATAGTAAACAGTACGACTGTAAGACAATTTATTTAACGGCTACATGGCTCCTTCGACGGGGAGCGACCGGACAGCCATTTCACGTACGGAGTTGCGATGCACATGTCTGAACCATCAACCCTGACACGGGGGCTTACCTCGGCCTCTCCGGCCAGTCCCCGACGCTGGCTTATCGCGGGCGTGCTGTTCATTGCCGTTCTGTCGGCATTCTTCGACCGCATCAGCATCGCCATTCTGTTCACCGATCATTCATTTCAAAATGAAGTAGGCGGCGGCATGGGCGCCGCGAAGATGGGGCTGCTGATGACCGTCTTCGTTTTTGCCTACGGCATTTCCGGCGTGCTGTTCGGGTTCGTCGGCGACGTGTTCGGCGCAAAGCGCTCCATCACCGTCGGTGCCGTGATCTGGGGCGTGTCGATGCTCCTGATTGGCTCGACGAGCAGCTTCACCGCCATGCTGTTTTATCGCGCGCTGCTCGGTATGGCCGAAGGCCCCCAGTTCTCGCTGACCAACAAGCTGGTCAAACAGTGGTTTCCCCCGGAAGAACAGGCAAGGGCAAACGCGATGTGGCTGGTCGGCAGCCCGCTCGGCTCCGCCATCGGCTTTGCCCTGACCCTGCATATCGTCGCCGCATACGGGTGGCGCTCGTCGTTCATGTTTTATGCGGCGCTGAATCTGCTGGTCGTGCTGCCGCTCGTGCTCTTCCTGATCAAGGACCGCCCCGAGACCGCCGTCGCCCCGGCGTCCGCGGCAGCGGTGGATCACGAACCGTACATGCAGAAAGTCCTGCAGTTCATCAAGGACTGGCGCTTCTGGATGCTGACGCTCTTCAACACCTGCGCGCTGATCTATCTGTGGGGACTGAACAGCTGGCTGCCGAGCTATCTGGTTCGCGCCCGCCATTTCGATCTTCATAAATCCGGCGTTTATGCGTGGCTGCCGTTCGTCACGATGTTCCTCGGCATGGTGCTGAGTTCCTGGCTGTCCGACAAGCTGAAACGACGCGCGCTCGTATGCGCCGGCTCCTTTCTTCTTGCCGGCGTCTCGATGTGGCTCGTCATCCAGATGCCCGATCCCCAGGCGGCCGCCATGCTGGTCGCCACCAGTTCCTTATTCTGGGGCGCCGGCCTGCCGCCGCAGTTCGCCCTGGCGCTTCGGATCCTTCCGGCCCGGGCCGTTGCTGCGGGTGTCGGCGTGCATAACGGTCTTGGAAACGTGATCTCGGCGTTCTCGCCCCTCGTCATCGGCGCGCTGATACAGAGCAGCGGGAGCTTCGACATCGGCCTGACTATCCTGCCCGTGGCCGCGCTGATCGGCTCGGCAGGCATGGCCACCCTGATCAGGGGAGAAGCAAGGCAAGGCGGCTGATCCAGCCGGATGACGTGAAAACATAATCGTTCCATAGGGGTCCTACATGAAAAAAACCGTCACTTCTTCAATGCTTTTCCTGCTCGCTACCGGCATGGCACATGCGCAAAGCAGCGTTTCGATGTACGGCAGTATCGATGAAGGCATTACCTACAATACGAACGCCAAAGGGCATGGCACGGCCACGGTCGGCCCGGTCGCGGTTCCCGACTTCTACGGCATTCGCGGCACGGAAGACCTCGGCAACCACCTGAAGGCCATCTTCGCCCTGCAAAACGGTTTTCTTTCGAGCACCGGCGCGGGCACCATCGCCGGCGAGGCGTTCAGTCACTTCTCGTGGGTAGGCCTGTCCAGCGACTACGGCACGCTGACCCTCGGCAGACAACTCGACCTGAATGCGGAAGTCAACCGCGTCAACGCAAACGGCGCGGTGCAATACACCTTCTATGCGTTCCACCCCGCCAACCTCGACAACCTGGGCATCCGCGGCGACTCGATCAACAACTCGATCAAATACGCCACGCCGTCCTATCACGGGTTGTCAGCGGCATTCCTCTATGGATTCGGCGACGGAACGACGCAATTGGGGCGCGTCATCAGTGCGGATATCACGTATAAGAGCGGCCCTCTGCGAGTCGCGGCCGTCTATAGCGGATGGCGCAATCACTCCATCGATCTGGCCACGCAACTGGGCTACACGAGCTTTCTCGGCCAGCAACTGACCAGCGGCAAACTGTTCCTGGCGAAGGACCAGAACATCATTGGGTTATCCGCCTTCTATTCGGCCAGCCCTCATCTCGACCTGCACGGCGTGCTGACACAGGTCAATCTGGACGCCGAAGCCGGGGAAGCCAGGATGAGAACGGCAGAACTCGGGGCCGACATCCACGTCACCCATGCCAATACGATCGCCGTCGGCGGCTACCTGTCCTGGCTGAGCGGCACGCGATATGAAAACATCGGCGTCGGCGACCTCCACCAGCTCTCCCGCCGAACGCTGGTTTATGCTCAGGTAACCTATGAACATGCCGACGGGTTCGGCAATGCCGCGATCCCGCTGCTCGCGCCGTCCAACAGCCCGAACCAGACAGCCATTCGCGTAGGCGTTCACCACTTCTTCTGATCCCCGTTCGCCCCACCGAGGCCTGCCACGTCTGCTCCATCGGCGACCAGACACGGAGGGCCTTTTTCTTCTCCCGCTCTCCTCAAAGCCGCATTCATTCCGGTAGCCGGACCGACCGCAGGCCGCTGCGCGCGCGCCGGTGCGGCCACTCGCCGGCCGCACCGGCGGACGCTTTGCCGGGGCATATATAAAACAAAACAAATATAGTTGACAAATATATTTGTCCGCCCGAACATGCTCCTCAGATCAGTTCCATCTACATCCAGCAGGAACACGGAGCCCACCATATGAATAGGAATACTGAAAAATTCAGGAATGCAATGCGGCTTCTTGTCGGAGGAGTGACCGTGCTGACGACGGCAACCGGCGACGAAAAGCGCGGCATGACCGCAACGGCCGTCTGTTCGCTTTCGGCGGAACCTCCGAGGGTTCTGGCCTGCATCAACATGTCCGGGGAAATGTTCCGGCTCGTCGGCCAGAGCGGCGCGCTCACGGTGAATTTTCTCGGAGCCGGACACGAAGACATTGCGATGATGTTTGGCGGCGCAAGGCCATCGGACGACCCGCTCGATCGTCTTCAATGGGTCGAAGGCAGCAATGGCGCCCCGAGATTTTCCGAGGCCGTCGCGGCGCTCGAATGCACGGTCGCCGACGTTTTCCCGTATGGAACCCATGCGATCGTGATTTGCGATGTCCAGAACATCGAAACCAACGAAAACCCTCATCCCCTTGTTTACGTCAACGGCCGTTTCGAGCACCTCGCGGCGGCCGATCACAGAAAACTCGATCCGCAGTAATCCCCTCAATCCCTGGTCCCTCATCCAGGGAAAAGTCGTATTTGCATTCGTCCACGGAGAAACCCCACATGCGCACAGGCAGCGAATATCTTGCGAGCATCAAGAACGATGGTCGCCGTGTTTTCATTGACGGAGAAGTCGTCGGCGACGTGACCACGCACCCGGCATTCTGCGGAGCAACGCGGTCCATCGCTCACCTCTACGACATTGCCGCCGCCCCGGAAAATCGCGAGGTCATGACCTACACGACCGAAACCGGAACGCAGGCACTTCGCTGCTTTCAGATCCCGCGTTCGGCAGCGGAACTCGGCGAACGACGCCGCGCCGCCGAAAAATGGGCGGAATCGACATGTGGGCTGATGGGCCGTTCGCCCGACCATGTGGGCAGTTTCCTGGCCGGATTCGCAGCGAAGCCCGCCCTGTTCGGCTCCGCCGGCGATCATTTCGCAAAAAACGTATCGCGGTTTTACCAATATGCCCGCGACAACTCCCTGTATGCGACCTACGCCATCGTTCCGCCGCAGATCGATCGCAGCAAACCGGCGCATCAGCAATCGGATCCGACGCTGTATGCCGGCGTCGTGAAGGAGCGCGATGACGGCATCGTGTTGCGCGGCGCGCAGCAACTTGCGACAGGCGCAGCCCTTGCCGACTACGTGTACCTCAGTTGCATCCACCCGCTGACGCCCGGAGACGACGCCTACGCAAACGGCGTCATGATTCCGGTCAATGCGCCCGGGGTGAAGATTTACTCGCGCCGCTCGTTTGCCTCGAACGCCACGAGCACGTTCGACTATCCGCTGTCGAGCCGCTTCGACGAAACCGATGCGCTGCTGGTGCTGGACGACGTGTTCGTCCCGTGGGAAAACGTGTTCATCTATCGTAATCGCCAGATCTGCTGGGATCAGTGGTGGAAAGCGCCGTCGCACTCGTACGGCAACCATCAGGCCCAGACGCGCTATGCGACCAAGCTGCGTTTCATGCTCGGCCTGACGAAGCACATCAACGAACTGACGGGCAACGACGCCCTGCCGCCGGTGCAGGTCCAGATGGGGGAAATGGCGGCCATCGCCACCATCGTCGAATCCATGGTGCTCGCCCAGGAAACGCAAAGCTATATCGACGAAGACGGCATTGCGTGGCCGTCGAAACAGGCGCTCTACTCGGTCATGTCGCTGCAGTCGCAACTGAACCCGAAGATGGTAGATATCGTTCGCGAGCTGAGTGGCGGTTCGATGATCATGCTGCCCTCTTCCGTGCACGATTACGAGAATCCCGAAACCGCCGCCGACCTCGAACGGTACGTCAGTTCGCCGAATGCGTCCTCGCGCAAGCGCGTCGCACTTCTGAAGATGGCATGGGACGTAATCGGAACGGAGTTTGCGGGCCGCCACCAGCAATATGAAAAGTTCTATGGCGGGGCATCCTTCCTCGTCAAGCAGAACATGGCCCGCGCCTATGACTTCGGCCGCGCCAAGCAGCTCGTGGACAACGTTCTCGCATTGGGCTAACCCGGACCATCGTCGTGCCGGATGCGGCTCCCGGCACGACGGCTGCCATAGCCGGTCGCGCGCCTATGAGCAACCCGACATCGAACGGGTCGGGGCGCGACCGCAATGACGAAGGGCGCTGTCCGGTGGCTCGCGAGTCGGTCGGCAAAGCCCTCTTCCATCAAAAACTGTATGATTTAAAAATCGTTACCACTTTCCCGATCATGTCCGATTCGCTCGCGCCTCTTGCTCGCTCATTCAGCCTGAAGGCAATCAGGGATGCACGCGAAACCGCCGAAAAACACCTGTATTTCAGTGGAGTCGCCAATGCGCGGTATGTCCTGCGCAAGGTGTTTCGCATCATCGAAGAGCACGCAAAAGAACATGGCCTCGACGCCATTCACCACCAGAGCCTGATCCAGATATACGGGAGCCAGGACGGCCGGCTGCGCGTGAAGGAACTCGCTGCGCGCATGGATATTTCGCAGGCGTTCGCCTCGAGTGTTTCCAGCACACTCATTGCCAAGGGCTACGCCGAACGCATTCCGTGCGAGGACGACTTGCGATCGAACTTCATCGGCATCACCAGCAACGGCGTGAAACTGCTATGCACGATAGACGATGCGGTACGCGTGCACGTCGAATATTTCACCAAACAGCTCTCGGATAGCGAGCGGGAAATGGTCATCTACATGATGATGTTCTACATCGGCCTGTAAAGCCGGCCCGTAACATCGGTCAATCGCGCTTCGCAGATCTGCGCAACGGGCCGGCGATGTCCGTCTTCCACGTAGCGGGACCCGGTTCCCCGATCTCCGCCCTGGGTTTGGCCGGGCTGCCGCGAGGCAGCAAGCCGGCCTGCACCAGTAGGCGCTCGACTTTTGGCCATACCCCAGCCTCTTGCCAGTTCTTCATGCGCCGCCAGCAGCTCACGCCCGATCCGCAGCCGAGATCGGCCGGCAAGTGGTTCCAGCTGATCCGGTTGCCGAGCACATAGATAATCCCAAGCAACGCAAACCGGTCGGGTGTTGGCTTGCGACCGGGATACTGGCGGCGACGCGGAGCAACGGGCGGCAAAATCGTTTCAATTTTCGCCCATAGTTCGTCGCCCACGACGGGGACCACCGGAGGATGGTTCGCGGATTCCGGCAGGGACTCGGCCTCGCCATCGAGAACGATGTCCGCGCCCGAATCGGGCTCGTCCGTATTCTTCCCCCATGCGGCCCTGATTGCATCCCGGGCGGCAATCACATGCGCCTCTGCAGCCATACGGGCGGCCGGCGCATTGCGCTGCTGAATGGCGGTCATCATCCGGCGCATTTCCGCCGCACTGATCCGCGCCCGCCCCGGCGCCGACATGGACTTCGCCCGCAGCACGTTGATCCGCGCAAGCAGGGAAGCAATCACCTCATGAATGATCGGATTGCCGCATCCTTTCAAAATGATTTCGTAAAACTCGCTCGTCGAACTCACCCGGCCGATCGCCGAATCCTGCACCACCGCAGCCTCGAAATCATCGAGTGCCCGCTGGAGCAGATCGACCTCGACGGGCGTCGCCCGTTCCGCGAACAACGCGGCGGCCTCGCCCTCGAGCAATTTTCTGACGTGGTAAATGTGGTCGGCCTCTTTCTGCGTGATTACCGCAACCGACGGTCCGCGATTAGGTTTATTCGTGATCAGCCGTTCCGATTCCAGACGCCGGAGCGCCTCGCGGATCGTCGTGCGGCTGACCCCCATGCGCTCGCAGAGCGAAAGCTCGACCAGCCGCTCCCCCGGCGCAAAGTGCCCCTGCATGATGGCCTCGCGAAGCTTCAGCGTCGTCTGTAGCAGAACCGTTTGCGGAGTAATCTTGATATCGAGCGTCATACCTGTAATCCGCTCCGGACATTGCGAAGCGGGGCACGCAAGGACATGCCCGCTTTTTTTGAAATGGATTTACCGGCGCCATCGTAGCACACCCGAGTCCGCGCTACGGCGTGCGGGAAAGACAATCGTCGAAAGACAGCCGTTAAAGGGCTGCCTTGAAACGTTGCCCATGCTTTTCAAAAACGACGTAATGCCCCTTGAACCAGTCTTGCGCAGCCAGTCTGGCCCGCCAGGGGGACCGCCGCGCCTCGTCCCGTTCAGGCGAAGACAACGCAGCCGTGGATGCCAGGTAATGCAGCGCCAGGTGCGTGTACTTACCCGGCTCTCCATCGACGATTTCAAAACGACGCACTTTCAGCCAGTCCTCGCACTTCATCAGCGTGGGGATGTGATCCTCGACGTACCAGCGATCGAATTCGTCCGCATGCTGCGGCGGCACTTCGAAGAACACGGCATATAGCACGGGCGCATCGTTGACCGCGCCGGCAGGTGCGTCCCAATGACCCGACTCGACCCCGATGTATCGGGTAAAACCCGTCACGCCGTTGAGCATCTTCCTCGTGCGGTCCGACGGACTCCCCTTGATCTCCTTGTATTCCGGCGTCGCGAGTGCAGCCGGCGACTCCATTTCGTACACGGCAAGATAGGCCGGAGAATCCACGCCGTGATAGCGCTGCGCGCCGACGAAGCCGGGCGCTCGCATACGCACGGGAATGTGCTCGGTGTCGTACCACTCATTGAAATCGGCTTCCCAGGCCGAATCGGGAATCATTTCAGAAAACAGGATGGTCTTGCCGAACATATCGCGCACTCCAGCGGTTAAGGTTCATTTATTTTTGCGTTGACATGATTGTACGACGATCATAAAGTTTGGCAACACGTCATTTCATTGTTACCAACCACCACTCGGCTCGCCGATACACTGGAGTAGTCAGCATGGATTTGCAGGTCAAGGCCGTTCACACCTTCGTCGAAAATCATCTGCCGGGCGGCAAGTACAAGGATGAGCAAACGCTGCGCAAGGTCGCGGTGGTCGCCGTCATCAAGAATCCCTATGCCGGCCAGCAGGTCGACGACCTTTCCGAAATGATCGACGCAAGCGTGCCGATCGGCGAGCAACTGGCGAAACTCGCCGTCGAAACGATGGCCCCGTACCGGATTCAAAGCTACGGCAAGGGTGCGCTCGTCGGCATCGCCGGCGAACAGGAACATGCCGCCGCGCTGCTCACCAGCGTATTTGCGGAGCCGCTGCGCAAGGCAGCCGGCGGCGGCAAGGCGTGGTTCCAGTCGTTCGTGAAAGTGGCGGCAGCCGGCACGTCGGTCGACGTGCCGATGGCGCACAAGGACGCGCTGTACGTGCGCTCGCACTACGACGGCATGACCGTGGCGATTCCGGAAGGCCCGAAGCCCGATGAAGTCGCCGTGATGTTCTGCGTCGCGAACCGCGGCCGTATCGGCGCGCGCGTCGGCGGCCTGCAGGCCGATGAAATCAAGGGCGAAGACGGCCTCTACTGATCCTTTCTGAACGGAGCAAGACACGCATGAAAACCGCAATCGTGAACCTCAAGACGATCGTCACCGGCGAATGGCGCGAACCGTTCGCACAAGGCGACGGCATCCTGATGGAAGAAGGCATCATCAAGAAGATCGGGACACTGTCCGACGACGATCTGAAAGACTGCGACGTCGTCGTCGATGCCGACGGGGCAACGGCCATTCCCGGCTTGATCGACTCGCAGGTGCACAACACCTTCGGCGACTACACGCCGCGCCAGAAAACGGTCGGCTTTCTCGAAAGCTACCTGCACGGCGGCACGACGACGTCGATCAGCGCGTCCGAGGTTCACGTTCCGGGGCGCCCCACCGATCCGGCCGGCGTCAAGGCGCTGGCCGTCGCGGCGCAACGTTGCTTTCAGCATTACCGTCCGGGCGGCATGAGGGTATTCGCCGGTTCCATCATCCTCGAACCGGGACTGACGCAGCAGGACCTGAGGGACGTGGCCGACCAGGGCGTATGGCTTGCGAAAGCCGGCTTCGGAGGCGTCAAGTCGCCGTTCGACTACGCGCCGATGGTCGCCTGGGCGCGGGAATGCGGGATGATCACGACCGTGCACACGGGCGGCTCTTCCATCCCGGGGTCGTCGGGGATCTGGGCCGACCACCTGCTCGCCATGCAGCCGCATGTCTCGTTCCACATCAACGGCGGCCCGGTCGCCATGCCCGACGGCGACTTCGATCGCATTCTGAACGAAAGCCAGATCGCCATGCAGGTGTGCACGGCAGGCAATCTGCGCACGCTGCTGAAGATCGCCGACATGGCCGTCGATGCGGACCAGTTCGATCGCTACCTGATCGCGACGGACACCCCCACCGGCAGCGGGATCATGCCGCTCGGCATGATGTACACGATCACCCACCTCGCCAGTCTCGGGCGGCGCATGGCGCCGGAAATGGCCATCTGCGCCGCCACCGGCAACAATGCCCGCACCTACGGCATCAACTCGGGTTTCCTGCAGGTCGGCAAGGATGCGGACGTCGTCATTCTGGACGCCTGCGTCGGCGGCACCCAGCGAACGGCACTCGGCGCGCTGGCCAACGGCGACATCGCGGCAGTCGCCGGCGTGATTACCGACGGCGTACCGCGCTTCATCGGCAGAAGCCGCAATACGCCGGCCTCGGAAAAGAACGTTCGCGTGGCGGTATCCCGCGTCGTGCAGGACTTTGCCGCGGCCAAGCATTGATTCCCGTCTGAAGCAATCGGGCGTGTTGGATACACGCCCGATACGGATCACGAAGAACACGGGCTCCGCACGGGGGGCTCCTGTCGTTTTAAGCCCCCGAATGCGACGCTTCCACGTCGAGACGCTATCGCGGGCTGCGGCGCAGCGGGCTTGCCTTCGCAAACCCGCTACCCACTCGTCACCCGGCGACAGCGAGCGTGCGTTCCGCGACCTCGTCGACCGCAGCCTTCGCGATACCGACGATCTCGTCCGCTTCCGCGCGCGTCATCGCGAGCGGCGGCGCAAAGCCGAGAATGTCGCCGTGCGGCATTGCGCGCGCGATCGCGACGCAGCGCCGCCGCCGATACCTGCGGCCCGATCTTCAATGCCGCGTCGAACGGCTTGCGCGCTTCCCTGTCGGCCATGAATTCGAGCGCCGCGAGCATCCCGACGCTGCGCACCTCGCCGACGAGCGGATGGTTGTCGAACGCCGCGTGCAACTGCTGGCCGAAATACGCGCCGATTTCCGCAGCGTTGCCGGCAAGGTTCTCGCGTTCGAGACTGCCATGGAGAGCGAGAACAGTCCGCAAAAAGGTCGAAGGTACTCGTGACTGAACGCGTAAGCTACCGTCCAAAGCGGCCAGGCAATGATCGGCCAGCGGTGGCCAGTGCGGCCGATAACGTGACGCGCATCGTTGGTGGGCGCACGGCCGTTTACGGAGCGAAGCCGCCGCACGAATGTCCAACCGGTAGCCGCGACGAATGACGCCTCCTGGCCGCGTACCGCCCGACGACTGAGTGCAACGATTGCTGCGGACGTGGCCTCTCATGCAAAGGGCATAAAGCGACCCATTACGGCCCGCCGATCCCGCACATTTTCAACGGCAGCTTCCAAGGTCCAAGAGCCGCTCGTCCGGTCGCATAGGCCAGTCGACGTTCGGCGCAATAGTTGGGCATCGCAAGGTATGCGTCGATAAACTTGAGTACTCGCTTTCGCAAACTGTGTCGCCCCCAATGAGGGCGGCCGGGATTCGCGAATATGCCTGGCACCAGATCAAAGCGAGGGGTCAAGTGTTTGAGCGCTTCGCGCTCAGAGTTATGAAGTCCCTTCGAGAATGACAAAGGTACCGGTCGCTGCCCCGGCGCGGAGCGCCTTGGCCGCCTGGTATTCGGGGCTCTCGTAGAAACGCTTTGCCTCGGCGAACGAATCAAACTCAAAAACCACATGCCGCTCGTGGGCCTCGCCTTCGAGGTTTTCATACTGTCCCGACGACGCAATGACCTTCGGGCTGAAATTTTTCATTGCATCGCCAGCGGCTTTTGCATAGGCGGCGTAAGCAGTTGCATCCGAGATGCTGACGTGTGCGATCAGATAACCTTTTGGCATGTCTATCTCTCTTTTGTAGTGGGCGCATTCAATTCAACGCGGGGCGGGTGCTTACAGCCGCCCACGTCGAAGCGATTGGTGTGCAGTAGCCGGTTCTAATTCGACGCGACCGGCCTGAAAGGTAGGGGGAGCCTGCTCGCGTCCTGATGATCGATCATCCAGCCGGGATAGTAGGGAGGCAGAGCACTCACGGCTTCAAGACGCGCAAGCTCCTCCTCGGTAAGAACGACATCGACCGCGCCGAGATTATCTTCGAGCTGTTCGACCCGTTTAGCGCCGATAATGACGCTCGTGACATGCGGCTTGGTGAGTAACCAGGCGAGCGCGATCCGGGCGACCGAGACACCGCGCGCGTCGGCGATGGCGCGCATCTCTGCAACGCACGGCCAAGCCCGATCAAGATCAACCGGCGGAAAGTCAAAATTGCTGCGTCGCGAACCTTCTTCGGTTGGTGCCCCGGGGCCAAACTTCCCGGAAAGCAATCCGCCGGCGAGGGGCGACCAGACAAGCAGCCCCATCCGCTCCTCGATAACTAGTGGCACCAGTTCGCGCTCCACGTCACGTCCGGCGATCGAATAGAAGGCCTGGAGTGTCTCGAAGCGCGTGGCGTGAAGCGCTGCACTCAGCCCGAGGGCCTTACCGATCTTGCCTGCGCGCCAATTCGAGACTCCGACATAACGGACTAGCCCCTGCCGCGTGAGATCGTCGAGGGCGCGCAGTGTCTCTTCGATCGGCGTGACAGGATCGCTGGCGTGAATCTGGTAAAGGTCAATATGGTCGACCTGGAGCCGTTCCAGGCTTCTCTGCACAGAATCCATGATATGGCCGCGCGACGCCCCCTGGTCGTTGGGTTTCGGACCCATCACGCCAGCAGTCTTCGTAGCCAGTACTATCTCGTTGCGCGGCACTCCGATGTCTCTCAGCGCCTGTCCGACGACGCGTTCAGAGTGGCCAAAGGAATAAATGTCGGCAGTGTCGATGAAGTTGATTCCCGCAGCAAGCGCGCGGGCGATCAGCTGGTTCGCCTCGTCCTGACCGAGTGCGCCGATGGCCGTCCACATGCCGGCGTCAGCATTGCCACCCATAGTCATCGTGCCGAGGCACAGCTCGGAGACATACAGGCCGGTGCGGCCAAGTTGCTTATATTTCATGGCAGTTCCCTTCAGGATTCGCCGGATGAGATGCGGCGGCATCAGGTCTGTCGCGTCTCGCACGCCAGGATTTCAGCTGCTTTGAGATCTTCCGGACCGAAACTGTCCGGCGATCATCGCGACGCGTGCGCCATAGCGGCGGGCCGTCTCGAGGTCTCCTGGCGACATCTCTTCAGGCGACGCATCGGCAGGTGTCTGGGCCATCGGCGCGATGTAGGAGCCCATGCGATTCAGGTCGTCACGCATTGAGGCTTTCACGTTTGCCGGCTTGATATCCATGCTGACCCAGATGCCGCTGTGCTGCCCAGCGAGAAGGAAGAAGTATTCGAGCGTATTGAGCTTGTCGCCGTTGATACTCGCGCTATTGGTAAAGCCGCCAAAGATCTTGTTTTGCCACCCGCCTTCGAACCAGGGCTTCGAGGATGCGTCCGCGAACTTCTTGAACTGCCAGCTGGGGCCGCCCATGTAGGTCGGCGAGCCAAACATGATCGCATCCGCGCCGGCGAGCGTCTCCCAAGCATCCTCGGCAAGGTTTCCCTCGGTGTCGATCGCAACGAGTGCGGCGTCAGCGCCTTCGGCGATAGCTGTTGCCATACGCTCGGTATGGCCATAGCCAGAGTGGTAAACGACGACCGTTCTAACCGGCGACCTGTGTTGATTCATGGTTGCTCCCTTTCGTTCAGGTTGTCCTGTGGACGACATGGGAAGCTAGTCTACTGAGTCGCAATTGAGCTATAAATGATGTTAAACATAACGTTCTGTTACTCCTCGGGTGAACAATGCGAAACCTTGACGCACTTCTGATTTTTGCCCGTGTCGCTGAAATGACGAGCTTCACGCGTGCGGCCGAAAGCCTCGGTATCCAGAAGGGACGTGTCTCTATGGTGATCCGTGGGCTTGAGCGAGATGTGGGGGTCACCCTCCTGCATCGGACCACGCGAAGTGTGCAACTCACTGAAGATGGACGCGCCTTCTATTCACGCGCACGCGACCTGCTGGCCGAATTAGAAGAATTGCAATCGATGTTTGTGCGTAACGGCACACCGCTACGAGGGAAATTGCGAGTCGACATGCCGACCGAGTTGGCGCAAAGCGTTGTGGTTCCCGCACTACCGCGACTGTTGGCGGCGCATCCAGAGCTGGAACTGGAACTGTCCAGCACTGATCGGCGTGTTGATCTCGTCCAGGAAGGGTTCGATTGCGTGGTTCGTCTGGGCCCGATCGTCGACGAGACGCTGATTGCCCGACCGCTTGGCAAGTTGCGCATGATCAATGCGGCGAGCCCGAGCTATCTGGCACGGTACGGCATACCGCACACGCTCGACGATCTGCGCACCCAGGGGCACCAGATGATTCACTACACGCGCACACTCGGCGGCAAGCTTGCCGGATGGGAATATCCAGACGGCGACGGCTATGCGTCGCTTCCGCTGCCAGGTGCGATGCAAGTCAACAGTGTGCAGACCTATCATGCAGCCGCACTTGCGGGCATTGGGTTGATCCAGGCGGGATATTCGGCGCTCGCGCATCACATCGAACGGGGCGCGCTAGTGGAGGTTCTTCCCGGCCTACGTCCTGATCCCCTTGCCGCGTCGCTCGTCGTGGCCCATCGGCGTAACTTGTCGCAACGAGTCCGGGCCTTCATGAATTGGATCGAGAGGGTATTGGAGCCCTATTTTGATTAACCGGTAGGTGTAGCGGCACAATGGGCAGCGGACAATTGTCAGGTGTCCGGAGCATAGCAGCCGTTGGAGCGTCAGCGGCAGAGCGTAGCCGAGCGGCAGAAATTGGCCGACTGCTGCCTCGGGCCATCGGGTCAGCCGGGCCAGACGCGGCTGTTCGGACGGCGCCGCCTCGGAGACCACTTCCAGAATTCGGCCGACGTCCGCAGCGACAAGCGAGTGCAAGCAGCTCTGGAGCGATCAATCCGGCAAGCTTCCTTTGCACCGTTCAACCGCGCTCGCCTGCTAACGGAGCCGCGCCGGTCGGGTCGCCGCTTTGTCGGCCTTGTAGCGTCCCGGCGTGTCCCCTGTCGCTCGCCTGAACATATCGATGAACGCGCTGACGTTGTCGTAACCAGGCTCCAACGCGGTGGCCGTCACACTGACGCCATCCGCAGCAAGTTCCAGAGCGCGTAGGAGTCTTGCCTGCTGACGCCATCGCGCGAAACTCATTCCAGTCTCCGCGATGAAACGTAAGCGGTCGTTCAACGACGCCTCGCTGATCGCAATTGTGGTTTCGACGCGCCAAGAGCCCTGAGAAGTTGGCAATGCTCCGCCGTCTGACCGCGGCAGTCGACGACCTGCCGCAGCGCGCGTCGCATACGCTGCAGATCCCGGATCTTGCCCTCTATAGCCTCAAGGTGACTGCGGGTCATGCGGTCTGCATTCGAGCAAGGTTGATCGGGGTGATGCGCGAGCGCGAGCAGCCCGCGAATCTCATCGATCGTGAAGCCTAGTTCGCGTCCGCGCCGAACGAATGCGAGACGTTCGACGGAGGCATCATCGTACTGTCGATATCCGTTGCCCGCGCGACTCGCGGCCGGTAGCAGTCCGACTTTTTCGTAGTAGCGAATCGTTTCGATATTGACGCCGGAGAGCTCGCTCAGCGTACCTATGGGATAGATGACGGTCATGGCTTGACCCTGTAGTAGCTACAGGGTTCAGGATACCTCTTTCGGCATCTACTGGAGGGCGCATGCCCGGACATTGTTGTGACCACTGCGCGGATGGCCCAATTCGGCCAGGCGAAGGCTATCGCAAACTGCTCTGGGTCGCATTGGCCATCAATTTCCTTATGTTCGCAGTCGAGGTATTGTCAGGCTTTCGCGGGCGATCCGTCTCACTGCTGGCGGATTCGCTAGACTTTCTCGGCGACGCAGCCAACTACGGGATCAGTCTCTTCGTGCTAGGTATGAGTGTGGGCGTTCGCGCCCAGGCTTCGCGGCTCAAGGCCGCCAGTATGTTGGTGTTCGGCATCTGGGTACTGGGCATGGCATGCTGGCATGTCAACGCTGGCAGTTCGCCACGCGTGCCTACGATGAGCGTTGTCGGAATCTGCGCGCTCCTGGCGAACGGTGTCGTAGCGGCGCTGCTGTTTCGGTATCGGAAAGGAGACAGCAACATGCGCAGCGTCTGGCTCTGTACCCGCAACGATGTGCTTGGGAACGTCGCGGTTCTGTTTGCAGCACTCGGCGTATTAGGAACCGGATCTGCGTGGCCTGACCTGATCGTTGCTGCAATCATGTCGACCTTGGCACTGACCTCTGCAGTGCATATCATGCGTCAGTCGAGAGTCGAATTGCGCGACGGCGCCGGGCGATGTGAGGCAGCAGTAAAGTCATAATTCATGCCTCTGTTATCCCGCTCGAGGCGTACCAGGTAGACGCCATGGAAGCAGCGCGGCGTATTCGCCGACGTTCGTTGCCTTTGGCAACATCTCGAACAGCCAGCGCAGATAGCGATATGGATCAATGCCGTTCGCCTTGCAGCTTTCGACGATTGAGTCGAGATTGGCGCTGGCATGCGCACCGGCTACAGAATCCGCGAACAGCCAGCCCTGGCGACCGACGACGAACGGCCTGATCGCGTTTTCGCACAGGTGGTTCGAGATTGGCCAGTTACCGTTCTCGATGTAGCGAACCAGCTTGGGCCATTGTCCGCGCATGTACAGCGGGGCCTTGCCGAGCAGACTCGACGGCACGACGGGAGCAATGCGTACACCGTCACCGCTTTGAAACCCTGCAGCACGCCGGCCGCGCGATCGCCGACTGGATCCAGTTCTACAACCATCGACGGCCCCACCAGGCGCTGAAGATGAAAACCCCGGCTGAGGCATTCGCTTTAGCTGCTTAACCTGTGCAGGTGTCGCTGGGTCATTGCAGTTTCGTGACGTAGCTTACCGGGAGACAGGTGGCGATGTTCTTCGTCCACTTCGTCGTCACGCCCCCGCGCAGTTCGAGCGACGTATTGCCGAGCGACGTGGCGAGATCGCAGACAGCCGCCTGAAAAGAAGCGAATCCGGAAGACGCGATTCCGGACCGCCGTCGCCACATCGGCCGCTGCCGCGCTCCAGCTTCATCGATGCGCGCGCTCGCGCATCCACCGCGTCGCAATCCACTTCTCCCCGCGACGCACCGGCGCCCCGGCATGCAAGCTCAACGGGTCGAGCTGGCGCATCCCGTTCATATAGCGGAAATAAACCGCGTTTCCTTTCCTGCCCGCGACCGAAATGCCCGCGTCGGGGAATACCGTTTCGCCCCCTTCCGGCACATCGTTCAGGTAGATGACGAGCGTCGCCACCCGTTGACCGCCATGTGCCAGTTGAACCGTGCTGCCGCTCTGCTCCGGCGGGAAATAATCGAAATGCGACCGATACTCGGCGCCGGGACCATAGTGCAATATCTGCAGCCCTTCGCCGTTCTCCACCGGCCAGTTCATCAGACACGCGATCCGCCGGTCGAGCCGTTCGATGAACGCATCCTCGCCGCGCGAAAACCACGTTCCCTCGCTGGTCCGGTTCCGGATCACGTCTTCCGCGCCTGTCTCGGGATTGATCGTGGTATTGCGCTGGAGCCGGTGCCGCGAACGCTCGATCAATTCGTCGCACTCGGCGGCGGAGAACACGTCGCCGAAGATCACGATCTGCGGCCGCTCGCAGCGCATCAGCACGGGAACGTCGCGATCGAACGCACGGACGAGGTTCCCCGCCGGGACCGGCGCCGGATCGTAACGATATGGCGCGGAGTCCGTCGTGACGGCCCGGTCGTCGGCGACCGCACCGCCCACCGCGCGACGCACGGCCGAATCGGCCGCAGCCGGGTCGAAGCCGGCCTGCACCATCGCGGCCGCCATCGACTCGGCAGTACATCCGCGGGTCACGTTGGTGGCCAGCCAGGCTTCCCAGTTCGCATCGACTGTCAGCATCGGTATCGTCTCCCCGGGCATCAGCGGCGTTGCATCAAATCCATCGTCGCGTCGACGCACCCGGCGACGGAGAGCGCCACCGTGTCCAGCCGCAGGTCGGGGCTCAGCGGTTCCTCATACGGGTCGCTGATGCCGGTGAAATTCGCGAGATCGCCCGCACGTGCGCGGCGATACAGTCCCTTCGGGTCGCGCGCCTCGCATACGGCGAGCGGCGTTGCCAGATATACCTCGAAGAAGCGGCCTTCTCCCACGGTCCGGCGCGCCCGCTCGCGATCGTCGCGGTACGGCGAAATCAGCGCGGCGATGGCCCACGTTCCGGCGTCGTTGATCTGCCTGCAGCGGTCCGCCACGCGCCGGATGTTCTCGCTTCGATCCGCCTTCGAAAACCCCAGATCGCGGCTCAATTCCTTGCGCACGACGTCGCCGTCGAGTACCTGACAGGCCGCGCCCATGGCGGCGAGACGCTCCGCGAGCGCCTGTGCCAGAGTCGTCTTGCCTGCGGCGCTCAGGCCGGTCAGCCACAGCGTGGCCGGTTGATTTTTCATGTTGTCACACCAGGAAGTTCATCACGGGGATACGCCACCACCAGCCGGAACACGGCAAGGCAAGCTGCTCGCAGCCGCTTGCAGCCGGTCGCAGCACGACGACCGATGCCGGCCATCGCCGGAACATCTGCCGCGTCGGCTCCGTGCGCGACGAGTCCTCCGGCAAATCGCCCGGCGAGGACATCCGCGCGCGGCTCACTGTCCATGGGGCTCGCCGGAACAGCGCGGCGAGATCGTCAGCAAGCGAGGCCAGTACGCGCTCCAGTCGCCATCGTGGCTCACATCGGCCACCGTGCGCGCCTGCGCACAGCGTTCTCCGGCCGCCGCCACGAAGCGCTGCGCCACTTCCGGCGGCACGACCGTATCGCCTGCGCCGCTGAAATGCACCTGCGCGATGGACGCAACCCGGTCCGCGAAGTCGATGGGATTCTCCGACTCCGGCATCGGCGAAACGTGATGCAGCCGGTTGACGAACTCGTCGTCGAGATTGCCTGCCACGGTCCTGATCGACGCGACATCGGTGCGGCGCGCCGCGACCAGCACCGCCAGCGCGCCGCCGCCCGAATAGCCGATCAGGTTGATGGGCTGCCCCGGCGCCCGCGCAGCAAACTGGCTCACCGCGTCGTTCATCGACGCCACGACGTCGGGCGCGAAGCGCCTGCCCGTCCAGTACGGCACGCCGCAGCGCGGATTCTGTTCCATCGGCGTGAACTGGCACGGACGCGCCACGTATGCGACGTTCGGCGCGGGGTCCGCCGCCGCGAGCGCGAGCCCGGTCGCGTCGCGCGGCGTCGGGTCCAGCGAAGGCTCGCTGCGCGAAATCCACGCCAGCCCGTCGCCTTCGATATAGAGGTCGATCGGCTCGTCGGGCCGCGTGATGCGCGAAAACGTCGTCAGCACGAAATTGCCGGTGTCGATCTGCTGCCGGTGCAGCCCCACCGGCGCGGCCAGCGCATCGGCATGAGCGTTCCGGTCCAGCGAGGCGCAGCCGGCGAATGCGGCCGTCAGCAGCAGGTACGCGGCGACGGCGACGCAGCGGCGGCGACAGCGCGACAACCGCCCCGGCTCGCGCCGTTCGTACATGGCATCCGCGACGGCGAGTTTCGACGCCGGCCAGGTGGCGACCCGCGAGATCAGGCCCATCCGCGCGTCTCCCTCGCCGTGAATGTCGGAAACATCGACAGCCACTCTCCGTCGCGGCCTATCGCATCGACGGACATCCTCAGGAGCTTGACCAGCTCCGCCGCCGCGATCGCGCCAGGAAATCCCCTGCGCGCAACCGACGACGCCAGTTCCGAAACGCACCGGTTGGCAAACCCGGTCAGTTCGCGCTCTTCATGCGTGGCGTCCGCCGGACCAAAGGTCTTGATCAATGCGCCGGATGCGTCGTCGCGCCGGACGCCGGCCACGGTCGCATGGCCGGGATCGAGCAGTATCTCCAGGTTGTGGTGCGGATCGGCGAGTTCCGTGACCGGAAACAGCACGGCGAGGCGGCCGTCCCGCGTGCGCTGCGCGCGATCGCGACGCTGCGCGTCGGTGAGCAGCCGGTCGAAATACACGAAGAAAAGACATTCGCGATCGATCCCGGTCCGCTGGAAGAACCGGCTCAGCGAACTGCCGGAGGACACCATATCGACGATCAGGCAGCCGGGCTCCAGACGGCTCGCAAACGGCGCGTCGGCCGCGCCGGATTGCAGCAGGCCGCGTGTCAGGTCCAGTTGCTCGGACTCGACGGCCGGACAGATCGTCCGGAACACATGGGAAACATGACAGCAATCGCGGCTGACGAAGACCAGCTTGCGCCGCGGACCGTCGAGCGCCAGTTGCCGCAGATAAAGGGCGGCGCACAGCACGAGCGTCATGTAAGGCCCGACGACCGCCTCGTGAAACGATCCGGCCCGCAACGGCAGCGTGCGCAGCCGCACCTCGCGCACCAGGCAGGCCAGATGAGACTGGCCCGCGCCGTCAAGCTGCCGCTCCCAGCCGGTCAAGCCGGCGTCGCCGATCCTTTCGGTCGGAATCTCGAAGCGCCCCGGGATCTCGCGATCCGACACGGGATGGTCGCCGTGATGGCGCCGGATCAGGTATTCCGCCGCGAGATGCGTCCAGACGCTGCCGCGCGCCTTCCCCCAGTTGCCGACCACGGGCGGCCGGCAGGCGTGCAGACCGCACACGCGCCGCATGATGTCCTGGACCTGGTCAGCCGACAGATACATGTCGGACACCACCAGGTCGTCGGGAGCCACACGGTCGATCTGCCTGCGCACCGGAATGAGCTGATCCATTTCGACAGCCAGTTCCATCGCGATCAGGCTGCAACCGAGTTCCGGCGACACGCCCAGGTGCTGCTCCATGCACCGGTAGATCTGATGGAGCGTGTAGGGCTGCCCGCGCCCGTCGAGAAGACGCTGCGCCTGCTGCCTTGCCTGCGCGAAACCGGAGACGCCGCTGCGCTGCTCCACCAGCCGCAACACGTGATGCGGCTCGACCAGAAAGCGGGCAACCAGCGTATCGAACAGGTCCCAGGTATTGATGGCGGGTTTCATCGCTTTGCCGCGCCGCTATTCGTGCGTGAGCCGCGCCAGTTCGGACGCCATGCTGGCCATCACGCCGCCCCAGTCGCCGCGCGACGGCTGCCGGAAGAGCCGCGTGCGCGGATACCACGGCGTGTCGCTGCGCCCGAGCAGCCAGCGCCAGTCCGGCACGAACGGCAGCATCACCCAGACCGGACGGCCGAGCGCGCCGGCCAGATGCACGGGCGACGAATCCACGGAAATCAGCAGGTCGGCAACGGAGACGATCGCGGCCGTGTCCTCGAAATCCTGGATCTCGTCGCTCAGCGAGACGATCGTCATGCCCGGCGGCGGACTGTCCGCCTGCGCCGACGCGGGCCCCTTCTGGACCGACAGGAACGTGACGCCGGCCTGCGCGAGCGGCGCAAGCTGCGCGAGCGAAAGCGACCGGTTCGCGTCGTTCACATGCGTCGGCCGGCCGGCCCAGACGAGCGCCACCCGCATTCCGGGCAGGTCCGCGAGACGCCGGCGCCATTTCTCGACGCGCTGCGGATCGGCGGACAGATACGGGACGGGTCCGGGCAGGTCGGCGAGTTCGACGCGCATGACCATCGGCAGGCTCATCAACTCGCAGTGCACGTCGAACGCGGGCGGCAGCGTGCCGCGCGCGATCACTTCATCCGGGCCGGCGATTCGATGCGCGAGCGACAGCGTCTCGCCGTTCACCTCGAAAATCACGCGCGCGCCGCTTCTGGCTTTCGCCCACGACACCATCCGCATGAACTGGAAAGTGTCGCCGTAGCCCTGCTCGTCGTGGATCAGCAAGGTCTTGCCCGGGATCGGCTGTCCGTTCCAGCGCGGGCGCTGCACCTTGCGCTCGAGGTTCTTCGTGTGCGCCATCCCGTAGCGGTAGTGATACTCGCGCCAGCCGCGCTGGAAGTCGCCCCCCAGCAGCAGCGTTTCGGCCAGGTTGAATCTGGCGGCCAGATCCCCCGGCGCGCACGCGACCAGCATCTGCTGGATCGCCTGCGTCTCGGCGAGCTTGCCCTGCGGACGGATGGCGTCCGCGAGCACGCGCCACAGCACCAGCGGACCGCTGCCCGACGCGAGGTACGGGCGCACCAACGCCTCGGCCTCCTCCAGTCGTCCTGCCGCAAGCAGCGCGCGCCCGCGCTGTGCGATCTCCTCGAGCGCAGTCGTCACGCATCGACCCCGAGCGCCGCGAGCAGCGGCCCAAGATGACTCGCATACCGCTGCCAGCGTCCCTTCGACGTGCTGTAGATCGGCCGCCGCACCTGGTTGACGCTCGCCGTGCGCACCACCCGCGGGTTGTCGTGGAAACGCAGGCACGCGTCCTCCCACGGCAAGCCGAGAAACCCGATCAGCCGGCGCGCCTCGCCCTCCAGGTCGTCCACCACGCTTTCGTAGTCGAGTTCGAGGTAGCGGTCGGGCGGCAGCACGGCGGCCCAATGCGACATCAGCCGCTCGTAGTAGCGGTAAAACTCGCCCAGTTCGGTCTGGTCGTACGCGAACGACTGGTCGCCGGCGAACTGCTTCGTGTAGCAGGACAGGCACGTGTCCACCGCGTCCCGGCGGCAATGGATGATGCGGGCGCCCGGCAGGATCAGCGGGATCAGCCCGGCGTACAGGAAGTTGCCCGGCATCTTGTCGATCAGCCGCAAGCTTCCCCGCGCCAGCGGAGTGATCCGGTCGAGATACGCGCGGCCCATCCGCGCCGCCTCGTCGGCGGTGAGCGCGCCCATCGCATCCGGGAAGCCGCCGTGCTCCTCGACGATCACGCGCAGCGTCGACAATTCGCCCTCGCCCGTCACCGAGGAATGCGACGACATGATCTGTTCGGCCAGCGTGGTGCCCGAGCGCGGCATACCGACGATGAACACCGGCAGATCCGACTGCACGCCAGCGCCCTTCAGCCGTTCGAACAGCGCGGGCGTGAAGACGTCGGCGATGCGCTGCATCCACTGCCCGGTCGCCGCGGAATCGTAGCTGAACGTGCTGCGCTTCAGGCGATTGGCCCGATCCAGATGCACGAACGCGCGCGCGGCATCGCCGATGTCGAGATATGCCTTGCCCAGCGAGAAATGCGCCGCCATGCGGTCCGGCAACGGCCGGCGCTCGCCGTCGGCAAGCAGCGCTTCGATCGCGTCCACATCCGGATCGCCGGGCTCGAACGTCTTCGCATCGGCGCGGCTCGCCAGCACCCGGGCCGAGCCGGGAAAACGCTCCAGCGCCGCGTCGAACGCCGCCGCCGCCTCGGCCTTCCGGCCGGCTTCCATCAACAGCGTCGCGCGCCCGATCAGCGCCTCTTCGGCAACCGCGCCGGGCAGCGTGGCGGCCTGTTCGAACTCCGCGAGCGCCTCGCCGGTTTCTCCCAGCGCCTGCAGCACCTGCGCGAGCGTGTGATGCGCGTCGGCACTGCGCGGCGCGAGCGCGACCGCCTGCCGCGCGTATTCGAGCGCGCGGTCCATGCGCTCCAGATGCTTCAGCGCCTGCGCGCGCGCCATCAGGCCGCCGGGATGCTGCGGCGCGAACGACTGCAACGCGTCCAGCGCCTGCAGCGCCGCGCCGTGACGCCGGCGCGTGATTTCCGCATCCGCGAGATTCAGGTACGCATCGACGAGCTGGGGGTTCAGTTCGATGGCGACACGCGCCCGCTCCGCCGCCTGCTCGTACTGGCCCTGCGCGGTCAGCAGGAACGCGAGATTGCTGTGCGCCTCCGCATAGTCCGGATCGAGCTTCAGCGCCTCGCGATAATGCGGGTCGGCCAGATCCAGCCTCCCGAGACGCCGGTACGTGTTGGCGAGATTGTTGTGCGCCTGCGGCGCGTTCGGCGTCAGCGCGACCACCCGCTCCAGGCAGTCCCGGCTTTGCTCCAGCTTGCCGGCTTCCTGCAGCAGGATGCCCAGGTTGTTCCAGCCCTCGACCAGTGCCGGATCCATCGCGACCGCGCGCCGCGCGGCTTCCTCGCCTTCGGCGAGCAGGCCCTTGCGGCGATACATCTCCGCGAGATTGCTCGAATAGATGGCCGGCGCACGCGGCGCCATGCACGCCTGGCGCAGATGGCCGATCGCCAGGTCCAGATTGCCGTACGCGCAGGCCATCAGGCCGAGCAGATGCAGCGCGTCGGCGTGCCCCGGCCACGCGGCCAGCACGCGCTGGCAATAAATCTCCGCCTCGTTCGCCTGGCCTGCGCTCCAGTGCGCGTGCGCGCGGCTCATCGCGTCGGCGATGCTCATCGGATTGGGTACAACGGAACTCGACATGGACGTTCGGAACAACCTGAATCAAAAAACGGAATGGGAGCTTCGCAGAATACCGGATCGGGGCGTTCCCGGGCACGCCTCGCGACCACCGGCATTTCCCGACCGGACCACCGCGGCCGGCGCCCCGATCCGGTCCGGAAACGGCGGGCGCACGCAACGCGCCCGCCGCCCTTTCCGCACGCCCCCGATCAGAACAGCTGCCGCAGACGCAAGCTGCCGGTCTGCGACACGAAGTGAGGCGCAGCCTGCAGCTCATAGCGGGCCGTTACGGTCAGGTTGCTCGCCTTCAGCACCGTCACGCCAAGCGACACGCTGGCCAGATCCCCCACCGGCTCGGACCCCACCGTGGTGAACGCCGTCTGACCGGTCGGATCCGCAACGAAGCCCGCCGAGGTGACCTGTTTCGCGTGGTCGTACTCGTGGATCCACTTCAGTTGCAGATCGGGCACGATCACCCCGTACGAGGTGTCGAAGCCACGCTCCAGCTTCATGCCGAGGGCGCTCTTCACCGATGTGTTATGCGTGCCGCCCACCGACAGCGCCGCGCCGTTGCCGCCGGTTTCCGTATAGCTGTTCTGATGCTGGTAGCTATACGTGATGCTCGCAAGCGGGGTGAGCGTGAACTGCCCGACCGCCAGCGGCCAGCCGCCTTCGGCGCTCGCGACATATTGCTGGCCGCTGAACTGGCCGTTCGCGGCGCTGGAGAAGCCCGGGAAAGCGATCTGGCGCGTCGTGTCGAAGTGCTGCAGCACCACGCCGCCGGACAGGTTCACGTACCACGGCGTCCCCGCGTAGCTCGCGTAGCCGATCAGGCCGTAGCCGTTCACGCGCGTCGAATCGCCGGCGCTGTTCTCGGTCCCGTCGATCAGCGAGTTGCTGTAGCTGAACACGCCGCCCGCGCGCCAGCGATCGCCGAACGCACGGTCCGCACCGACCAGCAGGCCGGCGTAGTTGGCGCTGTAGCCGTCGACCTGCGCGACTTCCCCCTGCCCCGCATGGCCGCCGAACGCCTGACCCCATACGCCCCACTGCGGCGGGGCTTCGCCCGTCGCGATCCCGGAAGCCGCCGAACCGTCCGCCTGCGCGAGCCGCAGACTGTCCGAGTGCGCGGCCACGACCGTCAGCACCTCGAAGGTCGGCGCGGCGGCGGCCTGCGACCCCGCCCCCGGATGTGACGGCGCGAGCTGCCCG
The DNA here is from genome assembly GCF_900096975.1 of Paraburkholderia lycopersici. Lineage (GTDB taxonomy): Bacteria > Pseudomonadota > Gammaproteobacteria > Burkholderiales > Burkholderiaceae > Paraburkholderia > Paraburkholderia lycopersici. Next base: position 80,769 of record NZ_FMYQ01000022.1, read on the forward strand.
CCCGCGTGGTTGGCCTGGGCCGTCGAGCCGGACGCGTTCACTGCGAGCACTGCGTTCTGCAGGTTCATCAGGTTCGCATTGAACCCGGTGTAGCTCAGCACACCCGTCAGCGACGCGATCGCGTTCGGCGTCGTAGCCGGAGCGCGCGTCGGGGTGGGCGTCGGAGTTGGCGTGGGCGTGGGCGTCGGGGTCGGGGTCGGGGTCGGCGTCGGGGTTGGAGTCGGCGTAGGCGTAGGCGTCGGCGTCGGAGAGCAGGTCTCAAGGCACAGTTCGAGAGCCGTATGGCCGCCAACCGTTACCCGTTGTCCGACGATCGTGCCGCCGTAACCGTTCGCCGAGTAGTTCAGCGTCGCCTCGTTGTAGCTGGCGGTGCCTGCCGTATCCACGACGAGATAGCGCTGACCGTCCGTGAACGCATAGCTCTGGCTCCTCAGCCCGACCGACGAACCCGATGCGATCGTGGTATTGCCAGTCACCATCAGCTCGCCGTAGTTCGACGCCGACGTCACGCCCGACAGCAGCGTCGCACCCGCGCCCTGGCTGTAATTGCCCGTGATCGTCATCGGCGCGTTGACCTGCAGCGTCGCGCCGACGTTGTTCACCGTATTGCTGCCCACGTTGATTGCATCGTTCAGCAGCAGGTTGCCCGAGCCGAACACCACGTTGGACGAAGCGTTCGCGATGGTGCCGATCGCGCCGTCGACACCGGTCAGGGTGCCGAAGACCGATCCGCTGCCGCCGTTGATGTTCAGGTCGCTGCTGGAAAGATTCGCGATGTTGCCGGCGATGGTCCCGCTGTTGGTGATCGTGCCGAGCACGCCGGAGGCCGCGTTGTACAACGCATAGCTCGAACCGGTCAGCAGACCGCTGTTGGTCAGCGTGCCGATCGAATCGCCGTTGCCGTTGTAGATCCCGGTCCGTTCGCCGAGGATCGTGCCGCTGTTGTCGAGCGTGCCGATCGGGCCGTATGCCTGATAGCCGTTGTAGATGCCGGCCGTGACGCCGCCGATCAGACCGCTGTTCGTCAGCAGCGCGATGCTGCCGCCTTCCGCGATGCCGTTCACGCCGCCGATGATCAACCCGCTGTTGTTCAGCGTGCCGATCGTGCCGTTCAGGTCCACCACCCCGTTTATGGTGCCGAGGATCAAGCCGCTGTTCGCGAGCGTGCCGATCGTGCCGCCCCAGTTCGCGATGGCCGTCCGCTGTGCGGCGATCGTGCCGCCTGCATTGTTGGTCAGCGCGCCGATCGTGCCGCTGTTGTTGATGCCGTTGCCCGGATTCGTGCCGTCGCCGATCACGCCGCCATCCGCGTTCGTCAGCGCGGCGATGGTCCCGCCGTTCACGATGCCGGTGTTGCCGTTGATGGTGCCGCTGTTGATGATCGTGCCGAGCACGCCGCCGCTCAGGTTGTACAGCGCGTAACTCGAGCCGGTCAGCAGACCGCTGTTCGTCAGCGTGCCGATCGAATCGCCGTCGCCGTTGTAGATGCCGGTCCGGCCGCCGCTGATCGTACCGCTGTTGTCGAGCGTGCCGATCGGCGCAAGGGCCTGATAGGCGTTGTTGACGCCGATCGTCCCGCCGCTGATCGTGCCGCTGTTGTTCAGCAACGCGATGCTGCCGCCTTCCGCAACGCCGTTCGCGCCGCCGCTGATCAACCCGCTGTTGGTCAGCGTGCCGATCGAGCCGTTCAGGTCCACCACGCCGTTCAAATTGCTAAGGATCGTGCCGCTGTTCGTGAGCGTGCCGATCGTGCCGCCCCAGTTCGCGATGGCCGTCCACTGTCCGGTGATCGTGCCGCCCGCATTGTTGGTCAACGCGCCGATCGTGCCGTTGTTGCTGATGCCGTTGCCGGGATTCGTGGCGTCCCCGATCACACCGCCATCCGCGTTCGTCAGCGCGGCGATGGTCCCGGCGTTCACGATGCCGGTGTTGCCGGTGATCGTGCCGCTGTTGATGATCGTGCCGAGCACGCCGCCGCTCAGGTTGTACAGCGCGTAACTCGCGCCGGTCAGCAGACCGCTGTTCGTCAGCGTGCCGATCGAATCGCCGTCGCCGTTGTAGATGCCGGTCCGGCCGCCGCTGATCGTACCGCTGTTGTCGAGCGTGTCGATCGGCGCAAGGGCCTGATAGGCGTTGTTGACGCCGATCGTCCCGCCGCTGATCGTGCCGCTGTTGTTCAGCAACGCGATGCTGCCGCCTTCCGCGACGCCGTTCGCGCCGCCGCTGATCAACCCGCTGTTGGTCAGCGTGCCGATCGAGCCGTTCAGGTCCACCACGCCGTTCGAATTGCTAAGGATCGTGCCGCTGTTCGTGAGCGTGCCGATCGTGCCGCCCCAGTTCGCAATGCCCGTCCACTGTCCGGCGATCGTGCCGCCCGCATTGTTGGTCAGCGCCCCGATCGTGCCGTTGTTGCTGATGCCGCTGCCCGGATTCGCGGCGTCGCCGATCACACCGCCATCCACGTTCGTCAGCGCGGCGATGGTCCCGGCGTTCACGATGCCGGTGTTGCCGGTGATCGTGCCGCTGTTGATGATCGTGCCGAGCACGCCGCTGCTCAGGTTGTACAGCGCGTAACTCGCGCTGGTCAGCAAACCGCTGTTGGTCAGCGTGCCGAGCGTGCCGGTGTTGCAGATGCCCGCGCTGCCACCGCTGATGGCGCCGGTGTTGCCGAGCGAACCGATCGCGCCCCGGGTATAGACCCCGAACTGCTCCGCGGTGACGGTTCCGCTGTTGTCGAACGAACCAATGCTGCCCGACGTGCCGACGTATACGGCTCGCGAACCCGAGCCGCTCGCGCCGATGAACATGGTGTTCGTCAACGATGCGATCGTGCCCGTGTTGAACACGCCGTTCGACCCCGCGCCGATACCCACGATCGAACCGTGGTTGACGACCGTGGAAATGGTCCCGCCGTTGTTGTCGATGCCCGCCGCGCCACTGCCGTCCGCCTGGATGTAGCCGGTGTTGGTGAGCGTCCCGATCGTCCCCTGGTTATAGATGCCCGTGGCGGACGCACTGGCGACGACCGAAATCGTGCCGCTGTTTCCGATGGAGCCGATCGTCTGATAGTTCGCGATCCCCATCGGGTTCGGCGCCAGCGCAGTTTCTCCAACGCCGTCGGTGTTCCCGGTCGAGCTGTCCACCACGAGCGAGCCGGCGTTCCGAATGGAGCCGATCGTGCCGTTGTTGGCGATGGCCTGGCCTCGATCGCTGCTGGCGTAGATCGTGCCGCCTGCGTTGTTGACGATGGTGCCGATGGACGCCTCGTTGTCCACGCTGCGCCGCTGCGCCGAGATGGACCCGCTGTTCGACAGCAGCGTGATCGATCCGTTGTTGCCGATCGCTTCGTAGACCGCAGCGCCGCCGACGATACCGCTGTTATCGATCGCGCCGAGCACGCCGCCATTCGCGTTGGTCAGCGCGCCAATCGTGGCGGAGGCGGCATTGTAGATGCCGACGCTGCCGCCGATCGTGCCGCTGTTCGTCAGCGTGCCGATCGTTGCGTTCGCCCGGTTGGCAATCCCCGACCCGCTGGAGGTGATCATGCCGCTGTTCGTGAGCGCGCCGATCGTGCCGCGGTTCACGACGCCTGCATTGAAGCCGCTGATGGTCCCGTTGTTGATCAGCGTGCCGATCGTGCCGGTGGACGAGGTGCCCAGCCCGTAGACCGGAGTGATCATGAGCCCGTTATTGGTCAGCGTTCCGATCGTGCCGCTGTCGTAGAGGCTGCTGCCGCCGGCGCTGATCGTGCCGCCCGCATTGTTCGTCAGCGCCCCGATCGTGCCGGAATTCTGGATGCCCATGCTGCTGCTGCCGTTGCCGCTGATCGTGCCGCCATCATTGTTGGTCAGCGCCCCGATCGTGCCGGCATTCGCGACGCCGGTGTTGCCGCTGATCGTACCGCTGTTGGTCAGCGTGCCAAGACGACTGCTGGCATAACCGCTGATGCCAGCGGTTCCGATGGAGCCAACAACGCCCGTGACAGCCAGGCTGGGAGGCGTCGTGCTGCTGTCCCAGGTGTAATCAGTATTAACGATACCGCCGTTGACGATGAAACCCGGGGTCGCCATCGCTCCCTTCGCCATCACGGACAGGGCCGCGGTCAAAGCCAGCGTCAGAGCCTTCGGCAGTGTGCCGAGGTCCGCACGCCCGCGAATGGAATCGCCGACACGGCTATCCGCACCCGACCGCTTGCCCTGCGTGCGAGCCAGTTCCGAAACCGCCTGGAACATGCCCAGACCCGCGTTCCACACGACGCGATAAATGTGATTCATCCCCGACAACTCCCCGATACGATTTGTATTTGAATTACTTGCCGCAACGCGCTGCCGGCGCCGGGCTGGTCTATGTGCATTGTTTGTATTTGTCGGGACGTGGTCCGCGTCCTCTGTTCACGCGGGCACGGTCCGCGAGCGGACTACGGGTATTACTCCATCAGTAGACAGTGCGGCGGACGATCGTTGCGAATCGCAGGGCCGCGACGACGGCCCCGGAAAAAGCAGCGGCGCGGCCGAAATCATGCAGAACCGTATGCGTTGCCCGTACCGCGAATGAAGTAATCGTGTTGAACCAGGAGATGCTGACCGACATGATTCCCCGACACTGGATTTTTTTTGAACGTCGCCCGTCCATTCGACGCCATCTTCCGGCACCGCCACCGACTCTTGTCGGGCACGTGGATAGCAGCACGAAGCTTACACTGAATTCCGGCGCCAATGATACTGTCGGATGTTGGCAATCTGTTGAATTTCACACGCGAAGCGGCCCCGGTTTTCGTTATCGCGAGCGGTTGCGATCCGATACCGCACGAACCGGATAAAAGGCATTCGCGATCGCGCGGCGAGCGCCGCACACCAGCCTGCGTCGGGCATCCATCTGTCAACACTCCGAAATCCGCAATCGGCCCACTCCGCAAACGTTTTCCATATCGGTTTTTCGCACATTCCAGAAATGGCAGGAATACTTCGTTGCCCCTGAACATTTCGCTTCTCGTGCCGCCGGCGGCACACCATCGTGTCGGCGGCAATGCCGTGGTTGAACAAAGACGGCAAGAAGGAAGACACAAAGGAGCCGCAGCGGCCTGAGGACCATGCGTATGGTCCGCGCCACACGGCACCGCGTGCATCGCATCGTCCAGTGCGCCTTCGAGCCAGTTTCTGTCGAGTTTCCCGTCTGTCTTCATGTGAGCGATGGCAGGCTCGATTGCGCCTCGCCGCCGGATCATCGCGCGCCGACCGCGAGCCATGTTTCACCGCAATCCCGGGTGGTAATTCTTCGCGCCGTCCACCGCGACGCCCTTGTATCCGCAGTCGACGACGACTTCCGGCATGGCGTCGTTCAGGATTGCTGCCTGCTCCAGCGCCTCAGCCAGTGTATGGCTATTGTAAGAATTGCGCGGCATCGAGCCCAGCCAACCACCAGTCCTTCCTTGTGAGTCGTCGTGATCGACAAGCAAATATAGATACCTGTTTCCGATCCAGCGACCCATGTTCCGGGTGCGGGAGCCGGTCGTTCTCGCACGGCTTCCTGTCAAGGCGATGCGCGGTCGAGGTAATCGGAGCGGCAGATTAAGGTCATCAGGTAGCTTGTCTTTTTTTCTTGTTTAGTACGCGCTGCAACGTCTCACGCTTTTTGTGCCTCGTATTCGGTCTCGCCTGCCAATCCGTCTTTGTTGTTTTTTCGAGCGAAGGACAGCGCTATCTTTCGCTGCATGTTCAATAAACTCCCTGCCAACATAACTGTTTCCCTCACGCGAGAAGGAGATAGCGTTGACTGGAAATTCGTAATTCTGCTGATCATCGGGTTTTGAAAGAACCGGCATCACGAGCACATCGACAAAGGCATCCCGATAAATCCCATTTCTTAAGTGACTCGCAGCCCAAAGCCCGGCGTCTTGGCATCCCGGTAGATAGTCTGTTGCTTGCCGGACTCGCACTGGAAGCTGTCAACGCGCGCCGCAGTAACGTTCTGTTTGTTCACCTTTTCCCCGTGTAGGCACCGTGTAGGCAAATCCTGCGGGAATCAATCCATTTCAGTCAGTGGAAAAATCCGTTGGTTGGCGCCGGAAAACCTTATTTTTTTGGGGTTCTTGGCGTCTACATCGATGTCAATCTATGTCGAAGAATACAGACTCGCTCGGCCTTTTAATCAGGAGGCGCCGACCGAGACACCTGAGACCTTCGCCTGTCGTCAGTCTTTATTGATCGCCCGATTCGTCATCGCAAGAGACCAACTGAGCTGGCGGCAGGGACATGTTTTCCTCGCCACCGTTCCAGCCTCTCGAAAAGCATCGGTAGACGAACTGCCGAGATCGCTTTGCCGAGGAAAAAACCTTGCGCTAATTCGATCTGGGCGCGCTCCACGGCATGGTTTTGACCGATTCCTTCCACGCCATCCGCAATGACAGCGACGTCAAGCTGGCGTCCCATAGCGGCTATTGACTGCAGCGTCTGGAGACGATCTGATTCTTCCAGCCCCATGACCTCCCGATCCACCTTGATGAATTCGAAGCCGACAGGCAGCATGGAAGCGGTTATGGCCGTCGGCGTCCGTACCCCGGAGAGGGCAATGCGCACTTTGTCCCGGCGCAAGCGCGCCATGCTGCTGAGTCGTTTGGGCACGTCTTCAGCTTTGATCTGGAACACCAGCCGACTGGCCGTGAAGGCCTCGGCTCTTGTGGCGATCAGGGAAAGACAGTCTTCGTTTCCGAGACACGATTTCCACAGGTTGACCATCAGATACAGGTTGCGGCCATTGGCCAGAAGGCTCAGTTCCGTCTCGGCAGTCGAGAGAATAAACGCGATGATCTTCCTCGTCGTCCTGCGATCGGCAAGCTTGTCCATGTACCAGGCCTCGCCCCGAAAACCATATGCAACGTTTTTCCACCGTAGTACCGCCTCCAGTCCTATGCATTTCCGGGTTCTCGTGTAAAAGACCGGCTGATACTCCAGGTGGAATTCGTTGCGCTTTAATCCCCGATTGACCGCGCGAGCAAGAATCGCGCGTTCGCTGAACCAGCGAACATAAATAAAGGCGATGGCGGCGGCGAGCAGCGCCAGCAGGGCGAGTACCAGGACCACGACGGATACGATCAGTAGCAACCGGTAGCTCGCCGTAAGCACGCTATTGCGATGCGACGGAGTGGCCCTCTTCACCAGGCGGGATTCGCCGACAGGGGGAATCTGACCCGGTGGGTTCGGTACAGACATTCCGGATAGAGGTGCCGCCGGTTTCGAGGTGGCGACGACTACGCCCACTGTTTCCCGGGTCGCTTCATTCGCCAAAAGATCCGCTTTGGCCGGTGCGGCAGACGATGCGTCCTCTCGTGACCCGGTCAACTGCGTCCGGGATGTTCCGAAATCACGCTGTTCCTCATGTGTGTCAGCAAAACTCACGTTGGGCGTGCCCGGGTTCCCGGTTTGGAATGCACAAGTGCCCCGTGTCCCGTCTGCGTAAACGAATGCCTTCATCCCCGCATCGCCGAATAATGCTGGCAGCAGGAACGCACCCGCAGCAGCACAACCGTCTCCGGGCGGGACAATTGGCGTTACCCCTTGCGGGTTTGCAATTCGCGTCGCTGGAGAGGTCGGATAGAAGAAGCTGGCTTTGTCATCTGCATGGCAGACTGCACATAAACAGCAAAGGAGGCTTCCGACGACATACTTTGCTCCAGCTTTCATATCGCTCACGATCCGTAGTATCGGGATCAGTTCTCACGCGTCGCGAGGAGTGCATCCCACGTATAAAAAAGGTCGTCTTGAACCGGCCAAAAAGTCCCGGCTACTTCCGGGTGCATGCCGAAACCCGAGAGAAGGAAACGTCATGAATCAGCAGGTTGTGGGGCTGGTGCATCGGGATGCGTTGACGTAATAGCCTTGAATCCAATGGACACCGGTATCCCGGGCGATCCGGATATCGTCGGGCGTTTCGACACCTTCGAGGACAACGAGTGGTGCCATACCTTGAGCTATCCCGATCAGACGGCTAAGTTCAGCCACGCAAAGGGCGCCCTGCCGCACACGCCGGAGAAACGAACGATCGACCTTGATGATGTCGGTCGCACACGAGTTCGCGGTACCTGCGGAAAAGCCCGCGCCGAAGTCGTCAATCGCGACTCGAACGCCCATTCTTTGTAAGCGCCGGACAAACGCGGGCCCAGCGATCGGTGCGAAAGGCGCGGACTCCGTGATTTCCACGACCAGCCGGGAGGCAGCCTCGGTGTCGTTTTCCAGTTCGAGGAAAACCTCCTGCCACCAGGGATCGTCCCGCGCACTTTGCGCCGAAACATTGCAGCCGATCGTTACTCCGGGTGTGGCCTTGATTGCTTCAAGCGTGTGTCGCACGACGAAGCAGTCGAACGGTCGCATCAGCGAGAGCTTTTCCAGCGCCGGAATGAAGCGGCCAGGCAACAGGACCGTGTCGCCGACCTTCATGCGCACCAGCATCTCGCGATAAAGGATGTCTGTCCGGTCATCGATTGCGCAGACAACTTCCGGCTGAAAAAGCAGCCGATCTTCCGAGATGGCGCGGCAAACCTCGCGGGCTATTTCCCGGTCGGGTGACTCTCGCGGTACTGCCGCTGCGGCAAGTACGGTATGGCTCGAGGCCTCCACGGTCTCGCTTTCGATCGCTGACATTTCTGCTCCGAGAAGGGTAAAGGCACACAGTCGCCCCTTGCATCGCATACAAACTTTTACAACTCTCTCGCCTTGCCGCCAGACTCACCGGCACAAAATTGGTCCTTTTTGCCAATATCATTAGATGAATGAGAGATCATGGCGGCGCGGCCGAAGGCTAGGACCTAAGCCATGAAATCTACCGGGAGACAGAAAGGACCAATTTTGTCAACTAGATGGTGTCGGCATGGCCGGGAGATGAGCACAACACGCCGCTTCGCTCACCACCAATCAGGCAGAGGGGCCCTTCCTTTCTCGGAAAACACATGAAAATCGGTTACGCACGCGTTTCCACGCACGAACAAAGCCTTGCACTACAACTCGACGCATTGCGCGCAGCAGACTGCAGCAAGTTCTTCACGGATCAGGGGGTATCAGGCACGGAGTTCTGCCGGCGCGGGCTGGATGCCGCACTGGCTGCAGCAAAGGCGGGCGATACGCTCGTCGTGTGGCGGCTGGACAGGCTCGGAAGATCCCTTACCAAGCTGGTTGATCTCATTGCTCACCTCGAGCGGCGAGGAATCGAGTTCGTCTCGTTGAATGAATCCATAAATACGAGTTCGTCCGGCGGCGTGCTCATCTTCCACATGATGGCCGCGCTCGCGGAGTTCGAACGGAATCTGATCAGTGAGCGAACCCGAGCGGGCATAGCGGCCGCCCGTGCCCGGGGCAGCAAGTTAGGGAGACGGCGTGCCCTTTCGCCCGAGCAGCGATCGCAGGCGCTGGAACTGCTTCGTTGCCAGTCCGCTGCAGAGGTAGCAAAGCAGTTCAATGTGCATCCACGAACAATGCTGCGCCTGAAGGCGGCGGGAGCATAAGGTCCGGGGCGATCAGCTAGATCGCATCACGCGCATTCCGGTTCCATACGGGAAGCGGATTATCGCCCCCGGTACGAACCGCGCCGGCTTGTTGTTGATGTCCACGCAGAACTGACCCACCGGAGATGCGGCTAAAATCCTGGACTGGGTTACGCCGCAATACCGAGACTTTCCCGATATTCGACGGGGCTGGGAGAGCCGAACGAGAGAGCCCGGCATCGCGCATACGTGAGAGCCATACGGCCAACGATAGTGCGCACCGTAGCCGGAGTGGACTACAGGCTGCTCATCACAATCAGCAACCGATTCGATGGCCGAATTGCCGATTTCGTATTTCCGACCAGCCGAAGTTTATTCAGTGTGCGTCGCGCTTTGCTGGGATACTACTAAAAAGAAGCGCGATGGATCCAACTGTATTTAAATGGACTCGTTCGAGCATGGGGTCGTTCGAACCCAGTGATGCCGGAATTGAACTGGGATGGCGTCCTGCTCAAATAGTTGCCGGCCGCGTGAAAGAGGTCGTGCCAAATGCATTTCCCTCCGCGCGGCCGGGCACCTAATGCCTGAACACCCTGGCAGAGAGACAGATACCGGTCTGCCTCACGGGTAGTCCTACCTCATGCTCGAATTACTCGAGTCGTTCCGGTAGTCGCCAGCCTTAACCGTAACCGCCGAAAAAGCCACCGGCGCTGCTGCCATCACAACGCTACCCACCCTGCGCTTCAGCTTCGGCCAGCTATTCGGATCATATTTCGCCGTTTCCTTGGCACAGCACCAGTTCTGGCAGGAAGCATGCATCGCCAGTATCGCCTTCGCGCCGGCCTCGTCTCCAAACAGAGACGTGATCCCCACGCCATTAAAGGTGTCTCTGGTGCTTTCCTTTAGCTTTTCTTTCAGATTATGCACATCGGCGAATTTCGTTGTTTCCAGGTCTACGATCCATTCGTTTACGTGATCCAGAACTTTCTTGAAATTCCCTAACTCATCGCGGAGCTTGTCCTTTCGGCGCTCGACCTGTTGAATCAGAAGAGCCAGCGCGTATATGTCGTCGCAGGTACGGTCGTCAGCCTTCTTTTTGTTGAACTCCTGAATACCGTCGTTGAGCGCGTCGAACGCGTGAGCGACCTTCCATCGATACCGGTCGAGGTTCTCTACCGTCAGCTCCTTGATTTCAAACTTGACCAGATTGGCCTTGTCTCCCGCCTTCTCGGCAGCCTTGGTCTGACTCTCGTGCTTTTTGCTACGGAAAAAATCGTTGGCTCCGTCGATGATTGCCCCGGAAATAGCTCCAACGACCGGCACAGGGATCAAGGAAAGGAACAGCTTCCCGATGCCAACCGCAGCACCAAGGCCCTTACTGGCGGCGGATCCCTTGTCCGAAGAAAAAAGACTCGAAAATGCACTCCGGGTACTGTGAAAAAGCCTTGAATGAAGAATCTGTTCATCCCAGCTTTTGTTTGCGACTTCCGCTGCCGCTTGCTCGAACGGATCTGGACTGAAAAATGGACTAGGCATGTCGATCTCCTGAAGCTGGCTTAATATGAAGGCACCGTAGTGCGCTCGTAAAAACAACCGGGTCAAACGTATGGGAGCGTCTGCTGCGGCAGCCGGGCCCTAAAATTTGTCTGCTTGAATTGAGTACTGTGGTCCGCTTGGCCGGGTCCGTCATTCGAGCCCAAGCATCGCGTAAAACCGGGACATGTCTCCTTCCGTGCGCACTACCTCACGCATCAACTCAGGCAGCGACATTTCACCCCACGACACCGCACGCCGTAGCAGATAAGGCGTCGGGCTATGCGGCTCGTGCTCGGCCAGATAACCGGCTACGAGTTCGAGTAACTGATAGGCCTGCGCGCGGCTCTCCACCCGCGCGGGCAGAGACCTGACTGGCGCTGTCGGCGACGGCAAGTCCGGCGTGGCGTTGCTCATCGTGTTTTCCGTCGATGCAGGGTGCGAAACCGCGCTGGACGCGCCCGCGAGGTTCTGGCCGGCGTCGTCCGCCGCGCTTGCCTGCGGCGCGGCAGATGGCGCCTGATTGCCGCACAGGCTTGTTACGGCGCGCGTCAAACGCATCAGCACGTCGTCGACCCGGCCAAGATGCGGCGAGTCGTCTTGCAGCAATTCGTCGAGCAGGTGCCTGAATTTTCCCCACGCCGCTCGAGCCAGCTCCAGTTGTTGATAAAGCGATACGAGCGCGGGAAGGTTGTCGCCCCTCTTCACGTGCTTGTCGAGCAGATCGCGCGTGAGGTCCGCCGCCCCGGCATCGCCGCCGTCGAGCACGGCACGCTGCCACTCGTCGAGGTTGACCTGCGCCGGCTCGCGCTCGTCGATGACGAGGAGCGGCACGTGCAGCGTCAGCACGAGCGCAAGCGTGTCGTTGAGCCAGACGAACGGCGCCACGCGCGCATCCGCATCGCCCGCCTCCAGCATCGGCCATGCGCTCGACCAGTAGCGTTCGGCGAGCGCCGTCAGCAACCGGGTGCCCGCCGTCAGACCTTCGACGCCATGCAAATTTGCCCATGCCTCGCACAGCCATGCGGCGAGCTGAAAATCCTTGCTGCGCGTGGCGAGCGCGTCGGCACTGAGCGCCGCCACACGCTTCCAGTCCGCCTTGACGAGCGGGCGCTCCCATTCCCCCATTGGCACGCTCGCGTCGTCCTGGTGCCGGGCTTCGCGGATCTGCTGGTACAGCGGGTCGTAGCGCAGCGAAGCGCCTGCGCCCTCCTCGCAACCGGGCACGGGCACCAGCAACACGTCGATGCCGGCGTCAAAGCGCGGCTCGACGTCCATCGGAAAGGCCTGTTTCATAGTGCACTCCATTCCGGTGCGCGCACCGGGAAGCTGCCGGGCCAAGGCAGCGGCGTTTTCTTGCCCGCGGGCATTAGCGCGATGCGCACATACACGCGCCCATAGGCCTGCTTCGGCAACAGAGAAAGGTTGGCGGGGTTCGCCGCGCTCAGCGGGAACTCGATTTTCAGCAGCTGCGACGCACGCTCGCCGCGACCGCTGGCGTCGGCCACTCGCTGGCGGTTGATAAACGTGATAAGCGCCCACGGATCGGAGAACTGCCAGGTGAGCATGCGTCCGTCGGTGGAATAGGCACGCTGCTGTGGGTCCGCTGACGCCGCCAGCGGCGAGTCCTTCGCGAAGCGCAGCACGAGCGAGACCGGCGTGCCAAAGTCCCAGTGAAGCGCATGCGGCGCTTCGTTCATCGACAGGCTTTGCGAGCCGATGGTGAGCGTCCAGTCGATGATCTGGTTCGCCGCCACTTCGGCGTTCCGGTTCGCGCGGAACTCCACGTTCACGTCGTAGCCGCTCGCCGCGCCGTCATCGGACGGATAGAGCGGCGCGAGCAGCGTTTTCACCTGGTCGAAGTTCTCGATGAACTGACGCACCTTGTAGTTCGTCATTGCCGATGAGGCGCCCGTGCCCGATGCATGGAACGTCTCCGAAACCGGCTCGTAGCGCTTGAGCACCTGCCCCAGGTCACCGAAGTCGGCCACGCCCGGCATGCTGCTGTTGCGCGTGGCCACGCGCAGTATGTCGCCGTTGTCGAACGGCATGCGTCCCGCCACACTCTCGTTAAACGCCGTGGCGAAAATGCCCCATTGCTGACGCAGGTCGAACACATAGCCCTGACTGCATCGCGCGAGCAGGCGGTCGTACAACCGCGCGTGCAGCGTGGCGAAGTAGTCGTCGCCGCCGTTCGTCGCCGGCCGGGCGGTGAACCTGGACATGCAGCCCGCTGGGCCAGGGTCGGCCGCCACCGAAAGCGCGAACTGTTCGAGACGCAGGAGGCTGCTGTTCGGGTTCTTCAGGCGATAGCGTTCCAGGTCGCGGTCAATCGCCTGCCAGCGCTGCGCGAGCGGCGAAGCAGCGTCGACCGGATCGAGCGCTGCGAGGTACACCGAAGCCTGCTTGCCGAGCATGAGCGCGCGCGACGACTGCTGGTCGAGATACGGTGCCAGGCCGGCTGCGTCGGCAACGCCAAACGCCGCGAGAATCGGCGAGCGCGAGTTGTGCGCACTGTCGGCGCCCACATCCTGGCGCGTGGCGTACAGCTCGGACTGCGTGAGCGCGTCGTCCACGCGGCGCAGGTGCGCCATGGCGTCGTTCGACACCAGCGTATCGAGGTCCTCCAGTTGCGCGCTCGCGCGAAGCTCGGCGAGCAGCGCTTCGATGCGCGCGAGCCGCGCGCGTGCCGCCTCGAACGCCGCGCTGTCGAGGTCGACAGGCGCCGTGGTCACGTTTGCGGCCGCCGCGGTCTGGTCGAGAATCAGCCGCGCGAACTGCAGATCGAGCGCGGTCTCGATGCCGGGACGTGCGGCCGCCGGCAGATTCGCAAGACCCTCGGCGAGAAAGCGCTTGCGCACGTCACCCAGCGCAAGTGCCTGGTCGAGTTGCGAGCGGTCCCAGACGATCGTCGAGCCGTCGGTCAAGGTGGGCAGTTCGCGGTTGCGCGGCGCGACCATGAACGGTTGGCTCAACAGTCCCGACAAGCCGTCGCGCAATGCGGCGCGGCCCGGCGAGATACTGTATCGCGCGTCCTTGTCGAGCCAGACGATACCGCTGTCGGCGCCGCCGAAGCGCAGCGCAAACTCGCTGCGGAAGGCCTGGAAAGCGGTGTCATCGCGCTGGCGGATCCGCGTGGCGAGGTCGACGCCGAGCAGCCGGTTCTGCGCCACGCGCGCGAGCGTGCGGTCGTAGGTCGGCCCCGGGGTGAACTGCGCCTGGTGAATCCACCCGCCTTTTCCCGACGCGAGCAGGTCGCGCTGCGTGTCGATCCCCGCCACCACCGCCCGATAGCCGTCCGTGACTTTCGTGAAGTCACCCGCGCCCGAGTCGGCCACGGTGAGGCTGCCCAGATGGTCGGAGATCGCGCGCTCTGCGACGAGCAGCGGATTGCCGGTGAACATGGCGGCGTCAAGTTGCTGCGCGCCCTTGTCCAGCGTGCAGCGCAGCGCCTGTTGCACAGCCGCGAGATTGACGCCCGCCGAACCGTTGCCGGTCATGCTGCGGCCATCCTGATCGCGGTAGAAGTAAGGCACGCTGCCTGCCACGCTGCCCTGAAGGTCCGCACCGAGCGCGTAGCGCACCACGAGCCGCAGTGAGTCGGCGTTGTCCGACGCGGGTTGTTGCAGACGCTGCAGTGCCTGTAGCGCCGCGTCGAGCTGATCGACGTTGTTCACGTAGAGCTGGAGCGCACGCATTTGCGGCAGATCGTCGACCGCGAGGCCCAGCGGCGCGCCGATGCGGCCCGCGCCGGGCGCCGTGCAGTCGTCGCCGATGATGAGCTGGCCCGAACTCGGATCGCGCCCGACGCCCGTGAGCTGGCTCACGTGCGCGTACATCTCGCGCTCCAGCGCCGCGACGGCGATCTCGCCAAACTCGCGTTCAAAGCGCTCCCGCACGCGCGCGTTCAGATCGTCGACGAAGCCCCACGAGCCAGGCATGAAGATCGTCCAGCCGCTGCTCGTCCTGAGGTTCTGGTTCATCGCGATCAGCGCGAGCGCTTTTCGGCGATACCAGTCGGCGGGCAGGTCCTGGCCTTGCTGCGCTGCGTTGGCACGCTCGGCCGAGTCGCGATGCAGCGAGCCAAGAGCTGCGACCAGTTCGTCGTTGCGATGGCTCAGTTGCACTGTCGCGACGACGAGGCCGAGACCCCAGCCGCCCAGGAGCGCGATGCCGCCCCAGCGCAGCGCGCGGTTGAGCACGGGACGCGCGAGATGCTGCGAGCGGGACGGCCGCGTGAGGCCATATTCGAGGAAGATCTTCTTCTCGAACAGATCGCGCAGGAATGCCGGCTGCAGCATGAGGTCGTTGATCTGGCCGCCAGGTTCGCGCCGGCCCGCGCCCATATCCGCATCAGCCAGGCGGTCCGGGTTGTCCGCTGCATTGCGCGGCTCACTCGCGGCATATTCACTCGCGGCATATGGCGCGAGCGCGTCGTGCGTCTCACCGGGCGGCGCTTCTAGCGCAGGCAATCCGCCGTCCGCCGCCGTCTGCCCGGCGGCCTGCGCGACGCTCCACTGGGCGAACTCGCTCGCGTCGCCAGTGAGGTAGATGCCGCGGAAGAAGAACGGCTCGTGGTACGCGCTCGCGCGCAGCAGCTCGTCGACATAGAGCTGGAGCTGCGCGCGCATGGCGTCGATGCGCGAAGGCAGTTGCAGGAACTGGCGTGCGTCGAGGTGTGCGGAATCGAGCGCGAACAGTTCGGCGCTCGCGTCCGATACCGAACGCATGATGCTGTTCAT
Organism: Paraburkholderia lycopersici; assembly: GCF_900096975.1. Lineage (GTDB taxonomy): Bacteria > Pseudomonadota > Gammaproteobacteria > Burkholderiales > Burkholderiaceae > Paraburkholderia > Paraburkholderia lycopersici. Next base: position 96,516 of record NZ_FMYQ01000022.1, read on the forward strand.
CGCCGTGTCGACCCAACCGGGCTGGTAGGTGGTCGAAAGATCGTACGGCGAGGACCAGCCGAGCATGCTCGCGCGCAGCGGCTCAGGCAGCGCGCGCGCGAAGGTCGCGAAGCCCGGTAGCGCCTCGCAGCCAGTCACGACCACGTACACGGCGAAGCGCATGGCGAAACGGTTCTGCGCGAGCCACAGGCGGCGGTGCGCGAGCTTTGCGTGGCGCACGAGTTCGAGGCGTGCGTCGGTGTCGTCGGCGAGTAGCGTGGCCGCCGGCACCGTGATGACCACTGAGTCGAACGGACGCTGCTGGCGATAGTTGCGGCACAGGCTCAGGAATTCATCCCACGGCTTGCCGTCGCCGTCATCGTCGGGCGAGCCAAGATACGCCGCCTTGATGTCCACGACGATGCCGCGATCGAAGAAGTGCCACGAAATACCCTGCGTGGCCGCGGGGCTCGCCGCATCGGCGCCAAGCACGCTCGCCACGCCCGCCTGGGCGATCGGCAGCGGACGCGGATCGTCGCCCTCGTTGAGGATCATGATCCACGGAATGTTGTAGCGCTCGGCGCGCGAGGCAATGTTGCCTTCGATGAGCTCGACGGCCTGGCGGAACGCGCTACGCAGCGAGTCCGAGCGCAGGCGCACGATCTTGCGCTCGGCCGCCGGCTTCGCGTGCGAGCCGTGCAGCGCGAAGTAGATCACGGCGCCGAGCACGGCACACGCGACGAGCGTGAGCACCGCGATGGAAAGCAGGAACAGGTTGCTCGTCAGCATGAACGCGCCCCCGGGAAAAACAGGCTCGACGGCGTCATTGCACGCTCGCACATCACACGGTTCGGAATCATCGGCTCACCCCCGTCACGGGGTCGGCATGCAGGGCTTCGCGCACCGGCCACGACTGCCACAGCCAGAGCAGCTCGGAAATCGCCAGCAGCGACACGGCGGCCAGCATGAAAATCACCGCCCAGCGGCTCACGGTCGGCAGCTTGCGCGGCGCGACATGTGAGAGCGTGTTGCCATAGGCCGCCTCGGAAAGCACGCGATCGCGCCCGCCCAGATCGGCGCGGCGCTGATAGACGAACTCGTAGAGCTCCTCGCGGTAGCTGCGCAGACGCTCGGCGGCGGCGGTGCCGCGAAAGCGCCCCTGGAAGCCCATGGCGAGCGAGAACAGATAAAGGCGCGCGATGCTGCGGCGAGAAGCCTCGCGCTCGGACAGCAGTTGCTCGATGCGGCGGAATACGAGGTCGCCCGCCACGTTGGTCCGGAATAGCGTCGATTCGAGCAGATACGCGGTCCAGCGCTCGCGTCCGGCCCAGGGCGTGTTCAGCAGGATTTCGTCGGCGAGCACGGCCTTCAGGTAGCGCGCGTCCGCGACGATCTCCATTTCGAAGCGCGTGCTGTCACGCCGCGATTGCAGCGTCTGGATCTCCAGCAGGTTCAGCAGATGACGGCTCAGGCCCTGCGCGGCGAGATCCGGATCTGCGTCAGGCAGCTCGGAAAAGCGCGCCTGAGCCATCATTAGCTCATCCAGGAAGGTGCGGAACTGCTCCGTCACGAGATCGTCTTCTTCGGGTTCTGGTCGGATGCGTGCCATGCTCAGCGTGCCTTCGCGCTTGTCGTCATTGATAACGTCTTCTCTGCTTTTATCGTTGCCCGGTGTGACGGGGTTCTCGCCGTCGTCGCTCGCGTCATCCCTTTACGAACAGCAGCATTTCCTGCGGCCGCTGCGCGCTCGCCCCTTCGTTAGGATTACCGATCACGAGCATTTCGCTCGCGAGAACGAGCGCGGACTCCGCGGTGACCTCGAACAGCAGATAGCCTGAGCCCGAACGCAAGCCGAGATCTTCGGCATAGTCGATGCCGCGCCGCTGCGCGCCCAGCACCCGGCGGCTGCGCAGCGAGGCGTAGACCGACTGCGAGCCGATTACCGCGCCGTCCATCCACGCGAGCAGGTCGCGATCGGACTGACCGCGCAGGCCCACGACGAGCCGCTCGCCGATCCAGTCCGGATGCAGGGTGATTTCGAACGCGCCGTGGCGGAATTCGAACTTTTGCTCGCGATACTCCTCGTTCACCTCTGACATCGACTCCCGCAGCGAGCGCAGCAGCGGCGTGAACACCGAAAGCGGTTCGCCGTGATCGTAGTCGGGGGGCACGGGCGGCAGGCCACCCGGCTTGAGCATGGCCAGCGCTCCGTTGAGTGAGGCCAGCGCGTGATACAGCGCGAGCGGATGCAGATGCGGCGTGCGCAGCACTGCTTCGGCAAGCGGCAGCGTGCTCAGCAGGCTGCGCAAGCGGTCTTTCAGTTCGAGCTGCGTGAGGCGATCGTCTACCCGCGAAGAGGGATTCGCCGTCTGTCGCGCGACGAATGCCGCCTTGCCGCGCAACTGCCCCAGCAGGGAAGCCACGCTCGTCCACAGCGGATTGTCACGGGCCACTTCGAGCAGCGGCGGCTGATGTTCGCCGAGGCGCACCACTTCGTTATCCTTGTAGAGCGAGCCGAGCCGCAGCCATACGTGCGTTGCCGGCGGCACCTCGCCCGCCGCCAGCGCGAGGTTCGGCACGAGGCGGGGAATGTCGGCCGGCGGCGCGTCGGACACCAGGTCCTCGACGGGCGCCGCCGAGGTCGAGCGAAAGCGCCTGACCTGCGCCGCGCGCCGCATCGTCGAGGCGCCGGGCAGTACGAGATAGAAGTCGATCGCGCCATTTGAAAGCGCCTCGGCGAACGGCTCCAGCGACAGTTCCAGCCGCTCCGCTCCAGCAGCCTGCACGTGGTAGGTGACGGCCGTGCCGTCGGGCAGGATCGCGTCGAGTTCCAGCACGCGCAGCAAGCCCGCGGGCAGAAGCCCGTTATCGAACACGAGGCGCCGCACACCCCAGCTGAACGGCGCTGCCGCGAGCGTCTGCCAGGCTACGAGCGCATCGTTGCGCGAGGCCATCTGCTGAAAATGCTGCGGCGAGAGCAACATGCCCTCGAACCACTCGATACGCTCGGGCACTGCCATGTTGCGGTCATGCATCATTTCGATTCCACGACGGTAAGGTTGTTGCTGTCCAGCTGCACCACCATGTGGCCGCTGAAGTGCTCGATCCGTGCGCGATGCGCGCCCGGGTCCTGATAGTTGGCGAACACGAACGCACCGGCCACGCGCGCGCCCGCGAATACGTCGCCGCTCACGTCCATATGCTGGCTGGGTACGATCTCCCAACTGCGGTAGCGCAGATCCTTCGGATACGTGTTCACGAGGTCGTCGCGCGCCGTGAACCATTTCGACGCCGGCATTTCGGCCAGGCGCGCCAGCATCGCCGGGTCGCTCACGAGTACAACGTCCACGGCAACGGGGCTGTTGTTGTTGGCGTCGTCGCTGGCGGTGAAGGTCACTTCCGACCACTTCGCCTTCTCGCCGCTCAACCCGAGCATGCTGCAGCCGCCCAGCGCGAGCGCAACGCCCGAAGCCGCCAGTAGCGCGGCCGCGCCGCGCGCGAGCCGTGCTCGCAAACGCAATCCCACCGTCTTCATCTCGCTCCCACTCCAATTCCCATCAGCAATATCAGAGACGCCACCATCACCGCGCAGCCCGCCGCCAGTGCGAGTTGCCCGCGCGTGAACGTGAAACGCAGCACGGGACTCAAGCCGGCAGCGCCGCCTTGCAGCTCCACGGCCGCCTGGCGTTCGGAAGGCAGTCCTGCAGACACCAGTGCGATCACCGTGCAAACCGAAAGCAGGCTCAGCACGTTGCGCGGCCCTTCGCAAATCAGATCGACCGAGACGAACAGCACGCCCGCGGCCTCCGCTGGCAGATGCAGCATCGACAGCACGAATCCCGTGTAACCCACGGCCGCCACACCGCTTTGCCCCGCCGAAACGATGGCCGCCACGACCGACGCGGCGCACACGAGCGCGATCTCGCCCGCTCCGAGCGGCCGCTCGTAGAGATTGGCGACGAACACGGTCGCCAGCGTGTAATAGAGCGCCGAGCCCGCGCGCACGAACACCGAGCCGAACGGCACCACGAGTTCGACCACGCCGCGGCTGAAACCGAGGCGCTCGCTCATCGCCTCGATCGTGTGCGGAATCGGTGCGGTCGCGCTGCCCGAGGTCAGGCCGATCAGCAGCGGCGCTTTCAGACCGCTCACCACCTGAAAAAACGGCTGCCCGGCGCGCGCCGCGATGGTGGCGATCGCGAGGATCGCGAGCACGAAAGCCGCGAATGCGAAGCACAAGAGGAAGCTGCTCATCGCTTCGAGCGTCACGCTCTGCGTGTGGGACGCAAGATGCGCGGCCACGCCGAACACCAGCACGGGAATGAGCAGGTTCGCGTGCGCGATGATGGTTTCGAGCGCGCGGTACACGCCTTCGAACACGTTGCTCAGCATGCGCGTCTGCTCGCGCGAGAGCGCGGCGAACGCGAGACCGAACAGGATCGTGCCGGTCAGGATCCCGAGCGAACGGCCCTGCGCCAGCACGCGATAAAAGTTGTCCGGGAAAATATCGTCCACGCCGATGAGGCCAGCACCGGTGCTCGCGCGCTTGGCGCCGTGGTCGAACAGCGCGACGCGCACCTCGTCCGCGCTCGCACTTTTGAGCACGAGTTCTCCGAGATGCGCATGCGCCTCGGCGGAAAGATGCTGACCGGGCATGGCGAGCACGCCGATCAGCGTGCCGCCAATGCCGCTCAGCACCACGAGTGCGAGCGCGAGCAGCATGATGGTGCCCACGCGCGTGCGCGGACGCGGCAGCGCGATCACCTGGCGCAGCCCGAAGAACGTCGCGACGACGAGCAGCGGAATCGCCGCCATGTTCACGACCGAGAGATACAGTTGCCCGACGAAGTACGCGGCGGCGGCCGCCGGCTCGGCGAACAGGCCGCACAGACCGCCCACCGCGAGGCAGAGGATCAGCCCGAGCGTGCTCTGCGAGAGCATATGCAGCGCTTTCATGCTGGATGATTCCACCCACGCTCGCATGCGTATTTCACCGTGGCGCGCGCGAGTTCGAGCGAGCTATCGATGAGCATGATCGGCGGCGACGCGATGCACTGCGCCGCCAGCGGAATCTCGGTGCAAGCCATCAGCGCCGTACCCACACCCTGATTTGCGAGTGCCGTCAGCACATCCTGCAAGTGCGCGCTTGCTGCGCCGAGCTTGCCCGCCTTCACTTCGCGGATGCATGTTGCGACGCGTAACTGCATCGTCTCGTCGGGTAGGACGGGCTCAATGTCGAGATCGGCGAGCGCCTGCTGGTAGAAGCCCGAGACGAGCGCGCCGCCAGTGGCGAGCAGCGCCGCGCGGCGCGCCGTGCGCGGCACGGCCGCCACGCACGTCTGCGCGATATGCAACACCGGCGCCTTGCTGCGCGCGCGCATCGGCTCGTACCAGTGATGTGCCGAGTTGCACGGAATCGCAATGAGGCCCACACCGTTCTGGTTCAACAGGTCGATACCGTCGAGCAGCGCCGGCAGCGGGTCCGCGCCGCCGTCGATGATCGCGCTCGAGCGGTCCTCGATGTGCGGCAGGTTCGCCACCAGCAGCGGCAGATGCTCCTGGTCGCTGTTTGCCTCCGTCAGACGCACGATCTTGTCCATGAAGTCGACGGTTGCAAGCGGCCCCATGCCGCCAAGAATGCCGATCATTGCCATCGGGGGGCTCCTAGATCTTCAGCGGACGCGGGCAGATTACGGAAACCGCCGCCGCATTGCCAATCACGAGTACGAGCGTGCGCAGCATGTCGCAGATCGGATCGACCGCGAGAAACAGGATGAACGCGGCCTCGAACGGCAGGCGCAGGTACGCGCAGGTCATGCCCACGAGCGAAACGGTCACGAGACCCGTCATGCCCGCCGAGGCGAAGCCCGCGAGCACCGAAGCCAGCAGCACCGTCACCACTTCCACCACGCCCAGCGAATGCCCATAGAGCTGCGCGATGAAGAGCGTCGCGCACACGTAGTACACCATCGGTCCCACGCGCAGGAGCGAAATCGTCAGCGGCACGAGCAGTTCGACGCGCGAGCGCGCGAAGCCCAGGTCGTCCGCGAGACTCTCGATCATGCTCGGCATGCAGGCGGCGCTGTTGCGCGTGGCGAGCGCGAGCGCGAACGGTGCGCGCAGCGCGTCGAGGGTCTTGCCGAGACTGTGGCTCGACCGCTTCCAGATGATGACGGCCGCAAGCACCAGGAGCAGCGCCGAGGCAACGAAGAACGCCAGCACGAACTGCAGCATCGCGTGCAGGGGGCCGACGCCCGACTTGCCGAGCTGGGCCGCGCTCATGCAGAAAAGAATGAGCGGCAGCGGGTAGCTAAGCCAGTGCATGAGCTTCTGGCACGCGTGATAGATGGTTTCGAGCGACTGGCTCAGGCCCACCGAGATGCGCTCCGGCACGCGGCCCACGGCCAGGCCAAACAGCAGCGCGAAGACGAGCGCTTTCAGGGCGTCGCCGTTTGCGAGCGCCGCGAAGATGTTGGTGGGAACGAGGTTCGCAAGCACGTCGGACAGACTGAGCGACTTCGCCGGCAGGTCTGCGCCATAGAGGTTCATGACCGTATCGCTCGACGAACTGTCGTTGCCGACCATCAGGCCGAACGTCTGCATTGTCGCCGTGGAGATGTTGGCGCCCGGATGCAGGACCAGCAGCACAACCGCGCCGACCACGGCGACCATTGCCGACGCGCCCAGGAACACCGAGACCACGCGCATGAGCAGCCGTGACGTGCCGCCGTCGCGAAAGAGCCGCTGCAGGCTGAAGATCACCGCGGAAATCATGAACGGCAAGGTGGTCATCTTCAGCAGGTCGACATAAATGTCGCCGATGAAGCCGAGCTTTAGCGCAAGCTCGGGCAGCAGCAGCCCAAACGCGCCGCCAAGCGCAAGACTGCCGATCACGACCCAGGGGTTGAGAACGAATGCGTAGATCCTGCTGGAATTCATGGAGGTCTCTCTCATGCTATTGCGTGTTTTGCACACTGCTTTGCTATTAGTGGTCTGCTGCCTGGAGCACCGCGCTCACGTCGAGCTTGACGCTGCGCTCGGAGAGGAACTGGTTGACGAACGAAAGCAGCGCCACGTCGTTCACATTCACGCCGATCGCGAGCGTGTCCTCCAGATCCTGGAGCGTCACGACACGCAGGCGCAGCGAAGCGGTCGGATCGGCCTTGAGCACGCGCTTGACTTCGAATTCGTCGCGATAGGCCGCCGTGATCTCGCCGGCGTTGAGCGCCTTGAGCACGTCATCCCAGGTCGGATAGCTGCGCACCTGCGCCCGCGGGAAATTGTTCACGACGTAGCCCGCATACGACGAGTTCGCCACCACGCCAATAGTGCTGTCGAACGAGCGCACCACCTCCGGCACCGAGCGGCCGTGCGCGAGCTGCGCGAACTTCACGCGGTTGAGCAGCAGCGCGCGGTTCAGGCGCAGATAAGGCGAGCTGAACGCGATTACCGTCGCACGGGTGAGCGTGCGCGAAAGCTTGCTCACCGCGATGTCGGCCTGCCCGCGCGCGAGCAGGCTCACGACGTCGTCGAAGGTATGCGCGTCGCGGTTAAAGCGCACTTTCACGTGGAGCTTGTTCGCCATCTCGCGCGCGAGGTCGATGTCGAGACCTTCGAGCTTGCCGTTGCGTTCCTCGAAGAACGGCGGCTGATCCACGCTCAGCACCGCCACCACCAGTTCGCCGCGGCCGATGATCCGGGCGAACTCGGGCGCGAGCAGGCGCCCATCGGGCATCTGCACGAGACCGGTCGAGGTGGTGACGGGCGCGCTTGCCGTAGTCGCGGTCGTGGCCGCTGCGGCGAGGGCGGCGGTGATTGCGGGCGCGCCGGCGCTGGCCGGCGTCGCGGCGGACGCACCGGCTGCGGAGGCCAGCGCCGCACCGGCTAGCGTCGCGCCGACCCACGCACGCAGCCTGCGCCGCAAGCGGCCCATCAGGGGTGCGGCTCGCGAGCCGCACACGTCGTTGGATACAGAGGTGAACAAGGAAGACGACATGGAATTACCGGTCTCAAGGAGTCGAAGAAGCGGGTGCGGGGGCGGCGGCCGGATCGGTCGTCGCGTCCGCGTCGAGCGAAGACTGGGCGGCTGCGCCAGACTGCGGCGCGGAGGAAACGACGGCAGGCGCCGTGGCATGGAGCGCGTCGGCGTCTTGAGCCGGCGAGTGGCTCATGCGGGCGCCGATCTCCATGCCGAGCAGGAACAACAGCAGGCACAACAGGAGTGCACAGCTCACGGCGATCGTCACCATGCGCGAAGTCATCGAAAAAACGTATTGCATGTCGGTCTCGCCCTCAGGCAGTTAGCGTGGTGAACTGCGCGGGAGCGACAACCTGGATGACGCCAGCCCACATGCACATCAGCTTCGACGAGTTCTGCAGCGCGGGCAGCGCGCCGATCATGACCGTCGGCGAACCCGGCGCCCAGGGCGCGACCGTGGCGGGCACACACGGCATCGGCGTGAGTACGCCCAACGCCGCAGCCGTGGCGGCCGCCACCATGGGATTGGCCATGGAACTGCACTGGCCGAACGGCATGATGTTGACGAACGGCTTGGAGTCCATGATGTTCGCCGCCGGCGCACCCGCCATCACGCGGTTGAGCGGCAACACCTGCAGCGTAGCGGGCGCGGCGCCGAAGCTGCACTGGAGCGTTGCGCCCGACGTTACCTGAATTCCCATGTCTACCCCCTCACCCACTTTTCCAGTTGCTTGACGATGCGCGGTCCGCGCGCGGCATCGCCGTTGGCCGCGGGCGCGTCGAGCGCTCGCCAGTCGCCTTGCGGTTTGCCGAGGCGATAGACGCGCTCGTGCGTCGCAGTCCCGTCGCTCGCATAGCGGCGCGCCGTGCCGTGCAGCAGATCCATCTGATAAGGCAGGCTCTGCGCGAGCGTGCCGTCGGCGGCATACTCGCGCGTCTCGCCTTCGAGCCTGCCTTTCGCGTAGCGCGCACGTCGCACGACCACACCGTCATGCAGGAAGATCGCTTCCCGCTCGAGCTTCCCGCTCTCGTAACTCATGCGCGACGTCACGAGTCCCGAGGGTGCGTAGGTCACGCTCTCGCCGTGCAGCACACCGGCCACATACTGCTGCCGGCCCGCGAGGCGCCCGTCCTGGTACACCGACATCGCGCCGTTGAGCTGGCCCGTGCGGTACTGCGCTTCCTGCACCGGCCGTCCTTGCGCGTCGCACGTGCGCAGCGTGCCGTCGAGCAGGCCGAACGCGTAGCTCGCGCGCAGCAGCGCCGTTCCGTTGGGCGCGTATTGCACGGATTCGCCGTGCGGCACGCCATCGGCGAGTTCGACCCGGCTCACGAGGGCGCCCGCGCTGTCGCGCGTCTCGACCACCGTCGGCGCGACGGCCCTGGCTGGCTCGGCGGACCCGGAGGCGGCGGACAACAAAGCGGCGGCAGGCATGGGCGCGGACATGGCTTTCCTCAGTTGAGCTGGACGATGCCACCCTTGAGCGCGAGCTGGCCTCCACCGTCCACCGTCTGCTGCGCCGAGGCCTTGTGCGAAACCGTCATGCCTTCGGTGCTCAGTGTGGTCGTTGCCTTGCTTGCATGCGTGGTGCCGGCTTCGCTCGCGAACGAGGTTCCGGCCTTGATGCTCACCGAGCCCGTCACCTCGATCACCAGATTGCCGCCTACCTTCAGCGTGTAGTTGCCGTTGACGGTATGCGCGTGATCGCCCGTCACGCTATGGGTGAACTTCGCGTGATTGGTATGCGTTTCGTCGCCAGTCACGTCGAGCGTGCGCGTGCCCTTGACGGTATGCGTCTCCTTGCCCTCGCTCACCTCAATGCTGCGGTCGCCCTTCTGCACGACGTGCGTTTCCGCGCCTGCTTTCACCGTCGTCGAAAGCGCGTTCTCGATTTCGACGGTCATATCCTTCTGTGCGTGGAAGTACAGCTCTTCCGAATCGAGCTTGTCCTCCATGCGAATCTCGTTGCCAGCCGTGCCTTTCTTCGAGGAGCGCGAGCGCATCACGCTCTGCGTCTGCATCGAGGGCAGCGACACGGGCGTCGCGTTCTCGCCGTTGTAGACGCAACCGGTTACGAGCGGACGGTCGGGGTCTCCATCCACATAGCTCACGACGACCTCCTGCCCCACGCGCGGCAGGAAGAGGTGCCCCCAGCCAGGCCCTGCCACCGACTGCGCCACGCGCACCCAGCAGGAGCTGTTCTGGTCGGCCTGCGCAGTGCGGTCCCAGTGGAACTTGACCTTGATGCGGCCTTGCGCATCGGTCCAGATTTCCTCGTCGGTCGAGCCCACCACTTTCGCCGTGTGGGTGCCGGCCACAAGCGGCCGGGGGGTCGCGAGCGGCGCGCGAAATGGCACGGTGACGGGAAAGACTTCGAACTGGTTGCCGTAGGCCGTATTCGAAGCCGTATGCTGCACAGCGCGCGTGACATAGCTCACGTTGAGCGAAGTGTCCGGATGCCCGCTCAGCGTGAACGTGGTGCCGGCGGCAAGGCCGTAGTAACCGCTCGCGCCCTCCCCGACCTGCTGCGTGACGTTGTGCGCCTCGAGTTGCATGGTCGATAGATGCGTCGCCTGATCGGCCGTGGCGACGCGGCCGGGAAACGTGTAGCGCGCCCCGGTCGGCAAGCTCGAGGAACCCTTTGACGAGGAGATCATCGTCGAAGGTTTGGTGTAGTCGTAGTCGCTGACGATGTGCTCGCCGGGTATGACGCCCCGCGCCATCGCGAACGATTCGAGACGCTTGGCGCTGCCGGGAGTATTCGCATCGGCGGCGAAGTACAAATCGCCTGCCGGGGTGGCTTCGTGGGCGGATGGATCGTCGGCGAGCACCATCGTATGGGCACCGTCCGCGAACTTGAAGAAGTAGAACACCCCTTCTTCTTCCATCAGCCGCGAGATGAAGTCAAAAGCGCTTTCGTCGTACTGCACGCAGTATTCGCGCACGCCGTAGGCGCTGCTGCCCTGCGTGCGATCCTCGAAGGTGACGCCGAACGTTCCCAGTACGTTCTTGATGATGTCGAGAGCCGCCTGGTTCTGCCAGATCACGCGATCCTGTCCGAGCGTGAGCAGCCACAGGCGCGGCGCAAGCTCCACCGAATAGAACCCGTACTGCGCGTCCGCGCCCGCGTGCGCGAAGCGCGCGACGATGCCGTTGAAATACCTCGCTACGCCGGTCTGGTCCTTGAGCGTCACCGTCACACTCTTGCCGACGATCTCGTCGGCATCGAGCGCCTTGTTCGTCGAATGCATCCGCAGATCGAAGCGAAACAACTCCGAGATCGCTTCACGGCCCCCAAAACCGTCGAGCAACAGCACGTCCGCGCCGAACGGCGTCGAGACCGATGCGAACCACTCCGACTGGCTGGGCGTCGACATGCGCTTACGCCTCCTCGCCGCAGAGGAAGCGGAACTCGATTGCGCCAGCCGGTGTCAGCGCGAGATGCACGCCGCCAAACGGTTCGGAAATCGATATACGTTCGAGCACCTGGCGCGCAAGCTCGGGCAGCACCGACTGCGTGAGGATGTGGTCCACGTTGCGCGCGCCGCTATCGACCTCCTTGCAGCGCTGCGCGATCAGCGCGGCGACATCTTCGTCCCACGTGAGCCCCGCGTGATGGTTGCGCTCGAAGCGCTGCGCAAGCCGTTCGAGCTTCAGGTTCACAATCGCGTTGATCTGCGCGTCGCCGAGGTGGTAGTAAGGCACGAGCACGAGCCGGCCGAGGAACGCCGGGCTGAACTGCCGCAGCAGCGCCGGCCGCAGCTTTTCAATGAGTTCCTCGGGCGCCGGGCGGCGGCCGCCGCGCGAAGCCTCGGTGATGACGTCCTGCGCCGCGTTCGAAGTGAGCAGGATCAACGTGTTCTTGAAATCGATCGGCACGCCTTCGCCGTCTTCCATCACGCCCTTGTCGAACACCTGGAAGAACAACTCCAGCACGTCCGGGTGCGCCTTCTCCATTTCGTCGAGCAGCACGACGCTGTATGGACGGCGCCGCACGGCCTCGGTCAGCACGCCGCCGCGCCCGTAGCCGACGTATCCCGGCGGGGCGCCCTTGAGCCCCGACACGCTGTGCGCCTCCTGGAACTCCGACATGTTCACGGTGATCATGTTGCGCTCGCCGCCGTACAGCATGTCCGCGAGCGCGCACGCTGTCTCGGTCTTGCCCACGCCGCTCGGCCCGACGAGCAGGAACACGCCGACCGGCTTGCCCGGATCGTCGAGATCGGCGCGGAACGTGCGCACGCGGCGCGCGATCGCGTCGAGCGCCTCGTCCTGGCCCACCACGCGCTCGGCGAGCTTGTCCTGGAGATAGAGCACGGTGTGCAGTTCGTCGGCGAGCATGCGGCCAACGGGAATGCCGGTCCAGCCCGAAATGACCTGAGCGACCGTTTCCGAGTCCACGCATACGGGCACCATCGGCTCGTCGTTCTGCACGGCCTCGAGGCCTTTTTCGAGGCGTGAGAGATTGGCCGCGAGCGATTCCGCATCCTCACCATCGGCCGCGCTGTCCGGGTCCGAGAGATAGCCGCGGATCTTCTTGCGCCACGCGAGGATCTCCTCCACCGCGCGCTTTTCGGTGCCGAGCTTGTCGTTCAATCGCGAGCGTTGTGCCCGCGCATCGTCGAGCTGCTTCGTCGCCGTTGCGATGGCGTCGGCGCGATCGGCGCCCGTAGCGGCCTCATGGCGCAGGATGCGAAGCTGGTGCTCGGCCGCATCGATGGTGCGGCCGAGCGCCTCGATTTCCTCGGGCGTCCCGCTTTGGCCAATCGCCACGCGCGCGCACGCGGTGTCGAGCACGCTGATCGCCTTGTCCGGCAACTGGCGCCCGGAGATGTAGCGATGCGAGAGCTTAACGGCGTCGCGCACGGCGTCGTCGAGGATTTCCACGCCGTGGTGCTCTTCGAGCTTCTGCACCATGCCGCGCAGCATGTCGATTGCGACAGCCTCGCCCGGCTCCTCGACCTTGACCACCTGGAAGCGCCGCGCGAGCGCAGGATCGCGCTCCACGTACTTCTTGTATTCGGCCCACGTGGTCGCCGCGATCGTGCGCAGTTCGCCGCGCGCGAGTGCCGGCTTGAGCAGGTTCGCCGCGTCGCCCTGCCCCTCGCTGCCGCCCGCGCCGATCAGCTGGTGCGCTTCGTCGATGAACAGGATGACCGGGACCGGCGACGCGTTGACCTCCGCAATCACCGACTTGAGCCGGTTCTCGAACTCGCCCTTCACGCCCGCGCCAGCCTGGAGCAGCGCGAGATCGAGCGAGCGCACCGACACGTTGACAAGCGCGGGCGGCACGTCACCCTGCACAATGCGCTGCGCGAAACCCTCGACCACTGCCGTTTTGCCCACACCCGCCTCGCCCGTGAGGATCGGGTTGTTCTGGCGGCGGCGCAGCAGCACGTCGATCAACTGGCGGATCTCGGCGTCGCGCCCACGAATCGGATCGATCTTGCCTTCGCGCGCGAGGCCGGTCAGGTCGACGGTGAACTGCTCCAGCGCCGACTTGCGGCCGGTCGCGCCAGCGCCGGCCGCCATGTTCGGCATCGCGCCCGCTTCCCGGGCCACGGCAGATGCGGACACGGCGTCCGTCCGCGGGGCGTCGGCGACGGAGCCGGCAGCGTGCGAGCGGCCCGCATCTTCCGACGAGCCTTCGAGGATCGCCGCAAGCCGTTCGCGCAGCGCCGCGCGCGGAAAGGCGAGCAGCGCGGGCGCCGATTCGAGCAGCATGCCACGCAGGCTGTCGACTTCGAGCAGCGCGAGCACGAGCGTGCCCGAGCGGATCTGCTGCTCGCCGAGCAGCATCGAGCTGAGCAGCCAGGCTTCCTGGAACAGCGGTGAAAAGTTCGGCGAGAGCGCCGGCGTGCGGCCGTTGCCGCGCTTGAAACCGTCCACCGCTTTTTGCAGTTGCGCGGTGAGCGTTTCGGGCTTGACGGAGAAATGCGCAAGAATCGCCTTCAGGTCCGGCGCGTCGGATTCGAGCAGCGTGAGCAGCAGATGCTCGACGTCGACGTTGTAATGCGTCTGTCGCACGCACGATTGCGCGGCCTGTTCCATGGCGAGCTTGCATTCCGGATTGAGGCGGCTCAGCAGCGTGCGAATATCGATATCCATGCGCGGGTTCCTTAGTGATGCTTCGGCTCGGGCGCGGCGGCCTCGCGCATCGCGAGGCGCACCGGTGCCGGCGCGTGAATGGTTTGGCGCGAGCCGCCTAGCCACGTCGTCCAGCCGAGGCGGGACGCGCGCGAGCCACCGGCTTCGCAGGCGGTGAGTTGCGGCGCCAGGTGCAGTACGAACTGCACGTCGAAATCCTGTTGCAGATACGCGCGAATGAGCCACGCGGCGAGAGCGTGATCGGCGCCACCAGGCAGGAGCGCCTCGAAGCGCGCTCTGCTCAGGCCCGGAAATTCAAGGCAGATGCCGCTCGCCTGGTCCCAGGTGCGCCGCCCGAGCACGGCCAGGCCGGTGAGCCGCACCGCACCGGCACCGGCGCCCGACCCCGCGAGGCGCAGCGAGTCGGCGCTGTCGACCTCGCGCCAGCCGCCGACGAATTGCGCTCCGCGCACTTCGAGCCCGAGCCGGTCTCCGAGCATGGCGACGAGACCCGTCATCGAGCGCGGCGCGGCGCTCAGAAGCCCCGCGTGGCGCAGCCACAACTGCGCGCCTCGCGGGCCGCGCACGCCGTCGCGCAGACCCAGATTGCTAAGCGCGTCGAGCGAGGCCGCAATCGCGCTCGCGTGCGGCGAACGCCGGTTCAGCCCCGGCGCATGCTTCTTGCGGCTGCGATACAGGAACGACAGAAAGCGGTGATTGAAGATGTCGAGCAGGTCCGCCGTCGCTGTGTCGCGCTGCGCGCGGCGCTCCAGCACGAGTTCGGTATACGCCATCGGCAGCGGACCGTTGGCGCCCGCGAGCGTGAGCACGGGCGTTGCCAGCGTCCAGGGCGCGCGCGGCGCGTACGACACGCTGGCGGAGCCGGCCATGCCGTCCTGCTGCACCGAAGTTTGCTCGCGCAGGCTGTAGACATCGCTCGGCTCGAACGCAAGCGAGACGTGGCCGGTGAGGCGCACGGCCTCGCCCAGCCCGTTGCCGCGACCGATCGGACGCGCCCTCGGCACGGCCTGCTCCAGCAGACTGATCGCCTGGAACAGGTTAAAGCGCTGCGGATTCGCCTTGAGACGCGCGATCAGAGCAGCTGCTGGCAGCCTGTCATCGGCTCCCATTGCTTCCATATCTCGTCTCCACGGCGCACCACTAGCCGCACAAAGGAATTGACCGACGTGTACATCGCGAAAAAGCGCGCGAGCACGGCGCCCAGCATCAGCGGCGAGCCGCCCACGAAGGTCTCGGGATCGAACTCGACGCAGACCTCGGTGCCGCGGCAATAGCCGCGCCACGCGTCGCCGCCGACATGCGCGGTCGCGCCGCGCGCCTCCACGCTGCGGATGCCGCGAATCTGGTCCTGCTCGCGCGTGCTCTCGGAAGCGAAGAGGCGCAGCATCTCCTGCAACTGCGCGCGGCCTGTCGCGCCGCTCACGAGCGAGTGATAGTTGAGCGTCAAGAGCGAGATCAGCCGCCACAGCGTTTCACTGCCGAGCGCGGGACTGCGCTGCGCGGTCGGCTCATAAAGGCAGCGCACGCGCACGTTCTGCGAAACTTTCTCGATCAGCATGCGCGCGCCCACCGGCACCTGTTCCGCGAGCCGCCGGTTCGTGCACAGCACGTTCGCGTAGATCACGGGGGCGCCAGGATCGGCGAGCGTGCTGGCCGAATCGACAAAGCTCAGGAACATGTCCGTGCCCTGTACGTTTTCTCGCAGGCTATGCTCCCGGCGCGCGGACCAGAAAACCGTGTTGCCGTCTGCCTCGACGTGATCGATAGCCGAAAAGCACGGCACCGCCGCCTCGGCTCCAAGCGTCGGATGCGACGCGACGACGGAGTCGATCGAGTGAATTTCCGTGATTGATTCGCGACGCTGGTCCGCGACGAGCCGGTATTCGTAGTGGCGATGATCGACGACGATCGGCTCGCTTGTCTGCGAGAACAGATTGATGACGGGCGTGCAACCGAGCTGGAAATGCCCCGCGTGCAGCATGCCGAGACCGCGCGGCGTGCGGTTCAGATGCAGCACGATCTCGCATCGGCGCCCCTTGCCGAGACGCCCTTCGAGATGGTGCAGATCGAAAAAATGAAACTTGCGAGGAAACGCGAAGTACTCCTGCATCAGCGCATACGCGGGCTGCGCGTTGCGCGGGCGCGGCAGCACGTCGTCTGCTTCGCCGTAGCCCACCTCGCGCCACGCGCGCGCGGGCAGCAACGCCGGCGCGCGCGCGCCTTCCGGGCGCGCCGAGACGTCCGTCACGCCCGATACCAGCAGCTCATACAGCGGCATCGTCACCATCCAGTCGCCGTGAAGATGCAAGCGAAGCTGCTTGATCTCCAGTTCGGCGAAGTCGACGCCCTCCGCGCATTCCAGCGTGAGACGCAGTGTGGCGTCCTCGCCGAATGCGGCCTGGCTGATGCCAACCGGCCACAACACCGTATCCCATGACGTGCGAAAGCGGCACGCGTCGTCCGTTTCCGTGCGCGCCTGCAGACCCGTGTGACGCGGGACGGCAAAGCCGGCCGTCACCTTGCCCTGTGTGGGATCGAGTTCGAACTTCGCGACCGTCATCGACGGTACGGGCTGCACGAGCGTCGGGCAGGCGTTCTCGAGCAATGCGGAGGCGACCTGCGGAAATTCCTGGTCGAGATCGCGATGCACGCGCGCCGCGAGAAACGCGCTTGCCTCGATGAGACGCTCCGTATGCGGGTCGAGCGACTCGGTGCCGTGCAGCGCGAGACGCGACGCGATTTTCGGATAGCGACGCGCGAACTCCGCACCTTGCAGACGCAGGTACGAAAGCTCGCGTTTGTAGTATTGGAGGATGTCGTCGGCCGGCATGTCAGCTTGCTTGCCTCATGCTGCGACGAGTGCATGACCGTTGCCGGCGAGCTCGAACGCCACATGCGCGACGCTTTGGCCAGCACGCATTTGGGCATTGATGGTCAGGATCGCCCGCTGCGCGTGAGCAGCGGGAAAGGCAAACGCAACCTCGACATTGGCGAGGCGCGGCTCGAACAATGCAATCGACCGCGCGATAGCTGCGGCTATCGCATCACGGTCCGGCCCGGAATGCAGCGACCGGTCGGAAAAATCGGGCACGCCGTAATCGACCACACTCCCGTCGCTTTCGGCAAATTCGTCGACCGTCAAACGAGAGCGTGTGTTGAACAGTCGTGTGAGTTCGCGCGCGATCGACGCTCGCAGCGCCTCTGCGCTGGATAGCTGCGCCTCGCCGCTTGCGGCGAGGCGATCGAACAATGGCATCGGTGAACCGCTTACGATTGCCGGCATCGCGCAAAAGCTCCAGGTGGCGCCGACCGGGAAGCTCCAGACTCCGCCGGCAGCGCGCAATTGAGAATCAGGAAGCCGACACCGTAACCGCCTTGTTCGCGGCCAGATCCCAACCAAACGAGGCGGTGCCCTTCTTCGTCGAGTCGACGTTTTGCTGCGTGTACGTAGTCGTAATCTTCGAGAAGTTGATCGTCACGCTATCGTGCGATTCGCCGGAGCCCGAGGTCGAGATCTGCGAGATCATGGCGTCGCTGAGCGTGTACTCGATCAGCGGCATGAACTTGCTGTTTTCGTTACGGCCAATCGAAATCTTGGCGTCGCCAAGCTTCGTGCCGCCGGCACATGCGGCGTAAAGCGCCGGCGTGGACTGGTCGGTTGCCTTGGTGACGCCGAACTCCATGAAGTTCGGACGACCAAGCGTACGTTCCGTACGACCGACGTCGTGGTTCATTTGCATCGCGACGCCGAGCGAGTACGAATACAACACGATCTGGTCGGTCGCGCCGTCCAGCGTCGAATTGCCCTTGATGTCCTTGATCTGCAGAAGTACGGTATCCATGATTGTCTCTTAACAATAAGTGGTAGTTCCGGCTCGAGCGTGCGGCCCAAGCCGCACGCTCGATCATCAGGCTGCCGCTGCCGGCAGTTCCGCGACGAGACGGATCGAAGCCGTCAGTTCTTCCATCTGGAAATGCGGCTTCAGGAAGCAGGTCGCGCGATAGGCGCCCGGCTTGCCCTGCACCTCTGTCACGTCCACGCGTGCCTCGCCAAGCGGGAAACGCGCCTTCTGTTCATGCGAGGCCGACGGATTGATCAGCACGTAGTCCGCAATCCAGTTGTTCAGATACGCTTCGATATCGCCGCGCGACTGGAAGCTACCCACCTTGTCGCGCATGATCACCTTCAGGTAATGCGCGAAACGGGACGCCGCGAGCACATACGGCAAACGTGCCGAAAGCTGCGAGTTGGCGTTGGCGGCATCCTTGTTGAAGAGCTTCGGGCGGTTAGTCGTCTGACCACCGAAGAACGTCGCGAAGTTCGATCCCTTCGAGTTCACGAGCGCAATAAAACCAAGGTCGTTCAGCTCTTTCTCGCGACGGTCGGTGATCGTCACTTCGGTCGGGCACTTGAGGACGACATCGCCTTCGTCGGTCTTGTACGCATGTGCGACCATGTTTTCCACCTTGCCGCCGCCTTCCACGCCGCGAATCGAAGTCGCCCAGCTGTACTTGGCGAAAGCGTCGGTAATGCGCAGGCCGAGCTGGTAGGCGGAGTTGGCCCACAGGTACTTGCTGTGATCGCTGCCGTCGACGTCTTCTTCGAAGTTGAAGTTCTCGACGGGTTTCGTCTTCGCGCCATACGGCAGACGCGCCGCGTATGAAGGCAACACCAGCGAGACATAGCGCGAATCTTCCGAGTCGCGGAAACCACGCCAGCCCGCAAGCTCGGCGCTCTCGAACGTCTTCGAGAGATCGCGCGTCACACCGAGGTCCGTGAACGACTTCAGGTCGAACAGGCTCGGTGCCGCGGCTGCGATGAATGGGGCATGCGCCGCCGCAGCTACCTTGGAGATGCGCTCCAGCAGTGCGATGTCCTGCGGATGACGACCGAACGAATAGTCGCCGATCAGCATCGAGAACGGATGGCCGCCGAACGTGCCGTATTCCTCTTCGTAGATCTTCTTGAAGAGCGCGCTCATATCGTGATCGACTGCGGTTTCGAGGTCCTTGAGCAGGTCCTTCTTCGTCACGTTCAGAAGACGCAGCTTCAGGCGCGGGCCCGTTTCGGTGCCATAAACCATATCGTGCAGACCGGTCCACGACGCTTCGAGCGTCTGGAATGCTTCGTCGTGCATGATCGCGTTGAGCTGATCCGAGAGCAGCTTGTCAATCTCGGCGACGCGCTCGTTGATCATGGCGACGACGCTCTTGTCCGGGCTCGTTCGCATGCCTTCGTCGAGGATCTGCGACGCGAGCTGGCCGATCAGTTTCTTCGCGTAGCCGCTTTGCGACGGCTCAACGGCCATGTTGCCTTCGTGAACGATGCGCTCAAGCAGGCTCAACTCGGTGCCTGCCGAGGCTTCGAGGGTCTGGACTTCGCTACCGGCTGCGCCGGTTTCAGTAGTGCTTTCCATGTGAATCACCTTTGAAAGTTCGTTGCGCCCACAACTGGGCGAATCGGGCATTGCCCGCTATGCCAGTTACGCCAGTCGTGGCTTATTCAGCCGGTGCGTCGCCCGCGGCCGCCGGTGCGTTGCTGGCCTGAGCCTGGCTTTGAACCTTCTTGAGTTCTTCACTGCTCTGCACGATGCGTTCAAGCATCGAATCGAGTTCGTCGTTGCCGTCGAGTTTGGCAAGCAGATCGCGCAGTTGCTGGCGAGCTTCGAGCAGCTTCGCCAGGCGCGGCACCTGATTCACGATGCTTTCGGGGTGGAAGTCCTCGAACTTTTCGAACTTCAGCTCGACCTTGATGTTGCCTTCGCCCTTCATCGTGTCGGGCACGGAAAGATCGAGGCGCGGGCCGATCTTGCCCATGATCTCGTCGAAATTGTCACGGTCGATATCGACCAGACGACGCTCCTTGAGCTTGGGAAGCGCGGTGGCAGGGTGACCCGAAAGGTCCGCCAGCAGGCCGACAACGAGCGGAAGCTCACGCTTCTCGACCGCATCGCCGACTTCGACGTCGTAGGTGATCTGAACACGCGGCGGACGGTTACGCCCCACCCATTTCTGCAAACTGTTCGACATGGATCTCTCCGGAAACGCTTGACTGTTTAGGACAACGAACGCTAGCGCTCGCTATATTTGCGAACGCATGGGTACAAAGTACAAAAGTCGGTCGAAGAGCGCAGAATCACGCCCGCAGCACACGCGCGAGCACGACCCCGCTGACGGGATGTCGTCAACGTGAGCGCCTTTCTTTAGTTTTCTTTGAATCAGGCTACCCACTGCAGGGCCGGGCGAACCTGCACGGATGTGCAGGCTACCGTATAGAGCGCTGGTAGCAGTTCTAGCGCTCGTCCCCCGCGGCTTCCACCAGGCCATGAACACTACCTTGGTCAGGGGTAGTAGCCTTTGAAGAAGCCGTGACTTACTTGTCAGGCCAGCTTTGTCTCACGCACGATCGGCGCATGCTTGCTGGCCAGGAAAATTTAGGCTGCATTAGAACACAGACTTTTTACAGCGACAAGACAGTAATTTGGGGCTGCCAGGGGTTAGCTGCGACGCTAAAGAAGGCGTTATTGGAACGCGCCGAGACTAATGCCATGGCGCGATTGATGGTAAGCAGTTTTTGTGCAAATAGCCACCGTCACGTGCACCCGTATAATTTTTGCGAACGTTCATTTATGACGGTTTATTACGGACGCTTCTCGTCGGAAGATAATCCGCCATAAATCATAAAAAAATAAATTGATTATCCAAGGTGAAATCAAATGTGGCGCCTACATACCCGACCGTGGTTCGCACAACCGCCGTGCGCCCCTTGCGCGACAAGCTTGAAAGGGCAGCAGAAAGGCAAGATGCAGCTATGAAAGATGCATGCGCGAGTCTTCGGCTTCCAACTCATTTCCAATTTCCTCAAACGAGCGAAATTCATCGGAATACGTTGTAAAAAAAACGTTGACCCGAAAGCCGCCGCCCCCCGCCGTGAAGTATCCCGACATCAAATTCCTGCGTTCCAGTATCCTTGACGGTTAGCTAAGACGACACCTTGATGATCGTTGTCCGAACAACGAATATCGTGGCGTTCCTGCGGTTTTGTTCCACGCATCAGGTTTACCCTGGTCATGGACACAAACAAGGGCGGCGAGCGCCGGGCGTGGCTGACCGGCTCGTACGCATTCAGGTAGACCTCTTCGTACTTGATGCTGCGGCACACCCGTTCGACGAACACATTGTCGCGCCAGCTTCCCTATCCATCGACAGCCGGATGCCTCGGACCAGCACGGCCTCGGTGAACGCGTTCGCCGTGAACCGGCTGCCCTGATTCGTGTTCCCAATGTCGGACTGTCCGTATCGCGCGAACGCTTCCCAAGGGTCTCGACAGCGTGCGTTGCTTCCAGCGTGATGGCCACCCAATGCGCAGGAATTTGGCGAGCCGCCCAGTCCACCACGGTCGTCCGGCGTACTCAACGCGGCTTGAACAACCGTCCCGGGTGGGGCCGGATGGGCGACGTTTCACGAAGGCGTGGTAGCCGCGCGTCTCGTCGCGCGCAACAGATCGCGCACGATGCCGTCGAGCGGCGTGTCGGGCCCGAATTGTGCCGCCACGCCATGGGCTGCGAGCCGCGCATGGTCTGCGCGCGCAACAATGCCGCCCACGACGACCGGCGCTTCGACATCGGCCGCGCGCAGTGCTTCGATCAGCGCTGGAACGAGGCTCAGGTGTGCGCCCGCGAGCGTGGAGACACCGACAATGTCCGGCGAGCGCGAGGCCGCCCATTGGGCAGCCTGCGCGGGCGTCACAAAGAGCGGGCCGATTTCCGTCTCGAAGCCAGCGTCGGCGAGCGCGGCAGCCACCACGCGCACCCCCCGATCGTGGCCGTCCTGCCCGAGCTTGAGCAGGACGATGCGCGGTGCGCGGCCACGCGTTCGCCGCCAGTTCGCTACGGCGTCTTTCGCCCCCTCCCAGGCGGCATCGCTTGCACGAGCGCGCGCCCACGCGCCTCGGTCCGCTCGCGCCGGCGCGCTCCAGCGCGGCCAGATCTGTTCGAGCGCCGATGTGCATTCGCCGATAGTTGCGCGCGCATGCATTGCGTCGATTGTCGCCGCGAGCAGATTGCCCTCGCCGCTTCTCGCAACCTCAGCGAGCCGCTCGAGCGCGGCGCGCACACGCCGTGGATCGCGACTCGCACGCAGCCGCCGGAGCCTGTCGACCTGAAGCGAGCGTACCTTCCGTGCGTCGACGTCGAGACTTTCGCTTTCGTCGTCGTGCGGCGCGCGAAAGCGGTTGACGCCGATAACCGCGCGTTCACCGGCATCGGTCTGTGCCTGAATGCGCGCCGCGCCCTCGTGCACGCGCGCCGCAACCCAACCCGATTCGATTGCCGCGATCACGCCACCTTGCGCGTCGATTTGCGCGAGCGTCGCGCGCACCGCCTCGACGGTGCGGGCCGTAAGCGCCTCCATCAGATACGAGCCGGCCCAGGGATCGACTACGTCGCACAATCCCATCTCGTGCTGCAGGATCAGTTGCGTGTCGCGAGCGAGCGTCGCTGCGTCTTCGCCGGGCAGCGAAAGCGCCTCGTCCCACGCGTTCGTGTGCAGCGACTGCGTGCTGCCGAACACTGCGGCTATCGCCTCGACTGTGGTGCGCACGATGTTGTTCTGCGCGCGCCGCGCAGTCAGGGTCGAACCCGCCGTCTGGCAATGCATGCGCAACTGCATGGCACGCGGATCGCGCGCGCCGAGCGAGCGCGCGAGCTCGGCCCACAGCACGCGCGCGGCGCGCAGTTTGGCGATCTCGCCGAAGAAGTCGCGTCCAACCGCGAAAAAGAAGCTCAACTGGCGGCCAACGCGATCGACGTCAACGCCGGACCCGATCAGCCGCCGCACATACTCGCGCGCATTCGCGAGCGCGAGGGCGAGTTCAAGCACGCCGTCCGCGCCAGCTTCCTGGATGTGATAGCCGGAAATCGACATCGCGTTGAAATGCGGCATGTGCTCCAGCACGTAGCGCACCACGTCCGTCACGATCCGCATCGAAGGCTCGGGCGCAAAAATATACGTATTGCGCACCATGAATTCCTTGAGGATGTCGTTCTGGATGGTGCCGCGCAACTGTGCTGCGTCAACTCCCGCCTCCTGCGCCGCCACGATGAATGCCGCGAGCACCGGCAGCACAGCGCCGCTCATCGTCATGGAAACGGAGACGCGGTCGAGTGCAACACCTTCGAACAGACGCGCCATGTCGTCCACGGAATCGATGGCGACACCGGCCACGCCCACGTCCGCAGCGATGTCGGCATGATCGGAGTCGTAGCCGCGATGGGTCGGCAGATCGAAGGCGACCGAAAGTCCCATGGCTCCCGCCTCCAGCGCGCGTCGGTACGCGAGATTCGATGCGGCGGGGTCGGCATAGCCAGCGTATTGGCGGATCGTCCACGGCCGCCCGGTGTACATGCTCGCATGCACGCCACGCAGATAGGGATACTCGCCCGGCCCGGTGTCGAGCCAGGGCACGCCTTCGAGATCGGCTGCGGTATAGAGCGGCTTGCGCGGCAAGGACGTCGTGTCATTCATGCGACCACCGTTTGTGCGTGACGATATCGGCAATGCGCACGCCGTCCGCCGCGCGCGCTATCGAGCACCAGTGCGAAAGGCCCTCGTGGCCGGTGTGACGCGCGCCAAATGTGAGCGTCAGGCGATCGCCCACGTTGGCGTTGCCGTAGAAGGCCATGTCGCGTTCGACGAGACACGGCGGCGCGGATTGGGACGTCGAGCGCCAGTGCCATTCGGCGCGCTCGACCATCGACTGGAAACTGGCAAAATAAAGGAGACGCGCGCCGTTAAAGTCGAGCGAGGGACACGGCAGGTACTCGACAACATGCTGCGTGGCGTGTGCCGCCCGGTCGAGATGTCCGTGCCGCGTCCAGTCTCGGGTGCGAAACCGCTTTGCCAGCGCGGCGAGGTCGGCCGCCGCCGGTGTCGCGCGTTGCGGTGCGCCGCCAAACATTGCTTTGCATACCGAACGGTTGTCGCCGCGGCGTTCGCGGCGCACAAAGGTGGAGATCATCTCGACACTGGCGATGGCGCTCTCGGGCGTGAACACGCGGAAAACGCCAAAGTGCCGTGCGCGCGCGATGCGCTGCACGTCTGCCTCGATGGCGAAGCGCTGATGCTCGCCAACCTCGTCGAGTCGCGCTTCGCGCACGCGGATCGCGGTGAACGCGGCATACGACTTCTGCCCCTCGTCGTCGTAGAAGTCCGGCGAGGCGAGACCTGCCTGCTGCGCAAGCGCGTTCCAGTGCAACTGCCCGCACGTGCGCAGAAGCCACTGCTCCGAGAGACCGGCGAAGGCCAGCTCGGGCATGCCGGCGACATACTGCGTGCGGGAGGTGCCCTGCGTCTGCGTGCGCCCGGCCGCCGGCGCCGTTTCACGCCGCGCGCGCATCGGGTTTCGCCTGCGCGATAATCCGGTCCGCGAGATACACGGCGTCGCGCGCAATACCCGAGAAACGCCCGGAACCCCACGTATGCAACCACGGCAGCCCGAGAAAATAGAGGCCGCTCTGCGCCGTGATGCCGCGTACGTGCCCCGGATACCCACGCCCGTTGAACACCGGCAGGTCGATCCAGCTGAAGTCGGGCCGAAAGCCGATGCACCAGACGATGCTGCCAATGCCGCTTGCCGCGAGGTCGAGCAGCTCACGCTCCGCTTGCGGCGCCCAGAGCGGGCGATAGGGAGCGCCCGGCGGCGCGTCGATGCCCTGCTGCGCGATGAACCGGTCAATCGATGCGTTGATGCGGTTGTACGTGTCGTCGGCGCTGTCGAGATTCGCGCACAGGTTCGGCGCGAATCGCAGCATTCCGTCCGCATAGTCTTCGAGCGCGCCGTACAGCTCCATGCCTTCGCGCGCGAACTTGCGCAGGTCGATGTCGCGCCCGCCGTCGCGCCCCGTCACGTAGTGATTGGTGTTGTCGCGCACGCCCTCACGCAGCGGATGTTCCTCGACCGGCATGTCGTAATACTTCATGTCGGCAAGCCAGTCGACCACGTCGCGACCGCGATAGAACCGCGCGCAACGCGGCGCTTCGCCCACCGCGAGCACCACCTTGCGGCCGGCGAGATGCAGGTCCTCGGCGATCTGTGCGCCCGACTGCCCCGACCCGACGACGAGCACGGCACCTTCGGGCAACGCATCCGGGTTGCGATATTCCGATGACTGGATCTGCGCGATGTGGGCGGGCAGCCGCTCCGCCATGCGCGGCATGATCGGCGTGTGGTAGCCGCCCGAGGCCACGACGACCTGATCGGCGCTCAGCGCACCGTCCGAGGTCTGCACGAGAAAGCCGCCCTGCGGTCGGCGCGCGACACGCGTGACGGCCACGCCTTCGCGCACGGGCGCATCGACGTGACGCACGAAGCCGTCGAGCCATGCGACGATCTCATCCTTCTTCATGAAGCCATGCGGATCGGTGCCGCGATAGGGATAGTCGGGCAACGCGCATTGCCAGTTCGGCGTGACGAGGCAGAATGCGTCCCAGCGCTGTTCGCGCCAGGTGTGCGTGACGGTGCGCTTTTCGAGTACGACATGATCGATGCCGGCCTGCTTGAGGCAATAGCTCATCGAGAGGCCGGCCTGGCCGCCGCCGACAATGGCGACGCTGAAATGGCCCTCGGCGGGCGCATGAATGGACATATAGACCTCCTTGTGAGGCGTTCGCGGCGGCAACGCCGCTGCGACGCCGTGAATCAATCGACGCTCACGACGGTGACTTGCGCCGCCGGTTGCGAGCGGAATGGTTGTGCTGCCCGCTCGATCACGTCCCACTGATCGAGCGCGGACGAACACGCATAGCCGAACTTCTGACGCACGCGCTCGGACGCCGCCGCAAGCGCATCGCGCGCGGTATCGAGAAAAGCCTCGAGCGGATAGTCGCCGGGGGACAGGTAGTCGCGAACGATGGTCGAGGGCGAATAGCAGCGCGCCTCCGTGCCGTCCGGCCAGCGCACGACGAAATGAGTGACAGGCATGGTTGGATCCTGGTCAGTGCTATGAAAGTTCGTTTTCGAATGCGCGCGTCGCGCGTCGATCCGCGGGTACGATGAAAGGCTGCTCGTCGAGCCGCCAGACGCTGCGCGTCTCGCCCTGCCAGCGCACGTCCACTGAGGGCTCGGCCTGGAGCTCGCCGATCCCGGCGCACGCGATGCCGCGCGCCTCGAAGCGCTCGATCACTTCCGCGGCGTGTTCGTCGCGCACGCTCAGCAGGTAGCCGTAACTCGGAAAAACCTGCAGCCAGCGCGCGAGCGGCACGTCGTCGGGTTTCGGCAGGCGGGCGAGATCGATGGCGACGCCCGCGCGCGAGCATTCCGCCAGCATCATCGCGGTGCCGACGATACCCGCCATGCTGATGTCCTTCGCCGCCGCGCACAGGCCGTCCTCGGCGATCTGCGCCAGCAGCGCGAGGTCTCCGCGCAGGCGTTCGGCCGGCGCTTCGGTGGCCGCGTTCCAGTAGGGATACGGTTCGACGAAGGCGCCGCGCAAGTCGACTGCCATCAGCAGCCTGTCGCCCGCCCGCGCCTCGAAGCTCGACAGCAGGCGCTTTGCGCGGCCGAGGATCGCGACCGCGAGTTGCGTGCGGTCGCTGCGCGCGTTGCTGTGTCCGCCCACGACAGGCACGCCGAGTTGCCGCGACGCTGCCGCCATGCCTTCGAGCACCTGCGCCGCGGGCGCGACGCCCTGACTCCAGATCACGTCGACGACCGCAATCGGCCGCCCGCCCATCGCGCAGACATCGCTCACGTTCACGAGCACCGAGCAGTAGCCCGCGAACCACGGCATCGCTTCGATCAGGTCGCTCACCATGCCTTCGGCAGCGAACAGCAGATAGCCTTCGCCGTCGGGAATCGCGGCGCAATCGTCACCGGCGGCCATCACCACGGAGGCGTCGTGGCCCGCGTCAAGCGCGGCGAGCATCGGCGCGATGTCGGTCTTGTGGGCGAGGCCGCGACTCGCCCGGATCGTCTCCACAATCGCGTCGAGCGTCATGCGGCCCTCCGCTGGTCGATAGCGAATCCCGCATAGGGCGTTGCACACGGCGGATAGTGCGCGAGATCGGCCCGCATGACGTGATGCGCACGTCCAAACACGATCACCTCTTCGAGCGTGCGCCAGTGCAGGCGACGAAAGAGCGGCGCGTTCTGCGCCTGCACGTGTGCGAGAAATGTTGTGCAGCCGAGTGCATGGGCGCTGCTTACGGCGAGACGAATCAGCGTCGCGCCGATGCGCCCGTGCCGGCGATAGTCCGCGCGCACGGCAAGCCGGGAGCCGTACCAGGTCGATGTATCGACGGGATCGCGATGAATGCGCACGGTGCCCACCACGCAAGGCGCAGCCCCATCCGCACCTCGTACGGCGACGAGCAGTTGCGCGGCTGCGTCGATTTCGTCTCGATCATCACCCGCGAAAATGCCCTGCTCCTCGCAGAACACGGCGCGGCGGATCGCCAGCGCCGCTTCGCGCTCCCACGTTTCGCCGGCCCAGCGCACGACGATCTCGTCGTCGGTATGGTTCGATGCGTTCATGCTGCCACCTTTTCGAACGAAGATAGCGACGAACATGCGCCGCATTTTCCACAGCCGGCCTTGATGTCGTCGGCACGCAGGCCCGCTTCGCGGATCATCGCCGCGAGCGGCGCGAGAACCGAGCGCATGAATTCGGGCGTGGGCGGCGCGTGGTCTTCGAGCGGCGTGCCCGCAATGGGCACGAACGGCACCACGAACGGATAGACGCCGATGCGCACCAGTTGCTGCGCGGTATCGAGAATGCGCTGCGGCGTGTCGCCGAGGCCAGCGAGCAGGTACGTGCTCACCTGTCCGCGCCCGAACACGCGCACGGCCGCTTCGAATGCTTCCATGTAGCGGCTGACGGGCACCGACGCCTTGCCGGGCATGATGCGCGCGCGCTCGGCCTCGCCGATCACTTCCAGATGCATGCCGAGCGTGTCGACGCCCGCTTCGCGCATGCGCGCGAACCACGCGTCGTCGTCGGGCGGCTCGCATTGCGCCTGGATCGGCAGATTTACCGCCCGCCTGATTGCCCGCGCACTTTCGCAAAGGATGGCCGCGCCGCGGTCGGGCGTGGCCGGCGTGCCCGTCGTGAGCACCATGTGCTTCACGTTGTCGAGCAGCACCGCCGCGCGCGCCACTTCGGCGAGCTGTTCCGGGGTCTTGCGCGCAATCGTTCGACCTGCTGCGAGCGACTGCCCGATCGCGCAGAACTTGCAGGCCTTCTTGCGGCTCTCGTAGCGGATGCAGGTTTGCAGCACCGTCGTCGCGAGCACATCGGTGCCGTGCAGCGTCGCGATATGCGAGTACGGCACGCCGTCGAGCGTCTGCAGCTTGTAGAAGCGCGGCGTCTTAGCAAAGGCGATCTGCGCGATGGGAACGATGCCGCGCCGGAGCACGCTCACGCCGGCCTCGTCGGGCGCATCCGCTACGAACGCCGAGCGGTGCGCGCCGTACGTATGAACCGGGACCATGAGCGCCACGCCGTCGATCACGACGGCCTTGTGGTCCGACGGTCCCGCGCCGCCGCGGCGCGAGAGGCCCGCCGCCTCGGGCTCGGCCAGGCGCAGCCCGCTCGACTGAAGCTCAGTCAAGAGTTGCAGGTTCGCTTCCGGCAGGTTGACGCTGGCATTCATCGTGGGCACTCCAGGTGGGAACGACGGGGGCGACGCTCGCCTCGTCGAGAGAAAACACGGGCGTGGCCGGCCGCTCGTTGATCGCGAGGCTCAGCAGTTCGGGCCGCGCATAGTGGCCGACCGAGTCCATCATGCGCTTGCGCTTGATGATGAGGGCCATGTCGAGATCGGCGATCACCATGCCTTCGCCCTCGCGCAGCGGCGCAGCCAGATGCTGGCCCTCGGGTGAGACGATCGCGGCGTTGCAGCCGCCGCGCAGCGCCTTTTGCAGCTTGGGGTCCGGCGTGATCGATTCGATCTGCGCGTTGCTGAGCCATCCCGTTGCGTTCACAACGAAGCAGCCCGACTCCAGCGCGTGATGACGAATCGTCACCTCGATCTGCTCGGAGAAAATCGGCCCGACGAGCGAGCCCGGAAACTGGCTGCAGTGGATCTCTTCGTGCTGCGTCATCAGCGCGTAGCGCGCGAGCGGGTTGTAATGCTCCCAGCATGCGAGCGCGCCCACCCGACCCACGGCCGTTTCCGCGACCTTCAGGCCGGCGGCGTCGCCCTGCCCCCAGATCATGCGTTCGTGGAAGGTGGGCGTGATCTTGCGGCGCTTCACCTTGATCTGGCCGTCAGCGTCGAAAATCAGTTGCGTGTTGTAGAGGCTGCCGTGATCGCGCTCGTTCACGCCGAGCACGATCACCATGCCGTACTGGCGCGCGAGCGACGCCACGGTGTCCGTGACGGGCCCGGGTATCGCCACCGCTGCCTCGTAAAGCCGCAGATGCTCGACGCCCGATTGCACAGGCGGCAATACGAACGAAAAGTACGGGTAGTACGGCAGAAAGGTTTCGGGAAACACGGCGAGCTGCACGCCCTCGCGTGCGGCGGCGACGATGGCCTCGCCCACACGCTCGAGCGTTCCCGCGCCAGATTCGAGATCCGGCGCAATCTGCACTGCCGCCGCGCGGACGACGCGCTTCGTGGATGTGATCGACATGGCGATACCCGTGCGCGTTCAAACCGTCCAGGTGTCGATCACGAGCGCGTTCGACTTGCGATGCAGCAGTTTCAGGTCGAGCACGTCGAGCGGATTGATGGGCCGTACGCCTTCGATCAGCGAGGCTTCGCCGTGGCCATAGAGCGCCTGCAACGCGAAGCGGCACGCGTAGACCTTGCCGCCTTCGGCCATGAACTTCATCAACTGGTTGTTGAAGTTCAGATGGCCCGGAAACGCTTCGGCGCCAAGCGTGGGAAAGCCGCGCTGCACGCCCAGCATCACGCCGGGACCGTAAAGCAGGATCGAGGTTTCGAAGCCCTTGCGCTGCAGCCGCGTGGCTTGCAGCATGTTGACGAAGCCGATGGAACCTTCGAACGCGACCGTGTGGAACGTGACGAGCGCTTTCTCGCCGGGTTCCGCCTTGATGTCCTCGAACACCTTCTCTTCATAATCGACGAGGAAATCGCCGGTCTTGTGGGCGGGCGTGGTGATGGCGGGCATTGCGTGACTCCGTTCATTGATTAAGGACTGTGGCCGACCGGTGGCCGGCGTCTCTCTTATTGCAACGGGTATGCCATCAAGCGGCACGCTTCATGCAATCAATTGGCAATCAATGTGGAGTGTCGCGAATGATCCAGACGATTTTTTTTCGCGAAGCGCGTGCCAGACTCGTATGCGCGCCGCGCCCCGGCGCTGTGGTAATCCGCCACGCCCCGGCGCGGGGCAATGGGCATTCGCTTCAGGTGCATGCGTGCATCAATTCGGATCATTCAATGCGATCATATGCAATCAATTGTTTATTTTCCGGCGCCCGTTCTTACTAGAATGAACGGGCCCATTTTTTAAAGCGCCCACGCACCCGTCCATGACGAACGTCACTGCCCATTGGCTCAAACGGCTCGCCGAAAGCGACAAGCCCGTTTATCAGACCATTCCCGACCTCATCGAAGAAGATGTGGCGAGCGGCCGTCTGCGCCCGCGCGACCGCCTGCCCGCGCTGCGCGATCTTTCGGACGCACTGAAGATCAATTACACCACGCTCGCGCGCGGGTACGCCGAGGCGCGCAAGCGCGGCCTGATCGACTCGCGCGCAGGCAGCGGCTCGTATGTACGCGGGAGGCCGCCCGCGGTGCCGTTGCGCGCGGGCACCTCGCTCGAAATGACCATGAACATGCCGCCGGAGCCGCCGGAAATGACGGCGCTGCTTGCGGAGTCGGCGGCGCAGATCATAGGGGCGGCCGACCCGTGGTTGATGTTGCGCTATCAGGATTTTGGCGGTTCGCCGTTCGAGCGCAGCATGGCGAGCCAGTGGTTGCGCCACACCCTGCCTTCGCACCGCGCGGATGCGTTGCTGGTGTGCCCCGGCATACATAACGCGCTCGTTGCGCTGCTGCTGCGGCTCGTCAAAGCCGGCGAAGCGATCTGCACCGATTGCCTCGCGTACCCGGGCTTGAAGGTGATTGCGAATCAGCTTGGCATGCCGCTCGCGCCGCTGCCGCGCGACGACGAGGGTCTGAGCGCCACGGCGTTCGAGGCGCTTTGCAAGACGCGCAAGCCAGGTGTGCTCTACTGCAATCCCACGCTGCAGAATCCGACCACACGCACACTCTCGCAGAACCGCCGCGAACATATTGCCGATATCGCGCTGCGCTACAACGTACCGATCATCGAGGACGACGCCTACGGCCTGCTCCCTGAAACACCGCCCGTGGCGCTCGCCACACTCGCACCCGAGCTGACCTATTACGTCACCGGGATGTCGAAGTGTCTTGGCGCGGGACTGCGTGTGGCCTTCGTCGTCGCACCGAGCGCCCGGCATGCCGAACGTCTCTCCGGTGCGCTGCGCGCGACCACGGTGATGGCAAGCCCATATATGTCATATCTGGCGGCACGCTGGATCGAGAGCGGCGTGGCGCAACAATTGCTGAGGGCAATTCGGGGCGAGTGCGAGGTGCGCCAGCACATGGCGGCGCAAATTTTCGCCTCGCGCGAAATCGAGGCGTCGAGCGACTGCTTTCATCTGTGGCTAACGGTGCCCGCCGATTCCGGCTGGAGTGCCTCTGAACTTGCTTCGCATTTGCGCACGAAACAGATTGGCGTGGTTTCCGGCGCCGCATTCAGTACGGACGGCAATCCGCCTAACGCCGTTCGCATCTGCCTGGGTGGCCCTGGCGACGCGTTTACGATGGAGGAATCGCTCCATCTCGTAGCAGACATGCTGGATCATCCGGACAATCTTCATTCCCCTATGTTGTGAGCCGCGACGGGTTCCGAGGCAAGTCCCGTATTTTTTGGGCTTTCCGACACGACGATTACAAACGCCGACCACGCGCGAGAAGTCGAACTTGTCGGCTGCTCTGAACTTCGTCTGGAGCGCTGCGTGCAGTCGATCCCATATACCGGATTTCTTCGTCGATGATTGATTTGCCCATTCCCTCGTTCCTGTTGTTACGACAATCGAGGACAGGTTACGTTAAGCGTTAACAGCCCCTATGAACTCTTTTTGATACCGTTTCCAAGCCGAAGCAGGATGCGTAGCAGCACAGGCAGCACCAGCAGCACGAGCGGCATCTGCACGATCAACCCCGAGATGATCGCGACGGCGAGCGGTTGCTGCATCGCGGAACCCTGGCCGATCGCGAAGGCAAGCGGCAGCAGCGCCAGAATGGCCGCGATGGTCGTCATCGCGATGGGCCGCAGGCGATTGCGGCCAGCGGCCTGCAACGCCTCCTCAAGCGGCATGCCTTCCTCGCGCACGAGCCCCTGAAACTCGGAAACGTAGAAGATCGCGACCTCCGTCACGATACCAACGATCATCGTCATGCCCATCATCGCGGAGATGTTGAGCTCGATGCCCGTCACCCACAGCCCGATGAAAACGGCGCCCGTGGCGAGCAGCGGCATGGCCATTACCGCGAGCGCGACGCGAAAGCGCTCGTAGAGAAATAGCAGCAGACCGAACACCAGCGCCACGGCCGCGCCGAACACCGCGAGCAGCCCTTTGAAGGCGATCTGCTGTTGCTGGTACAACCCGCCAAGTTCGTAATAGACGCCCGTAGGCAGGAGCGCGGGGTCGGCGAGCGCGCGCTGCACGTCGGCGATGGTCGAGCCGAGGTCCCGTCCGTCGATGCGCGCGGTCACCGCCACCATGCGCTTGAGGTTGTCGCGACTGATCTCGGGTTGGCCGCTCACGTGCACCGGGTCGGCAACGCGTGAAAGCGCGAACACGTGCCCATCCGGCGCGCGCAACAGCAGGCGTGCGAGCTCGGTGTCGGTCATTTGCAGCGCGCCTTGCGCACGCACGCGCACGCCAACCGTCTTCGGGCCGTTCTGGAACTGCGTGGCCACGTTGCCGTCCAGCAGGTCCGAGACCTGTTGCGCGATTGCCTGCGGATCCATGCCCTCGGCGGCCGCGGCGTCGGGGCGTAAGCGCAGATCGATGGCGTCGCCCGCGGGATTGATGCCGTCGTTCACGTCGACGATGCCGCCAATCTTGCCGATGCGTGCCGCCACACGCTGGGCGGTGGTGTCGAGCACATGTGAGTCGTCCGAATAGATCTTGATCTGCACGGGCTGCGGAACCGCCGTGAGGTCGCCGATCAGGTCCTCCATCAACTGCGCAAGCTCGACGCTCACCCCGGGAACTTTTGTTTCGACCTGCGAACGGATCTCCTCCATCACTGTATCGATTGGTTCTCGGTTGCCCGACTTCAGGCGCACAAAGAAGTCCCCTCTGTTCGGCTCGTTCAGGTCGCCGCCAAGTCCGGCGCCGGTGCGGCGCGAATACGTCGCCACATTCGGGTTCGCGCGAATGATCGCCTCGATTTGTTGCATCAGGCGATCGGTTTCGGTGATCGACGTGCCCGGCCGCGTGTGATAGTCGAGCACGAAGCCGCCCTCGTCCATCGACGGCATGAAGCCGCTCCCGACCCGTGTGAACGCGAGCGCCGAAAGCAGCGCAAGCGGAACCACGAGCGCGAGCACCCACATGGGTCGCGCGCTCACGCGAGCGACGAGCCGCGCGTAGGTGCGATTGAGCCATGCGGCGAAGCGCGTTTCGCGATGTTCCTCGGCATCCTTCGCCGTGAGCCAGTGGTCGCAGAGAATCGGGATGGCGAGCCACGTGACGAGGAACGAAATAAAGAGCGCGCTCGCCATCGTCACCGAAAGCGCCTTGAAGAACGCTCCAGTTACGCCCGAAAGAAACGCCAGCGGCACGAAGATGATGAGCGTTGCCGCGGAAGAGCCGGCGAGCGGCCGCGTGAACTCGAACGCCGCGCTCATCACGCGGCCGTGAAACGCATGCGCGCCAGCTTCGCGCATACGCCGCGCGATGTGCTCGATCATCACGATGGCGTCGTCGATCACGAGGCCCACCGCAGCCGCCATCCCGCCGAGCGTCATGATGTTGAAGCCCATGCCGAACACGTCGAGCAGCAGAATAGTCGCGGCCATCACGATGGGCACGAGCGCCACGGCGATGATGGTGATCTTCGTGTTGCGCAGAAATACGAAGAGCGTGAGCGCCGCGAGCACCACGCCGATCATGATGGCGTCGCGCACGCTGGTGGCCGAGGCGATCACGAGTTCGCTCTGGTCATACCAGTTCGAGAGCGTCACGCCATGCGGCATCTGCGGGCCAAAGTCCTTCAGGCGCGCGCGTATCGCTTGCGCCATCGCCACACTGTTCGCGCCGGGCTGCTGGTAGACGTTGATGAGCACCGCGTCCTGACCATCGGCGGTCACGCGAATCCATTGCGGCACAGTCCCCTGTGTGACGGTGGCTACATCGCCGAGGCGGATCTGCGTCGCGCCCCCGGACGAAACGACCACGTTTTTCAGCGTATCGAGCCCGCTGAAAGCAGAATTCGCCACGACGAGATAGAGCTTGTCGTGGTCCTCGATGCGCCCGGTGGCCATCAGCACGTTGCCCGCACCGATCGCACGCGAGATATCGGCTACCGAAAGCTTGTACGCCGCGAGGCGCGCGGGATCGACGGCGACTTCGAGCTCGTCGCGCGCCCCGCCCGTCACGTCCACGCGCGCCACACCCGCAACGGAGGAAAGCAGCGGACGCAGCTGGAACTGGGCGAGGTCGTAGCGTTGAGAAAGCGACAAGCGCGACGACGTCAGGCTGTACGCGAGCACCGGAAACACCGTCGGGTCCATACGGCGCGCCTGCATGGTGGTGCCGGGCGGCAGCGTCGCAAGGATCTCGGCAATGGCCGACTGTGCCTGCAACGTGGCTTGCGCCATGTCCGTGCCCCAGTCGAAATTCAGCGAGATTTCCGCCGCGCCCCGGCTCGTGCGGGATTCCACGTCACGCACGTTCGGCACGCGCCGCAACGCTTCTTCCACCGGCATGGTGACGAGTGTCGCCATCTGTTCGGCCGGACGGTCGCCCGCGTCGAGCGAAATCACGGCGCGCGGAAACGAAACGTTCGGAAAGAGCGAGATCGGCAGACGCAGCGCGGTGAGCGCTCCGGCAAGCGCGGCAAGCGCGATCACGAACAACAGCGAACGACTGTGGCGCGGCATCCACTCCCTGAACGTCATCGCGCGCCGCCTTGCGCCACGCGCACGGCCATGCCGTCTTCGAGTTCGTAGTTGCCAGCGACGACAAGCGGCCGCGAGGCGTCGAGCGCGCCATCAACGCCGAACGTATCGCCATGCTCGACCTTCACCGTCACATCGACGCGGTGCGCCTTGTTGTTCGGCGCGACCTGATACACATGACTGCCCTTCTCGTCCTGGAGCACCGCGGCGCGCGGCACGTTCCACCACGTACCGGTCTGCGTGTCGATGTCGGCCCGCACGCGCGTTCCCGGCAGGAATGCGGTGCCCGTGAGCGGCACGTTCGCGCTCACGTTCACGAGCTGGCTCTGCGCGTCGATGGCGGCGCCGACGAGCACGATGCGCCCTTGCGCACGCTGCAAACCGAGCGAGGCGGACAGCGGGCGCAGCACGACACGATCTCCGGCGCGCAGCGAGAGCGCGTCGGCGGGTTCGACGCCCAGCGAAATGTTCGCGGCATTGCCCGCTGGGCCGCTCGACGTCACGAGTTGGGCGAGCGCCGTGCCCGCCTGGATCCGGTCGCCCGGCACCGCGGCAAGCTGCGCGATGGCGCCGGCCACCGGCGCCGTGATCGTTTTTGAACCCAGCGCAACGCCTGTCGCTTGTTGCGCAGCGAGCGCCTGCTGTGCGTCATCCAGCGCTTTTTGCGCCGCGGCGAGTTGCGATTGCGTGGCGAGACCGTCGTGAAAGAGCGAACCGGTGCGCGCGAGTTCGCCACGTGCGAGCGTCGCCGCGCTTTGTGCCTGCGTATAGGCGATCACGGCGTTCGGATCGGCTTGCACGACGAAGAGCGCAGCGCCTTGCGCCACGGTCTGGCCGGGCTGGACGAGCACGCGCGTGACGCGTGCGAGATACGGCAGGCTGATGGTCGTTGCGTTCGAGGCCGCAGACGCAACCGAACCATACGCGACAACGGTTTGGGCAATCGGCTGGCGCATCACGCGCACGACCTGCACGGCGGCAGACGGCGCAGGCGTGCTGTCCGATGCGCCGGCGTCATCTGCGTGCGCTGCATGCGGTGCGAAAAGCGTTGCGCCAGCAGCGAGTGCGGCCGCAGCGCCCAGTGCGCAGACGGCGACACGCGTGCGCGTGCCGGGAGAAAAGCGGTGCTCAGTCATGAAGATCAACGTGCAACGATATTGTTAGAAAGCGCGCTTTCAGCAGTGGCGCCTCGCGCGGGCGGAGTCTGCTCCGGATCGGGAATGGCGCTGCCGAGCAGCGCCTGGAGGCCAATGCGCTGCTCCGCTAGCGCTTCGCGCGCGTTGGCGGCATCGATGTGACGCGCGAGCGCCGCGGTTTGCGCGTCGACGTACTGGCCGAGCACGATGTTGCGCGCCGCGTAGGCGTCTCGAGCCTGCCCGGCGGCACGCTCGAGCGCTGGCAGTGCAGCGTCATCCTGATCGAGTTGATGCCCGGCGATCGCACTGTCGGCTCGCAGGTGGGCGATATCGGCGTAAGCAGCGTTCAGGCGCGTCTGGTATTCGTCCGCGAGACGCTGCCGAGTTGCCTGCTCGATGGCGATATTGCCGCGATTACGGTTGAAGACCGGTAGCGTGAGATTGATCGCGAAGCCACTCGTGTAGATCTCCGAAGTGTCGCGCTGCCGCGTAAAGCCGACGGAAAGACCTGGAAACTGGTTGAGGATTGCGGCACGGTACTTCTGCTCCTGCGCCTCGTAGCCCGCCTGGAGCGCGACCAGATCGGGACGGCGCTGGGCCAGCATCGCAACGGCGGCGTCGAGCGTGCCATCGGGCATCGGCGTGACTGCCGTATCGCCGGTGAGCGCAAGCGCCGTGTCAGGCGCGAGGCCGAGCAGCGCATTGAGGTCATGGTGCGTCTGCTCGTGTGCGTGCTGCATGTCGGTATATTGCTTGCGAGCGTCTTCGTATGCGGTGAGCGCCGCGGTGACGCTGTCTGACGTCAC
Organism: Paraburkholderia lycopersici; assembly: GCF_900096975.1. Taxonomy (GTDB): domain Bacteria; phylum Pseudomonadota; class Gammaproteobacteria; order Burkholderiales; family Burkholderiaceae; genus Paraburkholderia; species Paraburkholderia lycopersici. The sequence goes on from NZ_FMYQ01000022.1 coordinate 133,714, forward strand.
GTTGCGCTCGCTTGCCGCGTGCGCGGTGCGTTCGTATCGCATGCGGGCGAGCGCCGTCTGCTGCGCGAGCAGCGGCAGCACCTCATCCTGAAAGCGTGCTCTCACGTAGAGCTGTTTCGCCTGCGCCACGATCTGCCACTCCTGCCAGAGCAAACCGAGGTCGGTCTTGCGAACTGCGGCATTGGCGGACTTCGTGTTCGCGCTACGCGTGACAATCGCCATCACGTCCATGCTCAGGCCGTAGCTGAACGCGCGCGACAACCCAATCGCAGCGGGATAATCGCTCGATATGCCCACCTGCGGATCCGGCAGTAGTCCTGCCGAAAACGCTTGCGCTTGCACAATGCCGAGATCGTCACGCGCAAGTTTCAGGTCGGGATTATTGGCGACTGCCAGCATCGCGACGTCTTCGATGTCAAAGCCGTTTGACAGGTCGAAGCGATGCGCCGCAAGGTCGGGCAGCGGCATTTTCGCGGGATCGATCTGCACGCGTGCGAGCGCATCCTGCGTTGTCAACGAAGGCCCCGTAGCCAAAGGCTGCGCCTTGTAGCTTGCGCAACCGGCAAGCAGTGCCGTGCCCGATGCAAAAGCGATGAGTGTGGCACGCGCGCGATTCGGCATATTGAAGCGAAAGACGCGCAGATACGTTGCGCGAAACTGCGGGCTGGACAAAATGCACTCCTTGAGCCGATCCCGCGCAGCATGAATGCGCGAGCAGGGACCTGAAAGCAAACACCACACGTTGGTAGCGTTGCGTCAGGCATGCGGCGCATTCTGCAGGGTTAACGCTTATGCAATCCTTAAGCAGGCCTTTGCTTTCAATCTCTGCGGCCGATTCGCCGTCAAATATGCGACGCGCTCGGCGCCGAGTTGCGTTCCGCTTTCGGAGATCGTCCGCATTCTGACTTCCAGATAGGCGCTTACCATAATTCGTGATGGGCAGCGAGCGCGCCTTCTCCTCCGTGTCGGGGAACTGCGCCGCCTGGCAACGGAGCAGCAAGGGAAAGAATGGATCTTCCGCGTTGAATGCGCGGGAATCGACCAGTTGCTTGAGCATGCAAACGTCAAGCGCTCCGTCACGCAAAATCGGCTCTGCGATGGCGAAGCGGCCACCCGGCTTGAGTATGCGGTAGACCTCCCGTATTGCCGCGGGCTTATCTTTCATACGCCAGAAGCACTCGCATCGTGGCGGCGTCGACTGCATCATTGGCGATGCCGTCCAGATTCCCGGCGCTGCCGTGTACAAACGCGCACTGCCCTCTCACGCGCGGGCTTTGGGCACTTTCTTCTGTGTGCCGCAGCAGTGGAGTCGAAATATCGGTTATGAGCACCCGGATCGAGGCGCCGACTCGTTCGATCGCGCGAAACCCGACGAGACCGTCCCCCGTCCCGATGTCGGCCAATATCATGCCAGGACGAAGGTGGACATCATCCAGCACACGGTCTGCGTATCTTGTGAACTCGGCACGGACAATGCGCTCATGGGCGCGATCATCGTCACGACGCCGATGGAGGATCCATGTGAACCAGTTGTCGTGGGTGCCGTTTCGAGTGGCAACAAGATAGGTTTCCAGGGAAACTTGATAGGCTTTCGGGATGGTAGCTTTGTATTCTGATGAAAACTCCCTATCTAAACCCTATTCCCGACGTGGAACCATATTTTCTCGATGTCAAAGCGCCTCTTTAACCTGAATAAAAGTCGCTCTTATTCCAGGCGGTACCGTCGGCGATTTTGATGGCTAGACCCGACACGTCACGGGACATCAAGAAACCCGGACCCGATCGATTTTTAAAACAAACCGTTGACCATTCTGAATGGTGCTGGCCACGTTTGTCAGCAGCGTCAACGAACCGGATATCCACCGTAGCGGCGTTTCGCGATCACGTCGACAAGGTCGCGGAAACGAGCGGCACGGCCACTCAGACGCGATATGAATTCGTCCAGGTTTCCACCTTGATTGCCATGGCAGAGGCAGGGCTAGGTGTCGCGCTCTTGCCACGCATTGCCATTCCGGCTTCAACGCGCTTGTCTTCCATGCTCATCAAACCGAGGCTCAAACGTGTCATAGCGGTCGCGAGCATCAAGGGAGCCCGCCCCTCGCCCACTGTGAACTACTTCATCGGCATGTACGGCGAGTTGATGGCACCGTCGTAAACGCGGCTATAACGCCAGCTACTGAATCTCGCTAACGAGACCGGGCACGACCGTGAACAGGTCGCCGACGAGGCCATAGTCGGCCACGCTGAAGATCGGCGCCTCTTCGTCCTTGTTGATCGCGACGATCACCTTCGA
>NZ_FMYQ01000068.1 GCF_900096975.1 Paraburkholderia lycopersici
GTAAGCGATCCATTGTCGACGTCGCTCTGAGCGACGGGTCGAGCGCCATGATTCACTGAGAGGCGTGCGTGTGCTCAGCGCAGGGTAACAGGCATTTTCCAGGGCAGAAGCGCGTCGTAGTCCTCGATGCTGTTCGCCAGAGGGAGGCGCTTGAACAGCCAGCGGAGGTAGCGGTACGGATCGATTCGGCAGGCTTTGCAGGTTTCGACCAGAGAGTAAAGATTGGCGCTCGCAGCTGCGCCCTCGACGGTGTCAGAGAACAGCCAGCCGCGGCGCCCGATCACAAACGGGCGGATCGAATTCTCACAGTCGTTGTTCGATATGGGCCAGTTGCCGTTCTCAACATAGAGGATCAACTTCGGCCACTGTTCGCGCAGGTAGGTTAGCGCCTTTCCGAGCAGACTGTTGGGCACGACACCGGGAGATTGCTCGAGCATCAGATTGCGGATGGCGTCGAGCACTCGTGCACTGTAGCGCCGTCGCAATCTCTGTCGTCGGTGGGCGCCCCATTTCGCGCCGCGCGCCTCGGCGACGAACAAACGTCCGATCAGCTTGATGAAGCGTGTGGCCAACAGATCGGGCGAACGCGCAGCTTTGGGCACATTTTCTTCCGCCTTGACGAAGTAGCGTCGGCAATGCACCCAGCATCCAAGATGCACGAGCTGGTATCGTTCGGCGATACCGTTATAGGGCTCATATCCGTCAGTCATCAGGACCGCACCCTTTCGGATGCCCGCGAACAATTTGTCGGCAAGCTGCGCGCCGCGCCCTGGCGTGTACGTGAAGCAGCGGATCGAATTTCCCGAATCCGTCATCTGCGACCAGAGGTAGCTCTTCGTTTGAGGCTTGCGTCCCTTCTCCTTCAAGACCTGGAAGGTAGTCTCGTCGGAGTAGATCAGATCTGCATCGAGCAGCGCATCGCGCATCAGGTTGATCACCGGCTGAGTCGCCAGACCGACGCGTACCATGCTCGCGGCGATCGTGTTGGATGAGATGTCGCCGCCGAAACGACGTAGCAGTCCGGCCTGACGGTACAGTGGCATCCCGAACTGATACTTGCCGGTGGCGATCCACGCGAGCGCCGATTCACTCAGCAGCCCACGCGGGATGATACGCGGCGGCGCTGGCGTGACCTTGATGCCGAGATCGCAGCACGGACACGCATATTTGACGCGCTGGTGCTGGAGCACGCGAAGCTGCTCCGGGATCACGTCAAGCTGCTCGCTGATCTCAACGCCAATCTCGACGAGCGCGTGACCGTCGTTGATACAGAAGCGTTCGGCTTCAGGCAGTTCGTGGCGCACGACCTCGCGTGGCAGGTTGGGATCGAGCGGTTTGCGGTGACCCCGCCGCTTGCGGGTGTGCGCGGCAACCGTCGTTTCCGCAGCGTCTTCCTGGGCGGGCGTGCTGTTCGCGCCGAGTGCTTCGGCTTCGTTGAACAGCCCGGGCTGATCGGAATCCCGTGCTTCGCTTTTCGCGCCGAACAGTTCACGACGGTAAGCACGCAGCCGTTCCTCGGCGAGATCACGTTCCGCTGTCACGAGCCGCAAGGCGCCGCGCAGCGCCTCCTGTTCCTCGCGCAACGCACGGGCGGCATCGCGCTCAGCGAGCAGCTCTTTCAGTTCGTCGGCGGTGATCGTGACCTGGCCCGGCATGCGGGTTAGACCGGCACGCCGATGACACGTTCAGCTCACGCGCAGATACTCGCGCTTCGGATGTCTCTGGATTGTGCTGATGTCATCGCCGTCGAGCAGCGCATGTAACAGATCAGGCGTCATCGTCACGACCTCGGTCTTCCGGTCGGGCCATATGAATCTATCGTTCTCAAGACGTTTCGTCAGGAGCCAGAAGCCGCTGCCATCCCAGCCCAGGATCTTGATTCGGTCGCGGCGACGGTTTCCAAACACGTAAAGCGAAGAATCCATGGGGTTCAGGCGCATCGACTGCTCGACGAGAATCGACAGACTGTTCATGCCGTACCGGAAGTCGACGGCATCGCGGTGCAGATACACCTTCAGATTCGCGTCGAACCGGAACACGGCATTCTCCCAAGCATCTGGACCACGGTGGCCAGTTCGTCGATGGTCGCGTCCGCAATGTCGAACTCGACGCCGTTCGACAGACGTACGTGCAGCGCAAGCGTCATTGACGACGATGAGGGTATAGGCGTTCTCGGCGACGCGCTGCCTTCGGGGAGCAACGCCGGCGGTGCCGAAACGACGGGGATAAATGCAGATGACGTTCTCGCGGGCGACGCAACCTTGTGTGAACCAGGAAGGTCAATGGCCACGCCGTCGATCACTTCTGTCGCAGGCGCCGCCTCGTGATGATCAGCGACAACCTCCTGCTGCGGTGCTGGCGAAATGCCTTTCTCCCGGTCCAGAAGGTATTTCGTGATCCATTTGCGCAGCAGATTGGCATTGATCCCGCGCTCCTGCGCCATGCGGGCGACGGAAACGCCGGGTTGCAGTGCTGCTTCGACCAGAGCACGCTTACCTTTCTCGTCGTAGCGGCGCCGGCCATCACGGCTCTGTCGAACTACTCTTAACTCTGAGTCTTTGTCAGGCATAGGTGTCCACCTCGAATTGGTGGACCCCTATGCTCCTCGCTCCTGTCGATCAGGACTAGACGTTAAAGATGGACCGCTTAC
>NZ_FMYQ01000063.1 GCF_900096975.1 Paraburkholderia lycopersici
CAGCACCGCCCATAACTCGTTACTGATTTTTCGTCTGGCCATGTCGCCAGGATATGGCTTTCATGGCTTCACGTCCAGGTTGTGTTAGCCGCTCTAAGTCAACACGTGATCTATCAGTCAGAGTCAGGTCAGGTCACAGGTAGCCAGCCGCTTGATGCCGAAGACCGTGATCGACCCACAACTGCCGTTTGGATTTCTGAAGCCGCAATAACAACTTCAGGGGTGCAACGGACGCTCGCCCCACCGAATTGAATGGCTAGTCATCGGCCACACTGTCATCAATTTGTGCCACGACCTCCAACTTGGCCGTGTTACACGCCTTCGTGATGTTGCGCCACTGAATACCGGTTTCCCATGCCAACGAATTCTCACGCTGCCGGGGAACAGCCACAGAAGGCGGTTGACTCCCATTCTGTGACCGGGATAGCTGAAGTACAATATCTCATAATAATAGCCATCTTTCGGGGTGATAGGGCATGGATAGTCCGTTCAAGCGAAAACTAGAAGAAATATACCAACGATATGGATTCGAACTTGCAAAGGTGTACGAGCCGGAAGACGTTGTCGTCTTTACCCTTAAGACGGGGTACTTCGATAACGCAGATATCGTCCCGCTGAGCGCAAATGCTAACACCAAGAAACCTTTTGAAGATTTCTCTGCAAGCGGTTATGCATGCACAGTGCGAAGCTTTTTGTCTCCAGAGCAGACTGAAAATGAACTATTCAAGGGATTCTTCTCTGTCTCCTCAATTCTCGATAGGCTAGAGAAGGATTATAATCAATTCACAAATAATATTGTAAAATCTCTTGCTGAAGATGCGCGCTACGAATATATAAACGCGCCCTACAGCGTAAACGGAAAGAGCGGCATCAAATCGCCCGCTGGAGAAGTTGTCGCTCGATTAAATTCGCCGCGCCCAATTTTGTTCCTTATTGAGGCCGCAGCAGGGTTTGGGAAGACCTGTACTGCATATGAGATAGTTCACAAGCTAATACAAGAGAAAAGCTATCTTCCGCTCTTTTCCGAGCTATCGAGAAATAGAAAGGCTCCGATATTTCGTTATGTTCTGCTTGACGAAATCGATCGGAAATTTCCGACGTTAAGTTCGCGACTCGTTCAATCTGAAATTGTGAATGGACGAGTGGTAACCATTCTTGATGGATTCGATGAACTATTGCGAAAAACTGACGAAGTCGATGATTTCGAGAACCAGGAGCCAATGCTCGAAACCATCGGTCAGTTCCTGACAGGAAAGGCAAAAATCGTCCTCACTACTCGTCGCACGGTTTTATTCGAAGGAGATGCATTTCACACTTGGGCTGCCGATCATTCAGAAGAATTTGAATTGGTGAGGATCCGCATTGGCGAACCTTCCCTCGTTGACTGGTTACCCGAAGATCGACTCAAGGCCATTCAGGCTACATCCTTGGACATAAGAAACAGTCTGGCGAGTCCTGTATTACTTTCCTATTTGCGTTGCATTCCGCATGATAAATTTCAGGCAGCTATCGAATCACCGCAAGATTTGGTTGAGAGGTATTTCAGCTTTTTGCTTGAACGCGAAAGGGTAAGGCAAGACTTGCAGATGAATGTCGAAACGCAGAAGTCAATTTTGACGACTGTTGCGGGAGACATGATTACGTGTGGATACACATCGGAACAAAGAGATTATATTGTCGATTTGGTACTGAAAAATTGCATTCAAGAGATTGAAGAGGCTTTGGCACGCTATCCATCCTCAGAAAGGCCGGACAAAGAATTCATTGCCAATAAGATTGCAAGCCATGCGCTTCTCGATCGGAGCAACAAGGAAGAGAACAAAATTGGCTTCATCAACGAATTTGTTCTAGGTTATTTTGTGGCAGCGAATATTTTCCAGGATAAGGAATGGCTAAACGACGACGTACGCTTTCTCGAGCCTGCTGTAGCTTCTTATCGTCCGCGAACGCCAATCGAGAGACGGGAGCTTCTTGATCGAATTCGTCAGTCATTGGACTTCACTCCGATCTCCTACAAAGCAGATTTCACGGCACGACTTATTGGTGCGATAGACTTCCCCCTTCAATCAGATGAAGCCGAAGGGCTTGAATTTGATGCGATAAAATTTGGCCAAAAAGAAATCGCCAGCTTTCAGTTCAATGATTGCACTTTTAGAAGTTGCGAGTTCGCACTCGATAACATTTCCTATGCGACGTTTTTAAACTGCAAATTTTATGGCGACAATGTTGCGACCGGAATTCCTGCTGGCCCAATATACGTTCTTGGCGAGATTGGCGATAGTGAATTTATAAAAAATGCTATCGGGAATATTGGGCACAGTGCCGCTGATAATCTTTCTAACCAATCAAATTTGCTCCAGAGGCACGTACTCGAAAAATTCTGGCCAGTCGGTCGAGAGAAACTCATGCACAAACATCGGCCAATATCTGGAATTTGCAATGGACATGGCGGCTTCCGACCCGACGAAATATTCGAGTCTATTCACGAATTAAAAAAGAGAGGGATATTGCTTCAACCCAACAACGCATCGTTTGTTGAGTTAAATTTTGATCGACTTCCCGAGATTCGGCAGATTTTGGGAAGGACGCAATGAGAAGCCAATATGGACACATCGCGGAAGAGGTGCGACGCGAAATTGAGGACCAGTTATCTAGCATAGGCATGCTGTTCCGTGTCTTTGCTCGAGGAAAAGACCCTGCCTCACTCGAATCGAAGCTCAAGCGAGAGCCTGGTAAATATCAACTTGGTGGGAAATTGATCCAGGACGTCATTGGAGTTCGAGTTGCGTTGTATTTTCCAGACGACATTCCAATCGTTAAATCGATTCTCGAGTCTCGATTCGCGGTCGACAGAAACGCCTCAACTATTGATCGACCTGAAAGCGACCAGTTTTCTGTCACGCGCTACAATTTGGTATTCCGCCTCGCAGATGAAGCGGCAGATAATTTCGCCAGAATTAGGGGTGACGCACCATTAGATTTAACATTCGAAGTTCAGTTGCGCAGCATCCTTTCAGAGGGTTGGCACGAAGTCGAACACGATCTCCGATATAAAGCCAAAGATGATTGGAGTGGCCATGACGATCTCAGCAGGGTATTGAATGGGATAGTTGCTACCCTGGAGACATCTGAATGGAATATGGGAAAGGTTTTTGAGGAACTTTCATACCGGCATTATAAATCACAGAATTGGCAGGGGATGCTACCGAGCATACTTCGAATGAGGCTGAAAGGTTCAATGACTCAGCCCGTAATCGACGCACTGAACTCCGACATACAGGTAGCGAAGGAATTGCTCAGGATTGATCGCCCTAAACTACTGAGATTGTTGTCACGGGCCAAGCCAAAGCTGCCAATAACACCGGATAACGTGATCTTGTTTTGGAACGCAACTGGCCCCCGACACCCATGTCTTCTATCGCTCACTCCTGTCGTAGTGAACGATGTCGCCGCCGGTGTGTCCGCTTGACAATGAGGCCTACCGTAAGCGTCATTTGAAGGCCGCATGGACAGGGCTGGTCCCGGTGTCCAAAGTGATGCCCGTTACTTCAAGTGGTGGGGACTACTTTGGACACACG
>NZ_FMYQ01000020.1 GCF_900096975.1 Paraburkholderia lycopersici
TCCATTCTTCGTCCGACACATCCGTCGGGTAGGGTTTGCGTTTTGCCATCCAGCCAGGATACCAGGTCTGGCCGGAAGTGCCTAACACGCTCTAGCACTTTTCACGCCGCCGTGAAAATCGAACGACCGGCCGAATTCGGGCCGCATCCGTTATGATGCGAAGAGATCGTGATCGCCGGGCCGTCGCTAATACCACTCAGGGAGACATCGATGCAAATGCGCTGTTACTGCGTTACTCATCACGGCAAGCCACTCGAACTCGTCGAGCGCGACGTGCCGGAGCCCAGGGGCACCGAGGTGCTGCTGCGCGTGAAGGCCGCTGGCCTGTGCCACTCCGATCTGCACATCTGGGAAGGCTATTACGATCTGGGCGGCGGCAAGAAGCTCTCGCTCGCCGACCGTGGCATCAAGCTGCCGCTCACCCCGAGCCATGAGATCTGCGGCGAGGTCGTGGCGCTCGGCCCCGACGCCGCCGCAGCGGCCGAAGCGCTCGCGCCCGGCACGTCCGCCGTCGTGCATCCGTGGATAGGCTGCGGCGAATGCGCAGCCTGCCTGCGCGGCGAAGAGAACATTTGCGCGAAGCCGCAGTCGCTTGGCGTGCTGCGCGACGGCGGCTTCGCCGACTACGTGATCGTGCCGCATCCGCGCTATCTCGTGGATCTCGCCGGGCTCGATCCCGTGAAGGCCGCGCCGCTCGCTTGCGCGGGCGTGACCACGTACTCGGCCGTGAAGAAGTTCGGCACGCGCATCCACGAGGGGCCTGTGGTCGTGATCGGCGCGGGCGGCCTCGGCATGATGGCGCTCGAAGTGCTCAAGTCGCTGGGCGCCAAGGGCGCGATCGTCGTGGACGTGGACGCCGCCAAGCGCGAGGCAGCGCTCGCGGCCGGCGCGCTCGCCGCCATCGACGCGCGAGCGGTCGACGCCGTGCGGCAGATCGTCGACGCAACGGGCGGCGGCGCGCGCGCCGTGCTCGACCTCGTGGGCGCCACACCCACCGCGAATCTCGCGCTCGACTCCTGCGCGCGCGGCGGCCATGTGGTGATCGTCGGCCTGATGGGCGGCGACCTCACGCTCTCTCTGCCCATCATCCCGATGCGGCCGCTGAAGATCGAAGGCAGCTACGTGGGCACACTACCCGAGTTGCGCGAACTCGTGACGCTGATGCGCGAGGGCAAGATGCAGCCCTCCCCGGTATCGAAGCGCCCGCTCGCGGAAATCAACGAGGCGTTCGAAGCGCTCGCGCAGGGGAAGGTGGTCGGACGGCAGGTGCTCGTGCCCTGAGCCCGCACGGCCATCGTGCGCGAAAGCATGCCGTCGCGCACGATGGCATATCGTTCGGACTTCCGATCAATGCATCAAACGACAGACCGATCGACGGCTTCTCGCGCATATCGCGACGCCGGCCGCTTCAGCCCGAGATGCTCGCGCAGCGTGCGCCCGTCGTATTCGCTGCGAAAGCGTCCGCGCCGCCGCAATTCGGGCAACACCAGCTCGATGAAGTCGGTCAGCGAATCGGGAAGCAGCGCGGGCATGACGTTGTAGCCATCCGCGCCGTAGTTGACGAAACGCTCTTCCAGCGCATCGGCAATCTGCTCCGGAGTCCCAACCAGTTGCCAGTGTCCGCGTGCGCCCGCAACACGCAGATACAGCTCACGTATCGTCAGATTCTCGCGCCGCGCCAGTGTCAGCGTGAGCGCCTGGCGGCTCTTGCTCGCATTGGTTTCCGGCAACTCGGGGATCGGTCCGTCGAGCGGATAGCCCGACAAATCGAAGCCGCCCGTCAACGTGGACACCATTGCGAGCCCCACCGCAGGATCGATCAATGTCTGCAGCGCCTCGAACTTCTCGCGCGCCTCGGCCTCGGTGCGTCCGACGACCGGCATCACGCCCGGCATGATCTTCAGGTCGCCCGGCTCGCGCCCGTATTGCGCCATGCGGCCTTTCACGTCGGCGTAGAAGGCCACGGCGTCCTCCAGCGTCTGCTGCGCCGTGAAGATCACCTCGGCCGTGCGCGCAGCCAGCGCTTTGCCCGCCTCTGAAGATCCCGCCTGCACGATCACGGGCCGGCCCTGCGGTGCGCGCGCCACGTTGAGCGGCCCGCGCACCTTGAAAAATTCGCCGCGATGCCCGAGCACATGGCGCTTTTGCGGATCGAAGAAGCGCCCGGCCGCCTTGTCATGCAAGAAAGCATCGTCGTCCCAGCTATCCCACAGCCCGGCCACGACATCGGCGAACTCGGCTGCGCGCTCGTAACGCGTCGCATGCGCGAGATGCTCGTCGAAGCCGAAGTTGCGCGCCTCATGCTCGCTCGACGACGTGACGAGATTCCAGCCCGCGCGCCCGCCGCTGATGTGATCGAGCGACGCGAACTTGCGCGCGAGGTGAAAAGGCTCGTTGAAGCTCGTGGACGCCGTGCCGACCAGCCCGATATGCTGCGTCACCGCCGCGAGCGCCGAGAGCAGCGTGATCGGCTCGAACTGCGCGACGTAGCTGTGGGCGGTACGGCTCAGGAAGTCGGCGTTGTCGCCGCGCGTGCCCGAACCGTCCGCGAGAAAGACGAGATCGAACTTCGCGGCCTCGGCGGCGCGCGCGAGTTCGACGTAGTGGCCGAAATCGCTGCCCGCGTTGGCGTTCGCGTGAGGATGCCGCCAAGCCGCGATATGGTGACCCGTAGGATAGAGAAAAGCGCCGAGGCGCAGATGACCGCGCCGTGCTCCAGCAGGTTGGCTCATGGTGAAAAGCATTGCGCGAGAGAGAAAAGATGCGGCTCATTCTCTTGCGCCGCGCGTTGCGCCGCCACGAAGAAATCGGCACATCGATATGCGCGCGGGTGCGAACGGCGCGGCGAGCTTGTTGCCAACGCCCAGCCCGCTTTGCGGCTCGATTTGCGCTCTGAAGCACGTGGCGCCGGCGCGCCTCAATCCCACATGTTGCGGAACGCCACGGCGACGATCACGGGCACGCACATGACGAGCGGAATGGCGAAGTACGGAATCTCCAGATCGACCACCCACTTGTAGACGATCCAGCCGATACCGAGTGCGAGCGTAAGCACGCCCACGAGCGCCGTGAGGGTGTTCAGCAGCCACTTGGGCGGCTGCTTTCGCGCGAGGTCCTTCTGGGGTGTCGGGTTCATGGCCGTAGTGAAAAGCGCAAACGTGTCGATCCGGGCTTCGGAGGCTTCATATTTTACTCCGCGCCCCCGCGCGCCGCGCAGCGGCCGCTTTACCTCGCGGGTAATCGATTCGCGGCCCCCCGCGTCGTATTCTCGTGATCGTCCCACTTCCCTTGTTCACGAGGACTGCCATGACCACCTATGCCATCGCCCATCTGCACGACGTCGAACCTTGCCCCGCTATCGTCGAGTATCTCGAGAAGATCGACGACACGCTCGCGCCTTACGGCGGCCGATTCATCATTCACGGCGGCCGCGTGGAACGGCTCGAAGGCAAGTTTTCCGGCGACCTCGTCGTGATCGAATTCGCGAGCCGCGAACTTGCGCGAGAGTGGTATCGCTCCAGCGCCTATCAGGCGATCTTGCCTTTGCGTACGCTGCACTCGCGCGGCGAAGTGTTTTTGATCGACAAGGTGGACATGCCGCATCGCGCGACCGACGTGTTGCATCGCGCTCACGACGACGGCGCGCCCGCCGCGTGATCGCAAATCGAAAGCATTTCGTCGGCTGGCCGTCGCCGGCAATTGCCTTTCGTGCGGCACGTTTGCAAAGCAGATTTCGCTGCCCGCAAACGTTTTCGCGCATTTCACAATTCTTTCTTCAACGGCGAAGAAACTGTGCGCGACCCATCCCCACAGAACGGATGCGCACATGAGAATACGCCGGCTCGGCCGCGTGTCGACGATCGTGTCGACTGTGGCAATGGTTGCACTTGCAACGATCATGCTAGACGCATGCGGTCCCGGCTACGGCTCGCCGCCGGCATCCGATATGTCGAATACATCGAACACATCGGGTACGTCGGCCGCGCCGGAAAGCCAGAGCGCCGCCACGCAACCGCCGTCCGCGCGTAGCGCAGCATCGACGGCATCGCCATCGCCGGATCCAAACGCCTCGGCAAATCCGGGCGCAACGCCCGCATACGGCGCGAACGCCGCTAATCCCGCAAGCGATCCCGCGCAAAACGCGCGGGCCAGCGTCGCCGCCGATAGCGACCAGGTCGCGCCGGTCATGAGCTACGCACCTGGAGACGGTGCGCAAACCGAGGCCAGCAACAGCCACGATTCCAGTACTTCAGCAGCGTCCAGCCATTGAAGCGTTGTGCTTGCGTGTCCGTCCTCCGTCGAGCCGTCCAACCTCAAGCAGAAAGGTGAGCAACAATGACGTCAACCAGCCGTCGCCGTTTCCTGCAGACCGTCGCGCAATCGGGCGCCGCCGCCGCGATGACCGTTCTCCCCGAGTCGATCCGCAATGCGCTGGCCATTCCGGCCTGGTCGCGCACGGGCACGATCCGCGATGTCGAGCACATCGTCGTGTTCATGCAGGAGAACCGCTCGTTCGACCATTACTTCGGCCATTTGCGCGGCGTGCGCGGCTATAACGACCGCCTGCCGATTCCGCTGCCGGGCGGTCTGCCCGTGTGGTACCAGCCCTCGCAGGAGGACGCCGCGAAGCCCGTGCCGCCGTTCCACCTCGACACGTTCAAGACGAGCGCGCAATGCGTGGGCGATCTCGACCATTCGTGGTACGCCACGCAGTACGCGATCAACAACGGTCTTTACAACCAGTGGCCGCAGTACAAGACCGACATGACGATGGGCTATTACCTGCGTGCGGACATTCCGTTTCACTATGCGCTGGCCGATGCGTTCACGGTGTGCGACAACTACTTCTGTTCGCTGCCCGGCCCGACGCACCCGAACCGCGCCTATCTCATGACCGGCATGGTCGATCCGACCGGCACGATGGGCGGCCCGCTGCTCGACAACAACGACTTTGTCGACGGCGACGTGCCGCCCGCGTATCAGGTGCTTTCGTGGATGACCTATCCCGAGCGCCTGCAGGCCGCGGGGATCTCCTGGCAGATCTACCAGCAGGGGACGAACGGCAACGATCCGCTGAACGGCAACTACGGCACGAACATCCTGCAGAACTTCGCGAACTTCATCAACGCGCAACCCGGCTCGGCGCTCTACCAGCGCGCACAGACCGTGCGCACGATCGCCGACCTGAAAAACGACGTACTCCAGAACAATCTTCCGCAGGTCTCGTGGCTGCTGCCGCCCGCGGCATTTTCCGAGCATCCGAAGTACACGCCGGCCTATGGCGCCGAATACACCTCGCAGATTCTCGACGCATTGACTTCGAACCCCGAAGTATGGAGCAAGACCGTGCTCCTCATCATGTATGACGAGAACGACGGCTTTTTCGATCACATCGTGCCGCCGCAGCCGCCCACGACCTCCGCGCAGGGCAAGTCGACGGTGAGCGTGGACGGCGAGATTCACAACGTCATCAACCCGGCGGGCCGCGGCGGCAAGTACACCGCCGACGGACTGCCCTACGGCCTCGGCCCGCGCGTGCCGATGACCGTCGTCTCGCCGTGGACCAAGGGCGGCTTCGTCTGCTCGCAGGTGTTCGATCACACTTCGGTGATCCGCTTCATCGAAGCGCGTTTCGGCGTGCACGAGCCGAACATCACGGCGTGGCGCCGCGCGGTGTGCGGCGACCTCACCACGTGCTTCGACTTCCGCACGCCGGACGCCTCCATGCCCAGGCTGCCCGATACCAGCAACTACATGGCGCTGGCCGACAACCAGTGCTCGGCCAACTCGGCGCCCACGGTGCCCGCCACTCCGCAGCCGATCGACGCGCAGGAACCCGGCGTGCGTTACGCGCGTGCGCTGCCCTACGAACTCCACGTCAACGCGAAACCCGATGCGAAGAACGACGCGCTGCGGATCACGTTCGCGAACACGGGGCGCCAGGGCGCGCACTTCTACATCTACGGCACGAACCGCAGCGACGGCCCTTGGCGCTATACCGTGGAAGCCGGCAAGTCCCTCGACGAGACGTGGGACCTGAGCGCGACCAGCGGCGTCTATGCATTCGAGGTGCAAGGCCCGAATGGCTTCGTGCGGCGGTTTGCGGGCACGGCCACGCAATCGCCGCAATCGGGTCTGCCGGGCAATTCCGGCCGCGCGCCGCTACCGTCCGTGACCGCACACTACGACGTGGCCAACGGCAACCTCTTCCTCAGGTTCTCGAATGCGGGCAGCGGCGTGGCGCATCTGAATGTGAACGACAACGCCTACGGCGCGCGCGAGCGCAACGTGGTCGTGCCAGCCAGCGGGCAAATCGAGGAAGCGTGGGTCCTCGCCTCGAGCCATCACTGGTACGACCTCTCGGTCACGAGCCGCGACGACGCCAGCTTCGCCTGGCGCTTCGCCGGCCACATCGAGAACGGCAAGCCGAGCATCAGCGATCCGGCGGCGGTTGCACCCGTCACGCAGTTGCGCTAAGCGAGAGACAAGACACGTCCTTACCTGGCTTGGCCTGTTCTGTTTCCCTTTTTGCGGCGCCTTCGGGCGCCGTTTTTTTTTCGCGGCCACAGGCACGCGATTCGTGCTCGTCCGCCATTCGCCCACCTGTCCGCCTCATCGGAACGCATAAAAGCGCAGTTCGCGCAAGCCAGAGCCCTTCCGCGTGCAGCGATTTCGCAACTTACCGACAGGTCGATCCTTACTGTTGTAGATGCGAATCATTTGCATTAACATTTGTAACGCTTTCAACGCGATTACGCGTCAAGACCCACTCTCCGCCCAGGCATCTCGCGCTCAATTCATCAGAAGAACATGCACAATCCTGCCGCCGCCCGTTGTTCCGGCCTCGACACCATCTATTTCCGCTCGCGCGAACCGCTTTCCGGTCATTTCCTCCGCCATCCGGCGCGCCGGGCACTGTCAAGCGCCGCGTTGCTGATGAGCGCGGGCCTCACGCTCGCCACGCTTTCAACGTCCGGCTGGGCGCAGGAAGGCGCACAAACCGACACCCAGACCGACGCGCAAACCGGCGACGCCCAAGCGCTGCCGATCGTGAAGGTCAGCGCCGCGCGCGATAGCGCGGCCGCCTCGCCCGAGCGCGTGAGCGCGGGCGCGCTCGGCAACCGCAGGCAGGTGGACACGCCGTTCTCGACCAACGTGGTGACGACGGAGGAAGGCAAGGATCGTCTCGCCGCCACGGCCAACGACCTCTTCAAATACGACCCCGCCGTGACCGATGTCGGCAACAACATGACCGGCGAGAACTCGGTGTTCAGTATTCGCGGCCTGCAGGTCGACATGCTCAACGGCGTGAAGGTGGACGGCCAGAACTTCCCTTCGTGGGACACCGAGCTGTCGCTCGAACCGTTCGAGCAGGTCGAATTGCTCAAGGGGCTCTCGGGCTTCATGTACGGGTTCAGCAACCCCGGCGGCATCGTCAACTACGTGCTCAAGCGCCCGACCGACGACCCGTACCGCAGCTTCTCGATCGGCTATCAGTCGGCTGGCGTGTTCAGCCAGAAGATCGACCTCGGCGGCCGCTTCGGCCGCGACAAGCAGTTTGGCTATCGCCTCAATCTCGTGAACGAAGACGGCAACACCGCGGAAGCGAACGGTCACGTGCGCCGCCAGGTCGCTTCGCTCGCGCTCGACTATCGCATCACGCCGGACCTCACATGGACGGCCGACGCGTTCTATCAGAGGCGCAAGACCAACGGCACGCTGTTCGGCCTCTATTTCGGCTCGGACGAGAACGGCAACCCGCTCGGCATTCCCGACGCAAGCAAGGTTACACGCCAGCTCACGCAGCCGCAGAACGGGTACGAAACCGCGATCGCGTCGTTCGGCACGGGCCTCGACTACCGCTTCTCGCAGAACTGGCACGCGAACGTGAAGTATCGCTTCGCCAAGGAAAACCGCTACAACTCGGACAGCCTGCTCTCCGTCTTCAACACAGGGGGCGACTACTACAACACCCTTTACGCGGCGTTGACGCGCTACTTCTATCAGAACGTCGACGCGAACGTCCAGGGCAAGTTCGACACGGGCCCGTTCAAGCACGACGTCGTGGCGGGTGCGAGCTACCAGTCGCAGCAAAGCGAATACGACGACAGCGAAGGCTGGAACGACGGCTATTCCCTCGGTATCGGCAACCTCTACGGGAGCACGCTGCTCACGAACGACGCCGTGCACATCGGCGAAAACCTGTACCGCCACGAGCGCACCACGCAAACCGCGCTCTACGCGAGCGACACCGTGCAGTTCACCTCGCGCCTGTCCGCGCTGCTCGGCCTGCGCTACACGCAGTTCCGCGACACCGTCTACAACCCCGACCAGTCGCAGATGTCGAGCTACCGCGCGAACCCGGTCACGCCGACCGCCGCGCTCATGTTCAGGCTCGACCCGAACTCGACGCTGTACGCAAGCTACGTCGAAGGCTTGCAGCAGGGCGGCTCGGCGAGCAACACGAACGTCAACTATCCGCAGACCTTCGGACCGCTCAGGAGCAAGCAGTATGAAGTGGGCTTCAAGGCCGACCATCGCGGCTGGGGTGCCAACCTCGCGCTGTTCCGCATCGACCAGGGTTACGAGTACACCAATACGGCGAACGTTTTCGTGCAGAGCGGCACGAAGCGTTACGACGGCGTGGATGCGAGCGGCTGGCTCCAGGTCGCCAGCGACTGGCGCCTGATGGGCGGCGTGATGTGGCTGAACGCAAAAGCCGTGGACGTGGATGACCCCAGCGTGGAAGGCAAGCGCGTCTATGCCACGCCGCGCTTCACGCTCACGGGCCACGTCGAGTACAACCCGTCGTACCTGCAAGCGCTCACCGTCGCGTTCGGAGGCAAATATGTCGGCGACATGGCCGTCGATGCCGCGAACACGCAGTTCGTTTCCGCCTATACGACGTGGGACCTGAGCGCGAAATACGAAACCCAGGTGGCCGGCAAGGACGTCACGCTGCGCGCGGGCGTGAACAATCTGTTCAACCGCCGCTACTGGACCGCCGCCTGGGGCTACTACGTGATGCCATCGGCCACGCGCACCTTCGTCGCCAACGCAACGCTCGAGTTTTGATGAGTCGATGCGTTGGCCCATCGTGTGGGCTCAAAAAGGCCAGCGCCCCGGTCGCCGCCGTTTTGCCCCTGCACGTCCTGCAGCATCGACGATCCGGTGGCACAATGGGCGCTCCGCATTTTCCGGCTGTGGCTGCGCGCATTACCGTGCGCGCCGCAAGAATCCGTCGTTGAACCGTTGAAAAGGATCGTCCCATCATGAGTTCCAGCGTGAAGCCCTATCCCGACACCCAGATCTATATCGACGGCGCATGGCGCGCCGGTGCGAAGACGATTCCCGTGATCGACCCCGCGACCGAAGCGGAAATCGGCCGCCTGAGCCTCGCGAGCGAGCAGGACCTTTCCAACGCGGCCACCGCGGCCGGGCGCGCGTTCCGCGAATGGCGCAAGGTTTCGCCGCTCGAGCGCAGCAAGCTCATGCGCCGCGCGGCGCAGTTGCTGCGCGAGCGCGCCGACGACATCGCCGCGATCATGACGCGCGAGCAGGGCAAGCCGTTTGGCGAAGCGAAACTCGAAACGCTCGCGGGCGGCGACACGATCGACTGGTTCGCCGAAGAAGGTCGTCGCACTTACGGCCGCGTGATTCCCTCGCGCTCGGACGCCGTTCGGCAGATCGTCACGCGCGAACCGGTGGGCCCGATCGCGGCGTTCACACCCTGGAACTTCCCGCTCAATCAGGCCGTGCGCAAGGTGTCGGCCGCGCTCGCCTCGGGCTGCACCGTCGTGCTCAAGGGACCGGAGGAAACGCCGGCCAGTTGCGCCGAACTCGTGAAGGTATTCATCGACGCAGGCCTGCCCGCAGGCGCGCTGAACCTCGTGTTCGGCGTGCCTTCTGAAGTTTCGTCGTACCTGATCGCGCATCCGGCCATCCGCAAGATCTCGTTCACGGGCTCGACGCCGGTGGGCAAGCTGCTCGCATCGAAGGCCGGCGAGCACATGAAGCGCGCAACGATGGAACTGGGCGGCCATGCTCCCGCCATCGTGTTCGCCGACGCCGACGTGCCGCGCGCCGCGAAACTGCTCGCGGGCGCGAAGTTCCGCAACGCAGGCCAGGTCTGCATTTCGCCCACGCGCTTCATGGTGGAAGACGCCGCATACGACGAGTTCGTCGAGCACTTCGTCGCGACCACGCGTGCGATCAAGGTCGGCAACGGCCTCGAAGAAGGCGTGCAGATGGGCCCGCTCGCGAACGACCGCCGTCTCGCGGCAATGGAGCGTCTCGTGGCCGACGCGCGCGACCAGGGCGCGAAGGTGCTGACGGGCGGCGAGCGCATGGGCCGCGAAGGCTACTTCTTCGCGCCGACCGTGCTCACCGACGTGCCGCTTTCGGCGCGCATCATGAACGAAGAGCCGTTCGGTCCGATCGCGCCGATCTCGCGCTTCGCGAGCTACGGCGACGCCATCGTCGAAGCGAACCGACTGCCATACGGCCTCGCCGCCTATGCTTACACGCGTTCGAGCGCAACCTCGGCGGCGCTCGCCGACGACGTCGAGACCGGCATGCTGTCGATCAACCATCACGGCCTCGCCTTGTCGGAAACGCCGTTCGGCGGCGTGAAGGATTCGGGCTACGGTTCGGAAGGCGGCAGCGAAGCGATGGAAGCCTATCTCGTCACGAAGTTCGTTTCGGAGCATCGCTGATCGCCTCTTGCCGAACGCGCGTGCTTCAGGGTTCGGGAAGTGCGCGCGGATATTGCGGCAGGCCGTCCGCCAGTTGCACCCAGGCCAGCTTCTGCGAAGTCCAGGTGTGATTGTCGGGCGGCGCATCGTCGGGACGATCGAGGGTGCCCGTGGCCACGTCGATCTCCCCCGCGAACGCCGCATGCCGATACGTGAGCGGCGTACCGCAGTCGGCACAAAAGGCCCGCTCGACACCGGGGCTCGACATGTGCGTTTTCGTTGCACCCGCAACGAGCTGGAACGCATTGCGCGGCACGCTGACCCAGCCGACGAACGGCGCGCCCGAAGCGCGCCGGCAATCCACGCAATGACATACGGTGCTGCCAATCGGCGCACCCGAAATCCGGTAGCGGATTCTTCCGCATAAACAGCCGCCAGTCAGCATCGCTCCCTCCATGGCGCAGTTACCGCGCGTCCATCGTATTTGACGCTTCCAGCGTTGTAAACACGAGCCCTCGAACCCGATCGCATTCGTGCATGGAATAGAACGCCGGTTGCCATTGTTGACGCCAGTAACGGCCCCCGGGCCATCCACTGGACCGATCATGCACACCCCGTCACATTTCCTGCTTTCGATTGCATTGCATCGCGCACGCCCGCGTGCGGGAGCGCGGTCATGAACCGCCCATCGATCTGCGTGCCGTGCCGGCTAGCGGCCATCGCGGCCGTGATGGGCTGCGCGACCGCGGCGTTCGCCTGGACCGCGGGATGGCTCACGCCCAAACGCCTGAGCGCGCCCCATATCATCGACACCTTCGAGTCGAACTATGGGGTGCACACGGGCTATCGGCGCAATCATGCGAAAGGCCTCTGCGTGGAAGGCACGTTCGAGAGCAACGGCAACGGCGCACGCGTCTCGCGCGCGGCCGTTTTCGCGCCGGGCACGACGCCCGTGATCGGACGCTTTGCCATTCCCGGCAGCAACCCCTCCGCGCCGGATGCGAGCACGCCGGTGCGCAGCATGGCGCTGCTCTTCCAGTTGCAGGACGGCGAGCAATGGCGTACCGGCATGAATTCCACGCCGGTCTTCATCGTTCGCACCCCGAATCAGTTTTTCAGCCAGCTCACGGCCTCGAAGCCGGACCCGGCGACGGGCAAGCCCGACCCCGCGAAGCTCGACGCCTTCTTTCAGGCGAACCCGGAAACGCAGCCGTTCCGCGACTGGGTGAAGGCGCATGCGCCTTCGTCGAGCTTCGCGAACACGGCGTTCTATGGCATCAACGCGTTCATCGCCACCGATGCCGCGGGAAACAAGCGTGCCATCCGCTGGCAGACGGTGCCCGAAACGGCCTATGCGCCCGAAACACCCGCGCAAAAAGCCGACCCTAACTTTCTCGCAGACGACTTCGACGCGCGCCTCGCCGCAGGCCCGTTGCGCTGGCGCCTCGTGCTCACGGTCGCCGCGCCGGGCGATCCGACGAACGACGCCACGCGGCAATGGCCCGCGGACCGCGAGCAGATCGACGCCGGCACGCTCGTATTGACACGCGCCGAGCCGCAAAGCGACGGCATGTGCCGCGACGTGAACTACGACCCGACCATCCTGCCCAACGGGCTGAAGCCTTCGGACGACCCCTTGCTCGCCGCGCGCTCGGCGGCCTATTCCGTTTCGTTCAATCGCCGTACGCGCGAAGAAGCCGGGTTCGCGCAATCCCATGGAGGCGCTCAACCATGAAGCATCCGGACCAACACTTCAGCGTGCTACAGCGCCTGCTTCACTGGTCGATGGCAGTCCTGATCGTTGCGATGCTGTTCGTCGGCGTGGGCATGGTCTCGACGGTCTCCAGGCTGCACGAGAGCCTGCTCGCGCTCCACCGGCCGCTTGGCATCGCGCTGCTTGCGCTCGTGATCGTGCGCCTCGCCGTGCGGTTCAAGCGCGGCGCGCCGCCCTTGCCCGCCGATCTGCCCGTATGGCAGCGCGTAAGCGCACATGCCTCGCACGTTGCGCTCTATGCGTTGATGATCGCGATGCCGTTGATCGGCTGGTCGATGCTTTCCGCAGGCGGCTATCCCATCGTGCTGTTCGACGGCGTGCATTTGCCGCCTGTCGCGCCCCATGACGTCACGCTTTACGCGTGGCTGCGCGCGGCCCATACATGGCTCGCCATGGTGCTCTACGCGACCGTGCTGCTGCATCTGGGCGCCGCGCTCTTTCATGCGCTCATACGCCGCGACGGCGTGCTCGCCAGCATGGCGCGAGGCCGGGCACGCGGTTGATGACTCGCGCTTCCTGCGCGCAGGAAGCGCGACGATCACGTGGAGATCGAGACCGTTGCCAGGTGCAGATCGTGATCGAGGTAGCCCGACGCGAAGCCGACGAAAAGCGGCAACGCGGCGCCGACGCCAAGGCGCACTACGCGGCCCCGCTAAAGCGGGCCGGCGCGGCGATCTCGGCGCGGCCCGGTTATCGCACGCTCGCCGCGCGCGAACACGGGCCGGCCGAACCCGCTTAGCCCGGCGTCGCCGTCCCGGCCGTTTGCGAGGTTTGCCAGCCGAGACCCAAGCTCTTCTGCAGCGATACGAAGTCCTTGAGCAAATCGGCCTGGCCCGACACGACATTCTGCTGCGCGAGAAATTCCGCACGCTGCGTATCGAGCAGATCGACGAGGCTCGACGCGCCGGCGCGATAGCGTTGCCGCATGAGCGTCGCGGAACGCTCGGCCGACGTCTGCACCTTCTGCAACGTCACCAGATGCTCGCGCTGATAGCCATAGCGCGAGAGCGCCGCGTTCGCGTCCTGCAGCGCCGCGAGCACGGCCTTTTCGTAGCGCGCTTCGGCTTCGTCGCGCGAGGCCTCGGCGCCGCGCACCGCGCCGAGCGTGCGGCCGAAGTCGAGCACGTTCCACTGCAGATACGGCACGCCCACCCAGCTAAAGTTGCTCTTGCGGAACAGGTGTCCTGGCTCCGCGGCCGAAAAGCCGAGATCGCCGAACAACGTGAGCTTGGGCAGGAAGTCGGCAACGTGCTCGCCGATCTGCGCATTGCTCGACGCAAGACGCCGCTCGGCCGCGCGTATGTCGGGACGTTGGGCGAGCATCGTGTTGGGATCGCTCACGGCCACACTTACGGGCAGCACGGGCAGCGGCTGCGCCGTCGCGAGCTCGGCGTCGAGCGCGCCGGGCGCCTTGCCTGTGAGCACCGCCAGTTGATCCAGCGATATCTCCACTTGCGCCGCGAGCGGCGTGATCGTGGAGCGCGTGTTTTCCACCTGCGTGGTGAGCCGCTCCACGTCCACCTCGGCCGCGGTGCCGCCCGCGCGGCGCTGCTCGGTGAGCGTGAGCATTTCCTCCTGCAGTTGCGCCGTGCGCTGCGCGAGAGCAAGGCGCTGCTGCTCGTCGCGCAGGTCGATGTATGCCTGCGCCACTTCGGCCGCGAGCGATACCTGGGTGTCCGCAAGATCGGCGTCTACGGCTTGCGCCTCTTCGCTCGCCGCTTCCACGGCGCGGCGCGTACCGCCGAAGAGGTCGATTTCCCACGAGGCGTCGAACCCCGCCGTATAGAACGTGATGGGCCCGCGCCCCGAAGAGGCGCTCTGCCCCGAGTCGCCGCTCGACGACGACAAAGCGCTCAGGTCGGGCTGGCGCATGCGGATCGCCGCAGCGCTCGCACCGACCTTCGGCAGCTCGGCGGCGCGTTGCTGTTGCAGTTGCGCGCGCGATTCGCGCAGCCGCGCTTGCGCGGCGCGCAGATCGGGATTGTGTGCGAGCGCCGCATCGATCAGCGCATTCAGTTGCGCGTCGTTCAGCGCGAGCCACCATTGGCTCGGCGCGCGCGCGGGCGTCACGCCTTGCGCCGGCGTGCGCACGAACGAGGCCGCGCGCGCCGCGTCCGGAGCGACGGCAGGTGCGCCGCGATAGTCGGGCCCCACGGTGCAGGCGCCCAACGCGCACGCCGCCGCAAGCACGCTCAGCGCCGCGAATGGAAATCGGGAGTAACGGGTTGCCGTCATGGGTTGGATCATCTTCAGTGGCCGGCAGACGACGCCTGCGCGCGCGGCTGCGGCTTCTTGAGCAGAAGCGCGAGCGGCACGCACGCCGCCAGCGCAATGCCGAGCAGCCAGAATGTTTCGGAATACGTAATGACCATCGATTGCTGCTGGATTTGCGCAGCGATCTGGCCGAGCGAGCGCATCTGCGAGTACGCCATGTCGCCGGTCTGCGCGAACCAGTTGGCCGCGCCCGCGGCCACGCGCTCCTGCCCGATCAGCGAATTGGCGCTGACCGATTCGCGCAGCACGGCCGTGTGGAAGGCCTCGCGTCTGTCGATGAGCGTGCCGATGATCGCAAGCCCAACCGAGCCGCCCAGATTGCGCGCCATGTTGTAGAGCCCGGCCGCATCGCCGGAATCCTCGCGCGAGACGGCCGCCATCGACGCCTGGTTGAGCGGCATCATCGCCAGCATCTGCGCCACGCCGCGAACGAGTTGCGACCATACGAAGTCGTGACCCACGCTTTGCGCCGTGAGCGAAATGTCGAGCATGCAGCTCAGCGTGAAGAGCAGCAGCCCGGACACCACCAGCACGCGAAAATCCACCTTGCCGAGCAGGCGCGGCAGTATCGGCATCACGAGGAATGCGGGTAGCCCCGAAAGCAGCATGATGGCGCCCGCCTGCTCCGCGTTGTAGCCGGCGACGAGGCTCAGAAATTGCGGCAGCAAGTAAGAGATGCCGTAAAGGCCCGCCCCCACCGCGAACACGATGACGATCACGCTCGCATAGCGCGGATTGCGCATGAGCGAAAGGCGCAGGATGGGCTTTTTCGCCGTGAACTGCGAAAGCGCGATGAGGGCCATGCCTGCTAGCGAGACCCACGTGAGCGCGACGATGAAGTGCGACTCGAACCAGCGCTCGCGCTGGCCCTCCTCGAGCACGACGGTCAGCGAGCTCAGGCCCACCGCCAGCCCGACGATGCCGAGCCAGTCCGCCTTGAGAAACGCCTCCCAGTGCGGCCGGTCGGGTTCGAGCCCGACCACGAGCAGCGTGATGAGCGCAAGACACACCGGCAGGTTGATGAAGAAGCACCAGCTCCAGCTGATGTTCTCGGCGAGCCAGCCGCCGACCACGGGGCCGAGCAACGGGCCCAGCAGCACGATCAGGCCGAATACGGTCATGCCCACGGGCAGTTGCGAAAGCGGCAGACGCGTGCGGATGATGGTCTGGCCGGTGGGAATCATCGCGCCGCCCGTGAAGCCCTGGCCGATACGGCCCGCGATCATCACCCCGAGCGTGTTCGACCAGCCGCACATCATCGAGAAGCCGATGAAGAGCGCCGAGTTCGCGAGCAGGAAATTTCGCAGTCCGAACACGCGCGTAAGCCATGCGGCAAGCGGAATCATCACGATCTCGGACATGAGGTAACCCGTGGAGATCCACGTGCCCTCGGTGCCCGTTGCGCCGATCGCGCCCTGGATCTGCGGAAGGGCCGAGTTGGTGATGGAGATGTCGAGCGTCGCCATCAGCGCGCCGAGCGCGCCCGCCGCGACGGCGATCCAGTCGGCCGCGCTCGCGCGCTCGCCGTGCGGATGCGGCGCCGCTGCGTCAGCCACGATGATTTTCCTGATCGATGCGACGATCGTCGTCGCGCGCCGAGCGCGTGTCGACATCGACGGTCACGGACATGCCCGGCAGCAGCACGCCGCGCGTCTCGGGCCCCGTTTCGAGGCGGATGCGCACCGGCACGCGCTGCACGATCTTCGTGAAGTTGCCGGTGGCGTTCTCGGGGGGCAGCAGCGCGAACTGCGCGCCGGTGCCGGGAGAGAAGCTGTCCACCACGCCGTGCAGCGTGTGGGCGGGCAACGCGTCGACGTGCAATTCCACGGGCTGACCCGCCCGCATGCGGCCGATCTGCGTTTCCTTGAAGTTCGCCGTGAGGTAGGTGCTCTGTACCGGCACGACCGCCAGCATGCGCGTGCCGGGCTGCACATACTGGCCCACGCGCACGGTGCGGTCGCCCACGCGGCCCGCGAGCGCGCTCTTCACCACGGTGTTGTCGAGGTCGAGCTGCGACTGAGCGGCATTCGCGCGGGCCGCCTCGAGCTGCGCGCGCGCCTGCGAAAGCTGCGCCTCGAGCGCGGCGATCTGCGAGCGCGCGGACGTGACGGCGGCTGCGTCGGCGGCGAGCGTGGCCTGCGCCTGGTCGCGGTTGCTCTTGAGTTCGGCGAGCCGCTCGGTCGTTTCCGCACCCGTGGCCGCGAGCGGCGTGTAGCGCGCCACTTCGTCGTTCGCGTGACGCAGACTCACCTGCGCGACCTGCTGCTGAGCCTGCGCCTGAGCAACGTTCGCGCGCTGCTGCTCGATTTGCGCCTGCGCATGCTCGATGTCCGCGATGCGGGCGTCGACAGTCGCGCGCGCCTGGTCGAGCGCCACCTGATACTGGCGCGCGTCGAGCTTGACCAACGGATCGCCCGCCTTCACGGCCTGGTTGTCGGCCACGTAGACGTCGGTCACGTAGCCGCTCACCTTCGGGGCGATCGTCACGCTGTCGGCCTGGAGATAGGCGTCGTCGGTGGATTCGATGAAGCGGCCGACCACCCACCAGTGCCCGAGCCACACCGCTGCGGCGACGAGCGCGGCAAGGCCCAGCAGCATCAGGAGGGTTCGTTTCGCGCCGCGCCGCGCGGGCGCAGCGGCGGCGTCCGGCACGTCGCGTCCGGGCGCGCCTGCAGTCGTAGACATGTCGTTGGGATCTCAATTTATTCCAGTCGGCAAAATTATTCCATCCGGAAAAATTGTGTCAAGTGTTATATTTCGCGGGGATACGAAAGGAAACCCATGAGCGAAGGCAAGAAACTGCGGCGCCCGCCCGAAGGAGGCTATGCGCGCGGCGACGAAACGCGGCGCAAGATCGTCGAGGCGGCCATCGGCCTGTTCGGGCAGCACGGCTTCGACGGCGCCTCCACGCGCGACATCGCGGCCCGCGCGGGCGTGAACGCGCCGGCGCTGCAGTACTACTTCGAGAACAAGGAAGGCCTCTATCGCGCTTGTGCCGAGTCCATCGCCGACGAGTCGTGGCATGCCTTCGAACCCGCGGTACTGCGCGCACGCAAGGCACTCGCGGACAATGCCGGCACCGAAGCGCTGATCGATGCCTTCATCGACATCCAGGCCGCCGTCGCCGATCGCACGTTCGTCAAGCGCCACGAGCCGGACCAGCGGCTCTTTTTCGCGCGCGAACAGGGCGGCGGCGAGCCCGAGATCGGCTCGGAAATCCTCCGCAAGCGCGTGCGCACGCCGCTCAACGACATCAACGTGGAACTGCTCGAGCGCATCACCGGCATGCCGGCGCGCGATCCGCTTACCGTCGTGCGCATGTTCAGCCTGTACGGGCAATTTCTGCTTTTCTTCATCGCGCGCCGCTCGACGCTCTCGATGCTCGGTTGGGACGACATCGACGCCGCGAAGGCCGAATTCCTGAAGTCGAGTATCGCGGAGCAAACGCGCGTGCTGTTGCGCCACTGGAACCGCGAGCGCGGCGCCGGCAATCGCTCGGGATAACCGGCTCGTTCAGACGGGGCACGCGCTCGCGGCAGACTACTGGCGTGATAGTGTTCTGGGTTCCCGTTCCAGCCTGGAGTCGCCCACATGTCTCCCCTCGCCGCCGTTGCCAGCATTCTCCTCGCCGTACTGCTTGGGGCCATGAGTCCCGGGCCGAGCTTCGTCCTCGTTGCCCGCAATTCGATTGGCCTGTCACGCCGCGACGGCGTGGCTACCGCGCTCGGCATGGGCACCGGCGCGATCTGTTTTGCGGGCGTCGCGCTCGCCGGGCTCTATACAGTGCTCGCCACCGTTGCCTGGCTGTACGCCGCGCTGAAAATCGCGGGTGGCGCCTATCTGCTCTACATCGCTTCGCGCATCTGGCGCGGCGCCGGCACGCCGGTCGCGGTGAGCAAGACCGCCGCGCCGGGCGAGCGCCCCGGCAAGTCGTACTGGAGCGGCCTCACCACCCAGTTGAGCAATCCGAAAACGGCCATCGCGTATGGCAGCATCTTCGTCGCGCTGCTGCCGCACGACCCGCCGCTCTGGTGCTATTTCGCGTTGCCGCCGCTCGTGTTCGCGATCGAAACGGGCTGGTACACGGTCGTGGCACTGTGCTTCTCGAGCCAGCGCCCGCGCGATCTTTACCTGCGCGCCAAGCACTGGATCGACCGCATTGCGGCCGGCGCCATCGCGGCGCTCGGCCTGCGCCTCATTTTCAGCGCCGGTCAGCGCGGAATCTGAGGTCGCCATGGGGGCGGCTTTGCAACGGCCGCGCCCCACGCAGCGGAAATTTTTTTGCAGGCCCGCTTGACAATCTATCTTCCAGTAGATAAATTGAAGTCCATGGAAACGAAACTGACCGTGCGGGAGCAGATTCTCGACCACGCCATCACGCTCATGATGCTGCGCGGCTACAACGGCTTCAGCTACCGCGACCTGTCCGAACTGGTGGGCGTGAAAACGTCGAGCATCCACTATTACTTTCCCTCGAAAGACGACCTGGTGCTCGAAGCCGTGAACCAGTACAGCGACGAGGTGATGACGGGACTGCAATCCGTCGATGCGGCGCTGCCGGCGGGCGAAAAGCTCACTGTATACACGCGCTTGTTCGGCAAGACGCTGGGCGACGGCGACCAGATCTGCCTGTGCGGCATGCTGGCGGCCGACATCGAGTCGCTGCCCGAAAGCGTGCGCCATGCCGTGCAGGCATTCTTCCGCGCCAACGAAAGCTGGCTCGCCACTGTGCTGGCGCAGGGCGCGAAGGAAGGCACCCTGGTCGTAAGGGGCAAACCGGAAAGCGCCGCTCGCACGCTGTTCGCGGCGTTGCAGGGTAGCGTGCTGGCAAGCCGCCTGTTTCACACGAAGTCGCGCCTCGAAGATGTGGAAGCCATGTGGCGCGTGGCTCAATGAAACACCGGACTCATAACGCGGGGCGGCCTGCCGCCTCCTTTTTTTGAACCTCCAAATCTATCTTCTGATAGATAGCTTGAAAGAGGCGCATCATGAACGTGTTTCCGCGACCCGAAATCTATCTTTTAATAGATAGATCCGTAGATTGACGATCGTGAACCCGTACGCGTTGCCCTCCTTCTGCTGGACCGTGGCGCACATGGCTGTCGCCTGGCGCCATTAGTTTGAAAGCTGTATCAGCCGCACCCTCAACCCAACGTCATTGCTCAACAAGGAGTCTGTCATGTCGATCGAAAAAGTCCTCTACCGCGCCGAAGCCAACGTCACCGGAGGCCGCGACGGCCGCGCCGTCATTCCGGCCAGCCATCTGGATCTCAAACTCACCACGCCGCGCGAACTCGGCGGGGCAGGCGGCGACGGCACGAACCCGGAGCAGCTCTTCGCGGCCGGCTACAGCGCGTGCTTCATCGGTGCCATGAAGTTCGTCTCGGCGCGCGACAAGATCGCGCTGCCCGCCGATCTCTCGATCACCGGCAATGTGGGCATCGGCCAGATTCCGAATGGCTTCGGCATTGAAGTCGAACTGAAGATTTCGCTGCCCGGCATGGATCGCGCGGCCGCCCAGGCGCTCGTCGACAAGGCGCACATCGTGTGTCCGTACTCGAACGCCACGCGCGGCAACATCGACGTGACGCTCACGATCGTATAAGCCGCGAGCGCCGCGCAAGACGGTTCAAGGGCCGCCAATGAGCGGCCCTTGCCGTTTCGCCGACGCGTCACGCCGATTGTGCGTCCCGCGCGAGTCCCGCCATGAGGCCGCTGGCCCGCTGAACCTTGGCGAGCACCGCGCGATCGAGCACGGTGCGTCCCTCGGGCACGGCGAGCGTGAGAAACGAGCGCGCGCGCGTGATGCCGGTGTAGACGAGTTCGCGCGTGAGAATCGGGCTGTAAGTGTCGGGCAGCGCGAGCGCCGCGTGCGTGAACTCGGAGCCCTGCGACTTGTGGACGGTGAGCGCAAACACGGTTTCGACGCCCTGCAGGCGGCCAGGCGACACCCACTTCACGCCGCCCGAGCCGTCGCCCGCGGGAAACGCCACGCGCAACATGGACGGCTCGTCCGCCGCGACGGGCAGATCGAGCGCGATGCCGATATCGCCGTTCATGAGCCCGAGCTCGTAGTCGTTGTGCGTGACGAGCACGGGCCGGCCCGCGTACCAGTCGCCGCGCGGCTCGATCAGCCCTTCTTCGTGCAGCAGGCGCACGACGCGCCGGTTCAGGCCTTCGACGCCCCACGGGCCGCGCCGCAGCGCGCACAGCAGTTGAAATGCGCCGTGCGCCTCGAGCACGGCGGCGGCCCAGGCGGCCAGCGCTTCGGGGGTCGCGCCCGGCGCCGGCCGTGTTGCTCGCATCGTCTCCAGGTAGTGACGGTAGCCGTGGCGCCGCGCGTGGACCGCGCCGTCCTCGCCCACGCGGCCGTCGACGATGAGCGCGCGCAGCGGGCCGTCGTCGGTTGCGGGGCACACGAGCCGCGCAAGGTCTTCGTGACCGCGCGCCCAGATCTTCGCTACGCCCACCGCGTCCCCCGCATTGACGAGTTCGGCCAGCGCGCCGATACCGCTTTCCGACGCGAAGCGATGACTCTCGCGCAGCATCGCGATGGCCTGGTCGAGCGGCAGGCCATGCGCATCGAGCATGGCGGGATCGATGCGCTCGCCCGTGGCCGTTTCGAGCCAGGCGCGCGTCGCTTGCGTGTAGTGCCCCTCGCGCGCGCGGTCGCAAAGCTCGCCCAGCACGGCCCCCGCCTCGACCGACGCAAGCTGGTCCTTGTCGCCGAGCAGGATCAGGCGTGCCGTGGGCGGCAGCGCGTCGAGCACGGCGGCCATCATTTCGAGGTCGACCATCGAGGCCTCGTCGATCACGAGCACGTCCACAGGCAGCGGATTCGCGGCGTCATGCCGAAAGCGCCGGCTGCCGGGCCGTGTGCCCAGCACGCGATGCAGCGTGGTCACGACGGTCGGAATCGCGTTGCGCAGCGCCGCGGCGTCCACGTGTGCCTGCAGCGCACCGAACGGCAGCCGTTCCACCGCGCCAGCGATCGACTCGTTCAGGCGCGCCGCCGCCTTGCCGGTGGGCGCCGCGAGCCGGATGCGCAACGGTCGCGCAGCGGGCGCACGCCGCCCCGCGCGGCCGAGCGCCAGCGTCTGCAGGAGTGCCAACAATCGGACGACCGTCGTCGTCTTACCCGTCCCCGGCCCGCCTGTGACGATGCTGAACGCGCTGCGCGCAGCCAGCGCGCACGCGAGCTTTTGCCAGTCGGCGGCTCGCGAATCCTGCCGTTCTGGCGGCTTGCCGCCACGCGGCGCGAACAGCGCGTCGAGCGCCGCGCGCGCGACGTCCAGCGGCAACGCTGCTTCGAGCTGCGCGGCGCGTGCGAGCCGGCGCTCGATTCCTTCGCGCACGTCCTGCTCGTATTGCCAGTAACGCCGCAGATAAAGCCTCGTGCCCGCAAGCACGAGGGGCGTGTTGCCCTCGCCGTCCGCCGTCTCCTCGCTCACCAGGTCCGGCACCGCGAGCGCGCCGCGCCACTGCGCGAGCGTGACGCCCGCCAGCACCTCGGCAGGCGGCTGGGCAGGTTCGGCGGCGAGCCATTGTGGCCCGTCAGGCGGCAAAGAAAGCGCGAACGCCGGGTCGTCGAGCGTGGCCTTCAGGTCGAGACAGACGTGACCGCGCCCGAGCTGGTGGCTCGCAAGCGCGGCCGCCAGCAGCAGGAGCGGCGGCCCGTGCGGCGCCTCGGTCCACAAAAAGCGGGCGAACGCGGCATCGAGCGTGCGCAGCCAGCCGCGCTCCACCCAGTTGTCGAGCACGCCCAGCATCTGCGCCGCCGAATTACGCGCGCCGCTTCGCGTGGGTTCCGGCGCGGGCTCGGGCATATCCAGGTTCGCGAACAGATCGCCGGTAACGCCGTCCGGCACTTTTAAGCGGCGCCTCGTCATGCCACATCCTCCAGCGCATCGCGACGCGCGAAGAGCGCGTCGATTCGTTCGATCAGCTCGCGTGGCGGACGCTCGCAATGCAGCCCCTGCCCCGGCGCATGGCCGCCGCGCAGGAACAGATATACGGCGCCGCCCACGTGGCGGTCGTAGTCGTAGTCGGGCAGCCGCGCCTTGAGCAGCCGATGCAGCGCGAACAGATAGAGCGCGTATTGCAGCTCGTAGCGCGAATGCAGGATCTGCGCGCGCATTTTCGCGGCCGTATAGGAAGCGTCGTCGGGGCCGAGCCAGTTCGACTTGTAGTCGGCCACGTAATAGCGGCCTTCGTGCTCGAACACGAGATCGATGAAGCCCTTGAGCATACCGTTGAGCGTGGCGGCGTCGAGCGCGGGACGCGCCTCGCCGTCGAGGGTGAACGCCGTGACGAGCATGTCGAGTTCGTGCGCGTCGACTGCATGCGCCGTCACCCAGAACTCCAGCTCTGGCATGTACGAACCGAGCGCCGCGAACGCAACCGGCGCGACGCTTTCGCCGTCGACGTCCGGCAAGCGCAGCGGCGTGCGCACGAGCTCCAGCATCCACGCCCCAAGCGGCTCGATCCAGTGCGACCAGCCACGCACGTTGCAGCGGCGCGCGACCATGTCGCGCACGCGGGCTTCGTCCTGCGCGATTTCGGCGAAGCCTTCGTTTGCCGCCCATTCCATCAGCTCGTGCAGGAAACTGCCGGCGTCCGCGCCGCGCTCGAACCCGTGCATGGGCGCAAGCGCGGGCGTGACGAGCGCTTGCCGGCTGCTTTCGAAAGCTTCGTCCTCGTCGGGCGGCACGCTCGCTTCGAGCAGTTCGAGGAAGACGTCCTCGCTGCGCGTATCGGGCACACTGCGCGCTTCATCTGCTTCGACGGGAATACCCGAACCGATCGACGCATCGATCGTCTTCAGGCTCGAATAGCTCGCGATCCACCAGCGCTCGCGCTCGCGATACGCGAGCGAGCGCGCGCGTCCACGCACGACGCCCGCGTCGCGCAACGCAAGCACGTCCCGACGCGGTTCGGGCGCCGACGCCACGTCGATATCCGCGCACGGACCGCGCAGGGCGTCCAGGCATGCTTCGATCTCCTCAGCAGGCACGGCAGCGCCGCCATTGATGAGATAACCGAACGCGCTCGCTTCGACGCCCTGCACCGGTCCATAGCCGATCCACGTCGCGTAACGCGCGCGCGTCAGCGCGACGTAGAGCTTGCGCAGATCTTCGCCGAGGCGCTCGTGATCGGCTTGACGCAGCACGCGCGCGTCGGCTTCGAGCGTCACGCGCAACTCGCCCTTGTCGTCGTGCCATTTGAACGGCACGTCATCGGGCTTCACCGCGCGATGCGCACATGCGAACGGCAGGAACACGAGCGGATATTCCAGGCCTTTCGACTTGTGAATCGTGACGACTTGCACGAGGCCCGCGTCGCTCTCCAGACGCAACTGACGCGCGTCGCCCCCTCCGCCCGCGGTTTCGTCCACGCGCTGCTCGTCCAGGTAGCGAATCAGCGCATGCTCGCCGTCGAGCTGCGTGCTCGCCTGCTGCAGCAGTTCGGCCAGATGCAGCAGATTGGTGAGCGCGCGCTCGCCGTTCAGGCCGGCGGCGCTGACCTCGCCCAGCAAGCGCTGCGGCACGTGAAAGTCGTTGAAAAGACGCCGCAGCATGGGCAACACGCCCTTCTTGCGCCAGCACTCGCGGTACTCGCGAAACTGCATCACGCGCGCTTCCCATGCGATCTCGTCGCGGCCGAGCAGATCGAGTTCCGCCCATTCGAGCCCGAGCGTGGGCGCGGCGAGCGCCGTGCGCACGAGACGGCCGTCGTCGGGCTCGGCGCAGGCCGCGAGCCAGTAGCGCAGCTCTTCTGCCTGCGGCGTCTGGTACACCGAATCGCGGTCGGAGAGATAGACGCTGCGCACGCCGCGCGCGGCCAGCGCCTCGCGTATCGCGCGCGCCTCGTCGCGGTTGTTGACGAGCACGGCCATGTCGGCGGGCTGCAATGGCCGCAAGCCACGCTCGCCATCGAACCCCGCGGCGCCCTCCTGGCCGAGGTTGAGCAGGCGCACCATCCCGGTCGCGCAACTCGCGGCCATGTCCGCAAGATACGCGCTCTTGCTCAGCGGCTTGCCGTCCGCTGCCGGAGGCAGCCACCAGACGTTGAGCGCCGGCAGCGACGCGCCGGCGGCGACCAGCGTCTCCGGTCGCCCGTGCGCATCGGCGGGGACGAACGGCAAGGCGTTCTCGCCGCCATCGGGACTGCGAAACAAAAATGCCCCGCTACCCTCGGGACGCGACTCCGCGGCCTCGAAGCAGCGGTTCACGGCGGCGACCATCGTGCGCGTGGAGCGGAAGTTCTTCTTGAGCGTATAGAGCCGCCCCTCGCAGGCGCGGCGCGCGCGCAGATACGTGTAAATGTCCGCGCCGCGAAACGCATAGATGGCCTGCTTCGGGTCGCCGATCAAGACGATTGCTGTCTCGGTGTCATGCTCGGCGATACGATAAATCGCATCGAAGATCTGATACTGGACCGGGTCCGTGTCCTGGAATTCGTCGATCAGCGCAACGGGGTACTGCTTGCGGATGATCTGGGCGAGGCGCGCGCCGTTCTCGCGCTGCAACGCGGCACGCAAGCGCGTGAGCAGATCGTCGAAGCCCATTTGCGAGCGGCGCGCCTCTTCTTCCTCGAAGCGGCGCGCCACCCAGCGCGCCGCGTGGCACAGCAGGTCCTGCCTGGCCTCGGGCGGCGAGGCCAGCGACTCGCGCAGCGTTTCCATCGCCACGAAGGCGTCATGCGCGGGCGGCTCGCCCTTCGTCCAGATTTCCGCGAGTCCGGCCGGCGTGAGGCGCGTCCAGACGGCGGCCTTGTCATCGAAGCCCGGATGCGCAGAGTCGGGGTCGCCGGCCCAGTCGCGCAGCTTGCCGATCCATGTTTCGCAATGCCTGGAATTGAGTTTTCTGGCGTCGAACTGCTTTGCCGCGCGCGCCGCGTTCAGGAGCGCCTCGACCTCGTCGATCCAGACGCGCCACGGCGCCTTCAGCGTTTCGAGTTCGTCGCGCGCGCGCTGTCGTGCGTCCCGAAGCGCCGTCTCGGGGTCGCACGCATCGGGCAGCAGGTCGGTGTGGGCGAGCAGTCCGCGCATCGCCTTGTGCAAGTCGTCGGGGCTCGCGAACCATGCCCTCACTTCGGCGGCGCTCTGTGCATCGAGCGGCGCCATGAAGGTGCGCCAGTAGTCGCGCACCACCTCGGCGCGCAATTCGCTCTGGTCCGTCTCCAGCGTCTGCGAAAACAGGCTGTCGCTGTCGAACGCGTGCTCGCTCAGCATGCGATTGCACCAGCCGTGAATCGTCGAGACCGCGGCCTCGTCCATCCACTCGGCCGCGAGTTGCAGGCGGCGCGCGCAGGCGGGCCACTGCTCCGGCGCATAGTCCGCGCGCAAGTCGTGCAGCAAGTCTTCGCCGGGCTCATGATCGGGCACGTCATCGGGATCGGCGCGAAAACACCCGGCCGCTTCGATGAGGCGTGCGCGAATGCGCTCGCGCAACTCCTTCGTGGCCGCGTCGGTAAACGTCACGACAAGAATCTCGGGCGGCGTGAGCGGACGACCTGCCGTGCGCGCCTCGTCATCGGCATCGTTGCCTGCCGCATGGAGCGCGCCGTGGCCGAGCACGAGGCGCACGTATAGCATCGCGATGGTGAAGGTCTTGCCCGTGCCCGCGCTCGCTTCGATCAGGCGGCTGCCATAAAGCGGAAAGCGCAGCGGGTCCAGCACTTTGGCGTCGTTGTTGCCGAGCGGATTCATGCAGTTTCTCCAGCGTCGCTCGAGGCGCGCTTCGCACGCGACGACGCGAGCGGCGCGCGCGATACCGGCAGCAGCAGCCGCGTGGCGAGCACGACGAAATCGTCGTGCGCGGCGAGCGCTTCGAAGTCGGCAAACGCGCGGCGCAAGTAGGCGTTCGTGTCCCGCTCTCCCGGCGTCCGGCCGTTGCCCTCATAGGCCCCGCGCGCGGCTTCCCACGCTTCGGCGGGCACCGAAGCGCGCGCGCCGTCGAAAGAATCGGGCAGTTTGCGCAGCCACGCGAACGCGGTTTTCACGGCTAGCGGCAAGGGCCGGCGCGCACCGTCGTCCCATGCGGCCAGTAACGCGAGCAGATAGTCGCGCGCAACCGCCGGCTCGAGGGGTGCGAACTCCGCCACGCCCACCTTGCTCACGATCACCGTCGTCACCGGCCCGGCAGCGATCTGCGCGGCCACGTGCGCGACCCAATACGGCACGAGACGATCGCCACGGTAGCGGTTGTCCTTCACGAGCGTGCCCGGTTCGAGAATCACGCGGCCGAGCGCGCCTTCCGGGCCCGCGCGCAGATCGCTGAGCCAGTCGTCGAGCGACAATATGCGTCCGTCCAGCGTCGCATCAAGACGAATTTCGTATTGATGCTCGAGCGGATCGGGCCAGCGCGCGAGCGCCTTGCGATATTCGGCGAAAAGCTCCGGCATGGGCGCGAGCAGTTCTTCGCCGATCACCTCGCCGAAACCGCCGGTTGCGAGGTCGCCGCTGCGATGCATGCGTTCGAGGCGCGCGAGCGCGGCCGGTTCGAGATCGGCTTCGCCGCGCTCCATTGCCGCGAGCTGGGCGCGAATCAGTTCGCCTTGCAACTGCCACGCCTGCAACGCGTCCACTTCGAAGGGCTCGTGATTCTCGCTCGCCGCGTCCTCGCTTTCGAAGGCGACGCGCAAGCGCTGCCGGAAAAAGCTGCGCACCGGATCGCGCAGGAATTCGCCGAGTTCGCTTATCGACAGCGGCTCATCGCGCTCGGGCGCGGACAGTGCCGCTGCGCGCGCGCTGTCCCGAGGCTGCGGCACAGGCGTGCCCCACTCGTGCGCATACGTGTAGAGCGTCGCTGCTTCAGGCTGCGCCGGAAAATAGTCCGGGCTGAACGGCTGCAAACGATGCTCGATCGTCAACGCGTCGAGCAGCGCTTCGCCGCCGCCCGCTTCATTGCCCGCTTCATTGCCCGCGAGCCGCCAGCCCGCCTTGAGATGATCGCGTAGCTGTCCGACCAGCACGGAGGGCGGGCGTGGCGTGTTGTCGGTCACGCTGCGCCCGATCCACGAAACATGCAGATGGTCGCGCGCCGAGAGCAGCGCTTCGAGGAACAGGTAGCGGTCGTCCTCGCGGCGCGAGCGGTCACCGGGGCGATAGTCGCGGCGCATGAGGTCGAAATCGAGCGGCGTGCGGCTGCGCGGATAATCGCCGTCGTTCATGCCGAGCAGGCACACGCGGCGAAACGGAATGGCCCGCATGGGCATGAGCGTGGCGAAGGTCACGGCGCCCGCGAAGAAGCGCTGCGACAGGCCGCCGCCTTCGAGCGCCGCGAGCCAGTTCTCCGACACGATGGCGAGCGGCAACGGCTGCGTGAGCGCTGCCTCGTCGCAGGCTTCGCGCCACGTTTCGAGCGCGCCGTCCAGACGGTCGAGCGTGTAGGCGTCTTCGCCGTCGCCGGCCGAAAAGAAGGCCGTCTTCAACGCGCGCAGACGTTCGCACCACACCTCGACCGTGGCCGGCTCGCTCAGCGTGCGCCATGCGTGGTCGAGCGCGTCGACGAGCCGCGTGAGCGGGCCGAGCAACGCCGCGTCGAGCCCGCCGATCTCGCTGTACGGCTCGATGCCGCGCCATGCGCCGGCACGCTCGCCCGCCGCGTAGCCCAGAAGCATGCGCCTCAGACCGAACGCCCAGCTATTGGGCGCGCTCAGCTCGTCGGCCTGGGGCAGCCCGAGGCTCGCGCGCTGCGCCGCGTGCAGGCCCCAGCGGATATTTGCGCCGTCGATCCAGTTGCGCAACTTGGGCACGTCCTCCGCGTCGATGCCGAAGCGCGTGCGCACCGCGGGCACTTCGAGCAGATCGAGCACGTCGCTCACCGTCACGCGCGAGTACGGCAACGCAAGCAGCATCTCGAGCGCGCCGATGAGCGGATCGAATGCGCGCTGCGCGCGGTCCGCCACGCTGAACGGCATGCTGCGCGGGTCGCTGGCGTCGAGCAGGCCGAACACGGCCTGGATATGCGGCGCATAGACCTCGATGTCGGGCACCATCACGATCACGTCGCGCGGACGCAGCGTGGGGTCGGCCGCGAACGCGGCGAGCAGCCGGTCGTGCAGGATCTCCACCTCGCGCTGCGCACTGTGCGCGACGTGAAAGCGAATTGATTCGTCATCCTGCACATCGACGGGTTCCCAGTGCTCGCGCGTCTCGTCGAGCGGACGCAGGTCGCGAATGTCGTCCTGCAACTGCTGGAGCAGCGTGAGCGCGTCTTCGCCGTCGAACAGATCGATACGCTGGCCAATGCGCGTGAAGTGCGGCGTATAGGTTTCGCGTGCCTCGTCGCTATCGTATTCGTCGAGAAGGCCGATGAAGTCGCGCCCCTGCTTGCCCCATGCGGCGAGCAGCGGCTGCGCATGCAGATGCAGGTGCGCCTCGTCGAGTTGCGCTGGCGCGCCCGCGCGGCGGCGCTGGCGCGCGTGGCGCGCGCGCAGCAGATCCTGATCGGCGACGATGTCGGCCCAATAGTGCATGCACGGGTTGTGCACGCACATGAGCACCTGGCTCCAGCGCGCGAGCGCGGCGAGCACTTCGACCGACTGGCGCGGCAGGCTCGAAATGCCGAACACGACGAGCCGGCGCGGCAATTCCCTGGGCCGGGCATCGCCGTCCCGCCACGCCTGCGCGCGCGCCATGAACGCCTCGTGCACGGCCGCGCGGCCCGTATCGCGCAAGCCGATGCCGTCCGCTGCCTGCGCGCTCACGTCCGCGAGCAAGGCGCGCCAGAGCGCCGCCTGCCAGCGCGCTTCTTCAGGCAACGCGACGCGCGCGTTGCGCGCATCGATCAACACGTCCTCGTGCGCCGCCCACGCGGCGAGCCAGTCGGAGCGATAGACCTGGTATTGGTCGAGCAGGTCGGCCACGCGCTGCGCGAGCTGGAAACACTTGCGCTGGTCCTCGTCGTTCGCCATGAAGCGCTTGAGCGGCGCGTAGCCCGGTTCGTCCAGCAGCGCGGGCAGCATGCGCATGAGGCGCCAGACGAGACGCGACTTGTCGAACGGCGAAACCGCGGGCACCGCGTCGTTGCCGAGCACGGCGCGATATGCCTGCCATAAAAATCGCGACGGCAGCGACATTTCGAGCGCCGCCGCAATACCGCAGCCGCCCGCCTCGGGATCGGCGGCGAACGCGAGCTTGAGCCATTGCGCGATCCCGTTGCTCTGCACGAGAAACATTTCCTTCTCGAGCGGCGCGAGCGGATTCTGGCCGATCCACTGCACGATCAGGTCGCGCATGCGCTCGGGCTGATTGCCGTGAACGAGCATCAGCCCCGTGGGCAGTTCGCGCGCGCTCAAGCGAGGCTCCGGTGCGCGGCGCGTGCGCGACGTGCGCTCGGCGCGGTCGGGGCGAGGAAGCGAAGATGAGGGATTGCGGCCATGTCGCCAGTTCGTGTGTGTTGCGCGTGTTGCTTGCGTTGCCGATTCGGATTGCGCAGGCGGCGGGTGGCCTGCACGATGCGACAGTTTAAGACAATCGAGGCCGCAGCGAGCGGCGCATTCTCGCACAGGCCACGGCTTTTTTTGGTGTTTCAGCCGAGACGCGCGCCCGTCGCCGGATCGAAGAAATGCAGCCGCGCGGGCGGCAGGTGCAGCGCGAGCCTCTCGCCGCGCGCGGGCCGCGTCTCGTGCGGCAGACGCACCACCACATCGGCGCTGCCCCAGCGCCCGTGCGCGAGGTTGTCGGCGCCGAGCAGCTCGCAGGTCTCGACTTCGAGCGTGACGGCCTCGGCCGCCGCCCGCGCCGACGCAGCGCGCGCAGGCATATGCTCGGGCCGCACGCCGAGCACGCATTGCGCGCCCTTCGGCAGCCACGCGGGCGGCTCCGCAAGCGGCAGATGCGGACCATTGCCCGCAATTTCGAAGCGGCGCCCGTCGTCGCTCACGCGCCCGTGCAACAGGTTCATCGCCGGCGAGCCGATGAAGCTCGCCACGAACATCGAGGCGGGCCGGTCGTAGACCTCGCCCGGCGTGCCGATCTGCTCCGCACGACCGCCGTTGAGCACCATCACGCGCTGCGCGAGTGTCATCGCCTCGATCTGATCGTGTGTGACGTAGAGGCTCGTCGTACGAAGGCGCGCATGCAAACGCTGGATTTCGAGGCGCATCTGCACGCGCAGCTTCGCATCGAGGTTCGAAAGCGGCTCGTCGAACAGGAACACCGAAGGCTCGCGCACGATCGCCCGCCCCATGGCCACGCGCTGGCGCTGCCCGCCCGAAAGCTCGCGCGGCTTGCGCTCAAGCAGGGTGCCCAGTTCGAGGATTTCGGCGGCCGCCGCGACGCGCGCGTCGATCGTCTTGCGGTCGAATCCTTGCAGCTTCAGGCTGTAGCCCATGTTGCGCGCGACCGTCATGTGCGGATAAAGCGCGTAGTTCTGGAACACCATGGCGATGTCGCGATCCTTGGGCTCCACGCGATTGACCACCTTTTCGCCGATCGAAATCTCGCCCGACGTGACGGCCTCCAGACCCGCCACCATGCGCAGCAACGTCGATTTCCCGCAGCCCGACGGCCCCACGAGCACCATGAACTCGCCGTCCGCCACCTGCACGTCGATGCCGTGCAGAACCTGCTGCGCGCCGTCGTACGACTTCGTCACGCCGCGGATGCTCAGTGCCGCCATGCCGTCTCCCGAATTGCGTCCATTCTCACTTCTCCACGTCCACGAGGCCGCGCACGAACCAGCGCTGCATGGCCAGCACGACCACGAGCGGCGGCAACATGGCGATCATCGTCGCGCACATCACGAGATGCCATTGCGTGGCCGCGTCGCCGCTCGAAATCATGCTCTTGATGCCGACCACGGCGGTCGTCATCGAGGCCGTGCTCGACATGAGAATCGGCCATAGATACTGGTTCCAGCCGTAAATGAACGTGATGACGAAAAGCGAAGCGATGTTCGTTTTCGAAAGCGGCAGCACGACGTCCCAGAAAAAACGCAGCGGTCCCGCGCCGTCGATGCGCGCCGCCTCGATCAACTCGTTGGGCAGCGTGAGGAAGAACTGGCGGAACAGGAACGTAGCCGTGGCCGAGGCGATGAGCGGCAGCGTGAGGCCCGCGTAGGTGTTCGTGAGATGCAGCGTCGCCGCGACCTGCACCGTGGGGAAGATGCGCACTTCCACGGGCAGCATGAGCGTCACGAAGATGAGCCAGAACGCGAGACGCCGGAACGGAAAGCGGAAAAACACGATCGCGTAGGCCGAGATGATCGAAATGGCGATCTTGCCCGCCGAAATCACGAGCGCCGTGATGACGCTGTTCATCAGCATCGCGCCGAACGGACTCGCCGCGCTGCCCGTGCCCACGTTCCACACCGTGTCGATGTTCGCAAGCAGGTGCGTGCCGGGCACGAGCGGGAGCGGCACCGTGAAGACTTGCTTTTCGTTCATCGTGGCCGCGCAAAACGCCACGTACACGGGGAACGCCACCACCGCCACGCCGAGCAGCAGCATGACGTGGCAGAACAGGTTGAAGTATTTGCGGTTCTCGACCATGAGCAGCAGGCCCTAGTACTGGACCCGTCGTTCGATGAAGCGGAACTGGAAGATCGTGAGCGCCGTGACGATCAGCATCAGCACGACCGACTGCGCACCCGAACTGCCGATGTCGAGACCGCGAAACCCTTCGTCGAAGATCTTGTAGACGAGCGTGCGCGTGGCCTGGCCGGGTCCGCCGCCCGTTGCCGCGTCGATCACAGGGAAAGTATCGAACAGCGCATAGACCACGTTCACGACGAGCAGAAAGAAGCTCGTGGGCGAGAGCAGCGGAAACGCGACACCGAAAAAGCGCCGCACGGGCCCCGCGCCGTCGATGGCGGCCGCCTCGAAGAGCGATTGGGGAATCGACTGCAGGCCCGCATAGAAGAACAGGAAGTTGTAGCTGATCTGCTGCCAGACCGATGCGATCACAACGAGCGCCATGGCCTGGCCGGGGTTGAGCGCGTGATTCCATACCAGGCCCAAGCGCGCGAGCCCGAAGGTCAGGAGGCCGATGCTCGGGTTGAACAGGAAGCCCCACAACACGGCGGCGATGACGGGCGCGACCGCATACGGCCAGATCAGGAGCGTCTGATAGAAGCGTTTGCCGCGCGTCACGTGGTGCGCCATGGCTGCGAGCAGCAGCGAGATGGCGAGGCCGCCGAACGTGACGAACGCGGTGAAGACGAGCGTGGTCCTGATCGAGCCCAGATAGAGCGGATCGCGCAGGAGCCGTGCGAAGTTGGCGAGCCCGACGAAGACGGACGACGTGCCGAAGGCATCCTCGGCCTGGGTGGACTGCACCAGCGCGACGCCGGCCGGCCAGAGGAAAAAGATCACGGTCACCGCAAGCTGCGGGCCGACGAGCAGATAAGGCAGCAGGCTCGCCCCGAAGCGGGAGCGTTGTTCCATTGCGTGACTCTCCTCGAATCGCGGCGTTCGTCATGACGCGAACGCCGTGTGGCGCGGCTTGCCGGTCTGCGTGATGGTCTGGATATGCCGCCTGGCCGGCCGCGCCGCGTTCGCATTCTAGCCGAGACGCCGCGGTTCGAGACGCAATTCGTATCGATGCGTATCGATTCGTATCGGTTAGCTCTTCAATGAGCCACGACACAGACTCCGGCCCGAATCCCCGCGCGCCAGGCTGGCGCGCGAAGATCGTCGCGATCGCAGACTGGCGGGTCGCAACCGTTCCCGCCGCAACGGCTCATGCGAGCGCCGCGGCGGCAAATTTACCCATGTCCGTGCCCGGATCGCGCAACGCTTCCACATCGAGCTTCACGCCCTTGCCCACGAGCTTCTTGCCGCAGAGGAAATCGGGCATCGAGTTGATCGCGTCCACGGCTAGCAGCGCACGGTCCTTGAGGTAATACACCGCGAAGCGGCGCGCGGCCGGATCGCCGCGCACGATCGCCTCGTCGTAGCCTTCGATGAGGCCCACGGTCTGCAGCTTGAGGTCGTACTGATCGGACCAGAACCACGGCGCGTCGCACGCGGGCCGCGGCTTGCCGACAATCGCCGCGGCCGCCAGCTTCGCCTGCTCCACCGCGTTGTGCACGCTTTCCAGACGCCCGGCGCAGCCATAGTGCGCAAGCGGCCGGTGCGCGCAATCGCCGATGGCGAACACGTCGGGGTCGCTCGTGCGCGCGTCGTCGTCCACCTGGATGCCGTTGGCGCACGTAATGCCCGCCGCCTTCGCGAGCGCCTCGTCAGGCAGAATGCCGATGCCCACCAGCGCGAGCGTGGCCGGCACGGTCTCGCCGCCTGCGAGCTTCACACCCGTGAGCTTGCCGCCCTCGCCTACGAGCGCCTCGATCTTCGCGTTCAGGCGCAGGTCGACGCCCTGCGCGCGATGCTCGTTCGCGTAGAACGCCGACACGGTCTCGCCCGTCACGCGGCCAAGCACGCGCGGAGCGGCTTCGAGCACCGTCACCGCGTGGCCGAGCTGACGCGCTGCTGCCGCCGCTTCGAGGCCGATGTAACCCGCGCCGATCACCACGAGCTTCTCGCCCGGCTTCACGCGCGCGCGCAGCACGTCCGCGTCGGCGAGCGAGCGCAGCGCGATCACGCCCGCGAGATCATGGCCCGGCACCGTCAAAGCACGCGGCGTCGAGCCGGTCGCGAGAATCAGCTTGTCGTATTGAATCCGGCTGCCGTCGGCAAGCGTGAGCGTGCGGTTCGCGCGATCGATCGAGCGCGCGCTCACGCCGAGCTTCAATTCGATGCGCTGCTCGTCGTAGAACGCGCGCGGCTTCAGCCAGAGGCGATCGACTTCGGCCTCGCCCTTCAAATAGGCCTTGCTGAGCGGCGGCCGGTGATAAGGCGGCACAGGCTCTTCGCCGACCAGCACGACGCGGCCGCCAAACCCATATTGACGCAGCAGCGCCGCAGCGTTGCCGCCTGCGTGCCCTGCCCCGACGATCACCACCGTGCCGCCATCTTCTTGCATGTCCGCTCCCGCATTCTTCCGTTCGTCGATTCGTCGCGCGCATGAGCGGCGCGGACCCATGCGCGCTTCGCGACGTTAGCGCCGATGAGCCCGCTGCGCCGCCCGGCGCATCAGGAACGAGATCATCTCATGGTTCGCGCGCGCGCCCGGCGCGCTAGTCGAAGGGCCCGTCGTTCGGCGCCGCGTAGCGCGCGCGCAATTGCTCGCTCATCGGGAACTGGAAGTTCGCGCCCTTCGGCGGCACCGGCTTTTCGAACCACTTCGCGTACATCGCGTCGATTTCGCCGCTCTTCATGAGCGACGCCATCGTATCGTCCACGAGCTGCCGGAATTCGGGATCGCCGTTGCGCATCATGAAGCCATACGCCTCCGAAGACTGCGGCGTGCCGACGATCACCCAGTCGTCAGGCTTAGCCGTGAGCGAGCGCGTACCGGCCAGCAGCACGTCGTCCATCATGTAGGCCACCGCGCGGCCCGATTCGAGCACTGCGCGCCCCTCGCCGTAGTCGCGCGCGCTGACGATGCGCATATTCATCTGCTTCTCGACATTCATGCGGCGCAAGATGCGTTCGGACGTGGTGCCCTGATTCGTGAGCACCGTCTTGCCCGCGAGATCGGGGAAGTCGTGAATGCCCGAGTCCTTGCGCGTCAGCAGGCGCGTGGTCGCGACGAAGAACGTATCGGAGAACGTGACCTGCGCCT
Organism: Paraburkholderia lycopersici; assembly: GCF_900096975.1. Lineage (GTDB taxonomy): Bacteria > Pseudomonadota > Gammaproteobacteria > Burkholderiales > Burkholderiaceae > Paraburkholderia > Paraburkholderia lycopersici. The sequence continues at coordinate 35,375 of NZ_FMYQ01000020.1, forward strand.
GGCGCGCCTTCAGATTGGTCGTGACGCCGCACTCGAGATCCACGGTGCCGTTCTGCACGAGCGGAATGCGGTTTTGCGACGTGACGGGAATGAAGCGCACCTGGAGGTTCGGGCGCATCGTCTTTGCTTTCACCGCATCGATAATCTTGTCGCAGATGTCCTGCGAAAACCCGGTCACCTGATTCTCGCCGATAACGTACGAGAACGGCACCGAAGTCTCGCGATAGCCGATGGCGATGATATTCGCCGCGCGGATTTTCTCGAGCGTGGGCTGCGCGACCTGCGCGGCCGCCGGCGCCAGCAGCGAAACGCACGGCGCGACGGCCCAGCAGGCCAGCGCCAGCCATTTCAGTCGGTTCATGAACGGGGCCTCGTCATCGTCTTGTGTGGCCGCCTCGGGCGGCCGAATTCGGGATTTGCGTCGATCATCGCACACTACGCGCGAAATACCAGTCGCTTCGAACGTTTTAAGCCTCTGCCGAAAATTCCACGCCATTTACCTGGCAGTTCGAACGAAATAAAGTCGCGCTAGAATTGGCGAACCGGCACACGACGCATTCCGTATCGAACCCCCGCATGGAGAACCGCGCGCCATGAATTCTGCCCCGCTGCCCCGCCGTCCGCGCATCTATCTCGCCGGCTTCGACGTTTTCCGGCGCGACGCGCGCGAGCACGGCGCGCGCCTCGTCGCCTGGTGCGAGGAATACGGCTTCGAAGGCGTGTATCCGCTCGACGCGCAGGCGCCCGCGAACCTCGAGAGCCCGCGCAAGGCCGCATGGATCTATCGCGCGAACGTCGATGCAATCCGCGCCGCCGACATCGTCATGGCCAACGTGAGCGATTTTCGCGGCCCCGGCGAGCCCGACTCCGGCACCGCGTTCGAGATCGGCTACGCGGCCGCGCTCGGCAAGGAAATCTGGGCCTATACATCCGACCTGGGTACGCTCGTCGAACGCGTGCCTTCCGTGCCCGACGCGCAAGGGCGCGTATGCGAACGTGGCTACCTCGTGGAAGATTTCGGCCTCGGCAAGAACCTGATGATCGCGTGCGCGGCGCATCTCGTGCAGGGCGACGCGCGCGCATGCCTCGAAGCGATGGCGCAGGGGCGCACGCCACAAGCGCGCGCCCGAACACAGACGAATCAGTGATGCATGGTGCTCATCGTGTTCATGCGCTGGAGCGCGCGAATGCGCGCCACTGCCGGCCGGTCCGTCACCGCGCGTTGATAGAGCTTTGCGAGGTCGGCCTTGAGCGCCGTGCGTGAGCCGGCGTCGAGATACACCATGTGCCCCGAGGGATAAAAGCGCGCGCTCAGGTTGTTGCGCACCTTCTGGTCGGCGAGCGGCATTTTCTGCAGGTCGATCACGGTCTGGTAGAACGGCGTGACGAAATCGTAGTAGCCGTTCGCGGAAAGCACGCGCAAATCGGGGTTCAGCGCCATCACCGCCGCGAGATCGCCCGCCGTGTAGAGCACGATATTGCCCTGCGCGTCGAGGCCCTTTTGTGCGCCTGTCGGGTCGATGTGGCCGAAGTTCCAGTTCTTGAACGCCTCGTCGTTGAGGTCCGTGAACGACGAGTTCGAACGGAACTTGAGCTGCTCGTTCAGGTAGCTGTTCCACATCGCCGTATACACGCCGCTCACCGCCGTCATGGTGGGGTCGTTGCCGCCCGAGTTCGGATCGATGTTGCCGGCAATGCCCGTGTCGATGGCGGTCACGCGGCCATCGTACGAACCCAGCGCAACGCCCTTGTCCTTCAGGAGCGTGGTGAGAAAGAGAGCGTTGCCGCGGCTGTCGTAGGAGGCAATGTCGAGATTCCACGACTCGAGCGTTTGCGTGTCGATGCCCGTGTATTGCGAAAGCGTTTCGAGCGTGGCGGGAATCGACTTGTCTTTCGCGTCGGGAAACTTTGCAAGCGCCTGCAAATAGTCGGTGCGCGCGAACTGGGCAACCTGCTCCGCGAACGCCTGTAAATCCTTCGGCGCGGGCTTCACTCCAAGGCGCTTGTGAAACCACGCGTCGGCGGCCGCCGTGGGCAGCGCGCCGACCGGATTGCCGCTTTGCGTGTAATCGAGTATCGACGACTGCAGCGTGATGCCGTTCAGGTCCACGCCGTCTTCGTGCAGCCGGTAGGCAAGCACGCAGCTGCGCGCCGTGCCGTACGACTCGCCGTAAAGAAACTTCGGCGAATTCCAGCGATCGTTCGCCGTGAGGTAGCGCTTGATGAACTGCTTGAGCGAGTCGGCGTCCTGATCGACGCCCCAGAAATCGCGGTTGTGATGCGGCGCGATCGCGGCCGAATAGCCGGTGCCGACCGGATTGACGAACACGAGATCGCTCCTGTCGAGCAGGCTGTCCGGGTTGTCCTCGAGCGCATAGGGCGCGGGCGGCGTGAAGCCCGGCATAGACGTCTTGATGCGCCTGGGCGCGAACGAGCCGAGCAGCACGAACACCGACGACGAACCCGGCCCGCCGTTGTAGAAGAACGTGACGGGCCGGTCCTGCGCCTGCACGCCGTCCTTGGTGAACGCCACGTAGAAAATCTTCGCGTTGGGCTGCGAGCTGCTCGGGTCGACGGTGACGAGATGGCCGGCCGTCGCCGTATAGGCAATGGCTTCGTTGCCGATCTGGATGGCGTGATGCGTGATCGCGGCATTCTCGGTCATGTCGGTGACGAAGTCGTCGGGACCGTTGCCGTAAGCGGTGGGATCGAAGCACGGCTGGTCGGTCTGGGTGCGGTGCTTGCCGTTGCCGCTCGCGGGGCCGGCCGCTCGAGCCCCGCCGTTGCCGTTGGTGGACTGCGCTTCGTCGTTCATATCGTCTCCACTTCTGTATGTTCGCGATTGAGACCGAAAATACGACTTCGAATGCAGGCGCTCATGCAGCCTGCATCGCGCCTTGCGACTTCAGGCGCCGCGCTCATCCTACGCCGAGCCAAGCACCGCCGCCACCTTGCTGCCCACCGGCGTGCCGAGGCCCGTGCAGGCATCCCAGCCGGGCGCCGCCGAAAAGTCGCCGTTGCTGCCGCTCGTCACGTCGTTGAACGCGTCGGGCTGCGCGTAGAGCTTCGCGTTCGCGAACCCCACGGGCTTGCTGCGGGTCGCGTTGATGCGCGCGATCAGCGCGGCCCAGAGCGGCGCGACGGCGCTCGTGCCGCCCACCACCGTTTCCGTGCCGGCCACGCGCACCGCATACCCCGTGGACGGGTCGGCGTCGGCGGCGACGTCGGGCACGCCGCGCCGCACCAGCGAGCCGGCCCCGCCCGTTCCGCGCACGACGCGCAATCCCTTTTGCCAGTCCGGCAGCGCAAAAGTCCCGCTCACGCCGCCGCCCGTCGCGCCGTCTTCGCCGTTGCCCCAGACCGTTTCGCTCGTGACCCGCCCGTTCGAAGCCGCGATGTGCGTGCCGCCGCAACCCAGCGCATACGGGCTCGACGCAGGGAAGTCGACGTGATCGGCGCCGTCGTCCACGCCGTCCGACGAACCGCTGTCGCCCGAGGCCGCGCACACCGTCACGCCGAGCGCGACGGCGGTCTGCATGGCGTCGTTGAGCGCGCCGAGCGTTTGCTGCGACCACGCGGACTCGGGCGCGCCCCAACTGATCGAAATGACCGAGGGTTTGCGCTGGCTGTCGTGCAGCGCGGCGCTCACGGCATCCACGAAACCGGCCTCGCTGTTCGGCGCGAAATAGACGGCGATGAGGGCCGCCGGGGCGAGCGCCCCCGCGATCTCCACGTCGAGCGTGACTTCGCCGTCCGGGCCATTGGCGTCGCCGGTGGGCGCGTTCGTCGCCTGATCGACGGACACCGCCTCCACGCGCGGCGAGCCCACGCCGAGAGCCTTGAAATAGGCGGCGAGGTCCGCGGTATCGTAGCCGCCGCCCATCTCGACGAGCGCGATGCACTGGCCGCTGCCGTCGCCCGCCGGAAAGTCGTAGAGATCCGCAAGCTGCAAAGGCGTGAACGACCGGTTCACGGCGCGCGCCGCGCGAATGGGCGGACGGATGGGAGCGCCGCTTGCCGCCGGGGCTTCTGATGCCGTGGCCGCCGTCGTGGGCACGATGCGAAAATGCGGCTTCGCCTTCGCACGATTGTCGAGCCCCACCACGGCCGTGACGACGTCGTGCATGTCTTCCGGCAGGTGCACGGGCCCGCTCGGCTGGCGAAAATGGTACGTGGCCTTGCCGATCTGATGCTCGAAGCGCTGCAGGTCGACGCCGAACGCGGCGTTGTATTGCTGCACTGTGCCCGAGAGCACGACACGGCGCGCCACGGCGTCGGCATGGTCCACGGTGAGGCCGTGCGCGTGCGCAAACTGCTCGACGCGCTTGATGTCCTCGGCGGAAGCGCCGAAGCGCCGCTCGTAGTCCTCTCGGGAAAGCGGATGCGCGGCGGGGTCGTTCGCGGTGAGCTTGTCCACCAGCGCGCGAAATTCGTCCGCCGCCTGACGCCGCAGGATCAGCACGACACTGAAATGCTCCACCGGATCGCAAGCGCCGACGCACCGCGCGCCAGCGGGCGCCGGATACTCACTGCCTGTCACGGGTTGGTGCCTCGTCATGGCCGGTTCTCCTCGATGAAACGCGTGCCTGTGCCTGGATACTGGCGCTCGGACACGCGGCGCATGACCGGAGTTCCGTGCGATATACCGGTCCGGCATGCCATGCAAAAACGTGTGCGATTGACGGCGTCGAACCACCGGACGACCGGTCGGCGGCGTGGCACGGACGCAAGCGCAGCGTCGTGCGCATATGGCGTGCCCGGCGGTTGCGATCCGTTATACACCGGAAAATGGCCGCGAGATACGCGGTGCGATTTGAAGGCAACGCGATGAGAATTGGAGCGCACGCCATGGGTGCGAACATCGGCGTTCGGCGTGTGTTTTCGCAGGCACGCGAGCGCTGAGCCCGCGCGCCAAAGCGCCAGAGCGCCTCGAATTGCGACGCCCCCCGCGCTTGCGCCGCGTGCGTTGCGCCGGAGAAAATATGCGGCGAGGCTTTAAGCCGCCGCGGGCAGCGCAGCCGGCAGATGGGTTTGCAGATAGGCCTCGAACTCGTCCTTCACCTCGGGATGGCGCAGCGCGAACTCCACGGTCGCCTTGAGGTAGCCGAGCTTGCTGCCGCAATCGAAACGCGTACCCATGTAGCGATAGGCGAGCACCTGCTCTTCGGTGAGCAGGGACTGCAACGCGTCGGTGAGCTGCAATTCGCCGCCCGCGCCAGGCTTCAGTGCGCGCAGATGATCGAAGATCGTCGGCATCAGCACATAGCGGCCCACCACGCCGAGATTCGACGGCGCGACTTCCGGCGCCGGCTTTTCGACGATGCCCGATAGCTTGAAAACATCCTCTTCCCACTCGCGGCCGTCCACGACGCCATACGACGCGCTGTTTTCGCGCGCGATCGATTCGACGCCCACCACCGAGCTGTGATAGTGATTGAACGTGTTCACCAGTTGCTTCATGACCGGCGTGGGGCTGTAGAGCAGGTCGTCCGCGAGTATCACGGCAAACGGTCCGCCGCCGACGAGCTTTTCCGCGCACAGCACCGCATGGCCCAGACCGAGCGCCTCGGCCTGGCGCACGTAGAAGCAGTCCACGTTGGCCGGCTTGATGCTGCGAACGAGGTCGAGCAGCTTTTGCTTGTTGCGGGCTTCGAGTTCGCTTTCGATCTCGTACGACTTGTCGAAATGGTCTTCGATCGCGCGCTTGCTGCGGCCGGTCACGAAGATCATTTCGGTAATCCCCGCAGCGATCGCCTCTTCCACCGCGTACTGGATGAGCGGCTTGTCGACGATCGGCAGCATCTCCTTGGGGCTCGCCTTGGTGGCGGGCAAAAAGCGCGTACCAAGGCCCGCAACAGGAAATACCGCTTTGGTAACTTTCAGCATGATGTCCATTCCCAGATCGTTCGTTTGAATCTCGGTCTCGCAGCGAGGCAAGCCGACTTCCCCGAGGGTTCTGCGTGAGCAGTTCTTATATTGGAAGCGTTCGTTTACCGCCTTTAATGCAATAAAAAAAGCCAGTAAATCCAGTTCGAGCGCTCTGGACGAAGCACCGGAAATTATTGCCATTCATTTCGGATAACCGGCATGAATTTCCTGATCTGGATTGGCATTTCGATATGCGTATCGCGTGCCGACGGCGCTCTCGTCCGGGCGCAGTTTACTCGACTTCATCGGCGGGCGGCAAGGCGCTCGAACGCGTACGCGAACGCCGGATAGGCTCGTTGCGCAAGGCTTCGCGATACGCTGACACGCCCACGAGTATCAGTAGCACGGCCACGCCGGCCAGCAAGTGCAGGTTCATCGAATTCTCCAGCGACCATGGTCGATCACACTCACGCTAGCATTACAAATTCAACAAATAAACCTCGTCGTTTTTTAAGTCATTTATTTCTCTATTTCTCGCCATCCTTCGAATACATTTAGAAAATCTTTTGCATATTTCCCTCGTGCGCGCGGCCCTAAGATCGACGAGTACCCTCCCCCAAGGACCGGCTGACACGATGAGCGATCCCGTACTTCAAACCGCCATGACGCCTGCATCGGCCCTGCCCGCCGCCGCGCGCCCCGCCGCCGCAGCGCGTGAGCTCGCGGGCGAGCATCTGATCGAGGCCCTGCGCGGCTTTGCAGCCCTGCTGGTGGCCTATTTCCATTGCCGCCAGGTCACATGGATCGGCATGGGCGCGTTCCACCAGTTGCACGCGAGCCTCGCAAGTCCCGGCACGATCGCGGCGTGGCTCACGCTGCCCGTTGCGTGGGGATCGGCGGGCGTGCCGGTTTTTTTCGTCATCAGCGGCTATTGCATTCATCGCAGCGGCGCCGCGCGCCTCGTTGCCAACCCCGAGTTCCGGCTCGATGCGAAGCAGTTCTGGCTGCGCCGCTTCGTGCGCATCTATCCGGTGCTGTTCGCCGCATTGCTGCTCACGCTGGCCGCCGACTCGATCAGCCTCACGCTGCTGCCGGCGAGCCACAAAATCAACGACATCGGCGTGCATCCGTTCCTCGTCAACCTGTTCTCGCTGCAAGGCGCTGCCGGCAAGACGTATGGCTCCAATGGCGCGCTGTGGACCCTCTCGCTCGAAGTGCAGTTCTACCTGCTCTATCCGCTTCTGTTCGCCGCGCGCCGCCGTTTCGGCCTGAACGTCGTGCTAGCGGCCGTGGCACTCGTCAACATCGCTTCGGCGTTGACGCTCGAGCGGCATGACGTCGTCGTCTTCACGTCGTACTGGTTCTCGTGGATGCTCGGCGCCTGGATCGCCGAAGTACGCCTGCGCGGCTCGTCCGGCTTCCGTTTTGCCTGGCCCGCGGCGGCGCTCTTCGCCGTGGCCGGTTGCGCCGCGTTTCACTTCGGCCAGTTCGGCGCCTTCCAGCTCTGGGCCGCCGCATTCGCCTGCTACCTCGTCAAGGCGCTCGGGCGTCCCGCGCCCACCTCCCCCGGCGTGCTGCTGCCGCTCTTCGCGAAGCTCGGCGACTTCAGCTACTCGCTCTATCTGATCCACCTGCCGCTTTTCGTGCTGCTCGGCTCGCTGCTGTTCCGCTCCGCGCTGCAAACGTCGATCTGGGCCTCTTTCGGCTTCACGATCGCCGTGCTGCCCGTGGCGTGGGCGTTCTATCGTCTCTTCGAGCGCCCGGCGCTCAACGCCGCCGCGCGTATGAGGAAGCGCGTGGCCGCGTGAGCGGCTGAACACAAAAAAAAGCGGCGGCGCACTGCGCCGCCGCTTTTTTTCACCGCTTCATTTGGCGCGCGCCACGACGCCGTCGAGCACGCGCTCCACCGCTTGCACGTATTGCTGCTTGCCGAAGCGCTCGCGCGCGGTTTCCAGCCCCCGCGTCGCGAGCCGCTCGCGCAGCGCCGCGTCGTCGCGCAGTTTCGCGATCGTCGCCGCGAGTTCCTTCGCGTCGCCAGGCGTGCAAAGCAGACCACTCTCGCCGTGTTCGACGATTTCCACGACGCCGCCATCGCGCGAGGCCACGACCGGACGCTGCGCGAGCATGCCCTCCACCACCACGCGGCCAAACGGTTCAGGCGTGATGGACGTATGCGCGATCACGTCGACGGCGCGCATGCACGCCGCGATGTCATGGCGAAAGCCGAGGAAATGCACGCGGTCCCGCAGCCCGTTCGCTTCGACAAACGCACTCAGTTCCGCCGCGTAGGCATCTTCGCCGAACAGCGGCGCGCCGACGAACACGGCATGCGCGCGCGGCTCGTCGAGCAGCGCCTGCAGCAGCACATGCTGGCCCTTCCAGCGCGCAAGGCGGCTGAACGCGCCGACCAGGAACGCGTCTTCGGGCAAGCCGATCTGCGCGCGCAACTGCGCTTGCGGCACGCGAGCGAGAGCGCGGAACGGCGTTTCGTCCACACCGTTGTGCACGACGTCGATGCGCCGCGCGTCGAACCGCGTGAGCCGCGCAAACACCTTCGCCGACGCGTGCGAGTTCGCGATCACGTGCGCGAGGCCCAGCTTCGCGCAGCCCTTGATGACGGCGCGCTGCACACGTCCGAAATGTTCGTCGCTCACGATGTCGCGCAAATGCCAGACCACTGGCTTGCGCGCGAGCTTGCCGGCAAGCACGCCGATCACCATCGCGCGCTGCGTGTTGGCATAGAGGACGTCGGCATCGCGCGCGCGGCGGCGCGTCTCGCGCACGAGCGCGGCGACGCCCGCGAGCACGCCCAGGCGCGGAGCCGCGCCGCCATCGCGACGCACGTTGCGCAACGCGCCCGAATCGAGCACTTCCACGCGCGCGCCGGCCTTGTCGAGCGCCTCTCTGAAGGGCCCGTCGTTGAATAGCAGCACGTCGATGCGCGAACGCAGGCCTTTTACCACTTCGAGCAGGGAAAGCTCGGCGCCGCCCAGCACGCCGCTCTGATCGATGGCGAGCACGCGCGGCGCATCCGTTGCGCCCGCCTCGAGCTCGACGGGCGGCGCGCCGCGAGCGGAGCCCGCCTGCGAGATCGCGGGAACGGCGCGCGCCACGCGTGCGAAGAACTGCTCGCGAAAATGCGCCGCCGAAAACTGCTCGGCGTTTGCACGGCAATCCCCGGCGCGAAAACGCCCCGGATCGCTTTCGAACGAATCGACGGCCGCGATGATCGCGTCCGCGCTTTGCGCTTCGAAGAAAAGACCCGTGGGGCGCGAGCCCGTATCGCGTACCGTTTCGAGCGCGCCGCCCTTGCCGAAAGCGATTACGGGCGTGCCGCAAGCCTGCGCTTCGACCACGGAAATACCGAAGTCCTCCTCGGCCGCGAACACGAAGGCTTTCGCGCGGCGCATGCGGTCGTGCAGCACCGCGAACGGCTGATAGCCCAGCACCTCGACGTTGGGCGTCGCTTTCGCGCGCACTTTCTGCATGTCGGGGCCGTCGCCGATCACGACCAGGCGGCGCTCAGGCATGCGCGCGAACGCCTCGACGATCAAGTCGATCTTCTTGTACGGCACGAGCCGCGAGGCGGTCACGTAGAAGTCTTCTTTCTTCGTTTCCAGCTCGAACGCGTCGATATCCACGGGCGGATAGACCACCTCGGCTTCGCGCTGATAGACCTTGTGGATACGCCGCGCAATGAACCCGGAGTTCGCGACGAACTGGTCCACCGAGTTGGCGGTGCGCACGTCCCAGTTGCGGATGTAGTGCAGGATGAGCCGCGCAAGCATCGACTTCGGTCCGCGAGTGAGGCTCGACTCCTGCAGATACTGATGCTGGAGATCCCACGCATAGCGGATCGGCGAATGCACGTAGCTGATATGAAACTGGTCCGGTCCGGTCAGCACGCCCTTGGCCACCGCGTGGCTGCTCGATATCACCACGTCGTAACCCGAAACGTCGAGTTGCTCGATGGCGAGCGGCATGAACGGCAGATACGCGCGATAGCGCTTGCGCGCGCCAGGCAACTTCTGGATGAACGAGGTCGTGGCGCGCTTGCCGCGCAGGAACGCGCGGTCTTTCGACTCCACGAAATCGACCACCGAGAACAGGTCCGCGTCGGGAAAGCAGGCGAGAATCTGCTCGAGTACGCGCTCCGCTCCCGCATACGTGACGAGCCAGTCGTGCACGATGGCCACGCGCGGCGTGCGGCCTGCCGCGAGCGCGGGTCGCAATGGCGTCACGGCCCCCGTTTCGGGGCGTCGCGGTCTGGTGGCGTCGCGCCGTTGAATGGGCGCGGCGGCGCTTTCGGACGGCGTCGCTTCGTCGATCAGTTCGTGACTCATGCGCTTTTCCGTGAATTGATGCGAAAGAGAAGTGAACGGGCGTAGCCGCGCAGCAAGGGGGTGGTCGCAACCGACCACACAGCGTTGGCGAGCGCGAGCACGACGCCGGCGCCGATTGCGTACAGCGCGTCCGGCAGCCACCAGGCGAGAGCGAGCGCGGCGGCGAGGAAGCTCAGGTGTGCAAACATATCGATGAGGATCGTGCGGCTGTGAATGCGCGCGAGCCAGAGCAGCACGACGTAGTCGAACAGCGAGCGCAACAGAACGGCGGCGGCTGCGCCGGGCAGACCAAAGCGGGAAATGCCGAGCCACAGCAGCCCCGCGAACAGCGGCAGCTCCACGAGCCCCACGCGGGCGGCGGCGGCGGGGTTGTTCTGCGACTGGATGAGAATGCGCGTCACGCCGGCCTGCCCGATGAGCCACACGGCGACGATCAGCACGCGCCCCACCGGCGCGCCATGCCCGGCGATGACCGGCCCGACCCACGCATGCAGGAAGGGCTGGAGCACGACGATCGCGCCGATGGCGACGGGCGTGAATACGGCATTGAGAAACTGCAGCGACTGGGCCGCGATTTCGTCCGCATGCTCGCGGCCCAGCGCGGAGAGGCGCGGAAACAATGTGCGCACGAGCGCGTTGGGCACCATGTTGAGCCGCGTGACGAGATTCTGCGGCACCGTGTAGTAGGTGACGAAACGCGCGCCGAGGCCGGCGCCCAGCATCATGCGGTCGAGCGAATCCGCGATCATCGTGGTGATGCTCGCAACCAGCATCCAGCCGCCGAAATTGAAGAGCGCCTTCGACGTATCGAGACGCGGCCCGCACACTTTGCGAATGCCGAGCACACGCAGCGCGGAACGCCCGAGCAGCAGCGCCGCAGCGAGGCGCGCGAACACGGCGGCGGCCAGCACCGTCTGCAGATTCGGCGCATACGCCCACGCCGCGCCGAGCGGCAGAAGCTGAAACAGAAAGGTGCCGAGCGTCTGGTTCGTGTTGTAGATGCCAAAACGCTCCGCGCCGTTGATCGCGCCCGCGAATACCCACGAGACATTCGCCACCGGAATCGCCACGGCGAGCCAGGGCAGCGCGAGATAGACCTCATGACGCAGTTCGGGCGTCACATGCGTAAACCAGGCGGTATAGAGCGCGCCGCCCGAATAAATGAGCAATCCGCCAATGGCGCCCGTCGTGAAGTTGAGCCAGAACGCGCTCCAGAACACACGCTCGCAGGCGTCCGCGTCCTTCGAGGCATATGCCTTCGAAATCTGGTTTTGCGCGGCCATGCTCATACCGAGATCGAGCACGCTGAAGTAGCCGATCAAGGTCCACACGAGCGCGATCACGCCATAGCGCTCGACGCCGAGCAGGCGGATATACGAAGGCACCGTGACGAGCGACACGAAGGTCGGAAGCACGAGGCCGAACAGATTGATCGCGACGTTGCGCAGTATTCCTTTATCCATTGGGTATCCAGTTGCGTGGCCCGTGCAGGGTCAGGCCGGTTTCCAGCGGTACATGAGCACCTTGCCGCGCGCGTCTTCTTCTACGAACACGAGGTATTCGCCGTCGGGCTGGCGATGCGCGGTAATGCCGAACGGCACGTCGACCCAGCCCGAGGCGCGGCCCACTTCGGGTCCGGGGCCGAAGGTGCCGATATCCTTCGCGCTGTCCTTGTCGTAGACATGCACGTTGCCCGCGGGCTCGACCACGAATACGTACTGTCCCTCCACGGCGAGGCCCGCGGGCGTGACGGGCGGCCTGGCCTTCGGGTCCCACGGCAGGCGCAGCATGTAGCGCTGCTCCGGATGGCCGCTCGACCACTTGTCGTAGCGCACCAGCACGCGCCCGGCTTCCTTCCAGAAGCCCGGATCATGCGGCGCATCGGCCGTGTAACCCGTCACGTAGAGCGTGTCGGTCTGCGGCTCGTAGATCGCGCGATGGACTTCGGTGAACGGCGCCGGTATCGCGTATTTGTCGAGCTTGTCGTACGAGTAAACGGGATTGCCCTTCGCGTCGAGGCCGCCGAAGCGAAAGCGCCAGATGCCCTTGTCGTCGCGCGCGCGCCAGATGTCGCCGCGCGTGTCGATCCACCAGCCCCACCCTCCGCCCAGCTTCTCGCGGCCCGGATTGCGCGTGAATTCGGTGGAGTCGAAAGCGCCGTTGCCGTTCGTGTCGCGCCAGATCCAGTCGCCGCCGGGCGGCGCGTTCGGCACGTGCTCCACGGGGCGACCACGGCCCGCGATGAATCCGGACGGAATCGCGGTCTCGCCGTCGCGCTGTGCGTCGAAGCGGTAGATCTTCAGGTGGTCCGCGTACATGTCGGTGAGGAACAGGAACGTACGACCGTTCAATGCCCGCGCAGCAGGCAACCCTGGCCACTGGTCGGTGTGGAAGACCGGATCGTCCGGATAGCGAAAACGATTAGAAAGGAATCCGACATATTTCCAGTCCTGCCCCGGCGGCTTCGACAGATCGAGCTCGAAACGCTTGTTGCCCGTATAGACGCTGTTGGGCCGCTGCGGGTCGACCCAGGCGCCATCGACGAAAAGCAGGCCTTCCAGGTTCCAGAGGCGCTTGCCCGCGGGCGTATAGGCTTCCAGCGTCGCGCCGAGACCCGCGCCGACGCGCTCGTCGTGCTGTGGGCCGAGCCCGTTGGTCGAAACGTAAATATTGCCGCGCGCGTCGGTTCCGACGCCGGTGAGGCCATTGAAACGGGCCGGACCCGGCCGCCCCGCAATGCCCGCGAAAATGCCGCCGCTTTCACCGAGCGGAGTGCTCTGCGCCCATGTCTTGCCGTTGCGCGTATAGATAAGAACCTGCTGGCGTGGCCCGTTGTCGGCGATCAGCACGCGTTGCTGCGGATCGACCGCCACATCCACCGCGACCGAATCGTCCGGCAGCGTGAGCGTGTCGTCGAGCTGCTTGCCGTCCGCCGAATAGTGCTCGACGCGCGCCGCGTGGGCGCTGCCTTTGCCCGTGTCCGTGCCCGTCAGCACCCACAGCGAGCCATCGCCCGCGAGCGCGATGCGGCCCGGCGCCTGCACGTCCCATTGCGTCCTGCGCTGCATTGAGTTCGCATCGTAGACCTCGATGCGGTTCATCGGCGTATTGCTCACGTAGAGCGTCGAATCCGTCGCCGCGAGTCCCCCAACGTCCGCTTGCGTGCCCATGGGCACATCGTTGATCTTCAGGAACGCGCCTGCGAGCTGCGCATGCGGATTGAGCGGATCGGGCGACGCCTGAAACGCAGCGGCACGCTTCGGTTCGTCGAGCGGCCTGCGCGTGACGCCGAACCACTGACTGCCCTTTCCCGGCCAGATGCCGTTGCCGACCAGGTGTCCCTTCTCGTTGCCCACGCCCACCGCCGCGTACAGGTAGCGATGATTGACGGCTACTGCGTTGCCGCCCGCGCCACCCCAGCCATGCGTGCCGCCCGCGAAGCCGAGCGCCTTGCCGTCCTGGTATGCGCTGATCTCGGCGCCACTCTCATCCCACGGCGCATTGGTGAACACCTTGCCTTCGGGCGTGACCGCAATGGCCGTGACGTTGATTTGCATCCACGTGCCCTGGCCGTAACCGTAGGTATTGCCGATCCACGAGGTCGTCACATTGAGTTGCGGCGCGGCGATGGTCTGGACCGACGACGTGCAGATGAACGCGCACATCGCGGCCAGCACCAGCGTCCTGCGCAAGCGGCGATCGGGATTCGATAACGGCAAGGCAATTCCTCCGGTCTGAAGACGGCGATCTGCCAGGATCATGCCGCACAAACCGCGTGAAAAATTACCCCTAAAAAGCGGAAAATAATTCAAAAAAATTCGTCATTTACGAGCCATTTCCGCACAACTAAAAAATAAATCAGGCGAGACGGACACGCAAACGGGAAGCCTTATGCAACGGAATATTGACCCGATTTCCGCACGACAACGCCCATTTCATATCGCGCAAATTCACGCGTTTACTTTTAAAAACCGGCGTCGATATATTTCCGGTTTTTGCGCAATTAATTCTTCCTAGAATGAATCGCACCGTGCACGCGACTGCGCATGCATGAACCCACCGGAGAACCGATGACCGTTAGCCGCCCAGTCAGCTACCCTGGCAGCCCTGCCGATCATGCTCACCGCATCGTCCAGCTGGACGGTTTGCGCGCGTTCGCCGTGCTCGCCGTATTCGCGCAGCACGCATTGCACGCGCCGCTGTGGATGGGCGTCGACCTGTTCTTCGTTTTGAGCGGCTTTCTCATCACCGGCATCCTGCTCGAGCGCAAGGCGCGCGGGCAGTCGTATTTCAGCTACTTCTATGCGCGCCGGGTGCGCCGCATCCTGCCGCCTTACGTGCTGTTGCTCGCGGTGTCGTCGCTGTTGTTCGGCTTTGGCTGGGCACATTACTGGCCCTGGTATGCGTTCTTCGCCACCAATATCGGCGACGCGCTCGGACAAAGCGGGCACGACAGCCTCAACATTCTCTGGTCGCTCGCCGTGGAGGAGCAGTTCTACATCGTGTGGCCCTTCGTGGTGCTGCTCCTGCCGCAGAGGCTAATGGCCGTCGTGGCCGCAGCGCTCATCTTCCTCGTGCCCGTGCTGCGCGCCGTCGCGACGCCGTGGTTCGACTCGTACTGGCCGATCTACTACCTCACGCCGTTCCGCATGGACCTGCTCGCCTCGGGCGCATTGCTCGCAGTGCTCGTGCGCCGCGACCGCGACGCGCTCGAGCCGTTCAAGGTGCCCGCCGCAGTGCTGTTCTTCGCGGCGCTTGGCGTGCTGGCATGGCTGCATCTGCACTACCCGCACTTTAGAGGCATGAATACGCCGCTTTCCAATGCGCTGCTCTACAGCGTTTCGCTCGTGCTCTGCACCTCCATCGTCGTGTATGCGCTGCAGTCCAAAGGCTTCGTGCGGCGCGTGCTGAGCAACCCGGTGCTCGTTTATGTCGGCACCATCAGCTACACGGTCTATCTGATCCATCTCACGATTCTGTACGCCGTGTGGCCTCTGCACTACGGCCGTATTACGAGCGCCGCGATTGCGCTCGTCCTCACGCTCGCCTATGCAAGCGCGAGCTGGTTCCTTTTCGAGCGCCGCCTCACGCGCGGCGCGCGCCGCCGCCCGATAACCGGGCCGGCGCATCTGGCCGCGCGCGTGAGCCAGTCGAGTCCGCAATCGTAGTTCCCGAATCCCGTTCGATACTTCAAAGGCACATCACATGAACGAACGTCGCAATGCGATCATCACCGGTGTTTCCGGCCAGGACGGCGCCTACCTCACGCGCCTCCTGCTCGATAAAGGCTACAAGGTCACCGGCACCTATCGCCGCACCAGCTCCGTCAACTTCTGGCGCATGAACGAGCTGGCGATCCTCGACCATCCCTCGCTCGAACTCGTCGAGCACGATCTCACCGACGCGGGCTCGACCATGCGTCTCGTCGAGCGCTCGGAAGCCGGCGAGATCTACAACCTGGCCGCGCAGAGCTTCGTGGGCGTGTCGTTCGACCAGCCCGTCACCACCGCCGAAGTCACCGGCATCGGCGCGCTGAACCTGCTCGAAGCCATTCGCGTGGTGAATCCCAAAACGCGCTTCTATCAAGCTTCGACCTCCGAAATGTTCGGCAAGGTCCAGGCCATTCCTCAATGCGAGAACACCGCGTTCTATCCGCGCAGCCCCTATGGCATCGCCAAGCTGTTCGCGCACTGGTCCACCGTCAACTATCGCGAGTCTTACGACATCTTCGCGACGAGCGGCATTCTCTTCAACCACGAGTCACCGCTGCGCGGACGCGAGTTCGTCACGCGCAAGATCACCGACACGGTCGCGAAAATCAAGCTCGGCAAGCAGAACATGCTCGAACTCGGCAACCTAGACGCGAAACGCGACTGGGGATATGCCTCCGAATATGTCGAAGGCATGTGGCGCATGCTGCAGGCCGATGATCCGGATACCTACGTACTTGCCACGGGCCGCACCGAAACCGTGCGCGACTTCGTGAAAATGGCCTTCACCGCAGCCGGATTCCAGCTCGAATGGTCGGGCCGGGGCGAACGCGAAACCGGCATTTGCGTCGCCACGGGCCGCACGCTCGTGCGCGTGAGCCCGCGCTACTATCGCCCCGCGGAAGTCGATCTGCTCATTGGCGACGCGGCCAAGGCCCGGAAAAAACTCGGCTGGCAGCCGCAGACTTCGCTCGAACAGCTCTGCCAGATGATGGTAACTGCCGACCTCGCGCGCAACGAACGCCATGACACATTCTGATCCCGCAAGCCGTCCGCGCGCGCTCATCACGGGCATTGGCGGCTTTACGGGCCGCTACATGGCCGCCCGCCTCGCGGCGGACGGATACCACGTATCGGGGACCGTGCGGTCCGGCGAGTCGCTGAGCGAGGAAGCCTTTCCGTTCGGCGCCACCGCGATCGAAGCGGACCTGCTCGATCGCGGCGCCATCGCGCACGCGGTGGAAGCCGTGCAGCCCGACGTGGTCGTGCATCTCGCCGCAGTGGCCCACGTGGCCGACAGCGACGTTGCACGCACCTACGTCGTAAACGTGGTCGGTACGCGCAACCTGCTCGAAGCGCTCGCGCACGTACGGCACGTGCCGCGCGCCGTGTTGCTGGCGAGCAGCGCCAACATTTACGGCAACGCCACGAACGGCATCATCGACGAACAGGTCGCGCCGCAGCCCGCCAACGACTACGCGGTGAGCAAGCTCGCGATGGAGTACGTCGCGAAGCGCTGGGAAGCGCAATTGCCGCTCATCGTCGCGCGCCCGTTCAACTATACGGGTGTGGGCCAGTCGCCCGATTTTCTGATCCCGAAGATCATCGAGCACTATGCACGCGGCGAAAAGCGCATTTCACTCGGCAACGTCCACGTGGCCCGCGACTTCTCCGATGTGCGCGACATCGTGCATGCCTATGCGCGGCTCATCGAAGCCGCGCCGCGCGGCGCGACGGTCAACGTCTGCTCGGGCAGCGGTCATACGCTCGGCGCGCTGCTCGACATGCTGGCGCGCATTGCAGGCTACGAGATCGACGTGCACGTCGATCCGCGCTTCGTGCGGGCCAACGAGGTGCGTCAGCTGGTCGGATCGAACGCGAAGCTTCGCTCGATCGTCGGCGACACCTCCCGCAAGCATCTCGAGGACACGTTGCGCTGGATGTACGAGGAAGCCCGCGAGCGTCTGCTCGAAACGCAATGACGCGACGCATATCCACGTTCCTCCGTTCTACGAATAAACCGCCGCTCTCCCGGGCGGCGGTCTTACTTTGTTCAATCGACGCTTCGATGCGGACGCTTCAATGCGCCGCAATCGCTTCCGCATAGACGCCCGCCACGCGCTTCGCGATCACGGCGTTGTCGAAATGCTCGCGCGCATAGCGTTTGCATGCGTTTTCGTCCGGCAGCTTGATGCGACCCGAGAGCGCGCCGTCGATGCCTTCGGCGATCGCGTTCGCGCCCGTGGCCGGCAGCACGAGATCCTGCGACAGACTGGCCACCGCTTCCGGCAAGCCCCCCACAGGCGTGACGAGCACGGGCGTGCCAGCCGAAAGCGACTCCACCGTGATCAGGCCGAAGCCCTCCAGCGCGACGGTGGGAACCGCGCTCAGCGTAGCGGCCCGATAGAGCGAAGGCAGGTGCGCGTCGGGGACGAAGCCGAGCAGCTTCACGTTGTCGGCGAGGCCCGCTTCGTCGATGCGCTGCTGAAGTTCGGACTCCAGACGGCCGCGCCCCGCGATCAGCAGGAGCACGTCCGGGTGGCGTCGCTTCACCGTCCCGATCGCGTCGATGAGGTCCTCGAGTCCCATGCGACGCACGAGACGGCGAACGGCCAGAATGATCGGACGGCCTTGCGGCAGCTGGAGCTTCAGACGCGCCTCCGCGGCCGTGCAGGCCGGATCGAAATGCGCGGTGTCCACGCAGCCGGGCACAATGCGCACGCGCTCCGGCGAGATGCCGTAGCGCCGCGTGAGAATGTCGCCAAACGCTTTCGAAAGCACGATGAGGCGCGACGAGCGCTCGTACACCGATTGCTCCAGCGAATGTTTGATGCGCTGGCTCAGCGTGGCCGCGCCCTCCACGAGGCTCTCGTCGGCCCACGGTCCCTG
Source organism: Paraburkholderia lycopersici (assembly GCF_900096975.1). Classification (GTDB taxonomy): domain Bacteria; phylum Pseudomonadota; class Gammaproteobacteria; order Burkholderiales; family Burkholderiaceae; genus Paraburkholderia; species Paraburkholderia lycopersici. The sequence continues at coordinate 53,685 of NZ_FMYQ01000020.1, forward strand.
GAAATGCGAGACCTGCGGAATACCACGCGTGACGTCGAGACCGGGGAACGTGTAAAGCGCGAAATGCGAGGAAATCACGTCGGGCCGATGGCGCCGGATCTCGCGGCGCAACGCGCGGCGCGCGTCCATCAGACGAAATGGGAGCGAGCGCGAAGCGGAACCGAAGCCGTGAATCGCGCCGCCGCTGTCTTCGGCTACCTTCGGCGAACCGGCCACGACGCCGCGCACGCGCACGCCCGCGCCGGGCAGCGCGCCAACCAGTGAGTGGTACATGCGATCGAGGCCGCCTGCGCGCTCGGGAAACCAGTGCATGCCGATCTGGAGAGAATGGATGGATTGTGTCGTCATCGCGTGTCCTTGTTCTGCACGTATGCGGTTATCAGGGGGTTTCCGCGCGCCGCAGCGGTTGCCCGCCCGGCAGCGTCGCGGCGGCGAACGCGGGTTTTTCGCGGAGCACCGCCGCACTCTCGTCGCCCGCGAGCTGCCGGTAGAGCGCGATGTATTGCGCCGCCATGCGGGCCCAGCCGAACTGCCCGGCCAGTTCCGCCGCGGCTTCGCCCATGGCGAGGCGGCGCGGCGTATCGGCCGCGAGCGCCTTCACGGCGTTGGCGAGCGCCGGCACATCGTCGGGGTCCTCGAGCACGATGCCGCACTCGGGCGTGATGATTTCCGCGCCGCCCGCGGTGCGCGCCGTGACCACGGGCAAGCCCGCCGCCATCGCTTCGAGCAGCGAAAGGCTCATTGCTTCGTAGCGCGAAGGAAAAACGTAGGTATCGACCGAGCGCATCAGCGTCGGCATCTCGCGGACAAGATCGAGAAAATGCACGCGTGACTCGATGCCAAGCTCGCGCGCGAGATCGGGATACGGGCTGCCCGGCAGATAGCCGGCAACCGCCAGATGCACGTTGCCGGGCATCTGCTTGAGCGCGTGCAGTACGGTGCCAAGGTTCTTGCGCGGCGTGCGCAGATCGCCCACGAAGAGCAGCAGAAACGCTTCGGCGGGCAGCGAAAACCTCGCACGATCAGCGATCGCAGCGGAAAAGCCGCGCGTGTCCACGCCGTTGTAGATCACGTCGAGGCGCTCCACGGGATGGCCGCCCGAAGCGCGGATTTCGTCGGCGACCTTGCGGGAAACGGCGGCGATCACGCGTGAGCGCCGGTACGCCCAGCGCTCGAGCAACGCGTTCGCGCGCGTGTAGACGAACTGATAAGCCGACCACACGCCACGCGTGAGTCCGAACGGATAATACTTGCTGCGCGCCCAGCCGCCGTGCACGAAGTGGGCGGTATTGACGTCGGCGTGCGCCCACGTGATGAAACCGTTCACATGGAGCACGTCGTAGTCGCGCCGGTGGCGGCGCAGCCACAGCGCGCTTTTCAGCGCGAATACCTGCTGACGCAGCAAATTCGTGGGCCACGCGCGCGACGGTTGCACGCGCACCCATTTTACGTTCGGGCGCGCGAGCAGCTCGGGCGCGACATGCGAGGCGACCAGCGTCACCTCGAACCCTTCGTCGAGCGCGGCGCGCGCGATTTCATGATTGACGCGGCCCTGGCCGTCGTTGTGGCGCACGACATGCGTGACGATTGCGACTCTCAATCGGAGACCTCCGTGGTAAGGGCCTGGCGGCGGTCGAGCTTGCGCCAGTGCCCCGCGCTGAGAATGGAAAACACACTCGAAAAAAGCAGCAGGCCGCCCGTGCCGACGAGCGAGTTGGTGAACACGAGCATCGCGAAAATCGACATGGCGAGGCTCAGGCACGCGCAGACGTAGCGGTCTTCGGGCATGCGCAGCGACACACGCACGGCGCGCGCGAGCAGCCACAGCACGCCCGACATGTAGAGCAGCGTGCCGGGCCAGCCGAGCACGAACGGAATGTTCATCACACCGCTGTCGAAGCTGCCGTACTTGCCCAGTTCGCCGTTGTTGCTAGACAGCTTCGTCGAAGCGCCGGTTGCGCCGAGGCCCTCGCCGGTCACGTCGGTAAAGGCCGTTTTCGCGAAGTCTGCGTAGAACTGGTTGCGCGCCTCGTAGCTCTGGTCATCGCCCAGATTGACGAGCGTGTTCAGACGCTGCTGCATGCGGTCCGCGACGGGACCGAAAGTGAGCAGCGGCACGCACACGCCCGCGAGCACGACCGCGCTGACGATGATGCGAATGCGCACCTTGTTGCTCGACTTCATCAGCTGGATCAGCATGGCGATGGCCCAGCCGCCCCACGTGGAGCGCACCAGCGAGAGCGCGAACGAAAAGAAGCCGAACGCCGCCGCGACCCAGCGCACGCGGTGCTTCGCGGCCATCACGAACACCATCGCGCCCATCATCGCGAACGCGAACGGGCCCGAAGAATTCATCGTGCTGAACACGCGCACGCCGAGCGGAACGGGGTCGCCCTGCGAGTTCATGTCCGAGCCGATCATCCACATCGCGTCCCACGGCGGCATGATGAAGAACTGCACGAGACCGTATGCGCCCATTACGAGCATGCCGTAGATGAAGGTGTTGACGATGGTCTCGCGACACTCGGGATACTGACGCGTAAGCACCATGATGTGAAAACCGATCAGGAACGGATAGATCCAGTTCGCCAAATCGTAGACGGCTGCGGCCGGGCCGCTCCCCACCACGCCCACCACGAACGCATACCCGATACCGAGGAGTGCCAGCAGCAGCGGCAGGCCGCGCCGTTGCGCGAGAATCGGGTAATAGCGAATCAGCGAAATGCCGCTGATCATCGTGACGGCGAGCGGCGCGACCTGAATAAGGCTCGTGGGCGTGAACGCACCCTTGCCATAGTCGGCAAGCCGCCGCACTTCGGGGCTCAGGAACCACAGCCACCACATGAAGCCGATGTAGCGTACCGGGTTCACGAAGTAGAGCCACAGGCCTGTCGCGATCGAGAGCACGGGAAACGCGAGCGTGAGCACGGTGCCCTGGTGCGCGCCGATCAGGAGCGCCGTGAGCAGCCATAAGGCGAGCGGCGGCAGCGTATCGCGGCCGAATGCGCGGCGCAAACCGCTGCGGCCGCCGCTTCGCTCGCCCGCCGGTGGCGGCGGCACCGGTACGTGAATAGCGGTCGTTGCGCGCATATCACGTCCCGCCCGCGGCCACGCTAGCGGATCGAGTGTCGCCAGCCAGTGCCCCGCCGTTGAGCACATCGCGTTCGTGCAGCATTTCGCGCGTGAGCTGCGCGTGCTGGCGCGCGAAATTCTGCGTCGTGAGATCGCGTGTGCGCAACTGCTCGCAAGCCTCGCGCGCCTGTTCGAGCGCGCGCGCCGGGTCGGCCGCGAGCCTGTTCGCCGCGTCGCGCAACTGCTGCGCGTCGAACGGCTCGACATAGGAGACAGCCTTTTCGTCGAAGTAGTCTTCGAGCGCGCCTACCTTCGTCGCGATCATCGGTTTGCCTAGCGCAGCCGCTTCGAGCATCACCGTGATGCCCGAAGCGTGCGTGTTGGGACGCAGCGGCACCGCGATCAGATCGGCCCAGTCATAGAGCGCATGCTGTTGCTGGATGCCCGAAACGCGGACGATCTCCACATTCGACGCGCGCGCCGAAGCGGGCATGCGCCGCCGCGTGGCAATGCGCACCTGATAGCGCGAATCGTTGCCGAGCGCGCCGACGAGCGTAGTCCAGTCGCGGTCGCGGTCGTTGCCGATCGCGGCCACGCGTACCGGCGTGTGCGGCTTCCAGTGCGAAGGCGGCTGCAACGGAAAGTCGCTGGTGTTCAGACCGTAGAGCACGTGACGCGCGTCACGCCCGAAATAGTCGCGACAAAGCGCGGCATTCTCGCTCGCGAGCGTGGTAAGCAGGTCAGCGCGCCCGAGCAACCGGCGATAGACGGCACGGCGCAGCGCACCGTAGCCCGGCCAGCGATCGAGCAGCCACACGCTTTGCGCGAGCAGCAGCGGACGCGCGCCGCCCTTCTTCGCGTTCATCAGCAGCACCAGCGCCACGGCGAGATGCTCCTGCTCGGTATGCGTCCAGATTACATCGGACTGCAAAATGGCGCGGCGATTTCGCCATGCGTGGACGAAGTCGAAGCCGAGCGCGGCCTTCAGCCCTCGACGCATGAAGCGCACCGGCGTGCTCTCGCTCGCGTCCTGCGCATAGTTGAGCGCGAATTCCGCAGATTCCGCGTGATGGTAGCCATACAGGCTGCCGATGTTCTCGCCTTTGCGATAGCGGCGCGGATCGGCGCCATGGAAAAGGTGGACGTGGACTTGCGTGCCGCTCATTCGGGGTCCTCCGTGTAGTGGTTGGCCGCGCCGCTCAGACGAGCGCGCGGCGCGCCTCTCGTGCACCGCCGCGCACCGCGCGCCAGCGGGCAAAGGCCGCTGCTGCGGAGCCGCCGCGCAAGGCGCTCAGGCCCGCATGCACGAGGCCAGGATAGACGCGCGTGCCAACCAGCGCATACCACCACCAGGCAGTTTCCCGGCGCAGCGGCGTGAGATGGCCAAGCAGGATCAGATGCAGGTTGTAGGCCGCATTACGGATCGAGGCGAGCGTCTGCGCGTTGCGCGGGTCTTCGCCCGGGCGCGGCGCGGGGTAGTGATCGACAGCCACGAGGGGGTCGTACACGAGCTTCCAGCCCGCGCGCTTCACGCTCATGCTGAAGGCCATGTCGTTGTGCGTCTGCGCGCCGCTGCCGCGCAAGCGCCGGTCGAACCGCCGGTCGCCGATTGCCTCGCGGCGATAGCTCATGTTCGCGCCCTTGAGCAGATCGACTTCGCGCGCGCTTCCGATGCCCAGATGATGGTTGCCGACGATGCGGCCCGAGCGCTGCACCTTGCCGACCAGCGTGCGCTCGCCGTCGAGCATGCGTCCGCCTTCGTGCACCCAGTCGCGGCCGCCCAACGCGCCGAGTTTCGGGTCGGCTTCGAATGCCGCGGCGATGCGCGCCACCCAGTCGGCGCGCGGTGCGGCGTCGTCGTCGGTGATGGCGATCACGTCGCCCGTCGCGGCCTCGATGCCGCGATTGAGCGCCGCCACCTGACCCGGCTCCTCGACGATGGCCACCGCCACGTTGAGCACGCGCGGCGTGACATGCCCGGCGAGGCATGCGTGCGTCGCCTCGTCGTCGGCGCGCGCGACCACCACGATCTGCTCGGGCGCTCGCTGCTGGCGCATGAGCGCCGAAAGACAGCGCGACAGATCGTCAGGACGCCGATACGTCGGCACGAGCACGGTTACTTTCATCTCGTGTTCTCCTTTGCTTTTCCGGGCTGCGCGCGCGTCATGCGCTCAGGTATTCGCGCACATTCGCGTAGCCATAGCCGTAGTTGCCCCGCGTACGCGCCGGCACGCCGTTGAACACGCCGCCCTGCACGCGCACACCCGCGTTGCGAAGACGCTTGAGCGCGTCGGCAATTTCGCCTTCTGTGTGCATGCCCGAGCGCAGCACGAGAAAAGTCGAGCCCGCGTGGCCGCCGATGATGGCGGCATCGGTCACCGCGAGTACCGGCGGCGTATCGATGAGCAGCACGTCGTAGCGGTTCGAGAGACCTTCGAGGTATTGGCCGAGACGCGGCGACATCAGGAGCTCCGAAGGATTGGGCGGACGACGACCGCACGAGATGAAGTGCAGGTTGTCCACTTCGGTCGCGCGAATAGCCTCGTCCAGCGCGATCTGCCCCGAGAGCAGTTCGGAGAAACCGTTTTCCTGCGGACCGCCCAGATAGCGTTCGAGCGCGCCGCGGCGCATGTCGCCGTCGATCATCAGCACGCGCTTGCCCGAATGTGCGAGCAGCACGGCAAGATTCGCCGTGAGGAAGCTCTTTCCGACGCCGGGCACCGAACCCGTCAGTACGACTACGCGATTGCGCGCGTCCATCACGCTGAACTGAAGCGACGTACGCAGACTGCGCAGGCTTTCGACCGTGAGGTCCTTCGGGTGCGCGTTGGCGAGCACTTCGCGCAGGCGCGTGCCGCCCCGCACGGGCGCGCGCTTTTCGAGCGCCGTCTGTTCCGGCGAAAGCGGCACGAGACCGTACACGGGCAACTGGAACGCGCGCTCGATCTGGTCTGGATCGACGATGCCCTTGAACATGTTGCGGCGCATGAGCACGAAGCCGGTGCCAAGAATGACGCCGAGCAGCGACGCCGCCGAAATGATAAGCAGCTTCTTCGGCTTCGAAGGCTTGCCGGGCCGCATGGCCGGATCGACGATATGCACGTTGCCGCCCGTGCCCACGCGCTGCACGGAGAGCTCCTGGATGCGATTGAGCAGCAGCACGTAGATGTCTTCGGCCACCTTCGCGTCGCGCTGCAGTTGCACGGCCTTCACCTCGGTTGCGGGCAGATCGCGGAACTTCGTGTCGTACTTCGCGCGCTCGCCCTGCAATTGTGCGAGCTGCTGGCGCGCCGCGATCAGCACCGGATGCTGGTCGCCAAAGCGCTGTTGCAGCGAGGCGATCTGCAGTTGCAGCGCCGAAATCTGCTGCTCGTACTGCACGCTGCCGTCAAGGTAGATCTTCGCTTCGTCGCTCGCGTTGATCGACCCAGACTTGCTCTGGTAAGCCGTGAGCGCCGCTTCGGCGTTCTCGAGATCGGCCTTCAGGCGCGGCTGCTCGCTGCGCAGGAAATCGAGCATCTTGCTCGCGTCGGCCTGCTTGGTGGCCACGTGCTCGCGCAGATACGACTGCGCCACCGCGTTGGCCACCGCCGCTGCGTGCCCGGGGTCGTTGTCTTCGAGCGAAATGTCGATCACGCCCGTCTGCTTGCCCTGCTCCTGGACCTGGATCGCGTTCTGGAACGCGCTGATCGCGTCGAGGTCGTTCATGCGCACGACCGTGAAGCGCGTGCCGGGGCGCGCCGTGAGCTTGTTCACGAGCAGCTTCACGCCGCCGCCCTGCTCGACCTGACCCACGGCGCCTTCGAGCAGGCGCGCGCCGTCCGGGGTCGAGATCACGTAGCGGCCGCTGTCGAGCGCGGTGAGCGTGAGCTTCTTGCCCTCGAGGTCGGGCGTAACCTCGATCGAGTCGATGTCCGCCACTTCGCCGCCCCACGCATACGAAGCGAGGCCGAACCACGGACGCGAAGGCGTGCCCGGCGTGGCGAGCCGCGCGGCGAGGCTGCCGATCACGGGCAGCGTGACCGGCGAGACCGTGGTGTTCAGCTTGAATTGCTTCACGACCGGCTCGACCACGCTGCGGCTCTTCATCATCTGGATCTCGGCGTCGGTTGGCAGACTGCCCGACGAGGGTCCCGAGCTGATGTTCGCGCCCGTTTGCGTTTGTGTGAGGGCCTGCGACGTGTAGTCGGAAGGCTCCACGCGCACCTGGGTGTCGGCCGTATAGACCGGTTTCGCGACATAGCAGTAAAACACGGCGATGGCGACGACCGCCGCAGCGATGGCGATGAGCCAGCCGATGTCGTCGATGATGACGCGCAGCAACTGGCCGAGGACCACGTCCTCTTCCTCGGTGCGGGCCGCCGGGGCCGCCTGGCTATTGGCTTGAGTGCTCACGATTCGATCCCGTTTATCAGGTGTTGCTCTTCGCATCTTCTTCCGAAGCTCGTCGGTCCCGCGCGCTCAGCGCGTGATCTGCTTCAGGTAGAAGACGGTCTGGATGGTCGGCAGCACCTGCTGCAACACACGGTTGAAGGTCGTCGAAGCGGCCGTGCCCACGTACACCACATCCAGCGGCTTGAGCTGGAACTGCGACGAAAGCATGATCGCGTCGGGCTTGGTCATGTCGAGCCGGTAGATTTCCGGCTGCGTTGGGTTGTCCTTCATGCCGCGCATCACAAAGATCTGGCGCGGGTTCGCGTCGGTATCGAGAATGCCGCCCGCCTGCGTGAGCGCATCGGCGATCGTGAGGTTGCCGCGGATAAGGCCCGTCTGCATCGGCGTCTTCACCTCGCCCATGACGAATATTCTGCTATCCGAACGATCTGGAATATTGATGACGTCGCCGTCCTGCAGCATCACGTCCTGGCTCGAATCGCCGCCGTCGAGCATGCGGTTCGCGTCGAGAACGTAGCGCTTGCCGCCACGCGTGAGACGCACGCGGTTGATGTCGGCGTTGTCGGTCGTGCCGCCCGAGCGCGTAATCGCGTCGACGAGCGTGAGCGGCACGTCGCTCACGGCGAGCGGGCCCGGCGTTTTCACGTCGCCCGTGACCTGCACCTTCTGGCTGCGATACGCGAGCACGCGCACATCCACCTGCGGATTCTTCACGTACGGCCCGAGTCCCGCTGCAAGCTGGTCGCGTATCTGGCCGGGCGTCTTGCCCGCGGCCATGATGCGGCCCACGAACGGGAAAAAGATCGTGCCGTCCCTGGCCACGGTCTGCCCGTAGGGGTCGGCCTGTCCCGGCAGCGCGTTCGTGTAGGGCTGCGTGAGCGCCTGCCCCACGGTTTGCGTGGTGTTGCCGCCCGTCGAGAACGTCGAGCCTTGCGGCGTCGAGAGCTCCGGGTGGTCGAACACGGTCACGCCGAGAATGTCCTGCGGCGCGATGTGATAGACGTAATTGGCGGCGCTCGTGAATTTCGAGGGCGGCAGCGCCTCTTTCGGCGCCGCCGCGGCGGCCTGCGCCTGCTGCATCACCACCTGCGCGGTGATGAGCTGCACGTTGAATTGCTGCTGCGGCTGGTTGTTCGGCTCTTCTTTCAGGCTCGACGTGTCGAGATAGTTGCCGGGCGCCGTTGCGCACGCGGAAACGAAGGCGCTCAACGCGACCGCCGCCATCAGTTTCAGTTTTGTCATTGGCATATTCGGCTCAGCCATCCCTTAACCATGCGATCCATCAATTCGAGACTGTCGCGATACGCCGACTCATGGAGACCATGCGGATCGGCGACATCGGAGTTCTCCCAGTTACCGAGCGCATACACCTTGCCGCGCGCGGTCGGTTCAATGCGCTCGACCTCGGCCACCTGGCGGCGCTCCGTCACCAGCACGAGATCGGCGCAGCGCACGAGGCGGCTCGTGAGGCGGCGCGACTGATGCTCGCCCACCTGCACGCCGCGCTCGGCGAGCAGCCACTGCATCACGGGGTCCATGTCGTCGCCGTCGCGCGCACGCAGGCCCGCCGAATGAAACTCGCCCGCCCGTGCGCCTCTCTGCTCGCGCAGGCGTGCCCGAAAGAGCTGCTCGGCCGCGGGCGAGCGGCAAACATTGGCATGGCAGACGATGAGCACGTCCTTGATCATGGTCGCGTGACTCCCTTCCTTTACGTGTCGCGTTGCGCGAAGTCCCGCGGCGGCTCAGGCCAGCGCCTGCGTGGCGGCGACTTCGGCGCGGGCGCGGCTCGCCTGGGTCGCGCTCGCGCGGCCCACGGCGTGGTACTCGATGCCGAGTTCCTGCAGCGCGTGCGGGTCGTAGAGATTGCGGCCGTCGAAGACGATCGGCATCTTCAGATGCGACTTGAGCGCGTCGAAGTCCGGCGCCTTGAACACCTTCCACTCCGTCGCGACGACAACGGCATCCGCGCCGCTCGCGGCTTCCATCGCGTCGTGCACGAACGAAAGCCGCGTCTGCTGTTCCGGCGCGCGCGCGAGATCGAGCGCGAGAACGCGCTTGGCCTCGTCCGTCGCAACGGGGTCGTAGGCCTTGACGCTCGCGCCGCGCGCGAGCAGTTCGGCGATGAGCGTGCGGCTCGGCGCCTCGCGCATGTCGTCGGTGTTCGGCTTGAACGCGAGACCCCAGACGCCGAACGTGCGGCCCGCGAGGTCGGAGCCGAAGCGCGTGACGATCTTCTGCGCCAATACCTGCTTCTGCGCTTCATTGACGGACTCCACGGCGCGCAGGATCTGCAGCGGCTCGCCGAAATCTTCTGCGGTCCGCATGAGCGCCTTCACGTCTTTCGGAAAACACGAGCCGCCATAGCCGCAGCCCGCATAGAGGAAGTCGTAGCCGATGCGCGGATCGGAGCCCACGCCGCGGCGCACCGCCTCGATATCGGCGCCCACGCGGTCCGCGAGATTCGCGAGTTCGTTCATGAACGAGATGCGCGTGGCGAGCATCGCGTTGGCCGCGTACTTCGTGAATTCCGCCGAATGCACGTCCATGTAGAGCGTGCGCTCGTGGTTGCGGTTGAACGGCGCATAGAGCCGCTTCATCACTTCGCGGGCGCGCTCGCCGGGCACGTCGTCGTTGCAGCCGAGCACGATGCGGTCGGGCCGCGCGAAGTCCTCCACGGCCGCGCCTTCCTTGAGGAACTCCGGGTTCGACACCACCGAGAACATGTGGCTCTCGCCGCGCTTGCGCAGTTCGGAGGCGATCGCGTCGTGCACGAGCGCGGCCGTGCCCACGGGCACCGTGGACTTGTCCACCACGACCTTGAACCCTTTCATGTGACGGCCGATGTTGCGCGCGGCCGCCAGCACGTACTGGAGATCGGCGGAGCCGTCCTCGTCGGGCGGCGTGCCCACGGCAATGAACTGCACGTCGCCATGCGCGACGGCCGCCTCGACGTCGGTCGAAAACGTGAGCCGCCGCGCGCGCCGGTTGCGTTCGATGATTTCCTGCAGGCCCGGCTCGTGAATCGGCACAACGCCCTGATTGAGGAGTTCGATCTTGCGTGCATCGACGTCGAGGCAAAACACGTCGTTGCCGATGTCGGCAAGACAAGCACCCGTTACGAGACCCACATAACCGCTGCCAATGATCGTCAGATTCATGCCCACCTCAAGAGTGATTGGTTCTTCGTGTCATGCGAAACGTTGCGCGCACAAGCACGAGCTCGACGCGCACTCGCTTCGCCTCAATATGCGTTCTGTCCTGCGAAGCCTTTCCACATCGTCATCGCCACGATGCGCAGATCGAGCGCAAAACTCCAGTGCTGCATGTAGTGCAGATCGAAGCGCACGCGGTCGCGCATCTTTTCCACGCGGTCGGTCTCGCCGCGATAGCCGTTGACCTGTGCCCAGCCCGTGATGCCGGGCTTGATGCGATAACGCGCCATGTAGCCGCGCACGAGATCCTTGTAGATGTCGTCGTGCGCGAGCGCGTGCGGGCGCGGCCCGACCACCGACATCTCGCCCTTGAGCACGTTGATGAATTGCGGCAGCTCGTCCAGGCTCGTGCGGCGCAGGAACGCGCCCACGGGCGTGACGCGCGGATCGTTGCGGCGAGCCTGCGTGACCTGGCCCGCCGCTTCCGCATGGACCTTCATCGAGCGGAACTTGTAGATTTCGAATTCGTTGCCGTCGAGCCCCTTGCGACGCTGCTTGAAGAACACCGGTCCCTTCGACGTGAGCTTCACGGCCAGCGCGATCGCGGCGAGCAGCGGCGCGAGCGCGACCAGCACGCCGCCCGCGAACACGATGTCGAATACGCGCTTGGGCAGCACGCGCAGATCCGTGACCGGCGAGGCCGCGAGATTGATCGCGGGCACGCCCAGCAAGTCGACGACGGGCTGACTGAAGAACGAGAGGCTGCGCACGTCCGGAATGAAGCGAATGTTCACGAAGTCGTTGCGCAAAGCCGTGACGATGCGGTGAATCGTGCGCTCCTTGGTGATCGGCAGGGCGAGCCAGAGTTCGCGCACGCCGTTCTCGCGCACGAATTCGAGCATGGCCTGCAGGTTGCGCTCCACAGGCACGCCGTCGATCGCGGCGGCGCCGTCCGCGTCGTTGTCCTCGTCGAATACGAGCGCGGGGTGAAAGCCCGCCTCGGGGTGATGGCGCATGTGCTCGACGAGGAAGCGGCCATAGCGCGGACCGCCCACCACGGCCACGGCCTTCTGGTTGTAGCCCTCGCGGCGAATGCCACGCAGCACCATGTGCACGAGCGCCTTCGAAACGATCAGCAGCGCCACCGAGGCGACGACCCACCAGGCGAGCCACAGGCGCGAGAGCGAATCGGCGCGGTGCACGCTGAAGCTCAGCAGCACGCCAGTGCCTTCCACGGCGAGCCACGCGGCGCACACGCGCGCAAAGAGGCCGTAGAGGGACTTGCCTCGCCACGACTGGTAAATGCCGAACGCGGGGAACATCCAGATCGCGAGTACGCAGTTGAACGCGAGCGCCACGCTTTCCGCGTCGGCGAGCGGCGAGACCTGGCCGCGGTGCAGGGCGGCCGCAAGCAGCGCGCCAGCGGCGATGGCGGCAACGTCGAAGATTCTGGCTAGAACGCTGAGCATGTCCGGCACCTCGGGTTAAAGGAATGAATCGCGGCCATGCGCTGCTGCCCATGGTCGATCGCTTCAGGAGTTTCTGGGAGTGCGTCGCCGATAAAACGCATGGCGCCGCTAATTCGGATCCGAATAAACCCTAATAAAGCGCGATAAAAATTCCGACCGCAAGGCTCAAAAATATCTCCAAATGTTTCGCCTCTTTCGGGTCATTTTTTTGAGAATTTTTTCGGGAAATATTTCCGGAACCCGCTTGTCTTACGGCCGGTACGCGCATGCTTGCAGGTACATTTTTCCTGATTCGCGTCGTGATTTCCGGTTCCGACAAGAAATTGCGAAGACGCCATGCGGAATTTTTATTCGATTTTTCATCGCGATTCCGATGTGACGGATGCGCGATTTAAATTTAATCCGAATATTTTCTGTTTTCTTCTTTACGACTCTATTTATGACGATTTTAAGCATGCTACAAATCGCAGCACCGATACCTTTTACAGGAGAGCGAGATGACGGATACGGATTCCGCAACGGCGTCGGCAAAGGCGTCGCAGACGCGGACCGAAGCGCGCAATGCATTGCAGGTATGTCCTGTCGTGCTTGCAGGCGGCGCGGGCTCGCGGTTGTGGCCACTGTCGCGCGAGCAATATCCGAAGCAGATGATCAATCTCGTTGGCGAGCAGTCGCTGCTCGCCAACACGGCGGGGCGCCTCGATGCGCTGGCCGAGCGCGTGACGCTCGCGGAACAGTTGCTCATCGTCTGCAATGAAGAACACCGCTTCACCACTGCCGATCAGGTTCGCGCAGCAGGCAAACGTGCGCGTCTGATTCTCGAGCCGGTGGGCCGCGATACGGCGCCCGCGCTCACGATCGCCGCCATGTCGGTGGTCGGCGCACACGAAGACGGCATCCTCGTGGTGATGCCGGCCGACCATGCGCTCGCCGACCTCGACGCATTCCGGAACGCCGTGGCCGAAGGCGTGCGGCATGCGGCGAACGGCCAGATCGTGACGATGGGCATCGTACCCACGCACGCCGAAGTGGGCTACGGCTACATTCACGTAGGCGAGCCGCTCGCGAACGCAGAACCGAACGGCGCGCGGCGCCTCAACGGTTTCGTCGAAAAGCCCTATTTCGAGCTGGCCCAGCAATACGTCGCTTCGCAGCGCTACTGGTGGAACAGCGGCATTTTCATCGTGCGCGCCTCGACCTGGCTCAAGGCGATCCGCCACTTCCAGCCCGCGATTTACGCGGCGTGCACGGAAGCCATCGAGCATGGCAAGGAAGACGGCGACTTCTTCCGCGTCGACAGTGAGGCGTTCGCGCGCGCGCCCTCGAACTCGATCGACTATGCCGTGATGGAGCCGCTCGCCGGCGACCCCGCGGTCGCAAGCGGCGTGGTCGTGCCGCTCACGGCCGGCTGGACCGATCTCGGCTCGTGGGACACCGTGTGGCAAGTCTCGCCGAAGGACGACGAAGGCAACGTCGCGCACGGACGCGTGATGTTCGAAGGCGCAAGCGACACCTTCGCGCATTCCGACGGCCGCCTCGTCGCCTGCCTCGGCACGAAGGACCTCGTGGTCGTGGAAACCGCCGACGCCTTGCTCGTCGCCGACCGCTCGCGCGCCCAGGACGTCAAGAAGGTCGTGCAGCGCCTCAAGCAGCAGCGCGGCAACGAAGCCGTGGCGCACCGACTCGTGCATCGTCCGTGGGGACATTACGATAGCGTCGACAGCGGCGAACGCTTCCAGGTCAAACGCATCGTCGTCGAACCGGGCGCGCGCCTCTCGCTGCAGATGCACCACCACCGCGCGGAACACTGGGTAGTCGTACGCGGCACGGCGCTCGTCACACGCGGGGAAGAACGCTTCATCGTTTCGGAAAACGAATCAGCGTACATCCCGCTTGGCGTGGCGCATCGACTGGAAAATCCGGGCAAGATGCCGCTCGAGATCATCGAGGTGCAGTCGGGCTCGTATCTCGGTGAAGACGATATCGTGCGTCTCGACGATCAGTACGGCAGGCAGTAAGTGAAGTAGATGAGGCAAGGCTGCGCGCCCCGGCGCGCAGCCCGCAGTCTCAGCGCGCCAGCGTGCGGTAGCGCGTTCCCGCGGGACGGCGTTCGGCGCTGCCGGACGCCGCATTGCTGGCGTCGCGCGCGTCGCTGCCGGTAAGCAGCGTGCCCGTGGCGGTGTAGCGTTGCAGCGGCGCGAGCCGCACGCTGCCGGGCACGGCCGGGGGCAACGAACGCGTGATGACGGCGCTCGACGCGTCGCCGCCGCGTGTCGCGCTCGCGCTGCTTTGCGCAGGCGGCACAGCAGCCCCCAGCGCGGCCTGCGGAACGCTCTGCGCAACACCTTTTGCAGCGGAATGCCTGGCGGGATGCGAGACCGGAAAGGAAGCGCCCGATGTGGACTCGGCCGCACCTTCGCGCTCGACCCATTCGCGCGCCCAGTCGAAGGCGAAATTCCGCGCCGATTCGCGGTCCTGGAACGGCGGACCGATCAGGCCCGACCGCTCGAGGCGCCTGCCATCCTTGAGGATTTCCACGGCCCCGCGAAACATGCGGTTGCGCACCGGCTGCACCGTCAGGCTCATCGTGTAGCCGCGCCATTCGGCGACCTGCACTGCCAAGCCCGCCGCGTGTGCGCCGCGATGCGTCGTGCCGCGCTCTTCGCGCGGCATCGCGCGGGTCGCCACCGGCTTGCTCACGCGGGCGGGCGCGAGCGGCGCGCCGGGTTGGGCGCTCCGTTCGGCCGTGGCCGGCGAGGCAAACGAAGCGGGCACTGCCGCTTCGCCGCCCGCGAGCTGCTGCATCATGCTCTCCATGGGATCGGCGAGCGGCGCGTCGGCGAGCGCGGCGGGAGCCTGCCATGCTTCGGGGCTCTTCCAGTACACGGCCGGCTGACCATCGTCCTCGGCCGACACCTCTTCGACCGCGACCGCAACCGGTTGCGTATCCGCCTGCGCCGGCTGGGGCACATAGACGAACTTGCGCCCGCGCTGCGACAGCAGCTCGACCAGTTCGAGCAGCGTGCCGCTCACGTGCCATTCCTCGAAGCGGCGCCGGCACGTGGGACCGGACGGATAACGCGCGGGCAAACGCGACCACGACTCACCGGTCGTCAGAATCCATAGCACGGCGTTGGCCACGACTCGCGGTTCGGCGCGAGGACGGCCGCGCCGATTGAGTCGAATGGGAGGTTCATCTGATACGAGCGAGCAGATCTGCATCCACTCGTCGTCGCTCAGTTCTTCGAAATTCATGCTGTTCTCCACGCAGCCGGACCGGGGCTGCAGTGACGGAGCACTTGCTTGCGGATCTTGACGTCCGCGTTGGCTAGCTCGGTTGCACCATATGCTTATATGACGTGTTCATTTGCGTCGCGAATCGCACTCTCGCAGTGCGTCCATTCACGGTATTGACGCAATACACGTGGTCTCACTCGTGCAAGGGAGAATTTGTGCAGGAAGCATACCACCTGAAACCAGCCGATGAGGAGGGCCGTAATAAGTGTTACGGTTAGAAACAAACTCCACCTTGGATCAGCGTGAATATTGCTGAAAAGCCCTGTAAACATGATGCTTTACATCATCGATACACTTGTAACAGGTTCCTTCGTTGCTCGTCCGCGCACTTTCCGCGCTCTCGCGCCGCCCACGATGCATGCATACCACTTGAAGCGAAGCGGGCTTCGACGAGCGTCTCGTTCGCGCCTTGCAACCATCGTTGTGCATGCAACAAATGACGCGGCGATGACACGCGCATGCAACCGGCATTATCCCGGCTGTCCCTATCGGGCCCGTTCCGGGCAACCGCCCAAACGCTCGCGCACAGCGTCATGCAGCGAAGCCGCGCGGACGAATCCGTTTATAGTAAGAAGGCACCGACCACCACGGAGAATCGTGTATGCAAACCTCTGCACCGCGCATCGCCACGGCGTTGACGGCTACCCTGACGCTGGCGTTGCTCGCGCCCTGGGGCGCCGCACAGGCCCAACTCGGCAACCTCCTCAACCAGGGCGGCAACAACAGCGGTTCGGCACAGGGCGCGCTCGGCAATATGGGGGGGCTCGGCAGCGCGCTTTCGGCGCCGTCGCTGACGTCCAACAGTCTCGGCAACGTCACGGGCGTGCTGCAATACTGCATCCAGAACAATTATCTGAACGCCGATGCCGCGGGCAACGTCAAGGACTCGCTGCTCGGCAAGCTGCCCGGCGGCCAGAACACCACCGATAGCGGCTATACGCAGGGCACGAGCGGCATTCTCACGGCCGGCAACGGCCAGAAGCTCGACCTCAGCGGCGGCGGCCTGAAAGAGGCGGCCACGAAACAGGTCTGCGACAAGATCCTGAGCCAGGCGAAATCGATGCTGTAACCCCCCAACCCGCATCAGGATGTGCGCGGGCGCACGTCCTGCGCAATTTTTGTGCCGCGCCACTTGAACATGGACGAAGTCTGGGTGTCGAATGGAGTCAAGCGGTCTTCTCCCCCCGGCATAGCCTGCTCGTAGCCATGACCAAGCACCCAATTTCCGTGGTATTCACGTTTTCGGCCGCCACGCTGTGGGCCACCGCCTTAACCTGGCTCGCCACGCTCGCCGCCCTGCTGATCCCGGTCTTCGCGCATGCGCAAACCTCAACCGGCGCGCGCGATCAGCAGTTCGACTGCAAGTCCGATCCCCACACGTTCATATCGTCGCTCATCGACGACAAATCGATCGACCCGCAACCGAGCCGCGTCGAGGCCAATTCGGTCAACGCGTTTCGCCCCGTGCGCGGCACGCGCCTGAGCGCGTTCGGCTTTCCGATTTACGTGGTGCTGGGCTACGACCCCGGCGACACGCTCTTCAAGCGCGGCGCGGGCAAGGAGATCGCGTCGCCGCTCTACGGCGTCGTCGTGTCCGCGCCCGCGGAAAAGGTGCGCTCGCGCGTGCGCGAAGCCAATAGCGACGCCACCGTGCAATCGGTGGTGCCGCTGCTGCTCACGGCCATCGTCTGCGGTGGGTAGTGGAGCGCGGACCGCCTCACCGCCCGCGTCCGTTCAGCCGCCGAAGAATGCCCACGCCCCCAGCCCTACGCCCACGACGCCCACGCCCACCGAGGCGTTCAGGAGCCAGCGCCGACGCGTGAGCAGCGTAATCGCCGTCAGCGCGATCGAGATCTGGATGAGCGTGGTGGCTTGCGCCCAGCGGTGATGCCCGTGAAGCAGCTTCTCGCTTAGCGCGTCGTCTTGCGCGACGGTCTTTTCAAGCGCCTCCGCCGTGGCGCGGATCGGCTCTTTCTGCTGGCGATAACGATCGGCGTCGCTGGCGAACCGGCGCTGCGCGGCGTCCGAATCCGGCGCGAGCGAGGCGAGCGCCGCGCCCAGCTCCGCAAGATTCTGCTTCTCGCCTTTCGCCTGGTAATAGGCCCATTGATTCGCGGCTTCGGTTTTGTGAATCGCCGCTTCGTTCTTGTAGTAGAGCGCGAGATTCTCGCTATTGCCGCTCTGGTACGCGAAAATCGCCCCGATCGAGGCGAGGATCGCGGTCATCACGGCCATGCGGCCCGGGAACGGGTCGCCTTCCCCATGCCCGCCGTGGCCCGCCGCGGCATGTTCGACGGCGTGGTCGTGCGGTCCATGCACTTCGTACTCTTCAGACATCCAAAGACTCTCCGGTTTCACTGATTCGTCGTCCGCCCGCGCTTCGTTCTCGCGACGGCGTGCGCGGCGCGCGGCGCCTTTTCCCCGTGCGGCGCCTCGTGCGGGACGCTCAATTATCGTGAGCGCGGCGCGCTTGTCCAGTCCCCGGAATGCATCGGATGTAACGAAAAGCGAAATCGGCGCCGACGAAAGCGAATCGTAGGTTCTATCGTCTATGCCTTGAGAGAGGCGCATCGGGATGCTGCAGCGCAGCCCCTCCCGCCTGCCGTTTGCAAACGTGGTCGTGCGCTGCGAGCCCGGCCCGCGTCGCTGCGTTGCCACATGGCCCTGTGTGACGTCGCGAGCATGCCCTTCGACCTCTGCCGTCACGAATCCACAGCCCGGAGACCATCATGGGGCCCGCAACGGCGGCACATGCTGCCGCCACCGATACGCCCGTAGGCAACGCGCATGCCTCATCTGCGACGTCCAGCGATCCGACCGGACCAGGCGGCCTCATCGAGGCGATCTACGACGCTGCCTTCGACGTCGGGCGCTGGCCGGACGTCTGTGCGCGTATCGCACAGCGAGTCGGCGCGCAACATGTGAACCTCACCGTGCTATCTCCCGAAAGCGCGTTTTCGCTGGACCGCTGGGAGGGCATCGCCGCTTCGTTTGCCCATTCGTATGCGCAGCACTATGGCGGCCTCGACCCGCTCATTCCGCAGGTGCGCCGCTGGGCCGCGGGCACGCTCGTCACCGACACGATGATCCGCCCTCAGGCCAGCCACGAGCGCAGCGCCTTCGTGCAGGAGTGGGTGCGCCCGCAGGCAATCCACACGGTAGCGTTCGCGAACGTCCTGCGCGAAGGCGGCGCGGCCGGCGTGCTCGGCGCGCTGCGCCTCGAAGCGCGTTTCTACAGCGAGGACGAACTGGACGCGTTGCGCGCGCTGCTCCCGCATGTGCGCAATGCACTGCGCGTGCAGCGGCACACCACGCCGTCATCGCACGACGAAAGCGCGCATGCGGGCACGGACGCGCTCGACGCGCTCGCGCATGGCGTGCTGATCGTCGACGCCGACGCGCACATCGTCTTCGCGAATCGAGCCGCCACGACGCTGCTCGCGCACGCGAGCGGATTGCGCTGCGAGCGCAACGTGCTCGGCGCTTCGTCGGCCACGGCCTCGCATCAGTTGCGCGGCTTGATTGCGCGCGCGGCGGGCCACGACGCGCGCACGGGCGGCGCGATGCTGATCGCCCGCCCCGCTCCCGACGAGCCGCTCCAGGCGCTGGTCTCGCCACTCGGCGCGCACCGGCATGCCGCCTTCGCACACGGCTCGACTCGCGGCACGGCCATGCTGATCGTGATCGATCCGCAGTCGGCGCGGCGCGGCGTGGAAACGCGGCTCGTCGCGCTGTTCGGCCTCACGCCCGCCGAAGCGCGCGTGGCCTGCGAGGTCGGCAAAGGACGCAACCCGAAAGACGTCGCCGAGGCGCTGCGTGTTTTACCCTCGACCGTGCGCACCCATCTGCATCACGTGTTCGCGAAAACCGCCACGCGCCGCCAGGCCGACTTGATGCGCCTGATCGCGCAGCTCGCCATCACGCGCGGCGATTGACCTACGCGATTGGCGTGCAGAAAAAAGCCCGCGCAGCCTACGCTGCGCGGGCCGGGACCACCTCCGCGCAGGACGGTCAACCGCCCAGGTAAGCGCGTTTGATGTCGTCGTTGGCGAGCAGGTTGTCGGCGCTATCGGCAAGCACCACGCGCCCCGTTTCCAGCACATAGCCGCGATCGGCCACGTGCAGCGCCTTGTTCGCATTCTGCTCGACGAGGAACACTGTCACGCCTTCCTCGCGGATCGTGCGGATAATGTCGAAGATCTGCGCAATCACGAGCGGCGCGAGACCGAGCGTGGGCTCGTCGAGCAGCAGCAAACGCGGCTTGCTCATGAGCGCGCGGCCAATGGCGAGCATCTGCTGCTCGCCGCCCGACATCGTGCCCGCGCGCTGCTTCGCGCGCTGATTGAGGCGCGGAAACAGCTTGAAAACGTGCTCGATGCCCGCATCGATTTCATGCTGCGAGGCGAAGAAGCCGCCCATCTGCAGGTTTTCGAGCACCGTGAGGCTCGGAAACACGCGGCGGCCTTCGGGCGAAATCGCCATGCCCTTGCGCATGATTTCGTGCGTGGGCATGCGCGTGATGTCCTGCCCTTCGAACATCACGTGTCCCGACGAGGCGCGCGGCGTGCCGCACACGGTCATCATGAGCGTGGTCTTGCCGGCGCCGTTGCTGCCGATCAGCGTAACGATCTCGCCCTTGTTCACTTCGATCGACACGCCCGCCAGCGCTTCCACCGCGCCGTAATGGGTATGGACCTTTTCCAGCTTCAGCATCAGTCCTCTCCGAGATACGCCTTGATCACGCGCGGGTCGTTTCGCACTTCGCAGGGTTTGCCGATCATGATCGGCTTGCCGTGCTCCATCACGAGAATGCGATCCGACACGCCCATCACGAGACTCATGTCGTGCTCGATCAGGAGTACGGAGATTCCGAACTCGTTGCGCAAGCCGTCCACCATCTGCTGCAGCTCGACCTTCTCCTGCGGGTTCAACCCGGCAGCGGGCTCGTCGAGCATCAACAGGCGCGGATCGGTGATCATGCAGCGCGCGATTTCGAGCCGGCGCTGATGGCCATACGAGAGCGTGCCCGCCTCGCGGTTCGCCACCTGCTTCAGGCCCACGCGCTCGAGCCAGTACGCGGCGCGCTCGAGCGCGGCGCGTTCGGCGCGGCGGTACGCGGGCGTCGCGAAGAGGCCGCTCAGCATGTTGCGGTTCACCTTCAGGTGCTGCGCGACCATCAGGTTTTCCAGCACCGTCAACTGCCTGAAGAGACGAATGTTCTGGAACGTGCGCACGAGACCGCGGCGCGCGACCTGGTGGCTCCGCTGGCCCGTGATGGCATGGCCGTCGAGCACGATGTCGCCGGCGGTCGGCCTGTAAAAACCGCCCACGCAGTTGAACACCGTGGTCTTGCCCGCGCCGTTCGGCCCGATGATGGCGAACACCTCGTTCGGACGCACGTCGAAGTCGATGCCGTCCACGGCCAGCAGGCCGCCGAAGCGCATCTGCAGCCCCGCTACTCTCAACAACGCCTGTTCGCTCATTGCGGCAACTCCACGTGCGGACGGCTCGCGGGCAGCAGCCCCTGCGGACGCCACATCATCATCAGCACCATCACCAGACCGAAGATCAGCATGCGGTACTCGGCAAAGCCGCGCGCGACTTCGGGCAGCACCGTGAGCAGGATCGCAGCGAGCACGACGCCAAGCTGCGAACCCATGCCGCCCAGCACCACCACGGCGAGAATGAGCGCCGACTCGATGAACGTGAACGACTCGGGCGTCACGAGCCCCTGGCGCGCGGCGAAGAACGCCCCCGCAAGACCCGCGAACGAAGCGCCCAGCGTGAACGCCGAGAGCTTGATGCGCGTGGGATTCAGGCCGAGCGAGCGGCACGCGATTTCGTCTTCGCGCAGCGCTTCCCATGCGCGGCCCATCGGCATGCGCAGCAGGCGGCTCGTGACGAATAGCGTGAACGCCACCAGCACGAGCGCGAGCAGGTACAAAAAGATCACCATGTGCTCGCCGCTGTACTCGATGCCGATCAGCTCGTTGAAGGTCTTCGCGCCTTCCACGCTCGCGTGGCGGGCCATTTCGAAGCCGAACACGGTGGGCTTCGGAATGCCCGAGATGCCGTCCGGTCCGCCCGTCATGCTCGTGAGGTTGTTGAGCAGCAGGCGAATGATTTCACCGAAGCCGAGCGTGACGATGGCGAGATAATCGCCGCGCAAACGCAGCACCGGAAAACCGAGAACGAAGCCGAACGTGGCCGCCGCGAGCGCGGCGAGCGGCAGGCATTCCCAGAACGTGAAGCCGAAGTACTGGTTGAACAGCGCATACGTATAGCCGCCAACCGCGTAGAAACCCACGTAGCCCAGGTCGAGCAGGCCCGCAAAGCCCACCACGATGTTCAGGCCGAGGCCGAGAATTACGTAGATGAGCGCGAGCGTCGCGACGTCCACGGCGCCGCGCGATCCCATGAACGGAAACACCGCGCCGAACGCGAGCAGCACCCAGATCGCCACGCGCTGCTGGCGCGCGCCGAGCGCGGGCGCCCTGGGCAAGCGCACAGCACTCGTTGCGCGCGCAAACATCGGCCTGACGAGCTGGAACACGAACACCACGGCGGCCGCGATCCACACAGGACGCCAGTGCTGCTGCAGCACGACCTGATAGCCGTCGAGCGTGAGCTGCAGGCCAAGGACGGGCGCCGTGAGGATGAAGGTCGCGACGGCGGCGGCAAGCGCGCCCTTCACCGTTTGCGACGAGGTGGCGCCCTGTGCGGGCGCCGTTACCGAAACAGTCTGACTCATTGCGCCCTCACACCTTTTCGACGTCCGGCTTGCCGAGCAGGCCGGTGGGACGGAACAGCAGCACGAGCACCAGCAGGCCGAACGCCACGACGTCCTTGTACTCGGCCGGCATGTAGCCGGAGGCGAAGGTTTCGGCGAGGCCGAGCAGCACGCCTCCGAGCATCGCGCCCGGAATACTGCCAATGCCGCCGAGCACCGCCGCCGTAAACGCCTTGATGCCCGCGATAAAACCGATATACGGATTGAGCTTGCCGATCGTGAGACCGATCAGCACGCCGCCCACGGCCGCGAGCATCGCGCCGAGCACGAACGTGAACGAGATCACGCGGTTCGTGTCGATGCCGAGCAGGTTGGCCATCTTCATGTCCTCGGCGCAGGCGCGGCACGCGCGGCCCATGCGCGAGCGCGAGATGAAGAGCGTGAGCGCGATCATGAGCACGATCGTCACGCCGACGATCAGCATGCGCGAGTACGGAATCGTCACGTCGAAGTTGCCGCCCATGTTGAAATCGAGCGCGCCCGAGATGAGCATCGGCACGGACACGTCGCGTGCGCCCTGCCCGATCTGCACGTAGTTCTGCAGGAAGATGGACATGCCGATCGCGGAGATGAGCGGCACGAGGCGCGGACCGCCGCGCAGCGGCCGATACGCCACGCGCTCGACCGCGAAACCGTAGAGCCCGGTGACGACCACCGAGACGATGAGCGCCGCGCCCAGCACGAGCGGCAGCGGATAACCCGCCGAGGTGCCGATGGCCGTGAGCGTGACGAGGCCCACATAGGCGCCGATCATGTAGATCTCGCCGTGAGCGAAGTTGATCATGCCGATGATGCCGTAGACCATCGTGTAGCCGATGGCGATCAGCGCATAGATCGCGCCCAGCGTGAGCCCGTTGACGAGCTGCTGGGTGAACTGCGGAAGAAAATCATTCATGCGTAAGCCACGCGGCCGTGAAGCCGGTAAGAGAGCCTTGAAACGGGTTGATCCTTTTATTTTCGTCGCGCGCACAACCGCATTGCATGCCCCGCCTCGGGCGGCAAGGCATGCACGGCGTGCAGCGCGGGATCAGTTCGCGGCGGTCTTGGTGGCGTCCTTGTGCCACGTGTAGACGACAAAGCGGAACGACTTCAGGTCACCCTGCGCGTCGTACTCGACCTTGCCGATCGGCGTGTTGAACGCGTTCTTGTGCAGGTAGGCCGCGACCTTGGTCGGGTCGGTGCTCTTCGCGCCAGCAATGCCGTCGGCGATCACTTCGACCGCCGCATACGATGGCATCTGGAACGGGCCGTTTGCGTCGCGCTTCGCGTCGGCGAAGGCCTTTACGAGCCTAGCGTTGGCGGGGTCCGACGCGAAGTCGGCAGGCAGCGTGACGAGCATGCCTTCCGAGGCCGGGCCGGCGATCGCCGTCACGTCCTTGTTGCCCACGCCTTCCGGTCCCATGAACGTGGCCTTCACGCCCTGTTCGCGCGACTGGCGCATCAGCAGGCCCATTTCGGGGTGGTAGCCGCCGAAGTAGACGAAATCCACCCCTTGCGACTTGAGCTTCGTGACGACTGCGGAGTAGTCCGAATCACCGGCGTTGATGCCCTCGAACACGACGACGGGAATATGCGCCTTGTCGAGCGCGACCTTCACCGACGTGGCGATGCCCTGGCCGTACGACTGCTTGTCGTGCAGGATCGCGACCTTTTTCGGCTTGACCTTGTTGATAATGTAAGCGGCGGCGGCGGGGCCTTGCTGGTCGTCGCGGCCGATGGTGCGGAAGACGAACTGGCGCTTCTTGCCTTCGGTCAGCTGCGGCGCGGTCGCCGACGGCGTGACCATCACGATGCCTTCGTTCTCGTAGATGTCCGAAGCCGGAATCGTCGAACCCGAGCAGACGTGGCCGACCACGTACTGGATGTGCTGCGACACGATCTTGTTGGCGACGGCGACGGCTTGCTTCGGCTCGCATGCGTCGTCCATCAGGACGGCTTCGAGCTTGTTGCCGTTCACGCCGCCAGCGGCGTTGATCTGCTCGATCGCAGTCAGCGCGCCCGCCTTGACCATGTCGCCGTACTGGGCGACCGGGCCGCTGAACGGGCCGGCAATGGCGATCTTCACGGTGTCGGCGTTCGCGCTTGCGCTCAATGCGAGCAGCGCGGCGGCCAAGGAAACGGCGGTAAGGCGGGACAACGTCATCAGGAGCTCCTCGATTGTTTTCGGGTCAACCGGTCAGACGGCATGACCTGCGCAAACGAACAGCACCCCAATACACCTGCCTTGGAGAACGACCACGACGAGCACCAGAAAAAAGACGTGACGGGGCCCGGCGTGTATCAGCGCCCTGATAGGCGGCTGAGTTCGGAGAATCTGTTGAGTTACAGATTCTGTTGCGCAAGCAATCCGCCTGCCCCGTTCGCTGCATTCCGTACCGGAAAGGTGGACCGGCCCGAATCAGCGACGGGCGGATGCTACCAATAATCGCTTTCTACTGCAACTGTGGATTTTCTCCGATATCGGCGGGAGTATTGGCATGGGTCAATTGAGAGGCGGGCGCGAAAGCGCGTTGAAAATTTCCGGAAAAATCGAACCGCGTACCGCAGTACGTGACTCCCCAGCTTGGGATGCCCGGCTGACGCGGTTGTGGGGGGCAGGAAAAATCAGACTTTCCCGGAGACCACGAAGCTTGTTTTAACTGGCATTGCCACCCAACAGGCAAATCGAAGGAGATCGGAAAAACTTCCGACGACATCCGCCCGCTTAACGAATTCCACGATCGATAATAGATGGGAGGGAAAACCCTAAATACAAATCACGACAAATCATTGATTTACAAGAAAATTTTATTTCCAGATCGTTAAATTTCAATTTTTAAATCCGGCCTCTTGAATTCGCAATCCCCAGACGCCATCCAATCAACCAATTTCCAATCCAGGAGCAAGAAACCTTACTGGCTCCCGGCTTTTTCCATAATCGAACCGTGCAAGCCGGAATAGTCCCGACGACGCATGCGCGCATCCGGCGCCCCCGCGTCCGGCGCGGCAGTCACTTGCGAAATTATTTCGGATGCCGATTCAATTTCCCCGATCGAAAATCAGGACGTTCTTGAATACTTGAAGGTCCCCTGAGCGCTCGCAATCAGCAAACGGTCATCCACCCACGCCTCGGATCGAGCGAAGAAGATCGAGCGTCCGCCGCGCTCGAGAAAGCCCTTGGCGCGCACGAACCGGCCAATCCCCTTGTCGAGATAGTTGGTCGTGAGCGAGAGCGTGAAGCCGTGGCGCGGCGGCTCGCCGGCTGGCGCGAAGAGTCCCGCGTAGCCCGCCGCGGCATCGAGCAGCGTAGCGATGGCGCCGCCCTGCAAGACGCCCTGTCGATTGAGCTTCGAGGCGTCGATGGGCATCACGAGCTCCGCATAGCCCTCGCGCCACTGCGCGACGCACACGCCAAGCGTTTCAAGAAACGGGTTGTCCACGGCGAATTGCGACATACGCGGCCTTCCTTGCATTATCCGGCGATGCGTTCGATTATAGAGCGATGCGCCGAACGCCGAAGCGGCGCCCGAACGACTGTTCAGGAAAATTCCGCGCAACTGTACATGGTCAGTACCGCCGCGCCGCACAACACTGCCTGATGGCCGCGACAGCGCGCCTCCCACGCAACCGACTTCCAGGTCAAACCAGGTACCCGAAATGAACGACAACGCGCTCCACCCCGATCCGCTGGCCACTTCGCGCACAGCGGCGGCCGCGGCCGAGGCCGCGCCTGTCCCTTGCCCCGCCGTCGAGACGCTCGACCGCATCCTTCCCGAGGAGCCGCTCCTCATGATGGGCGCGGGCCCCGTGCCGATTCCCGATGCCGTGGCCAAGGCCAACACCGTCGTCATCAATCACCTCGGCGACACCATGGCGCGCGTCATTCATCAGGTGAAGACGATGGCGCGCTACGTGTTCCAGACGCGTTCGAACTGGGTGCTCGGCGTGGCTGGCCCCGGCTCGGCCGCCATGGAAATGGCGATTTCGAACCTCGCGTGGCCCGGCACGCGCGTGCTCTCCATCGTCAACGGCTTCTTCAGCGCGCGCATGGCCGAAATGGCGCGCCGCGTGGGTGCCGAAGTCACCACGCTCGACGTGGCCGACCGTGATATCGCTTCGCTCGAGGCCGTAACGCAGGCCATCGAGCGCACGCGTCCGGCCGTCGTCACGATCGTGCACGGCGAAACGTCGAACACGGTCTGGAATCGCGAGCTCAGGGAAATCGTGCAGATCGCCAAGGCCGCCGGCGCGCTCGTGGTGGTGGACGCCGTCTGCACGCTCAGCACGATGCCGCTCGAAATGGACGGCTGGGGCATCGACGTCGTGATAACGGGCGGGCAAAAAGGGCTTTCGTCGATTCCCGGCGTTTCGCTGATCGCCTTCTCGGACGCCGCCTGGGAGCGCGTGCGCACGCGCACCGCGCCGAACACACACTGGTGCCTCGACGCCATGCTCGCCGAGAACTTCTGGCACAACGCCGGCTATCACTACACGGCGCCCGTCTCGGGCGTGCTGGCGCTGCACGAAGCGCTACGCCTCGTTTGCAGGGAAACGCTCGAGAAGCGCTACGCGCGCCATCTGCGCTGCTCGCTCGCGTTGCAAAGCGGCGTGAGCGCACTGGGCCTCGCGCTGTATACGCCGCAGACCTGCCGCCTGAATTCGGTGGTCGGCATTGCGTTGCCCGCAGGGGCAACGGCGCACGAGGTGTGCAACCACATCTCGCAGCAATATCAGGTCGAGATAGCCGGATCGTTCGGGCTCCCAATCGTTCGCATCGGGCAGATGGGCGAACAGTGCCGCGAGCACAATCTCTTTCGCACCGTGCACGCGCTTGGCCGCACGATGTGCGATCTGGGGGTCAAGGTCGATCTGCCCGCCGGCGTGGCCGCGCTGGAAGAGTCGCTCTCGGCCAGCTCGCGCGAAGCGCGACGCTAAGCCGCCTGCCAGGCAGACCGTTAGCCGCTCAAACGCGCCGCGCCCGCACGCAGATGAACGCCGGAGCCTGCGTCAGTTCGGCGTGCAGCGCCGGCGACACCGCCTTCATTTCCGGCTGCGGCACGGGCTCGAGCACGCGGTCGATGATCCAGCCGGTTTCCGTCAGCGCGTTGAAGAGGTCGGCGAGCGGCCGCCTGAACGCTTCCACCCACGGCTTGGGTTCGCCGAAGCCGCCCCAGTGCAAGCCGAAGCGCGCCGTCTCGAAGTAGGTGCGCGAGCCGCGCGTGCGCGTGTCGATCCAGTCGCGCATGGGATGCGCCATCGAAAACACCAGCAGCGCGCCGGGGCGCGCCACGCGGTGAAACTCGCGAAACGTCGGCACGAGATGCTCGACGTAGTCGAGCGCCAGCGAGCACACAATGCGATCGAACGCGGCGCTCGCAAGCCAGTCGAGCGGCTGCGCGAGGTCCCCCGGCGATACCTCGACAGCGAGGCCCGCGCAACGGACCTTCGCCAGTTCGACCATCGCGGGCGTAACGTCGAAGGCCTGCACGCGCGCGCCCTCATGCGCCAGCTCCGCGCTCACGATGCCGGGCCCGCAGCCCGCATCGAGCAAGTCGAGCCCCGCCACCGGACCAAGCAGCGAACGCGTGGCAGGCCGCTCGTATAACGCGTTATGCGGCTTGACGGGCGCCTGCTCGGCGTAGCGGTCGGCGAACTGCGTGTAACTGGCGTGCCCCGGAAGCTCGGTGATGGCGGCGGCGGTGCGATTCTTTTCGTCGGCGGACATGGCAGCGGTTAAGCGAAGAAGCTCGGAGACGGGTATTGTCCACCGTCGCGCGCCATGCCGCCAAATATTGCAGTCAGTGTCGCTGCGCCATCCGTCACCTGACCATTCGCCACCCAGGCGGCACACCGCGCGCCTGCCCGAGAAGCCGACGCCTTTTCGCCAGTCCGGTTATCATCGCGCACTTGCGCGCGCCGCTAGCGAGCGCAAGCACTCCAGCGCAACCAGGCAAACGCAGACACACGATGCCCCCCATCCCTTTCGACGCCGTCCTGTTCGACTGTGACGGCGTGCTGGTCGACTCCGAACGCATTACCCACGTGGTGCTCACGCAGATGCTGGACGAACTCGGCTGGACGCTCACCGTCGACGAAGCCATGGCCATCTTCGTCGGCAAGGCCGTGAAAGACGAAGCGACGCGCATCGAGGCGCATACGGGCTTCGCGATCACCGATGCCTGGCTCGAGGGCTTTCGCGTGCGCCGCAACGATGCGCTCGAGCGCGATCTCGTGGAGATTCCGGGCGCCCCCGCGGCCGTACGCGCCGTGCATGCGGCAATGGATGGACGCATCGCCGTCGCCTCGGGCGCGGACCGGCGCAAAGTCGAACTGCAGTTGCGCAAGGTGGGCCTCATCGATTGCTTCGAGAGCCATATCTACAGCGGCCACGAAACGCCGCGCAGCAAGCCGCACCCCGACGTCTATCTCGCGGCGGCGGCAGGTCTGGGCGTGCAGCCGGGCCGCTGCGCGGTGATCGAGGACACGGTCACCGGTGCGCGCGCGGGCCTCGCGGCCGGCGCCACCGTCTTCGGCTACAGCCCGGCAGAGCCCGGCCACCGCAGCGCCGGGGCGCTGCGCGAAGCGGGCGTGGCGCAGGTATTCACCGCCATGGCGCAGCTTCCCGCCCTGCTTTCGAGCTGGTCGAACACGTAAGCACGTATTAAACAGGCGCGCGCGGCCTGGCTGTTGGCCGCACGCATCACTTGCGCATCACGCGCGAAGCAGTCCGCCCACGACTCGCATACCATCCGGACGTGGCGCTGCGAAAGAAAAAGATAGTTTGCTATCGAATAGCCTTGGGCTATCATCCGCCGATGTCGAATCTTCATACTTTACGCCTCGCCGTCAGCAGCACGCTCGTCGTGGCGGCACGCAAATGGCGGCGCACGACCCACGGCGCCCTCACCGCGTACAACGTTTCCGAAGCCTGCGCGGCGCCGCTGCTCACGGCCGGGCGTCTCGGCGAAGCCGTGCGCCAGGTGACGCTCGCGGAACACGTCGGCATAGAAGGCCCTTCGCTCGTGCGCCTGCTCGACCAGCTCTGCGCCGCAGGCCTCGTGCGCCGCGACGAGGACCCCGACGACCGCCGCGCAAAAACGATCACGCTGACCAATGAAGGCCGCGTCGTAACGGCCCGCATGGAGGACGAACTGCGGGGGCTGCGCGCGCGCGTGCTCAAGGGCGTGACCCGCGCCGACCTCGAAGCGACGCTGCGCGTGCTCAACGCATTCAATGCCGTCGCGTCCGGCACCGGGACCGATCAAAACGATCAGGCCTTGCACGGCTGAAAGCAGAAAGCGGACTCATGACCTACCCCTCCCTCCGCGACTGGCTCTTTTCGGTCAAGACCTTCATCGCGTCGATGCTCGCGCTCTACATCGCGCTCGTATTCCAGTTGCCGCGCCCCTATTGGGCGATGGCGAGCGTGTACATCGTCTCGAACCCCTTCGTGGGCGCCACGCGTTCCAAAGCACTCTATCGCGCGCTCGGCACGGCGCTCGGCGCGGCGGCCGCGATCACGCTCGTGCCGCCCTTCGTCGAGACACCGCTGCTCTTTTCCGTGATCGTCGCGACCTGGACCGGAACGCTGCTGTATCTGGCGATCTCCGACCGCACGGCGCGCAGTTACGTATTCATGCTCGCGGGCTACACGATGCCGCTCATCGCGCTGCCGACCGTTACCGATCCCGCCACCGTGTTCGACGTGGCCATCGCGCGCACGGAGGAAATCACGCTCGGCATCATTTGCGCGAGCGTCGTGGGCAGCACGATCCTGCCCAGCCGCCTCGCGCCCACGCTGATCGAGCGCGCCGATGCGTGGTTCCGCGACGCCGCCTGGTACGGCAGTGAAACGTTTTCGGGCAAGATCGCTGGCAAAGCGGTTTCAGCGTGCCGCCAGCGGCTTGCGGCAACGGTGAACCAGCTCGAATTCCTGTTGAGCCAGTTGAGCTACGACCACACGCACCCCGAGGTCCTCGCGCGCGCCGAATCGCTGCGCGGGCGCATGCAGCTTTTTCTGCCGATGATTTCCGCGCTCGCCGACCCGCTCATCGCCCTGCGCCGCGACCTGCACGTGTGGCCCGAAGGCCTCGACGACCTGCTCGGCGACGTGTCCCGCTGGTTCGAAGAGCCGCTGCCCACGCGCGCCGCCGACATGCACGACGACGCGGGCGACCCGACCGCCGACAACCTGCGCGCGCGCATCGCGGCACTGCAACCCACGCGCGACGCGCTCGCGAACTGGCAAGGCGCGCTGCTCTCGAACGCGCTGTGGCGGCTCGGTCAGGTAATCGACGTCTGGCAGGACTGCCGCGCGCTGCGCGCGCTCATCGCGCACGAAGCGGGCACATGGCGGCCACGCTATCGCCATTGGCGGCTCGGCGGCACGGAGCGCTTCTATGATCGCGGTCTCATGCTGTTCTCGTGCTTCGTGCCCGTAACCGCGATTCTCGCGGCCTGCTGGCTGTGGGTGAGTTCGGGCTGGCACGACGGCGCGGGTGCGGTGACGCTCGCGGCCGTGGCCTGCTGCTTCTTCGCGGCGCTCGACGAACCCGCGCCCATGGTGTTCCGCTTCTTCCTCGCCACGGCGGCGAGCGTGCTGTTCGCCGGCCTCTACCTGTTCGTGGCGCTGCCCAAGGTGCACGACTTCGCGATGCTCGTGCTGCTCTTCGCAGGCCCGTTCATCCTGATCGGCACGCTCATTCCACGCCCGGCCTTCAACATGATGACGATGCTCGTGGCCGTGAACACGGCCACCTTCATCAGCGTGCAGAGCGCCTACGAGGCCGACTTTCTCGTGTTCCTCAACAGCAATATCGCCGGTGTGGCGGGCCTCCTGTTCGCCTATCTGTGGACGCGCGCCGCGCGCCCGTTCGGCGCGGAGCTCGCCGCACGCCGCCTCCTGCGTTCGAGCTGGAGCGACGTCGCGCTCTCGGCCTCGCCCACGCCGATCGAGGACCAGCGCAACCTCGCCTCGCGCATGCTCGACCGGCTCATGCAACTCATCCCGCGTCTCGCGGCCTCCGACGAACATCGCCATCCGTCGATCGAAAGCTTCCGCGACCTGCGCATCGCGCTCAACGCGCTCGATTTG
This sequence comes from Paraburkholderia lycopersici, assembly GCF_900096975.1. Classification (GTDB taxonomy): domain Bacteria; phylum Pseudomonadota; class Gammaproteobacteria; order Burkholderiales; family Burkholderiaceae; genus Paraburkholderia; species Paraburkholderia lycopersici. The sequence continues at coordinate 84,933 of NZ_FMYQ01000020.1, forward strand.
CGCCGCTCGCGGCGCAAGCTCGACGGCGACGTCCCCGATGCGATCGACCGCGTGCTGGCCGGCGTGAGCGACCACTACGCGCGGTGCGCGCGAGAGAGCGAGCGCCAGGACGCGCCGCCCGCGCTGCTCGCCACCATCGACGACGCCCTGCGCCGCGTCGCGGCCCGCGCGCGCGCGCAATTCCCCCCCGCCACCGCGGCCGATGCGGACGCCCAGCCCGCTTCGCGCGCGCTCGTCTCGCAGCGTTCGCTGCGCGACACGCTGCACGCGCTCGTCGGGCTGCGGCTCTCGCTCTATCCGGCGTCCTCGGCCCAGTCGCCTTCCAGTCCGGAGGCCACGACATGAGCCCGCGCGCCACTCACCCTGTTTTGAAACCCGCACCATGATCGGCGAAATCGATATTTTTGGCGTGTTCGTGCCCGCTGTGCTCGTGCTGATGCTGATCGCGTACCTCATCAACGTCGTGATCGGCAAAGTGCTCACGCGCGTCGGCTTTTACCGGCTCGTGTGGCATCGTTCCATTTTCGATCTCGGCATCTATGTCTTCGTGCTGGCTGCCGTCATCATCGTGTCGCATCGCTTCGTGAACTAACGTGAACGTGAAAAAAACCTGGTTCTCCGCAGGAAGGATCCTGCTGACGCTCATCATCGTCGTGGTCGCCGCCCTCGTGCTGTGGCGCATCGTCAACTACTACATGTTCTCGCCGTGGACGCGCGACGGCCACGTGCGCGCCGACGTGATCCAGGTCGCGCCCGACGTGGGCGGCCTCATCACCTCCGTGCAGGTGGCAGACAACCAGCAGGTCAGGCAAGGCCAGGTGCTGTTCGTGATCGACCAGGCCCGCTACACGCTCGCGCTGCGCCTCGCGCAGGCCACTCTGGAGCAGCGCACGGCGACGCTCGCACAGGCGAAGCGCGAGTACGCGCGCAACCTCGCGCTCGGCAATCTCGTGGCTGCCGAAACGCTCGAGGAAAGCCGCACGCGCGTCGATCAAGGCGAAGCGGCCGCCGCCGACGCCCAGGTCCAGGTCGACACCGCGAAGCTGAACCTTGCGCGCACAACCATCGTGAGTCCCGTGGACGGCTATCTGAACGACCGCGCGCCGCGCGTGGGCGAATATGTCTCGGCGGGGCGCGCCGTGCTGTCCGTGGTGGACATGCATTCGTTCCGCGTGGACGGCTACTTCGAGGAAACGCGCCTGCACGGCATCCATATCGGCCAGCCGGTGGATATCGCCGTGATGGGCGAGTCGCGCCCGTTGCGCGGCCACGTGCAGAGCATCGTCGCCGCGATCGAGGACCGCGACCGCCAGGCGAGCCCCAACCTGCTGCCGAACGTGAATCCCGCGTTCAGCTGGGTGCGTCTCGCGCAACGTATTCCGGTGCGCGTGGCACTCGACGAAGTGCCCGAAGACTTCCGCATGATCGCGGGCCGCACGGCAACCGTGGCCGTGCGCGCGGACGCGCGCAACGACGGGCACGCAAGCCGTGCGGATAACGCAGGCGCAACCGTCGCCGCGCAGCCTGCTTCGGGCGCGAGCGCCCCCGCTGCTTCACAGGCCGCGTCCCGGGCTGGCGGAGCTTCGCAATGACACGCCGCAGTCTCTGGCGCACCTTCGCGCTCACGCCGCTCGCGCTCGCGTTGGGCGCATGCATAACGCTCGGTCCCGATTACCGGCTGCCGCAGGACGCCGTCGTCAACGCGCCGCTCGCACAAGGGTCGATTGATGGCGCGGATCGCGCGCCGGTTTCGCAACTGGGCGTACCCGCCAACTGGTGGCAGCTTTACGACGATCCCACGCTCAACGACCTCGTGCAGGAGGCGCTGAAGTCGAATACGAACCTGCGCGTGGCCGCCGCGAATCTCGCGCGCTCGCGCGCCGCCGTCGATGTGGCCAACGCACAGGGCGGATTCTCGGGCAGCGCGACCGCCGCGGTTGAGCGCGCGCAGGAATCGGGCGAACAGTACCTCGTGTTCGAGAAGCTGCCCGTCGAGAACCTGGGCAACCTCGGCATCAACGTGTCGTATGAATTCGATCTGTTCGGCAAGCTCAAGCGCGGTGTGGAAGCCGCGCGCGCCGACGACGCCGCCGTCGAGGCCGCCGCCGATCTCGCGCGTATCACGGTAGTCGCCGACGTGGTGCAGGCCTATGTGGAGTCGTGCTCGGCCGCCGAAGAGCTGGCCATCGCGCAGGAATCGCTGACGCTGCAAAAGCAGCGCGTCGTGCTCACGAAGCGTCTGCGGGACGCGGGGCGCGGCAACCAGCCCGACGTGACGCGCGGCCAGACCCAGGCCGACACGCTCGCCGCCGACATCCCGCGCTTCGAGGGCCGCCGCCGCGTGGCCCAATATCAGCTCGCCATGCTGCTCGCGCGCGCGCCGAGGGATCTGCCGCCGGCGGCGCTCGCATGCGACCGCCTGCCCAAGCTCAAGCAGCCGATTCCCGTGGGCGACGGCGCAGCGCTGCTCAAGCGCCGCCCCGACGTGCGCGAAGCCGAGCGCCAGCTCGCGGCGGCCACCGCGCGGATTGGCGTGGCGATCGCCGAGATGTACCCCGACGTGAGCTTCGGCGCGGGCGTGGGCACGGTCGGCATTGCGGGCGATCTGTTCTCTTCCAAGACCAATAGCTGGTCGTTCGGACCGCTTATCAACTGGACGTTCCCCGCCAACGGCCAGCGCGCCCGCGTGCGCGCGGCTCAGGCCGCGACGGGCGGCGCGCTCGCGCACTTCGATGGCGTGGTGCTCAACGCGCTGCGCGAAACGCAGTCGAGCCTCGCCACCTACGCCGCCGACGATCAGCGCGCCGAGTCGCTGCGTACCGCTTATCTGTCCGCGAAGCAGTCGGCGGATGAAACGCATCGCCTCTATGCGGCGGGCCGCGAACCCTTCCTCTCCGATCTCGACGCCACGCGCACGCTCACCAGCGTGCACGCGCAGGTCGCGGCCGCCGAAGGCCAGGTCGCGCTCGACCAGGTGCGCCTCTTCCTCGCGCTGGGCGGCGGCTGGGAAGGCAATCAGCAGGCGGCTGCCCAGCAAGGCGAAAATGCGTCGTCGGCAGCGGCCACGACGCGATGACGGTCGCAGACGTGACGAGCGCCGCGGGCCTCACGCGCGGCAGTTTCCACGGCTATTTCAAATCGACGGACTAGCCGGACGCACAAACGCTCGCCCACGTGTTCGCGCAAAGCGAAAGCGGCGATACCGATCTCGCGCGTTACGCGTCGCGCCATCTCTCGCCGGGGCATCGCGACAACGTGGCGGCCGGCTGTCCGGCCGCGGCGCTGGCCGGGCCGCGATGGCAAGCGCGGTTGTGCTCGCGCATCTGCGCGACGATCCCGCGCTGTCGAACGGAATTATCGAGTCCGCGCGCGAAGATTGGCGAACACGAAGCAGCGCGCGCCTTACGCCTTGCGCCAGTTAAAAAGGCCCGCGGCGCGCCATCGCGCGCCTGCGGGCCTTGCATCGAGATGCGCCGCCAACTGACGGCGCATCTGCCGTCAACTCAGTGCGCGTTGTACACCGGCGGCGAATAGCTGCTAACGGCGCCGTCGCTGCGCGAGCCGCTTTGCGACGAGCCGCTCGTGGCCGGACCATAGCCGCCTGTTTGCGCGTTCACGCGAGCCTCGGCCTTTTGCAGGTCATTGGGATAATAGAGGTCGTTCGCGGATGGGCGATAGCCGGCGGCTTCAAGTTGCGCGAGTTCGTTGCGCACCTGCGCGCGCGTCACCGGACCATTGCTGCCTTGCGACTGGGCGAAAGAAACGACCGGCGCCGCAAGCACAGCAGCAAGCGCAACGGCCTTGATGAGCGATTTCATGACTACCTCCAGTTACTTGATCGAATCGGCGCAGTGGCTTGTCTGCATCCGTTGAGTAGAAGTCTAGGAAGGTAGGCGCCGCGAATAAATGCCGCCGACGCGAATTCACTGTTTTCATGGAACAGATAATCGCCTCGGCGCATAAGCTTCCATTCGCATGGAATATGGCACGTTCGTAGAACGCACTGTCGCACTTTGGCGCATGATAGGGGCTCTTCCGAATCGGCGATGAGGAGACAGCAATGGCCACGTGGCAACCGGACCCGACGTTCTACCCGTCTGCGCGCATGGCAGGCGACGCTCCGCCTGAAACGCTGGCATATGTCGCCAGTTTCGACCCCACGCGCAGCGTGCCCGATTCGCTCGACGTGATCGATCTGGACCCGCGTTCGCCGGAGTTCGGGCGCATCGTGCATCGCCTGCCGATGCCCAACGTCGGCGACGAGCTCCATCATTTCGGCTGGAACGCCTGCAGCTCCTGCCTGTGCCCCAACGCGCCGCATGCGCACAGCGAGCGCCGCTATCTGGTGGTGCCCGGACTTCGCTCGTCGCGCATTCACATCGTCGACACGAAGCCCGACCCGCGCCGCCCGCGTATCGCGCGCGTGCACGAGCCGGAAAGCGTCGCGCAACGCGCGGGCTACACGCGGCCCCACACGGTCCATTGCGGGCCGGATGGCATTTATGTGACATCGCTCGCGAACGCGCAAGGCGAAGCGCCCGGCGGCATCTTTCTGATGGACCACGAGAGCTTCGACATCCTCGGCCAATGGGAAATCGATCGCGGCCCCCAACAGCTTGCCTACGACGGGTGGTGGCATCTCGGCTACGACACGCTCGTAACGAGCGAATGGGGCCTGCCCGCGGCCTTCGAAAACGGCCTCGTGCCCGAGGTACTGCTCGGCGGCCAGTATGGGCATCGCCTGCACTTCTGGGACCTGCACACGCGCCAGCACAAACAGGTTCTCGATTTCGGCGCCGAAAACCAGCTCGTGTTCGAACTGCGGCCCGCGCACAACCCCACGCGCCCCTACGGCTTCGTGAATTCCGTTATCAGCCTGAAGGACCTCTCGGCTTCGATCTGGCAGTGGTATCGCGATGGCGACCAGTGGGCCGCGCGCAAGATCATCGAGATTCCCGCCGAACCCGCCGACCCCGAGCATCTGCCGCCCATGCTCAAGGGCTTTGCGGCCGTGCCGCCGCTCGTCACCGATATCGCGCTCTCGCTCGACGACCGCTTCCTCTATGTGGCGTGCTGGGGGACGGGCGACTTGCGCCAATACGACGTATCGGACCCGGAGCACCCTCGCCTGACCGGCAGCGTGCGCGTCGGCGGCATCGCGGCGCGTGCCGCGCATCCCCATGCGCGGGAGCGCGCGCTCAACGGCGGCCCGCAGATGGTCGAAGTGAGCCGCGACGGCCGGCGCGTCTATTTCAGCAACTCGCTCTATGGCGCGATCGACGCGCAATTCTATCCCGAGGGCATCGACGGCTGGATGGTGAAACTCGACGCCGCGCCCGAAGGCGGCCTCGCATTCGACGAGCGATTCTTCATCGAGTGGCCGAAGTCGCACCGGCCGCACCAGATCCGGCTGGAAGGCGGCGATTGCTCATCTGATTCGTACTGCTATCCATAGCGCGGGAGCATTGCATGGAGGCATTCTTCGGCGCGCATTGGGGCGCATGGGCGGCCGTGGTGGGCAGCGGCGTCTTTCACGGCGTAAACCCGGCAATGGGCTGGCTCTTCGCAACCGCGCTCGGTCTGCAACGCGGCAGTCGCGCGGCGCTGCTGCTCGCGTTGCCGCCTATCGCGCTCGGCCATGCCGCATCGATCCTGCTGTTCACGACTTCGACAGCGGTGCTGGGCGCTCGGCTGCCCGGCACCGCGTTGCATTGGGGCCTGGGCGCGCTTCTGATCGGCTGGGCTGTCTGGCAGCATGCGTATGGGCACCGGCACCGCGCGCGCGTGGGGATGACCGCGGGTTTCGCCGGGCTCGCGGCATGGTCGGCGTTGATGGCAACCATGCACGGCGCGGGACTGATGCTGATGCCGGCCATGTTGCCGCTATGCGGCGGCGCGGCCGGCATTGCGACGAGCGAGCTTGCGCTTGCGGTCGCGTTCACGCTGCTGCATATGCTCGCAACTCTCGCCACCACCGCCGCGATCGCGCTGCTCGCCTACGAGTATTTCGGGCTCGGCGTGCTACGTCGCGGCTGGATCAATTTCGACTGGCTCTGGCGCGGGGCGCTCGTCGCCACCGGCACGTTGATGATCGCGACCGCGTGAGCCGGGCGATCAACTTTCCGTCGGGAAATCCGTCCCGAGACTCAGCGCGCGCCACGCCTCGATATCGGCAAGCGCCGCGCGCAAGCGGTTCGCCACCGCGTCCACGCCGAACGCCCCCAGCACGAGATGCCGCGGCGGGTCCTCGACTTCGGTGATGCGGATCATCGCCTGGGCCGCGCGCGCCGGGTCGCCGGGCTGATGCCCGCTGCTTTCGGCCGTGCGCTTCATGCGCGCGCCGGCTGTCTGCGCGTAGTCGTCGATATGGCTCGCCGTCTGCACGAGCGAGCGGCCCGCCCAGTCCGTGCGAAACGGCCCGGGCTCCACGCACGTCACCTTGATGCCGAGCGGTCCGACCTCCGCCAGCAAGGCATCGGAGAACCCTTCCACCGCATGCTTCGAGGCCGCGTAATAGCCTGACCCCGGAAAGCCCGCGAGCCCCGCCACCGACGTGATGTTGATGACGTGCCCCTTGCGGCGCGCGCGCATGCCGGGGAGCACCGCGCGCGTGAGCGCGAAGAGGCCAAATGCGTTGGCGTCGAACTGTGCACGGATCTCGCGTTCCTCGCCCTCTTCGATCGAGCTTTGATAACCGTAGCCCGCATTGTTGACGAGCACATCGATGGTGCCGAACCGCTTTTGCGCGGCGGCGACGGCGGCCTCGATCTGCGCGGCGTCAGTCACGTCGAGCGAAACGGGCAGCAGACGCTCCCCGGCCTCGGGCGCGAGATCGCCGAGCGACGCCTGATTGCGCGCAGTCGCGACGCAGCGCCAGCCGCGCGCGAGCACCGCGCGAGCAAGCTCGCGGCCAAAGCCGGTCGAACAGCCGGTCACGAACCAGACCGGCGACGCATTCGGAGATTCAACGGACATGGGACGACCTCCCGAAAGAAACGGCAGACAACGCTGCCGAAGACGGCCGAAAGCAAAAAGAAGGAAAAAGAAGGCACTGCGGCGCGAAAGAAGCTCGAACGCGCGCGAACATGGTGCAGATGCCGCGCGAATACCGCGCAAGTGCAAATGATAGCTGCGGCGCGCAAAATTTGCTGGAGCGCGCCTCGCGCCGTGCCAGCGGACGGCAGCGCCGATCGCGCGAGCCATGTACCATACGGCGCTTGCGCATCTGTTCCGCTCGTCCGTCAATGAACAGGAACATGCCCCGATTCACCCGCCATTCGCCGGAGAAGAAACCTCGATGTCCACCGCCGCCGCGCCCGATCTCCCCGCCGATATAGCGAAGGCCATGCGCGCCCTCGAAGTGCGCTATGGCACGCCCTGGTCCGCGCCGCTGCCGAGCTGGAACGACACGCTCGACACGCTGCTGGCGCACCGCTCGGTGCGCAGCTACGCCCACCGTCCGCTGCCCGAGGGCACACTCGAAACGCTGATCGCCGCGGCACAATCCGCCTCCACTTCTTCGAACCTGCAAACGTGGAGCGTGGTCGCAATAGAAAATCCCGAGCGCAAGGCGCGACTCGCGGAACTTGCCGGCGGCCAGTCGCACGTCCGTGAGGCACCGCTCTTTCTCGTATGGCTCGCCGACCTCGCTCGGCTCGAAGCAGCCGGGGCACGCAGCGGCGCGAGCGTCGAGGGTCTGCATTACCTGGAAACGCTGGTCGTCGGCATAATCGACGCAGCGCTCGCCGCGCAAAATGCCGTGGTCGCGCTCGAATCGCTCGGCATGAGCACCGTGTATATCGGCGGCATCCGCAATCGGCCCGAGCAGGTGGCGGCGGAACTCGGCCTGCCGCCGCGCGTGCTGCCCGTGTTCGGCATGTGCGTGGGCTATCCCGACGAAACGCGCCCCGCCGAGGTGAAGCCGCGTCTGCCGCAGGCGGTCGTGCTCCATCGCGAGCAATACGATGCGCCCTCGCAAGCGGCGGCCATTACACAGTACGACGAAATAATGAGTGGCTTCCAGACATCGCAGGGACTGAGCGCGGCGGGCTGGACCTCGCGTTCGCTCGCGCGCTGGCGCAGCCGTGAGTCGCTGCACGGCCGCGACCGCCTGCGCGAAGCGCTCAACGCGCTCGGGTTCGAGCTGCGCTGAACGCTCCCGCCGCACCGAAGTTCGCACGCTACTCAGGAGAAACGCAAATGAAAGTTGCCGTCATGGGCGCGGGCGCAGTGGGCTGCTTTTACGGCGGCATGCTCGCGCGCGCAGGACACGATGTGATATTGATCGGCCGGCCGCAGCACGTCGAGGCCATCGCGCGAGACGGCCTGCGCCTCGAAGCCCAGCAGTTCGACGAACGGATCGGCCCGCCGCATCTCACGGCGAGCACCGAAGCGTCCGCCGTCGCGGGCGCGCAGCTCGTGCTGTTCTGCGTGAAATCGACCGATACCGAAAGCGCGGGCGCCGCAATCAAGCCGCATCTGGGCGCCGATACGCTCGTGCTCACGCTTCAAAACGGCGCAGACAACGCGGACCGCCTGCGCGGCGTGATTGAGCAAGACGTGGCGGCCGCCGTCGTCTATGTCGCCACCGAAATGGCCGGCCCCGGCCACGTGCGCCATCACGGCCGCGGCGAGCTCGTGATCGAGCCGTCGCGCACGAGCGACGCCGCCGCGCGCGCACTCATCGACGCGGGCGTGCCGACGGAAATCTCGACCAATGTGCGCGGGGCGCTCTGGGCCAAGCTGATCGTCAACTGCGCGTACAACGCGCTCTCGGCCATCACGCAACTGCCTTACGGACGCCTCGTTCAGGGCGCCGGTGTGAGCGAAGCGATGCGCGACGTCGTGGGCGAATGCGTGGCCGTCGCCGAGGCCGACGGCGTGACGCTGCCCCCCGACATGGGCGGCGCCGTGACACGCATCGCGCAAACGATGCCGGGCCAGTACTCGTCCACGGCGCAGGATCTCGCGCGCGGCAAGCGCACCGAAATCGATCACCTCAACGGCTACGTCGTGCAGCGCGGCGCGGCGCTTGGCGTGCCGACGCCCGCGAACCGCATGCTGCAAACACTGGTGCGTCTCATCGAGGACAAAGCGCACGCGGTGATCTGACTCGCGCGAAAAGCGCCGTCGTTCGCGGGCCGTGCGGCTCGCGCGGGCCGCGAACGACCTCTCATCCCGCGAATGTGCCGGGCGGCTGCGGCGGCAGCTTCACGCGAAAAATGGTGAAGCGCCCCTGGCGCGGATAGCCGTTCGAGAAGTTGTCCAGCTCATGCAGATGCGAATCGGCAAAATACAGATAATCGTTCTGGAGTGCGAAGCCATCGGCCCATGAGACCCGCTGCGACTCGTTCACGAGCGTGCGCGCCTCGAGTGCGGCCTTGCCGCCGCGTTCGACGAGCTTGAACGCCACCACCGTGCGATGTTCGAGGTCACCGCCATAGAGCGTGCCGTCGCCGCCCATCAGCAAGCCCCCCGTGAGCGCGTGTTCGCCGAGGGCCTCCACGCGCCGCGAGAGCGCGGCCGGCGCGAGCGTTTCGTCTATCAGCGCGTCGGTGGGCGCGCGCCAGTAGTGGTGATCGGTGAGCGGCCGGTAGTAGACCCAGTTGCGTTGCGGCGAAAGCGCGACGCCATCGGTCTGCAGCACGAGCACGCTGCCGTCGGGCTTGCGCGCCACGCGATCGCCGAACATGAGATGCTCGCGCGGATCGGAAACGCTCGAACGGTCACCTGCGAGCACGAGGCGCGACTCTCCGTTGCTCAGTTTCGTGACGACGATGCCACCCTGGTTGCCCGCGTTGCTGATGAACGCGTAACCATGAAGCAGGTCGATGCGCACGTCGTTGATCGAATCCTTCGGCGTCACTGCCTGCCCGAACGTGTAAGTGCGCACCATCTCGCGCGTATCCAGATCGAACTGCACGAGCTTGGGCGGCTGGATGCGATGATCGACCGAGGGCAGCGACGAATCCAGCGCCCACAGCCGGTCGCGTTCGTCCACCCAGAGCGCCTGGACGGAAATCCACTGACGATCGCCGCGCTTGCCCGGCTTGTAGCGGTTCCAGTCCGCATCCGGAAACGGCAGCAGCGCGCCGCTGCGCAGATCGACTTCCACGAGGCTGTAGCGCGAACGCCTGGCGGAAGCAGGCGCGGTGGCGAATACGCGGCCGCCTCGCGTCACGCCGATGCCGACGAGCCGAAAGTCGTCGCCGAACGTCGCGACGGTTTCGAGGTCCGGCGCGCCGCGAGCCGGAACATGCGATGCGCTAGCGGACGCCGCAGCGCCCCCTGCCGCCCGCACCGCGCTCGCGCGCACGAACGTGCCGCACAGTGCGGCGCCGAGCAACGCGACGAGGCGTCGCCGGGTATGCAGGCTGGGGGCATCGGCTCGCATGTGCTCTCCTTTGCATGGCGGGAACCCGGCTCGAAGCGGCCCCGCCCAGTGCAGGATCGCCGCCGGATTCGCGACGCGCGCGCGTGTGATGCACGCGACTTCAGCGCAAGGCAGACGAAGCGAGCGGCGTGCCCGGCGCGAACGTGTCAGCGCTCGAACACGAGCAGCGTGGACGTGGCGGACGCGTAGAGCTTGCCCTGCGCGTCGGTGATGCTGGCCTCCGTGAAGGCGGCGCGGCGGCCGAAGCTGAGCACCCGCCCTTCGGCGCGCACGAGCCCGGTGTCGGCGGTCATGGGCCGATGATAGGCGACTTTCAGTTCCAGCGTGGTATAGCCCTGATTCGGGCCGAGGCGCGAATGCGCGGCGCATCCGCAGGCCGAATCGAGCAGCGTGGCGGCGTAGCCGCCGTGCACCGTGCCGATCGGGTTGTACACGTGAAACCCGGGCGTGCCGGCGAACACGACGCGCCCTTCCTCCACTTCGACGAGTTCGAAGCCGAGCGTTTCGCCAATGGACGGGCGGTGCCCGCCTTGCAGCATGCGCTGCAACTGTTCGAGGCCGGTCAGGCCGGCGGGCAAATCTGCAACGAGGTTCATCGAGGCGGTCTCCGTCTGAAAGCGCGCGTCTGTTCGCGCACGCCGAGCCGCCATCGTAACGTCTTTCGAACGACCGTGCTTAAACCTGCCGCGTACTTCGACGAAGGCCTCGATTCATTGTCTGCCACCCGATGTTTCAATACGTCTCGAGATGCAGCCGCCCTTCTCGCTTGAGGCGATCCCACAATGCCTCCCAGTCCATGCCATGCGTTTCGGCGATCTCCCGCAGCGCCTGCAGCACGCCTTCTTCCATGCCCTTCAATCCGCACACGTAAATATGCGTGCTGGTGTCGTCGAGCAGGTGCGCGACGTCCACGGCGCGCTCGCGCATGGCGTCCTGCACATAGCGCTTGCGCTGGCCGGGCGTGCGCGAGAAAACCAGATTGATGTCGATGAAATCCTTCGGCAGATTCATCAGGGATCCGAAGTAGGGGAGTTCCTGCTGCGTGCGCGCGCCGAAGAACAACATGAGCTTGCCGGTCGCGCCCTTGAGCCGGCGGCGGCGGCGATATTCGGTCATCGCGCGCATGGGCGCGGAACCCGTGCCCGTGCAGATCATCAGCAGGTGCGACCCCGGATGGTTCGGCATGAGGAAAGTATTGCCGAATGGCCCGATCACGGTCACCACGTCGCCCTTTTTCAGGTCGCAGAGGTAGTTCGAGCACACCCCTTCGGTTGCGTTGCCGCCGTGATCGCACGTGATGCGCTTCACCGTGAGCGAAACGTTGTTGTAGCCGGGGCGCTCGCCGTCGCGCGGGCTCGCAATCGAGTACTGGCGCGCATGGTGGGCACGCCCGTCGGCGGTTAGGCCCGGCGGCAGAATGCCGATCGACTGTCCCTCCAGCACCGGAAACGGCATTGCGCCGAAGTCGAGCACGATATGATGGATGTCGCTTTCCGTGGCGTCGTCGGTGAGGCGGTAGTTGCCGACCACGATTGCCGTGGTCGGCGCCTTGTGCGTGTAGAGATGGACATAGGGCCGCGCGGCCGACCATGGCGGCACGGTCGAGCCGCGCACCATGTCGGAGGCCGCGACAGGCGCGTCGACCGCAGCGGGCGGGGCTTGAGCCTCGCCTGTCGCGCCCGGCGCCTGCGCTTCCACTAGCGCGCCCACCGACGAATTTTGCGCGGGAAGCTCGTCCCACGCGTACTGTTCGTCGATGCTGTATGCGTCGGCCTTGAGCACGTTGCGCCAGTTGTCGATCGCGCCGGTCGGGCATGGCGGCACGCAGGCCATGCAGCGGTTGCAGACGTCGGCGTTGACCACATAGTTGGCGCCGTCGTGCGTGATCGCGTCGATGGGACACGTCTCCTCGCACGTATTGCAGCGTATGCAGATTTCAGGATCGATCAGGTGCTGCCTGAGTATTTCCACGGGTACCGGACCGTTCATGTTTGTCTCCCGCTACGGCGCGCGAAGCGAATGGTGCACGCCGCCTTTCCCGTCAGTTGAAGCGCACGTATTCGAAATCAATCGGCTGACGATTGATGCCCATGGCCGGCGGCGCGATCCAGCTGGCGAACTTGCCCGGCTCGACCACGCGGCCCATGAGCGAGGCGACGTAAGCGCGGTCCTCCGCGCCTGGCAGCCATTTCGCTTCGTTCGCCGCCCATTCGGCCTCGTCGATTACGCGGCCGTCGGGTGAAACGCGCACACCCGCGAAGGTGCCGATCTGGCGATTGAACGCTTTGTGCGGCACGGTGAGGCGTTTGTCGATACCGGCCTTTTCCAGCACCTTGTTCCAGCGGTTCACACCCGCTACGGAGTCCTTGATGTAGTCGTCGCGCAGCACCTCGTTCATTGCATTGAGCATCGGCAGTTCGCGTTCGACGAGTTTGCCGTCCTGCACGTCGAGCAACCGGTATTGCTGGCCTTCGAGCTGGTGATCGTCGTCGCGCTTGCCCTCCTCATAGCGGCCCTTGAGACCCGAGCTATAGAACGTGGCCGCATTTGACGACTGGTCGGCGCCGAACAGGTCGATCGTCACCGAGTAGTGAAAATTCAGGTAGCGCTGGATCGTTTCGAGGTCGATCACACCGGCGGCGCGCAGGCGCTTCACGTCGTCGGTCTTCAGTTCGTTCATGACCTGCGCGGTGCGCTGCACGACACGCGAAATGCCCGACTCGCCGACGAACATATGATGCGCTTCCTCCGTCAACATGAACTTCGTCGTGCGCGCGAGCGGATCGAAACCCGACTCGGAAAGCGCGGAAAGCTGAAACTTGCCGTCACGGTCGGTGAAATACGTGAACATATAGAACGCCAGCCAGTCCGGCGTCTTTTCGTTGAACGCACCGAGAATGCGCGGGTTGTCGTCGTCGCCCGACCGGCGCTCGAGCAATGCTTCGGCTTCCTCACGACCGTCCCGGCCGAAGTAGCGATGCAGCAGATAGACCATCGCCCACAGGTGCCGCCCCTCTTCCACGTTCACCTGGAACAGGTTGCGCAGATCGTACATGGACGGAGCGGTCAGACCGAGGTGACGCTGCTGCTCGACCGAAGCGGGTTCCGTGTCGCCTTGCGTGACGATGATGCGGCGCAGGTTGGCGCGATGTTCGCCCGGCACGTCCTGCCATGCCGCCTCCCCTTTATGGGCGCCGAAATGGATCTTGCGGTCGGCTTCGCCCGGCGTGAGGAAGATGCCCCAGCGATAGTCGGGCATCTTCACATGGTCGAAGTGCGCCCAGCCGCCCGGATCCACGCTCACCGCCGTTCGCAGATAGACGTCGTAGCCGTGCGAGCCGTCCGGGCCCATGTCGCCCCACCACGAGAGGAAATTGGGTTGCCACTGCTCGAGCGCGCGCTGCAACGCCCGGTCGTCGGCGAGGTTGACGTTGTTCGGGATCTTTTCGCTGTAGTTGATCGTGGACATTTCGGTTCCTTGCGGCACGTTCGGCAAATGCGGCGGCGGATGCGGATATCAGACGCGGGCAACGTCGAACTGCGCCTTGCTGCCCTTGCCGTACACCTTGAGCGCGCCTTTCTCGCCAACGGCGTTGGGGCGGTTGAAAATCCAGTTCTGCCAGGCGGAGAGGCGCCCGAAAATCCGCGTTTCCATCGTCTCGGGGCCGTTGAAGCGCAGGTTCGCTTCGAGTCCCGTGAGCGCGTCGGGCGACATGGCTGCACGCTCTTCCAGCGCGAGACGGATTTCGTCGGGCCAGTCGATGTCGTCGGGCGAAGCCGTCACGAGCCCAAGACGCTCGGCCTCGACCGGCCTGACCGGCTCGCCGATCTTCGCGCGCGCGGCGTCGATCGGTTCGGCTTCCTCATAAAACCGGCGAGCGAGCCGGGATTGATGCGAGACCATCGGAAAGAGGCCGAAATTCGCTTCCGATAGCGTGATGGCCGGCTCTTCGTCTTCATTCGACGGCAATGCAGCCATGTACGTGCGATCGGCCGCGAATGCAAGTTCGGCGAACGTGCCCGCGAAGCACGAGCCCGGCTCGATCAGCGCGAACAGAGAGCGCGACGAAACATCGATACGCGCGAACGTGCGGCGCAGCATGCCGATGGTCTCGCGCACGAACCAGTGATCCTGGTGCGCGAGCAGCGCGGCGTCGGCGGCGAGCACGGCTCGAGCGTCGCCCTCGGTCTTCAGTATCCACGTTCCGATGTCGAGTTCGTTGGTGCGCATGGTGAGAATCGCGTCGTCCAGTTCGCGGGCGAACCGCAGTGGCCACCACGATGCGCCGGCGGCGACAATCGCTTCGATATCCGAATCAACTGCCGTGGCGGGAGCCTTCGCGGTAAATGTCGCGGTGCGCTTCGCGCGGTCGATCGCCACGTCGACGGTCGCATAGCTCAACCCGCTTTCGTGTTCCATGCGCTCGACGCGTGTGAGCGTCACGCCCTTCGCATCGGCCGGGCGATCGCTCGTGGCGGCCAGTTTGAGCGCGCGCGCCTGCACCGCCTCATTGAACTGGTTCGGCTTCACGACGTCGTCCACGAGGCGCCAAGCCTTCGCGCGCTCGCCGCGAACGCCCTCCGCCAAGGTGCAGAAAATATCGGCGCGGTCGTGGCGTACCTTGCGTTTGTCGGTGAGGCGCGTGAGGCCGCCCGTGCCCGGCAACACGCCGAGCAGCGGCACTTCCGGCAGCGCGACCGAAGAGGAGCGGTCGTCGACGAGCATGATCTCGTCGCAGGCGAGCGCCAGTTCATAGCCGCCGCCGGCACAGGCCCCATTCACGGCTGCAACGAACTTCAGCCCCGAATGACGCGACGAATCCTCCATGCCGTTCCGCGTTTCGTTGGTGAACTTGCAGAAGTTGACTTTCCACGCATGGGTGGAAAGGCCGAGCATGAAGATGTTGGCGCCCGAGCAGAACACGCGGTCCTTCAGGCTGGTCAGCACGACCGTACGCACTTCCGGGTGCTCGAAGCGGATGCGCTGGAGCGCATCGTGCAGTTCGATATCGACGCCCAGGTCGTACGAGTTCAGTTTCAGCCTGTAGCCGTCGCGAATGCCGCCGTCTTCAGCGATATCCATGCCGAGCGTTGCAACGGCGCCATTGAACGTGAGCTTCCAGTGGCGGTACTGCGAAGGGTCGGTGCGGTAATCGACCCGCTGCGGGGCAAGGGCGATTTCGACTGCGGCCATGAGCGTCTCCTTTGCACTTCGTATTGATGAACCATAGTGCAATGAATTCCTCATGTAAAGCACAATACTGCATTTTAATGCATGCGACGGGTAAACCCCGAATGCCGCGCAGGCTCCTCCGGCTCAGTCGATGGGCGGCGCTTCAGCGCCCAAACGCGCGGCGAGGCGGTCGCGCAACTGCAGATAGGCATCGGCGAGCGTCTTTTCGCTGGTGTCGAAGGTCATGTCGGCACGGCCGTACAGCTCGCTGCGCCCGGCGAGGATGCGCTTGAGGTCGTCCATCGCCTCGCGGTTGCCCGACATCGGTCGCAGGTCGCCCTGCGCCACGACACGGCGCATGTGCTCTTCGGGCGTGGCCTGCAGCCAGATCGTGAAGCAGTGCGCGAGCAGCACGTTGAAGGTGGCGGGCTCGGAAACGAGGCCGCCCGGCGACGCGATGACGGCGCGCGGGTGTTCCGCGATCACGGCCTCCAGCGCACGGTGCTCATAGCGGCGATAAGCGCTCGCGCCGTACAGCGAATGAATTTCCGAAGGCGGGCAGCCCGCCAGCTGCTCGATAACCCGCGTGAGCTCCACAAACGGCGCTTTCAGTTCCTGCGCGAGCATGCGCCCAAGTGTGGACTTGCCCGCGCCGCGCAGACCGACGAGCGCGATGCGGTCATTGCGATGGGGATCGGCGGGTGCCTGAGAGAACATCTCGGCGAGTGCGACGCGCGCGCGCTGCAGTGCCGCGGGATCGCGCCCCTGCAGCAGTTCGCGGATCAGAAGCCACTCGGCCGACGAAGTCGTGACGTCGCCGATGACCTCCGCGAGCGGGCAGTTCAGCGTGTTCGCGATCTGCCGCAGCACGAGCACGGACGCGTTGCCGACACCCGATTCGAGATTCGCCAGGTGCCGCTCCGAAAGTCCGGTCTCCACCGCCAGCGTCTTGCGCGTCATGCCGCGCCGGGCGCGCAGCATGCGCACGCGCTCGCCCATGGCCGTCAGAAACGGATCGCGCTCGGTGCGTTCGCCGCGCGCGGTATCGTCGGCTTCCGCCGGAAGTTCAGCAGTGTAAGTTTGCTTCATTTTCGGAGATCTATAAAACCACACTTATGCACTATAGTGCTTGACATGTATTTTACGAACCGCTAATTTTCCGCCAAAAGGCGAATTGACGACAAATGGCGGCCTGAGACGTCTGCGCGCGGTGGCGGTGCACCGCCCCACCGCGACAAACCGGCCGGAAACTAGCCAACGCAACATGCCCGAAGCACGGTAACGCGCAGCGCAACCCGTTGCCGATACCGAACCGGCCGAGGCAGACAGAGCGGAGACAAACCCGTGGAAACCCAAGCAGTGCCGCCCGAACACGCCGCGGCCGCGGCAACTTCCCCGGCGCGCGCAGCCGTGCCGCCGCCTGCGCAATTCAACTTCGCCACGCACCTGTTCTCGCTCAATGCGGCGCGTACCGCAAAAACCGCCTACATCGACGACACCCATACGCTGAACTACGGCGAACTCGAAACGCAAGCCCGCCTTTTCGCGGGCGCGTTGCGCGCGCTCGGCGTCCACGCGGAGGAGCGCATCCTGCTCGTGATGCTCGACACCATCGAACTGCCCATCGCGTTTCTCGGCGCACTCTATGCCGGCATCGTGCCGGTGGTCGTCAATACGCTGCTCACGTCGGCCGACTACGTCTATATGCTCACGCACAGCCGTGCGCGTGTGGTGATCGCGTCGGGCGCGGTATTGCCCGTCGTCCGCGCGGCGGTCGAGGAAGCACAATGCGAGGACTGCGAACTAATCGTCTCGCAACCGCCGGTGGACGCATTCCGTGACGCCGGCACGCGTAACGCCGGCACGGCAAAGGCGCCGCGCGTCCTCGCCGAGCTTATCGCGTGCGCCGAGCCGGCGTCGCGCGCTGCACAAACGAGCTGCGACGACATCGCGTTCTGGCTCTACTCATCGGGATCGACGGGCAAGCCCAAAGGCACGGTGCACACGCACGCCAATCTGTACTGGACCGTCGAGACCTACGCGAAGCCCATTCTCGGCATACGAGAAAGCGACGTCGTGTTTTCCGCGGCGAAGCTGTTCTTTGCCTACGGGCTCGGCAACGGACTCACGTTTCCGCTCTCGGTCGGCGCGACAACGGTGCTGATGGCCGAACGCCCCACCGCCAACGCCGTATTCGCGCGCCTCGTCGAGCATCGGCCCACGGTGTTCTACGGCGTGCCCACGCTCTATGCGAGCATGATGGCTTCGCCCAACCTGCCTGCACGCGAGGACGTCGCGCTGCGCGTCTGTGTTTCCGCGGGCGAGGCGTTGCCGCGCGAACTCGGCGAGCGCTTCAGGCAACATTTCGGCAGCGACATTCTCGACGGCCTCGGCTCGACGGAAATGCTGCACATTTTCCTCTCGAATCGCCCAGGCGCCGTCGAATACGGCACCACGGGCCGCCCTGTTCCCGGCTACGAAATCGAGCTGCGCGACGAGACCGGACGGCCCGTGCCCGACGGCGAAATCGGCGACCTCTACATCCGCGGGCCGAGCGCGGCCGTGATGTACTGGAGCAATCGCGAGAAGTCGCGCGCAACCTTTCTTGGCGACTGGGTGAAGAGCGGCGACAAATATCGGCGCCTGCCGGAAGGCGCCTATGTCTATGCGGGCCGCAGCGACGACATGCTCAAGGTGAGCGGCCAGTACGTTTCGCCCATCGAAGTGGAAATGGTGCTCGCGCAACACGGCGCGGTGCTCGAAGCGGCCGTAATCGGGGTCGATCAGGGCGGACTCGTGAAAACGTGCGCGTTCGTCGTACTTCGGCACGAGGTGCGGGATACGTCGCACGAAGCGCTGGCCGAGCAGTTGAAGGCGTTCGTCAAGACGCGGCTCGCGCCGCACAAATATCCGCGCGATATCGTGTTCGTCGACGACCTGCCGAAGACTGCGACCGGTAAAATCCAGCGTTTCCGGCTGCGTCAGCAGTTTCTGTCGTGATCGAATGAACAAGTCCATGCACGAAAGCCAATTCGCCGATCTGCCCGCCACCGCCGCGCGCGACGCGCTGCGCATCGAATACCGCTGGACCGGCACGGCAGACGCCGATGCACCGCTCGCCGTGTTCCTGCACGAAGGACTCGGCTCGATCGCGATGTGGAAGGACTGGCCGGCAGCGCTCTGCGAGCGTCTCGGCATGCGCGGGCTCGTTTATTCGCGTCCCGGTTACGGCCGCTCCACGCCGCGCGCGCCAGGCGTGAAATGGCCCGTCGATTTCATGGCGCGGCAGGCGCGCGACGTCTTGCCCGCATTCCTCGACGCGCTCGGCCTGAGCGCCGCCGAACGCGCGCGCATGTGGCTGATCGGTCATAGCGACGGCGCTTCCATCGCCCTGCTCTACGCGGCCGCCTTTCCCGCCGCACTCGCGGGCGCCGTGACGATTGCGCCGCACGTGTTCGTGGAAGACATCTCGGTGCAAAGCATCGCCGAGGCAAAAGTTGCGTACGAAACGACCCGCCTGCGCGAAATACTCGCGCGCTATCACGACGATGTCGATTCCGCCTTCTACGGCTGGAACGATATCTGGCTCGCCCCGGCTTTCCGGTCCTGGAACATCGTCGGCGAACTCGCTGCGATCCGGGCGCCCTTGCTCGCCATCCAGGCCGTCGACGACCACTACGGCACCATGGCGCAAGTCGAGGCGATCGGCTCGGCCGTGCCGCATGCGCGCGTCCACGCCCTCGCTCAGGGTGGACACTCCCCGCATCGCGACGCGCGAGAGCCACTCGACGACGCCATCGCGCAGTTCGTTTGCACGGCGCGAACGCCCGCGGCCTGAAGGTCGCGCGAAGAAGCACGAGCACGCGAGATCGCCGCGCAAACGCGCCGCCAACCGATGCGGCACGCATAACACCCCACCCCATCGAACGACGACGCCCGCCCAAGGGCCAAAACCCGCTGCATCGTTGCCATCCTTTGGTGATATTGTCTTTCCTTACCGCGCTCAGAAGGGGAGCGGCCACGCGCCACGGCCGGCAAACCAGAAAACGGGGAAGCACCACGAGACGCAAAAAGACCGGCCGCACCGCGCGCGGGCCAGAACGATGAGCGATTCCATCCCGATGAACGTTTCGAGAACCTCGCTACAACTCAGGCGAGCCTGGGCGTCGATGCGTCCGCGCTTCGTGCGCGCCTTCGCGCCCGCGCTGCGCAACCTGCAATACGTGAAGCGCCGCATGCGCCCGCTCGCCGTCGTCGCAAGCGTGGGCTTTCCGCTTTACTACTACGTCTGGAAAGACCTTTTTCCGCAGCCCTATGAAAACCTCACGCTGCGCCTGATCGGCTCGTTCGTTTTCCTGCCCATTCTCGCGTTCGAGCGCTGGCCCGCGCCGCTGAAGAAACTGCTGCCCTGGTACTGGTATTGCGCCACGCTCTACGCGCTGCCGTTCTTCTTCACCTTCATGCTGCTCAAAAACAACGGCAACGAAGTCTGGGTGGAAAGCGCGCTCATCGCAGCGTTCGTGATGGTGCTGCTGCTCGACTGGCTCATGCTCGTGCTGCAATTTCTGGTGGGCATCAGCCTTGCCGTGCTCGCGTATTGCCTCACCACCTACCCCATCGTCCTCGGCCCGAACTACTTCACGCATCTCGCGATTTTTTCGTTCGCGGTGGCGATCGGCGCCGTGGCCAACTACGATCAGGACCGCATCCAGATCGAACAGGAGCGCGCCATGCTGGCCACGGCGGGCAGCGTGGCGCACGAACTGCGTACGCCGCTCGTGGCGATACGCGTGGGCGCCGCGGGCCTCATGCGCTACCTGCCGGCGCTGCTCGACACGTATCAACTCGCCCAGCGCAACCGCCTGCCCGTGCCCAAAATACGCGTGGCGCATCTGCATTCCATGCAAGGCGTGGTTAGCCGCATCGAGCAGGAAGCACTGCATTCGAACGCCATCATCGACATGCTGCTCGCCACGGCGCGCTTCACCGGCGGCAACATGCAAAGCGCAACGATGTGTTCTATCGCGCATTGCGTGGAAACCGCGCTCGCCCGCTTTCCGTTTCGCGAAGGCGATCGCCGCCGCGTAATCTGCAATTTGCGCCCTGATTTCGCGTTTCGCGGGTCCGAAATGCTCACCGTTCACGTGCTATTCAATTTGTTCAAAAATGCCTTCCGGCATATGGGCAGCATCGAGGGTGCGCAAATTTCGATTCGTCTTGAATCAGGGCAACGGTCCAATCGGCTGATTTTCAGCGACACGGGCACCGGTATTTCCCCTGAAGTCTTGCCGCACATCTTCACGCGCTTTTATACTTCGACAACCGCCACCGATGACGTGACGCTCGGAACAGGAATCGGGCTGGCATTCTGCCGCGATGTCATGCAAGCGATGGGAGGGGCAATCACCTGCTCTTCCGTAAAAGGCGAATACACCGAGTTCGTTTTGACATTCCCAGCGCCATGACGAAAGCCATTCAGCCGTTCTCCTATCCGACCACCGTCGCGTTCGTCGACGACAGCGCCGCGTTCCTTTCGAACCTGAGCCTGCAACTCGAACCCGACCTGGCGTTTCGCCTTTTCAGTTCGCCCAACGAAGCGCTGAAATTTCTCAACGGCCGCGCGGCGCAAGACCGCGCGTCGGAGCCGATCTTCAGCCGCTACCTCGACCGCACCGAGGAAAACGACGCACACCAGGTAATCGCCATGCGCGTAGACGCGATACGTAGCCTCGTGCATAACGCTGCGCGATTCGAGTCGGTTTCGGTCGTGGTGGTCGATTACGACATGCCGGAGTTGAACGGCATGGAGTTCTGCCGCCGCATGGACGACCCGTCGATCAAGAAGATCGTGCTCACGGGCAAGGCCGACGAACACGTCGCCGTAAAAAGCTTCAACGAAGGGCTGATCGACCGTTTCATCCGCAAGCATGAAGTCGATGCGGTGGAAACGCTGAATCAGGCGATCCGCGACATGCAGCGCGCGTATTTCGACCGCTGCTGCAGCACGGTGCTCGATGCGCTCGCCGTTTCCGAATACGCCTTCCTCAAGGATCATGCGCTCGCCACGCATGTGAAAGATATTGCCGATTCATTGGGCATCGTCGAACACTATCTCTCGTACCAACCGCACGGACTGCTGATGTTCGACGGCGTCGGCACGCCCTACCTGCTCGTCATCCACACCGACGAATCGCTGCGCGGCGTGCGCGAGATCGCCGTCGAACAAGGTGCGCCCGCAAGCTTCCTCGCGGAGCTCGACAGCCGACGCAGCCTGCCCTATTTCTGGCTCACCGAAGGCTATTACCCGGCGCAGTGCGTGGAGTGGCAGCCGTACATGCACGCCGCTTCCGAATTTCACGGCGACCGGCGCTACCTCTATGCCGTCGTGAAGAAGCCCGCGGGGCTCGCGCTCGACAATGTCCTGCCTTACGACAAGCATCTCGACCAGCTCGATCGCGAGATCCAGGCGGCGTGGGATTCGCCCTGATTCCCGGACCCGAATGCAGCCCGTGTTCGGGCTGCTCCCCACGCCAACGCTGTCTCGCTCCACGCCGCCTCAACCGCGCATGATTCAGGCCGCCACGGCCACCATCGGCATGTTCACTACGGCCTGCGGCACGCGCCCGCGCGCGCGACCCGCATGGCGCTCGTTGCGGCGCGTGGACGGCCAGTTCCACATTTGCACTTCGTCGCGAATCTCCTCGCACACGTCGACGAGGCGCTCGAGTTCCTGCTCGCCCAGCGCCGCATTCAGTGAAAGCCGCACGAGCGAGCGGTTCTGCGCCGTGGCGGGCGCACAGAACACCGAGCCGAAGATGCCGCGCGCTTCGAGCGCGTCGCGCAGCATGATCGTCTGCGGTTCCGGCCCGGCTTCGAGCGCGATGATCTGCGTTTCGCTGCCGTTCAGGTTGTAGCCGAGTTCGGCAAGGCGCGCGCGCACGTATCGCGCGTTGGCCGCGACGCGCGCACGGCGCCAGTCTTCGCGCTCGATCACGTCGAGCGTCGCCGCGAGACCCGCCGTTTCATGAGGCAGCAGCGTCGAACTGAAGATGGCGGGCAGCGCCTCACACTTGAAATACTCCTGAAAGCGGCGCGAGCAACTGATGATGCCGGCGCGCCCCGCAAAGGCCTTGGCGAGACTGGCAGTGCGAAAATGCACGCGGTCGGCGAGTCCGAGTTCGGCCACGAGTCCCGCGCCGTGCGGGCCGTGCGTGCCGAGCGAATGCGATTCGTCGACGACCAGCACGCAGTCGTGCTCGGCGCACACGTCGGCTATGGCCGTGAGCGGCGCCACGCTGCCGTTCGTGCTGTACACCGAATCGACGATCACGATGCCCGCCCCGTAGCGCTGGATGCGCTGCTCCAGATGATCGACGTCGTTGTGGAAGAAGCTGATTGCGCGCGCGCCCGCGCTGCGTATGCCTTCCCACAGCGACATATGCGCCATCATGTCGACGTACACCGGCGTCTGCGCATTGGCGATCGACTGGATAAGGCCCGTATTCGCCGCAAAGCCCGACTGGCACAGCACGCTCGCTTCAGCCCCCATGTATGTCGCGAAGCGGTCTTCGAGCGCGAGTTGCGGGCAATCGTCGCCGTGCAAAAACACGCCGGACATCAGAAGCCCGTTGCCTTCCGAGCGGATGCTCATGCACATTGCATCGAGAATCTCGGGATGCCGCGCTATCGAAAGGTAATCGTTGCTCGACAGGTGCAAGGCGTCGGCATCCGCAACGCGACCCTTCATGATGTGCCCCCCGGACCAGCTTTCCTGCACGCGTTCGGTGTAATAGCGATCCACGCGTGCGGCGAGGAATGCGGGCAATGCTGCATCGTTGTTATGTGCGCTACGCCAGTTGCTGCCAACTTTCATCTCAGGCTCCTTGTGGTTGAAAGCCTGCCCCGGTGGCGACTTGCCTGGTTAGAACGATTTCCGGAAGGCAGGCCCGTAATGCGTCCGCAACGAGACGACACGCGCGATGGGGCATGACGTGAACGTCCCGGCAACGGACTTTTGAATGTGGGTGTCGCGACGGCTGGCGAGCGCGTGAGTCGCGGCGCGCGGCGGGGGCGGTCCCGTCCGGCGGCGCCAGAGCGCGCTTGATTGCGGTGCTTCGAACGAAAGCGCGAACGAAGGCGCGCGCGATTTCGGAAACCAATACGGGCGCCGGGCGCCGGGAGCAGGCGCCTTCATATCCGCACGAATCGCGCTTTGCGTGATCGCCACTGGTTACAAGGGAAGAAACGCCTGTTCGAAATAGGAGGCGCGCCACGAAGGCCATCGAGGCCATGCACGTCGTGTAGCGAAAATATCCTTTCGTTGCACGAAACGTCAGTCGCGCCATGGATAATTATCGTTTAAAAACAGCGCTATTACGGCTTTCGTGGCGCGCAACTATGCGTGGCGCATGGAGAATTGACAAGGTTTTGCGCGGCGCGCCGCTAAGGGCGCACGCACTCATTCACATCGCATAGATCGCGCGAAGCGGAGCGACAAAACGTCAGGTGGCGACCACGCGGTCGCGCCCGCGCGTCTTCGCGACATAAAGCGCGGCGTCGGCGCGCGCCATCAGCGTGGCGAGTGTGTCTTGCGCCTGAAGCTCGTCCACGCCGGCGCTGAACGTGAGGCCTTCGTGGCCGCCCTGCGTGGATTCGTGCAGACTCGCATCGGCGCCGCGGCGCACGGAGAGAGTCAAAACGCGCAGTTCATCAAGGCGTCTTACGGCATCGTCGCGCGCCACACCCACGAAGAACAGCCCGAATTCCTCACCGCCCAGGCGGCCGAACAGGTCCGAATTGCGCACACCGCTCATCGCGATGCGGCAGAACTGCGCAAGGACACGGTCCCCTGCGGCATGCCCGTAGCGGTCGTTGATGGACTTGAAGTGGTCGATATCGACAATGGCCAGCGCGACGCGCTGGCCCTCGAGGCGCGCGGCATCGAGCAGTGCCCCCGCCTGGGCAAGAAAGGCGCGACGCGTGAGGGCGCCCGTCAACTCGTCCTGGTTCGCGAGCCGTTCGAGGCGCTCGGCCATGCGGTCGTGTGCGAGCAGAACCATGCCGATCGAGAGCGACGGCAGGACGAGAATGCCAAGCGCGAGCCATGCCACGTTGAGCGGCGTGAAGTCGAGCAACCCATATTGCTTCACGAAGCCGCCGCCATACATCGCGCCGCGCAACGCGTGCGCGAAGGCGCCAAGCCATGCCGCCAGCATCACGAAGCGATAGCTGTATACGGGGCGGCCAGGCGGCCGGCAACGCAGCGCAAGCCAGCCGATCGACGTGTAGATGGCAGCGTGAAAAGCGGAGACGACCGCTACGCGCGCGCCGAGACTCGGCGTGACCCAATACCACCAGGCGATGCCCATTGCGAGCGCAACGATTCCCGCGTAGGCGAGCGGGACGCGCGGCTCAAGCCCGAAGAACTGGCGACAGCCTTCGAACACGCGCACGATGGCAAGCGCCAGCAAGGTATTCGAAACGAAGACGGTGAGAACGGGCACGCCCAACCGCTGGAGGCCCGCGAGCAGCAGCGCCACGCTCGCCATCACATAGGCGCCGATCCAGCGCCCGACGCCGGGAATCCCCGCAGGCCGCAGCGAACCGAGGATGGACAGGCTCATGATGCTCGAAAGCACTGTGACGAGAAGAATATTGACCGGATCTAGCATGTGCAGCGGTTCGCCTGAGGCCATGGCCAGCCGCCACGCGCTTTACGGGGTGCTGCATGGCTAATCATGGTGGGGTCCGAAGATATGCCCGAGTTTACGGCATCGTTCCGAAAAACATTCGCGTCCCCACTGTTTCTTTCGCCGAATCGATCCCGGCGCTTGACGAATGCCCCGAAGGCCCGCGACCATGCCTGAGACGCCACGCCGTATTAACTGGAGTCCAAGGAGCCTTGTCATGACCAAGCATGCGTTGTACGTCGAGCTGCACGCGCAGCCCGGCAAGGAAGAGGAACTGGCGGCCTTTCTCGCGAGCGCGAAGCCGCTGGTCGATGCCGAGCCTGCCACGCCGGTCTGGTTCGGCGTGCGCTTCGATGCCCGTACGTTTGCAATCTTCGACGCGTTCGAAGATGCGGCCGGCCGCGACGCCCATTTGAACGGCCAGGTCGCCGCAGCCCTGATGGCGCATGCGGGCGAACTGCTCGCCGCGCCGCCCCAGATCCGCCGCGCCGACGTTCTCGCCGACAAACTGCCCGCCTGAAATCGAAGCAAGCCCGGTTGCGTGCCACCCCTGCGCAGGCCGCCGCCC
Source organism: Paraburkholderia lycopersici (assembly GCF_900096975.1). GTDB lineage: Bacteria > Pseudomonadota > Gammaproteobacteria > Burkholderiales > Burkholderiaceae > Paraburkholderia > Paraburkholderia lycopersici. The sequence continues at coordinate 110,756 of NZ_FMYQ01000020.1, forward strand.
GTCCCGTGCCCGCTGTGCTGGTAAAAAATGCCCAAACGGGAAACCAGGGCAGGAATGCTACCTGCGGAGGAGCGTCCGACCTTCGAGGAGACACCGATGAAGCCCGCTTGCGATACGACCCACGGCACCCGTCACGGCACAGCGCGCGCCGACGCCGAAGCGCTGAGCGCGCGCGTGCTGCACGCACTGGAGCGCGTGAACTGGCCAGCACACCTGGCCACACTGATCAAAAGCGCCGAACGCAGCGGCGCGCCGCACGAGGTGATCGAAGCCCTGGAACACCTGCCCGACGAGGTCTTCGGCAGTTTTCCCGAGGTGTCGGCATCGATCATCGCGGCGCGACTGCGTAAGCCCGGCAACGCCCAACGAGACTCGGCGGCGCAGGAATGAACCGACGCACCCTGTCCGCGCCAGCCGTCCTGGGAACATAAATTGCGCGCTTCGCACCGACCGCCGGGCACGCTCGGTCCGCCGCGATGCGCTCGCGAAGAACAAAGGCACGGCCGCCGCGATCGGCCGCGCCGCTCAGGTAAAAGACGTATGGCTACCGTATTGCTCGTCGACGACGACACCAACGCACTCGATGCGCTCAAGGAACTGGTCGGTCAGGAAGGTTATCGGGTCAGAACTGCGGGAGACGGTTCCGACGCGTTGCAAAGTGCGCTCGACGATCCACCCGATGTGGTGATCTCCGACTGCATGATGCCCCGCATGGACGGCCTCGCGCTCATGCGTGCCATGCGGCGCAGCACCACGCTCGCGAACGTGCCGCTCGTGCTCGTCTCGGCCCTCGTCACCCCTCCCGCCGACGCAGACGTCGTGGGCTTCCTGCGCAAGCCTTTCGCAGTCTCGCAACTGCTCGACATTCTGCGGCGCGTGGCTGCGCCCTGACGGGATCGAAGGACTGCGGCGCCGTATGAACGATTTACATCATCGTTGTCGTGCTTCGCGCGATTTTTACAGGCGCATGAGGCACATCCCCAATCACATCCCCAATCGTTCATGTTGATTCGGTTTCCTGATGATCGATGCGCGTACCGTTCACGTCGAGGCATGGCCGATGCTGGAGCAACAGCGTGGCCGGCATGTGCGCCGGTATGGGATCGAACCCTCAAGCTGACTGCACGGAGGACCGACATGAGTGAATACGCAGGCCGCTCGCACGACGAACGCGTGGCGCAGCGCAAGCGCGAGAAACAGCGCGCCCTGGAACCGCCCGGCGGAGAGATGGCCGTGCACGGCACGGCCCCCGACGCGACCCACAGCAGCGGTGAACTCTCACAGCAAGGCAAGGAAGTGTGGCGCAGGGGCGCGGGCATCGACGGCGGCGGCAAGAGCAACTGACTTCCCGGGCATGGGCCACGCGCATCCATGCGCCCGGCCCCCCCTCCCCATGGACAAGGAGAACATCATGGCCTACTCGCAAACTCCACACGGTTCCGCGCCGCGCAGCGGCGACGGCGCGCGCATTGTCGGCCGCGACCGCTCGGCGACGCCGGGCCCCGGCCCCGGGATCATGGCCGCCAGCACGCTCGACAGCGATCGCGTGCTGAGTTCGGACGGCGACGAAGTCGGCAAGGTCAAGGAGATCATGCTCGACGTCGAGAGCGGCCGCATTGCCTATATGGTGATGTCGAGCGGCGGCTTTCTCGGCATCGGCGACAAACTGCTCGCGGTGCCATGGAACGCGCTCACGCTCGATGCGGACCGAAAGTGTTTCGTCATCGCGCTCGACTCCGGGCGCGTGAAGAACGCGCCCGGCTTCGACAAGGGCCACTGGCCCTCGATGGCCGACCGCACCTGGGCCAGTTCCGTACATCAGTACTACGGCCGCGAGCCCTACTGGAGCGACGATGCGACGAGCCTGCCGCTGGAAGCCCCGGGTAGCGAGCCGCCTGAAGCCGGCGGCGTGAAGCTCTGACGGAAACGGCCTGTCTCATGGCGGGCCGTATCGCCTCTCCTCATTTAATGAGCATATCGAACCATATGGCCGTGCGACGGCTCAATTCGCGCATGGTTTCGAAACTTCCCCGTTTTGCGCATTTTCGCCGCCAACGTGTCATGCTGGCGCTTGCGAGTACAACGAGAAGAACGCGAGCTCACCATGACATCGATGGACCGCCGTGACTTCCTGCGCGCCGCCGCAGCGGGGGCGGCACTCAACCTCTTTCCACCCGCCATCCAGCGGGCGCTCGCCATTCCCGCAAACAACGCAACCGGCACTCTTGCCGACGTTCAGCACATTGTGGTCTTCATGCAAGAGAACCGCGCGTTCGATCACTATTTCGGCACCCTTCCCGGTGTGCGTGGGTTCTCGGACCGCATCACGATTCCGCTGCCTGAAGGCGCGCAAATCTGGGAGCAAAGCGACGGCACGCGCATGCTATTGCCGTTCTATCTCGACAGCCGCGAAGGCAATGCGCTGCTCGCGGGCGGCGCACACATGTGGGCCGACGCGCACGCCGCATGGGATCACGGCCGCATGACACATTGGCCGAAGTTCAAGGGCGACGCCTCGATGGGTTATTTTCAGGCCGCCGACCTGCCGTTTCATTTCGCGCTCGCCAATGCCTTCACGATCTGCGACGCCTACTATTGCTCGCTGCACGGCGGCACCAACTCGAACCGGCTCTTCGTGTTCAGTGGCACGAACGGCCCCACCGCGTCGCCTCATGCCGTCATCGACAACGACGGTTGGGACAACATCGGCGGGGCGGCTGCCGGCCTGAAATGGACTACTTATCCAGAACGCCTGCAAGAAGCAGGCATAACGTGGAAGGTCTACGAAAATCAGCCCGATAACTACACGGACAATCCGCTCGTCGGGTTCGCGAGCTATCGCAAGACTCACGAGGCAATCGAAGGCTCGCCCAATCTGCCGTGGAAAAGCGAAATGGAGACACGCGCGCCGCTGTACAAAGGCATCGGCAATACGATGCCCGATGGCGGCTTTCTGCAGGCAATCGAAGACGACATCGCGGCGAACCAGTTGCCCCAGGTAAGCTGGATCATCGCTCCGCAGGCCTACACCGAGCATCCCGCCGTCTCGACGCCGGGCCAGGGTGCTTACTACATGCAGAAGCTGCTCGATGTGCTTACGCAAAGGCCGGACATCTGGAGCAAGACCGTACTCTTCGTGAACTACGACGAAAACGACTGCTTCTTCGATCACATGCCGCCGCCGTGCCCGCCTTCATTGATCGCAGACGGCGTCTACGCCGGCAAGTCCACGGCCAGTACACGCCACGAGTACTTCACGGTGCCGAACCCGCCCGGCGACAGCATGCCGGTCAAGCCCGACGGTCTGCCGTTCGGGCCCGGGCCGCGTGTACCGATGATCGTCGTCTCGTCGTGGAGCACCGGCGGCTACGTCGACTCCGAGGTCTTCGATCACACGTCGGTGCTGCGCTTCATCGAACTGCGCTTCGGCGTGCGCGAGCCAAACATCAGCCCGTGGCGACGCGCCGTGTTCGGCGATCTCACCTCCGCGTTCAACTTCAGCACACCGAACGAACGGCTGTCGCACGCATTCCCGGCACCGTCGAAGTCTCAGGCCGACGCGCAGAACGCGCAGCAAAACGCCCTCAATCCCGTGCCAGTTCCGCCGCCCGGCGCGCAAGCCGTGCCGCAGCAGGCGCGAATGGCGCGGCCCTCGCGCGCGCTGCCATATCGCCTTTACGTGGATGCCGTCATCGACGGTCGCCGAAACGAGGTTCGGCTCGAATTTGGTAACGAAGGAACGGCGGGCGCCGTATTCCACGTGTACGACCGCCTTCACCTCGACAGGACGCCGCGCCGCTACACCGTCGAAGCAGGCAAAACGTTGCGTGACACGTGGACGCCCCCCGCCTCGGACAATGGCGCATACCGCCTGTGGGTGCCAGGGCCGAACGGCTTGCTTCGTACCTTCGATGGCAATCTTCGCGCGGCCGCGCACGGGCCAGATCCCGAGATGCGCGTGCGCCACGACGCTGCCAGCAACGCGATCGTCCTGAGCATGGCAAATCGCGGTCGCGAAGCATCGACTATCGTCGTCGCGTCCAACGCGTACCGCAGCGACGGACCTTGGACCTATGGATTGCGCGCCGGCGAGCAGGTTCAGGCGAAGTGGATGCTCGCGGACTCCGGAGGGTGGTACGACTTCACGCTCAGCGCGGAAAACGGCGTCGCAAGACGCTTTGCGGGCCGCGTCGAAACCGGAAAGGACAGTGTGAGCGACCCGGCAATGGGAGTTTGAGGAGACGCCAACGCCCCTGCGCAGTACACTGCCGTTTCCCGTCTCGACGTCCGTGCGCTACGCCGCGCCTTCCCACACAAGGAGCCAGAATGAACATCGATCTCACCGGAAAACTCGCGCTCGTGACCGGCTCGGCGGCCGGAATCGGTCTCGCGGCAGCTAAAGGCCTCGCCATTGCGGGCGCCGACGTGATCGTCAGCAGCCGTCACGCCGAAAACGTGCGCGAAGCCGAAGCCGCCCTGCGCGAGGTAGCGCCCGGTGCGCGCGTGCAGGGTTTCGTCGGCGATCTTTCGAATGCTCAGGGGTGCGATGCACTTGTGAAAGCGCATCCGCAAGTGGATATTCTGGTGAACAATCTCGGCGTCTTTCAGCAGCAAGACTTCTTCGACATTCCCGATGCCGAATGGCTGCGTTTCTTCGAAACGAACGTCATGTCGGGCGTGCGCCTCTCGCGTGCCTATGCGAACACGATGGTCAAGCGCGGTTGGGGGCGCATCGTCTTCATCTCGTCGGAATCGGCTTTGAATATTCCCTCCGACATGATCCACTACGGCATGACAAAAACCGCGCAGCTGGGGCTCGCTCGCGGTCTCGCGAAGCGCCTCGCGGGCACCGGCGTCACGGTAAATTCGGTGCTGCCGGGACCCACGCTTTCCGAAGGCGTGGCGCAGATGCTCAAGGACGAAGTGGCCGCATCGGGGAAAACCGTCGAGGAAGTCGCGGCGCAATTCGTGCAGATGCATCGCGCCTCTTCCATCATCCGGCGCGCGGCGAGCGTGGAGGAAGTGGCAAACATGATCGTCTACGCATGCTCAAAAGAAGCGTCCGCAACGACGGGGGCGGCATTGCGCGTGGACGGAGGCGTAGTGGATACGATCGCGTGAAGGGCTCACGGCCTGCGCGGCGCCGCAGCCCGCGCAGGCTGGCTGCGACGCGTGTCGCGCTGGTTATCCGCGTCTTACAACGCCGAGCAGTAGCGTGACGAGGAAAATCACGAGGAAGATGAAGAACAGGATCTTGGCAATGGATGCCGCTCCTGCCGCGATGCCGCCGAAACCGAATACGGCCGCGATGATCGCGATGATGAAGAAAATGACAGCGTATTGAAGCATGACGTCCTCCTGTATCCGGTTCCAGCCGGCTCAAGGGTGGTCGCCGCGCCCCGGCGCCGCACGCGGTCGCTCGATGCCCGGCATCTGGTCGGAAGCGAATCCTCCCGCCCCTGCCAGGCTATCGCAGCAAGCGCGGTGCCTGGTGCCCGAACTTGCGCGCCTCGAAATCGTATGACGGATCGCGTCGGCGAGCACGTACGTCGCGATTTTCGCAAACCACGTGCCGCAGAGGTCGGAAAAGCGCAGAAGAAACCGCGCACGCATGCGAACAGGGGGGTTGAGCGCGCCGGAACACGCACGCGAGTCCTAAGTAATCAAACGACCTGCGGATGCCAACCGGCATGCCGGAACGCGGTGGCGAAGAACAGCACCTGGTAGCGGATCGAGTTCGACCAGTAAGACCATGTGTGTCCGCCTGGGCGTTCCGCGTAGTCGTGAGGCACGCCGAGTTCGACTAGCCGTTCGTGCAGGGTGCGATTCGACTGCACGAAGTAGTCGCTCACGCCGCAGTCGATGGTGAGCGCGATATGGGCGTGCTCGAAGTCCTGCGCGCTGTCCACGATGGCGTTGCTGTTCCAGACCGATGCATGTCGCGTGGGATCGCCGAACACGTGATCGATGCCGGGCTCGTCTTCGCAGTTGCGCGGATCGACCGCGCCGCTAATGCTGCCGGCTGCGCCGAACGTCTCGCGCCGGTCAAGCGCGATGCGCAGCGCGCCGAAACCGCCCATGCTCAAGCCTGTGATCGCGCGCGCGTCGCGCGTGGCGAGCGTGCGGAAATGCGTGTCGATATACGACACGACTTCGCTGCCCACATACGTTTCATAACGGCTGCTCGAATCGAAGGGGCTGTCGATGTACCAGCTTTCGTGGCCGCCGTCGGGCATCACGAGTACAACGTGATAACGGTCGGCGAGTTGGCCGATACGGGTGTTCGAGGTCCAGTCGGCGTAGCTGCCGCCCGAGCCGTGCAGCACGTAGATCACCGGAAAGCGTGCGGCGTGGTTGCCGCCCGCGTAGTCGTCGGGCAACACGACCGTCGCGTCGAACGAGCGCTGCATCGCGACGCTGGGGATCGAGACGATACGCGTCTGGTACGCCCAGACGGGAGCGCTGAAAAGCAGCGCGAGAATGAGCCAGCACGCGCGGACGATAGCCATGAGAAGTCGCTCTTGTGTTGACTGCCACGAAAGACAACTGCGTTCGTGAACTCTAACAGGGGTCACTTACAGCCAAATTTCAGCGTCCTGTCAAATTGCTGGCGAGCCATACTTCCCGTTTCGAGGGCGCCTCCTGCCAGGCTGGTCCGTTTCCCGCGCGTCAAGTCGCCATTGCGTGGTCCTCCCTGGCTCGCCCCCACGCGGCGAAGCCAGAACGAGAACACTCTGTATGCTGATACGGCACACGCCACCTGCCGGAACGGTCAATAGACGAGCGCGTTCGCTTCCCGGCCTTCACCTGGCATGTGGCGTCGCCGCGGCGCGCTTCGGAGCAACCAATGGCAAACGGCCCGGCACCGCCGGGTCGCTTCGCACTACGTGCCAATCCGGCCGCAATCGGGAATCAGAAATTGAATTTGTCGATATTCGAAGCGTCGAACGTCGTGGGCGGTCCGAGAATCACTTCACCGCTCTTGCCGATCGTGCGCTTGCCGAGCTTGCCGGCTTCGAAGGACTCGCCTTCCTTGCCGGTGATCGTGCCCGAGGCGAGATTGGCCGCCGCATAGGCGGCGAGATAACCGAGCGCGCCCGGGTCCCAAAGCTGGAACGCCTTCACGGTGCCGTTCTTCACGAATGCGCGCATCTGGTTAGGCGTGCCGAGGCCCGTCACCACCACCTTGCCCTTGCTCGGCGACGACGAAATATAGCGCGCCGCCGCGGCGATGCCGACCGATGTGGGTGCGACAATCGCCTTCAAGTTCGGATACGCCTGCAGCAAACCTTGCGTCTCCACGAAAGACTTTTGGTCGTCGTCGTTGCCGTAGGCGATCTTCACGAGTTTCATCTTCGAATACTCGGGCTTTTTCAGCTCTTCCTGCATCCACTTGATCCAGGTGTTCTGGTTTGTCGCGTTAGGTGTGGCCGAGAGAATCGCGAACTCGCCCTCGTTGCCCATCAGCCTGGAGACGAGCTGAATCTGGCCGCGTCCGATGCTTTCCGCATTCGCCTGGTTCACGAAGATCTGCCGCCCCTCGGGCGCAGTGTCCGAGTCGAACGTCACGACCTTGATGCCCTGGTCCATCGCGCGCTTCAGGTACGGCACAAGCGCATTCGCATCATTGGCCGCGATGACAATCGCGTCCTGATGCTGCGTGGTGAGCGTGTTGATATACGAGACCTGCGAGGACGCGCCCGCGTCCGAAGGGCCGACCGCCTTGCCTTCGCCCTTGAACTCCTTGATTGCGTCCAGACCGCCGTTATCGGCGATCACCTCGTAGGGGTTGTTGATCTGCTTGGGCACGAAGGCGATTTTCAGCCCTTCCTTGATGCCTGCCGCGTGCGCCGCGACACCGCCGCCCACTAGCATCGCGCACAGCAGTACCGTGCACACGTGACGTACTGGCTTCCTCATGAGTCGTCTCCTCGATGGTACCGGACGCGTCCGGTTGATTGACTGCCTGCTTATGTCCCTGCGTGGTCTCTTTTCATCTACCTGTTTAGCCTGTACGTCCACGCGCTTGCCCGCCTTCTTCTATGCCGCACGCGCGAGCGCGCGCCTGTCGCGCATCGTGCGCCAACGCGCCGCCAGATTCGGGATCAGCACCGAAGCAAGCAGCAACGCACCGGTCACGACCGTGAGCGTCTCGCTCGAAACATCGACGAGCGTGAGCGCATTCTTCAGTACGCCTACGATCAGCAGCGAAAGCAGCACACCATACATCGAACCTCGGCCGCCAAAAATGCTCACACCGCCAAACAGTACCGCCGCGATCACCGAAAGCTCGAAGCCCTCGCCGTTGTCGCCACGCGCACTCGTGAAGCGCAGTGTGTAAACAATGCCCGCTAGCGCGCTCATCACGCCGGACATCACGAACAGCCGCAGCTTGATCTTCGGTACGTCGATTCCGGAGAACGATGCAGCCGTGCTGTTCGCGCCGACCGCATAAAGGCTGCGCCCGAACGCCGTGGCCTGCAGCACGATCGTGAACACGATGGCGCATGCCGCGACGATCAGGAACGGCAGCGGAATGAACGTACCGCCCAGGTCGCTCATGCCGAAAAGCGTATAAGCGGGCGGGAAATCGGCAATCGCCTGATCGCCGAGCAGCACGTATGCAAGCCCCCGAAAGAGCGCGAGCGTGCCGATCGTCACCGCGAGCGACGGCAAGTTGAGCTTCACGATCACGAGCCCGTTGAAAAGTCCAGCGAGCCCGCCCGCAACCAGCACAAGCGCCATGGCGACCGGCATTGGCAGGCCCATATGCCAGAGCACGCCCAGCAACGCACTCGATGCGCCGAGCACCGAGGCCACCGAAAGGTCGATCTCGGCGGCGACGATGATGAGTGTCATCGGCAATGCCATGAGCGCGACTTCGGTGAGATCGGCCAGCACGTTGCTGATATTCGCGCTCGACAGGAAGACAGGCGACAGCACGCGACCCGCCGCGAGCGAAGCAACCAGGATGATGACGAGCAGCGCTTCCCAGCTGAGCGGCAAGCCGGGCTTGCGCGTGAGCAGCGCGGCGTCGGGTTTCGGGGCGTTCCTAGCCATGGTCGCGTTTCCTCATCATGCGTTTCGCTACGGAGCGGGCAAGCAGCGTGTCGGCGGCGATGGCGGCCACGATCAGCGCGCCTTGAATCGCCTGCTCCCAGAATGGCGAGACGTGCAGCACGACGAGCGCGATGCTGATCACGCCTAGCACGAGTGCGCCGAGCGTCGCGCCCAGTATCGTGCCCACGCCGCCCGTGATCGCGACGCTGCCCACCACGGCGGCGGCCACGACCTGTAGTTCGATGCCCTTCGCGGTACTCGCGTCCACGGTGCCGAAGCGCGCGAGCCACAGCGCACCGGCAAAACCCGCGATTGCGCCGCTGATCAGAAAGCCCGTGGCCACGCGGCGCTCCACGTTGATGCCGGCCAGCCGCGCCGCTTCCGGATTCGAACCGATCGCGTAGTACTCACGGCCGGGACGGAACTGCTTGAGGTATACGGAAAGCACGGCCAGCAGCACGAGCGCGATAAGCGCGAGCACCGGAATGCCGAGCACCGAGCCGGTCGCGAGACGCGAAAACGCGTCGGGCAAACTGGTTGCGTTGATCTGGCCACCATGCACCCACGCGTAATCGCCACCGCGAAAAATGTAGAGCGTGGAGAGCGTCGCGACGAGCGACGGCACACGCCCCACTGCCACGAGCATCGCGTTGATTGCGCCCGCAACGAGCCCGATGGCGAGTCCCGCGACGAGCGCCCCCAGCACGGGCATGTGCGGAAACGCCACGTAGAGACTGCCCACCCCATAAGCGCTGATGCCGACGGTCGAGCCGACGGAAAGATCGATATGGCGCATCAGAATCACGATCGTCATGCCCGCCGTGAGGAGGCTCACGATGGAGACGTTGAGCAGCACGTCGCGCAGGTTCTGCAAGTTGAGGAATTGCGGCCGCGCGAGCGCCGTGCCGCCAACGATCAGCAGCAGAACGACGAAGAGCGTGGTCTCGCGGCTGCGCGCCAGTGCTTCAGCGAGCGCGCCCGCGTTGCGCCGCTGCATATGCCGCTCGCCGCCGTGCAAGGGGTGGGGGGAAGTCGAATGGCGCATCATGCCGCGTGCCCCAGGTGGATGTCGGTCTCGCCGAGCGCGGCGCTCATGATGCGCTCCTCGCTGGCATCGGCGCGGGCGATGTCGGCCGTGATGCGGCCTTCGTGCATGACGAGCACGCGGTCCGCCATGCCAATCACTTCGGGCAACTCGCTCGAAATCATCAGCACCGCCATGCCCTCGCGCACGAGTTCGGCGAGCGCGCCATAGACTTCAGCCTTGGCACCGACGTCGATGCCTCGCGTGGGCTCGTCGATGATGAGCGCCTTCGGCCCGGTGGCGAGCCACTTGCCGAGCACCACCTTCTGCTGATTGCCGCCCGAAAGCGTGCCGACCGGCGCGTTGAGGTCGCTCGCCTTGAGGCGCAGCCGTGTGCCCCACTGCCCGGCAAGCTGAACCTCGCGGCCCGTCGAGATGAGACCGAAGCGCACCAGCCGCCCGAGCACCGTGAGCGACGCATTGCGCGCAATGCTCAGTTCGAGCGCGAGACCTTGCTGACGTCGGTCTTCAGGCACGAGCGCGAGCCCCGCCTTGACGGCGGAAGCGGGCGCGCCAGCCGCGAGCGGCTTTCCCGCGATCTGGACCTGCCCGGCATCGTACGGGTCGATGCCGAAGACGGCTCGCGCGACTTCGCTTCGCCCCGCGCCCACGAGTCCCGCGAGCGCGACGATCTCGCCCGCGCGCACATCGAACGAAATGTCCTTGAACACACCGCGCCGCGTGAGGCCGCGCACGCGCAGCATCACCTCGCCGGGTTGCACGTCCGCCTTCGGATAGAACGTGGCGAGGTCGCGCCCCACCATCTTCGCAACGATGTCTTCGGTCTTGAGCGTGGCCGTAGGCGCATCGAATACCTTGGCGCCGTCGCGCATGATCGTTACGTGCTGCGTGAGCGCGAACACCTCTTCCAGCCGGTGCGTGATGAAGAGAATCGCCACGCCGCGATCGCGCAGCTTGCGCCCGATCGTGAAGAGCTGCTCGACCTCGGGCAGCGAGAGCGCAGCCGTGGGCTCGTCCATGATGAGCACGCTCGCATTGAGCGAAAGCGCCTTGGCAATTTCGATCACCTGTTGATCCGCGATCGAGAGGCCGCGCACGAGCTGCGCGGGCTTCAGTTCGACGCCGAGCGACGCGAGCAGCGCTGCCACTTCGCGGTGCATCGTGTCGTAATCGATGCGGCCGAAGCGATCCACGGGCTGGCGCCCCATGTAGATATTCTCCGCAATCGACAGATCGAAGAACAGTGTGGGCTCCTGATAAATTACTGCAATGCCGGCGTCGCGCGCCTGTGCGGGCGTAGAGAACTGGCGCTCCACGCCGTCGATGTACAGCTCGCCTCCATCGGGCCGGTACACGCCCGCCAGTATCTTCACGATCGTCGACTTGCCCGCGCCGTTTTCGCCCAGCAACGCATGTATTTCTCCGGGCATGAGTCTCAGGCTGCCGTCGATGAGCGCACGCACGCGACCGAACGACTTGCTCGCGTGACGCAGTTCGAGACGCGGCGTCCCCTCGGCCCAGACCTTTGCTTCTGCTTCCACGGCTGTCTCCATGTCGTTGCGCGCACACTCAAATTCGGTAAATGCGCTCGGCGTTACCGCGAAATAACGCTCCGCGCTCGCAATCGCTCGCGTCGCTCACGGTCGACGCATAGGCATGCCAAAGCTTCGAATACCCGCCGAAGAGACGGTCCACCGGAAAATTGGACGCGAACATCGCACGATCCGCGCCAAACATATCGATCGATGCAAGCACGTAAGGACGCAGGCTTTCGACGCTCCACTCATGGTCGAACATCGCAAGCCCGCTGATCTTGATGGCCACGTTCTGGCACGCCGCGAGCGCGCACAGTCCCTCGCGCCACGCGCGGTAGCCGGCCGGGCTGTCGCGGTCCACGAACATGCCCGCGTGATTGACCACGAACTGAATGCCGGGATGCTCGCGCGCGAGTGCGGCAGCCTCTTCCATTTGCGAAGGATAAAGCTGCAGGTCGAACGACAGACCGTACCGCTCCAGCAGCGCGAAATGCTTGCGCCACGCGGCCTCGCGCATGTAGTGTCGTCCCACATAGTCATACAGCTTGTTCTCGTGGACGTTGAGGATCTGCCGAATGCCGCGCGTGCGCGCAAACGCGGCATGCGCTTCGAGCACCGCGGGCGCATTGGGCGCACTCAGGTCGCAGGCCGCGACGATCGCGTCGGGCAGCGCGCGCGCCGCTCCTGCATGGGCCGCGTTGTCCGCGATCGATTCCAGCCAGCGCGTTTCCTCGACCGGGTCCGCCGGATCATGATTCGCTTCGACGTGCACGACCTTGAGCACGTCGATGTCGCCCGCCTCGCGCAACAGGTCGGTGGGCAGATAGTTATGCTTGAGTTCGCGCGCATCGCCTGCGAACGACGTGCCCGGATTCGCAAGCCACGGATAATGATGCGTATCGAGGTTCCAGAAGTGGACGTGCGGATCGACGACCTGCATGGCATCTTCCTCGCGTAAGCTCACGGCAACTGAAAGACCTGCACGAGCGGCTGCTGCAACGGCACGTTATGCGCGTCGGTCTGCATGAGGTCCGCCATGTAATCCCACCATTTGCGCATGACGGACAATTCGGGCAGCGCCGTCATCGTGTGATCGTCGCGGCGCTCGATCACGGCAAACAGTTGATAGGTCGCTTCGTCGAGAAAGATGCGGTAATCGTTCATGCCCGCTTCACGCAGCGCGCTCGTGAGTTGAGGCCAGATTTCCCGGTGACGCCGCTCGTATTCGCCCCGCTTGCCGGGATCGAGCTGCATGCGAAACGCAATTGTCTCCATGATCGTGTCTCCGTCCAGCCTGTTGTCGGCATGCGGTTGGCGCGCAAGTCGCCTCGGTATTTGCCCTGGCAACGCTGCGCGCCGCGGTGCGCGTTTTTACGTGGTTAGCGACGCAGTGATCCGACTATAATTCCCGCATCGATAGCCAACCAATCCGATGTTGGGATCGGGCGATACACAAACCGGATCGCTCCATGAATCATCAAACTGCCGTCGTCGCGCTCGTCAACCGGCTCAGATTCAAGCATCTCGCCCTGCTCGTCGCACTCGACGACACACGCAACGTCCATCAGGCCGCCGATACCATCAACGTCGCCCAACCCAGCGCCAGCCGCATGCTGAGCGACATCGAAGAAGCGTTCGGCTTCCGGCTCTTCGAGCGCAACGCGCGCGGCATGCAGCCCACGGCACTCGGGGTCGTCACACTTGCCTATGCGCGCCGTGCGCTCGCCGAGCTCACCCGCTTCGCCGAAGACCTCGACGTGAAGCGCCGCGGCGGCCACGGGCAGCTCACCGTAGGCGCGATCATGGGGGCCGCGCCCGATCTGCTCGCGCAGGCCGTCGCCACGCTCAAGACCGAACGGCCGCTGCTCCACGTGCGCATTCTCGGCGAAACGAGCGATCAGGTCGTGCAATTGCTGCATCGCCGCGATGTCGATCTCGCGCTCGGGCGGCTCACCACGCCACTGCAGCACAACGATTTCAGCTTCGAACCGCTCGCGCGCGAAACGCTCGTGCTCGTGGTGCGCGCCCGCCATCCGCTCGCACGCCGCGAACAGATCACGCTCGCCGAACTGATGGACTGGCCATGGGTGGCCCAGCCCATCGCCAGTCCCGCGCGCGAACTCTTCGAAGGCGAACTGGCGCGCGCGGGACTCGGCACGCCCGTCAATCTCACCGAGTCGGCCTCGATCTTCGCTACGTTGCAACTGCTCGAAAGTTTCGACGCCGTCGCCATGCTGCCCGAGTCGGTCGTACGCGACCACGTGCGCGGCAAGCTGCTCGTCGTGCTGCCGCTCGAAATCGGCAAGAGCTTGCCGGGCTATGGCGTGCTCACGCGCAAGAACGAACCGCTCGCCGAGCCCGCCGAACATTTCGTCGGCCTGCTGCGGCGCTTTTCGCAGCCCTTCAAGAGGGACGACATCGTTCACAATGGTTCCCACGCTGCCATTCCGGCATCTCATTGATACGTTCACCGAAGTTTCACTGCAGGTTCACGAAAAGCCCGCCGTCCACCAGCAGCGCTGCGCCCGTCACATAGCGCGCGCGGTCCGAGGCGAGAAACACCACGCATTCGGCCACGTCTTCGGGCGCGCCTAGCCTGCCCAGCGGAATGCGCGTTTCGAAGTACTCGCGCTTGCGCTCGTCGCTCAGATCCTCGGCATTGAGGTCCGTGGCAATCGTGCCCGGCATCACCGAATTGCAGCGTATGCCATACGGCCCGAGCGCAATCGCGCACGACTGCATGAGCGAATGCACGCCCGCTTTCGTGGGCGTGTAATGCGTCTGCATGCCGCCGCCGACAAGCGCACTGATCGAGCTCGTCGCCACGATCGCGCCGCCTGTTCCTTGATCCTTCATTTGGCGCGCGACGGCCTGCGTCACGTAGAAGGCCCCGTTCAAATTCACGCCTATCGTGCGCTCGAGCACGGCGGGCGGCATGTCGAGAAACGAATGGAACGGGCAGATGCCGGCATTGCTTGCGAGCACATCGACCTTGCCGAAGCGCTCCACCGTCTGGCGCACGAGGTCCACACCCGTTTGCGGCGCGGCCACGTTGCCTTCCAGCGCGATCGCGCGGCGGCCCAGCCGCCCGATTTCGCCGAGCACCTCGTCGATCGCCGAGCGGCGCCCGTACGAGGCGTCGTTGTCGCCCCAGTAGTTGATCGCGACGTCGGCGCCCTCGCGGGCGCTCGCAATCGCAATGGCACGGCCGATGCCGCGCGAACCGCCTGTGACGATCACCACCTTGTCCTTGAGCAGCACGTGTCTCTCCTCTTGACCGTCGATTCCCGGCTGATGCGCCCAAGGTATCTCAGTGAGTGTACGGCCGTGAAAGTTTGCAGTCCGGATTGATCCGTACGCCGAAGCCCGGCGCGTCCGGCACCTTGAGCCGCCCTTTCGCGGGCACCGGTTCGTCGAGCAGCAACGGCGTGAACATCGGCACGACCTTGTCGGCTTTCGGCGCCATCATGAGAAACTCGGCGAACGGGGAGTTATGGCGTGTCACGACGAAGTGATAGCTGTACACCGATGACCCATGCGGCACGACCAGTACGTTGTGCGCGTCGGCGAGCGCCGATATCTTGATGAGCTCGGTCATGCCGCCACACCAGTTCACGTCGGGCTGAATCAGGTCGCAGCAGCCCATTTCGAGCAGCATGCGAAAACCCCAGCGGGTAGCCTCGTGCTCGCCGGTGGAGACCATCATGCCGCGCGGCACGTTGCGGCGCAGTTCGACGTAACCCCAGTAATCGTCGGGGGACAGGCATTCCTCGATCCACTTGAGGCCATACTCGTGCGCGGCCTGCGCGAGGCGCGTGGCATAGCGCACGTCGAGGCTCATCCAGCAGTCGTACATGAGCCAGAAGTCGTCACCCACGCGCTCGCGCATCGTGGCAAGCAGTTCGACGTTTTGCCGTAGGCCTTCCTCACCTTCTGCCGGACCATGCAGCAACGGCAGTTTGCCGCCGATGAATCCCATCTCTTTCGCGAGGTCAGGACGCGCGCCGGTGGCATAGAACATCAACTCGTCACGCACGGGGCCGCCCAGCAGTTGATACACCGGCTCCTTGCGGATCTGCCCGAGCAGATCCCAAAGCGCGAGATCCACGCCGGAAATGGTGTTGAGCACAACGCCCTTGCGCCCATAGTAAAGCGTGGCGTAATACATCTGGTCCCATATCTTCTCGATATCGGTCACGCGCTGCCCTTCGAGAAAGCGCGCGAGATGCTTTTCGACGATGAACGCCCCGATCTCGCCGCCCGTGGTGACCGCGAAGCCCACCGTGCCGTCGCTCGCCTCCACTTCCACGACGAGCGTGCCAAGCACGTCGATGCCAAATGATCGGCGGCTCTGGCGATACTCGGGGTAGCGCGCCATGGGTGTGGAGATATGGTCGTCGATCCAGTGGCCGTCGGGCTGGTCGTGATAGTCGGCACCGCCGCCGCGCACGGTGAAGGCTCGCACGTGTTTGATGGTTGGCATAGCCATGTGACGTAGCTCCTTGTAGTGAATCAGCGTGCGCGTATTTCCCGCCTCTCTCAGTATGTCGCGCGGCCGCCCGAAAGATCGAATACCGCGCCCGTGCTGAACGCGCAGTCTTCCGACGTGAGCCAGACGATCATGGAAGCCGCTTCATCCGGCATCAGGAAACGGTTCATCGGGATCCTGGAGAGCATGTAGTCGATATGCTGTTGCGACATCGAATCGAAGATTTCGGTCTTCGCCGCGGCCGGCGTCACCGCGTTGACGAGCACGCCTTTTGTCGCAAGTTCCTTACCGAGCGACTTGGTGAGCCCGATGAGTCCCGCCTTCGATGCACTGTAGTGCGAAGCATTTGGATTGCCTTCCTTCCCCGCAACCGATGCGATATTGACGATGCGCCCATAGCCCTGCTCGATCATGCACGGCACCACGGCCCGGCAGGTGAGATAGCAGCCGATCAGATTCACTTCGATTACGCGCCGCCACACGTCCACGGGCAGTTCCCACGTGAGGCCGTTGCCGCCCGTAATGCCCGCGCTGTTCACGAGCGCGTGGATTGCGCCGTGCGCCGTCACGGTTTGCTGTACGGCTGCCTCCACCGAAGCTTCATCGGTCAGTTCGACCGCCACCGCCGAAACACTGCCGAGCTCGGATAATTCGACGCGCGCGCGTTCGACCCGCGCGGCATCGATATCCCAGAGCGCGACCACCGCGCCCGAGCGCAGCGCGCGCTGCGCAACCGCATAGCCCAGGCCGCGCGCGCCGCCTGTCACGACCATCACGCGGTTCTTCAGGTCCAGCTGATTCATTGCGCCTCCCTCCTTGTGCAGCGACGCCCGCTTCATGCGGGGTTTCCAGATGCCGATGTGCGGTGCCCAGCCAATATAGGTGCGCCGCAATAGCCGAACAATCCGAAAGCAGCATGGGGCGATAGCGAAACCGGATCGCGCGTGGTTGCCACTCCGTGCGCCGCCGTGGCGCATCAATACAAAAGCCCGCGAACGGCGCGGCGTTCGCGGGCTTTTTTTTGCACTGCAACGCACCTCTTTTCGAAGTGCTCGAAGGCGGGATCAGTTCATCGCATGCAGATAATGATAGAGTCCGGCAGCCGCAGCGCCGCCGGCGAGCGGCCCGAGCACCGGAATCCACGCATAGCGCCAGTCGCTGTCGCGCTTGCCCGGGATGGGCAGCAACGCATGCACGATGCGCGGCGAGAGATCGCGCGCCGGGCTCATCGCATAACCGGTCGGGCCGCCCAGCGAAATGCCGATGCCGAGCACGAGCAGCCCCACCGGCAGCGCGTCGAGCGCGCCGAGCCCCACCTGGGGCGCGGCCAGATAGAGCACGCCGAGGATCAGCACGAAGGTGCAGATCGCCTCCGTCAGTACGTTGTGCCTGATGCTGCGAATGGCGGGCGCCGTGCAGAACACCGCGAGCTTGAGGTCCGGGTCGATTTCGTTCGCGAAGTGCTGGCGATACGCGAGCCATACGAGCAGCGCGCCGGCCATGCCGCCGAGCATCTGCGCCGCGATATAGCCGCCGACTTTCGCCCAGGCGAACTTGCCCGCCAGCGCGAGGCTGATCGTCACGATCGGGTTGAGGTGCGCGCCGCTGAACGAAGCGGTCACGTAGACCGCCACGAATACGGCCATGGCCCAGCCCATCACGATCACGATGAGGTCGGCGCCCTTGCCTTTCGTTTTCGCGAGCAGCACGTTGGCCACGGCGCCGTTTCCGAGCAGCACGAGAATCGCCGTGCCGATGAACTCCGCAATATAGGGTGACATAATTGTCTCTTGTGTCTCTCTGCCCGCGCGGCAGCCGCGCACGAGGCGCATGCAAACCAGTCGCGGGTTATGTTAGTTCGTTATGCCTGGTGACTGAAAACGACGAACGTGGTGCTCAGTTCGCGTCGTCGGCCCATGCCTTGGCCGCGCGCACCGCGCGCCGCCAGCCCGCGCGGCACGCATCGACCTGCGCGGAAGGCATCGCCGGGGCAAAGCGCCGGTCGAGCTTCCACTGGTTCTGCAGCTCGCCCACGTTTTGCCAGTATCCGGTTGCGAGGCCCGCGAGGTAAGCCGCGCCGAGCGCCGTGGTTTCGGTGATCTTCGGGCGCACCGCGTTCACGCCGAGCAAATCGGCCTGGAACTGCATGAGCAGATTGTTCGCGCTCGCGCCGCCGTCCACGCGCAACTCGCCCACGCTGATGCCCGAGTCCGCTTCCATTGCCGCGAGCACGTCGAGCGACTGGTACGCGATCGAATCGAGTGCCGCGCGCGCGAGATGCGCCGAAGTCGTGCCGCGCGTCACGCCGAACAGCGTGCCGCGCGCATGCGCGTTCCAGTGCGGCGCGCCGAGGCCGGCGAAGGCCGGCACGAGGTACACGCCGTCGGTGTGCGGCACGCTCGCCGCGAGCGCCTCGATTTCCGGCGCGCTCTTGATGATCCCGAGGCCGTCGCGCAGCCACTGCACTACCGCACCCGCAATGAAGATGCTGCCCTCGAGCGCGTAGTTGATCTCGTCGCCGATCTGCCACGCGATCGTGGTCACGAGATTGTTCTTCGACTCGATAGGCTTCGTGCCCGTGTTCATCATCAGGAAGCAGCCCGTGCCGTAGGTGTTCTTCACCATGCCCGTGCTCGTGCACATCTGGCCGAACATCGCCGCCTGCTGATCGCCCGCGATGCCGGCAAGCGGAATCTTCGAGGCGAACACCGTGGTCCTGGTTGGGCCATAAACTTCGGATGACGAACGGACTTCGGGAAGCATGCTGCGCGGAATTTCGAGCGCGTCGAGCAGCTCGTCGTCCCATTGGCGCGTGTGGATGTTGAAGAGCATGGTGCGCGACGCGTTCGTCACGTCGGTCACATGCAGCTCGTGCTTCGTGAAGTTCCACACGAGCCAGCTGTCCACCGTGCCGAAGGCGAGCTTGCCCTGGCGAGCTTTCTCGCGTGCGCCGTCTACGTTGTCGAGAATCCAGCGAATTTTCGTTGCCGAGAAATACGAATCGATTGGCAGACCGGTTTTCGCGCGCACAGTCTCTTCGAGGCCGCGCGCCTTGAGCGAGTCGCAGAAGTCGGCCGTGCGGCGGTCCTGCCAGACGATGGCGTTATAGATGGGATGGCCGGTCTCGCGGTCCCAGACGATGGTGGTTTCGCGCTGGTTCGTAATGCCGATCGCGGCGATATTGGTGCCGTTCAGGCCTGCGCGCGTGACGGCCTCGGCGGCTACGCCGGCCTGCGTCGACCAGATTTCCTGCGGATCGTGCTCGACCCAGCCCGGCTGCGGATAAATCTGTTCGAACTCCTTCTGGGCGATCGAAACGATGTTGCCCTGACGATCGAAAAGCATGGCGCGCGAGCTCGTGGTGCCCTGGTCGAGCGCAAGAATGTACTGTTCCTGCATGTCTCTCATCTCCATCTGTACGTAGTTGTGATTACGCGCCGCAAGGAACGGCGCGTGGGGACTGCTTGACGTTGCATAAAACGCGTTGCGTGAAGCCGGCGAACTTCAGTGCTGCGCGGTCGCCGTCGCGCTTGTTGCGGCAAACCAGCCGTCGATCGCGGCAGCCACGCTGTCGAGCGTGCCCGGCGCGACATGGAGGCCAAGCTTCGAGCGGCGCCACAACACGTCTTCGGCGCGCGTGGCCCATTCGGCGTCGCGCAGATAACGCAACTCGGCTTCGTAGATGCCAGGCGCGACCTCGGCGCCCAGATCCGCGAGCGATCGGGCGCTGCCGGCGAGATGCTCTGCGCGCGTGCCGTAGGCGCGCGCATAGCGGCGCGCGAGCGCAGCGGGCAGCCACGCATGGCGCTTCGCGAAATCCTGCGCAAAAGGCTCGAAACGCGCGTGGGCAATGTCGCCGCCCGGCAGCGGCGCACCAGCGGTCCACGAAGGCGCGGTATGCCCGAGCGCGCGGCAAAGAAGGCCGGAAGCCTCTTCCGCGAGCTTGCGAAAGGTCGTGATCTTGCCGCCGAACACCGAAAGAAGCGGTGCGCCAGCCGCGTCGTCGAGTTCGAGCTTGTAGTCGCGCGTGACCGCGGACGCGTTGACCGCCCCCTCTTCCTCGAGCAGCGGGCGCACGCCCGAGTAGGTCCAGTGCACGTCGGCGGGCGAGATCTTGCGTTTGAAGTAGCGGTTGATCGACTCGCACAGGTAGCGCGTTTCGTCGCCGTCGATCGAGACCTTCGCGGGGTCGTTGCGATATTCGACGTCGGTCGTGCCGATCAGCGTGAAGTCGTGTTCATACGGAATCGCGAAGATGATGCGCTTGTCCGGGTTCTGGAAGATGTATGCGTGATCGTGATCGAACAGGCGCTTCGTCACGATGTGGCTGCCCTTCACGAGGCGCACGCTGTGCTGCGCGCCGCGCCCGAGCGCGCCGTGCAGCACCTCGCCCACCCAGGGGCCGGCCGCATTGGCAACGGCGCGCGCGCGCACGTCGAAGGTGCTGCCGTCCGGGCGGCGCAGGACGGCCTGCCATTCGCCGTGCGCGCGGCGTGCCGAAACGAGCTTCGTACGCGTGAGAATTTGCGCGCCGTGCTCTTTCGCGTCGAGCGCGTTGAGCACGACGAGGCGGGCGTCGTCCACCCAGCCGTCCGAATAGACGAAGCCGCGCCGGATCGAATCGACGAGCGGCGCGCCCGCCGCGTGACGGCGCATGTCGATGCCGCGCGAGCCCGGCAGCAGTTCGCGCTTCGCAAGATGGTCATACAGGAAGAGGCCCATGCGAATGAGCCATGCGGGACGCAGGTTGGGCATGTGCGGCATGACGAAACGCAGCGGCCACATGATGTGGGGCGCGGCGCGCAGCAGCGTTTCGCGCTCCTGCAGCGCCTTGCGCACGAGCCCGAACTCCTTGTACTCGAGATAGCGCAATCCGCCGTGAATCAGTTTGGTGCTGGCCGATGAAGTATGCGAGGCCAGATCGTCCTGCTCGCAAAGGAGCACCGACAGGCCGCGACCGGCCGCGTCGCGCGCGATGCCCGCGCCGTTGATCCCGCCGCCCACGACGAGCAGATCGTACCGGTTCTGTTGAGTCACCTGCTGTCCCTGAAAGAAAATCGAACCTCAAAATGTTCGAATTCGAAATTTATCGAACATAAACGAAAAAGTAAAGGTTCGATTTGGCGGACGCCCGCGCCCAAAATGCGCGCATCCGAGCGAAAACGAAAATAGGGATCGAATCGCTTGCGTTGTTCGACGGGAGGCCCGGACGAGAAGTGCGCCGCGCTTGGGAGAGGGAATCGGGAAAACGCGCCGAGCCGGCGCGGAGGGAAAACGGCCGTCGCGAGGCTAGGCCGCGACGTGAACCTGGGTGCCCGCCGCCACGACCGCCTCGTTCATTTCGGCGGGCAGCGGCTGGTCAGTGAAAAGCGCGTGGATCTGGCTCAGATGCCCCTGGCGCACGAGCGCCGGGCGGCCAACTTTCGAATGATCCGCTACGAGGTAGACCGTGCGCGCGTGCTCGATGATGGCCTGCGCCACACGCACTTCGCGCGTGTCGAAGTCGCGCAGCGTGCCGTCGGTTTCGATGGCCGAGGTGCCGATGATCGCGTAATCCACCTTGAACTGGCGGATGAAGTCGATGGTGTGCTCGCCGACGATGCCCTTGTCCCAAGGCCGCACGACGCCGCCCGTAATCATCACTTCGCAGTCGGGATAGCCGCTCATCAGGCTCGCCACGTTGAGGTTGTTCGTGACGACGCGCAGGCCCCGATGATGATTGAGCGCCCGCGCGACTTCCTCGGTCGTCGTGCCCAGATTGATGAAAAGCGACGCCTGATCGGGAATCTGCTGAGCCGCGAGCGCCGCGATACGCCGCTTCTCCTCATGGAACATGTGCTGACGCGCGCTGTACGAGACGTTCTCCGAACTCGTGGGCAGGCTCGCGCCGCCGTGATAGCGGCGCAGCAGATTCATGTCGGCGAGCCAGTTCACGTCGCGCCGAATCGTTTGCGGCGTGACGTCGAAATGCGAGGCGAGATCGTCGACCGTAACGAAGCCGTCGCGTTGCACCCATTCGAGCATTTCCTGCTGGCGCGCGTTCAGGGTGAGGCGAGGATCTCGTGTCATGGGCTCGTTTGGCAGGCATGTGAGGACCGGCCCTATTGTAAGGGCTATCGGCGTTGCTGCCGCGGCCCCGCTTTCGGGCCTGTGCGTTGCGGGGCACTGCATGAGGTCGCGGCGCGCGGCAAACGCCGGTGGCATGATGCGAGCAACTTGCCCGGTTCGCCGCAACCGGTTTCCCCGCTCTTGTGCCCACCTGATTCAGGAGAAAGCCGATGCATGCCGTACGCAAATGGATTGCCGGCGCCACCTTGACCGCCGCCGCCGCCATGCTGGCCCCGTTGCCCGCCGCCGCGCAAACGAACGCCGGAGGGCCGCCGCCCGCCGCGCCCGCCGGCGACGGCACCTTCCTTCTCACGATATTCCTGAAACACGACGAGTCGAAGCCCCTGCCGAAAATCAATCAGCAACTGGCCGAGCAGGGTTTTTACAAGGCTTTTCCGCCGCCCGGCGTTGAAGTGGTCTCGTGGTACGTGATGATGGGCATCGGCCAGGTCGTGACGCTGCGCGTGCCTGCCGACCGGTTGCGCGAAGTGAACCGCGCGATCGAGGAAACCGCGTGGGGCGGCTACCGCACCGAGTTCTATCCCACCTACGACTACAAGGCGCTCGCCGAACAGGCCCGCGCGCGCAACGGCAGGTAACGCGCCGATGGCGCGCCGTCGAACGGCGCGCCCCGAAGAGGCCGCGCCGAAAGTCCGCCACCGCCATCCGTTAAAATGCCGGACTTTTCCGCTTCACCTCCCTTGCTTCACCTCCCTTTTCACCGGTCTCGCAATGCAATCCGCCTCATCCGCCCGGCCCGCTTCCCGCGGCGCCGACGACGCTGAACCTGCCCACGATCTCGTCTACGGCCACGACCACCCCGCCCCGACCCTCGCGTTCGTGGCCGCGCTCCAGCATCTGCTGGCGATCCTCGTGCCCATCGTCACGCCGGGGCTCCTGATCTGCCAGGCGCTGGGCGTCTCCAGCCGCGACACCACGCTCATCGTCTCGATGTCGCTCGTCATCTCCGGCATCGCCACGTTTCTTCAGTGCAAGCGCGTGGGGCCGCTCGGCGCGGGCCTGCTCATCGTCCAGGGCACGAGCTTCAACTTCGTCGGCCCGCTCATCGCGGGCGGCAGCCTGATGGTCAAACAGGGCACCTCCGTCGAAACCGTGATGGCCGCGATTTTCGGCGTCGTCATCGCGGGCTCGTTCGTCGAAATGGCGGTTTCGCGCATCCTGCCCTTCATCAAGCGCCTCATCACGCCGCTCGTCACCGGCATCGTCGTGCTGCTGATCGGCCTCACGCTCATCAAGGTCGGCCTCGTCAGCATGGGCGGCGGCTATGGCGCCATCGCCAAGGGCAATTTCGCCAGCGTCGGGAACCTCATGCTTTCCGGCCTCGTGCTCGGCACCATCATCGCGCTCAATCGCGTGCCTGTCGTCTGGGTGCGCAGCACCGCGCTCGTCATCGCGCTCGCCATCGGCTATATCGTTGCGGGCGCAACTGGCCGCCTCGACTTCACGGGCGCGCGCGAAGCCGCGCTGTTCCAGATTCCGACGCCGCTGCACTTCGGCCTGGGCTTCTCGTGGCCGCTCTTCGTGCCGATGCTGATCGTCTACCTCGTCACCTCGCTCGAAGCGATCGGCGACGTCACGGCCACCAGCAAGATTTCGAAGGAGCCGGTCGAGGGCCCCGTGTGGATGCGCCGCATCAAGGGCGGCGTGCTCGTCAACGGTTTCAGTTCGCTGCTGGCCGGCGTTTTCAACACGTTCCCGAGTTCCGTGTTCGCGCAAAACAACGGCGTGATCCAGCTCACCGGCATCGCCAGCCGCCACGTGGGCCTCTGGATCGCGGGCATGCTCGTTCTGCTGGGCCTGTTCCCGCCCGTGGCCGGCGTGTTGCAGGCCGTGCCCGAGCCCGTGCTGGGCGGCGCGGCCATGGTGATGTTCGGCGCGGTGGCCGCGTCGGGCATCAACATTCTCGCGGGCGTTCGCCTCGACCGCCGCGCCCTGCTCATCATCGCCGTTTCGCTGGCGCTGGGCCTTGGCGTCTCCCAGGTGCCGGAAATCCTGACGAGCCTCCCGCACGCGCTCAGGAACGCGCTCGAGTCGGGCGTCGCCACCGGCGGCATCTGCGCGCTCGTGATGAACTGGTTCTTGCCGGAAAAGCCGTGACGCCCTGAGCGCGCGGCCCGGGTCTCGGGTCGCGCGCTTTTTCTTGACCTCAATTTCCATTTTGATGGACAATCAATCCATTATCTTGGAATTCGAGCCGATGGACAATTCGACCGACACGGGAATCAACGAGCGAATCGCCCGCTGCGTGCGCGACTTGCGCTCCACCCGCGGCTTGACGCTGGATGCGCTGGCCGCGCGCAGCGGCGTGAGCCGCTCGATGATCTCCATGATCGAGCGCGGCGGCGCGAGCCCCACCGCGGTCGTGCTCGAGAAGCTCGCGGCGGGTCTCTCCGTGTCGATGGCGAGCCTCTTTGGCGCGACCGGCGAAACCGCGCCCGCGGAGCCCCTGGTGCGGCGCGAACAGCAGGCGCAGTGGCGCGATCCGCAGTCGGGCTACACGCGCAGGAGCGTGTCGCCGCCCAACTGGCCGTCGCCGATCCAGCTCGTCGAGGTGGATTTCCCGGCCGGCGCGCGCGTTGCCTACGAAACCGGCGGCCGCGAAAATGTGATTCACCAGCAGGTCTGGGTGAGGGAAGGACGCATCGATGTGGAGCTAGGCGATCAACGGCATTCGCTTCATCCAGGCGACTGCCTCGCCATGCGGCTCGAACACCCGCTGATTTTCAGCAATCCAGGCATACGTGCCGCGCGCTACGTCGTTGCCATCTGCGACATGGGCCGCACCTGAATGGACGCCAAATCGACGCCATATGGCGAAACCGCCACCCTTTTCATTTAAACAGGATTCCCTATGAATTCGAAGTCACGCAACGATGACGTGCGCTTCATCGACTGTCACGAAGCGGAACATGCGCCAGCGATTCTCGAGATCCTCAACGACGCGATCGTCAACTCAACGGCGCTCTACGACTACAAGCCGCGTCCGCCCGAGGCGATGGCCGCCTGGTTCGGCACCAAGCGCGCAAACGGCTTTCCTGTAGTGGGCGCGGTCGACGCGGCCGGCACGCTGCTCGGCTTCGCGAGCTGGGGCACGTTCCGCGCATTCCCCGCCAACAAGTACACGGTCGAGCACAGCGTTTATGTGCACCGCGACCATCGCGGCCGCGGGCTGGGCGAGCGCCTGCTGCACGAACTGATCCGGCGTGCCCGCGAACGCCAGATTCACGTGGTCGTAGGCTGCATCGACGCCGCCAATGCCGGAAGCATCGCCCTCCATACCAAACTGGGATTCACGCACGCGGGCACGATCAAGGAAGTGGGGTTCAAATTCGGCCGCTGGCTCGACGCCGCGTTCTATCAGCTCAACCTGGAAATGCCCGCACCGCCCGTCGACGGCTGAAGCTCGCCCCGGTACGCGCCGCGGGCGCGGGGTGGCGAGCGCGCAGCGGCTGGGCAGCCGCGCGCATCGAGGCGCGCGCTGCCCGTGCGGCGCGCAGCTTCGCCTGGCTGCGGCTGCGGGAATCGGCCTCCCGCGCGACGCGCAGACGCTGCCTGCGCACGACAAGCATCGCGCAGCCCAGCGCGGCGAGCACGGCCGCGCGAAACGGCGTCGATTCGAAGGCGCGCTCCGGCACGTGCAACAGCATGATGGAAACGAACACGGCGACCTGAATCAGCATCGCCGAAAGCGAAGCGACGAACAGGTACGCTTGCAGGCGAACGGTCGGCGGCTTCATGGGGCTGCGCTCCAGCAAGTTACTTGGACAACGATATCCAGTCTGGCTGGCTCCACCCTACGCCATGCAAATGTCCGGCACATGGCAACACGCGAAGCTGCGTGGGGTTAGACGATCGTGCCAGCACCTGGCTGAAGAGAACCTTAAGCCGGAGAGCATGCGCACAACTTTCCTGGCAGGATGGAATCCTTTGCGGTCCTGTCTAACCCGTTCCTTTCGCTACCTTTCGCCTTGCTTCGATTCATGCGTAACGAAGCAAAGGTCCATTCCGGTTTATTCAATATTTTCGTAAGCTTGACTTAAGCCGGCTTCCGTACGCTTGCAAGCTGCAACCAGCACGGCAACGCAGTCATGAATCGCACTTACGAATATCGCGGCTACGCGATCCAGGTCAGCGTCGAAGCGAATGGCTCGGTCCCGCTCGAACGCTCCGAAATCAAACGCCCTCTCTACCCGCGTTACGCGGCCATGGTGAGAATCGCCGCGAACGACCCTTCCGTCTTTCCCGCGCAGGCGCTGAAAGTCGGCGACGCCGCCGGACTTCCATTCAATTCCGATATCGACGCCTTGATGGGCGGTTACAGCGCCGCCTGCCGGCTGATCGACGACAAGCTCGCCGGATCGGCGGCCTGAACCTTCGGCGCAAAAAAAAACGCGCGATGGCCTCGGGCCATCGCGCGCTTTCGTCGGGACGCGTCACATGCGTCCCATTCACGCTTTCACGCTCAGTCGCGATTGGCCTGCAGCACGGTCAGCGCGGCCATGTTGATGATGCGGCGCACCGTCGAGCTCGACGTCAGCACGTTCACAGGCGCGTTCACGCCCAGCAGGAACGGTCCGACCGCCACGTTGCTGCCCGCGCCCGTCTTGAGCAGGTTGTAGGCGATGTTGCCCGAGTCCACGTTCGGGCACACCAGCAGGTTCGCCGCGCCCTTGAGCCTCGAATGCGGCAGGATGCGCAGGCGCAACGCTTCGTCGAGCGCGCAGTCGCCGTGCATTTCCCCGTCGATTTCCAGATCGGGATTCTTTTCCGTCACGAGCTTGAGCACTTCGCGCATCTTCGCGCCCGAAGCCGAGCTACCGGAGCCGAAATTCGAACGCGAAAGCAGCGCGACCTTCGGCGCGAGATTGAGCCATTCCATCTGGCGCGCCGCCGCCAGCGTGAATTCCGCGATCTGCTCGGCGTTCGGATTGTCGTTCACGTGCGTGTCGACGATCGCGACCGTGCGCTTGTCGAGCAGCAGGATGTTCATCGCCGCGTAGGTCTTCGCGTCGGGGCGCATGCCGATGACTTCGTCGACGAAGCGCAGGTGATCGTGATACGCGCCGACCGTGCCGCACACCATGCCGTCCGCGTCGCCGAGGCGCACCAGCATCGCGCCGATCAGCGTGAGGCGGCGGCGCATTTCCACGCGCGCCATTTCCTTCGAAATGCCGTCGCGGCAGCGCAGTTCCCAGTAAGTCGTCCAGTACTGGTGGAAGCGCTCGTCGTACTCGGGATTCGTGACCTCGACGTCCTCGCCGAGCTTCAGGCGCAGACCGAACTTCTCGATGCGGGCGAGCAGCACTTCGGGGCGACCGATCAGGATCGGGCGCGCGAGTTTCTCGTCGACGATCACCTGCACCGCGCGCAGCACGCGCTCTTCCTCGCCTTCGGCGAACACGATGCGCGACTTGCCGCCGTCACGCACGAACTGCTTCGCGGCCGCGAAGATCGGCTTCATGAACGCGCCCGAGTGATAGACGAACTGCTGCAGCTCGTTCGTGTACGCACCGAAGTCGTCGATAGGACGCGTGGCCACGCCGTCTTCCATGGCGGCCTTTGCCACCGCCGGCGCGATACGCACGATCAGGCGCGAATCGAAGGGCTTCGGAATCAGGTACTTCGGGCCGAACCGCAGATCGTAGGCGCCGTATGCGGCGGCCACGGAGTCGTTCAGTTCCTCTTCGGCGAGTTTCGCGATCGCATGCACGGCCGCGATTTCCATCTTGCGCGTAATGGTCGTTGCGCCCACGTCGAGCGCGCCGCGGAAGATATACGGAAAGCAGAGCACGTTGTTGACCTGGTTCGGGAAGTCCGAACGGCCCGTGGCGATCACCGCGTCCGGGCGCGCTTCGAGCGCGATCTCGGGGAAGATTTCGGGCGTCGGGTTCGCGAGCGCGAGAATCAGCGGCCTGTCGGCCATCTTGCTGACCATGTCGGCCTTCAGCACGCCGCCGGCCGAAAGGCCGAGGAACACGTCTGCGCCTTCGATCACTTCGGAAAGCGAGCGCGCGGACGTGTCCTGCGCGAAGCGTTCCTTGTCCGGGTCCATCAGCGTCGTGCGGCCCTGGTAGACCACGCCGTCGATATCGGTCACCCAGATGTTCTTGAGCGGCAGACCCAGATCGACCATGAGATCGAGACACGCGAGCGCCGCGGCGCCTGCGCCCGATGTCACGACCTTGACCTTCGAAATATCCTTGCCCACCACTTTCAGGCCGTTCAGGAACGCGGCCGAAACGGTGATGGCCGTGCCGTGCTGATCGTCGTGGAAGACGGGAATCTTCATGCGTTCGCGCAGCTTGCGCTCGACCGTGAAGCAGTCGGGCGCCTTGATGTCTTCCAGATTGATGCCGCCGAACGTCGCTTCGAGGCTCGCGATGATGTCCACGAGCTTGTCGGGATCGCTTTCGGTGACCTCGATGTCGAACACGTCGATGCCCGCGAACTTCTTGAAGAGCACTGCCTTGCCTTCCATCACCGGCTTGGAGGCCAGTGCGCCGATATTGCCGAGGCCCAGCACGGCCGAGCCGTTCGTGATGACGCCCACCAGATTGCCGCGGCTCGTGTAGCGAAACGAGTTCTGCGGATCTTCGACGATTTCCTCGCAGGCGACGGCCACGCCCGGCGTATAGGCGAGCGCGAGGTCGCGCTGGGTGACGAGCGGCTTGCTGGCCGTCACCGAGATCTTGCCCGGCGTGGGAAACGCGTGATATTCCAGAGCGGCCTGACGATCGGTCTTGTTCATGTTCCTCACTCGATAATGGAGCCGGCTCGCACGGCTGGAGGCCGGCGCGACTGCGGCGTGTTCGGATGAGGCGATTCTAGAGTGCCGTCATAAGCCCGCCATTTTGATTTAGTATGGCGCCATCATTTTTTTCTGATACCCGGGGTATCGTGTCTTTCAGCATCGACGAAGTAACGAGGCGGTTGAATACGCGCCTGAAAATGCGCCATCTGGTCCTGCTCCTGCAGATCCGCCAGCACGGCTCGCTCACGCGCGTGGCGGAGCACATGGCAACGAGCCAGCCCGCCGTCACCAACGCGCTTACCGAACTGGAAAGCATGTTCGGCGCGCCGCTCTTCGAACGCTCGTCGCGCGGCATGACGCCCACGGCGCTCGGCAACGTCGTGCTCGCGCGCGCGCAGGCCATGCTGCACGACCTCGATCACCTCGCGCGCGACATCGAAGCCGTGGTGGCGGGCCACGCCGCGCGGCTGCACGTGGGCGTGATTCCTTTCATCTCGGGGCGCACGCTCGCGTCCGCGATCCGCCTCACGCAGTCGCGGCTGCCGCAACGCATCACCATGACGATCCACGAAGGCACGAGCGATGCGCTGCTGCCGCAGTTGCGCGACCACACGCTCGATATCGTGATCGGGCGCGCCTCGTCCGCGGTCGACGTCGCACAGTTGCGCTTCGAGGTATTGCATCAGCAAAAGCCGCGGCTCATCGCGAGCCGTCGGCTTGCTGCGCGTCTCGCGCGCAACAAGCTCGACTGGCAAAAGCTCGTCGAACTCGACTGGATACTCGGCGCGCCGCACACGCCCATACGCGAACAGATCTCCGATCTTTTTCTGCACGCGGGCGTCGCGCCGCCCGTGCCTATCGTGGAGAGCTACACGGCGCGGCTCATTGGCGAAATGATCGTCGCCAATGACAGCGCCGTGTCGATCGTACCCGCCGACATTGCCGAGGAACTCGTGCACTTCGCGGGCGTGGCGATCGTGCCTTACACGCTTGACTGGACGCTGCCACCCGTGGCCATGTTCACGCGCGCGGGCGTGCTGCGCGATGTCGACGCCACCTTCGGGCAGTCGCTGCGCGAGTTGTATCAGGAGGCGGAAAAGGCTCGGGACTAAGAGCGGCTAACACAACCTGGACGTGAAGCCATGAAAGCCATATCCTGGCGGTATGGCCAGACGAAAAATCAGTAACGAGTTATGGGCAGCGCTTGAGCCGCTGATTCCGGTGTTCACGCCGTCGCCCAAAGGAGGCCGCCGCCGGACGGTGGACGACCGCGCAGCATTGAACGGCATCCTGTATGTCCTGCAAACAGGTATTCCATGGGAATACTTGCCGAAAGGATTGGGCTTCGGCAGCGGGATGACCTGCTGGCGAAGACTACGCGACTGGCAAGCCGCAGGCGTGTGGGAGAAGCTGCATCGGGCGATGCTTCGCCGCTTGCGTGAGCATGACCAGATTGATTGGGAACGGGCGAGTCTTGATGCCGCCAGTGTTTCCAGCCCCCGGGGGGCCAGGAAACCGGCCCCAACCCGACAGACCGGGGCAAGCTCGGGTCGAAACGGCACATCGTCGTAGATGCGCGCGGCGTTCCTTTGGCCATCACGGTCACGGGTGCCA